>JAWKWB010000003.1:0-648969 GCA_041397775.1 Hyphomicrobiaceae bacterium | reverse complement strand
ATTCTAGTGTAGCTTCTGCATCTGACGTTTGGACAACGACCCAGCCGCTGGCGGGTACCAAACGTCAGATGCGCTACACTAGCGGACCGGCTCGCCCGGTGCGTAGGCCTGGACCGCCAGCGCATGAATGGGCCCGCGCATCAAATCGACCAATTCATCGGTCACCATGCGATGACGCTGGACGCGCGAGCAGCCGGCGAAACGGGGAGATACGATCAAGACGCGGAAATGACTCTCGCCGGTGCCTGGAGACGAGGCGTGGCCGGCGTGGTGGTGCGATTCGTTGATCACGTCGAGCCGCGTCGGCTCGAGGGCAATCATCAGTCGCTCTCGGATCATCGTATCGACGGACATTAATCAAACCTCACCCATTGCATGCGACGGTCAGACTGATCCATAAGCGAGAGCTTGGTCATGCAGCAAGGCTCGCCGACGCGCCCGTGGCAACGAGCGCCGGAAACGACATTCCGGACCTTGTCGCAGAATGACAACTGGGACCATATTTGCCAGCGATGAAGCTCAATTCGAAATACTTCGACAGCATCCGCATCAAGTCGCGGCAACAGGAGACGCCACGCGAGGAGCGGCCGCAGTGTCAGTGGAAGGGCTGCGGGCGTCCCGCGAGCCACCGTGCCCCCGCGCGCAACGGCCGCGAGGGCGAGTACGTGCGGCTGTGCATCGAACACGTGCGTGAGTTCAACGCTTCCTACGACTACTTCAAGGGCATGAGCGAGGCGGAGGTGGAGGCCTTCCAGCGTGCCGCCAGCACGGGCCATCGCCCCACGTGGCGGCTCGGCGAACGCGGCATCGCGGACAAGACCGGCGCTCCGGCGGGTGGCGGACGATACGCGCGGTTCGCACCGCGCGCGGACGGCGATCCCCATCGCCTCTTCGGTCAAGACGCCGCCGCCGCACAGCCCGAGAAGGAGGCGAGCCGCCGCTTCCTGCGACCGCTCGAGCGCAAGGCGCTGGAAACGCTGTTCCTGCCCGAAACGGCCAGCAAATCCGATATCAAGTCGCGCTTCAAGGAACTGGTGAAACGCCATCATCCCGATTCGAACGGCGGGGACAGGGCCTCCGAAGAGAAGTTGCGCGAAATCATCCAAGCCTATAACTATCTCAAACAGGCTGGTCTCGTCTGACCGGCTCCTTCATATCCAGCGAAATCGGCGCATCCTGCCCAAATTCGAGCGGCAGCCGCCGGCAGGGCAACAGGATCGGGAATAGCAAGAGCAATGCGCGCCGAAACTCAGGCCGGAGTAGCCGGCATGCCGGACACCACCGTGTCCGTGCGAAAGGTCTTTGGGATCGACTCGGATCTGGAGGTCCCCGCCTACTCGAAATCCGACCCACATGTGCCTGACCTCGATCCGGACTATCTTTTCAACCGCGACGTGACGCTCGCAATCCTCGCCGGCTTCAAGCACAACCGGCGCGTGATGGTGCAGGGCTACCACGGCACCGGCAAGTCGACGCATATCGAGCAGGTCGCAGCGCGCCTGAACTGGCCCTGCGTGCGCGTCAACCTCGACAGCCACGTCAGCCGCATCGACCTGATCGGCAAGGACGCGATCGTTCTCAAGGACGGCAAGCAGGTGACGGAGTTCCGCGAGGGCATCCTGCCCTGGGCGCTCCAGAACAACATCGCACTGTGCTTCGACGAGTACGACGCCGGCCGCGCGGACGTCATGTTCGTGATCCAGCGCGTGCTCGAAGTGTCGGGCAAGCTGACGCTTCTCGACCAGTCGAAGGTGATCCGCCCGCACCCGGCATTCCGCCTGTTCTCGACCACGAACACGATCGGCCTGGGCGACACGTCGGGCCTCTATCACGGCACGCAGCAGCTGAACCAGGGCCAGATGGACCGCTGGTCGATCGTTGCGACCCTGAACTACCTGCCGCACGACGACGAGGTGGGCATCATCCTGTCCAAGGCGAAGGCCTATGCGAAGAGCGACGCCAAGAAGAAGGTGATCAACAACATGGTTCGCGTTGCGGACCTGACGCGCTCGGCCTTCATCAACGGCGACCTGTCGACCGTGATGAGCCCGCGTACCGTGATCACGTGGGCGGAGAACGCGGAGATCTTCGGGTCGGTCGGCTTCGCCTTCCGCCTGACGTTCCTCAACAAGTGCGACGAGCTCGAGCGGCCGCTGGTGGCCGAGTTCTATCAGCGCTGCTTCGGCGAGGAGCTGCCGGAATCGGCAGCCAACGTCGCGCTGAGCTGACAGCGTGAGTGCAGGCTTTCCCAAGCCGGGCGTGGTGATTGCTCGCGGCGCGGCCGCAGCGGCACCCGCCCCTTGCGGGCCTGCTTCCTGTCGCCGCCCCTCTACCGACCGAGGCTGACATGGCCACTCCTCCGAAGGCAAAGAAAGAGTCGCCGGCCGAGCCGTTCAAGCGCGTGCTCGGCCTCGCGGTTCGCGCAATCGCCGGCGACGGCGAGATGCAGGTGAACTACGCGCCCGGCAAGCCGGAGCTCGACGGCAAGGCCGTGCAGCTTCCCGAGCCCTCGCGCGTACCTTCGGCCAAGGAGATCGCGGTCATCCGCGGCTGGGCGGACAGCTTCGCCCTGACAGCAGCGAAGCACGACAAGAGACTGCATAGCAGGATTGCGCCGAGCGCGGGGCCAGCGCGGGCCGTTTTCGAGGCGGCGGAGCGGGCGCGCGTGGAGTCGCTGGGTGCCATGCGCATGCCCGGCATGGCCAACAACCTGACAGCCAAGATCGAGGACCAGTACGCGCACGGCCGCTTCGCCGACGTGTCGGAGCGCAGCGAAGCGCCGCTCGAGGACGCGCTGGCCCTGATGGTGCGGGAACGGCTGACGGGGTTGGCACCTCCCGCGACCGCCCAGGCAATGGTCGACGTCTGGCGCCCCTTCATCGAGGAGCGCGCAGGCAAGGCCTTCGAGCGGATGGACGAACTGGCCGGCAGCCAGGCCAAGTTCGGCCGGCTGATGCGCGACATGCTCAAGGCGCTGGAACTGTCGGAGGAGCTGTCCGACGGCGAGAAGCAGGAAGGCGATACGGACACCGAGGAGCAGCCCGACAGCGGCGAATCGGAATCGCAGGAGACCGGCGACAACCCGGACGGCGAGGATCAGTCCAGCGAGGAGATGCGGGCCGAGGGCGAGGAAGGCGAGACGGAGGAATCGACCGAAGCGGGCGAGACCGACGATTTCGACGCCGACGCCGAGGGCGACGACATGGCCGACACGCGTGAGCCGTGGCGGCCCAACACCAACGTCCTCGATGACCCCGAGCGGTTCGGCTACAAGATCTTCTCCAAGGCGAACGACGAAGAAATCGACGCCGAGGATCTCTCCACACCCGACGAGCTGGAACGCTTGAGGGCTTTCCTGGACAAGGAGCTGCGCAATCTGTCCGGCGCGGTGTCGCGTCTGGCCAACCGCCTGCAACGCAAGCTGCTCGCACAGCAGAACCGGTCCTGGGACTTCGATCTCGAAGAGGGTGTTCTCGATGTGGCGCGCCTGACGCGCGTCATCATCGACCCCATGCACCCGCTGTCGTTCAAGCACGAGACCGACACGAACTTCAAAGACACCGTCGTCACGCTGCTCTTGGACAACTCCGGCTCGATGCGCGGGCGGCCGATCATGGTCGCGGCCTGCTGTGCCGACATCCTGGCGCGGACGCTCGAGCGGTGCGGCGTCAAGGTCGAGATCCTGGGTTTCACAACGCGCGCCTGGAAGGGCGGACAATCGCGCGAGGCGTGGCTCGCGGCGGGCAAGCCGTCGAGCCCGGGTCGCCTCAACGACCTGCGCCACATCATCTACAAGACGGCCGATGCGCCTTGGCGGCGGTCCAAGCGGTCGCTGGCACTGATGATGCGCGAGGGGCTGCTGAAGGAGAACATCGACGGCGAGGCGCTGGCCTGGGCGCATAACCGCCTGCTGGGCCGCCCGGAACAGCGCCGCATCCTGATGATGATCTCCGACGGTGCGCCGGTCGACGATTCGACGCTGTCGGTGAACTCGGGCTGCTACCTGGAGCGCCACCTGCGCCAGGTCATCGAGGAGATCGAGACGAAATCGCCGGTCGAGCTGATCGCCATCGGCATCGGCCACGACGTGACGCGGTACTATCGCCGCGCCGTCACGATCACCGACCCGACCGAGCTGGCAGGCGCCATGACCGACAAGCTCGTGGAGCTGTTCGAGGAGAGCAGCGGGCCATCGGGCGGCGGACGCGAGGGTGGCCGCGTTGGTGGCGGCCGACGCGCCCGGGCGCACTGAACGCCCTCACCAGAGTCTACGGAACCGGGCCATCGCGCCCGGTTCCTTGCATTTTGGGGTGTGCGGATTAACGCCGTATTGTCCACGAAAGCGCGTCGCCATGCGCACGCCGCTTTCCCTCACCATCTATGCGGTGAATTGCGTTCGATTCGTTGATCCCAATCCTGATCCCAGCGCGGCACGATCATGACCCTCGGCTCTTGGCTACGCCTGCTCGTTGTCGCCACCGCGATCATCGGTGGGGCGGCTGTGGTGTCACGTCCGCTCGTTGCGCAGACCGTATCGGAACCGGCGCTCGACAAGGTGCGCCGGATCGAGGTCAAGACGCGGAAAATCTCGAGTTTTTCGCGAACGGAGCCCGCGCGACGCAAGTTCGGCAGCCTGGAGTTTCGCGGCGGGCTGGTGCTGACGTCCCCCGCCCGCGCGTTCGGCGGTTTTTCGGGGCTGACGGTCGACAAGGACGGCAAGCACTTTCTCGCCATCTCCGACGAGGGCGCGTGGCTTTCGGCCGCGATTTCCTATGACGGCGACACGCCCGTGAGCATCGCGGAGGCACGCCTGGGCCCCATCCAGGGGCTGGGTGGCCGCCAGCTCGACCGCAAGAAGGACGTCGATGGCGAGTCGATCGCGCTTCTCGACGGTGATTTCCGGCGCGGGACGGTGCTCATCGGCTTCGAGCGCAATCATCGCATCGGGCGCTTTCCCGTGCGCGACGGGATCATCGGCGCGCCGCTCGGATATCTGAAGTTGCCGGCCGAGGCCCGGCGCATGCGCCGTAACAAGGGGTTCGAGGCGGTGACGGTGCTGGTGGCGGGTCGCTACAAAGGGTCCGTCGTCGCATTCTCCGAGCGCTATCCCGGCTCTCCCCACACGCATACCGGCTGGATCTGGACGGGTGGCGCGCCGCGCAAGCTGACGCTCCCCGACATCGGCGGCTTCGAGCTCACCGACGCCGCCTCCCTGCGGGACGGTTCCCTGTTGCTGCTGGAGAGGCGCTTTCGCTGGACGGAGGGCGTCAAGATGCGCATCCGGAGATTTACCGCCGACAGCATCCGCCCCGGCCACGTCATGGAGGGCAAGGTGCTGATCGAGGCAGATCTGGGCAGCGATATCGACAACATGGAAGGCTTGGCGGTGCACTACGACGGCACGGGCCGGCCTGTACTGACATTGATATCAGACGATAATTTCAATCAATTCCTGCAGAGGACGATCCTCCTGCAGTTCACGCTGACGGAGGAGCCGCAGCGGGCCTCGGCCCACTAGTTCCCGTTCCGACATTTGCATCCCCTTGCCGGGCGTCCGAGAGCAATTGTCGGAACCCAGGGGAACACTCAGAACCAATTGTTTCTCGTGTAGCTTTTGCATCTGACGTTTGGTCACGGACCCAGCTCCGAGCGGGTACCAAACGTCAGATGCGCTACACTGGCGACCGTTGGCAGCGCTTTCGCGCCAGCCTCTCACTCGATCCCCTCCGCCGACGCCGTCGACAGGCGCGGCGCGGACTCCTGGTCGATGACGTATCCCGCAATGTCCTCGCGGAAGCGGTTGGTGACGGGATAACGGCGGTCGCGACCGAAGTTGCGCGCGGAAATCTTGACGCCGGGAGCCGCCTGCCGCCGCTTGTACTCGGCCAGATACAGAAGCCGCTCGATCTTCTTGACGATCTCAGGCTCGTGTCCGCGCTTGACGATCTCGGACAACGGCATCTCCTGCTCGACGAGACAGGCGAGAATGTCGTCGAGCTGCTCGTAGGGCGGCAGCGAGTCCTGGTCCTTCTGGTTTTCGCGCAGCTCCGCGCTCGGTGCCTTGGTGATGATGTTCTCGGGGACGACGATCCCGGCGGCCCCCATGCCGGTCTTGGGCACGTTGGCATTGCGCCAGCGGCAGAGCCGATAGACCTCCATCTTGTAGAGATCCTTGATGGGATTGAAGCCGCCGTTCATGTCGCCGTAGATCGTCGCGTATCCGACCGACATCTCGCTCTTGTTGCCGGTGGTGACCAGCATGCTGCCGAACTTGTTGGAGATCGCCATCAGGGTGGTACCGCGAACGCGGCTCTGAACGTTCTCCTCGGCGATGTCGCGCTGGCGGCCGGCGAACAGCGGCTCCAGCATGCCGTAGAGGCCTTCGACAGCGGGGGCGATGGGCACCGTATCGTAGCGCATGGCGAGGGCCTGGGCGCAGGCTGCGGCATCCGAAAGGCTCTCGTCGGAGGTGAAGCGATAGGGCAGCATGACCGCGTGGACACGGTCGGGACCCAGCGCATCGGCGCCCAGGGCGGCGACGAGCGCGGAATCGACGCCTCCAGAAAGGCCCAGCACGACACCGGGGAACCCGTTCTTGTTCACATAGTCGCGCAGGCCGATCATGCAGGCGTGGTAGGCGGCAGAATCGCCTTCCTCGAGCGTGACGCGCGGACCGGTTTCGCATCGCCAGCCATCGGCCGTGCGATTCCACGTCGTCACGACGAGCGACTCTTGCCATCCGGGCATCTGCACGGCGAGGCTGCAATCGGCATTGAGCACGAAGGAGGCACCGTCGAAGACGAGTTCATCCTGGCCGCCGAACTGGTTCAGATAGACGAGAGGCAGGCCGGTTTCAGTGACGCGCGCGACGGCGACGTTCAAGCGGACATCGCTCTTGCGCCAATCGAACGGCGAGCCGTTCGGCACCACCAGCATCTCCGCGCCGCACTCGGCCAGGCACTCGCACACGTCTTCCTTCCAGATGTCCTCGCAGATCGGCACGCCGATGCGGACGCCTCGGAAGCTCAGTGGACCAGGCAGCGGACCGGCATCGAAAACGCGCTTCTCGTCGAACACGCCGTAGTTGGGGAGATCGACCTTGTAGCGGACGCCCGTGATCCTGCCGTTCTCGATCAGGGCCACGGCATTGTAGACCTTGTCGTCCTCCGGCCAGACTGTGCCGACGAGCACGGCAGGACCATCGGTCAACTCCCGCGCCAGCTTCTCGACGGCGACGCGGCACGCGGCGGCGAAAGCCGGCTTGCGCACCAGATCCTCCGGCGGATAACCGCTGATATAAAGCTCTGGAAAGACGACCAAATCGGCGCCCTGGGCAGCTGCGTCGGCGCGCGCACGCTTCAATTTCTCGGCGTTGCCAGCGAGATCGCCGAGTGTCGGATTCATCTGCGCGAGGGCGATCTTGATCGTGTCGGTCGATGCGGTCATATCGTGAGAACCCGTGATGGCGCGGACGCCCCTGGTTCGCGCCGCAAGGCACAAGTCATAACGGTCCATCACCAAGACGCAAGGGCAGGCGGCATGGCGGGTGATGGGGCGGGGCTGTGGCGCGCGCCGAACGACATGGCGCCGGCGCACTGCATTCGGGCAATCGCTACTTTTCGTCTTTGCCTTGCAGCGCCATGATCGTTTGCTGCATCACCGCGCAGAGCGTTTCCTTGCCGCCCTTGATCGCGAAGACATCCGCCTTCGTCACGATCAGTGTCCGGCCCGGGCGGATGACTTCGCCCCTCGCAACCAGCTTGTCTCCGTCGGCGGGGGCGACGAGGTTCAGCTTGAACTCGACCGTCAGAACCGATGCCCCTGGCGGCGCCAGGGTCATGGCCGCGTAACCGCCCGCCGAATCCGCGATCATGCCGACCACGCCCCCATGCACGAACCCGTGCTGCTGCTCGATGCCCTGCCAGTGCGGCACGTGGATCTCGGTGCGGCCCGGCGCGACGACCGGCAATGTCGCGTGGATGAGATGCATCGCGTTCTGCCGCTCGAAGCTGGCACGAACGCGCTCCGCAATAGCCCGGTCGATAGGGTCGGTCATGGGGTGTAGTTCCGTGTGCAGGAGATCTTGTGCTCGATCTGGTATACAAACAGGGGACGGTGCACCATCCCCAATGGCCAGCATGCCCTGACATCCCGCGATCATCGTGCGCCGGGCAGGCTTGCGGAGCGCGGGATGCGAGGCCAAGAGTTGCAGAGGTAGACCGATGGGGATTCACGACGTCTGGCTGTTCGTACTGGCTGGGGTGCTTCTGAACCTGACCCCGGGTCCCGACATGGCGCTGATCATTGGTCGCAGCGCCCAGTATGGTACGCGCGCGGGGATCGCGGCGGCCTTGGGGGTGGGCGCTGGCGCGTTCTTCCACATCGCCGGTGCGGCCATCGGACTGTCGGCCCTCATCCTTGCCTCGGCGACCGCTTTCACGGTGCTGAAGTGGCTGGGAGCCCTCTACCTCCTTTATATCGGCGTTCAGATGCTGCGAGCGACCATGACGCCGCCAGTCGCTGCGGATGGACAGGCGGCCTTGCCGTCCGCGGATCTGGCCCAGGTGTTCTGGCAGGGTGCCCTGACCAACGCGCTCAATCCGAAGGTCGCCATGTTCTTCCTGGCGTTTTTGCCACAATTCGTGGACGCCGATGCGCCGTCGAAAGCAGCGGCCTTCATCCTCCTTGGAATGATCTTCAATGTCGTCGGCACGTCGTGGAACGTCGTCGTGGCCTGCTTCGCGGGCCGGATGGCGGCAAGCACCGGCTACGGCCGGCTCAAGGTATGGCTCGAGCGTTTCATCGGGGTCGTCTTCATCGGTGTGGCGCTGAAGCTCGCCACATCCGACGCCCAGCGCTGAGTGTGGCTGGCCGCTCGTCCGCTCAGACGGCAAGGCAGGCGTAGACATCGCCGGAATTGGCGTCGTGCGGCAGCGCGCGAATGTGATCGTTCATTTCGGCGGCGGTGATCCAGCGCTCGAAGGTCAGACGCTGGCTTTCACCAAGTGCCACGTCGAAGCGATAGGGGCCGAGAGCGGCCAGCATTTCAATGCAGCGATAGGCGACGTCACGCTGGATGGTCGTGAACTCAAAAGAGAGAAGCGGGAGTTGGCGTGACAGGCCGGAGAGTACGTCCGCCTCGAAGCCTTCGACGTCGATCTTCACGAACTGCGGTGCGCCGTGCACCGCGATCAAGGCATCCAGCGTCGTCACGGGGACGGTGATCTCGCGGTCCCAGGCCTGCCCCTCCCAGCCTCGTGCGCCGTCCGCAGCGGCAACGAACTCAGGCGAAGCCGTCGTAACGGTGGGGTTTGCCGAATTGATGTGCAGCGTGAGCGTGCCGGCCTTGGGGCCGCAGGCCGCCTCGACCAGGGTCACGGCGGGGTCATCGGCATAGAGCGCACGGATGACGCCGGCACACAGCGGCTGCGGCTCGAGCGCGACGCAGCGCGCCCCCAGCCTGCGGAAGCTGCCGATGCGGTCGCCGACATGCGAGCCGATGTCGAAGGCGAGGTCTCCGGCCTTCAGGAAGCGCCCATAGAGAGCATCCATGGCAGCATCGCGCGGTGCGTCGCCATAGTAGACGTCGAGGGAGCGATAGAGGTCGCGGAGCGCGGGATCGTTGCGCAGGGTGCGCACGCGCGCGGCGAAATTGGTCGACATGACGGGGGCATCCCGATGTGGCGGTTTCGGCGCATTCCTCTGCGCGCCGATTGTGGCGCCGTCAAGCTCGCGCCGGCCCGCACGGCTTGTGGTAACGTGTTTTGCTTCGATCGTCTCGATCCTGGCCCGTTGGCAGGACCGGTACCACCCCCTAACATCACGTGCTCGCCCCCGCCTTCGACGACGCGCAGCCATCCCGCCACCACCGATCCTCGAGGAGCCCCATGACGGACAATCGCTCGGCCGATGAGATTTTCGATTACGTCGTGGTCGGCGCCGGATCGGCGGGCTGCGCCGTGGCCAGCCGGTTGTCGGAGGATGGACGCAGCACGGTCGCGCTTATCGAAGCGGGCGGGCGCGACACCAATCCGTGGATACACATCCCCGCCGGGTACTTCCGCACCATGTTCAATCCGGATGTGACCTGGCAGTACGACGCCGGCCCGGAGCCGCATCTCGACGGCCGCGTGGTTGCATGGCCGCGCGGCAAGGTTCTCGGCGGATCGAGCGCGATCAACGGGCTGTTGTATGTCCGGGGGCAAGCGCGCGACTACGACGTGTGGCGCCAGCTCGGCAACGAGGGCTGGGCCTTCAAGGACGTGCTGCCCTATTTCCGCAAGTCGGAGAACCAGGAGCGGGGGGCGGACGAACTGCACGGCGCGGGCGGGCCGCTTTCCGTGTCGGACGTGCGCATGCAGAACAGACTGTGCGATGCGTTCATCGACGCAGCCGCGGCGACCGGCATTCCGCGCACGCGCGATTTCAACGGCGAAAGCCAGGAGGGCGTCGGCTACTACCAGCTCACGACGCGCGACGGGCGCCGCTCTTCCACGGCCATGGGCTATCTGAGGCCGGCCCTGAAGCGGTCCAACATGAACGTGATCACCGATGCGCTGGTCGAAGGCGTCGTGCTGGAGGGCACACGCGCCCGGGGCGTGAAGATCAGCGTGGGCGGCAAGACACGGCAGGTCCGGGCACGGCGCGAGATCGTGCTCAGCGCAGGCGCGATCGGCAGCCCGCAGATCCTGGAGCTTTCGGGCATCGGCCAACCCGAGGCGCTGAAGGCGGCGGGCGTCGAGGTTCGGCACGCGCTGCCGGGCGTGGGCGAGAACCTGCAGGACCACTATCAGGTGAGGTTCGTCTACGAAATCAATTCGCCGTCGAGCCTCAATTCGGTGTGGAACAGTTCCTGGCTGCAGATGCGGACCGGCCTCGAATATGCGTTCAGGCGGCGCGGCATCCTGACCATCGGGGCGGGGGTCGTGGGACTGTTCGCAAAGTCGCGGCCCGATCTCGACGAGCCGGATATCCAATTCCACTTCATGCCGCTTTCGGCCGAGCGCCCCGGCCAGGGGTTGCATCCCTTCCCCGGCATTACCTCGTCCGTCTGCGTGTTGCGGCCGGACAGCCGCGGCTTCCAGCACATCGTCTCGGCCGATCCGAAGGCGCACCCCCGCATCGTCGCCAACTACCTGGCGGAGGAGAGCGACCGTCGCCTCACCGTGGAGGGCATGAAGCTGCAGCGTCGGATTGCCGAGCAACCGGCCTTCAAGCAGCACGTCGTCCGCGAATACGTGCCCGGCCCGCAAATGCAGAGCGACGCGGAGATGCTGGCTATCGCCAAGGAAAAGGGCACGACCATCTTCCACCCCTGCGGCACGTGCAAAATGGGTTCGGACCCCAACGCGGTGGTCGACCAACGCCTCCGGGTGCGTGGCATCGACGGCCTGCGGGTGGCGGACGCCTCGATCATGCCGACGCTCGTGTCGGGCAACACCAATGCTCCAACCGTCATGATCGGCGAGAAGGCCGCCGACATGATCCGCGAAGACGCACGCCTGGGCCGCTGAGCCGCCCCAAGGCGACAACGACAATCGGAAAGGACACAGCCATGGCCGCACTCGACATGGAGAAGGAATACAACAACCGCATGCGCGTTCCCGAGAACGCGGAGATCAACGCCCGCTGGTCAAAGGCCTCGGAGGCCTACCGCAAGGAAGCGCGTTGCGACCTGGACAAGCCCTATGGCAAGGGCGCGCGGCAGCGCTACGACCTGTTCCATGCCAAGACGGGTGGCCAGGGCACGCCGCTCGTCGTCTACATCCACGGCGGCTACTGGCAGCGCGGCGAACGGGCCATGTACAGCTTCATCGCGAAGGAACTGAACGCACTCGGCGTCAGTGTCGCAATCCCGTCCTACTCGCTCTGCCCCGCCGTCTCGGTCATGGACATCGTGGGGGAGCTGCAGCAGTGCCTCAAGGCCATTCACGAGCACACCAAGGCACGTCCCGTCGTCGCCGGGCATTCCGCGGGAGGACACCTGACCGCCGCCCTGCTGGCCACGGACTGGAGCAAGATCACCGGCGCCCCGAAAGATCTGGTGCGTTCGGGCTATGCGATTTCGGGTGTGTTTGATCTGCCGCCGCTGGTGGGCACTTCGATCAACGATGCCGTGAAGCTCGACGCGGCCAAGGCGCGCGAGGCGAGCCCGCTGTTCTGGCCGAGCCCGGGCAAGGGCAAAACACTCGTCGCCGCCGTGGGCGGCGCGGAGAGCCAGGAGTTCATCCGGCAAAGCCTCGCCATCGCCGACGCCTGGAGCAAGACGGGGGTGACGGCGGAATGCGTGGTGGTTCCGGGCGCCAACCACTTCACGATCCTCGACGAATTGGGCCGCGCAGAAAGCGCCATGGTGGCGCGCCTGGCCGGGCTTGCCAAGGCGTGACAACCGGTGACGCACGGTTAACCACGCCCGCTAATCTTAACGCTCTTTTCCACCGCGCAGGGGCGTTCAGGGGCCCTGGTTTAACGGGAGCTTGAGGCGGTCGTAGCAGGGTCGGGCACGTACAAACCCGGCCCCGCTACGGAAGAGCCTCATGACGACGACACGTATCGACATCCCCGCGGCCGATCCCGCAACCGGTCCCGACACCATGTCCACCAGCGCCTACATCGGGGCTGGCACCGCGCACGAAACCGGCGTGTTGCAGCGCGTGCTGATGGCGCTCTACACGGACCGGCGTGCCAATGTTTCACGACCCAAGCTGCTGTTCACGGTGACGGCCTTCGACATCGCCGCCGTTCTCGCGACGTGTGTCCTGGCGCGCATCGTGACCGGCGCAACCGCCGCGTCGTGGCCAGCGCACTTCGCGACGGCACTCGTCGTGGCCTTCGGGCTCGTGACGATGCTGCACGCGAACTGGTCCTACACCATTCCCAGCCTGAGGCGCGTGCCCACACAGACGATGAAGATCGTACGCGCGACGGTCATGATCGTGTGCGTGCTTGCCGGCGCGTCGTTCCTGGCGGGGTATGCGCTGTTCACACCCGCATTCGCCCTCGTGTGGATGGTGGGTCTCATCCTGGCGCTCGTGGCCTGCCGCATCGCGGCCGCCGGTGTCGTGACGGCGCTGTCGCGGGCGGGCATGCTCGTGCGGCGCACGCTGATCGTCGGTGGCGGTCCGGAAGCCGAAACCCTGATCGACACGCTCAAGAAGGAGCAAGCGCACGCGATCGAGATCCTCGGCGTGTTCGACGACCGGCAGGACGAGCGCTCGGCCGACACGTTCGCCGGCTACCCGAAGCTGGGCAATTTCGACCAGCTCACCGCGTTCTGCCGTAATGCCGGCGTGGATCTCCTCGTCGTCACCGTGCCGATGCGGGCCGAGGACCGCCTGCTGCAGATCCTGCAGCGCCTGTTCACGATCCCCGTCGACATTCGGGTGTCCGCGCAAAGCTCGAAGCTGCGATTGGCGTCCAAGGCCTATTCCTACATCGGCAGCGTACCGATGCTGGCGATCATGGACCGCCCCCTGTCCGACTGGGACCGCGCGATCAAGAACCTGGAGGATCGCATCCTCGGCGCGATCCTGCTCGCCATGGCCGCGCCCGTGATGGCGCTGTGCGCGCTCGCCATTCGGCTCGACAGCAAAGGGCCGATCCTGTTCAAGCAGCGTCGCTACGGGTTCAACAACGAGCTGATCGAAGTCTACAAGTTCCGCTCGATGTACACGGAGATGACGGACGCCAACGCCAACAAGCTGGCGACGCGCGACGATCCCCGCATCACGCCCGTGGGCCGGTTCCTGCGTCGCTCAAGCCTCGACGAACTTCCCCAGCTCATCAACGTCGTGAAGGGTGAGATGTCGATCGTGGGGCCGCGTCCGCATGCCACCGGCGCCAAGGCTGCCGACGATCTGTACCAGGCAGTGGTGGATGGCTACTTCGCACGCCACCGGATGAAGCCGGGCGTCACCGGCTGGGCCCAGGTCAACGGCTGGCGCGGCGAGACCGACACGCACGAGAAGATCCAGAAGCGTGTCGAGCACGATCTCTACTACATCGACAACTGGTCGGTGCTGTTCGACCTCTACATCGTCGCGCTGACGCCGATCTCGCTGCTGACGGGCAAGAATGCCTACTGAGAGTACATTCGGCCAAATGGAGCCCGGCCGGTTGTCGGTGAGCGCCAGCACGCTCGCCGGCCTCGCCGTGGCGCTCGCCGTCGGCTCGAGCACGATCGTGTTCTCGGAGCCGGCGGTGACCGACGTCCTGATGATGGGCGTCATTCTCGGCGTGCCGATCCTGGGCGTTGGACGTACGGGCCGGATTTCCCTGATCAACTACGGCGTCTGGCTCGCGATCGTGGCGCTCGGCGTGCTGGGCACGACCTTTTCGGCGACGTTCGACACGGCGATCAAGCACCAGCTCGTGACACTCTATCTCGTGACGGGGGCATTCGCGCTCGCCCGCTACGTCGCCAACGATCCGGAACCACGCATCAAGCTCGTGCTGTACTGCTACGTCGCTGCCGCAATGGTCGCGACAGTCGCTGCCGTGGCGGGATACTTCCGGCTGTTGCCGGGCGCCTACGAGCTTTTCACGAATTTCGGCCGCGCGCGGGGCACCTTCAAGGATCCCAACGTCTTCGGTGCAGCAGTGGCACCGGCGGTGGTCGCCTGCGTGTGGGTGATGCTGCGGGAGAAGCCCCGCCGTGCGCTCGTCGCGGGCGCCGTTTGCCTGCCGATGGTGATCGGCGTTCTGATCTGCTTCTCGCGCGGGGCGTGGATTTCCTTGGCCCTTTCGGTCGCGATCCTGGCCGCCGTCGCGTTGATCACATCCCGTCGAAAAACCGACTTCTCACGGCTCGGCAAGTTCACCGCGCTCGGCACCGGCGCGATCATCATCGCCATCGTGGGCATCCTGCAGATCGAGCAGGTGCGCACGCTGCTGACGGAGCGGGCCAGCTTCGACCAGAGCTACGACCTGGGACCGGAAGGCCGGTTCGGCGGGCAGGAAAAGGCCCGCGCGCTCATCGCGGAGAACCCGTTGGGGATCGGCACGCATACCTTTCGCGACGTCCACCACAAGGAAGAGCCGCACAACGTCTACCTGAGCATGTTCCTGAATGCGGGCTGGCTCGGCGGGTTTCTCTACATCGCCACCGTGATCGGCACGCTTGCGATCGGCTTGTCCCGGTCGCTCGAGCGCTCGGCGCTGCAGGGGCCGCTGCTGATCGTGTCAGCCGCATTCGCGGGCGTGGCATTCGAGGGATATGTGATCGATTCCGATCACTGGCGCAGCTTCTTCATCCTGCTCGGGTGCATCTGGGGCCTGTGCGATGGGGCGCCACGCGCCGCCAATCCCTCGCGTCGCCGCGACGATTGACGCCGATGGTGCGGCGGCCGTCACACGGGCGCCGATCATTCTCGCCGATGGCGGCTCGTCGCTGAATGCGGGGGCAGGGGATATTTGGTGGAGAGGGCTGGATTCGAACCAGCGTAGACCGAAGCCAGCAGATTTACAGTCTGCCCCCTTTAGCCACTCGGGCACCTCTCCAGATCCGACCCGTGCGCCAATGACAGTGTTCCCGGGGTGGGTTCTCGTCAAAGCCAAGGTCGTGCGGCCGCCGGCGCTGTGGACGCCGTTCGAACCGGGCAGGGAGCCCCTCTTATGTTGATGGAGCCGCCCGGTGTCAACACCAAAGCTGTCGCGGCGGGCCGATCGCTGCCTGCATTTCGCACTGCACGGTTAGCCCGGTAGCCTTGCAGGCCCGGTGCCGATAGTCTGGATCGTGTTGCCATGGCTCGTGTAGCGCATCTGACGTTTGATACCCGCCAGCAGCTGGGTCCGTGACCAAACGTCAGATGCAGAAGCTACACTAGCGACGCCACGTTCCCTCCCAGGAGACAAATGATGAAGCCCAAGGTCATCCTCGTGCCGCCCTCGGAGGCGACCGGCCAGCTTGCGCGCGAACTGGCGCCGTCCAGCATCGATCTGGTGCTCGCCCAGCCCGACACGGACGCCTTCACGTCGGCACTGCCCGACGCCCAATTCATGATCTGCTATCCGCACGTGAAGATGCCGGACAGCTTCTACCGGGCCGCTCCGAAGATGCAGCTCGTCCAACTGCTGTCGGCGGGCTACGACGCGGTGGATATCGAGGCGGCGCGGCGGGCCAAGGTTCCCGTCTCCAACAATGGCGGCGCCAACGCGATTTCGGTCGCCGAGCATGCGGTCATGCTGATGCTCACCGTATCGCGGCGCGTGGTGTGGCAGCATGCGAGCGTGTCGGGCGGGCGCTGGCGCGGCAACGGTCCGCCGCCGGCCATGTATGAACTCTACAACAAGACGCTGGGCATCGTCGGGCTGGGCAACATCGGCAAGAAGGTGGCCCGCCGGGCCAAAGCCTTCGGCATGAATATCGAATACTACGACATCAAGCGCCTGACCGAGGACGAGGAAGATGCCCTCGGCGTGAAATTCCGGCTGCTGCGCGAGCTGATGCGCCGCTCGGACTTCATCTCGCTGCATGTCCCCTTGAACGCCTCCACGCGACACATGATCGGCGCGGGCGAGCTGGCCCTGATGAAGCCCAGCGCCATCCTCGTGAACACCGCACGGGGACCCGTCATCGACGAGAAGGCACTGCACGACACGCTGGCGGCGGGAAAGATCTTCGGCGCGGGGCTCGACGTGTTCGACGAGGAGCCGCCGCCATCGGACAATCCACTGTTCAAGCTCGACAACGTGGTGCTGACGGCGCACTTCGCGGGCCCCACCTCCGACAACCACGTGGCGCGCTTCCGCAATGCCTTCGACAACGTCGAGCGCGTGATGCGTGGCGACCGGCCGTTCTGGGTGGTGCCCGAGCTCGAATAGCGCGCCTGGGTCGGCGCCTGCGGAAGCGGAAGGGCGGCACGCGGTGTGTCGCCCTCTTTCTATTCCGGAGGTGCGGCCCAACATCGGGCCACCCGCTCAGTTCATGACCTTCTTGCCCCAGATCTGCTCGACGCGCGCGTCGCGGCCGCAGCCATGGCGATAGAAGGCATAGTGGAAGGGATTCTTCTTGTAGTAGTCCTGGTGGTAGTCCTCGGCTGCGGTGAAGTCGCCCGCATCACGCACGACCGTGGCCACCGGCTCCTTCAAGGGGCCGTTCTTCTTCAAGCTCTCCAGCGACGCCGTGGCGATATTCTTCTGCTCCGGCGTGTGCGTGAAAATGGCCGTCTTGTAGCTGTCGCCCTTGTCGCAGAACTGGCCCCTGGCGTCGTAGGGATCGATGCTGTGCCAGAACTTGTCGAGGAGACGCCGGTAGGACAGCTTCTTGGGGTCGAAAACGACCTGGACCACCTCCAGATGGCCAGTGCCGCCAGCCGTCACCTGCCTGTAGGTCGGCTTTTTCGTGGTGCCGCCCATGAAGCCGGAGGTCGTGGAGATCACGCCCTCGACCTTGTCGAGGTCTGCCTCCACGCACCAGAAACAGCCACCCGCGAAGGTCGCGGTCTCGGTCTTGGGCGCCTCGCCCTTCGGCGCGGGCTGGGCAGCAGCGACGCCCGTGGCGATCCAGAGCGCCGACACTGCCATTATGAACTTGCGAAGCATGACGTTCCTCCACGGCCAAGGATGCAGATCGCTAAACTCGTCTGGCGTCGCGTCTTGATCGACCAATCCGTGCGGCAAGGGTGTCGTCAATCAAGGCGCGAAACGCCACACGAAGCTCATGATTTATCTCGTGGCCCTCGTGCCTTACGACTTGGCGGCGTCCGGCTTTTCGGCGGCCGGCTCGAACGTCATCGCGACGCCGTTCATGCAATAGCGCAGGCCGGTCGGCTTGGGCCCATCCTCGAAGACGTGCCCCAGATGCCCGCCGCAGTTGGCGCAGTGCACCTCCGTGCGCACCATGAAGAAGGACCGATCCGTAGTGGTTGCGACGCCGCCTTCGGCCGGCTTCCAGAAGCTTGGCCAGCCGGTGCCACTGTTGAACTTCGTGTCCGAGGTGAACACGAGCGTTCCGCAGCCCGCACAGTGGTACTCGCCGTCGGCATAATTCTTGTCGAGCGGGCTCGTGAACGCGCGCTCCGTGCCATGCTTGCGCAGCACATAGTACTGCTCGGGGGTCAGCGCCTTCTTCCACTCTTCGTCGGTCTTCGTCACGGGGAACACTCCCTTCTTATTGGCCTCGTCCGCGGCGAATGCCACGCGGGTCGATGAAAGCAGGCCGGCGGTCGCCATGGCAAGGCCACCACCTGCAAATGTACGTCGTGTGAGCATGATCACATCCAATGGCCTGACTTCGTGTTGAACTCGGGGCGCGTCGTTCGAACCCGGCGCGCAGCGAAGCCGTCATGTGACGGTATCGGTGATTGTGATATCGCCGCCTCGGACGGCGATCGCAAATCACGTCTGATCACGACTCTTCGATCTCGGCTGCGTCCTTGCGATGGCGCTGCGCCGGCCCTTGCGCGCCTCCGCGAGCGCTGGATGACCGTCGCCGGCGATACGCTCCAATTCGCTCGTGCACCAGCGGTAGGCCGACTGCATCAGCTCGGCGTGCCGGCTCCAGTCGAGGATGCCCATATCCTCGGGCAAGGGCGGGACGATCAGCAGGTCGTCGCGCCGCAGGTGGTGTTCGAAATTCTGTCGGTTGGCCATCAGGCTACGCAGGAGGACGGAACCCAGGCTCGGCGCCTCGGGCAGCGGTTTTCGCGCGAAGGGCCGCAGCATCGCCGCGAACAGCTCGTTGCGGGAGGGCAGCGCCCTGTATTCGACCGAGAACCGCTCGAGTTGGGGCACCTCGAAGGCGACGACGACATTCGGCCCGCGCTTGATCTGGTGCATGATGCGGATCGGTACGTTGTCGAGGAGACAGCCGTCCACCAGCATCTGGCCGTCCTCGGTGTAGAACGGCGGCAGCAGCGCGGGGATGGATCCCGAGGCGCGAACGGCCGTCCACATGTCGCCGGCGCGGTGCTGATGCAGCGAGTAGCGCGACAAATTCGTGGAGATGGCGAAGAACGGGATCCACAGATCCTCGATGTCCACGCCGGCGTACTGCTGTGCCAGCAGGCGATCGAAATGCGTATGGTCGAGGATGCTGTAGCGCGGCCACGTGTAGCGCCGCAAAGCCCGGTTGGTCACGAAGATGTCGTGTGTCGAGCGGTCGATATCCTCGGGGGCATGGCCCATGGCGAAGGCGCCGGCCATGGCGCTGCCGCCGGAGGTGCCACCCATGATGTCGAAGACCACGCCAGCCTCCAGGAACGCCTTGTAGAGGCCGGTATGGGCGGCACAAAAAGCGCCGCCGCCGCAGGCCACGAGCCCAAGGGCCTTGCCCTGGATGAAGCGCACGAGGCGTTCCACGTCCGCCGCATCGCTCAGTGCGACGTGGTGGTGCATCTGGACGAGACGGCTCTGCAGCCAGTATTTCGTCCCGACCGGGGCGCGGCGCCTGTCGTGCAGCAGCACGAGGCGTTGCGCCCGCGAACCCACGAGGCCGTCCGCGAACCGCTCCACCACGTTCTGGGCAACCGGCCGGATCGTCTCGGATTGCGCCACGCCGACGCGCAGCACGAGATCGGCCTGGCGAATGGCCTTCTGCGACCAGGGGGTGAGTTCCCCGTCGGCGATGTAGAGGACGGTTTCAAACCGGCTCTCGAGTGCATTGAGACGCTGGGTTGCCGCGTCGCTAGCCGGATCGACCCCCGCGCCGATGTGCTCCTCGAGGTTCAACGCGCGCACGATGCAGATCCGCCGCTGGGCCCCGAACGCCGCCACCAGCAACTCAATAAACCTTTCGGGCACATGGCTCGGCCCGGCGGGGATCACCGTGACGGTTCGCGGGACCGGCTCCACGATGGTGCGCCCGCCCGCATTCGTCTCTGCGAGGCGCGTGGCGAGTGTCGCCGTGAGCGCGCGCCAGATGTCGGGCATCCTCGCGCACAGGCGATCGAACTCGGGCCTGCCCAGGCGCAGCACGAGGCTGTCGCGGGCAGCGATCACCGTCGCCGTCCGCTCGCCGCCAGCAAGGAAGGCAATCTCGCCGACGGGGGAGCCGGGGCCGATTTCGGCGATCGCACCATCGCGACCGCGCACGTGCACCTCGAAACGGCCTGAGACGACGAAGTAGAGATCGCTCGCGGCATCGCCCTGCTTGACCAGGACTTCGCCACGCTTCAGCGGAACGGTCTGGAATTCGGATTCCATCGCGCGCCGGTCTTCCGGCGGGAGATCCTGGAA
The DNA here is from genome assembly GCA_041397775.1 of Hyphomicrobiaceae bacterium. GTDB lineage: Bacteria > Pseudomonadota > Alphaproteobacteria > Rhizobiales > Hyphomicrobiaceae. The sequence continues at coordinate 628,794 of JAWKWB010000003.1, read as the reverse complement.
GATCCCCAGATCGAGCAAAGCGGCGGTGCTGTCGTCGGGCGGCGGCATCGGCAGGTGGTTTTCGCGGGTCTGGCTACATTCGGTGCATTCGGACTACAGGCCCATACGAGCACAAGATCAAGACGCGGTCACCGTTGGGAGCGGCTTGTGACAAACAGCCCGCTTTGTTCTCAGGTGCGGAGGCGTGCCATGCCTGGCGCACTATGAAGAAAGGGGACCGGCGGTGCCGATCCCCCAAACCGAGCGTCGTGCCCTGGGGCCGTGCGCTTACTTCGCCTTCTCGACCATCGCCTCGACGTAGTCCCAGTTGACGAGGCTGTCGACGAATGCCTCGAGATACTTCGGGCGCAGGTTGCGATAGTCGATGTAGTAGCTGTGCTCCCACACGTCGCAGCCCAGGATCGGCTGGGCGCCGTGCATCAGCGGGTTCTCGCCGTTGGCCGTCTTCATGACCTCGAGCTTGCCGCCCTTGACTGCGAGCCAGCACCAACCGGAGCCGAACTGCGTCACGCCGGCCTGGATGAAGTCCGCCTTCATCTTGTCGTAGCCGCCGTAGGCCGTGACGAGCGCTTCCACCTTGCCCGGCAGCTTCGTGCCGCCGCCGCCCTGCTTCATCCAGTTCCAGAAATGAATATGGTTGTAGTGCTGGCCGATCTGGTTGACGACGCCCTGGTCCTTGGCGTTGAACGCCTCCACGCAGATGTCCTCGATGGACTTGCCGGCGTATTTCGTACCGTCGCCGGCCAGCGTGTTGCCGGTCGTCACGTAGGCATTGTGGTGCTTATCGTGGTGGAATTCGAGCGTTTCCTTCGACATATACGGCTGCAGGGCGTCGTAGGCATACGGGAGCGGGGGAAGGGTGAAAGCCACGGGCTCGTCTCCATAGTTGACCTGACAGATAGGAATGGCGCGGACCCTAGACCCAGCGCGTCCACAAGACAAGCTTGCGGGTAGGCCGGTGATGCGCCATCGAAACAAGGGCACGCCGGCGTCGCGCCACGGGTGGGGTATCTCGCCTGTCTGCGAGGAACGCCGGGACACAATACGGGGTTTCCCTGATGACGAAAAATGTCGGGCCATTGCCGTCGGTCGACGAAGTTCTGCGCGGGCCGGAGCTGCGCGCCGCAATCGACCGGCACGGCCACCAGGCTGCGCTCGCCGCCGTCCGGGAGGCGCTCGCAGCGGCCCGCACGCGCCTGCGCCAGCCGGACCGCTCCCACCTTTCGCGGCAGGAGACGACCGCTGAGATCGTCGCCGAAGCCCTGGCCGGGCTCGACAAGGCGGAGCGTCCGCGGCTGCGGCGCGTCTTCAACCTGACGGGCACCGTCCTGCACACCAATCTAGGTCGCGCCATCCTGGCGGACGAGGCGGTGATGGCGGCAGCGGACGCCATGCGCCATCCCGCCGCCTTGGAGTTCGACCTGGGTACGGGCGGGCGCGGCGAGCGCGACGATGTCGTGCGCGACCTCGTGCGCGAGCTGACGGGTGCGGAGGACGTGCTCGTCGTCAACAACAATGCGGCGGCTGTCTTCCTCGTGCTCAACACGCTGGCGCTCGGACGCGAAACGGTGGTGTCGCGCGGCGAGTTGATCGAAATCGGCGGCGCATTCCGAATTCCCGACATCATGGCACGCGCGGGGACTCGCCTCGTCGAGGTGGGCACGACGAACCGCACGCATCTCAAGGACTACGTGGGCGCCGTCAACGCGCAGACGGCCCTGCTGATGAAGGTCCACACCTCGAACTACAGGATCGAGGGCTTCACCAAGGAGGTGACGGCGGCCGAACTGGCGCCGCTCGCGCGCGAGCATGCGATCCCGCTCGTGGACGACCTGGGATCGGGCACGCTGGTCGATCTGGGGCGTTACGGCTTGACGCGCGAGCGAACCGTGCGGGACGCCGTTTCGGACGGCGCCGATCTCGTGACGTTCTCGGGCGACAAGCTCCTGGGAGGGCCGCAGGCGGGGTTCGTCGTGGGGCGGCGCGATCTCGTGGCCCAGTGCGCGAAGAACCCGCTGAAGCGCGCCATGCGCCTAGACAAGGTGCGATTGGCGGCGCTGGAGGCCACGCTGCGGCTCTATCGCAATCCCGATACGCTGGCCGAACGCCTGCCGACCCTGCGGTATCTCACACGTCCTGTCGCCGAACTGCAGGCGCTGGCCGCGCGCGTGATGCCGGCGATCACGGCGGCAACGGCACCAGATTTCACGGTGGACGTGCGCGATTGCACGAGCCAGATCGGCTCGGGCGCATTGCCGACGGAAACGATCCCCAGCCTCGGGATCGCCATCACCCCCGTCGAACGCCGGGGCGCAGGGAGCCAGGCCGACCAGCTCGCGCGTTCCCTGCGCGGCCTGCCCATTCCCGTCATCGGGCGGATCGACAAGGGGGCGTTGCTCCTCGACCTGCGTTGCCTCGACGACGAGGCCGCGTTCGTCGCCCAGCTCGGCGCATGGCGTCCAGGCAGCGCGGCCTCAGGCTGAGGCATCGCGCCGATAGGTGCGCCAGGCGCGCACGCCCTGGTCCAACAGCACGGCCGCCAGGATGAGCGCGAAGCCGAGGATGTCGAAGAGCGGCGGGCGCTCACCGATCAGGAGCACCGCGCCCAGCACCCCGAAAACGGGAACGAGCAGGGTGCCCAGCGCCGCCGTGGCGGCAGACACCCGCGCCATCAGCCCGAACCAGAGCGCATAGGCCGCCGCCTGCGGAAAGATCACGTGATAGGCGAACGTCAGCGCAATCTCCGGGCGATGGAGTTCGAGACGTGGCGTCTCGAACAGCGATAGCCCCGCCGCCGCCACACATGCGCCGATGCCGATCTGCCAGGCGGTGATCGCGATCGGCGCGGCCGATACGGGATACGCCTTGCTGTAGATGGTGCCGGCCGCCCACGTGATGGCAGCCCCCATGACGTAGACGAGGCCGACGGGCACGTCGAAGGCTGCGAACTGCGGCCAGAACGGCCGCGTCAAGAGAACGATACCCAGGGCGCCGAGCGCCAGCGCCGCCGCACGCAAGGCATCGATGCGCTCGCCCAGCATCAGGCGGGCGAAGACGACGGACCACAGCGGCATCGTGTAGGTGAGGATGACCGCGCGCGAGGCCGGCAACGTGATCTGGGCGAAGACCGAGCAAATGTTGAAGCCGACCACGTTCAACAGCCCGGCCACGAAAAGGCGGCCCCACTGCGCACGCGGAACCGCCAGCGATCGGCCGCTCAGCAGCGTCGTGGCGACCAGCAGGGCGAAGCCAAGGCTCAAGCCGAACGTCCGCAGGGACCACGGTCCCGTGCCGTCGAGCAGGATCTTCACGATCGGCCAATTCAGGCCCCAGAACAGCGCCGCAGCCCAGATGCGCCACATGCAATCAGTGCTCCCTAGTGTAGTGCATCTGACGTTTGGTACCTACTCGCGGCTGGAACCATGACCAAACGTCAGATGTAAAAACTACACTAGAATCATATGGTTGCTAGTGTTCCTTCTGGCTCCGACACTTGGTCCAGAGTATGACGCACGGGGAACCAAGTGTCGGAGCCGGAACACTAGGCCCGGCGTCGCGGGAGACTACCTGCAGCGCACGTGGACGGTGAAGTCCTTGGCCCGCTCGGCGATGTCCGGCGCCTCGAGTTTCCCGGTCTGCGCACCGCCGGGAGGCGCGATGTTGTTGGTCTCCAGGAACATGGCCGCAATCGACGACTTGATCGCAAAATTGACGTTCTGCGCCAGGTCGCCCTGGGTTGCCCGCGCCGTCTTCAGCACATTGAGCTTGGCAACGACGACACCGACGATATTGCCGGACTGGTCGATGAGCGGACCACCGCTGTTGCCGGGCTGTACGGGGGCGGAAATCTGCAGCCGGCTGATATCGTCGCCGAGGCCTGCATTCGCCGTGACGTTGCCGATGGTGAAGTTTCCCGTGGACGTCAAAATGCCCGACAGCGGGAAGCCGAACACGTAGACGTTCTCGCCGAGCTTGGCGCGCGGGCGGAACGACGGCACGGCCTTGGGCTTGATGCTCGTCTTCAGCAGGGCGAGATCGTTGCGGGCGTCGGAGGCGAGCAGCTTGGCTTCGACCGGCGGGCTGCCCACCGGCGATGCATGCAGCGTCTTGCAGCCGTTGACGACGTGGTGGTTCGTCAGCACATGGCCTTCGCCCGAGACGAAGAAACCGGTGCCGGAGACGTTGCGTTCCGTGTTGGCCTTCAGGGCCTTTCGCTGGGCGGCCACGTGCTTGGCGGCCGCGACGTCGGCCTGCGAGCGAGCGACACGGTCGCGCTGGCAGCGGAGCATCTCCTGCAGCGCGGTGCGCGAACCGGCCAGCGAGAGCTGCGTGATCTTGCGGTTTCCGCCCTTCAACGCCATGCCGGGCGCGCGGGCGAAGTCGATCAGGAATTTCTGCTGCAGACCGCTGATGATCGCCCCTTTTTGGACACCCCTCTGGAAAGCGACGAAATTTCCCGACCAGTTGCCATAGCCGCGCGGCTGGACGGTGAGGCGGTAGCGTTGACCCGGGTTCAGCGACTGCCACTTCGGGTTCATGAAGGCGATGTAGAACTCGAAATGGCCGCTATAGCCGATCCAGATCGACGTCTGATCCGTGAAGGACGTCGTCGCGACGCAACCAGCCAAGCCCTTGCTGTAGCCGACGTTCCAGCCGCTGACGCTGGCCGTACGCTCGTCGAGCGCCAGCGTGGATTGCGCGCGGGCGGGCGTCGTCACCGCAATGAAGGACAGTGCAAGAAAAAGAGCCACGCAGCTTCTCGAGCTGAACGTGAACCTGGCGCTGGCAGGTTGCATGTCGCGTCCTTCATATCCGGCGCGCCAAACCTCTCACCCGACATCGGCGAGGGCCGGCCCGCGAGCCGAGCAATTCGTATTCAGATACATCGCGGAACTATAGCGCGCACGGACGCAGCGGCAACGCCATGCGGGCGCGCAGCCACAATGATCGACAGGTATCGTGGCTATCGTGCCTCCGGCGCCGTCATCCTGTGGATATGTGGGCCGCTTCAGATATCGAGGCGGCCCGTGCGCCAGGCAGCCAGAACCTCGTCCGACAGCAGGCCGAGTTCCTCCGAGGGGATGGTTTCCGTCGCCATGAACCAGCCACGTACCAGCGAATACCCCAGGGAGTAGCCGCCGTGGCGGGGAAACTCGGCATCGCTCTCATTGCCGAAGAACCACGCCTGATAATCGAAGTCGACCTTGTCGAAATCGGCAAGCGCGCGGGCAGCGAGCTTCCACAAAGGCTCGCGCTCGACGGCCAGAGCGTAGAAGGGGCAGGGGAAGCCCATCTCCTCCTCGAAGGCCGTCGCCAGTCCTTCGTTGAGCAGCGCCTTGCCCAGGGAGCCGCGCGCGCCGTACTGCGGCGACCAGCCCGAGGCCGGGTTCCGGTAGCGGGCCAGGTGGTGCATCTCGTGCGCGGCAACGGCGCCCAGGCGCGCCTTGTGTTCGGGATCGCGGAAACGGGGGCTCCACGGGTCGAGGGCGATCTGCGCGACGCTGCGATTCCAGGTGTAGCCACCGATCCCGTACTCCGGGATCACGGCCCAAGGCGCGACGACCACGTTGAGGTCGGCGTTCTCGAGTTCCAGGCGCGGCACGGCGCGTTCGCGAACGCGCTCCAGCGTAGCCATGATCCAATCGCGATCGGCCGGCTCGACATCGCCGAACCCATCGCAAAAATTGATGCGGACGGTCATGCCGCGCCTCCCTTGAAGCCCGTGGCCAGGACGTACAGTTCGACGGAGTCGGCGCGGCTGGCAGGCGGCTTGATGTGGCGGACGATCGCGAAACTCTTCTTGAGGAGGTCGAGCAGCTCCCGTTCGGTGCCGCCCTGGAACACCTTGCAAAGGAATGCGCCGCCGGGCTCCAGCACCTCGACGGCGAATGCGATAGCGGCCTCGGCCAGGCCCATGATGCGTATGTGATCGGTGCGGGCGTGCCCGGTGGTGGGGGCTGCCATGTCGGACAGGACCACGTCGGCGCGACCGTCGCGCAGCAGGGACTTGAGCTTGTCGGGGGCGCTGTCATCCATGAAATCGAGCTGGATGATCTCGACGCCCGGAATGGAATCGAAGGCCAGATAGTCGATGGCGACCACCTGCCCCCGGCCGTCGGCCGCCTTCACGCGCTCGGCCGCCACCTGCGACCAGCCACCCGGCGCCGCACCCAGGTCGATCACGCGCATGCCGGGCTTCAGGAAGTGGTATTTGTCGTCGATCTCGGTCAGCTTGAATGCGGCGCGCGAGCGGTAGCCGCTCTGCTTGGCCGCCACCACGTACGGGTCGTTCAACTGGCGTTCGAGCCAGCGTTGCGACGACGGCGTACGCTTGCGCGCGGTTTTCAGCCGCACGTTCATCGGCCGCGTGCCGCCGAGGCTGCGGAGCGACCCGCCGCCCTTCTTCGCCGCACCGGGCGTCTTGCCTTTGCCTGATCCGCTCTTGCCGCTCACTCTGCGCTCCCATGCCGGCGTCGCGAGCCCCGGTATACGCCGTCTTCGGCCATCAGGGAGGCCAAAATTCCCTCGCGCAGGCCGCGATCGGCCACGCGCATCGATTCACACGGCCACGTCAGCGCGATGGCCTCGAGGATGGCACAGCCTGCCAACACGAGATCGGCCCGCTCGCGGCCGATGCACGGCTCGGCGACCCGCTGCTCGTAGCTACTGTCGACGAGGCGGCTGGTGACGGCACGCGCATCGCTGGTCCGCATCCAGCAGCCATCGACGCGGGAGCGATCATAGCGCCGCAATCCCAGATGGATGCCCGCCACCGTGGTCACCGTGCCCGAGGTGCCGAGCAGGTGCGCGCGACGATTGCGGATCCGGTCGCGGAACCCATGTTCGCGCTCGAAGGGCTCGAGGTGCTCGCGCACGAACGCCACCATGGCCTCGAACTCGTCGCGGGTGACGTGGCGCCCCCCGAAGCGTTCGGCCAGCGTCACCACGCCCAGCGGGAGCGAGGTCCAGGCGGCAATCGCGTTCTGTGCCTCGACGCGCTCGAGGACGGAGCGCGGACGGTCACCGGCCCGCGTCGTCAGGTCGAGCCAGACCAGTTCGGACGAGCCGCCGCCGATGTCGAACACCAGCGCCAACTCCGAGCGAGCGTCGAGCAGCGCCGCGCATCCCGAAACCGCGAGCCGGGCCTCGGCCTCGCGCGAGAGAATTTCGATGTCGAGACCGGTCTCGGCGTGGACGCGATCCAGGAACTCCTCGCCGTTCGCCGCTATGCGGCAGGCTTCGGTGGCGACGAGCCGCGAGCGGGCGACCTGGGCGCGCTGCAGCTTGCCCGAACAGACGCGCAGTGCGTCGATGGTGCGTGCCATCGCCGCCTCCGACAGGCGGCCGGTCGATGCCACGCCTTCGCCAAGCCTGATGATGCGCGAGAATGCGTCGACCACCAGAAAGCCTCGCCGCGACGGGCGTGCCACCAGCAATCTGCAGTTGTTGGTTCCCAGATCGAGCGCGCCGTACGCCGGCGGCGGGACATACTCCCGCGACTCGTCCTGTGTCTGGCGTGCGGATTGGTCGCGAGAGGCACGCGGCGCTGCTGCACCTGCTACGCCTGACGCGAACCGCGCCGCGTCATGCTGATCGCCCGGCTTCGCCAAAATGTCTCTCCAGCGCCTGGTAACCAACTCTGCCGCGCGCGAGGCACGGAATGGTTCGTCAGGCAGCCATCTGGAATTGTCTTGCTTGTCAGTTTAGCAGGACGCCGCTTCACGTAAAGCTCAACCTCCGGCGGAGAGGCCATCCCGGCAGGGCGTCGCGACGGTTGCAGCGCCCAGGCAGACCAGCTTGCGCCAAAGCAAGGCGATCCGAGCCGTGACGATTATACTCGCCCGCAGTGCTTGGATGCACCGCGCCAGATGCGCGGCCTGTCCCCGGATCAGGGGAAGAGGAAGGGGAGACCTCAGATGACGAAATCTCGTTTTATCAAAGGTCCGCGGCGTGCCGCGACGACCGCGATCCTCATGGCGGCGGCCGGCCTCGGGATCGGTGCGGGCCTGGTCGGCCCGACGGCGGCGCAAGCGCAATACGCGCACCTGTCGTGCGGGCAGCTCTGGTATCAGCGCAATGCGATATTCGCACAGTATGGTTACTGCTTCAAAACTCCGCAGGCCCGCGCCGCATTCGGTCCGCGGTGCTATCCGCCGTATGGGCAGCTGCCTCCCCATGCACAGCGGCAGGTCAACGCGATCGTCTACTGGGAACAGCGCAAGGGCTGCAATTGATCGCCCTCGACGCACCACGAGGGCAAACGGAGACCAGACGGACATGAGCGGGAGGACGACGGGCCTCGATCTTCGACGCCGACCGGGTCGGGCTCGTGTTCCGGTTGCGACATTTGCATCCCGCTACCGGGCGGCCGAGAGCAAATGTCCGAACCAAACGGAACACGAGCAACGCTATGATTTTCGTGTAGCTTTTGCATCCGACGCTTGGATGCGAGCCCAGCCGAAACCGGGTGCCAAACGTCAGATGCCCTACACTCGTGCGGTTTTCGCACTGGTTTGTGCCCTCGCCTCCCTGCACGCCCTGCCAGCAGCACGCGCCCAGATGGCGCCAGAGCGCCTCGACGCCCAGGTTGCCCATCTCATTCGGTCCTATCCCGACTTCCTGGACAAACGCGCGGGCAACCATCTCTTGATGAAGGACGGCACGAAGCTCGTCATCGATGACGGGAAGGGGGCGAAGGATTTGGAGACGCGCCTTAATACGTCCGACATCAAGGACATGTTTTTTGCACCCTATCCGGCGGGCGCGCCGGCTGCGGCTCCCGCAAAGGACATCGATCCGGGACGCGCGCGGCAAGCGACGCTGTTCGACCGCATGTATGGAGACTGCACCAAGGGTGAGACGACGCGGAAACTGGTCGATGTGGTGTGGTTGCCGAGGAAGTGGGGCAAAACGCTGAAAATCAGCTCCGTCAACGGCGCCGCGGAAAAGCTCGCCGCCATCTCGCGCGACCTCGATGCCCTGCCGGCGAAGTTCGACACGTATCTGTTTCCGCCGGCGGGGACGTTCAATTGCCGCGTCATCGCGGGCACGAAGCGGAAGTCGGCGCACGGGCACGGCATCGCCATCGACATCGCGACGAAGCATGCCCACTACTGGCGCTGGACCAAACCTGCCGCCGGGGGGCGCTACCCCTATCGCAACAGCATTCCGCCGGAGATCGTGGCGATCTTCGAGAAGCACGGCTTCATCTGGGGTGGCCGCTGGTACCATTACGACTCGATGCATTTCGAGTACCGGCCCGAGTTGCTGCCGCCGGGCTGAGCGGGCGCCCCTCAGCGCAAGCTGCGGTGGACGCGGCGCGCCAGACACCCAATATACGGCTCATTGAAGTAACCGCCGGGGTCAGCGTGGCAGACGACGAGCAGAACAGGTTATCCGCGCGCATGGCGCGCTACATGCGCGTGGGCACGAACGTGGGGGCCGTGGCCGCGCGCGTCGCAGGAAGCCGGCTACTGGGCTACGACCTCGACCGCTCCCGGAATGCGGCCGAACTGGCTGCCGCGCTCGGCGGGCTCAAGGGGCCGATCATGAAGGCGGCGCAGCTTCTGTCCACCATTCCAGAAGCGCTACCGCCGGAATATGCGCGCGAGCTGTCCCAGCTCCAGAGTGCAGCCCCGCCGATGGGGCCGGCCTTCGTGCGCCGCCGCATGCAGGCGGAGCTCGGGCCCGACTGGGCGCGCCGTTTTCAATCCTTCGCGCCACAATCGGCCGCATCGGCGTCGCTCGGCCAGGTGCATCGCGCCACGGCGCACGACGGGCGGGCCCTGGCGGTGAAGCTGCAATACCCGGACATGCAGTCGGCCGTGGAGGCAGACCTCACCCAGCTCAAGGTGGTGTTCGCGATCCATGCGCGTATGGATCCTGCGGTGGACACCGGCGAGATCCTGCACGAGATCTCGGCACGGCTGCGCGAAGAACTCGACTACGAGCTGGAAGCGCGCCACATGGCGCTCTATGCGGGCATCTTCGAGGGCGATCCGATCGTGCGCGTGCCGGGCTTCGTGCCGGAGCTGTCGACCAAGCGGCTCCTGACCATGACGTGGCTCGAGGGGCGGCGGCTGCTCGACTACAAGACCGCGCCGGTCGAGGATCGCAACCAGATCGCGCGGGCCATGTTCCGGGCGTGGTGGTACCCGTTCTCGCATTTCGGCGTGATCCACGGCGATCCGCACCTGGGCAACTACACCATCTTCGAGACGGAGGGGCGGCCGGCAGGCATCAACCTGCTCGACTACGGCTGCATGCGCACATTCGCGCCACGCTTCGTGCAGGGGGTGATCGATCTCTACCGGGGCCTGGAGCGCGGCGACGATGCGCTGATCGTCCATGCCTACGAAACCTGGGGCTTCACGGGGTTGTCCAAGGAGCTGATCGAGGTGCTGAACATCTGGGCGCGGTTCATCTACGGTCCGCTGCTCGACGACCGCGAGCGCTCGATCGCAGAAGGCACGACGCCGGGCGAGTATGGCCGCAAGGAGGCCTTCACCGTGCACCAGGCGCTGAAAGAGAAGGGACCGGTCAAGGTGCCGCGGGAGTTCGTGTTCATGGACCGCGCGGCCATCGGACTCGGCGGCGTGTTCCTGCACCTGGATGCGCGCCTCAACTACTACCGCATCTTCAACGAGACGATCGCCGACTTCCGCATCGACGACGTCACAGGCCGCCAGCGCGACGCCTTCACCGCCGCCGGTGTGCCGTTGCCGACCTGAAAACACGTGCGGGCGGCCTGGCACCCCCTCCGGTTCGTCCCATTGCCAGGACTGGCGAACGATGTCACAGGAAGGACTGAAGCCGCCGCCCGTCCGGCATCGTCCATCCCGGGCCTGAGATTCCATGTCCCAAACGGCCATCATTCTTCCGGCAGCGGTGCAGGCTGTCCTGACAGTGCTGTTGCTGCTGGCGCTCGGGCCGGCGCGGTCGCGCTCGATGCGCGCGCGGGGGCAGACGATCACGGACGACGACGTTCGGCTGGGGCGCAATGCCTGGTCGGACGAGGCGACGAAGCTCTCGAACAGCTATAAGAGCCAGTTCGAGGTGCCGGTGCTGTTCTACGCCGTCGTGGGGCTGGCCCTCGTCGCGCAGAAGGCGGATGGGGCCATGCTGGCCCTGGCATGGGGCTTTGCGGGCAGCCGGATCGTGCATGCCGCGATCCATGTCGGGCCCAATGTCGTCAAGTGGCGTGCCGTCGTCTTCGTCGTCGGTGTCGCAATCGTTCTCGCCATGTGGCTGTTGCTCGCCTGGCGCATTCTTTCGGGAGGGTAACCGTCGTGCGGCCTGGAGCGCGGATCACTGCAGCCATCGAAGTCCTCGAAGACGTCCTCGGGCGGCACCGGCCGGTGGGAGAGGCGTTATCGGACTGGGGCAAGGCGCATCGCATCGCGGGCAGCGGCGACCGGGCTGCAATCGGCAATCTCGTCTACGACGCCTTGAGACGCCGGGCATCGATCGCCTGGGCGTTCGATGCCGATGCGCCGCGCGCGCTGGCGATCGGCGCGGCCGGCGAGGCATTGGCGCTTTCGGCGGAGGCGGTCGCGCAGGCCTGCGACGGCAGCCAGCATGCGCCAGCCCCGCTGAGCGAAGTGGAGACGGCGGCCCTGTCGCGTCCGCTCGCGGAAGCCCCGGCGCACGTGCAGGCCAACGTGCCGGAGTGGCTGTGGCCATCGTTCGTGGCGACGTTCGGCGACAACGCGATCGCGGAAGGGCAGAGGCTCGCCATGCGCGCGCCGACCGACATCCGCGTCAACACACTGAAGGCGACGCGGGAGAAGGTGGCGAAGTCGCTGGCCTCGTTCGGCGTCGAAGAGACGGCGCTGTCGCCGCTGGGCCTGCGCGTACGCCCGCCGCAGGGGCCGGGGCGGACGCCCAACCTGCAGGCCGAGGCCGCCTTCGAGGCGGGTTGGTTCGAAATCCAGGACGAGGGCTCGCAGATCGCCAGCCTGATGGCGGGCGCCGGTCCGCGCCTGCAAGTGCTCGACCTGTGCGCGGGCGGCGGCGGCAAGACGCTGGCCATGGCCGCCAATATGCAGAATACCGGGCAGATCTTCGCCTACGACAGCGACCGGCACCGCCTGAAGCCGATCTTCCAGCGCGTGAAGCGGGCTGGTGTGCGCAACGTGCAGGTGTTGAAGGCCGGCGACACGACTGCGCTGGAGGCCATGGGGCCACGCTTCGACCTCGTTCTCGTCGACGCGCCGTGCACGGGCACCGGCGTCTGGCGGCGGCGTCCGGAAGCGAAATGGCGGCTGCGCGAGCATAGCATCGGCCACCGCCAGGACGAACAGCGCGAGGTTCTGGGGCGTGCTGCCGGCCTCGTGAAGCCCGGCGGCGTCCTGGTCTATGTGACGTGCTCGATTCTGGCCGAAGAGAACACTGGCCAAGTCGCCTGGGCGACGGAGACATTTCCCGATCTCGCCGTCGAGCCCACCGCCAGCGTGTGGGAGCGGACGTTGACGACCACCCCGCCCCCATCGGCCGATGGCCGCAGCGACACGCTGCTGATGACGCCCAATCGTCACGACACCGACGGCTTCTTCGTCAGCGTGCTGCGAAAGCGCGCGGCGTAGCACGGCAAGCACACTTTCGGCGCACTCACAGAAAGGTGTGAGTGTAGCCGGAATTTTACACAAAAAGGCGTTTGACAGCGCATGGCGGCCGACTATGTGTCTTGCCCGCTGAGACCTTTGGGGTCTCGTTTTGCGACCGATGCGCTGCCAACGGTTGTCGGGCGATCCCGCTCCCGTTCGATGGGCGATAAGGTCTTTCGGGAGGACTCTCGTCCATCATGGCCCAGGCTCCCAAGCCTAAGCGCCTCCGGCGCGTCAACCCACGTGCCTGCCTTGGTCCCGTTGCCGATCTCGAATCTCATCTTCCCGCGGAGTGGTGGCGCAAACTCTTCAATGCGCTCTACGTCAAGACGGACGGCGATGTCGTCGAGAACGCGGAGAACACGCGCAAGGAAGTCGATTTCATCGTCTCCAGCGCCGCAATCCAGCCCCACAGCCACATCCTCGACCTGTGCTGTGGGCAGGGCCGTCACTGCCTGGAACTCGCCAGCCGCGGCTTCCGGAACGTCACGGGCGTCGATCGTTCGCGCTACCTGATCCGCCTCGCCCGCAAGCGCGCGCAAAGCCGCGGCCTCGGTGTCTCCTTCAAGGAAGGCGACGCGCGCAACCCGAAGCTGCCGGAGGCGAGCTTCGATTGCGTGGCCATCATGGGCAACTCGTTCGGCTACTTCTCCAACCAGCACGACGACGAGAAGGTGCTGGCGTCGGTCGGCCGCCTGTTGCGGCCGAGCGGGCAACTCGTGCTCGACATTACCGATGGCGCCTACATGTCGGAGCACTTCGACCGGCGTTCGTGGGAGTGGATCGACGAGCATCACTTCGTGTGCCGCGAGCGCACCATCAGCAAGGAGGGCCAGCGGCTCATCTCGCGCGAGGTGATCGTCAACGACGAGGCCGGCGTCATCGCCGACCAGTTCTATGCCGAGCGGCTCTATACCCGCGAGAGCATCACGAAGCTGCTGGAGAAGACGGGCTTCCGCAACATCCGGCACCACGGCACGGCCGAGGCGGTCTCCGATCGCGACCAGGATCTCGGCATGATGGCGCGGCGCCTGCTGCTCACGGCGGACGCACCGCAGCTGCCCGCGCGCAAATCCCGCGGCAAGGTGCAGAAGCTCGATGTCACGGTGCTGATGGGCGACCCGCGGCTTCCCGACACAGTGAAGCTCAACGGGCAGTTCAATCCCGAGGACCTCGAGACGATCCGCCGGCTCAAGGACGCGCTGGCCGAACTGCCGGCCTACACGGTGCGCTATCTCGACAATCACGCCACGATGGAGCGCGACCTGTCGAGCCTGAAGACCGACCTCGTCCTCAACCTGTGCGACGAGGGATTCAACAACGACCCGTTCAAGGAGCTGCACGTTCCCGCGCTCCTGGAAATGCACGGGCTCGCCTACACGGGCGCCGGACCTTCGGCGCTAGCGGCCTGCTATGACAAGGGGCTCGTCAGGGCCGTGGCCCAGTCGCTCGACGTGCCCGTGCCGCTGGAGACCTACGTGCGGCCCGGCGACCAGGGCGCGACGCTGCCGTCGGTGTTCCCGGCGCTGCTGAAGCCCAACACGGGCGACAGCTCGCAGGGCATCACCAAGGACGCGGTGGTGCACAACGAGCGCGGGCTGATGGACTATCTCGACCGTTTGCGCAGCGATTTTCCCAAGCGCGGCGTGCTGGTGCAGGAGTTCCTGACGGGTGGCGAGTATTCCGTGGGCCTGATCGGCAATCCCGACCAGGGCTTGCGGGCCCTGCCGATCCTGGAGGTGGACTACACCAGGCTCGATTCGACGCTGCCGAAGATCCTCGGCTACGAATCGAAGTGGGAACCGGGCAGCCCCTACTGGACGCAGATCCGCTATCACGAGGCGACGCTGCCGGATCACATCCAGCAGCAGCTGATCGAATCTTCGACACGGCTGTTCGAGCGGCTCGGGTGCCGGGACTATGCCCGCTTCGACTTCCGCGCGGATGCGAAAGGCGAGATCAAGCTGTTGGAAGTGAACCCCAATCCGGGCTGGTGCTGGGACGGTAAGCTCAACATCATGGCCGGCTTCCAGGGCATGCGTTACGCGGAGCTGCTGGGGCTGATCCTGACAGCCGCCGTCGAGCGGCAGGGCGTCGTGGCGAAACCGCAAGCCGCGGCAGCCCCCACCACCAGCCCGTCCGCAAGCGCCCAATAAGCGAGCGGCCGGCCAAGGATGGAAACTCGTGGGCCGTCGCGCCTAGTGTTCCAGCTCCGACACTTGGTTCCCCGCGCATCATACTCTGGACCAAGTGTCGGAGCCAAAAAGAACACTAACAACCGTATGATTCTAGTGTATCTTTTGCATCCAACGTTTGGTCATGGCCCCAGCCGCGAGTGGGTACCAAACGTCAGATGCGCTACACGAGCTTGGCGACGCCCTTGAAGCACGGATCGGTCGATCAAGACACGACCCCACACGAGGCGCCCGGAGCGATCCGGGTGCCCATTCTCATTCATTTGGCGCCGTCGACGAGGAACATGCGGCCGACGCTGGCCGCCTGGCGCAGCGGAATGATCTCCTGGTACGCCTTGCCGTAATAGAAGGCGCGCGCGGCTTCCATGTCTGCAAACTCGATGACGACGATGCGCGACTTGGGCGGCTCGCCCTCCAGGCATTCCACCGTGCCGGCCCGCGCGAGGTACTTGCCGCCGGCAGGCAACGTCACGCCCGGCGCCTTGTCGGCGTAGAGCTTGTAGGCCTCCGGGTCGTTCACTTCGACTTCGGCGATCACGTAGGCTGTCATGTGCGGCGCTCCCTCGGTTGCGATGGCTGCTTCATGCCGTGGTCGGCGGGAACAGGCGCGGCGGCCGGGCCGGCCAGCGCGCGCGACATGCTGCAAACGGCCTCAGTTCGTCAGCCCGAACAGGTTCTCCGGCCTGGCCTCGAGCTGGCCGCGCTCGACCTGCTGCACGATGCGCGTCAGGGCGGCGTGGGTGGGCGCGGCGACGCCGGATGCATCGCCCTTTTCCGCGATGTAGCCGTTCATGAAATCGATCTCGGTGCGACGGCCCTTGGCGATGTCCTGCGCCATGGACGGCCGCTGCAGGTCGCTGCGGGCCGCGCCGGACGACCATGCCAGCATGCGCGCCTCCAGGTCCTTCAAGGCCGCAGGCTCGTTATCGGCCGCACGCACGTAGAGGTCGGGCTCGATGCCGGCGATCTTTTCCAGGTCGAGGCCCAGCGCCCGCCCGACGTTCACGGCCTCGCCCGCGAGCTTGATGACGACGCGCCGGATGCGGTCGTGGCTATCACGCTCGTTGCCGCCGAGGCCGGTTGCCGCCGAAACGCCGTTGCGCATGCCGTTGACGACCAGCTTCGACCAGCGCACGCCCCAAAGGTTGGTCGTCGTCTTGGACTTGTCGACGGACTGCAGCATCTCCGCCAGTTCGACGATGCGCGGCGTGATGCGGCCATGCACCTCGCCCACCTCGAGCGTCGCCACCTTGCCGTCCTTGGGCATGTTGCGGCGGATCTTGCCGGGCTCGAACAGGTCGACGGCGTAGTTGTTGCCGACCATGCAGCCGACGGTGCGCCCCCAGCCGACGACGCCGGCGATACGCTCCTCGTTGACGCAGTTCTGCGCCGAGACGACGAAGCCTTCGGGCGAGAGGTACTGGGCGATCATGTGCGTGGCCCAGACCGTGTCGTAGGATTTCACGGCGATGATCGCGATGTCCACGGCCCGCTGCTTGACGATGTCCTGCAGCTCGGTCAGGTGGATGGCGTTCATCTTCTGCGTGAACGCCTCCTGCGGCGTCATGCCCGTGATCTCGAGCCCCTTGTCGCGCATGATCTCGACGTGCTCGGGCCAGGGATCGACCATCGTCACGTCGTGGCCCGCGCGCGCCATATGTGCGCCGATATAGCCACCGACCGCACCTGCCCCCACGATCACGACCCGCTTGCCCGCCATGCGTTCCTCGTTTCTGCATGTTTGATGATTGCGGGCCACCTTCCGGCATGTCTCCGGCATTGTCCAGACATGTCAGCGGGGACGCCGTTGACAGCCTCGCCGTCCGACGAAACATTGGCCGCCAACGAACGGCGGCACGGGGACGAGGGACATGGCACAAAAGAGGGACATGGCACAAAAGGTTGCGGTCATTGCCGGGGCTACGGGGGCGGCGTCGAAACGGCTGGTTCAGGTGCTGCTGGCCGATCCCGAATGGCGCGTCGTCGGCCTGTCGCGCAACCCGAGGACGTCCAACGATCCGCGGCTTTCCTACATGGCGGCCGACCTCACGAACGCGCAGAGCACGATGGCCGCACTCGCCAAGGTGCCGGACGCGACGCATCTCTATTACACCGCCCGCGCCACCTTCTCGGATGCATCGATGGGCGTTGAGGACGTGGCCGGTAACGCCGCGATGCTCGACAACCTCGTGGCGGCCGGGGAGGAACATTGCCGCGACCTCGCGCACGTGCATCTGGTGGAGGGCACGAAGTGGTACGGCATGCACCTGGGTGCTTTCCCGAACCCTGCGCGCGAGGACGATCCGCGCCATATGCCGCCGAATTTCTACTATGCGCAGGAGGATATCCTGCGGGCGCGCCAGCAGGGGAAGACGTGGGGCTGGTCGTCGTCGCGGCCGGGCTTCCTCTACGACGATGCACCGGAGCGGCCGCGCAACCTCATCCCCCTGATCGGCCTGTGGGCTGCCATGTGCCGGGAGGCCGGGATGCCACTCGATTTTCCCGGCAGGCAGAAGTGCTATGATGCGCTGTTCGAGGCGACCGATGCCGGCCAACTCGCACGGGCGGTCAAGTGGATGTCCACCGCGGAGGCCGGCCGCAACCAGGCGTTCAATGTTACGGACGGCACGGTGTTCCGCTGGAACCGGCTGTGGCCGCGCGTCGCCGACCTGTATGGCCTGAAGGTGGGCTCTGTGCGGCCGCTGAAGCTCGGCCTGTGGATGTCGGACAAGGCTGCACTGTGGGATGCCCTGGTCAAGAAGCACGGGCTGCAGGCGCGCGCCATGGACGAGGTGGTGACCTGGGGCTTCGGCGACTTCTGCTGGAACCTGGAACACGATGTCGTGTCCAGCATGACCAAGATCCGCCGCGCAGGGTTCCACGATACGATCGACACGGAGGACCAGATCCTCGCCCATATCCAGCGCTATCGCGAAGGGCGCGTCATTCCCTGACGCGGGGCGCGACGGGAGGCTCGATGGACGCCAAGAAGCTCGAGGCCCTCAGGGCCAAGTACGCAGACGGCCGCGGTGGCGATATCCATGATCCGGCCTTCGCGGAGGTGGCGCGGGCCGTGTTCACGGCGCCGGACCGGCGCAAGTGGCCATTCGCGGACGTCGCAACGCTGCTCGGCGCGCCCTACCGGCCCGATGCCGCGGAACAGAATTTCGCCGGGCTCGATGTCGCGCTCGTCGGCGTGCCCATGGATCTGGGTGTCACGAACCGGGCTGGTGCGCGGCTCGGGCCGCGCGCGGTCAGGGCGGTGGAGCGGATCGGCCCCTACGAGCACGCCTTGAAGGTTGCACCGATGGGTACGCTGCGCGTGGCCGACATCGGCGACGTGCCGATGCAGAGCCGGTTCTCGCTCGACCAATGCCATGCCGATATCGAGGCCTACTATCGGCGCATCGTGGCGGCGGGCGTGCGTCCGCTGTCGGTGGGGGGCGATCATTCGATCAGCCTGCCGATCCTCAAGGCGGTCGGCGCGGGCCGGCCGGTGGCCATGGTGCATATCGACGCGCACTGCGACACGTCGGGACAGTACGAAGGCGCCAAGTTCCACCATGGCGGGCCGTTCCGGCAGGCGGTGCTCGAGGGCGTACTCGATCCCGAGCGGACCATCCAGATCGGCATTCGCGGCCCTGCCGAGTATCTGTGGGAGTTCTCCTACGACAGCGGCATGACCGTGATCCACGCCGAGGAGATCGATGCCATGGGCCTCGAAGCGGTGATCGCGAAGGCCCGCGCGGTGGTGGGCGGGGGGCCCGTCTACGTGTCGTTCGACGTGGACAGCATCGACCCGGGCCTGGCTCCGGGCACGGGGACGCCGGAGGTCGGCGGGCTCAGTACACGCGAGGCGCTGGCGATCCTGCGCGGCTTGCAGGGGCTGACGATCGTCGGCGGCGATGTGGTGGAGGTGGCGCCGCAATACGACGCCACGACAGCCACCGCCCAGATCGGTGCGCAGATGCTGTTCGAGATCCTGTGCCTGATGGCGATGGGGACGTCGAACTGAGGGGCGGCGGCATAATGAGGATCCTACGTTTCCGAGAACGTCCATGAGGCGCTCATCTCACAAGGTTCGCGTAAAAATCTGTTAACATCCGCATTGAGGCGACATTCCAACCATGTGTTCGGCTTGAACATTTCCTGTCTCGATGAAACATGTTGGTGATGTTTATCGAGCGGGGGCTCAGATGATTTTGAAACGGACACTTGCGATTGGTGTTGTGGCTGCGAGTACCTTTGTTTCCGCATGCGCCGGAAGGGCGCCCCAGCTGGTTGCGGTTACTCAGGCGCAGGACCGGCATATGGATTGCCCTGCGATCTATGCCGAAGTTCAAGCCAATAATCAGAAAGTTCAAGAACTCGCCAGCGAGCAGGGCCTGAAGGTCGCGCAAAATGTGGCGGCAGGTGTGGCCGGCCTCTTCATTCCTGTGCTCTGGTTCGGCATGGACTTCCAGGGCGCCGCGGGCAAAGAGGTCCAAGCCTTGCAGTCTCGTCAGCAATATCTGGCGGTATTGGCAGAGAACAAAGGATGCGGTGGAGGAGGTCCACCTGCGACGACAGCATCGATACGGTAGGCAGCCGGCACCAGGCCCGTGCCGAGTTGCATAAACCGTAGTCGACCAATCGCTTGCCCCCTGCGGGTGTGGGCGGTAAAGCTCTGCTCGACCCGAAGAAAATGGGAGCGCATGCGCCTATGTTCGAGCTGCTGAGCTTCATCCGCTACTGCCTGCACATCTACTCCTGGCTGATCATCGCCGGAGCGGTGCTCAGCTGGCTGCTCGCCTTCGGGATCATCAACTATTCCAACCCGCAGGTGCGCCAGATCTGGAACGCCCTCAATGCGGTGACGGAGCCCGCCTTGGCCCGCATCCGGCGCTATCTGCCGACCGGGGGAGGGCTCGACTTCTCCCCGATCGTGCTGCTGGTGATCGTGCACGGGATTGCGGACTATTTCATCCCGTTCCTGATGCGCACGATCGGCTGAGGCGCGATGGCATCGGACGAGCATCCCTGGACCGTCACGACGGATGGATTGCGCGTTCGGCTGCGACTGACCCCGAAGTCCTCGAAGGATGCCCTGGAGGGGCCGGAGACGACCTCGGAGGGGCCAGCCTTGAAGGCGCGCGTTCGGGCCGTTCCGGAAGATGGCAAGGCCAACGCCGCCGTCGCACAACTCCTTGCCAAGTGGCTCGGCGTGCCGAAGTCGGCCGTGACGCTCGTGGCGGGGCACAAATCGCGCATCAAGACGTTGCTGGTCGCGGGCGACGGCATGGCGCTCGCCGCGATGGCGGCCGCGCGCGCCGTCGAGGCGGCGCAATCCGACAAGAAGGGCAAGACTTGAATGACCGCTCAAATCATCGACGGCAAGGCGATGGCCGAAAAGGTTCGCGCGGAGGTGGCGCGCGATGTCGCGGCCTTCGTGGCCACACATGGGCGGGCGCCGGGGCTCGCAGTCGTGCTGGTCGGCGAAAACCCGGCCAGCCAGGTCTATGTACGCAACAAGGGCAAGCAGACGACGGCTGCCGGCATGCGCTCGTTCGAGCATCGCCTGCCTGCGACGGCGAGCGAAGCCGACGTGCTGGGACTGGTGCAGCGCCTTAATGACGACGATGCCGTGGATGGCATCCTGGTGCAGCTTCCGCTGCCTGCGCATATCCGCGAGTCGAGCGTGATCGCGGCCATAGACCCCGCCAAGGATGTGGACGGCTTCCATCCCGTCAATGCGGGGCGGCTCGCGACCGGCGGTGCTGGGCTCGTTCCCTGCACGCCGGTCGGCTGCGTGATCCTGGCGAAATCGGTGCGGGCTGATCTCAAGGGGCTCGAGGCTGTCGTCATCGGGCGCTCCAACATCGTGGGCAAGCCCTTGGCGCAGCTCCTCCTGCAGGAGGACTGCACCGTGACGATCGCACATTCGCGCACGCGCGACTTGCCCGCCGTGGTGGCGCGGGCCGATCTTGTCATGGCCGCGGTCGGGCGGCCGGAGATGGTGCGCGGCAGCTGGATCAAGCCGGGCGCCATCGTCATCGACGTGGGCATCAATCGTGTCCCCACGCCCGACGGCAAAGGCCGGCTCGTGGGTGACGTCGCCTTCGAGGAAGTGCGCGCCGTCGCCTCGGCGATTACGCCCGTGCCTGGCGGTGTAGGACCGATGACGATCGCCTGCCTTCTGCGCAATACTGTGATCGCCGCGCGGCAGCGTGAGGGCAAGTCCTGACGCGCTTGTGTGGCGTCATGACTGAAAGTCCGCTCCGGGCCCGCAGAGGAATGAGGCGGACTTTGCGGTCGGACACGAGCGGGTTCAACCGACCGAAGGAGGCCTTCCCATGTGGCACGACCGGCGACTGATCGACCTTCTCGGCATCGAGCATCCGATCGTACTTGCCCCCATGGCCGGGCCATCCTCGCCCGAACTGGCCGCCGCCGTGGCGAATGCGGGCGGCCTGGGGTCCATGGCCTGCGCCATGTCGACAGCCGACCAGGCCCGCGCGGACGTGGCCCGGTTCAAATCGCTCAGCAACAAGACATTCAACCTCAACTTCTTCTGCCACACGCCACCGCCGCCATCGGCCGAGGCGGAGGCCCGGTGGAAGACGCGGCTGCGTTCGTACTACGTGGAACTCGGGCTCGATCCCGACATGCCCGTGCCCGCCGCGGTGCGCCATCCCTTCGACGCGGCGACGTGCGCGCTCGTGGAGGACACGCGACCCAAGGTGGTGAGTTTCCACTTCGGCCTGCCCGACAAGGCACTGCTCGACCGCGTGAAGGCGACGGGGGCGATCGTGCTCAGCTCGGCGACGACTGTGGCGGAGGCATGCTGGCTCGAGGCGCATGGGGCCGATGCGATCATCGCGCAGGGCTACGAGGCGGGCGGACACCGCGGCATGTTCCTGACGGCCGACCTGGCGACGCAGGTAGGTACGATGGCACTGGTTCCGCAGGTGGTGGATGCCGTGAAGATCCCCGTCATCGCGGCCGGCGGCATCGGCGATGCGCGCGGCATCGTGGCGGCACTGGCGCTCGGGGCTTCGGCAGTCCAGCTCGGCACGGCCTACCTCTTCTGCCCGGAAGCCAAGGTCGCGCCGCTGCATCGTGCGGCCTTGGCGGCAGGGCGTGACGACGCCACGGCCCTGACCAACGTCTTCACGGGACGCCCGGCACGCGGCTACATGAACCGTATCATGCGCGAAGCGGGCCCGGTCAGTGCGGACGCACCGCCGTTTCCGCTGGCATCGGGTGCCCTGACACCTTTGAAAGCTGCTGCCGAAGCGAACGGCTCCAGCGATTTCACGTCGCTGTGGTCGGGCCAGGCCTCGGCACTTGGCCGCCCGATGGGCGCGGCGGAGTTGACGCGCGCCCTGGCCGAGGAGACCTTGGCCCGGCTGGGCAAGCACTGAGGTGGCCCGGCGAGACGCCAGGAGCGGGCGCGCATGAGGAAATCGGCACCAGTCCGCTTCGGCTCGATCCGCGCCCGGCCGCCGCTGGCCATGGCGGGCCAGAAGATCGGCCTGCTCGGCGGGTCGTTCAATCCGCCTCACGAGGCACACCGACTGATCAGCCAGATTGCGCTCAGGCGGCTCGGGCTCGACCAGGTCTGGTGGATCGTGACGCCGGGCAACCCGCTGAAGATCGGCCGCGACCTCATGCCTCTCGACGAACGCCTGGCGCTCTGCCGGACGATGGCGCGCGACAACCGCATCATCGTCACCGCGTTCGAGAAGCATCTCGCGACCACGTTCACCGCGGCGACGCTGGGCTTCCTGCGGCTGCGCCACCCGGCAACCCGCTTCGTCTGGATCATGGGCGCCGACTGCCTGGCGGAATTCCATCGCTGGCGGCAGTGGCGGGACATCTTCGCGACGATGCCGGTGGCGGTCATCGACCGGCCCGGGCATCACCTGGGCGCCCTCGCCAGCCCGGCTGGTCGCGCCATGCAATCCGGCCGCGTTGCGGAGACCCGATCTCGCCTCATTCTGCAGAGGCGGCTTCCGGCCTGGACCTTCCTCACCGGACCGCTGTCGAGCATCTCGTCGACGGCGATCCGGGCGACCCGGGGCGGGCTGACGAAAGTCGCCGGCGGCGGTGGCCCGCGTAATTTCCGCACAGCTGCCACTTGAAACCCGACCCGGCATGCGCCTAATGTCCATCTGTCCCACCGGAAAAGGTTGGGAGCTTGCCTTTGCCGATGGTCGGCGAAGGTGGTCTGGCGAACCGGAGGCCGAGGTAATTACTCCGCTTCCTCAAAGGGTTCGATGACGAAAGGGACGCTCACTCACCGATGAGAACCGCAAGCGGGGCGGCTCGCAAGAGCACGCCTCAAGCCGGGGTCGTGCCCGAAGGCCGCACCTCGGAAGCACTTGTGAAGCAGATCGCGGGCTGGCTGGACGAGTTCAAGGCCACGCAGATCGTCACCATCGACCTGGAAGGCAAGTCCTCGCTCGGTGACTATATGGTCATCGCGTCGGGCGGCACCGACCGCCACGTGGGCGCCATCGCCGATCAGCTGCAAGACAAGCTGAAAGAGGCTGGCATCACGGGCGTGCGCACGGAGGGCCAGCCCCAGTGCGACTGGGTCGTGATCGACATCGGCGACATCATCGTCCATGTCTTCCGTCCCGAGGTGCGCGAGTTCTACAACCTCGAGAAGATGTGGTCGCAGGAGCGGACGCCGGACCCGGCGACGCACTGAACGGCGGCCTGTCATCGACGGCGAAGCGGAGGCCCGGATTTGGATATCCGGGCCGATGTGAGGATTCATGCGTCTCACGATTGCCGCCGTCGGCCGGCTGAAAGAGAACGCGGAGCAGGCACTCGTCGCCCGCTATGCCAAGCGGCTGAGTTCGGCACGCACGACGGGCCTCGGCCCCCTGAAAGAAATCGAAATCCCCGAGTCGCGCGCCAGCAGCGCCGCCGAGCGCAAGGCCGACGAGGCCGCACGCCTGCTCAAGCTCGCGGCTGACGCCGACGTCGTGGTGGTCCTGGACGAGCGGGGCAAGTCACTCTCCAGCGCCGATTTCGCCCATGCCGTCGCTCGCTGGAAGGACGACGGGCGCCGGCACGCGGTGTTCCTGATCGGCGGTCCGGATGGGCATGGCGATGCCGTGCGCCAGGCGGCGCAACTCGTCGTGTCGTTGAG
This sequence comes from Hyphomicrobiaceae bacterium, assembly GCA_041397775.1. GTDB lineage: Bacteria > Pseudomonadota > Alphaproteobacteria > Rhizobiales > Hyphomicrobiaceae. Next base: position 604,852 of record JAWKWB010000003.1, on the reverse strand, counting down.
CCCGATGACGATGCCGCACGGCCTTGCCCGCGCCGTTCTGGCCGAGCAGCTCTATCGCGCCGCGACGATCCTCAGCGGCCACCCCTATCATCGCGTCTGAGCGCTATCGCACGAAGCGCAGGCCTTCGAAGCCGCGCCGGAAGGCCGTGACCTCCCCGGCCACGGTCTCGGGCGCCTCGTTGCCCAACAGCACGCGCGCGATGAAGCGAGCAAGGTCCGGCATGTGCCGCGGCTCCATGCCGAGGCGGACGATTTCGGGAACGCCGAGGCGCAGGCCGTTCACGTCCCCCGCCACCGCGGCGATGGGCAGCCCGATGCCGCACGCCAGGACGTTGGCGCGGCGCAGGATCTTCGAGGCCGCCTGTCCGCCGCCCCAACGATGCGCTTCCACCGCCAACTGGTGCGACCGGGTGCCGCCGCGTTCGCCGGCATGCACGGGGAGCCCAGCAGCAATCAGCGCGTCAGCCAACGCCTTGGCCGTTGCCGCCATCGCCGCGCCATAGGCGGGACCGTGCACCTTCCAGTCGAGCAACGCCATGGCGAGGGCGGCCGACTTCGCCACGTCGAAATTCGCGGTCAGACCGGGGTAGGCGATGTGATCGAGCCGCTCGGCCAGATCGGCATCGTTGGTCAGGATGAGGCCGGCAGCCGGCCCGCCGAGGCTCTTATAGGTGCTCATCGTCATGAGATGCGCGCCTTCCGCGAGCGGCTGCTGCCACGCGCGCCCGGCGATCATCCCGGACATATGAGCCGCATCGTAGAGCACCTTGGCGCCGATCTCGTCGGCGATGGCGCGGATCTCGGCCACCGGATGGGGGAACAGGTTCAGGCTGCCGCCGATCGTGATCAGCTTCGGGCGCACCTCGCGGGCCTGCTGCGCCAACTTGGCCAGATCGACCGTGAACCGCCGCGCGTCCGCCGGCATGGTGATCGCCTCGAGGCCGTAGAGCCCGGCCGCGCCCGCCGCGTGATGCGTGACGTGGCCGCCGATCTCCGGCCCCGGCGCCAGAATGGCGTCACCGGGCTTCGTCGTCGCCATGAAGGCGTAGAGATTGGCGAGCGCGCCCGAGCCGACGCGGATTTCCGCATGGCGGGCATCGAACACTTCGGCAGCCAGCTCCGCCGCGATCACCTCGATGCGCTCGATGGCCTCCAGACCCATTTCGTACTTGTCGCCGGGATAGCCGAGTGAGGGACGATTGCCCAGCCCCATGGCCAGCAACCGTTCCGCCTTGGGGTTCAGCGTATTGGTCGCGGGATTGAGGTTGATGCAATCGCGATCGTGGATGGCATGGTTGTCCTCGATCGCGGCCAGGATTTCGGCTTCGATGGCGTCGGCATCGAGCGCGGCGACCTTGCCCGCGATCGACTGGACCAGGTCTTCCGGCGTCTGTGGCACCCAGGCGCGGCGGGCGAGGCGAGGCATGTCAGATCTCCTGACGATCCTGGAGCCGATAGGGCGCCAGCATGAGCGGCGCAAAGCGGCGGACAACCCCATGCAAGGGGATCGGATCGGGCTCGGACAGCGGCATCGCCAGTTCGGTCAGCGGCGTGCCGGTGACGGCCTTGGCCAGCTCGCGGCCCATCGCCACGGCAAAGCCGACGCCGCGTCCGTTGCAGCCGGCCCAGGCGAAGGCGTCGGGGCCCAGGCGATGCACGCGGGGGAAGAAATCGCGCGTGATGCCGATGTAGCCGTTCCAGACGTAGTCGAATGTCACAGGGCCGATCTGGGGGAACAGGCGCTCCAGCCGCGCGGCGATATAGGGCTGCATGCGCTCGCGCCGCTTCCAGGGCAGCAGAATGGCGCCGCCCGTGACCAGCCGGTTGCGGGCATCGTAGCGCGCGAAATAGAGCTCGCGATGCGTATCGGACACCGCGTGCCGACCGGGGATGATCGATTTGCGGATGTTGTCGGACAGCGGCGCGGTCGCCATCTGCCAGGAGAAGACCGGCACGACCTCGCGCGCGATCCGGGGCGCGAGCGTGCGCGAGAATTCGCCCGTATAGGCATTCGTGGCGAGCACGAGCGCGCGTGCGCGCAATTGGCCTTTCTGCGTGGTGATGCGCCAGCCGTCACCATCACGGGCATAGCCGACGACGGGCGAACGCGCGTAGATACGGCCTGAACGCGCCAGCACCGCCCTGGCCATGCCGCGTGCCAGCCCCAAGGGATTGACGTGACCGCCCGTCGGGTTGGTCCAGCCCCCGAACCAGGCGTCGGAGCCGGTCAGCGCGCGCATGCGTTCCCGCGAGATCATGTCCACGGGGGCGCCGTGTTTCGACCACTGCCTGACGCGCCGCTCCGCGATCTTCAACCGGCCGGGCGAGTGAACGGGCTGGATCCAGCCGTGCTGCTCGGCCTCGGCCTCGATGTCGATCTTTTCCTCGCGCGCCAGGTCGAAGAGGATCGACGCGCAATCGCGAACCAGGCCGACCAACCGCTCGCCCGCCTCACCGTGCCGTGCGACGATGTCGTCGGGCTCGGGCCGCGTCAGGGTCGGGATGACCTGGCCGTTGTTGCGTCCCGATGCGCCCCAGCCGGGCTCGGCCGCCTCGATCACCGCGACATCGACACCTGCCCGGCGCAGGTGGAGCGCGGTGGATAGGCCCGAGAAGCCGGCGCCCACCACTGCGACATCCGCCTCCGCTTCGCCTTCGAGGGCCGGCAATTGCGGGCCTGGCGGCGATACCGATGCCCACAGGGACGGCGGCCATTCGAGTTTCTCGGGCATGTCGGGTGCAGACCTCGCAGCGCTTGACGTCGCCTCATAGAACCGTGTGCGTGCGGTTGCCGCAAGCGTTGACTTCCGCGGCCCCGACGGCAACCTTGGCGCCAGCGAAACCCGGCAACGCGCCACGGAGGCATTCCCATGACCATGCGATCCATCATCGGCCTCGATCACGTGGTCATCATGGTGAACGAACTCTCGGAGGGCGAGCAGCGCTGGCAGCGGCTCGGCTTCACGGTTGCGCCGAGGGGCATGCATACCGCGGTGATGGGCACCGCCAACCACACCATCATGCTGGACGAAGACTACATCGAGCTGATCGGCGTCGTGGCGGAGACCGAGCGCAATGCGCCTGCGCGGGCGTTCCTGGCCCGGCGCGGTGAGGGCATCGAGCGCGCGGCCTTCACCGGAACGAACGCCGACGACGGCGTGGCGGAGTTGAAGTCGCGAGGCTTTGCCGCGCTCGGCCCTACGCGACTTCGGGCGTCCCGTGGACCTGCCGGACGGACGCAAGGTGGAGGCAAGCTTCCGCACATTCCTCTGGCCGATCGAGGAGCGTCCGGGCGGCCTGCGGATCTTCGCGTGTCAGCATCTGACGCGGCCTTTCGTCTGGATCCCCGAACTGACGAGGCACGCCAACACGGCAAAGCGCATTCGCCGCGTCGAGATGTTGAGCAAGGACGCCGCGGCCGCCGCCAAGCACATGGGGCACCTGATCGACCGACCGGTGGAAACGGAGAGCGACGGCGCGCTCCGCGTCGCCACGGGCGGCAATCGCGCCGATTTCGTATTTCTCGACCGCGCGACGCTGGAGACGCGGCATCCGGGCCTCTCACTCGCCGGCATCCCGGACGAAGGCGCCATCACCATCGTGCTCGACGTTGCCGACGCGGGCGCGGCGGCCAAGGCCGTGGGCTCGCTCGCCTCGGTCGTGACGCCGACATGCGTCAAGGTGGCGCCAAAGGACGCCAACGGCGTGATCCTGGTGCTCGAGGCGGCCGGCTGATCACATGGCGCTGCTCGAGGTCTCGCAGCTCGATGCCTGGTACGGACCGGCGCAGGCGTTGTTCGGCGTGACGCTTTGCGTGGATGCCGGGCAATCGGTCGTCGTCCTGGGGCGCAATGGGGCCGGCAAGTCGACGACGCTGAAAGCCATCATGGGGCTGGAAGTGCGGCGGCGCGGAGCCGTCGCCTTCGACGGCACGCCGATCGTCGACATGACCACGCACGAAATCGCGCGCCTGGGTCTCGGCTACGTTCCCGAGGACAGGCGCATCTTCAAGGGGCTCACGGTCGATGAAAACCTTGCCGTCGGCCGGCAGGCGGTGCGCGACGGCAAGGCCTGGACACCTAAGGATCTCTTCCAGCTCTTCCCGAACCTGGGGCGAATGCGCAACCGGCTCGGCAGCCAGATGTCGGGCGGCGAGCAGCAGATGCTGACCATCGCGCGGACGCTGATGGGCAATCCGCGTTGCATCCTGCTCGACGAACCTTCCGAAGGCCTGGCGCCCGTGATCCTCGACGGCATTGCGGAGGCCTTGCTGGAGTTGCGACGACGCGGCGTCGGCTTGCTGGTGTCGGAGCAGAACCTCGGCTTTGCCAGGCGCATCGCGGAGCGCGCCTACGTCATCGAAAGTGGCGAGATCAAGTTCGCCGGCACGATGGGCGAGTTGGAGGCCGACGAGGCCTTGCGTGCGGAATATCTCGCGGTTTGAGTGCGGCGGCGCGCCTATCAGTGGCCCGCGCGTCCCGTCGCGATAGCACGATGCAGGAGAACGACGGGGACAAGGCCCACCAGAACGATGGCCAGAGAGCCGACGCTGGCGGCCTCCAACTGTTCCAGCGACGCGAAGGCATAGACGTGGGTTGCCAGCGTTTCGAAATTGAAGGGGCGCAGCAGGAGCGTCGCCGGCAACTCCTTCATCGCGTCTACGAACACCAGCAGGCCGGCGGTTCCGAGTGCCGGCATGAGCAGCGGCAGGTGGATGCGCCAGAGAGCCGACATGGCCGTCTCGCCCAGCGAGCGGGCGGCGGCGTCGAGATTGGCCGAGATGCGCTCGAGCCCGGCTTCGATGCCACCCAGGGCGACCGCGAGGAAGCGCACCGTGTAGGCGACGACCAACACCAGCATCGTACCCGTGACGAGAAGGCCGACCTTGCTTCCGAAGGCCTGCCGCGTGAAGGCGTCGATATGGTTGTCCAGCGCCGCCAAGGGGATAAGCAACCCCAGGGCGAGCACGGTTCCCGGCAACGCATAGCCGAGCCCCGCAAGCCGGACCGCCGGCCGCGTGAAGCCGTTCGACGCGACGCGGCGCGCATAGGCGAGGGCCAACGCCGTGCCGACTGCCGCCATGGCCGTGGTCGCCGAGAGCAGGACGCTGTTGCCCGCTGCCATCCAGAATCCGGCTTCCTGCGCGAGCTCGATATGATGCCAGGCGTTCATGGCGATCACGCCGAACGGCGCGGCAAAGCCGATCAGGAACGGCAAGGCGCAGGCGGCGAACGCCGCGGCAGCGCGCCAGCCCGTAAGATCGGCGAAGGGAATGGCGCGATACCGGCCCGTCGTGTGGTGGTATTGGCTGTTGCCGCGCGCCAGGCGTTCGACGGCGAATAGGGCAGCGACGAGCAACAGGAGAATCGCCGCGATCTGGGCCGCGCCGCCCAGGCTCGAGCGCTGCAGCCACGTGTCGTAGATGCTGGCCGACAGCGTGCGCACCCCTAGGTACTGCACCGCGCCCAGGTCGTTGAGGCATTCCATCAGGACCAGTGCGACGCCCGCCATCAATGCCGGTCGTGCCAGCGGCAATCCGACGGCCAGGAAAGCACCCAGCGGCGTGCGGCCGAGCGTACGGGCGACCTCGAGCACGCAGACCGATTGCTGCACGAAGCTCGCGCGCGCTGCGAGATAGACGTAAGGGTAGAGAACGCCCGACAGAACGAAGATGGCGCCCCCGCGCGAGCGGATGTCGGGCAGCCATTCCCCTCCTCCCATCAGTGCGCGAAGTCCGCTCTGCAGCGGCCCGGCGTAATCCAGGATTTCGGCGTAGGCGTAGGCGACGATGTAGGTCGGGATGGCCAGCGGCAGCACCAGGAGATGGTCGATCAAGGTGCGCCCGGGGAAGCGGTGCATGGTGACGATCCACGCCGTTCCCGTGCCGACCACCAGCGTGATGACACCGACGCCGAGCATCAGCGTCGCCGTTTCGATCAGCGAAGGCTGCAGGACCGTGCGCGCGAGATGCAGGAAGTTGCCGCCGCGATCGCCCAGCGCCAGATAGATCACCGTGGCGACCGGCAAGGCCATGACGGCCAAGATCGCGCCGACGAGGACCGTCCAGGCCGGGGAGGCGCGCCGCTGTCCGCGCCAGGTACGCCACAGTGCCAACGCTCCCGACGGCCGGGGCCATCGCAGCGCAGGTGGCGTGTCGCCGGCTGAATTGCTCATGGAGCGTTCATTTCTGAACTGGAATTGCGGGTGGAACGGAACAGGCGCGCTGGCTCGCCCACAGTCGGGTTGGCGGCGCCCTCGTCGATCAGGGTCAACCCTTCCTTACCTCAGTGACGCGCCGACGCAAGCGCTTGCGCGTTGAGGTCATGTCCGCCGGGCGCCGCGATCACGCCACTGCGATGCGTGGCTCGACCGTCACGGGGAAGTTGAGGGAGTTGGCAATAAAGCACTTCTCATGTGCCGCCTGGTGCAGGGCAATAGCCCGGCCGACATCGCCGCCCGGCGCGATCTTGATGGCAGGGCGCAGCACGACGCCGTTAAACCAACCACCGCGCGCGCGGTCTTCGACCATGGTTCCGACGGCATCATCGACGTATTCGGTCACGACGATGCCGGCGTCCGATGCCAGATGCAGATACCACAGCATATGGCAGGAGGAGATCGAGGCGACCAGAAGATCCTCCGGGTTGTGCCGGGAAGCGTCGCCGCGGAAGGCCGGATCGGACGATCCGGCGATCTCGGGCTTGCCGGCGACCGCGACCGTGTGGTCGCGCCGATAGGCGCGGTAGCCGGATGTGCCGGTGCCGTCGTTGCCCGTCCAGGTCACGCGGCATTCGTATCTATGCGTGCTGCCAGCCATCGGGGCCGCCGATCAGAGGACCTTGTCGGACTTCGGAACTGCTGGAGCGACCTCGGTGGGGGCTCCTGCGAAGATGAAACGGACGAGCCCGGCGTTGGGGCCTTCACGGCGGCCGGTTACGATCTGGAACGTCAGGCCGGGGCCGTCCTCCAGAGCGAGCCGCTCGACGGCCGTCACGACGATCCGCTGCGGAACACCATTGCTGCTGCCGATGGTCACGGTATCGCCGACCGAAACGTGCCCGATCACGGGCACGGCCGGACCCGTCGCCTTGCTGAGGACGACGTGGCGTGGATCGAGTGCAGCGCTGCCGGCGCCGGAGCGCCAAGCGTCGGCGACGTCCGTCAGCGCCCGCCCGTAACCGCGGGCCAGCTCCTTTTCGGGAGCAAGCGCCTTGACGGCCAGTACACCACCCACCGCGATCACGGCGGCGATGGCGATGGTCGTGCCCGTTGCGAAGCGACCCCGATCACGCGTCATAGGAACCTGCCTCCGGAATTCGAGTGCCCATCACCGATATAGTGGGTCCGGGGACATTTTGCAGCCTTCGCCTCATTCCGTTGCGCGGGATCAGCCAAGATAGTTGCCAGCTCGTACATAGGCCGAGCGCAGATGGCGCAGCAATGCGACGTTGAAGGCGAACATCGTGGCGACCGTCAAGCCGAGGATCACCATGCTGCTCGCATGGCCGTGCGGGCCAACGGTGTAACCGGCCGTGACCAAGCCTTCGGGCTGCAAGCCACTGAGCTGGTAGGCCGAGGCCGAGGACACCCGCCAGAAACTGTCGTCGCCCGATAGCCCCATGGCCAAGGCCACGAACAGCAGCAGCCCCACGACCATGTCACGCAGCGTGACGACGATACGGTTCAAAACGGTTCTGACGAGCATGATCGACTCCCTTCACCGCGAATTGCGCGAACTTGCCAAGCGGACCTCTCTCCGCATCTGGACAGCCCGAAGGTTAAGAACTGATTGTGGCCATTAGCCCAATCGCATGTGGCAGAATTAGGCCGCTGCAAGGCGTTGCCAACAAGCAACAATTCCCTTTGGCGGCGGCTTCCGGCGATCTTCACGCGAACGTGAAAACTATTGCGGCGTCCAGGCCCCGTGGCGCAAGCTGGCACCCGGTCGCCTGGAGGGTAGGATAGGCTAGAGGTCGGAACTCATCGGCGGCAACCAACGTGTTGCAATGGCGTGCATCTCGCAGGGGCGCTGCCTGCAGTGGCGGATGCACCGCACAGGCGGAACAACAATCTAGGCGGAGGAAACGATGAAGGGCGTAGTTTTTCTGGGCGACCGCAAGCTGGAGCTTCGGGATTTTCCCGATCCCACGCCAGGCCCTCGCGACGTGGTTCTGGAGATCAAGGCCTCCGGCATGTGCGGCAGCGACCTGCACAATTACCGCGCGCCGGCCAATCCGGAAGGCGCCGTCACGGGCGGCATCAAACGCGAATCGGGTGTGATCGCGGGTCACGAGCCCTGCGGCGTCGTCGTCGCGCTCGGCTCGAGCGTGTCGGATAAGGAAGCGCACATCGGCCAGCGCGTCATGGACCACCACTATGACGGCTGCGGCAACTGCAAGCATTGTCGTGGCGGCTGGACCCAGATGTGCCTGGAAGGGACCGTCGTGTACGGCTCTGGCGGCCACGGCGCACATGCCAAGTACATGAAGGTGCCGGTCCATACACTCGTGCCGCTTCCCGACGAACTGTCGTTCGTCACGGGCGCAGCCATCGCCTGCGGCACGGGCACGGCGTGGGGCGCCCTGAAGCGGCTCAATCTGCAGGGCGGCGAGACGATCGCGATCTTCGGGCAGGGCCCGGTGGGCTTGTCGGCCACGCAGCTCGCCGTCGCCATGGGCGCGCGGGTGATCGCCCTCGACATCTCGCCGGAGCGGCTGGAGATGGCCAAGAGCTTCGGTGCCGAAGAAGTCATCAACGCCCGCTCCAACGACATGGTGCAGGCGATCCGCGATCTGACGCATGGCGAGGGCGCCCACAAGACACTCGACGCCTCGTCGGCTCCGGAAGCACGTGCCGCCACGGTGCGCTCCGTGCGCTCCTGGGGCACAGCCTGCTTCGTGGGAGAACGCGGACAGGTGACGCTCGACGTCAGCCCCGACATGCTGCGCCGGCAGGTGACACTGGTCGGTTCGTGGACCTTCTCCAAGCAGGGCCAGGCGGATTGCGCCGAATTCGTCGCCGACCGCAAGGTCGACGTGGAGAAACTCTTCACGCACCGCTGGCGGCTCGATCAGGCCGAAGAAGCCTACAAACTGTTCGACACCCAGACTGTCGGCAAAGGCGTCATCCTCCCCTCCTGACGCAAGCGCCTTCGCAATCCGCCGACACATCGCCACGACACGACCGTTCCGTCCAGACGGGGAGGTCGTGTGCGCGAACGCGGGGCCCCCCTACGACAGGACCACTCCATGAAACCACTCGGACACGGCTTCTATTGGCAGGATCTCACGGTTGGCGACCGGTTCGTCACGTTCGGCCGCACCATCACGGAACCGGACATCGTGAACTTCATTTCCTGCACAGGCATGCTGGAACTGTTGTTCACCAACGAGGTCTACCGGCAAACGGAAAGTGCCATCAAAGGAAGGCTCGTCCCGGGCGCGCTGGTGTTCTCCATGGCCGAGGGCCTGACCATCGGCGGCACGATCCAGGGAACGGGAATGGCCTTTCTCGGCATGGACCTGAAAATCAACGGGCCGACGTTCGCCGGCGATACGATCCATGTGGATATCGAGGTGACAGAGGTCCGCGAGACCTCGAAAGGAGGTAGAGGGATTGTTCGAACGCGGAATAGCGTCGTCAATCAAAAGGGCGAGACCGTCATGGTGTACGAGCCCGTCCGAATGATGAAGGGCAGACCCGCAGACTGACGCGCCTGCGTCTCGACAGAGCCGATCGCGATCAGCCGGCGCCCGAACGATACGTCATGACGACGAGTTGTATTGCGCACCACATGGCAAGGCACTACGCTCCGAGCTAGGCTGCTCCCATCTCCGGCGTCTTTTTCGGCGGCGGGATGTCAACGAGAGGTCGATCCAATGAGGCGTCAACAACAGTCGTGGATCACGGCATTCGGGACAGGCCTTTCGTGGGCGATGTTTGGCGCCTCACTCGCGTATGGATATCATCTGGTGTTCGCTCCGCCGTCGTCCAGCACGACGAGCGATCCGGTTTTCGAGAGCACGACGCTCGACTTCGCGGGGGCTTTCCGCCCCTCGCCGGGGGCACTGGCGACTTCCGTGCGCGCGGCGACAGACGCCGCGCCCTTTCCGGCCGTCTCGCATGTGACACGACAGCGGGCCGAGATCGAAGCCAAGGCCGTCCTGGCACACGGCATCCAGAGAGAACTGATCCGGGTGGGCTGTTTTCGCGGAGCGGTCGATGGACGCTGGTCGGAGGAAACCCAGCGCGCAATGCAGCGCTTCGTTGCGCACGTTCAGGTGACACTGCCGACGAGCGCGCCCGACTACATTCTGTTGACGATGCTGCAGGGAGCGTCCGACCAGTCTTGTGGCGCGCCGGCACGCAAGGATCAGGCCGAGGCCGCGGCGAAAGGCCCATCGTCGAAGGCCGAGCCGGTTCTGGCCATGCCGGTCGCGGTGGCGGCGCCCACGCAGGCCTGGTCCGCGCGCGTGACGACATCCTCGCATGGAACTCCGGCCCCGGCGGCTGGGGCATGGCGGACCGTGGCGACCACCACGACGACGGTGGGGGAGTTCCGCAAGACGCAGACGACCAGCCTCGTGACGCCCGGCTTGCCATTGGCCGCGCCACGGCCGTGGCATGCCGTCCGACCACTGCCGGGCCGGATGACTGTCGGCGCGCCCATCCCCAACGATCCGGGCGAGGCGTTGGCAACCGATGGCCTGCAAACGCACCACAGCCCGCTTCGCCTTCCGACGACCGACAGCAGCGCACCAACGCATGACCAGGCGACGCGGCCGGACGGCTCCCCTGGTACGGCACACAGCCAACGCGCCCGGACGAAGAGCCAGGAGCGCGCGGCACGACGCATCGAACGTCGGAGATCGCCGGGCCGATATCGCCTGCAGAATGCCTTCACGGCCCTCAACCGCAGCGCGCCCTGACCGTCCGGCACCTGTCGCCCAGATCACCGGCCGGGAGGGGTCCGCCACGAGCGTGCGCCGCACTGCAGCCGAGCGCCGCGATGGCCCAGTTTCCCCCCGTGCAGCCGAATCATACTTCTCCTGCGGACGCGACGGGCGCTATGCTCGCGTTCACGTCATCCAGGGATGCACAGCAAGGGACGACCGCCGATGGTTCAGGCTTCTGCCGGCATGACGCCGGCCAATGCGACGCTGCCAGACGCTATTGACGTCGCGCGCGCGCACTTCGCTGCCGCCAATCCGAAGAGTGCAGCCCTGCAGGAGCGCGCAGCGCAGCGTCTTCCCGGCGGCAACACGCGCACGACGCTGTTCCATGGCCCGTTTCCGCTGCGCTTCGTCAAAGGCGAGGGGTACCGGCTGACGGATGCCGACGGGCACTCCTATGTGAACTTCATCTCCGAATATACGGCGGGCATGTTCGGCCATTCGCATCCCGTCATCCGCCGCGCCATCGAGCGGGCGCTCGACTTCGGCATCAACATCGGCGGACATACGGAGCTCGAGGCCAGGTTGGCTGAAGCCGTGACCCAGCGCATGCCGAACATGGAGCGCGTGCGGTTCACCAATTCGGGAACCGAAGCCAACCTGATGAACGTGCAGCTCGCCCGCGCGTTCACGAAGCGCAACAAGATCCTGGTGTTCACGGGCGGCTATCACGGCGGTGTCCTCTACTTCCGGGGCGGCGGTTCGCCTATCAATGCGCCATTCGAGACGCTCCTGGCGACGTACAACGACCTCGGCAGTGTCGAGACGCTGGCGAAAGCGAACTCTGACGATCTCGCGTGCATCCTCGTCGAGCCGATGTTCGGATCCACGGGCTGCGTGCCGGCGGAAAAGCCCTTCCTCGAGGGATTGCGGCGCATCGCCGACGAGACCGGCGCGCTGCTGATCTTCGACGAGGTGATGACCTCGCGGCTGCATCCGGGCGGGCTGCAAGGCAAGCTCGGGATCAAGCCGGACCTGACCACGCTCGGCAAGTACGTGGGCGGCGGCATGTCGTTCGGCGCCTTTGGCGGGCGAGCCGACATCATGGCGCTGTTCGATCCCACGCGCCCGGGCGCACTGCCGCACGCCGGCACGTTCAACAACAACGTGCTGACCATGTCGGCTGGACATGCGGGCCTGACGGAGATCCTGACGCCGCAGGTGCAGATCGCCATGAACGCGCGCGGCGACAAGCTGCGGGAGCGGCTCAACGCCATCGCGCGCGCGGGCGGCGCAAGGCTGCAATTCACGGGCATCGGCTCGATGATGGCCCCGCATTTCCATCTCGATCCGGTCCGGAGCGAGGCGGATGCGGACAAGAGCGACGAACGGTTGCGGGAGCTGCTCTACTTCGACCTGCTGGACCGGGGCGTCTACATCGCCCGCCGCGGCATGATCGTGACCAACGTCGTGCACGACGAGGCGGCCTATGGGGCGCTGGAAAGCGCCATCGAGGACTTCGTGCGCGTGCGCAACCGCTTCCTGACGGCCTGACGGCGGCCGTTCCGCGCCCTGCGCCGAGCGCTGCGGCATACGGGTGCGGTGCGGCCGCTCTTGGCGGAACTCGACAATCCTGCTTAGTGTGCGCCTTGCCGTCCGCCGGACATCCGGCAGGGCGGCGCCAAATCGTATCTGCGAGGACCCGCGAAACCCATGGCCCACGGCGACGCCAAGATCTCCCCGTTCGCTCCCGCGAAGCTCATCGACGTTCCGGTCATCGAGGGCGTGCGCTTTGCCGCCTGCGAAGCCGGGATCAAGTACAAGAACCGCAAGGACCTCATGGTCGCCGTTCTCGCGCCCGGCTCGACGGCCGCCGGCGTGCTGACGCAGTCCAAGACCTGCTCGGCGCCGGTGCTCTACTGCCGTGAGAGCCTGAAGTCCGGCAAGGCACGCATCCTGGTCGTCAACTCGGGCAACTCCAACGCCTTCACCGGCAAGAAGGGCCGCGAGGCCGTGGAGATGACGGCCGACTTCGCGGCCAAGGCGAGCGGTGCAGCCAAGGACGAGATCTATCTGGCGTCCACCGGCGTCATCGGCGAGCCGCTCGATGCCACGAAGTTCGCGCACCTGCTCGATGGCCTCGTCAAGGACGCCAAGGCCGATGTCTGGCACGATGCCGCGCGTGCGATCATGACCACCGACACCTATCCGAAGCTCGCCACCCGCACGGCAAAGATCGGCGGCGTCGAGGTGACGATCACCGGCTTCTGCAAGGGGGCCGGCATGATCGCGCCGGACATGGCGACGATGCTGAGCTTCATTTTCACGGACGCGGCCATCGACCATGCCGCACTGCAGCCGATCCTGAAATCGGGCGCGGACCGCAGTTTCAACTGCATGACCGTGGATGGCGACACCTCCACCAGCGACACGCTGCTGATGTTTGCCACGGGCGCAGCGGAGAAGCGCGGCCAAAAGCGAATCTCGGTCGCCGGAGACGCCGCGCTCGCCGACTTCGAAAAGGCCACGCACGACCTGCTGCGGGAACTCGCCATCATGGTGGCGAAGGATGGCGAGGGCGTCTCGAAGTTCGTTACCATAAACATCGAAGGCGCAGAGAACGACAAGGCGGCCCGCACCATCGGGCTGTCCATCGCCAATTCGCCGCTGGTCAAGACGGCGATCGCGGGTGGCGATCCCAACTGGGGCCGCGTCGTCATGGCCGTCGGCAAGGCGGGCGAGGCGGCGGATCGCGACAAGCTGTCGATCTGGTTCGGCGACCGGATCGTGGCTGACCAGGGCATGCGCGCGGCCAGCTACGACGAGGCGTCGTTCGCGGAGTATTTCAAGGGCCGCGAGATCGAGATCCGTGTGGACGTGGGGGCCGGCGGGTCCGGCAAGTCCACGATCTGGACCTGCGACCTGACGCACGACTACGTGTCGATCAACGCGGATTACCGAAGCTGATCATGCGAGCGGGTGCCGCCTCACCGCGGCACCAGCATCCCCGATCGGGGGCGGGCGGTCTCACGTCCAGTTGCGCTCGATGTCCTCCGGCGTACGGCCGGGACGCGCGCGGTAGGTCGGCAGCGACCAGCCCAGCGCAATGGCGAGCCCGCGCACCAGGAAGGCGGCGAGCATTCCCACGATGGTCGCCAAAGCGCGATCACCGTGCCAACCGAGCGTGGCCACGTAGCAGATCGCGCCCAACAGCGAGGCCGTGACGTAGATTTCCCGGCGCAGGATGATCGACGGCTCCTGCCCCAGGATGTCGCGGATGACACCGCCCACGGCAGCCGTGATGACGCCCATCACGACCGCGACGACCGGGCCGGCCCCGAAATCGAGCCCCTTGGCGGTGCCTGCCACCGTCACGAGCGCCATGCCCATGGCGTCGAGCCACAGAATGAGCCGATATCGCGAATGCACGAGATGCGCGGTGAAGTAGACCGCCACCGATGCAACGAGGCAGGCGACGACAGGCGCAGGTGCGCGCACCCAGAAAACCGGCGCGCCGAGCAGTAGATCGCGCACCGTGCCGCCGCCGACCCCCGTGACGACGCCCAGCCACATGAAGGCGATGATGTCCATCTGCTTGCGCGAGGCGACGAGCGCGCCTGTCACCGCGAAGACCATGGCGGCGGCGAGATCGATGACGGACAGCACCGTTGCAATTGATCGAACAGCGGCCGGAGCCGATCGAGCCAAAGGCCGAGTGTGTCGAGGCCCATCGCGGTCGCTCATCCATTTGTCGCGGCGGATCGCACGAGCCCCGCATGCGTTTCGCCCCTTGTCGGGGCCTATTCCTCGCGGACGATGGTCTTGCCCGCGACGTTGTCCACGGTGACGTAGGTCTCGTAATAGGTCACGGTCGGGCGCGCGCCGAAGGTCTTGGTCGCCTGCTCGAACCATTGCGGCGTGTACCAGGCCTCCGCGGCCTCGCGCGATTTCCAGTAGTAGACACCGCCGCCACCGGCATCGCCATTCAGGTAGTCCTTGCGCAGGAGGCCCTTGTCGGCCAAGCCGCGGAAGGTCGGCGCCGATTTCGTCTGGGCGGCGATCGCCGCCGCCTTCTCTCGACGGGGCATCGGAATCTGCACGACTGCGATGATCATTTGCCTTGCCTCGCTCTCTTTCAATGCGTTGCCCTCGGCGAGAAGTACGGACATCATAGCGTCAGCAATGATCAGAACAAACGTCTCGGGGAAGAAATGACCAACTGCATTCACGACCATGGCCGCTGGGGGAAGGGCGACCAGATCGGTGCGGCGCATCTGCTGACGCCGGAGCGCACGGTGGCTGCCATGCGCAGCGTCTCGCGCGGGCAGATCATCGACATGAGCCATGTGATCGAGGTGGGTGCGCCACGCATCGCGCCGAACCAGACACCCTATCTGATGCAGCTCGGCCCCACCTCTCGCGGCAGCATCCGCCGCCGGCGCGCCATGGGCGCCAAGAACGATGCCGGCTCCAACCTCGAGCGCATGGAGCTGACGACCCACGTCGGCACGCACATCGACTCGCTCGGCCACTTCACCTATGGCGACCGCATGCACGGCGGCTACAGCGCCGAATTGACCGTCGACGACTTCGGGCTCGTCAACCTCGGCATCGAAAACTGCCCGCCGATCGTTACGCGCGGCGTCTGCATCGATGTCTCCGCGCATGACGGCAGCGATCACCTGGCTGCCGGCCGCGCCGTCACGAAGGACGATCTGCAGCGCGCGCTCGACCGGGCCAAGCAGGAAATCAAGCCCGGCGACGTGGTGTGCATCCAGACCGGCTGGGGCCGCTTCTTCATGAAGGACAACGACAAGTACGTGCATGCCGAACCGGGGATCGACCTCGCCGCGGCGCAGTGGCTGACATCGCAAGACGTCGTCGCCATCGGTTGCGACAACATGGCGATCGAGGTGTTGCCGGGCACGAACCACCCCGAGGCCATCATGCCCGTGCACCAGCACTGCCTTGCGGAAGCCGGCGTCTATCTCATCGAAAACATGGTGATGGACCAGTTGGTCAGCGAGGGGATTTCGAGCTTCTGCTTCATGCTCGCGCCGGTGAAGTTCAAGGGCGCCACGGGCTGTCCCGTGCGTCCGGTCGCCATCGTATGACGACATCGGACGGAGCGGCCGCGGATCAGCGCGGCGGGCTTATGCGCGTGTTCCTGCCGATCCTGGCCATCCTCTACGTGCTGGGGTTCACGAACCTTTTCCTGCGTTCGAGCTTCGGCGTCATGTCGCCGGATCTCGCGCGCGAAATGAGCCTGCAACCGGCAACGCTATCGGTAATCGCGAGCGCGTTCTTCTTCGCGTATGCGTTCATGCAGGTACCCACGGGCATGCTGCTCGACCGGTTCGGGCCGCGGCGGACCCTGGGCGCGCTGCTGCTGTTCACGACGCTGGGTGCGTGGCTTTTCAGCGTCGGCGAAACGGCGTCGACACTGGCCATGGCGCGCGTGCTCATGGGCATCGGCTGCGCGGGGATCTTCACGGGTGCCTTCTACGTGCTGGCGCTGTGGCTGCCGGCCGACCGGGTCGTCACGCAGATCGGGGCACTGAACAGTTTCGCAGCCCTCGGCACGCTCTGCGCGACCACGCCGCTCGCCGCGCTCATCGCCTGGATCGGCTGGCGGCACAGCTACTGGTTCTTCACGGCTGCCGTCGGCGTCATCACGCTGCTGGTTGCGCTGCTCATGCGCGATCGCCCACCGGGCGCGGCGCCCTCGGCCGCACATGGCGAGAGCTTGCGCCAGATCTTTGCCGGCGTGCGCGAGGCCATTCGCCAGCCCGGCATGAAACGCCTGCTCGTGGCCGGCTTTCCGATGTCGATTTCGACAACCGTCTCGGGGGCATGGGGCGCGCCCTATCTCAAGCACGTCCACCATCTCGACGACATCGGGCGCGGCAATGTGCTGCTGGCGATGGCCGTCTGCGGCGTGAGCGGGCATTTCCTCTATGGGCAGATCGCGCGACGTCTCAACACGCTGAAATGGCCGATCATCGCCGGCGGCACGCTGATCCTGGCGGCCTCGACGACGATGGCGCTGACGTCGCAGCCGCCGCTGTGGCTCGTCACGGGGCTGTTCGCCCTGATGGCCATCTGCAGCGCCTATCCGACCGTAGTGCATTCCCACGCCCGCGGCCTCGTCCCGCACAATCTCATGGGGCGCGGCGTGTCCGTGACCAACATGGGGATCATGACGGCAATCGCGGTCACGCAACTCGCGTTCGGCTGGATCGTGGGTTCGTTCCCCGCCGTCGATGGCATTCCACCGGAGTACGCCTACCAGGTGGCGTTCGGGGCCCAGGCGGTTTTCGCGCTCGTCGGCCTCGTCATCTATGCACCGACCCGCGACGTGAAGCCTCGAGGATAGACGTTTTCGCATAGCGACGATCAGGCAGCATAAGATGCCTTGATCTTGGGCCCGGGCCGGTCAAAACTTGCTCATCAGATGGATTTCGAGCAAATGCAGCTCGGACCAGAAACGCACGTGTCATCTCAGGAGCAAACGCATGGGCTACACTCTCGAGCAATTGGCGACGGACATCCGCAGCACCCTGAAGGCGGACAGCAGCGCCGCCGGCAAGAAGAAGGTCTGCGACCTCGTCTCCAAGGCCCTCGTCGACCAGGACTTCATCGCCAAGCACCTGACGGCGGAGCAGTGCAAGCCACGCAAGGTTCTGTACGAGGATCCCGAGCTCGGCTTCTGCATCTGCGGCCATGTCTACTCCGACAAGGCAGTCGGTAGCCCGCACGACCACGGCGGCAGCTGGGCGATCTACGGCCAGGCCGTCGGCAAGACCGAGATGACGGAGTGGAAGATCGTGGAGCGCGGCGATGGCAAGACGACCCCGCACATGGTCGTGCCCGAGAAGGTCTACGAGATGAAGCCGGGCGACGCGCAGTACTATGCGCCGGAGGACGTGCATTCGCCGAACCGCCAGGAACCGACGAAGCTCATCCGCATCGAAGGCGCCAACCTCGATCACGTGAAGCGTTCGAATATCAAGGCGAAGGCCGCCTGAGGCCATTGCGCGAACGCGCGAAAGCCATCATCACGAGGCCACCCCGGAAGGGGTGGCCTTTTCCACGTCACAGGAGTGCCCCGCCATGTCCGTCTACCGCTCGTTCCTGTTCGCGCCCGGCAATCACCCCCGCCGCGTCGAAAAGGCATTGTCGCTCGATGCGGATGCGACAATCCTCGACCTGGAGGATGCCTGCCCCGTCGCCGAGAAGGTCGCCACGCGCGCGGTGGTCGTCGCCGCCTACCAGAAGCCGCGCCGGTGCCTGGGCTATGTGCGTGTCAACGCCATGTCCACCGAGTGGGGCTACGGCGACATCGTGGCCGTGGTGCAGAAGGGCGTGGACGGCATCATCCTGCCCAAGCTCGAGACGGTGGACGAGATCCGCGCGGCCGACTGGCTGGTGGGCAATCTGGAACGCGAGCGCGGGCTCGCGCCGGGCGCCATCGACGTGCTGCCGATCGTCGAGACCGGCCTGGGACTGGCGAACATCCGCGCCATCTGCGCCGCCGGCACGCGCATCAAGCGCATCGCCTTCGGCGCCGGCGACTTCACGCTCGACATGAACATGACGTGGTCGCGCAGCGAAGCCGAACTTCTGCCCTATCGCAGCGAATGCGTGCTGGCCTCACGCGCGGGCGGCATCGAGCCGCCGATCGATACCGTGTGGGTCGACCTGAAGGACCCGGAGGGCTTCCGTCAATCCGTCCAGACGGTCAAAGGATTGGGCTTCCAGGGCAAGATGTGCATCTACCCGGATCAGGTGCCCGTCGTGAACGAGGTCCTGGCACCTTCGGTCGCCGAAGTGGACTGGTCGCGAAAGGTCGTGGCGGCCTTCAAGGAAGCAGAGAAGACCGGCTCGGCCTCGATCCAGCTCGAGGGCAAGTTCATCGACTATCCGATCGTGTTCCGGGCGGAGCGCCTCATCGCGATGGCCGAGCGGATCGCGGCGAAGGCCAAGGCCTGATCGCTGCGGGCTATTCGCGCCTGAGAATCGTGCCGGTGAGCAGATTTGCCCACCGGTTCGAGTGGAAGGTCCGCTTCAGCTCGTCGGGATCGTAGACCTTCTCGACCCACTCGAAGAACGGCATCTCCTTGTCGGCGGTGTCGGCCAGGTAGCGCTCGAAGAAATAGTCGAGAATGCCGGTGTCGGACTGCCGTATGTGACCAAACCGGAGGTTGAGCTGGGACAGGGCCTGCCGCACCGGCATGTTCTCGCGCACGATCAGGTAAAGCGTGCTCATGAGGCCGGCGCGATCGGCGCCCGACTTGCAGTGGAAAAGTGCGGGATACGTGATCTCGTCGAGCATGGCGCGGGCGGCGAACAGCTCCTCCTTCGAGGGCGCGGCGCGGGAGCGAATCTGAAAATCGACGAGTCGCACCCCCAGGCGAGCACAGGCCTGCTGCTCCAGCCAATAGCCGCCGCAGACGCGAGCGCCGCGCAAATTGACGACCGTTCGGACGCCCAGTCTCGCAATCGACGAAAGTTGACCGGGTGCGGGTTGGGCCGAGCGCCAGGCATGCTCGCCCAGTTTGTGCCGATTGAGATACGCCAACCGGAAAATCCCATGGTCGACCAATAGCATATCTGCATATTTGACGGCGGGACCGAACGTGCGGCGGAGCCAGAGTGGCGTTCGCTCAGCGACGTTCAGCCGCCAATTCCGGACGACGCGACGAACGGCCCTGCGTTGATTCTTCGCGAACTTTTGCATCGACTGATGTTGATCCACCGACAAGAGCTGTCGAGCATGCGGCCGCTGCTCTTGGCAAGGCGTTGATAAACACTATAGAAACACAGGGTCAACAGGCAGTCCGCATATCACGTGATCGCCCCGACAGGAAAACCTCTCGCAACATGGCCGGCACGACCTCCGAAATGGTGAAGGGCCGGCAGCCCGAGCAACCGAACGCGCGGCCATCGCCGCTCGGCCTCAAGGTCTATCGATCGCTGACGTGGCTTGCGCGGCCCGCCGCCCGTTTCATCCTGCGGCAACGACTGCGGCGCGGCAAAGAAGACCCCGATCGCCTCGGCGAGCGGATGGGCATCGCCTCGCGCACACGGCCGGCCGGCGAGGTCGCCTGGGTCCACGCCGCCAGCGTCGGCGAGGCGAACGCCGTTCTGCCGTTGATCGAGGAACTGGGGCTGCAACGCCCCGGCCTGACCGTCGTCCTCACGACGGGGACGGTCACCTCCGCGCGCAGCATCATGCCGCGATTGCCCGCGCACGCGCTCCATCAGTACGTGCCGCTCGACGCACCGCAGCTCGTCGGGCGTTTCCTCGATCACTGGCGGCCCTGTATCGGCATCTTCACCGAACAGGAAGTGTGGCCCAATCTGCTGATGGAAAGCGCGGCCCGCGGCATCCCCCTGGCGCTGGTCAATGGGCGCATGTCGGAAGAATCGGCCCGACGCTGGCTGGGCCGGCCGGCGCTCGCCAAAGCCTTGTTCTCCCGTTTCGACGTGGTGCTGGCGCAGAGCGAAACGTATGCCCAGCGCTTCGCGCAATTGGGCGCACGGGATGCCCGCAACGTAGGAAACCTGAAGATCGACGTTCCGCCCTTGCCCGTCGACGCCACGGCCCGGGCCCGTTTGGCCGAGGCTTGCGGCAGCCGCCCCCTGTTGCTCGCCGCAAGCACCCACGACGGCGAGGAACGTATCGTGGCGGACGCACATGGCGCACTCGCATCGCTGCTGCCGGGTCTCCTGACCATCATCGCGCCGCGCCATCCCGACCGAGGCCCGGCGATTGCCGACGACCTCACGGCACGCGGCCTCACGGTCACCCGCCGCGCGGCGGGTGCATTGCCCGATGCCGCCACCGATATCTACCTCGCGGACACGATCGGCGAGTTGGGGCTGCTCTACGCGCTGGCCCCGGTCGCGCTCGTCGGCGGCGCCCTGGTGGAGCACGGCGGGCAAAACCCCATCGAAGCGGTTCGGCTCGGCTCGGTCGTGATGACCGGCCCCCACCGGTGGAATTTCGAGGAAGCCTACGACGCCCTCATCGCGAACGGCGGCGGCTTCACAGTAGCCAACGCCGACGAGTTGGCGGAGCGTGCTCACGACCTCCTCACCCATGATCAGACCCGCGCGACGGCGTGCCGTGGCGCCCAGGAGGCGCTCGCACGCCTTGGCGGCGCCTTGGAGCGCACCATCGAGCGGCTTCTGCCATTGCTTGCGCCTACCGGAGCGAAGGCCCGTGCCCGTACGTGAGCCCAGGTGGTGGTACGGCGCCGGCGGCACGCTGGCCGAGGCGGCGCTGGCGCCCGTTTCGTCCATCTGGAGCTGGGCCGCGACACGACGCATGGCGGCAGCGCCGCAATATCGCGCGCCATTCCCGGTCATCTGCGTCGGCAATCTGACGGCAGGCGGCACCGGCAAGACACCGCTTTCGATCCTCATTGCCGAGACGCTGCTCGCCAAGGGCCTGGCGCCCGTATTCCTGAGCCGCGGCTATGGCGGCGCCATCAAGGGACCACATCGCGTCGATGCCGCGCGGGACAGCGCCGGGGCCGTCGGCGACGAACCGCTGCTGTTGGCGCGCACAGCTCCCGTCATGATCGCGCGGGACCGGGCAGCGGGCGCGCGCGCCATCGCGCAAACCGCAACAGCACAAACCGTGGTCATCATGGACGACGGGCTGCAGAACCCTGCGCTGGCCAAGGACCTGACTTTTGCCGTGGTCGACGGCCGGCGCGGCATCGGCAACGGGCGCGTCATGCCAGCCGGGCCGCTGCGGGCACCGCTCGCCGTGCAGCTGGCACACGTCGACGCTGTCATCATGAACGTCCCCGACGTTGCGACGGCGGCCGGCGAACCGGTGGTCGCGCGCTTTCGCACGGGCTTTCAGGGGCCGGTGCTTCTGGCCAGTGCCATGCCGCGCGACACCACGGACTGGCTTGCCGGACAGGACGTCATCGCTTTCGCCGGCATCGGCTCGCCGCAACGCTTCTTCGATCTGCTCACGCGCATTGGCGCGCACGTCGTCGCGACGGAGATCTTTGCAGACCATCACCCGTTCACCGATGCCGATGCCGTGCGCCTGCTGGCGATGGCGCAGCATCGGCACGCGCTGCTGGTGACGACGGAAAAGGACCTGGCGCGGATCGCGGGGCAACCCGGGGTGCGTGGCGCGCTTGCGGCGGCGTGCCGATCGCTGCCCATTACGCTCGCGATGAGCGAAAGCGATCGTGACCGGCTCGGCGCGCTGATCGAGGCGGCACGCGACAGGCACGCGCGAGCTGGATCTTGAACCCGTTCGAAGCTTCCTGTTGGCGCTTATTTGCCCTCGCGCCGCGCACGATAGGCCTGCAGTGAAGCTTCCGCCGTGACGTAGGCTTCCTGATGCTCCACGTTCCAGTACTTCAGGTCGGCGAGGGGGATCTGCTTGCCCGTCACGGCGCACAGTACGTAGTCGCCGGCCGAGAGCACCTGGTATTCGCCGGAGAGATACTTGACGCGCGCTTGGCTCTTGAGGCCCAGAAACCGCTCGATCTTGTTCATTGCCGTCCAACTCTGCCTGCCGGGCCCCGAACGCGAGGCATCGCGGTCTTTTTACAGCCCGAACACCAAACTGCAAAGGACTTCCGGCCGTGGGCCGGCGCGAGCGGCGCCTGCCACCATCGATCTTAGAAAGCGTCGGCCGCACAAAGCACTTGATCGATGGCGCGTGGACCTTCACCCTGGCAACCCGGGAAGAACGCTCGGGGAAACCAAGCCGCATGACACCGCTGAACTACGACGACCTGCGCCGCCTCGCTAAACGGCGCTTGCCAAAGATCGCATTCGATTTCATCGAGGGCGGCCTCGACGACGAGATCGGTCTTGAGCGCAATTACTGGGGATTTGAACGCCATCGCATCGTGCCGCGCTACCTGGTGGACGTCTCCCAGCGCGAGCAGACGACGGAACTCTTCGGACGCACCTATTCGCAGCCGGTCGGCATCGCGCCGACGGGCGGCATCGGCCTGTTCCGACCCGGCGGCGACATGATGCTGGCGGCTGCCGCGCGCAAGGCCAACGTGCCGTTCATCATGTCCGGCGCTTCGACCGACACGATCGAGAACCTGGCGCGCGTGGCGCCGGACCACGGCTGGTATCAAATGTATACCGCCAAGGACAAATCGATCTCGATGGACATGATCAAGCGCACGAAGGATGCCGGTCTTTCGACGCTGGTGGTCACGGTGGACGTGCCCGTGAGCTCCAACCGCGAGCGCAACAAGCGTAACGGCATGTCGCGGCCGCTGCGCATGCCGCTGAAGACCAAGCTGGAGGCACTGACGCACCCGGGCTGGATGATCGACTACTACCGCAACGGCGGAGGCTCGCCGATGCTGTCGAACTGGGCGCAATACGCGGGCCCGGGAGCGGAGAAGGACTCCGATCAGGTGGCGGCGTTCATGGCCGGCCAGACGACACCACCGCTGGACTGGTCCGACATCGAGCGTTTCCGCGAGGCGTGGCCGCGCAAGATGGTTCTCAAAGGCGTCATGCATCCCGCCGATGCGGAGCGCGCGCACCAGATCGGCGTGGATGGCCTGATGATATCCAACCACGGCGCACGCCAGCTCGACCGTGCGCCCTCCCCCGTCGAGGTCCTGCCTGCGATCCGCGACGCGGTCGGCGACAAGATGACCTTGATGCTGGACAGTGGCATCCGCCGCGGGTCCGATGTCGTGACGGCATTCTGCCTCGGCGCCAAGTACTGCTTCGTGGGCCGCATGACGCTCTATGCCTGCGCCGCGGGCGGCGAGGCGATGGCGAGCCACGCGCTCGGCATCCTCAAGAACGAGGTCGATCTCGTGATGGGCAACATGGGTGCGCCAAACATCAAGAGCCTCGGCCCTGACTTCCTGATGTGGGACGATCAGGATGATCTGAAGCGCAACCGCCGTCCCTGACGCGAGTGACTGTCGCTGAAAATCGAGAACCGGAGGAAACACGATGTCCGAAAAGACCCCCTGGAAGTTCAACCATCATGTCGCCGAGGGTGCCAACTGGACGCCGGGCCTGCGCGAGATCTTCGAGTATCGCGATCTCGGCTGGACCAATTCGACCAACGGTGACTTCGTGGCGCACGTCATCCGCCACAACGGCAAGAAGGTCGCCGACGAGGTCCAGAAGTGGCACGTTCACGACTGCACCTTCCAGTTCGTCTACGTGCTGAACGGCTGGGCGAAGTTCGAGTATGCCGGCCAGGGCGTGAAAACGATCAAGAAGGGCGACTGCATCAATCAAGTGCCCGGCATTCCGCATCGCGAGATCGCCTGCTCGGAGGATTTCGAGGTGCTGGAAATCGTGTCGCCGGCCAATTTCGCCACGCGCGTGGTCGATCCGCCGAAGCAGGAAGCGGCCGAGTAGCCGGCCCGGCGATCGACGGCACGAACGGGTGGGCGCCAAGGCACGTGCCCGCCCGGCAACTCCAGCGAGAGGGCCCGCATCATGTCCATTCAGCGCATGGATCACTTCACGATCGTCACCAAGGACGCCAAGGCGACGGCCAAGTTCTACAACGAGATGCTCGGCTTCACCGAGGGCGAGCGGCCGAATTTCGGCTTTCCCGGTGTTTGGCTCTGGAACGAGGGCAAGCCCATCCTGCATGTGATCCAGAAGGCGGAAATCCCGGAGGGTCCGGGTGTCCTCGACCATATGGCGTTCTGGGGGACAGGGCTCGCGGGCTACATCGACAAGCTCAAGGCGAAGGGCCTCAAGTACGATCTGCGCCGGCTTCCGGAAGGCGGATACGGCGCCGGCATCTGGCAGCTCTTTTTCTACGATCCGAACGGCGCGCGGGTCGAAATCGATCTCGGCGCCGAGGAGGTCGCACCTCCCGGAGCGTGAGGCGACCCGCACCACGGGCATGAACCATCGCATGTCGCGCTCGCGCCGTTACCCGCTGGTTGCCTGTCTGCTGGCGCTTGTCATCTGGTGCAGCGCCGGGGATCGGGCGCGCGCTGCCGATGCGACCTGCCCCGGCACCAAGCTCAACCTCTTGTCCCCGCACGTACCGGAAGCCCGCGAGATCTGCGCGGGCGCACGGATTGCCGAAGCGTTCTTCAGCGCCTGCGGCTTCCCTGCAAAGCAGCGTTACGACGTGCGCGTGTCGGAAACCGTCGAAAGCCTGTCCGGAGCGCGGCTCTACGGACAATTCCAGCCGTCGCGGAAGCTCGTCTCGCTGGTGACGCTGGCTGCCAGCAAGGCGCTGGTGGCTTCGATCAGCGATGCGGATACGATGCGCGCCTACAAGATCGTGCCGCCGGCGGAACTCTATCGGGCCCTGGCCGCGCACGAGATCGCGCATGCCATCACGCACCAGAACCTGACGGCAAGGCCAAGCGTCGCGCTCTACGAGTACATCGGCGCCGTCGTGCAGATCACTGCCTTGCCGGATGGCACGCGCAAGGCTTACCTGCGCCGGTTCGACGGCCAGGCAGACACGGCCAGCACGACCTTCAACGACGTCATCGCGTTCATGGAACCTGCCGTTTTCGGCGCGTCCGCCTACCAGCATTTCAACTTGCCGGACAACGGCTGCAGGTTCCTGAAGCGCCTGCTTACGGAGTGGGACGTTTTCCCGCAAATGAGCATTGTCCGCGGGCAGGTCCAGGATCGAAACGGGCCGCTCGCCGCCATCGAGCACGGGCCACGCTCCCGGTCTCCCGCGGCCAAGGAGTGATCCTGGGACGGGCAACTTGCCGCGTGGCAAAGTGCCAAGCCGATCCCAGGGCCGCCCTTGATCTGGATCATGTCTGCAAGGCCCCCGCCGGTGACCATCTGCCCACCGCGTTCGAGACGCGAATCGCGCCGCACGGCATTTCGCCGCGACGGGCGCGCGGAAGGGGGACAACATGCTCGAGCTTTCCGTCGTCAAGGATGCTCCGGTTACGCATGAGCCGTTCGATTTTTTCACCGCCACCGGAGTGCTGAGCCCATCGACGCTCGCATCCATCGCCAAGGATTTTCCGCCGATCACGCAACCCGGCGTGTTCCCGCTCGAAGAGCTGAACTACGGGACCAACTTCGCCAAGCTGATCGAGGAGATTCGCGGGCCGGAGCTGGAAGCGATGATGGAGGAAAAGCTCGGCGTCGAGCTCTCCGACCTGCCGCTGATGATCACCGTGCGCGGTCACTGCCACAAGCGCGACGGACGTATTCACACGGATTCGACCGACAAGGTCGTCACGTGCCTGCTCTATCTCAACGACACGTGGCAGGGCGATGGTGGCCGTCTGCGCCTATTGCGCAACGGCACGGACATCGAGAGCACGATTGCGGAAGTTCCACCGGACGGCGGTACGCTCGTCGCCTTCCGGCGGTCGGACAATTCCTGGCACGGGCACCTGCCCTACGAGGGCCAGCGCCGCTACGTCATGTTCAACTGGGTGCGGTCGGAGGCTGCGCTGACGCGGAACGTCACGCGCCACAAGCTGTCCGCCAAGCTCAAGCGCCTCAACCCCTTCCGCTGACAGGAGCCTGTCATGGACCAGATGGTCGAACTCAACACCGTTGGCCGCATGTTTCTCGATTGCCTCATGCGCTCCAAGGCCGTGACGCAGCCCTTCAATTACTGGCTCCTAGATAGCCCGCTGCCGCTAAAGACCGTGGATGCCATCGCGGCGCTCCCCTATGCGCCGCCACAGGCCATGCAGTTCGACGGCCGTCGCGAAAGCAACAACTCGGTGCGCGTCTATTTCTCGAAGGAGAACCAGGAGCGGCATTCCGTGTGCCGGGAACTGGTGGAGGCGTTCAAGCATCCCCTCATCACCTCGGCGATCGAGCGCACGACGGGAACCGACCTGCGGCAGGGCCAGCTCCGCGTCGAATACTGCCAGGATACGGACGGTTTCTGGCTGGAGCCACACCTCGATATCTCGGTGAAGCTGTTCACGATGCTCGTCTACCTGTCGGACGAGCCGGAACTGCGCGACGCAGGCACGGACGTCTATGACGCAACGCCGCAACACAACCTGGTGGCAACTGCGCCCTACGAGAAGAACAAGGGCTTGATCTTCATACCCGGCAAGGATACGTGGCATGGGTTTAGCCCCCGCCCCATCCGAGGGGTGCGGAAGTCCATCATCATCAATTACGTTTCGCCCTCATGGCGCGATACGTACGAGCTGGCATGAAATGGGTTCGCTGACGCGCGCTGAACGCCTGCATGCGTCGCTGTCGTGGCAAAATGGACGCCGCACAGCGACGCGATCGTTTTGGGAGAAATTCGACTGCGGCACGGCGCTTGCCGCCGCGGCGGTGCTTGTCGCCGTCGGCTGGACCGTGGTCGCAGAAGACCCGAGCCGCCCGCTGGCCACCGAGAACAGCGCAGCGGGCGCGAGCGACGGCGGCCTGGACGACGCGCGGGCGCGTCGCGCCGAGATCGCCGAGAAGGTGCGCTATCGCGGCGGCGAATCGATGTTGGGTGCCTATGGCGGCTCGCCCTACACCTACGCAAGCGACGTCACGCTGCGCGGCCCCAACGTCGACATGACCGTGCACGGCGTCGACTGGGAGGGCCGGCCCTTCACGAGCCCGATCTATTACGGCATCCGTATCCAGCGCTGGCTGAAGCAGAGCGCCATCGGCGGCATGATCGATTTCACGCACTCCAAAGTCTATTCTCCGATGGAGCAGAAGACCCGTTATTCGGGTACGCGCGACGGCAAGCCGGTGCCGACCGAAGGCAAGATCAGCGATCAATTCCACAAGCTGGAATTCACGCACGGCCATAACATGTTGACCGCCAATGCACTGTGGCGCCTGCCGCTGCGTGGCGCGTTCATCAGCCCCTATGTGGGCGTGGGGTTGGGCATTTCGCTGCCGCATAGCGAGGTTCAGCTCAAGGGCGCGACCGGCCGCACGTACGAATACCAGTACACGGGGCCCGCCGCGCAGGTTCTGGTCGGCGTCGAACTGCGGATGCCGCGGCTGTCGTATTTCGGCGAGTACAAGCTGACGTACGCCAGTTATCAGGTTCCCCTGTGGAACCGCGACGGCGCCTGGGTGCTGCAGGATCTGTGGACTCAATTCCGGCGCTGGCTCGGCGGCGGCCAGCCGGACAACGGCTGGGCGGCGACAAAGCTGCTCAGCCACCAGGGTATCGCCGGCATGGGCGTGCGTTCCAACCCGTAGCAACCGCCGCGGTTGAGAGGGGCGCCACGAGTGTTCCCGTTCCGGCATTTGCATCCCCTTGCCGGGCGTCCGAGAGCAAATGCCGGAACCATAGGGAACACTCAGAACCGATTGTTTCTCGTGTAGCTTTTGCATCTGACGTTTGGTCACGGTCCCAGCCGCGAGCGGGCACCAAACGTCAGATGCGCTACACGAGTGTTCCCGTTCCGGCATTTGCATGCCCTTGCCGGGCGTCCGAGAGCAAATGCCGGAACCCAAGGGAACACTCAGAACCAATTGTTGCTCGTGTAGCTTTTGCATCTGACGTTTGGTCACGGTCCCAGCCGCGAGGAGGTACCAAACGTCAGATGCGCTACGAGCGGCGCCTTGCCGGCTTCAGGCGTTCGCCGTGAGCGCTTGGGAGAGATCCGCGATCAGGTCCTCGGCGGCCTCCAGCCCCACGGACAAGCGCAGCAGATCGGCCGGGCACGGAGTGCCGGGTCCCTCGATCGACGCGCGATGCTCGATCAGGCTTTCGACGCCGCCGAGCGAGGTGGCCCGCTTCCACAGCTTGACGTTGGCAGCCGTCCGGATCGCCGCCGCCTCGCCGGCCTTCACCCGCACAGACAGCATGCCGCCGAAGCCACCCGTCATCTGGGCGCGCGCGACCGCGTGGCTGGCCTGGTCCGGGAGCCCTGGATAGAGCACCTCGGCAATCCGCGGCTCCCTGGCGAAATGCTGGGCAACCGCCATTGCCGTCTCGCACTGCTGGCGCACGCGCACGTGCAGGGTGCGCAGCCCCCTCAGCAACAGCGACGCCTCGAATGGGGCGAGCACGGCGCCGAGCATGCTGCGAACGCGCGCGATCTGGTCGCTGTAGGCATCCTTGCGCGGCACGATCAAAGCGCCGGCGATCACGTCCGAGTGGCCATTCAGGTATTTCGTCGCGGAGTGCATGACGACATCCGCCCCCAGGGCCAGCGGCCGGGTCAGCACTGGCGTTGCCGTCGTGGAATCGACGCCCAGCAGGGCACCCGCTGCGTGGGCGATCCGGGCGCAACCACGAATATCGGACACGCCCCAGGTCGGGTTGGCGGGCGTTTCGATCCAGATCATGCGGGTCTCGCCCGGTACGACAGCGGCCTGGACCGCGTCGAGGCTCGTCGCATCGACGAACGTCGCCCGGATGCCGAACGTGGGGGCGTCCTCGATCAACCACTTGCGCAGGGCCCAGTACATCACGTTGGGCGCCACGACGTGGCAGGGGCGCGGAAGTGCCAGGAATGCGGCGGTCGCGGCCGCCATGCCCGAGCCGAGCAACATGCAGGTCTCGCCGCCCTCGAGCTGGCGGATCACATCCTCGGTCTGGCGCACGATGGGCGTGTCGGGACGCGCGTAGACGAACCCGCGGCGATACTGATTGTCGGAATCACGGATGAACGTGGTGGCGAGGTGGATCGGCGGAACGATCGCGCCCGTCGTCTCGTCGATGACGCCGCCGGCCTGCGCCGCGATCGTCTCTGGCTTCAAGTCCTTGCTCATGTCGTGCCTTCTTCGGTTTGGCCTTCTTCGGTTTGGCTCGTGGCCTTCTTCCTGGTCGTATCATGTGCCGAAGCTGTCGTCGCGGGCGCTGGCGGCGGCCAGGTCGACGATGTCGCAGTATTCGGCGGTGGTGTGCTGGGCCGGCCCTGTGCCGGGGGCGCCGTCCAGGCTCGCCAAGCCGCCTCGATCGCCGCCCAGCGGCGAACGCCGTTTCGTCATCCTCTATCCAAAATGATCTGACGTTTAGGATTTCCTTAAGCTCGCGGCGTCATTCTGGGCGCAGAGCTTCGGTCGGTCGAGCTGATCCGACGGTGTGGGGCGAATTTCGCGTCGGCCGGACTCTCTCGTTTCTCGTAGCTCATCCGAGGTAGCCGCTCAAATGACCCTGCAGTCAGCGCCACTCAGCCATCGTGCCCAAGTGCTGGCGGGGCGGATCGTTCCCGATCGCCGCCGCAACAAGCGTGTGAACCTCACGCTGCTGGGGCGCTTCATGCGCGAAAATCGCCAGGAATACCCCTGCAAGCTGCAAGACATTTCCGTCGGCGGCGCGGCCCTGATGGCGCCCGTCGATGTCGCGGCCGACGAGAAGATCGTGGCCTATTTCGATCAGATCGGCGGCCTGGAAGGCAACGTCGTGCGCATTTTCGAGGGCGGTTTCGCCCTTCGGTTCAACGCGACGCCCCATCGCCGCGAGAAGCTCGCCGCGCAGCTCACCTGGCTGATCAACCGCGAGAAGGTGCCGGGCATCGAGGAACGCCGCCACGAGCGCATCGTGCCGCGCAACAGCACCGCGAGCATGAAGCTGCCCGATGGCCTGGCCGTCGCCTGCCAAGTACTCGACGTGTCGATTTCGGGCGCCTCGATCGCGACCGAAATGCGCCCCGCGATCGGAACCGATGTGCTGATCGGGAAGTTGAGAGCGCGTGTGGTTCGTCATCACGACGGCGGCGTGGGCGTCCAGTTCCAGGACATCCAGGCGCCGACGGCCCTGCGGCGCTATTTCGGCTGAAAGGAGCTGGCCGTGGCGACTTGCGACAAAGTGGCGGCGGCTGGAACCGGCGGTGCATCGAATTCGAGCCAAATTGCACCGACGGCGTTGGAAGAACGGCAATGTCGATTTGCTATCTGTTCCGTGCGTAGCGGGGGCTGTGTGTAATGCGACGAGTTCTTTTCGGGATGATCGGATGCGGCTTTCTCGCCTTGGCGCCAATTGCCCAGGCCGATGAAGATCGCAGGACGGCCCATCAGGATCAGTCTCAGCCCTTCATGAGGGTTTACGGTCCCACTTATCCTCCCTACGGCTATGTGCGCTTCTGCCAGTACTTCGCCGGTGAATGCAAAGCAGTGCCGCTCGCCGAAAGCCGGGTGACGCTGTCGCCCATCCGCATGCTGGAACTCGATACCGTCAACCGGCAGGTGAACAAGGCGATCGAGCCGGCCAGCGACATGGAACTCTACGGCGAAACGGAGCGCTGGACGATCCCGACCGCGAAAGGCGACTGTGAAGACTACGCGCTGTTGAAGCGCAAAATCCTCATCGAGCGCGGCTGGCCGATCTCCGCGCTGTTGATGACGGTCGTGCGCGACGAGAAGGGCGAAGGGCATGCCGTGCTGACCGCGCGGACGGCCCAGGGCGACTACGTTCTCGACAACAAGACGGACGAAATCCGCGTATGGCAGAAGACGCCGTACACCTACATCATGCGTCAATCCTACATCGACCCCAACGTGTGGGTCTCCCTCGACCCTACCGACCAGGAAAAGCCGGCGCTTCTGTCGGGCGTCCGCAAGCGGCGATAGTGTTCCGGCTCCCACACTTGGTTCCCCGTGCATCGGGCTCTGGACCAAGTGTCGGAGCCAGAAGGAACACTAGCTGCGCCCGGTGCTGTCCGCACGGGGCCTGCCGGCGGGCTGGCGCAATGCCGCACGCGGGCCGGCGGGGGATGGTTTGAAGCGTCCGAGCGTTGGCGGTAAGGTGCGGCGATGATCTCCCGCCTTTGCCGATCGGCCCAATGATGACGCGCCAGCAACGCTCGACAGACAAGGACGCTCACGTCTTCCGATCGCAATCGGACACCGTGAAACTGTCGACCGACAGGCTCGATGCCTACCTGGCCTCGATCGGCATGCCGCGCGACGTTTCCGAGCCCATCCTGCAATTCGGCACCGGACTGGCCAACGTCAACTACCGCCTGAAATCGGGTGATCGCTGGCTGGTCCTGCGGCGCCCACCCGACGGCGACCTACCGCCTGGCGCCCATGACATGGCGCGCGAGCACCGCATCCTGTCGCGGCTCTGGCAGGCACTGCCGCTGGCGCCGCGCAGCTTCCATCTCTGCGAGGACCGTGCGGTCATCGGCGTGCCGTTCCAGCTCATCGCCTATCATCCAGGCCTCGTTCTGAAGGGCGACGACCAGAGGCCGTTCGCCGGCAAACCGGAGGTGGCAGCGCAAACCGGGCGCATGCTCGTGGAAACGCTGATCGCGGTGCACCGCGTCGACGTCGCGGCCGTGGGCCTCGAGGCTCTCGGCCGGCCGGAAGGCTTCCTCAAGCGGGCCATCAAGGGCTGGCGCGGACGTGGCGAGCGGCTCGATCTGTCGGACGCCGCCAGCGGCCTCATCAGGGAGATCGGCGACTGGCTCGATGCGCAGTCCTTCTGCGCGCGCGCGCCGACGCTGCTGCACTCGGACTTCAAGCTCGACAATCTCATTCTCGATCCCGACACGCTGAGCCCCGTCGCCATCGTCGACTGGGACATGGGCACGCGCGGCGATCCTCTGTTCGATCTGGCGACCATGCTGAGCTACTGGACCGAGCCGGGCGATCCCCCCTGCATGCACGAAATGCGGCAGATGCCGACGGCTGCGCCCGGCTTCCAATGCCGCGCCGAGATCGTGGAGACATATGGCCGCCTCATGGGCATCGACGTGTCCGATTTCCGCGCCGTGCGGGTCATCGCCATCTACAAACTCGCCGTCGTCCTGCTCCAGCTCAATGCGCTGTGGCGGCGTGGCGCGGCAAAAGGGGACGACTACAAGGATCTGGATCGTATCGCCTGCGAGCTACTCGCATTCGCAAAGGACATCTCGGCCGGACGCGCCGGCTGAGGGCTGGCGCGACACGCTCGCAGAACGCCTAGAGGAGAGGGAATTTCCATGGACTTCAACATCGACAAGCCACTCGCCGAGCTGCGCGACCGCGTCTCGGCCTTCGTGCGCGAAAAGATCATCCCCTTCGAGAACGACCCCCGCTGGGGCGTGCACGGGGTCGCAGAGGAGCTGCGGCACGATCTCAACCGCGTCGCCAAGGAGGCGGGGTTGCTCGGCATCAACTCGCCGAAGGAATACGGCGGGATGGGCTTTTCGCATTTCGAGCAGGCGGTGATCTTCGAGGCTGCCGGCTATTCGATCCTCGGCCCCATCGCATTGCATTTCCACGCGCCCGACGAAGGCAACATCCACCTCATGCACAAGGTGGCGTCTCCGGCGCAGAAGGAGAAATACCTCAAGCGGCTGGCGACAGGTGAAGTGCGCTCCTGCTTCGCGATGACGGAGCCCGAGGGTGGCGCGGGCGCCGATCCGCTGCTGCTGAAGACGACGGCGACGCCGGACGGCAACGGCTTCATCATCAACGGGCGCAAGTCTCTGATCACGGGCGGCGAAGGCGCGTCGTTCGCCATCATCATGGCGCGTACCGGCGAAGGCCCGACCGACTGCACGATGTTCCTGACGGAACTGCCCAACCCCGCGTTCAAGATCCATCGCGTGCTCGACTCGATGGATACGAGCTTCATGGGCGGTCACGCCGTCATCGACATCGAGAACCTGCGCGTCTCGGGCGACGACATCCTGGGCGAGATGGGCAAGGGCTTCCAGTACGCGCAGGTGCGGCTGGCGCCTGCGCGCCTCACGCACTGCATGCGCTGGCTGGGGTCGGCCATCCGCGCCCACGACACGGCGACCGAGTACGCCCGCAAGCGCATGTCCTTCGGCAAGACGCTCGGCGAGCATCAGGGCGTGTCGTTCATGCTGGCCGACAACGCCATGGACATTCATACCAGCCGCCTCGCCATCTGGCAGTGCGCCTGGCTGCTGGACCAGGGTGATCCTGCCTCCAACGAAAGCTCGATGGCCAAGGTGCTGTGCTCGGAGGCCATCTTCCGCGTGGTCGACCGCTCCATGCAGATCCTGGGCGGTCACGGCGTCACGCGCGACTACGTGGTGGAACGCATCTTCCGCGACGTGCGCGCGTTCCGCATCTACGACGGCCCGTCAGAGGTGCATCGCCACGCGCTCGGCCGCCGCATCATCAAGGGCAACCGCAAGGCGGCCGCGAAAGCGCACTGAGGCGGCGCCACACCCCCCAAGTCGAGACGGCGGGCGGTTCCCCAGGGACCGCCCGTCGGCGCTTGAGGCCTTGCAGGAACCGGGCACCACAGGAACAATAAGAACTTCTGGCCGTCCCCTGGCCTCCCGTGTAGGCTCCCGCTGCTTCGAAATGCCACGTGCGACCTTCGACGCGCACGGAGAGCCCAGCCCAGGAGGAATCCCCCATGCTTTACGAGCTTCGCGTCTATGACTGCTGCCCTGGTCGCCTGCCCGCGCTGCTGAACCGGTTCCAGAACACCACGCTCAAGATCTGGGAGCGCCACGGCATCCGCCAGGCAGGCTTCTGGACCACCGTGATCGGCGACAACAACCAGCAGCTCACGTACATGCTGCAGTGGAACAGCCTCGCCGAGCGCGAGGAGAAGTGGTCCAAGTTCATGGTCGATCCGGAGTGGATCGAGAAGCGCGCCGCCAGCGAGAAGGACGCGCCGATCGTGGCCAACGTCCATAGCCAGATCCTGGCGCCGACCGCCTTCTCGAGCGTGAAGTAAGCGGGCGAGCCGGCCCCGGATGAAGATCGTCTTTCACGGCCGCAATGCGCAAGCGTTCTTGCCCGGCTTCGCCGAAATGGTCGGGCCGGGGCATGACATCGTGGCCGTGTCGGACGCCACTGGGTCGGCGGCGGAGGTGGATGCCTTCGAGACTGCGGACGTGCTGATCGGCATAGCGCTCGGGGCAACCCATCCGCGACCGGCAGCACTGAAGCTCTATCATGCGCCAGCAGCAGGCGTGGACGCGATCGACCGCAGCCTGCTGCCGGCCGGAACGCCGCTGTGCTGCTGCTTCGGCCATGAACACGCCATCGCCGAGTACGTGCTGGCGGCGCTGCTGTTGCGGCACGTTCCCATCCCGTCGGCCGATCGCGACCTGCGCGAGGGCCGATGGACCTACTGGGCGGGCGGCGGCGGACAGACACGCAGCGAACTGGGCGGCCGTACGATCGGCCTGCTCGGCTACGGGCACATCGGCCGAGAGGTGGCCAAGCGCGCCAAGGCCTTCGGCATGCGCGTAACGGTCGCCAACCGCTCGCCGGTCGCTGCCGACGGCGTCGTGGACCAGGCCTTCGGGCTCGATCGGCTCGCCGCATTCATGGGCAGCGCCGACTACATCGTGACATCGCTGCCGGCACTTCCCGAAACGCTGGGTCTCGTCGATGCCGGCGCCCTGGCTGCCATGCGGCCGGACGGCGTCATCGTCAACGTCGGACGCGGGCCGGTGATCGACGAAGCTGCGCTGTTCGCGGCCCTGACGGAGCGGCGGATCGGTGGCGCGATCATCGACACGTGGTACGTCTACCCGACGCCCGGCACGCCTGCCGCGCGTCCCGGCCACCTGCCGTTCCACGACCTCGACAATTGCATCCTGACACCGCACATGTCCGGCTGGACCGACGGTACGATCCGGCGGCGCCAGGAAACGATGGCGGAAAACATTCGCCGGCTCGCAACGGGCGCGCCGCTGATCAACCGACTTTGACAATCGAGCGCCACGCGCGCGTGGCCGGGAGAAGCTGACCATGGTCGATCGCATTCCGCATTGCTGCCATTGGGGCGCGTTCACGGCACTCGTGGACAACGGCCGGATCGTCGGCATCGAGCCGCATCCGGGCGATCCCGATCCCTCGCACATGCTGGCGGCGATCCCGGACCTGATGGACCCGAAGGTGCGGATCGACCGCCCCTATGTGCGCGAGGGCTGGCTCAAATCGCGCGACCGCAACGGGCGCGGCAGCGACCGCATGGTGCCCGTCTCCTGGGACGAGGCGCTGGATCTCGTGGCGGGCGAGATCGACCGCGTCCGCAAGACGCATGGCAACGACTCCATCTTTGCCGGCTCCTATGGCTGGACCAGCGCCGGGCGCCTGCATCACGCGCAGAGCGTCCTGAAGCGCCTGATGAACTGTGTCGGCGGCTACACCGCTCACGTGGACACCTACAGCGTCGGCGCGGGGGCCGTGATCGCGCGCCACGTGCTGGGGGCGGACGGCTATGCGCAGCCGAACTTCATCGAGATGATGGCCGAGAACACGGAGCTGCTGCTCGTGTGCGGCGCCCTTTCTCCCCGGACCGCCCAGACCGAAACCGGCGGCATGGGGCGGCATACGCTCGGCGGTCATCTCAAGCGTTTGAGTGATCGCGGCGCGCGCATCGTGCTGGTCTCGCCGCGGCGCGACGACCTGCCGGCGGGCATCGATTTCGAGTGGTGGCCGATCCGGCCGAACACGGATACGGCGCTTCTGCTCGGCGTCGCCGGCGAAATCATCGCGTCGGGACGTGAGGATCGCGATTTCCTGGCGCGCTGCACGTCGGGTTCCGAAGAGCTCATCGCCTACCTCGCGGGCGACACCGACGGCGTCGTGAAGAACGCAGACTGGGCCGCCGGCATCACCGGCCTCGATGCCGCAGCGATCCGCGCGCTGTCGGAACAGATGACGGCGAAGCGCAGCTTCATCTCGATCAGCTTCAGCCTGCAGCGGGCCAAGCACGGCGAGCAACCGTGGTGGGCGGGACTGGCGCTCGCCTCCATCGCCGGACAGGTCGGCCTCGCCGGCGGCGGCGTGGCCTATGGCTTCGGCTCGGTTGGCGGCGAGGGGCATTCCTATCCGCTGGCGACGATCGGCTCGCTGCCGCATGGCAAAAGGCCCAATGCCAGCTTCATTCCCGTCGCGCGCATCACCGACATGCTGCTCAATCCCGGCCAGCCCTTCACCTACGAGGGCAGGGAGCACACCTTCCCCGACATCCGCATGATCTACTGGGCGGGTGGAAACCCTTACCACCACCATCAGGATCTGGGCCGCCTCGCCAGCGGCTGGGCCCGCCCCGAGACCATCGTGGTGCAGGACATCAACTGGACGGCGACCGCCAGGCGTGCCGACATCGTGCTGCCCGCCACGACGACGCTGGAGCGCAACGACGTCTCCGGCGGGCGCCGGGCGGACGTGCTGTTCGCCATGAAGCGGGTCGTGCAGCCGTTCGCCGATGCGCGTTCGGACTTCGAGATCATGTGCGGCCTGGCCAAGCGCCTCGGCGTCGAACAGGCCTACACCGAGGGCCGCGACGAGATGGGCTGGGTGCGCCACATCTACGACATGACCCGGAACGGGGTCATGGAGCGCGGCGGCGAGATGCCGGACTTCGACACGTTCTGGGCGGCGGGAGAGACGCCCGTGCCGCAGCGGCGGCAGGTGCCGTTCCTGTCGAGCCTGCGCGAGGATCCCGTCGCCAATCCGGTCAAGACGGAGAGTGGGCGGATCGTGCTGTACTCGAAAACGCTGGAAGCGTGCGCCTATCCCGATTGCCCGCCGCACCCCAAGTGGGTCGAGCCGCCGGAGTGGCTGGGGGCTGCCGACAGCGCACGCCATCCCTTCCACCTCATTTCCGCACAGCCGAACGGCCGCCTCCACAGCCAGCTCGACAATGGCCGCGTGGCGCAGTCCGAAAAGCAGTCCGGGCGCGAAGCCGTCATGATGAACCCGCTGGATGCCCGGCGTCTGGGCCTCAAGGAGGGTGATACGGCGCTGCTGCGCAACACACGGGGTCGCTGCCTCGCCGGCGTTCGGATTTCGGACGATGTGCGGACGGGCGTTGCCGTCCTGCCGACGGGCGCCTGGTATCAACCGATCGAGTCGGCGGATGGCGCGCTCGACATCGCGGGCAACCCGAACGTGCTGACGCTGGATGTGCCCGCGTCCGCGTTCTCGGGTGGCTGCGCGGCGCACACGTGCCTCGTCGCGATCGAGCGCTACGAAGGCAACGCACCGCTGCCGTCGTTCGAGAAGCCGGCGATGGTGGCGGTCCAAGCCGCCGAATGACCGGCAAGCAGGCTCGGTGTCGGTGCCGTCACGGCATGACGCCGAGCAGTTTCAGCCACAGGGCCTGCAGCGGCAGCACGACGAGCAGGCCGACGAGGGCCAGCGGGAAGAGCAGCCGCGTCGCCTGGCTCGGCGCGATGCTGCCCATGGCGATGCCGACCATGATCGGCGTCGCGGCATAGTGGAAGAACGGGGCCTGCAGTCCCGTGATCTCCGCGATCAGGCCGAGCTTGGCCGGCAGGCCGGTCGCGTTGGCGACATCGGCAATCAAGGGCGTGACGATGGCGATCGTGCCGACGATGGTGGCCACCAGAGCGACCGCGGCGGAGGTCACGGAGATAGCCAGGAAACCGAAAAATGCCGAGTGCCCTTCGATGGGGACGACCTTGAGGATCGCGGCGGCAACGAGCGCGCCGGCGCCGGAGGCCGTCAACACGGCGGCAAGCCCCTGGACGGCCGGCACGATGATCACCGCAGCCAGCCGGTTGAGGTCGAAGCACTCGCGCAACGTGACCAGCGCCAAAGGCGGCAACAGGCACAGGATGGCCGCGCCGAGCGCGATCCACCCGGGCTTCAGGCCGTGCAGGACGTCCGTCGCCCACAGCGCGACCGTGAGGCAGAGCACCACGGCAAGGCGCTTGGCCGGGCGGCCGAGGGGCTGTGGCTGGGTCTCTGCCGACATCGCAGGGGTGGGGGCGGGATAGACCAGCAGCGCCAACACGATGAACGTCAGCCCTTTCACGAGCGCCAGAACGGGGGCGCAGAGCAGCAGGTACTCGACGTAGCCGAGTTGATGCCCGAACACGGCCTCGCCCGCGCCGATCACGATGACGTTGGTGAGGTTTGCGGGGAGGATGGCGTAGCTCGTCGTGAAATTACCGGCCACTGTCGTCAGGATGAGGCCGGCATAGCCGTTGGAGCCGCGCTCGTAGCCCGCTTCGGCGGCGATGGCCGTGACGATCGGAATGGTGATCGCCAGTCGTCCCATGGTCGAGGGCAACAGGAAGCTGAGCGCGAACGTCCCCAGCAGGATGCCGAACAACAGCCGCGCATAGGAGCCGACGAAGCGCTGCATCAGGCCGCGCGCGACGTAGCGCCCGAGCCCGGAACGCTCCGCGGATGCTCCGATGATCAAGCCGCCGAAGATCAGCATCGTCGCGTTCGCCCAGAACGAGGAGATGATGGCGAGCGGCGGGGCGACGCCGCTCAGCAGGGCCAGCGTGAAGAAGACCAGTGCCGTATAGAGGCCCGGCAGCGCGCCGGTGGCGAACAGCGCCACGGTCATCATGACGATGGCGAGCCCCTGCATGGCATGCGGGAACTGCACCGGGGCGGGCGCCAATGCGACGAGCGCGGCGGCCCCTGCGATAGCGAGGAGCAGTGCGATACGCGCCGGCGTGAAATCGACCTTCAATGCGCCAGCCATGGGCCCGCACGTCCTTTTGCTCGCGACCGGCGCGCGGCCGACTATTTCCGGGGAATGCCGATACGGCGGCCCGCCCGCTCAGGCCACGGCAGCGCGTCGCTCTGCGCTTTGAGGGCATCGAGCTTCACGCGCAGGTCGGCCGGCCAAGGTGCGGTGCGGCGCACGGACATGTCGATGTGCAGGAACATGTACTCGACCGTCGCCGCCAGCCAGTCGTCGGTCGAATGGCGCATCTCCGCGAACATGTGCAGCCGCTTGTCGTCGACATCGAGAATGCGCGAGACCACGCGAACCGCGTCCGGGCGGACCAGCTCGCGTATGAAGCAGGTGTGGCTCTCGACAGTCATGTAGGAGCAGTTGCGCTGCGTGATGTAGTCGGGCCCCAGGCCGACCGGCATCAGCGCGTCATCCACCGAGCGGTCGAAAATGACGCCGTAGTAGGCCTGGTTCAGATGGCCGTTGTAGTCGACCCAGTCCGCCTCGATCTCGATGACGGGTGAAACAATCAGTGACGAGCGCACCGGATCGGACATGCTGTAACGGAGCCTCCATGACATCATAAAGGTCCCCCGCCGCGGTAGCAGCAGGGGACCCCAGTGTTCTAGTACAATCGGCGGTTCAGGTCCGCTCGATCACCATGGCGATGCCCTGGCCGACGCCGATGCACATCGACACCAGCGCGCGCTTGCCGCCCGTGCGCTCGAGCTGGCGTAGCGCCGTCAGCGTGATGCGCGAGCCGGAGGCGCCCAGCGGATGGCCGATGGCAATGGCGCCGCCGTTGGGGTTGATGCGCTTGTCGTCCGCCGACAGCTCGAGCCCCTTCAGGCAGGCCAGGACCTGCGCCGCGAACGCCTCGTTGATCTCGATGACGTCCATGTCCTTCAGCGTGAGGCCGGCACGCTCGAGCGCCTTCTTGGCCGCAGGAACCGGGCCGAAGCCCATGATGCGCGGGGCGACGCCGGCCACCGCCGTGGAGATGATGCGGGCGCGCGGCTTGACGCCGGCCTTCTCGCCCGCTGCGCGGCTGGCGAGGATCAGGGCGGCCGCACCGTCGTTGATGCCGGAGGCGTTGCCCGCCGTGGTCACGCCGTCCTTGAAGATCGTGCGCAGCTTGGTCAGGCCTTCCAGCGTCGTCTCGGGACGGGGATGCTCATCGGCGTCGACCGACGTCTCGGCGCCGCCCTTCCTGGCCGGTGGGATGGCGACGGCGACCAATTCGTCCTTGAAGAAGCCGGCCGTGCGCGCGGCCTCGTACTTCTGCTGGGAGGAGAGCGCGAAGGCATCGCACGCATCGCGCGTCAGCTGGAACTCGCGCGCCAGATTGTCGGCGGTCTGCGGCATCGTATCGTCGCCGAATGCGCTCTCGATCTTGGGGTTCGGGAAGCGGGCGCCGAGCGAGGCGACATAGGACTCGATCCGCTTCGGGAACGGACCGTCGGCGCGACCGACGACGAACGGCGCGCGCGTCATGCTTTCGACGCCGCCCGTCACGACCAGATCGGCCTCGCCGCAGGTGATGGCGTGGGCGGCCGAGATCAGCGCGTTCATGCCCGAGCCGCACAGGCGGTTGATGGTGCTGGCGGGAACCTCGACCGGCAGGCCAGCACGCAGCATGGCGTGGCGCGCGACGTTGCGGCTGTCCTCGCCGGCCTGGCTGACGCAGCCGACGTTGACGTCGTCGATGCTTTCGGGGGCAAAGCCCGAGCGCTGCACCACGGTCCGCATGACATCGCCCAGCATGTCGTCGGGTCGCACCCGCGACAGGGCGCCGTCCTGACGGCCGAAGGGTGTGCGAGCGCCGTCGTAGATATATGCGTCGAGCATGGACCGGTTTCCTCTCGGGTTTCGCAGCGGTTGGGCCGCCGGCAAATTGGATGCGTACGGGCGAACATCGCACGCGCCTGGGCGCGACGCCAGCCGGGCCGCCTCAACCCAGCTCGCCGGGTTCGAATTTGTAGTGCGTGGAGCAGAACTCGCAAGTGACGGTGATGCGACCGTCCGTCTCGCGCATGTCGGCCAACTCTTCGGCCGTAAACGTCTTCAGGAAGCCCTCCACGCGCTGGCGCGAGCACCGGCACTTCGCTTCCAGCGGCATGGCTGCACCCGCGCGCACGCCTTCCTCGTTGAACAGGCGCCAGAGCAGACGCTCGGGGGCAAGGGTGGGGTCGATCAGCTCATGGGCTTCCACCGTGGCAGCCAGCATGGCGACCCGCGTCCAATCCTCCTCGTCCTCGCCATGGAGGCGCATGTCGCGCTCCTCCGGGGTCTCACCGGGCTTGGGATCGCCGCCCAGGCGCGGCACGCGCTGGACGATGATGCCGGCAGAGCGCCAGTGCCACGCGGGCGCGCGCTCACCCTGGCCGCCCAGGTACTGGCGTGCCACGGCGAGGCGGATGAAGGTCGGGAGTTGCTCGGACCGGCGGAAGTACTCGTGTGCCGACTCGGTGAGAGAGCCATCCACGAGTTCGACGATGCCTTGATGGCTCACCTGCTCGCCGCCCGGATCGATGGTCATCGCGAGCTGACCGTCACCCAGGAGCCT
Organism: Hyphomicrobiaceae bacterium; assembly: GCA_041397775.1. Taxonomy (GTDB): domain Bacteria; phylum Pseudomonadota; class Alphaproteobacteria; order Rhizobiales; family Hyphomicrobiaceae. The sequence goes on along the minus strand of JAWKWB010000003.1, from coordinate 563,109 downwards.
GGTCCCAACGTCGTCGCCCTGCTTTTCCAATGCCGCAATCTTCTCGGCATCGAAACTGGCGTAGCCGCGCATCCGGCCCGGGGCATCGTAATGGGCGACCACGAGGCTGACAGGACCATCGCTGCGCGTCTGCAGGATGAGCCGCCCGCCGTCCTTCAACTTGGCGCCCAGCAGCGCCGTGAGCGAGAGCGCTTCGCCGAGCAGGACGCTGACGCTATCGGGATAGTCGTGCGCGCGCAGGATCTGGTCGAGGGCGGGGCCGAGCCGCACGAGCTGACCTGCCGCATGCGACAGGTCCGTGCGGAACTCCAGCAGCATATCGTCGGGGGCGCTCTTTGCTTCACCCGCCATGCTGCGTGCCCTCCGAAAATCCCATCAAACGCCCAGGCACCACGCCAGGATCGCCTTCTGCGCGTGCAATCGGTTCTCGGCCTCGTCGAACACGACGGATTGCGGACCATCGATGACCGAGGCAGACACCTCGTGCCCGCGATAGGCCGGCAGGCAGTGCATGAACACCGCACCATCCGCTGCCCGCTTCATGAGGCCATCGTCGACGGCATAAGGCGCCAGCAACTGCTTGCGCCGCGTTTCGTCGTCCTGCCCCATGGAGACCCAGGTGTCCGTGACGACGCAATCGGTGCCTTTGACGGCCTCGGCCGCGTCGTCGGTCAGCGTGACGTTGCCGCCTTCCTTGCGCACCCACTCCATCACCCGCTTTTCCGGGTTGAGCTGCGGGGGACAGGCCAGCCGCAACTCGAAGCCGAATTTCACGGCGGCGTGCATCCACGAAACGGCGACGTTGTTGCCGTCACCGACCCAGGCGACCTTGCGGCCCTCGATGGCGCCCTTGTGCTCCTCGAAGGTCTGGATGTCCGCCAGGATCTGGCAGGGATGCGAAAGATCGCTCAGGCCGTTGATGATCGGCACACTGGCGTTATCCGCATACGTCTTCAGCGTCTCGTGCTTGTTGACGCGCAGCATGACGGCGTCGGCATAACGCGAGAGCACCTTGGCGGTGTCGGACGGTTTTTCGCCACGGCCGGTCTGGAGATCGGCATGGTTCAGCGCGATCGTCTGGCCGCCGAGCTGGCGCATCGCCACGTCGAAAGACACGCGCGTGCGCGTCGAGGGCTTTTCGAAGATCATCACGAGAACGGCGTCCTCGATGTCCTTCGGGCGAAGCTCCTTGGGCGTGCGCTTGCCGGCCTTCTTCATGGCGTGCGCCATATCGACGATACGGCGCAGCGTCCCGGTATCGATCTCATCCAGATCGAGGAAATGGCGAATCGTCTTCTTCGACCGCTCCGAGGCGGTCTTCGGTGCCTTGGTCAACACGGCATCAACCAATCGTCTTCTTTACGGCTGCAAGGGCCTTGGACAGGCGGGCAATGCCCTCCTTCATCTCGTCCTCGGTCACGGTGAGCGACGGCAACAGACGTATGACGTTGTCGCCGGCCGAAACGGTGAGCAGCTTCTCTGCCGTCGCGGCCTTCATCACGTCGCCGGCGGGATACTTGGCCTTGAGGCGCACGCCGGCCAGCAGGCCGTGGCCACGCACTTCCTCGACCATGTCGGGGTGCTCGTCCTTGAGCGCGGCCATGAGCTGCTTCATGCGCAGGCCCTTCTGCGCCACGCCCTCCAGGAAGCCCGGCTCGAGCATGACGTCGAGCACGGCGTTGCCCACGGCGGTCGCCAGCGGGTTGCCGCCGAACGTGGAGCCGTGCGTGCCGGCCACCATGCCCTTCGCGGCCTCCTTCGTGGCAAGGAACGCGCCGAGCGGGAAACCGCCGCCGATGGCCTTCGCGATGGCCATGACGTCAGGCTTGATGCCGGACCACTCGTAGTGGAACAGCTTGCCCGAGCGGCCCATGCCGGACTGCACCTCGTCGAGTACCAGCAGCAGGCCGTGCTTGTCGCACAGCGCGCGCAGGCCGCGCATGAACTCGTCGGGAACGACGCGCACGCCGCCTTCCATCTGTACCGGCTCGATCATGATCGCGGCCGTCTCGGGCGTGATCGCCTTCTCGACCGCCTCGAGATCGAAGCCTGCGAGCTGGACGAAGCCTTCCGCCTTGGGGCCGAAGCCCTCCAGGTATTTGGCGTTGCCGCCGGCCGCGAGCGTCGCCAGCGTGCGGCCGTGGAACGCGCCCTCGAAGGTGATGATGTGGAAGCGCTCGGGATGGCCGCTGGCCGCATGATATTTGCGGGCGAGCTTGATTGCGCCCTCGCACGCCTCGGCGCCCGAGTTGCAGAAGAACATGCAGTCGGCGAACGTCACCTCGGCCAGCCGCTCGGCCAGCGACTCCTGGTTCTTGACCCGGTAGAGGTTGGACGTATGCCAAAGAAGCTGTGCCTGGTCCGTCAACGCCTTGACGAGCCGCGGGTGGGCATGACCCAGCGCGTTCACGGCGATGCCGCTCGTGAAGTCGAGATAGCGCTCGCCGGTCGTCGAGATCAGCCAGGAACCCTCGCCTCGCTCGAAGACGACATCCTGTCGGCCGTACGTGGCCATGACGGCGGGCGAGGGGCCGGTCGACGCCTTGGCGCCGGAGGATGCGGTCGAAGCGGTATGCGAGCTTGCGGTCATCGTGGTCTATTCCCCGACGAGAACAAAAAAAGCCGCCTTCGGCGGCGGCCTGGACGATGTAGACCAATACGGCCACATGCGACGATGTGTCAATGGTTTAGTAATGCTCACGGGCGCCGGAGCCTGACGGCCCGGCGCCCGGTGTTCGTCCACCGCCCAGCGGGAGGCGCGGTTACTCCCGCTCGACGCACATGGCGATGCCCATGCCGCCGCCGATGCACAGCGTGGCAAGGCCCTTCTTGGCGTCGCGGCGCTGCATTTCGTAGAGGAGCGTGGTCAGGACGCGGGCGCCGGACGCGCCGATCGGGTGACCGATGGCGATGGCGCCGCCGTTGACGTTCACCTTGCTCGTATCGAAGCCGAGGTCCTTGTTGACGGCGCAGGCCTGGGCCGCGAACGCCTCGTTGGCCTCCACGAGATCGAGATCCTTGACGGTCCAGCCGGCCTTCTCCAGCGCCTTCCTGGAGGCAGGGATCGGCCCGGTGCCCATGATCGCGGGATCGACGCCGGCATTGGCCCACGAAACGATGCGTGCCAGCGGCTTGATGCCGCGCTTCTTGGCCTCGGCGGCGGTCATGAGGACGACGGCGGCGGCGCCGTCGTTGATCCCCGAAGCGTTGGCGGCGGTCACCGAGCCGGCCTTGGGGTCGAAGGCGGGCCTGAGCTTGGCGACGGACTCCAGCGTGACACCGTCCTTGATGTACTCGTCCTCGGAGACGACGACGTCGCCCTTGCGGGTCTTGATCGTCACCGGAACGATCTCGTCCTTGAACCGGCCGGCCTTGCGGGCCGCTTCGGCCTTGTTCTGCGATGCGACGGCGAAGCGGTCCTGCTCCTCGCGGGTGATCTGGTACTGCTTGGCGACGTTCTCGGCGGTGTTGCCCATGTGGTAGCCGTTGAAGGCATCCCACAGACCGTCCTTGAGCATGGTGTCGACCATCTTCACGTCGCCCATCTTGGTGCCGTCACGCAGATGCATGACGTGCGGCGCCTGGCTCATGCTCTCCTGGCCGCCGGCCACGACGACCTTGGCGCCGTCGAGGATCTGCTGGGCGCCCAGCGCGACCGCGCGCAGGCCCGAGCCACAGAGCTGGTTCATGCCCCAGGCGGGCGCCTCGACGGGAATGCCGGCGCCGATCGACGCCTGGCGGGCCGGGTTCTGGCCGGCACCGGCGGCAAGGATCTGGCCCATGATGACCTCGGAAACGTCGTCGGCCTTCACGCCCGCACGATCCAGGGCCGCCTCGATGGCGACCTTGCCCAGCTCATGCGCGGGCAGGCTGGCAAGCGAGCCATTGAAAGAGCCGACCGGCGTCCGCGCCGCGCTCGCAATCACGATTGTCGTGTCGTCCTTGCTCATCTTCGTCTCCTGGGTCCTGCTGGTCGTGTCGGCTCCGGCTGCTGCGGAGGCCGCTGGAATGTCGTGCCTCGCCCAGCGAAAAACGTCCCGCTGCACGTTGCTGCATCGCAAAGAGGATAGCAGGCTGCCCGAAGCACTGACAATCGCGACAAGTCACGACAGTAATTCGCAGACCGACGCGGATGCACAATTGGCAGGCGCATCGCGTGTGCTATAGTTTCGCAGGTGCAACAATGTATGGCGGCCCGAACGCATGCTCAACAAGGCAGAAAAGCCCATGGACAAGGCGGATAAGAAAGAGCCGGTCGTCATCAAGAAGTACGCAAACCGACGCCTCTACAATACCGAAACCAGCGCCTACGTGACGCTCGACGATCTGGCCAACATGGTGCGCTCCGAGCGCGATTTCGTGGTGTACGACGCCAAGACCGGCGACGACCTCACTCATGCGGTGCTGACGCAGATCATCGTCGAGCAGGAGAGCCGGGCGGGCGGGCAGACCCTTCTCCCCGTTCCCTTCCTGCGCCAGCTCATCCGTTTTTACGGCGATACGATGCAGCGGATGGTTCCAAGCTACCTGCAGGTCAGCCTCGAGACGCTGACACGCGAGCAGGATCGCCTGCGCTCGCAGTTCGCCAACGCTTTCACGCCGCAATCGGCGTTCGATGCCTACCAGGACCAGGCGCGCAAGAATCTCGCGATGTTCGAGCAGGCCATGGCCATGTTCACGCCGTTCGGGGGCGCAGGCGGCGCGGGACAGGAGCCGGGTGGGGCATCCAAACCGGCCGCTCCCCCGAGAAGCGGCCCGGGACACCAGCGCCCGGAGCCCGAAAGCTCCGGCGAGCCCGCCGCATCGACGGGCACGCCGCAGACGCAATCGGAACTCGACGAGCTGAAGTCGCAGCTTGCGGCCATGCAGGCCCGGCTGGAGCGGCTGTCGAAGAGTTGAGCTATTCCGCAAGATCACGCAGAACCTGGAACGGCGGCCTCCAAAGCGGAAGCCGCCGTTTTTCATGCGCGCGCTAGTGTAGCGCATCTGACGTTTGGTACCCACTCGCGGCTGGAACCATGACCAAACGTCAGATGCAAAAGCTACACTAGAATCATAGTGTTGCTCGTGTTCCCTTTGGTTCCGCCATTTGCTCTCGGCCGCCCGGCAAGGGGACGCAAATGTCGGAACCGGAACACGAGTGTAGCGCATCTGACGTTTGGTACCCACTCGCGGCTGGAACCATGACCAAACGTCAGATGCAAAATCTACACTAAAATCATATGGTTGCTAGTGTTCCTTCTGGCTCCGACACTTGGTCCAGAGTATCCAGAGTATGACCCACGGGGAACCAAGTGTCGGAGCCGGAACACTAGGGCCGCAACCGCGATCACCCCGCCACGACCCCGACGATGCCCGCTTTCTCCAGCCGCTCGATCTCTGCGGGCGAGAAGCCTGCCGCCGACAACACGGCGTGCGTGTGCTCGCCTGCGGGAACGGGCGGGCTGCCAATCTCGGCTGCCGTACGAGAGAAACGGGGCGATGGCGCGGGCTGCTGCACGCCATCGCGCGTCACGAAGGTCGCACGCAGGGCGTTGTGGGGATGGCGCGGCGCCTCCGACATGGCGAGGACGGGGGCGAAACAGGCATCGCTGCCCTCGAAGGCCTGCTCCCATTCGGTGCGGGTCCGCGACTTGAAGATTTCGGTGAAGCGCGCCCGCAGTACCGGCCATCCCGCGCGATCATGCTGGGCCGGCAGTGGCTCGTTCGCCAGGCCGAGCCGCTCCAGCAGGTCGGCGTAGAAGCGCTTCTCGATCGAGCCGATCGACACGTACCTGCCGTCCTTCGTCGCGTAGACGTCGTACCAGGGGGCGCCGGTGTCGAGCATGTTGGTGCCGCGCTCCTCCGACCAGACGCCGGCCGACAGCATGCCGTGGAACATGGCCATCAGGCTCGCCGAACCATCGACCATGGCGGCATCGACGACTTGTCCCTTGCCTGACCGCTGGGCTTCCAGGACGGCGCAGACGACGCCGAAGGCGAGCAGCATGCCGCCGCCGCCGAAATCGCCGACCAGATTGAGCGGATGCTGCGGTGCCTGGCCTTTTCGACCGAGATGATCGAGGACGCCGGCCAACGCGATGTAGTTGATGTCGTGGCCGGCCCGATCGGCCATCGGGCCTTCCTGGCCGAACCCGGTCATGCGGCCGAAGACCAGCTTCGGGTTGATCTTGGCGAGGTCGTCGGGCCCCAGGCCCAGACGCTCCATGACGCCGGGTCGGAAGCCCTCGATGATCGCGTCGGCGCCCACGCACAGGCGCTTGACGATCTCGCGCCCCTCCGCCGACTTCACGTCGACGGCGACCGACTTGCGGCCACGCAGCATGACCTCGAAGCGCGGTTCGCGGCCGGGCACACCGAGATCGGCTTTTTCGCGCCGGTCGACCCGGATGACCTCGGCTCCCATGTCGGCCAGCATCATGGCGCAAAACGGCGCCGGACCGATGCCGGCCATCTCGATGATCCTGTAGCCGCTGAGTGGGCCCATCGCGCATCTCCCTCGCAATTCCTGTCGTCTGGGGTGACGTAGCGCCCGCGACGGTACGATCGCAAACGCTTTCTTAAGGCTACTTCAACCGTTCAAACTTTTGGCAATCACCATGTGGTTGGATCAGGCTCGGGACGGGGCGCGGAAAGAGCAACGAAGGTCGATCGTGTCGACGGCTGGCAAAAATTATTCTGGGCTGTGGCGCCGCTTGCGCAACAGACGCCTCGACAGTGTCGGGCGCTGCGACCGCGTGCGCCTGGTCGATCGCGGCGCAGGGATCGCAGAGGGTGCGGCCGGCGCGGGCGAGGATCGGATCTCGCATCGCATCGAGCGGCTGAGCGATCTCGCGTGGGAGCTGCGCGACAACGAAGTCCGCTATCGCGATCTTCTCGACAGCCAGAACGACATCATCTCGCGGTCGGATCCGGCGGGCCGGCTGACGTTCGTCAATCGCGCGTTCTGCCGGACGTTCGGGCTCAGTCCCGGCAACCTGCTCGGCACGGTGTTCCAGCCGACGGTCCTGCAGGGCCAGATGCCGTACGCCGGCGGCCCCGCCACGCGCATCGGCCGGTTCGAGGTCGAACTGGCGACGACGGTCGGGCCGCGCTGGTACTCCTTCGAGCAGCAGGCCATTCTCGCGGACAACGGCTCGGTGCGCGAGTTGCAGGCCATCGGCCGGGATGTCACGGATCAGCGGCGCACCCAGGCCGAACTTGCCGCCATGCGCGACGAGGCGCTGGCCGCCAATAAAGCCAAGTCGCGCTTCCTGGCGGCCATGAGCCATGAAATTCGCACGCCGATGAACGGCATTCTCGGCATGATCGGCCTCATGCAGGACACGAGCCTGACGGACGAGCAGGCCTCCTATGCCGGCGCCATCGACCGGTCGGCGCGCACGCTGTTGACGATCATCGACGAGATCCTGGACCTGTCGAAGATCGAAGCCGGCAAGCTCGAGGTGCACCCTGTCCCCTTCAACATCGAGGACTGCGTCCAGAGCGTCGTCGAGCTGATGGCGCCGAAAGCCATCGAGAAGGGCTTGGAACTGGTCTGGCGCGTCGATGCCGACCTGCCGGGCAGCGTCGTCGCGGACGAAATCCGCGTGCGCCAAATCCTGCTCAATCTCATCGGCAATGCCATCAAGTTCACGGACACGGGCGGCGTGTGCGTGCGGGTGGGCTTTCGAGCCCTGGACGACGCGACAGGCGCGCTTGCGCAAGTCCGGCTGGAGGTCGAGGACACGGGGATCGGTATTCCCGCCGAACAGATCCCGACATTGTTCGCCGATTTCCAGCAGGCCGAGGAGGTGGTGCGTCGACGCCGTGGCGGAACGGGGCTGGGGCTCGCCATCTCGCGACGCCTGGCGCAGGCCATGGGCGGCGATATCGCCGTGAGCAGCCGGCACGGCCAAGGGTCCCGCTTCACGGCGACGATGGCGGTGGCGGTGGCGGCGGGTCCGGAAATGCGTCCGGCCTATCGCGCCCAGGTTGCCGACACGCGCGTCCTGCTGGCCCTCGATTCCCCGTTGGAGCGGCAAGAGCTGGCGGCAAGCCTTACCGCGCTCGATGCCCGCGTCAGCGTCATCTCCACGGGCGAGCTGCCGGCGGAGCAAGACGCGAAAGCGAGCGCCATCCTGATCGACGCGGCGGCAGGGCCGGAGAAATCCCGCGCGCTGCTCGCCAGCGCCCGCCGCAGCGCCGATGGACCGGTGCGTGGCGTCGTGCTCATCGATCCGGCAGACCGCAAGTCGCTCGGCCAGTTCCGGGCCATGGGGTTCGACGGCTATCTGATCCGCCCCGTGCGGCCGCGCTCGCTCGTGGCGCAGCTCGCGCAGACGCGGGAAACCTCGCAACCGACGCTGGATGCGGGGCCGGCCGCGGCCCCTCCCGCGAACACGGCGACGGCGGGCCCGCTGGCGCGTCGCGTCCTGCTGGTGGAGGACAACGACATCAACGCCCTTCTCGCGCGGCGAGTTGCGGAACGGGCGGGCTGCGAGGTGGTTCACGCCAAGTGCGGAGCCGATGCCGTCGGCTATTGCGAAGAGCGGATCGCAGCCGGTCTTCCCCTCGCCGACCTGGTGCTCATGGACATCCACATGCCGGGCATGGACGGCTTCGAAACCACCGCCGCGTTGCGCGGGCGGTTGACGGCGGCGGGTGCCGGCAGGCCACCCATCGTGGCGCTGACCGCGAACGCCTTCGCGGAAGACCGCAAGCAATGCCTCGACGAAGGGCTCGACGACTTCCTCGCCAAGCCGTTCGACCGGCCGCAACTGGAGGCGTTGCTCGAAAAATGGTGCGGGACGGTCGCGGCGTCGCGGCACGGCGAACTCGCAGAATTCGCCGCCTGAGCCGGGATGCCGTCCGGTTCGCGATCTCTCTCAGAAGAGATGGATCGCACTCGGGAAGAACAGGCCGACGATCGCGAAGAACAGGCCGAGCCCGCACAAGATCCCCGCCCCCACAGCATGTAGACGACGTGGGTGATGAGGAAGACGGACGCCAGCACGATGGCGATCTGGAATGCGGCCGACGCGATTTCGTAGTGGTGGTATTTCTCGGCGTAGAGATCGCGCTTCTTGCCGGCCGCGATCGCGCGCTGCTGCAGCTCGCGCCGGCCCTCGCCCTTGCCGTCCGCCTTCGGCTCCGACTGGTAGCGGGCGACTTCGTCCTTCCAGGCCGCGATGCGCTTCTCGAGGATCTGCTTCGTGGCGGGATCGCGGGCGAGCTGGGCGTCGACCTCGAACTGCTCGGCGGCCGTCTTGATCGCGGTTTGGCGGATCGTCTTGGCCTGATAGAAGGCCCACAGGTTCGACGCCTCCACGTTGTAGGCGATCGAGTTCGTCTGGGCACCCTTGGCGAAGGTCTCGGCAATGGCCAGAAACAGAGCCAGAACCGAAATGAAGACGGCGATATACTTGTTCTCGCCATCGGAAGGCGCGTGACCGTGTCCGTGCGACATTGCTCGCTCCAGGAGCTGAGTTTGCGGGGATTTTCAGTCTCGGTCAGAGTGCGGCCCCACGAGCGCGACGCTCGCGGGGCCGGAGGCGTGGATAGCCTTGTCCGGTTCAGACGACTTCGACGGTGAGATCGCCGACGCCATCGACATGCCCGTGCAGCGTGTCGCCCTTGACGATGGCGCCGACGCCCGACGGCGTCCCCGTCATGATCAGGTCGCCAGCCTTGAGCTCGAACAGGCTGGAGATGTAGGCGATCTGGCCGGGGATATCCCAGATCATCTGGTTGAGGTCGCCGGTCTGGCGGCGCTTGCCGTTGACGTCGAGCCAGATGGCGCCAGTGTCGACGGTTGCCACCGCGGATGCCGGCACGAGGGCGGTCATCGGAGCGGAGTGCTCGAAGGCCTTGCCGACCTCCCAGGGGCGACCCATGTCCTTGGCCTTGCCCTGCAGGTCGCGGCGGGTCATGTCGAGGCCCACGCCGTAGCCCCAGACGTGGGACATGGCATCCTCGGTCTTGATGTTCACGCCGCCGGACTTCAGCGCAACGACGAGCTCGATCTCGAAGTGCACGTCCTTGGTGCCTGGCGGATAAGGGAACTTGCCGTCCGTGCGCACGTTGTCGGGGTTCTTCTGGAAGAAGAACGGCGGCTCCTTGTTGGGATCGTGCCCCATCTCGCGCGCGTGCTCGGCGTAGTTGCGGCCGATGCAGTAGATGCGGTGAATCGGAAACGTCTGGTCGGAGCCCTTGATCGGCAGGGCGGCCTGGCGCGGGGGATCGATCACATAGGTCATGGCGCGGGTCCTCGGCTCGGGATCACGGTGCCCGGGTGACGCCCGGGCGGCGCGCCTCCCTAGCAGATGCCGCGGCGCTCTGTCAGGCGGATTCGCCAGCGCCACCGTGCTTGGCGCGCTCGTACCAGCGGCTCATCATTTCGATCGCAAGCCATGTGAGCAGCGACGACGCCATCAGCACGTAGATCGCGTTCGTCCAGCCGATCCAATCGGTTATCAACGCGAACACGGTGGGCGAGAAGGCGTTGACGAAGAGGATCGGCGTGGCGATGTAGCCCAGCACCGCGCCATATCCCTGCGCACCGAAGAGCGCCAGCGGCACGGCCCCCCGAACGATCGTGATGACGCCCTGCGAGGCACCCATCAGCATCGTGAAGGCGACGAGCAGCCAGAATTGGCCATGGGCAAGCTGCAAAATGACCAGCGCCACCGGCAGCACGCCGATGGCGATGCGCGCGATGGTCATCGCCTTGAGATTGCGCCCGAAAATGATCTCGACCAGACGCCCGGCGAACTGGCCATGCCCCTTCAGCGAGGCGACCCACACCGCCATCGCCGTCGCCAATCCCGCCGCTTCCATGAGCGGGACGAGCTGCAGCGAGACGACGCCGAAGACGAAACCGTTCATCGACATGATGAGGGCGAAAAGGATCATGCCCAGCGTGCGCTGACGGCCAACGAGGACGGGATCCTCCGGCGCTGCCGGCGTGGCAGTGGCCGTGGCCGGCTTGGGCACGGTGTCGACGGCGGGCGCCGCGCTCTCGCGCCACGTGAGGCCGATCCAGTTCAGCGGCAGGCAGACGGCCAGGTTGATCGCCGCGAAGATCATCAGCGTCTCGCGCCAGCCGAAGTTGACATTGAGATAGTGCGCGATGACCCAGAACACCGTCGATGCGTAGGCACCGTAGAGCGTGAGGTAGGAAATCGCCGTGCGTCCCCGGCTCGGCGCCACCTGTACGACGGCGGCGAAGGCCGCATCGTAAAGGCAACAGCGCATGCCGATGCCGAGCACGACCCACGCTGCATAGTAGGTGTAGAGGTGCGCCGTTCGCGAGACCATCAGGAGACCGATCGAGACGATCACCGTGCCCGTGCACATCACGGTGCGCGCGCCGAACTGGTCGATCAGGCGGCCGACCCAGGACGAGATGAAGCCCATGACGATGAGCGCGATGCTGAAACCGAGAAAGATCGCGCTCAGCTCCCAGCCCGTATCGGCCGCCATGGGCTTTGCCAGCACGCCGAGGAAGTAGTAGCTCGTGCCCCAGGCCGTGATCTGCGTTATGCCGAGCGAATGCACCGCGATGTGCATGGGATCGCGAAGAATGGCTCCCAAACTGAAGCGCTTCGGCGCGATCGAGGTGCTATCCTGGCCCTGCTGCACGGCGGATCTCCGGCGTCGTTTCAGACGCGAGACCTTAGCCGGGGTCGCCATCGCCGCCAAGCGCAACGCCGATTGCATATGCCAGCCATTCGCGACACGCCTAGGAGCCCGTCCAGATAGCTCTCGGACGCCCCGCAAGGGGATGCAAATGTCGGAACCGGAACACTTGAGGCCACACAGTATGCTCATCTTGAACACACACGCCGACCACGGCCGACCGCTCACGCCCGACGATGCGTCCCTGCTCGGGCCGGAGGGAACAGACGTCGTCGCGCAGTACCTGGCGCTCAGGTCCGATCACGCCAGAACACCCCTCGTGACGCTGCCCGGCCTGGCGAAGCGGCTCGGCGTGGGCGCGCTCCACGTGAAGGACGAGGGGCAACGGCTGGGGCTCGGCAGCTTCAAGGCCCTGGGCGGCGCCTATGCGGTCATGCGACTGACGCTGGAGGAAGCCAGCCGGCGGCTGGGACGGCCCATCGCGATCAGCGAACTATCCAGCCCCGCGGTTCGCGAGATCGCCGGTTCGCTGGTGTTCGCATGCGCGACGGACGGCAACCACGGGCGCTCGGTGGCGCAGGGCGCGCAATTCGTCGGCGCGGCATCCGTGGTGTTCGTGCATGCGCGGGTGAGCGACAGCCGCGTCGCCGCCATAGCCCGCTTCGGCGCGCGCATGGTGCGCGTCGCGGGAACGTACGACGACTCCGTCGCGGAAGCGGCCTCAGTCGCGGCGGCGAACGGCTGGACCGTCGTCTCCGATACGTCCTGGCCCGGCTACGACCGTATTCCCAGCCTCGTCATGCAGGGCTACACCGTCCTGGTCCAGGAAGCCTTGCAGCAATTGCCGTCGCCGCCGACGCACGTATTCGTGCAGGCCGGGGTCGGCGGTATCGCGGCGGCGGCGGCCGGGCATCTCGCCGTCACGCTGGGCGACAAGCGACCCACATTCGTCGTCGTCGAGCCATCGCGCGCCGCCTGCCTCTTCGAGACGGTAAAGGCGGGGCATCCCGTGAAAGTGCCCGATGGCGAGCCGACCGTGATGGCGATGCTCGAATGCTACGAGCCCTCTCTGGCGGCCTGGCGCGTGCTGGCACACGTGGCCGATGCCTTCATGACCGTCGAAGACGAGGATGCTATTGCCGCAGTGCGGCGCCTGGCGAACCCGGAAACCGGGGACATCCCCGTGGTGGCGGGTGAGAGCGGCTGCGTCGGCCTGGCGGGCCTGACGTGCATCGCGGGGGACACCGACCTGCGGGCGCGTATCGGCCTGGATGCCGATGCCCGCGTCCTCATCGTCAACACGGAGGGGGCGACCGATCCGGCACGCTACACGGAGTTGGTCGGGCGCACACCACAGGAGGTGCTGGGCGCGGCGCGCGCGCAACCGCCGGCGTGAGGCAGCCGCATCGCAGCCGACCTGTCCGGCGGGCTCGGGGCGGCGCGGCGCCTGCCGATGTTGCCATACAGGCGGTCAATGGCGGTGCTGGCCGGGCGCACCGATTGCGCCTACGATCGCACGCAAGAAAAGACCCTGGGAGGATTTCCATGTCGCTTGCGCCGCACGACGAGCGCCGCCGCATCGTCAATCCATTTTCCGGCCGGGATGTGAACTGGCTGGTCGACTACCGTGCGGAGACGCGGCCGGATCATCCGTTCCTGATCTGGGAGCCGTTCGCGGGAGCGCGGCGCGTCTGGACCTACAAGCAATTCCAGGGCGACGTCCTTCGCGTTGCAGCGGGCCTGCAGGCACGTGGGATCAAGGCCGGCGACCGCCTCCTGGTGCATCTCGACAACGCACCGGAGATGGAACTGCTGTGGTTCGCGTCGGCGCGGATCGGTGCGATCGTCGTTACGACCAACACGCGATCGTCTGCCGACGAGCTCGGCTACTTCGCGCAGCATTGCGGGGCGACGGCCGCCGTGACGCAGCCCGAACTGGCGGAAGTCGTCGCAGGCGCCGCGCGTGGCATCAAGTGGCTCGCCGTCACCGAGCACATGGTCGACGGCGCCGAACCTCCGGCCGGCAAGCGGCCCGACACGGCCTCTGCCTTCTCCAGCCTCACCGGCGATCCGGCCTCCCTCACCCAAGTCGCGCCCGATCCCTGGCGGCTGGGTTCCGTTCAGTACACCTCGGGCACGACCTCGCGGCCCAAGGGCGTGTTGTGGACGCACGGCAATGCGCTTTGGGGCGCGCGCACGTCCGCCGTCCACGAGGGCCTGCGGGAGACCGACGTTCATCTCGTCATGATGCCGTCGTTCCACACCAACGCGCGCACCTACTCGATCCTGCCGACGATGTGGGCGGGCGGCAGCGTCGTTCTCATGCCGCGCTTCTCGGCATCGCGCTTCTGGGACATCGCGACCCGCAACAAGTGTACGTGGGCCTCCATGCTGCCCTTCTTCTGCAAGGCCATCATGCAGCACGAGACGCCGCCCCAGCATCACTTCCGCATGTTCGGCATGAACGCCAACGAACAGCCGTTCGATGCGCACTTCGGCGTCCGCTCGATCGGCTGGTGGGGGATGACGGAGACGATCACGCACGGCCTCATCGGCGACTTCATGCAGCGCAACCGGCCGATGACCACGGGGCGGCCGGCGTCGGGCTACGACATCCGCATCCTGCGCGACGACATGGAAACCCCTGTCGAGCCCGGTGAGACAGGGCATCTGCAATGCCGGGGCTGGCGCGGCATCCAGCTCTTCCTCGAGTACCTGGGAAATGCGGAGGCGACGCGCTCGAGCTTCACCGAGGACGGCTGGTTCATCACGGGCGACCGGGTCCGGCTGGAGACGGACGGCTGGGTGACGTTCGCGGACCGCGACAAGGACATGCTGAAAGTCGGCGGCGAGAACGTCGCGGCATCCGAGATCGAGCGGGTCATCGCAACGGTCCCGGGCGTCTACGAAAACGCCATCGTGGCGCAGAAGCACCGCATGCTGGACGAGGTGCCCGTGTCATTCGTCATTCCCGCACCCGGCGTGCCGGAGAGCGAGCACGGCGCACTCGCGGAGCGCGTCCTCGCCGCCTGCCGCGAGAAGCTCGCCGACTTCAAGGTGCCGCGCGACGTTCGCATCGTCACGGAGATGCCGCGCTCGACGCTGGAAAAAGTGCACAAGGCCGAATTGCGCAAGCGGCTGCCCGTGGCGGGGTGACGCCCGGGTAGTCCACCTCAGGCGCCGAGCACGACCTTGAGGCGATCGACAGCGGCATCCGGCGCGGTCAGGACGGGCGCGGTCACGGCGGCGCCGACGGCGGGCAGCGCGCGTGACGTCGAGAACTGCGCGAGCATGATGGCATCGCAATCGGCCAGCTCCGGTGCGCGGGCGGCGACGAGTTCGTTGTGGGTTTTCGCATCGCCCTTGCGCAAGGCGTCCATGGCGCGGTCGACCACGATGGTGCGCATGGTCGCTTCCTTGCCGGCTTCGCGCACGAAGGCGTCGAACTCCTCCGACATCGTGACCACGGAGGGCGCAAAGGTCGTCAGCATGCCGATGCGGCTCCCCTTCTCGAGCGCGGCGCGGAACATGGCCTCGTTGGGCTTGAGGACCGGCACCGGCATCTCGCGGCCGACCTGCTCGATGGCGGGACCGAAGGCGGAGCACGTGGCGAGGATGGCGTCCGCGCCGATGCGGTAGGCATATGTCCCGAAGGCGACGAAGCGCTCGATCATTGCCGGCGTGAGATCGTGATCCTTCTGGCGATCCACGGACAGGCTGTCGTCGAGCAGGTTCACCAGCTCGGCTTCGGGCCACTTCGTCGCAAAGGAGGCCTGGATCGGCTCGATGGCGACGGGCGTGGCGTGCAACAGGACGATGCGCGGACGGGCGGGCATGGGTGAACCTTCGGTGGCCTGTGGCAGGGACGGTCCTTGCCTCACCCTTCGCATACTCGTGTCCCGACCGCAAAGTCCGTCTCAGTCGCCGGCTGGCCCGGAGCAGACTTCGCGGTCAAAGGGACACGAGCAGGCAGCGGTGTTGTTCGTCATAGCCGGCACAATTCGCTCCGGTTCCCTCCCTCCGTTTCCCCGGCCAAGCGGGTGGGCGGAAGCCCGGCCGCTGCCCGAGCCGGGGTCTTTCGCGGCGCTGTCGAAGCACAGCGCCGCAACGTCCGTCGCAAACCAAACCGCGATAGATCCCGGATCGCCGCGCTCCGCGCGCCGTCCGGGAAACCGGGGACTGTGGCGTCTCGCGATGATTGGCGGGATGCCGCGCAATTCGGTTGCACGCGACGCGCGGGCCGCTATGACGGGCGCCGAGGCGGGCCGATCCCGCACACGCATTCAAACCATCACGAAGGACGACAGCGCATGCGCACGTATCGGATTGCCGCCATTCCCGGCGACGGCATCGGCGAGGAAGTCATCTCGGCGGGCGTGGAGGTGCTGAATGCCTGTGCCGAGCGTGATCGCGGCTTCAAGGTCGCCGTCGATCACTTCGACTGGGGCTCCGAACGCTACAAGAAGACCGGGGCGATGATACCTGCCGATGCGCTCGACCAGATCAAGACCCACGACGCGATCCTGTTCGGCTCGGCCGGCGCGCCCGACATCCCCGACCACATCACGCTCTGGGGCCTTCGCCTCGCCATCTGCCAGCCGTTCGACCAGTACGCGAACGTGCGGCCCACGCGCATCCTGCCGGGCATCGTGAGCCCGCTGCGCAATGTGACCGGACCCGAGCTCGACTGGGTCATCGTGCGCGAGAACTCGGAGGGTGAATATGCCGGCGTCGGCGGGCGGGTGCATCGCGGCCATCCCGAGGAGGCGGCGACCGATGTCGCCATGTTCACGCGGGCGGGCGTGACGCGCATCATGCGTTTCGCGTTCGAGCTGGCGCAGTCGCGGCCGCGCAAGTTGCTGACGGTGGTGACGAAGTCGAACGCGCAGCGTCACGCCATGGTGATGTGGGACGAGATCGCCGTCGAAGTCGCGCGCGAGTTCCCGGACGTGACGTGGGACAAGATGCTGGTCGACGCCATGACGATGCGCATGACGCTCCGGCCGGAGACCATCGACACGGTGGTGGCGACGAACCTGCACGCCGACATCCTTTCGGACCTGGCGGCGGCGCTGGCCGGCTCGCTGGGCATCGCGCCGACGGCGAACCTCAATCCGGAGCGCAAGTTCCCCTCGATGTTCGAGCCGATCCACGGCTCTGCCTTCGACATCATGGGCAAGGGCATCGCCAATCCCGTCGGCACGTTCTGGTCGACGGTAATGATGCTCGAGCACCTGGGTGAGCCGGTCGCCGCGCAGCGCCTGATGCGGGCCATCGAGCGCGTCACGGCGGACAAGAGCCTGCACACGCCCGATCTCGGCGGCACGGCACGGACGACCGACGTGACGAAGGCCGTCATCGAAACACTCATGGGCGACAATACCTGACGCGGTCGCCCGCGATAGATCAGGCGGAGGGCCGCTTGCGCAGCAGGTAACGCTGCAGGCCCTCCATCACCAGTTCGTCGCGCTGGTTACGCACGGTGGAGCGCAGTGTCAGGACGCCCGTCGTACGCTGCGGCTTGATCTCCGCCACCTCCAGCATCGGGTAGAGCGTGTCGCCGGCGTAGACGGGCTTGAGAAAGCGCGAGGACTGCTCGATGAAGCCCATCAGGGCGTCCTCGACCAGATAGGGGAAGATGCCGGCGCCCGCCGCCGTCTGGATCGCCACCTGGAAGCCGTGCGCGAGCAGATCGCGATGGCCGTGCTTCTTGCAGAACTCGCGATCGTAGTGGATCGGGTGGTTGTCGCCGGATGCTGCCTGAAAGGCCAGGAAGTGCGCCTCCGTCACGGTGCGCGAGGGGATGTAGAACGTCTCCCCCACCTCGAAATCCTCGAGATAGCGCTGCGGTCCATAGGGCGAGGGATGGCGCTTGGCGTCGGTGGTCATAAGTGATCGGCTCCTAAGACTTGGGGTTCAGGCGATTTTGACGACGCCGGCAGCGGTGAGGTCCTCGATCTCGGTCGGCTGGAGGCCCAGGTCGGCCAGGACGGCCGCACCGTGCTCGCCGAGCGCCGGCACGTGCGCGGCGTTCGGCGGCTGGCCCGGCAGATGCGGAATGCGCACGCTCTCGCCGTTCGCGAACGCATAGCGCGGCGCGGCATCGGCTGCGAGTGTCTGGGGATCGTCCAGCCAGTCACCATAGGTCGCGATGGCGCTAGCGAGCGCCCCTTCCTGCTCGAAGCGCTCGACCCATTCGGCGGTCGTGCGCGTCGCCAGCACATCGTCGAGGAGGCGGCGCAGCTCGCCCAGGTTCTCCTTGCGGCCAGCGACCGTGTCGAAGCGCGGATCATCTGCGAGATCCGGCCGCTCCGCCGCGCGGCAAATGCCGCGATACTGGGCCTCGTTGACGAGGGTGATGGCGATCCAGCCATCCGCGGTGCGATAGTTTCCGGCAGGTGGATTGAGGATGCCCGGCGCGCGGCCGACGTAGTTCCACTCGAGGATGCCGGGTCCCAGAATATGCGCGGCGGATTGCATCAAGGAAATATCGAGATGGCGTGCACCGCTGCCGGGCACCTTGCCCCAGAGCGCCATGCTGGCGGCCTGGAACGCATAGAGGCCCGTGACGGCGTCGATGACGGGCGCATCCATCTTCACCGGCGCGCCGTCGCGGCTGCGCATGACGCTCATGAGGCCGGACTTCGCCTGCGCCATCGTATCGGTCAACGGCCGCTCGCGATCAGGCCCGACATGCCCGAAGCCGGAGATCGACACATATATGATGTCGGGTTGATGCTTGCGGATCGCCTCGAAGCCGAGACCAAGGCGCTCCATCACGCCAGGACGGGCGCTCTCGATGACGACCTGGGCGGTGCCGGCGATGCGCAATGCGAGATCACGCCCTCGAGGCTTGCGCAGATCGACGACGATGCTGCGCTTGCCGCGATTGTAGAGCACCGTCGGCGAGGACGAGCCTGCGACGCGCGAGCCCAGTGCGCGGATCCAGTCGCCTTCGGGCGGCTCGATCTTGATCACGTCAGCACCGAACTCGGCGAAGTGCCCGCCGCACGACGGACCGGCGATGCCCTGGCTCATATCCAGAACGCGAATGCCGGCTAGCGGCCCTGGTGTCTGCATGCGTTTCCTTTCGTCCTCCCAGTGTAGCGCTTGATTTTGGCGGGCGATCCCCGCATCCATGCCGGGCTTTCCAAGAACGATAGGCGAGAGGAACGATGGCTGACCAGAGCCGAATTGACCTGACCAAGCGCGAGACCTTCAGACTGTTCACGCCGGTCACCATCCGCTTCAGCGACACGGACATGCTGGGCCACGTCAACAACGTGGCGACTTCGGCCTACTTCGAGGCCGGGCGCTGCGAGCTGTTCTACAAACTGATGAACGAAGGCGGCCTCGCCAAGCGCGGCAGCGGCGCCGAGAACATAGATTTCGTGCTGGCCCGCGTGGCCATCGATTTCCGCCGCGAGTTCTTCTATCCCGGCACGGTCGAGATCGGCTCGCGTTTCACCAGGGTCGGCAACAAGTCGATCACCAGCGGGTATGGCCTCTTCATCGGCGACACCTGCCATGCGACGGCAGAAGCCGTGAACGTGTTCTTCAACCTCGACACGCGCAAGCCCGTTGCCCCGCCCGACAACGTCCGCGCGATGCTCGACGCCGAGATCGCGCGCTGAGGCTGCGCCCCCGTCGCTCGGCGGAGGCGGGGGCTGCTTCACATTGGGTTGTCTGTGGCACCAATGGCACGCTCAGGGCTCGCGCCGGGTCGCCGAGACGCAAATCGAATTGCTGTGGACAAACGCCGGGAAGGCCGTGCCTCGCCTCGAGGACGTCGCAGCCACAGCCCGCAACCCATCGGATTCTCAAGGCGATGCCCAATCGCGGCGAAAATTTGGTCATGGCGGCGCAGGTGAGAAATCGTCAGCGCCAAGGGCTGCGTCGTGCCCTCGTCGAAGGTGTGCCGGATGGGAAAACATCGGTCACGAAGAACGCACCGTCTTGCCTCCTTTGTGGCCGTGCGTATGTTGCCCCTCGACGGACGGCAGCGCCAAATCGGGGGATGCAACGCGCCGTCCTTGCGGGGGTCCGCCGCCGCTCGATATTCGGGGGAATTATCGAGCGGTGGCGCATCGAATGTCAGATCGAGCCACTTGGGGGGTCCGAAGGGACGGCGCCCGATCTGATGAAGCGGGGGCTGAAGCGCGGCCGGTCTCGAAAGAGGCCGGCCGCGCCGCTTTCGATGATCGCATTCGGCAGTTGATCATTGGGACGCGCGGGCCGTAGGCTGTCCCGTATCCATCCACCCGCGCCAGAGCGCGCCTCTCCGCGATCCCAGCTTGCCCATGATCAAGGTCTTCTCGTTCACGCGACGCATGCCCGGCGCGACGCTCGCCGAATTCGAGCGCTATTGGCGCGACGTGCACATTCCGATGTGGGCCGACATCACGGGTATCGCCGGCTACTGCGTGTCGCGGCCCGTTGCCGATGCTGCAGGCCCGGCTGCCCCCTTCGACGGCATCGTGGAGCTCTGGTACGAGAGCGAGGCGGCGATGGCGGCATCCGCGGGGTCGGCTGCGGGCCAAGCCTGGCGCGCGGACAGCGCCCTCTTCATCGGGGGTATGCGCTCGTTCCTGACGCGCGAGCGCATGATGCAGCCGCGCTCGACGCTGGGCCTGGGGCGTGAGAATGCCAAATCGCTGCGGCTGGTGACCAGCGCGGACGCATTGCCGGCGAACGCACAGGTCCATAGGTCCGTCACGTCGTCGGTCATCCGTGCGCTCAATCGCACGGATATCCCGCTGCTCGAGCTGGGCGTGGATCCGGTCGCATTCGTTACGCAGTACGACAGCGGCAGCCCGGCAGCGGATGCCTTCGCACTCGTCGAGGACGTCATCAAGATGCCGCCCGACAGCGGCCATGAAAGCGGCGGCGCGTGACGGGTACATCGGCAAACGTCATCATCAGGCGGCCGACATCGCGCATTCTGGTGGTTGCGCCGGACGACCGCGTGTTGTTCTTCTTCGCGCGCCTCGGTCATTCCGTGGAACCCGAGCGCCGACCGGACGCCCTGGGGTTCTGGGCGCTGCCGGGCGGCGGACTGGAACGCGGCGAGACGCACGCGGATGCAGCCATTCGAGAGCTGCGCGAGGAGACGGGCATGTCGCCAACGGCACCGCTGCCGTGCATTGCGCACCGCGACGTGGTGTACCCCTGGAATGGCCGGCGCTATCGCGCCATCGAGCGCTACTATCTCTACCGGTCACCCTCGCACGCACTCGACGACAGCGGCTGGCAGGACGGCGACAAGCGCTGGATGAGCCGCATGGGCTGGTGGCACCTCGACGACCTCGACGCCACTGGCGACATCATCCGCCCACCGGGGCTGATGCCTCTCGCACGCACCATCCTGGCTGGCGCGGTCCCTCAGTCCCCGGTCGCGCTGCAAGCCTGAAAGTGGAGCTTCCCCCAGATGCTGGCTACGCTTGCGCTGCTGCCGTCGGTTGCCGTGCTCGTGTGCACGCTCGCCCTGCGCTGGAGCGGGCTTGCGGCGGCGGGTGCGGCGCTGGCCACGACCGTCTTCGTGCTGCTGACGCAGATATCGGGTGGTGCTGCCGGTGAGCCAGTCGCGCGCGCGGTGCCCGATGCCGGCGTTCTCACCCTGATCGTGGCTGCGATGATCGTGCCTGGCCTGCTGTTCGTGGAGGCCACGCGGCGACGCGATGCGCCCGAAGCCATCGGCGGGGTGATAGCCTCGCTTTCGCTGGCACCGGCGCGGGAGGCGATCCTCGTTGCGGTCGGGGTCGGCGTGGCGATCGAAAGCCTTACGGGCATGGGAGTATCGCTTCTCATCACCGTGCCGATCCTGCTGCGCCTGACGGACCAGAACCGCGCGATCGGGCTGGGGCTGATCGGGATGAGCCTGATGCCATGGGGGGCACTGGCGATCTCGGCGCATGTGGGCTCGAAACTCGTGGGCCTGCCGATCGAGACGTTTGCCGGCTGGGTTGCGATCGTGAGCGGCCCGGTCGCTTTCGTGCTGCCATGGCTGTGCGTTCTGTTGATCGGCGCCCGGCGGTGGAGCGATCACGTCGTGGCGCTTCTGGCGGGCGCGGTGCTGTGGGGCGTCTTGGCCCTCACCACGCGGTTCCTGGGAATAGAGCTTGCCGGGGCGTTCGGCGGGCTGGCGGTGCTCGTGTTCCTGGCGGCGACGGCGGGTGCGCGTGATGGATTGGGTGCGGCGCTCAAGGCCCGGGGGCTGCGACCCTATTTCTGGCTGCTCGGCGCGGTGATCGTACAGAAACTGGCTCTGGCCCTCCTTGGCACGGAGAGCCGCGCACTCGTCATCGCGACGGATCGCGTGAGCTTTGCGCTGTTGACGTCGCCAGGCGTGGCGCTGCTGGCGGCGACACTGCTCGCCGCCGCCGACGGCCTCGACGCGCATACGGTGCGCATCGTGCTGGCGCGGGCGTGGCGGCCGATCACGAGCATCGCCATCTTCATGCTGTCGGCCCGGTTGCTGACCGAGTGCGGCGCCATCGGCGCGCTGGCCGGGCTGATCGAAGGCCTGGGAAGCAATGGCGCCGTCGTGGCGACGGTGCTGCTCGGCGCGATGGGTGGCTTCATCACCGGCTCCGGCGTGACGTCCAGCGCACTCTTCATGCCGTCTGCAACCGCGGCCGGTGCGAGCCTGGGTCAGGTACCGTTGTTTGCGGCCTTGCAGAACGGGGCCGGCGGACACGTCGCGATGGCTTCGCTGCCGGTCGCCGCGCTGCTGCTCGCGTCGCTGCCGAACCGTGGCGTGGGTGCGGAAGCGACGACCATGCACTGGGGCCTGTTGCTGGCGGCGTGCCACATCTGCCTGCTCATCATCACCGGCATCGTGCTGGTTCACGGCTGATCCGACGCGAGACTTGCAAGTGCTTGGTCGCGCGCCGAAGCCCGCCTATGATGCGCGCCCGAAACGCGCCCCATCCGCAAGCAACAGGGACTTTCCATGGCCAACATCAACGCTGGTGCCTTCACCACGCGCCCAGAGATCGACGGCACCTTCGGCGTTTGCGCCACGACGCATTGGATCGGCACGGCGGTTGCGATGTCGATCCTGGAGCGCGGAGGCAACGCCTTCGATGCCGGCATTGCGGCGGCCTTCACGCTGCAAGTGGTCGAGCCGCATCTGTGCGGACCGGGCGGCGATGTGCCGGTGATGGTCTACGACACGCGCAAGGGCAAGACGGAGGTCGTCTGCGGGCAAGGACCGGCTCCGGCCGGCGCGACGATCGCGCATTATCGCGACCACCTCGGCCTCGATATCGTGCCCGGCACCGGTCTGCTGGCGCCCTGTATTCCCGGAACGTTCGAGACCTTCATGATGGTGCTGCGCGACTACGGCACCATGCGGCTGCGTGACGTGCTGGAGCCATCGATCGGATATGCGCGCAACGGCCACCCCATCGTGGAGCGAGCCTGCGCGACGATCGCGACGGTGAAGGATCTGTTCCGCGAGCATTGGACGACCTCGGCGGCGGTCTATCTGCCGAATGGCGACATTCCAAAGCCCATGTCGCTGTTCTGCAACCCCGCCCACGCCGACACCTACGAGCGCATCCTCAAGGAAGCCGAGGCCGGTGGCGGCACGCGAGAAGCCGAGATCGAGCGCGCGCGCCGCGCCTGGAGCCAAGGCTTCGTCGCAGAATCGATCGGGCGGTTCTGCGCCCAGAACGAAGTCATGGACGTGACGGGGCGCCGCCATCGCGGCGTGCTGACGGCGCAAGACATCGCCACATGGCTGCCGACGATCGAGGATCCCGTGGCGCTCGACTACGGCCGCTACCGGCTGATGAAGCCGGGTCCGTGGACGCAGGGGCCGACGATGCTGCAGACGCTGGCGATCCTCAAGGGCTTCGATCTGGAGCGGCTTTCTCCTACCGACCCGGATTTCATCCACCTGTGGATCGAGGCGGCCAAGCTCGCCTACGCGGATCGGGAGGCCTACTACGGCGATCCCAAATTCGCCGACGTGCCGATGGATACGCTGCTTTCGGAGCGCTACAATTCGGATCGCCGCCGCCAGATCGGCCAGTGGGCGTCGATGGAGCAGCGGCCCGGCAAGATCGACGGCTATGGCGGCAAGGTGATCGTGAAGAGCGTCGCCGATGGCCGCGTCGCGGTGTCGGCGGGTGGCGCGGGCGAGCCGACCGTGGGCGCGATGGGCGAGACCCGGGGCGACACCGTGCACATCGACGTGATCGACAAGGCCGGCAACATGTTCGCGGCAACGCCGTCCGGCGGGTGGCTGCAATCGTCGCCCGTCATTCCCGAGCTCGGCTGGCCACTTGGCTCACGCGCGCAGATGTTCTGGCTCGACGAGACGCATCCCGCCGCCCTCGCGCCGGGCAAGCGCCCGCGTTCGACACTCTCCGTCGGCATGGCGATGCGCGACGGCAAGCCCTATATGTCCTGGGGTACGCCGGGTGGCGACCAGCAGGACCAGTGGAATTCGCAGTTCTTCATTCGGCATGCCCACTTCGGCATGAACCTGCAGGAAGCAATCGATGCGCCAGCGTGGCATATCGAGCACTTCCCCGCCTCGTTCTGGCCCCGCGCCGCGCGGCCGGGCGTCGTCGTGCTGGAGAATCGCGTGCCGCCTGCGACGATCGAGGAATTGAAGCGGCGCGGCCACAAGGTGGAAGTCGGACCGGATTGGTCGGAAGGACGCCTGACGGCGGCTTCGCAGGAGGGTGTGCGTCGGCGGGCGGCCGCAAATCCGCGCGGCATGCAGGGCTACGCCGCTGGCCGCTGATCTCTGAAAGTGCCCGGGAATCGGCGTTTCTCAGCGAGCGCCCTTTCCCAATCCCGCAACGCCTTGCCAAAAAAAACAAGACCGGAGGACTTGTTCCTCCGGTCTCGATACGCCTCATCGGCGATAATCCGTTTGGTGCGGGGGTCGCCTGAAACACTGCTTGCCCAGAGCAGGCCCGAGCTCCGCGCCACACCTCACTTCTTCACTTCTTCGCGGCCTTCTTGGCGGCCTTCTTCGCCGGAGCCTTCTTGGCTGCCGGAGCCTTCTTCGCTGCCGGGGCCTTCTTCGCCGCCGCGGCCTTCTTCGCCGCCGGAGCCTTCTTCGCTGCCGGAGCCTTCTTCGCCGCCGGGGCCTTCTTTGCTGCTGCCTTAGCCATTCACTCTCTCCCTTGTTGCATGAATGCTCGAATCAGCTCGAGCACAAAACATATGCCCATATTTATTTGCGCTGTTGACTGGGAAAAAGAATTCTGCCTTGGAAAATCCATGCATTCAGGCAGAAGTGTTGCGGCAAATCCTCATTTTTTTGAAAGATGAAGTTGAAAAGCGCCGCTCGCATTCGCGCGATCGAAACGCGAGCAGCGCATGTCGTGCATCAAGCAGCTTCGCTATCATCCGCGACGTCGCGCACACGCGACGTCTTTTCTTCCGCAAGACGCAACGCTGCGACGTAGTCGGGCTTGCCCGATCCAAGCAATGGAACGCGCTCGACGATGACGATGTCGGCAGGCACCGACAGCTCCGATGCGCCTTTCGATCGTGCGTGACGCAAGAAGGCTTCGCGCGCAGCGCTCTTCTCTTCGGTGAGCAGCGCCAATCGTTCGCCCTTGCGTGCATCGGGCAACGACACGACGATCGACAGCGCACCACTCCACAACTCGGCCGCCATCGCTTCGACCGCAGACAGCGAGATCATCTCACCAGCGATCTTGGCAAAGCGCTTTGCACGACCGCGAATGCGGATGTAGCCGTCATCATCAATCGTCACGATGTCGCCAGTGTCATGCCAGCCATCCGCGGGCGGCTCGAGCACACCGGGATTCTCCGCGCGATAGTAGCCGAGCATGACGTTGGGCCCGCGCACGAAGAGGCGACCGCCTTCGACGATGCCGGGGACGGGATCGAGACGCGCTTCCATCAGCGGAGACAAGCGGCCGACCGTGCCTGCGCGATTGGCGAGCGGCGTATTGACCGCGAGCACCGGCGCCGTTTCCGTCACGCCGTATCCTTCGAGGATGCGCACGCCGAACCTGTCCATATATAGTGAGCGTGTCCGCTCCTTCACGGCCTCCGCGCCGGCCATGATGATGCGCACCTTGTGGAAGTCGTAGGGATGCGCCGTGCGTGCGTAGCCCGCAAGGAACGTGTCCGTGCCGAAGAGGATCGTCGCATTCGAGCCGTACACGAGCTCGGGCACGATGCGATAGTGCAGCGGCGAGGGATAGAGATAGACGGGAATGCCGCCGACGAGCGGCATCATCAGACCGCCCGTCAGACCGAACGAGTGGAAGACAGGCAGCACGTTGAAGACCTTGTCTTCGCCGTTGGCTGCGATGCGCGCCAGGCACTGAGACGTGTTGGCGAGGATATTGCGATGGGACAGCACGACACCCTTCGGCGTGCCTTCCGAACCCGACGTGAAAAGGATGACCGCCGGTTCGCCGGGCTGACGCATGGCGAGCGGGCGCGCGCCACGCCACATGCCGGCAAGCTTGTCCCGCCAGGTGATGGTAGGCCGGATCGCTTCCAGATCGACGACGCGGATGCCGGCTGCTTCGAGACGCGCGACGAGATCCTGCAGGCGGCTGCGCTCGATGAACGCACGCGCGGTGACGACGACGCCGACGTTCGCGGCTTTGCATGACGCGAGCACGTTCACCGCACCGGCAGTGAAGTTGATCATCGCGGGGACGCGGCCGATCGACTGCAAGGCGAAGAAGGTGACGGCGACGGCGTTCGTGTTGGGCAGCATGACGCCGACAGCGTCGCCCTCGGGCGCGTATGGTGCGAGCTTGGCGCCGAGGACCTGTGCGCCAGCGATGAGTTTGCGGTAGCTGAGCTTGCCGCCGAGCGCATCCTCGAGGGCGTAGGGGGCGGCGCCACGCAGGCGGCGCGCCTCGTCGAGTGCAGAAAAGAGCGTCTGATCGATACGTGCCGTCTCGACGGCCGTGTCGACCATGATGTCCTGCAGGATCGCGCCGGCAGCCTGACGTCGCGCCTTGCCCTTCAGCGCCGCGTCGACCGTGATCTTGCGCGGCGCGAGGAACGTGACCGTCGTCTTGGGGAACCAACTGCGCCTGACCTGCCTGCGCGAGAGATAGCTGAGCGGCGAGCGCTCGGGCCCTTCGATGCGGACGGGCACGACCCACGCATCTGCCTTCTCGGCGATCATGGCGGTCCCGTCGTACACCTTCATCAGACCGCCGGTGACGGTGATGCGGCCTTCGGGGAAGATGACGACAGTCTGGCCGTCCTTCACCACGTTGACCATCGCGCGCGCCGCCAGCGGTTTCGTCGGGTCGATCGTCAACGCCTTGATGAGCGACAGGAACGGCTTGGCCCAGCGCGATCGCGCGATGCCCGTGTCGACGGCAAACGCGGCGTGGGAGGGCAGGACCGCGTGCAGGATGGCGCCGTCGAGAAGACTGACGTGGTTCGGTGCAACGACGGTGCGCTCACCCTCCTTCGGGAGGTTCTCGATGCCGCGCACTTCGAGACGCAGGAAGAGCTTGAAGATGAAACGACCCAGGTCTTGTACGCCTTCGCGCCCCCAGGCATAGAGCACGAGACCAAAGACCAGGAGATTGGCAAGGCCAAGCAGCCCGAACAGCAAGGCGGTGCTGGCGCCCGCGGCCTGCAGTGCGGCGACGGCGAGCGCAGAGACCACCATATAGGCGGCGTTGAGCACATTGACGGCGGCAACGACACGCGCGCGCCGATCCGCGGCGGCCCAGCTCTGCACGGCTGCGAACGCCGGCACGATGAAGAGGCCACCCGCCAGGGACAGGCCGACGAGTGCGGCGAGGAACGTCACGCCGCGGAGGCTGGAAACGAAGGCAGCGATGCCGACCGTCTCGGCGACCGGGGGCCAACTTGCGACCAGCAGCGAAAGCTTGAAGGAGACGATCGCCATCATGAGCGCGCCGAGCGGAACGAGCGCGAGGTTCGGACGGCGATGGCTGGCGCGGGCTGCGATCAAGGAGCCGATCGCGATGCCGACAGTGAAGGCTGCGATGGACAGCGAGAGCACGGCCTCGTTGCCACCCAGATTGCTCTTCACCATCGTGGGGAGCACGGCGAGCGAGATGCCGCCGACGGCCCAGAACCACGACACGATATTGCCGCCGACCCACAGGCGGCGCTCGCCGCGCAACTCCGACAGGAGATGTGCGGTGGAGGCCAGCGGATTGCGGGTGATGACGAGCGCGGGCGCTGCAGCTCCGGTTTTCGGAATGAGACGTGCCGACAGCCAGCAGGCAACGGCAAGCCCGACAACGCTCGCGGAAATCCACCAGCTCTCGACGCGGTCGCCGACCAGGAAGCCGGCGGCGAGCGTGCCTGCCAGAATGGCCATGAACGTGGCGCCTTCGACAAGGGCGTTGCCGGCCGACAGTTCCTCCGTCTTCAGGTGATCGGGAAGGATGCCGTACTTCACCGGACCAAAGAGCGCGCCGATGATGCCATAGAGTGCGAGCACGACGAAGAGGACAGGGATGGAGTGCAACGCGAAGCCGACGCAGGCGAGGAGCGCGACGCCGATCTCGATGAACTTGAGGCGCTCAGCGACGAACGACTTGTCGTGCTTGTCGGCCATCTCACCGCCCAACGCGGAGAGAAGAAAGTAAGGCCCGATGAAGACGGCGCCCGCCAGGGACACGAGCTGCGCACTCGACTCCGAGGCGAGCTTGAACGTGATCAGCAGCACGAGCGCCTGCTTGACCAGGTTGTCATTCAGGGCGGAGAAGAACTGGCACCAGAACAGAGGCGCGAAACGCCGCGCGGCAAGCAGGGACGTGATCATGGACGGACCTCGGTCAATTACCGAATGGTGAACGCGTTGCGGCGGATCGTTGAGTTTCAATTTTTCACTCTTTTTCTCAGACGAGCGTTAAGAAACTCCGGCTCCTGAGGTTCTGAATGGTTATCGGACGGTAAAGTTGCGGCTATTTCGCGCCGGATTGGAAATTCGGCGGGTAATTCGCTCTTCCCGCCTCGCAGGACCGTGAGATGGCCAATCTGCCGAACGCACGGTGCGTCACCAGCCGTCGACGGCACGCCCGCCAGCAGGCGCGGCGGGTAGGCCAGGCACGCCTCGCGATCGAGAACCTGTCGTGCGGCGGATGCCGCGTTGCCGAGGACGAGGCGGGCAAAGCGTCCAGACAACCACTTCAGAAGGCGCATGGGTGTGATCCTCATCACAATTGAACGACGATCATATAACACTACAATAAACGACGTTCAATACGCACAATGCCCCGCGCCGGGGAATGGTTGACGCGCCGTGAACAGCGGCCATCGCTGACAACCGGCTTTTTTTCTTTTTTCTTCAATGCTCTATATGCGTCGTCCCGGATGAGGTGCGGCTGTCGGGCGAACCCGCGCTGCGTCCGGCTCAGCGCCGCACGCCGGACGGTCTGCTCCCAAAATGCGAACGGCCGCCTCGACCCGGATGGATCGAGGCGGCCGAGACGGCAACGCGGACCGGCAGCGATCAGCGGCCCTTCCAGTTCGGCTTACGCTTCTCGGCGAAGGCCTTCGGTCCCTCGATCGTATCCTCGCTGTTCGACATGGCGACGAACGCGGGATAGCTCTGGTTGCGCATGGCGATCTCCACCGAGGGATTGTCCAGGGCGCGCATGACCGTCTGCTTGGTGGCGCGGATCGACATGGGCGAGCACTCGAGGATCTGGCCGGCCCAGCGCCGCGCTTCCGCCATCAGGTCGGCATGCGGGGCCACTGCCGTGACGAAGCCCAGCTCGTAACCCTCCTGGGCCGATACGTGACGTGCGGTCAGCATCATGCCCATGGCCTTCTTCAGCGGGATCTGGCGCGACAGGCGCTGCATGCCACCGGCGCCGGCCGCCAGCCCCACCTTCGGCTCCGGCAAGGCGAACTTGGCCTGATCGGAGGCGATGATGATGTCGCAGGCGAGCGCAATCTCGAAGCCACCGCCCATGGCAAAGCCATTGACCGCCGCAATCACGGGCTTGTCGAGATCGAAGCGATGCGACAAGCCGCCGAAGCCCTTGGACGCCATGGGCGGCCGCTTGCCCGTCTTGGCCCGGTACTCGGAATGGTACTTGAGGTCGTTGCCGGCGGAAAAGGCCTTGTCGCCCGCGCCCGTGATGATGGCGACCCAAAGCTCCGGGTTCTCGTGGAATTCGTCGAAGATCCCCGCCATCTCCTCGTTCGCGAGATGATGAAGGGCGTTGTAGACGTCGGGCCGGTTGATCGTGACGATCATCAAGCGACCATCGATCTCGACCTTCGCGTATTCGTAGGACGACTTCAGCGCCACGGCATTCCCCTTTGCGGCTGTTACCTCGTATCGCAGCGGAGGATAGATCGGCTGCGGCGGCGTGGGGAGTCCCGGCGTGCGCGCTGCCCGGTGTGCGCACCGACCACGCCGGACGCTTGACGCAAGCGACCGAAACCGGCACTAGGATGGTCGCACTGGAATGATCGAATGTCGGGGTATAGCTCAGCCTGGTAGAGCGCCTGCTTTGGGAGCAGGAAGTCGGGAGTTCGAATCTCTCTGCCCCGACCAGGTTAATCTTCGTGCCCGACCCGGGCTCCTTCGAGGCGCGGGGCCGGGACCATCTTTGCACGAGGCACGCGCATGGTTGCACGCATCTACCGCCCGGCGAAAACAGCGATGCAGTCCGGCCAGGCGCGCACCTCGGAATGGCTGCTCGAGTTCGAGCCGTCGGCACCGCGCGCGGTCGACCCGCTGATGGGCTGGACCGGCTCCACCGATACACAAGGTCAGGTGAAGCTGTCCTTCGCCACGCGCGAGGAAGCGGTCGCCTATGCCGAGCGCAATGGCATCCCCTTCCGGATCGACGAGCCCAAGCCGCGCAAGGCTGTACAAAAGTCGTACGCAGACAACTTCAAGTTCGGCCGCATCGGCCGTTGGACGCACTAGTGTAGCGCATCTGACGCTTGGTACCCGCCAGCGGCTGGGTCCGCAACCAAACGCCGGATGCACAAGTTACACTAGAATCATAGTGTTGCTCGTGTTCCCTTTGGTTCCGACATTTGCTCTCGGACGAACTGCAAGGGGATGCAAATGTCAGAACCGGAACACTAAGCCTGTCGCCGCCACGCCGGCCCGTGGTTTAGGCCCCGTAGCTCAGCTGGATAGAGCATTCGCCTTCTAAGCGAATGGTCGCAGGTTCGAGTCCTGCCGGGGTCGCCACTTCTTCACTGGTCCTGCCCGAAGAGAGGGCCGTTCCCGGCTCGGGAAAGTCATGCCTTCTGCGTGGATGGGCGGACGCCATGAGGCAGAGCCGACGCACGCCGGGGATGACTGCCGCCGCGCTTCGCCGATAGCGACGCGAATTTACCTGCCTGCCGGAAATCATCAAATTCTTCCAAGAATGCACCTGTTTTCGCTGAATTCATGCGTATTCATCTAACGATAGAGCGAAGTTTGGCAGCACCTAGCGGGCGGGATCGACTACCACTTTAGACAAAGGGCACGCGGCGGCAGCACGGAGCGGACGGATGACGGAGCAGAACCTGGGACCATTGGCCGGGATCAAAGTTCTGGAACTCGGACACTTCATCGCCGCCCCGTTCGCGACGCGCGTGATGGGTGATCTCGGCGCCGACATCATCAAGATCGAGCCGCCGTCGGGTGATCCCGTGCGCAAGTGGGGGGCGCAGAAGGATGGCAATTCCGTCTGGTGGAGCGCCCACGGCCGCAACAAGAAGTCGGTGGTCCTGGACCTCAAGGGGCCGCGGGCCCGTGACATCGTGCTGAAGCTCGTCGCGAACTGCGACGCGGTGGTGGAGAATTTCCGGCCGGGATACCTCGAGCGCCTGGGCCTCGGCGACGACGCGATGCGGGCGGCGAACCCGAACATCGTCATCGCGCACGTCTCCGGCTTCGGGCAGACGGGGCCCGATCGCGACCGCGCGGCCTTCGGCGTCATCGGCGAGGCCATGGGGGGTCTGCGCCACCTCACCGATCATGCGCCGGGCACGTCGGAACTCCCGTCGGTGCGTGTCGGCGTGAGCATCGGCGACTCGCTCGCGGGCCTTTATGCCGCGCTCGGCGTCGTCTGCGAACTGTTGCGCAAGGCCCGGCCCAGCGCGCCTCCCTCCAAGGGCGTCGTCGACGTAGCGCTGACGGATTCGGTGCTGAGCGTGATGGAAGGCATGCTGCCCGAATACGGCAGCCTCGGGCTCGTGCGGCAGCCGACCGGCTCGCGCATCCCCACGGCGGCACCGACGAACGCCTATCCCTGCAGCGACGGCAAGTGGGTGCTGATCGCTGGCAATTCCGACGCCCTGTTCGAACGGCTGGCAAAGCTCATGGGACGACCGGAGCTGGCGCACGATCCCCGCTTCGTCGGCAACCAGGCGCGCGTGAAGAACGTGGAGGCACTCGATGCCGCGATCTCGGCCTGGACCAAGCAGTTCCCGGCGGCAGAGGTCGATCGCAAGTGCATCGCGGCCGACATTCCCTCCACGCTGATCTTCACCGCCGCCGAATGCGCCGCCTCGCCGCAGTTCCGCGCGCGCGGCATGGTGCAGGACGTGGAAGATCCATTGATCGGCAGGACGCTGCATCCAGGCGTGGTGCCTGCGCTGCCGGGCGCCGAAGCGCCGTTGCGTTGGTGCGGAGCGACGCTTGGCGCGCACACCGCCGAGGTGCTGCAGGAGCTGGCCGGCTTGAGCCCCGACGAGATCGCAGAGCTGGCGAAACAGAACCCCAAGGCGGACAAGTCGGCCGCGGCCTGATCCCAGTGGCCTGATCCCTGCTACTGATCCCTGCGACTTGACGGCATCGCCCGATTGCGGCCTCCTGGCGGCTCCCAGTTCCGGCTTCGGGCGCACCCACCCATTTTCCGGTGCGCCCGCATCGAGCCGGCCATCCCCTGGAAACGGAGCGGCGATGTCGGCAAGTTTTCCGTTCGATCCTGCGTTGCGTGAACGCATTCTCACCAACCTGAAAGAGCACGAACGCATCCAGATCGCCGATCCGGGCCTGCGGCAGGCGGGCGTCGTGCTTGCCGTGGTCGGCATGCCGGACAGCAGCGAAGCGGCAGTGCTGCTCACGAAGCGGCAAGCCAACCTGCGCCGCCATGCCGGGCAATTCGCCCTTCCCGGCGGCCGGCTCGACGAGGGGGAGACGGCCGAACAGGCGGCGGTGCGCGAGCTGCGCGAGGAGCTCAAGATCACCGTGGACGAGAGCGACATTCTGGGTGTGCTCGACGACCTGCCGACGCGCTCGGGTTTCCGCATCACGCCGATCGTCGCGTGGTGCGGCATGGCGCTCGAGATCGAGCCCGATCCGGTCGAGGTGGCCAAGGTCTTTCGCATTCCGATGACCGAACTGGACAGCCCGGCCATCCCGCATCTGGTGACGGTGCGCGAGGGCGAGCCGCCGGTGATGTCGGCCCCCCTGCCGACAACGGGCGGGCAAGTCTATGCGCCTACCGCGGCGATGCTCTACCAGTTCCGGGAAGTGGCGCTCCACGGCCGCATTACGCGCGTGTCGCACCTCGGGCAACCGCAGTTCGCGTGGCGGTGATCTCGGCCGATCACAGCGGCACCGCTCCGCGGGCGCCGTGCCGTTCCGGTTCCTTGCGGCAGTCGAAGTTCCGCGCCGTCGTGTCCGCGAGGCGGCGGGCTAGCGCGATGGCGTTGCGCGTGGCGAGCGCGTCGATGACGGCGACCTGACACGTCTCCGCGGGCGTGATGCGCAGCACCACCAAGGCTTCACCGTGCCTGCCGTTGGTGTCGATGAAATAACGGAGGATGCCTGCATAGGGGGTGGTGCGTCCGGCGGGGCTCGTGAAGCGCCACTCCAGCGTCGCGCGCTTGCTCTTGCGTGCGAAGATCGAGTTGAAGGGTCGCAGCGTCTGGCGCGCGGCCTTGCGCTTCTCGGCCGACTTGCCCAGGCTGACGAAGGTGCGCAGATCGCCTTCGGCCACGAAGACGGGATAGCCGGCAAGGCCCTTGCACCGCCAGGCGCCGCCGTCCTTATGCCGCTTAAGTACAGTGCAATTGGACAGCTCGATCGTCGTATAGAGGCTGCGCAGCGGGTACGCTGCGACGTCGGCGAGGGGGGCTGGGGCGAGCAGTGCGATCGACAGCGCCAAAATTCTTCGCATCGGTTTCATGCCTTGTTTCGGCTCGACGATTAGCACATGAGCTTGTGCACAAAATGGCCGCATCGCCTTCGGGGCGATCGCACGGCAACAAACCTCAGGATGAGCGAGCATGCGGTTAGACGCCATTGCAATCGGAAACAACCCGCCCGAAGACGTCAACGTCATCATCGAGGTGCCGGTGGGCGGCGAACCCATCAAGTACGAGATGGACAAGGCTTCGGGCACCCTGGTCGTGGATCGGTTCCTCTATACGCCGATGCGCTATCCGGGGAACTACGGCTTCATTCCCCATACGCTGTCGGCGGACGGCGATCCGATCGACGTTCTCGTCTGCAACACGCGCGCCATCATTCCGGGCGCGGTGATGAACTGCAGGCCCGTGGGCGTGCTCGTCATGGAGGATGACGGCGGCGGCGACGAGAAGGTCATCGCGGTCCCCTCGCCCAAGCTGACGAAGCGCTACGAGCGGGTCCGCAACCACACGGACCTGCCGGAGATCACACTGAGCCAGATCCAGCATTTCTTTCAGCACTACAAGGATCTGGAGCCCGGCAAGTGGGTGAAGATCAACCATTGGGGCGATGCCGACGAGGCGAAGCAGCTCATCCAGGCGGCGATCGAGCGGGCGCGCGCGAAGGCATAGGCCGCCGTTCCTGACCGCCGGTACGGTTCACGGGCCGCGAGCCGTCTGCTATAGCGCATCCATCAGCTCGAGGAGGCGGCAATGGCAGACATGAAGCTCGCGGTCATCGGTGCAGCCGGCCGCATGGGGCGCGATCTCGTCCGCGTCATCACGGCGATGGACGGCTGCGTGGTCGCCGGAGCGGTCGAGCCGAAAGGATCGGCCGCCATCGGCCAGGACGCCGGCATGCTGGCGGGCGTGGGCAATCTCGGCGTCTCAGTGACGGACGACGCGCTGGAGGTGATCGCGCGCGTCGACGGCATCCTCGATTTCACGACGCCCAAGGCGACCGTCGAGATGGCCGGGCTCGCCGCCAATGCCCGCATCGTCCACGTGATCGGCACGACCGGCTGCAACGAAAGCGACGAAGCTGCCATCAAGGCCGCCGCCCGACACGCCACGATCGTCAAGGCCGGCAACATGAGCCTTGGCGTCAACCTGCTGGTATCCGTGACGCGCAAGGTGGCCGAGGCGCTCGATGCCGACTTCGACATCGAGGTGCTGGAGATGCACCACAAGCACAAGGTGGATGCGCCATCGGGCACCGCCTTGATGCTGGGCGAGGCGGCGGCGGAGGGCCGGAAGATCCCGCTGCAGGAGAACAGCGTGCGTTCCCGCGATGGCCACACCGGTGCCCGCCGCAGGGGCGATATCGGCTTTGCAACGCTACGCGGCGGCAATGTCGTGGGCGAGCACAGCGTGATCTTCGCGGCCGAGGGCGAGCGCATCGTGCTCAGCCATATCGCCACGGATCGCGGGATCTTCTCGCGCGGCGCGGTAAAGGCGGCCCTGTGGGGCCGCGGCAAGGGGCCGGGCCTGTTCTCGATGTCGGACGTGCTGGGCCTGTAAGCCGGCGCCAATGCGCCAACGACGCGCGGCGTTGCTGCTCATCCCATACGAGGGCTGCTCCCCAGCGGGCGGCCCTCTTTCGTTTGCGGTGCCGCGGTCGCGCCGTCGCGGGGCGGGCGCCGCACGACGCCGAATTTCGAGACGGACAGCGCGGAGGAGTGGACAAGTCCTCGACGCCCAAGCACACTGCACGACGTCCGCAGCACCCGGAAAGAGGTGCCGGACGAGACAAGGGAGGACTTCCGATGAACACCCCGACCAAGTGGGGGCTCGTTGCCCTCACTTTTGCGACAGCACTTCTCGGTCTTTCGCATACCGCGAGCCTCGCCGAGAGTTTTCCGACCAAACCCGTCACCTTGATCATACCCTGGCCGGCCGGCGGCGCGACCGATGTCGTCTCGCGCGCCATGGCGGATGCGGCTTCCAAGCATCTCGGCCAGCCCATCGTCGTCGAGAACAAGGCGGGTGGCTCCGGCACGTTCGGCGCGGTGGCGCTCAAGACCGCGAAGCCCGACGGCTACACCATCGCCCAGCTTCCCATCACCGTGTTCCGGTTCCCGGTGATGAAGGGCAAGAAGGTGTCCTGGGACCCCTTCGCGGACTTCACCTACATCGTCCACATGACCGGCTACACGTTCGCGATCGGAACGAAGGCCGACAGCAAGTTCAAGACGTGGAAGGACGTCATCTCCTACGCCAAGGCCAATCCGGGCAAGCTGACCTACGCGACCCCGGGCGCGGGCACGTCGCTGCACATCGGCATGGAGCTGATCTCGGCGCACGACGGCATCTCTGCGACGCACGTGC
The DNA here is from genome assembly GCA_041397775.1 of Hyphomicrobiaceae bacterium. GTDB lineage: Bacteria > Pseudomonadota > Alphaproteobacteria > Rhizobiales > Hyphomicrobiaceae. The sequence continues at coordinate 527,052 of JAWKWB010000003.1, read as the reverse complement.
CGTTCAAGGGCGGTGCGGAGACCACGGCAGCGCTGGTGGGCGGGCACGTCGACATCAGCGTGGAGGGCACGTCCCAGCTTCCCCTCGTGGAAGCCGGGCGCATCCGGTTGCTGATGGTCTGGACGGCAAAGCGCGTGCCGCGCTGGCCGGACGTGCCGTCGCTGCGCGACCTCAACTATCCCTGGACCTTCGACAGCCCGTGGGGTTTTGCCGGTCCGAAGGGGATGGACCCCGCCGTCGTGCAGAAACTGCATGATGCGTTCAAGAAGTCGCTCGCAGATCCGAAAGTGAAGGCCGTGATGGACAAGCACCTCATGGCGGAGAATTACGCCGGTCCCAAAGACTACGAGGCGCTCGTGAAGAAGATCACGGCATTCGAGGCGGAGGGTGTGAAGCGCATCGGCTTGGGCAAGTAGGCACGTCGGCCCGACCACGGCATATGCCGGGCAGGTGCGACAAGGGGCCGAGGCACACTGCCCGCGCATATGTGCTCAAATGATCCCAATCCGTGCTCGATGTGACGACGATCCAAACGTCGTCAGGGCACGGGTTGGCGAGGACGCTAGTGTAGCGCATCTGACGTTCGGCACCCGCCAGCGGCTGGGTCGTTGACCAAACGTCAGATGTAAAAGCTACACTAGAAACAATTGGTTCCTAGTGTTCCCTCTGGTTCCGACATTTGCACGCGGACGAACTGCAAGGGGATGCAAATGTCGGAACCGGAACACTAGCAACCCAAGGAGAACAAGGGTCTATGACGAACAGACGCGCATTGATGACGGCGATGGCAGCACTCGCCCTGTCGGCCCCGGCGGCGGGATTGGCCATGGCCGAAACATTTCCGTCGAAGCCCGTGACCTTGATCGTGCCGTGGCCAGCCGGTGGCTCCACCGACGTGGTCATGCGGGCCATGGCCGAGGCGGCCGGCAAGGTGCTGGGACAGCCCGTCGTGGTCGAGAACAAGGCCGGCGGTTCCGGAACGTTCGGCGCGCTCGCCCTCAAGACGGCCAAGCCCGACGGCTACACCATTTCGCAGCTCCCGATCACGGTGTTCCGGCTGCCCTTGATGAAGGGCAAGAAGGTCTCGTGGAACCCGGCGACGGACTTCACGTACATCGCGCACTTGTCGGGCTACACGTTCGGCATCACGACCAAGGCCGACAGCCAGTTCAAGAGCTGGCAAGACGTCGTCGCGTTCGCCAAGGCCAACCCCGGCAAGGTGACCTACGCGACGCCGGGCGCCGGCACGTCGCTGCATCTGGGCATGGCGCAGATCTCTAAGCTGGCCGGCATCGAAATGACGCACGTGCCGTTCAAGGGCGGCGCCGAGACGAACGCCGCGGTCCTGGGCGGCCACACGATGCTGCAGGCGGACTCGACGGGCTGGAAGTCGCTGGTCGACAGCGGCAAGCTGCGCCTGCTGACGCTGTGGACGGACAAGCGCACCACCAACTGGCCGAACGTGCCCACGCTGAAGGAGCTGGGCATCAACCTCGTGTTCGACAGCCCGTGGGGCATCGCCGGTCCGAAGGGCATGGACCCGGCTGTCGTGAAGAAGCTCGACGATGCGTTCAAGAAGTCGCTCGACGACCCGAAGGTGAAGGAACTGCTGGCCAACTTCGTGTTCCCGGCGCGCTATGCCGACCAGGCGGGCTACCTCAAGATCATCAAGGAGGTGACCGAGGTCGAGAAGGCGGCGCTGACGGCCACCGGGCTCGCGAAGTAAAGCGATCACGGCGATCCGGCTGCGGCACGTTCAGTAGCCGGATCGGTCGAATTGACGGCCCGTCGAGAACTGGCGTAGAGGGGGAAACGAATGGAAACCGGGGATCGCAAGACGATCGGCTCGGAGTTGTGGGGCGGGCTCGTCTGGCTCGCCTTTGGATTATGGGTCACCTGGGAAGGCTACACGATCGGCCTGGGTGAGCTGCATGAACCGGGTTCCGGTTTCGCGGTGTTCTGGCTGGGCGTCATCGCCACCGGCTTGGCGGTAACCGTGGTCGTGTCGGCACTCGCAAACCCCAGTCCGAGCGTTTCATCGCTTTGGCGCGACACCCGCTGGCAGAAGGTGATGCTCGTCATCGCCCTGCTGCTGGTGTTCGGCTTCTTCTTCGAGAGGATCGGCTTCATTCCCAGCGCCTTCATCCTGCTCATCGTGCTGATGCGGGTGATCGATCCGGTGCCCTGGACGCAAGCGCTGATCGTCTCGGTGGGCAGCGTCCTGGGCGTGTGGTTCCTCCTCGCAAAATTCCTCAAGATCCAATTGCCGGCAGGACTGCTGGCCCCCCTGCTGAGCTGAGGTGGTTACATGGATGTCTTCAGCAGCCTGATGCACGGGTTCGCGGTCGCCTTGCTGCCGATCAACCTGATGGCATGTTTCGCCGGCGTGCTGGTTGGAACGCTGATCGGCGTGTTGCCGGGCATCGGCCCCGTCACGGCGATGGCGCTCCTGCTGCCCGTGACGCTCTCGGCACCGCCGGAGGCCGGCATCATCATGATGGCCGGTATCTACTACGGCTCGATGTACGGGGGATCGACGACGTCGATCCTGGTCAACATCCCGGGTGAAGCGGCCTCGGTGGTGACCTGCATCGACGGGCACGAGATGGCCAAGCAGGGCCGCGCGGGCCCGGCACTGGGCATCGCCGCGCTCGGCTCCTTCTTTGCCGGTACGGTCGCCATCATTGCGCTGATGCTGGTGGCGCCGACGCTGGCGCGATGGGCGATCGCCTTCGGCCCCGCCGAGTATTTCAGCCTGATGGTTCTCGGCCTGACGCTCCTGAGCTTCCTGACGCAGGGCTCCATGGCCAAGGCGCTGCTGATGGCGTGCTTCGGCGTGGTGCTGGGGCTGGTGGGAACCGACGCCATCACGGCGGAGGAGCGGCTGACGTTCGGCCGCCTCGAGCTTCTCGACGGCATCGGCATCGTGCCCGTCGTCATGGGGCTGTTCGGCGTGGCGGAGATCCTGTCGAACCTCGAGCACAAGCTCGGACGCGAGATGGTGAAGTCGCAGATCGGCAGCCTGTGGCCGAGCCGGGAGGACTGGGCGGCGAGCCGCGGTCCGATGCTGCGCGGCACGCTGCTGGGCTTCTTCGTCGGCACGCTGCCGGGAGGCGGTGCGGTGATCTCGTCGTTCGCGTCCTATGCGCTCGAAAAGCGCCTGTCGAAGACGCCGGAGCGCTTCGGCAAAGGTGCCATCGAAGGCGTGGCGGGTCCCGAAGCCGCCAACAATGCCGCGGCGGGTGGCGCGTTCATTCCCCTGCTGACGCTGGGCATTCCACCCAACGTCATCCTGGCGCTACTGCTCGGCGCCTTCATCATCCACGGCCTGCAGCCTGGACCGCTGCTGATGGTGCAGAATCCCGGCGTGTTCTGGGGCATCGTGGCATCGATGTACATCGGCAACGTCATGCTGCTGGTGCTCAACATGCCGCTGATCGGCATGTGGGTGAAGGTGTTGAAGGTGCCCTATCCGGTGCTGTTCCCACTGATCCTGATGTTCTGCATCGTGGGCGTGTTCTCCTCCAACGCGGCCGTGTTCGACGTGTTCGTGATGGTGCTGTTCGGACTCATCGGCTACCTCATGCGCAAGTTCGGCTACGAGCCGGCACCGCTGGTGCTCGCGTTCGTGCTGGGGCCACTGCTCGAGAACAACCTGCGCAAGGCGCTGATCCTGTCACGCGGCGATTTCGCGACGTTCATCGAGCGACCGATCTCGGCGACCTGTCTGGTTCTGGCGGCCTTGATGCTGATCGTGCCGCTGTTGCCGGCGCTGGCCCGAAAACGGGAGGTGATCGCCCTCGACTCCGAATCCTGACACGTGCCACGTAGGTGCGACGAGGACATCGGCGCCGGCTGGTCTAGCGCGGCGGATTGGAAGTCCGCTCCATAATCGCGGCGGTTTCGTCGAGCGGACTTCCAATCATGACGCCACACTCCCCCGGTTTCCCGGACGGCGCGCGACGCGCGGCGATCCGGGATCCATCGCGGTTCGGTTTGCGACGGACGTTGCGGCGCCGTGCTCCGAGAGCGCCGGGAAAGACCCCGGCTCGGGCAGCGGCCGGGCTTCCGCCCACCCGCTTGGCCGGGGAACCGGGGGGAGGGAACCGGAGCGAATTGCGCTGGCTGTGGCGAATAACTCTAATGCTTGCTCGTGTCCCTTTGACCGCAAAGTCCGTTCCGAGCCCGCAGAGGATTGAGACGGACTTTGCGGTCGGGACACGAGCGCCGATGTTTTTTATGCTGGCCGCGATGCGAACCAGGACGCGGGCCGGCCGCAACTGCGAGGACAGGCTGCATGAAGATCACCGTCGTCCAGACCAATACGATCAACGACAAGGCGCGCAACATCGCGCAGGCGACGACGCTGATGGAGCAGGCGATCGGGACCGACCGGCCGGACGTGCTGGTGCTGCCGGAGGTGTGGAACTGGCGCGGGGGCACGACGGCGGACAAGGTGGCGAACGCCGACCAGATCCCGGGCGGGTCGGCCTACGCGGCGTTGCAGGCGCTGGCGCGGACGCACAAGGTGTGGATCCACGGCGGCAGCATGATCGAGCGCATACCCGGCGGGTCGCAGGTCTACAACACTACCTGCGTCTTCGATCGCGAGGGCCGCGAGGTCGCGCGCTACCGCAAGATCCACATGTTCGACATCATCGCGCCGGACGGGACGCCCTACCGGGAGAGCGACGACATCGCGCGCGGCAGCGAGGTGGTGACCTACGACCTGGAAGGGTTCAAGGTCGGCTGCACCATCTGCTACGACATGCGCTTCGCTGAACTCTACATCCAGCTCGCCAAGATGGGCTGCGACATCATCATGGTGCCCTCCTCGTTCACGCTGCAGACCGGCAAGGACCACTGGGAGGTGATCCTGCGGACGCGGGCCATCGAGACACAATGCTACATCGTGGCGCCCGGGCAGTACGGCCCGTTCGTGGACGCCAAGGGCGGCACGCGGCAGTCCTATGGCCACAGCCTGATCGCGGACCCCTGGGGGCATGTCGTCGCCCGCTGCTCGGACGGCATCGGCTATGCGTCGGCCAACATCGACCGGGCGCAGATCGGCCGCGTGCGCGATCTGATTCCGATGAACGCGCATCGCCGCCTGAAGGTGGAGTGAGGACCCGCGTCCCGAGCCGCTATTCCTCGGGATCGGGCGGGTAGGCGTGGATATTGCCCTTGGGGTCGGCGACGACTTCCGCATCGTCGTCGATATAGGGTGGGCCGATCGGCACCTTGCCGTGGCCGCCGGGAATGTCGAGGACATAGGCGGGCATGGCGAGCCCCGAAAGGCGACGGCGCAGTTCGCGCATGATCGCCTGTCCCTCGTAGACGTGCGCGCGGAAGTGGCTGGTGCCAGGCGCCAGGTCGCCGTGGTGCAGGTAGTAGGGACGGATACCCAGCGCCACGAAGCCGCGAAACAAGGCCTCCAGCGTATCGGGATCGGCGTTGACGCCCTTCAGCAGCACCGTCTGGCTGACGAGCTGGATACCGGCCGCTTGCAGGCGCCGGATGGCAGCACGCGCCTCCCCGGTCAGTTCGCGCGGGTGGTTGGCATGGAGCCCGACATAGACGGCGCGGGACGAGGAGGCCAGGGCCGCCGCCATCTCGTCGGTAATGTGCCCGGGATCGACGATGGGCACGCGGGTGTGCCAGCGCACGACGGCGACGTGGGGGATCTCCTCCAGCCGGCGCGTCAGCTCGGCGATGCGGCGGGGGCCGAGGATGAGCGGATCGCCGCCGGTCAGGATGACTTCCCAGATGGCGGGCGTGTCGCGGATATAGGCCAGTGCACGGTCGAGCGCCCCACCGGTGAGGCCGGGTCCGTTGCCGGGGCCGACCATCTCGCGACGGAAACAGAAGCGGCAATAGACGGGGCAGGTGGCCGTGACCTTCAGCAGCACGCGGTCGCGGTAGCGATGGATGAGGCCCGGCACCTTCTCGTGCGCGGCATCGCCGATGGGGTCGGCCATCTCATCGAAGGTCGTCTCCAGTTCGCGCGCGTCGGGCACGAACTGGCGGGCGATGGGATCGTCGGCATCGCCGGGTGTCATCAGGCTGGCCATGGCGGGGGTCACCGCGACGGCATAGCGCGCCGCAACGGCTTCCAGGCGCGCCGCGTTCTCGGGCGCAAGGAGGCCCGCTTCGGCCAGGGCGTCGATGCTGCGTAGGGTTTTTCCGGTCTCACTCATGCCTGCTGGCCTAGCGATGATGCGGCCCGGGGGCAAGGGGGTGGCATATTCGCAGAGGGTAGAGCCGTGATCCCTGCCTCGTGCGTGGCCTGGGATCGATCGTGCGGTCCGAGCGCGGCTCGCCTACTTTCGTGGTTGACCGGCGCCGCCCAACCGGTCAGCGAAAAGGCGCGACATGACGAACCGGGGCTGACGGTCGCCATGACGCCACGCGTCTATCCACACGCCATCACCTGGAGCCCGCGAATGCACCTCATCGACAGCACCCCGGTCTACATCTTCGTGCTCCTGGCGCTGACCCTGGGCCTCGCGCCATTCGTCCCCGAGCCGCATCTCGTCGAAAAACTCAAGATGCTGTGGGCCGGCACGCTGACCAAACCGATCGACATCTTCGATCTGTTGATGCACGCGACGCCCTGGTTCCTGCTGATCTTCAAGCTTTCGCGCCTGGCGATGGCGCGCGGCGCGTGACGGGGCGCGCGGGCGTTCAGGACATGGCGTCCAGCGCCTTGTCCGGCCGGCTCAATGGACGATGCGTGCGCCAGTAGCGCGCCCGCAGCCTCGGCGCCAACCACCACGACAGAGCCGTGCTGATCAGGGCCGTCACGACGATGACCAGGGGCATGAGAGCCGCGGCCTCGTCACGCAGCGGGGTCGAGAGGACGACAGTCACGGCTGTTCCGAACAGGACGGCCTGGACCATCATGAACAGCAGCGCGGCAATAGCGATGCGAATTTTCATGGGACACCTCTTCGATGCGCTTCGGCTCGAAAGAACTGGTGTTGCACGGGGTTAACGCCGCAGCAGCGCGATGGTTCCTCGTAGAGCGCGAGGGGCCTCCTCCGCGCCGCCGCCCGCCGCCATGCCCGTCGCGTGCTGGACCGCGAAAGTTGCCGGATAGCCGCGCTCCGCGCGGCTTCCGGGAAACCGGGGGGAGGGCGCGTCGCACATGGTCCGCTCCGCGTTGCTAACGCGCTTCCGCGTTTCCCTTCCCCTCCGGTTCCCCGGCCAAGCGGGCGGGCCAGAGCCCGGCCGCTGCCCGAGCCGGGGTCTTTCCCGGTGCTGTCCGGCACCGCGCCGCAACGATGCTTGACCACGACATTGCCAACACCCGCCGCCACGCCCGTCGCGTGCTGGACCGCGAAAGATCCGGACAGCCGCGCTCCGCGCGGCTTCCGGGAAGCCGGGGGGAGGGCGCGTCGGCCGGGAAGGCGGTGAAGGAGAGGAAGGACCGCGGCCTCCAGGCGGCGGAAATGTGGAACGCGGCTTCCGGGAGAGCGGGGGCGGTGAGTCGCGTGGGCCTCAGGGGGCTGAGGGGTGGCAGCCGAGAGGCTATCGGGTTTGTTCCGGCGATATGCGAACCAGCGATATGCGACGTTGCGTCCTATTGCCAATTGATCTTAGTTTTGAATTGAGGCGCCGGTCATCGAGGCTCGGGGCGCCCCCCCCTCCGGGTCGCGGACGCCTCCAAGCGTACGAAAGGGAGACACACAGGCAAGGGAAACGCTGTCATGAATATTCGTCCCGACCCCACATTCTATCCGTCGCCGAAGCTCGCCATGGAAGCGCCGGTCGAGAACTACGCCTACACCCTGCTGCTCAGCCCCGACTCCTCCAAACCGGATGCCCTGGCCGTCGTCGACGCGAAGCTCGGCTCGCCGACCTACTCCAAGGTCGTGCACACGGTGACGATGCCGAACAAAGGCGACGAGTTTCATCATTTCGGCTGGAATGCATGCTCGTCCTCCCTCTCACCGTTGACGGGCCACGCATTTCTCGAACGTCGCTATCTGATCATTCCGGGGCTTCGCTCCTCGCGGATCTATGTGATCGACACGAAGCCCGACCCGACGAAAGCGTCGATCGTCAAGATCATCGAGCCCGAGGAGGTGTTCAAGAAGACGGGATACTCGCGCCCGCACACGATCCATTGCGGGCCGGAAGGGATCTACGTCAGCACGCTGGGCGGTAGCGGAAAGGACGGGATCGACGGTCCTCCCGGCATCTTCATCATGGACTGCGAAACCTTCGAGGTGCTCGGTCGCTGGGAGATCGATCGGGGCCCGCAGGACAAGCATTACGATTTCTGGTGGAACCTGCCCCGCGACTACATGGTTTCGAGCGAATGGGCCCTGCCGCCGCAGTTCGAGAACGGCATCGTTCCCGAGGATCTTCTCTCCAACAAATACGGCCACCGCGTCCACTTTTGGGATTTGCGGCAAAGGCGCAACGTCCAGACGATCGATCTTGGCGCCAATCACCAGATGGCACTCGAAGTGCGGCCAGCACACGATCCCAGCCGCGAGCACGGCTTCCTCGGCGTCGTCGTGGATACCACGAACCTCGAGGGTTCCATCTGGACGTGGTGGCGGGAGAACGGCACCTTCCACATCGAGAAGACGGCGACCATCCCTCCCGAACCGGCCGAAAAGGACGAACTGCCCCCGCTCCTCCAGGGCTTCGGAGCCGTTCCACCGCTGGTCACGGACATCGACCTCTCGATGGACGACAAATTCCTCTACGTCTCCTGCTGGGGCACCGGTGAAATGCGCCAGTACGACGTAGCGGAGCCGAGAAAACCCAAATTGACGGGCTCCGTGCATATCGGCGGCATTGCCCGGCGCACGCCGCACCCGAACGGGACGGCCTATGCCGGCGGCCCGCAGATGGTCGAGATCAGTCGCGACGGCAGCCGTGTCTATTGGACCAATTCCCTCTACTCGACCTGGGACGACCAGTTCTATCCGGACGGCATACCAGGCGCCGAGGTGATGGCCGTCGCCAATCCCGGCGGCGGGCTCGAACTGGCAAAGGACTATTGGGTGGGCTTCCCCGCCGGCTATCGGGCGCACCAGATCCGGCTCGACGGCGGCGACTGCTCGACCGACTCGTTCTGCTACCCATCGGTTTGACCTTGAACGATATCGACTGGACTCCAGCGGCCCTCTGGGCGGCCGTCATCGCGAGTGGCGCCTATCACGGGCTCAATCCCGGGATGGGATGGCCACTTGCGGTTTCCGCGGGCCTGATGGAGCGGCGCTCGCGGGCCTTCCTGGTCGCGCTCGGCTCGCTCGCGGCTGGTCATCTCCTCTCGATGCTCGCGGTGATCCTGCCGTTTGCGCTTCTCGGCACCCTGTTGTTCTGGCAACGCCAGATCCAGATCGCCGCGAGCGCGCTCGTCATCGGCTTCGGGTGCTTTTTGCTCGTGCGGCGGAGACACCCGCGCCTCCTGGCGCGAATCCCGCCCTCGCGGCTCGTCCTTTGGTCTTTCGCAATAGCCATCGCGCATGGCGCCGGCCTGATGCTGATTCCCATCTACCTCGGCATTTGCCGATCGTCGGACCCCGACAGCGGACACCTGGCGGCCCAAGCGCTGATCAATTCCAATCTCGGCATGGCCTTCCTGGTGTCGCTGGTCCATACGCTCGCGCACGTGGTGACCGGCGGGCTGCTGGCGTGGTCCGTGTATCGATACCTCGGATTGCAGCTCGTGGCGCGAAGCTGGTTCAACCTCGACGTCGTCTGGGCCATCAGCCTGGTCGCCGTCGGCGTCATTTCGCTCACGTGGACGATTGCGGGACATGCCTGAGGCGAATTCGAGCCCGCCGAGCCCTCCGCGAGATGTACGCCCCTGGATCACATGGGCGATCATCGCCAGCCCGCCATCGCTGTCTTCGCCCATCGCCGCGCTTGAGATCAGGGTGGGTTCGTGGCATTGTGCGGTCCATGACACTTCGCCAGCACATTGCGATTCGAATTAGCGCCCCGGCGGCCTGAGGGCTCCGGGTTTCCCGTGCTTATTCGTATTCCGCGATCGTGGTGAAGGATCCTCCCCGATGTCTCTGCACGTATCCGCGCCGCATGGCGCGCAGGCCGCCGTCGCATCCAGCGTCGCCGCCCAAGATCTCGTTTCCGCTCGCTATCTCGTCACCGCCGATGCCAGCTCGGGCATGCTGTCACGCCTCGTCGAAGCCTGCGCCAAGCTCGACGTGGTGCCGAGCCGCCTGCATGCCTCGCGCGAGGATGGCGACGGGGCGATGATGACCGTGGACCTGCGGCTGACGCAGGTGGAGGCGCGGACGGCCGAACTGGTGGAGTTCGGGCTTCGCCGCATCGTCGGGGTCAGCCAGCTGATCTCGGCCGTCGACGCCTGACGGGCCGTTGCGGCCCGCCAGCCCTCGCATCACGGTTCCAACTCGGTGTCCCAGTAGAGGTAGTCGAGCCAGCTCTCGTGCAGGTAGTTGGGCGGGAACAGGCGGCCGTTGCGATGCAGCTCGAAGACCGTGGGCCGGTAGGGCCACTGCATCGGCCGCATGCCCGCATGTTCCGGCATCAGGCCGCCCTTGCGCAAATTACAGGGCGAGCAGGCCGCGACGACGTTGTCCCACCGCGTCTGTCCACCGCGCGAGCGGGGGATCAGATGGTCGAACGTGAGATCGTGCTTGGAGCCGCAGTATTGGCATATGAAGCGGTCGCGCAGGAACAGATTGAAGCGCGTGAAAGCCGGGTAGAGGGCGGGCTTCACATAGGTCTTCAGCGATACGACACTGGGAATGCGCACCTCGAACGAGGGGCTGCGCACGAACCGGTCGTATTCCGACACGATATTCACGCGGTCGAGGAAGACCGCCTTGATCGTCTCCTGCCAACTCCACAGGGACAAAGGGTAGTAGCTCAACGGCCGGAAGTCGGCGTTGAGCACGAGGGCCGGAAAACTTTCCGGGGATGCCGCTTGTGCGTTCACGAGACCGTTCCTGACAGTTCCCTGTCCGAATCGCACTCGGAGTTTCGTCTCATCACCGCCAATACTAGAATTATGTGACAGTTGTGGGAACCCCCCCACATGTCGTGCCATTGGGCAGCAGCGCCGCAGCAACAGGCAATCACGGCATCGGCAGTGTCTCGTGCTCGCGCAGGGTCTTGCCCGAACCGCCATCCACCTCGACCAGCCGCACGCGATAGCCCCACAGATTCGCCACGTGCATGAGGGTGCGATCGCACTCCTCCTTGTCGAGGAGAATGCCGTCGCGGACGAAGTGGGTCAGCACCAGCCTGCGGCTGCCGGAAAGATCCGCATCCGTGATCTGGATATCCGGGTCCTGGGCCGAGACGTCGTACTGGCGGGCGAGCGTCCGGCGGACCTGGCGATAGCCGGATTCGTCGTGGATAGCGGAAACGCGCATGTTCGGGGCGTCGCCGGCGTCGTGCAGATGGAACAGGCGGAAATCGCGCATGACCTTGGGCGAGAGATACTGGTGGATGAAGCTCTCGTCGCGGAAGTCGGCCCAGGCCTGCCGCAGCGTGCCCATGTAGTCCATGTTGCCGGCGATATCGGGGAACCACGCCTCGTCTTCGGCGGTCGGCTCCAGGCAGATGCGCTTGATGTCGCGCATCATGGCGTAGCCCAGCGCATAGGGATTGAGGCCGCCATAGCCGCGGTCGGAGAAGCCGGGCTGGTTGACCACCGCTGCGTGCATGTGTGCGAATTCGAGCATCGCGCCTTCCGTGACCAGGCCCTTCTCGTAAAGGCGGTTCATGATCTCGTAGTGGCAGAAGGTGGCGCAGCCCTCGTTCATGACCTTGGTCTGGCGCTGCGGATAGAAATACTGCGCGAGCACCCGCACGATACGCAGCAGCTCGGCTTTCCAGGACTCCAGCTTGGGCGCGTTCTTTTCCAGGAAGTAGAGGAGGTTCTCTTCCGGCAGATGCAGTGACAGCTGTTCGGCCGTCACTTCGCTGCGCGCTTCGCTCTCCTTGGCCGACCGCGCCGTTCCAGGCAGGGTGCGCCACACCTCGTTGTAGATTTCGACCTCGTGCTCGCGACGGCGAAATTCGCGCTCGCGCTCGCGTGCCGGATCGAACTTGCGGCGCGGCTGGGCGTTGCGGCTGACGCCCTGGTTCATCAGGGCGTGGGCGGCGTCCAGCGTCGCCTCGACGGCGGTGAAGCCGAATTTCTCCTCGCAGTCGGCGACGAAGCGCTTGGCGAAGGACATGTATTCGAGGATGGCGTCGGCCTGGGTCCACTGCCGGAACAGGTAGTTGTTCTTGAAGAAATGGTTATGCCCCATGGCGGCATGGGCCATGACGAGGCACTGCATCGTCATGGAGTTCTCCTCCATGATGTAGTTGATGCAAGGGTCGGAGTTGATGACGATTTCAAAGGCGAGTGAACGATTGCCCTTGCGGTAGAGCATCTCGTCACGCGCGAAGTGCTTGCCGAACGACCAGTGGCGATACATCAGCGGCATGCCGATGGAGGAATAGGCATCGAGCATCTGCTCGGCGGTGATCACCTCGATCTGGTTCTTGTAGATGTCGAGCCCCATCTCGCCGACGCCGATCTCCTCGATGGCGTCGTAGGTGCGCTGGATCAGCTCGAAGTTCCATTCCGGCCCGTCGAAGAGCGGCTTGTTTGCGCGCATCGTCATGGTGTCGCCCCTCCCTCAAACACCGGCTTCGCTGGAGAACAGCTCGCGGAAGACGGGATAGATCTCGCCGGGATTGGTGACGCGGCGCATGGCGAAATGGGGGAACTCCTCTGCGACATCCTTGTAGCTGTGCCAGACGACCGTCTCGCCCGGCCCCGTGTATTCGGACACTTCGATATAGGCAAAGTACTGGCAGACCGGCAGGAGGCTGTCGCGAACGAGGTCCAGACAATGGCCCATGTCGTCGGGGATGTTGTCGCCGTCCGATGCCTGGGCTGCGTAGATGTTCCAGTCCTCGGGCGCGTAGCGGTCCTTGACGATACGGTCCATCTCCTCCAGCGCGGTCGAGATGACGGTGCCACCGGTCTCGACGCCGCGAAAGAAGGTCTCCTCGTCCACCTCGGCGGCGGTGGAGGTGTGGCGAATGAAGACGATATCGACCTCGCGATAGTGCCGCGACAGGAAGACGTGCAACAGCATGAAGAAGCGCTTTGCCAGATCCTTCAGGCCCTCCGTCATCGATGCGGAGGCATCCATCATGCAGAACATGACGGCCTGGCTGGCTGGGCGGGGCACGCGCTCGGTGCGGTTGAACTGCAGGTCGAGCGGGTCCACGTAGGCGATCGAACGTCGCAGGCGCAGCATGCGCTCGAGCCGCGCCTTCATCTCGGCGATGCGGATCTCGTCGCGCGGGGTCTGCTGCTCGGCCCAGGCGATCGCCTCCTCCAGGCGCAGCACTTCCTCGCTCTTGGGGCGCTTCAAGGCGATGCGGCGCGCGAGGCTGCGGCGCAAGGTGCGCACGCGGTTGAGCTTGGCCGGCGGGCCGTCCGTCGTGTAGCCCGCCCGCTGCGTCACGGGGTTCTTCAAGTCCTTGATGCGCTGCTTGACGAGGTTGGGCAGCTTCAGGTCCTCGAAGAAGATCTCGAGGAACTCGTCCTTGGTGAGCGTGAAGACGAAATCGTCCTGTCCCTCGCCGTCGGCGCTGGCCTTGCCGCCGCCACCTCCCCCGCCGCCACCCTGCGGCTTGGGGATCTCGTCGCCGACGCGGTATTCCTTGTTGCCCGGCAGAACGTAGTCGCGATTGCCGCCACTGCGGCTGTGCTGGAACGACGGCTCGCGGACGCTGCGGGCGCGGATCTTGATCTGCTCGGACCCTTCGACGTCAGACACCTTGCGCTTCTTCAAGGCGTCCTTCACCGCGTCGCGGATGTCGGCCTTGGCGCGACGGACGAAGCGCTGGCGATTGCCCAGCGACTTGGATTTCGGATTGAGGCGGCGATCGACGATGTTCAAGGCAAAGCTCCGCTTTGCATGGCAGCAGTCCTACGGGCGGACGGCGGGCCAGGGCTGCCGGTCGCGGGGCAACTCGGGGGAGGTGCTCCGCAACCAGACGCCGGGGCCGGCAAGTGCCCGATCAACCGGCCTTCTTCACGCGCATGTACCATTCGACCAGACGGCGGACCTGGCGCTGCGTGTAGCCGCGGGCGACCATGCGCTCGACGAAGTCGTGGTGCTTGCGCTCGGCGTGGCTGTCCTTCTTGGCGCCGAACGAGATGACCGGCAGCAGATCCTCGACCTGCGAGAACATACGGTGCTCGATGACGTCGCGGATCTTCTCGTAGCTCGTCCAATCGGGATTCTTGCCGCCGTTGCGCGCTCGTGCACGCAGCGAGAATTTCACCACCTCGTAGCGGAAGTCCTTCGGGTTCGCGATACCGGCCGGCTTCTCGATTTTCGACAGCTCCTGGTCGAGCAATTCGCGGCTCATGAGCTGGCCGGTGTCGGGATCCTTGAAGTCGTGATCCTCGATCCAGGCATCGGCATAAGCGACGTAGCGATCGAACAGGTTCTGCCCGTAGTCGTTGTAGCTTTCCAGATAGGCCTTCTGGATCTCGTTGCCGACGAACTCCGCATATCGCGGCGCCAATTCCTCCTTGATGAATTCCAGATAGCGGCGCTCGGCCTCCTCGGGCATCTGCTCACGCTTGATCGCTTGTTCGAGCACGAGCATGAGGTGGACCGGATCGGCGCCGATCTCGTGGCTGTCGTAGTTGAACGTCTCCGAAAGGATCTTGTAGGCAAAGCGGGTCGAGGCGCCGTCCATGCCCTCCATGACGCCGGCCGTATCGCGATACTCCTGCATCGTGCGGGCCTGCGGATCGCTGTCTTTCAGGCTTTCGCCGTCATAGACGCGCATCTTGGAGAACAGCGCGGAATTCTCGTGCTCCTTGAGGCGCGAGAGGACGGAGAACTGGGCCAGCATGTCGAGCGTGCCCGGAGCGCACGGCGCCTGCGACAGCTCGCTGGAGCGCAGAAGCTTCTCGTAGATCTTGCGCTCCTCCGTGACGCGCAGGCAGTAGGGCACCTTGATCACGCAGATCCGGTCGAGGAAGGCCTCGTTGGTGCGATTGGCGCGGAAGCTCTGCCATTCGCTCTCGTTGGAGTGGGCGATGATGATGCCCTGATACGGCATCGCACCGACGTTCTCCGTACCCACGTAGGTACGATCCTGCGTGGCGGTGAGCAGCGGATGCAGCATCTTCAGCGGCGCCTTGAACATCTCGACGAATTCGAGAAGTCCCTGCGTCGTGCGGTTGAGGCCACCGGAGTAGGAATAGGCGTCCGCGTCGTTCTGGCCGAAATGCTCGAGCTTGCGGATGTCGACCTTGCCGACGAGCGCGGAAATGTCCTGGTTGTTCTCGTCACCCGGCTCCGTCTTGGCGATGCAGATCTGGCGCAGCTTGGACGGGTAGAGCTTGGCAACGGAGAACTTCGAAATGTCGCCACCGAACTCGTCGAGGCGCTTGACGGCCCAAGGACTGATGAACCCGGTGAGGACGCGGCCGGGGATGCCGTACTTCTCTTCGAGCATCTCGCCCATGGCGTCCTGGTTGAACAATCCGAGCGGGCTTTCGAAGACAGGGCTCACATCACGGCCGGCCTGGAGCACGTAGATCGGGCAGGCCTCCATGAGGTCCTTCAGGCGCTCGGCCAGCGAGGACTTGCCGCCGCCGACGGGGCCCAGAAGATACAGGATCTGCTTGCGTTCCTCGAGCCCCTGGGCTGCGTGACGGAAGTAACCGACGATGCGCTCGATGGTCTCCTCGAGGCCGTAGAAGTCCTTGAAGGCCGGATAGACCTTGATCGTCCGGTTCATGAAGATGCGGCCAAGCCTGGAGTCGTCCGCAGTATTCACCACCACCGGCTCACCGATGGCTTTGAGCATCCTTTCCGCTGCAGTCGCGTACATCGATGGGTCCTTGCGGCATCCCTCGAGATACTCACGCAGGCTCATCACGGTCTGCTTCTGCCGATCATAAGCCTGGCTGTAGATGTCGAAGATCTCGCTGCGCGTCGTCGCCATGTTCTTGCCCTGCGGTGGTTGCTCTCGTTTCGATCTGCTCCGTGGTCCGCGTTCCCTCTTCTCTTGCGGTCCGTTCCACCCGTACTTTCTACGCCGAGCCGGACTTCGTAATTCACGATCGCGTCGCTGTTATGGCGGAAACGAGGATTTTCGCGCCAAACGCGATGTGCCCGAGAAATTGGTCGTTTCGCACTGCTGTCGAAGGCAGCTATGTCCTCTCGGGCGACATAACCGCAATTCCCTCCACTGCCCGACACAACGCCGTGTCGAGGCTGGCCCGGTGTAACGCAGACCTGCAAGTGACTGAGCAATCGGTGTGCCAACGTCGACCAAACTACACGTCAATTCCGTGGCAACGAGCATAAGTGCCCGTGTTTCCCGCACCGATAAGCCACATTGCAATGCGCGAATTCCATATATGCTGCCAGATTCGGCAGGCCTCTCTGAATCAAATCTTTTGCTGATCGCCGTTGGAACTGCCGAGTGTCATGAAGGTGACAGAGCGCCCGATTGCAAGGCGAGATGACGAAAAAGTGCGCAAACGACGGCAAATGCAGCTGTTATAAAAAGGCCGGAGCCGATCCGCAGGGCAGATCGGCTCCGGCCAACATCTGACGAAAGTCGGGTGCGCGACGCCCGCCGGTCGGCCTTGTGCGGTCAGTTCGCGCCACAAACCGCGGCCACCGGCACCTGCCAGGGCACGGCCGATTTCGGTCTGCCAGACGACCTCGCTGCCGAAGTCGTCACGCCACGACCACAGCCGCCGCGTCGCGTAGTGGAGCTGGTGCTCGCGCGTGAAGCCCATGGCGCCGAAGGCGGCGTGCGCGCCGTTGGCAACACGACCTGCCGCTTCACCGGCGCGCGACTTGGCGACCGCGACAGCGAACCAATCGGCCGACCCGATCGACTTTTCGACGGCCATGTCGGTGGCGGCGTTGGCGGCGGCGACCTCGCTGGCCATCACCGCCATGGCATGCTGCATGGCCTGGAAACGCGCGATCGGACGACCGAACTGGACACGATCGTTGACCCACGTCATGCAGTGTTCCAGCGTGCGTTCGAGAGCACCGGAAAGCTGCACCGTGCGTAGCAGGGCGCCTTCGAGCTGCAGCGTGCGCGCAGCGTTCGGGAACTGGGCCTTGGCGACGACCGTCGTCTTCGACACGTCGATGTCGTCGCGTGCCTCGCCGGCCTGGTTGATGCCCTCGTTGGAGACGGCACCGTCGATGGCCAGAAGCTGCAGCTCCGGGCCCGCGGCGACGACGGCGTGCGTACAGGCACGACCAAACGGAACACTGGCATGCTTGGCGGCCGGCGCGCCCGCCGCTGCGGGCGGAACGAGCGTGACGGCGCCGTCGGGCAGCGCGATGCCGGCGCGCGCCAGCAGGCGGCGTGCCATGATGGTCTCACCCAGGGGAACGGGCACGGCGTGGTAGCCCGAGCGCTGGACGAGCGCCATGGTATCGGCAAAGCCGATCTCGCCATCGGCCTCGCCGATCGCGGTGAAACCCTGCTCGACGAGCGCAGCCCACAGCTTGTCGGACGTGCCACCGCCATCGGCCTTTTCACGCTCGGCCGGCGTCAGGATGTCCTCGACGACGCGGTCGAGGGTGCGGATCATTTCTTCACGCATATCGCTCATTTCGCGCTCCTCACCGCAGGCCCAGACCGCGGGCGATCATGCCGCGCAGAATCTCGCGCGTGCCGCCCCGGATCGAATAGGAAACACATTGCATCTGGGATTCGTGCAGGAGCGCCGTGTAGCGATCGTTCGGCATGCCGGCCCGGGTCGCGGATGGCAGGATGCGGCGTGCGACTTCCGGGATCTCCTGTTCGAGGCCGGTGCCCAGATCCTTGACGAGGGCTGCCTCCGTGGCCGGATTGAGGCCCGCCTGGAGCATGCCGGCGATCGACGACGACATGCGCCGCAACGTGGCGAGATTGGCGACGAGGCGGCCAAGCTCGGCGGCCTGCGTGTCGGTCGGAGCCTCGCCCACGGCGTCGAACGTCTCGCACAGAAGCGGGAACGTCGACATGAAGCGGTCGGGGCCCGAGCGCTCGAAGGCGAGTTCCGCCGTGACCATCTCCCAGCCGCGGCCCTCACCGGCCACGATCATGTCCTCGGGCACGAAGACATCGTCGAAGGTGACCTCGTTGAAGTCGTGGCCACCGTAGAGATTGTAGATCGGGCGGACGGTGACGCCCGGCGCCTTGAGGTCGACGATGAACTGCGTGAGGCCGACGTGGCGCTGGTCTGCCGTGCCGCTGGTGCGCACGAGGGCGATCAGATAGTGGGCGCGGTGCGCGTAGCTGGTCCAGACCTTGCGGCCGGTGAGGCTCCAACCGCCATCGACCTTGTGGGCCCGCGACTTGACGCTGGCGAGATCGGAGCCGGTATCGGGCTCGCTCATGCCGATGGCGAAGTAGCACTTGCCCGCCGCGACACGCGGCAGGATCTCGTTCTTGGCCCGCTCGCTGCCATGGCGCAGGATCTGCGGCCCGGATTGGCGATCGGCGATCCAATGCGCCATGACCGGTGCGCCGGCGGCCAGAAGCTCCTCGACGACGACATAGCGTTCGAGCGCACTGCGTTCATGGCCACCATACTGCTTCGGCCACGTCATGCCGAGCCAACCGCGCTCGCCGAGCTTGGCCGAAAAGGCTTCGTCGGCCGCGACCATCGAACCGACCGCCGGCTCGAAACGACCCGCGGCCCGTTCCTCCTCGCAGAAGGCCCGCACCTGGGCGCGCAATTTGACCGCCTCCGGCGGCATCTCGACCGGCGCATATACGAAACGAGACATAGAGCTTATGCCTTCCCCTGTTTTTCCATTTCCTGGCAGGGCAGTATGCCGCTGCGGCAAGTCGGGACAAGCAACAATTTGCCATCGCCGGGTTGCAGGCGGGACAGAGGGAGACTGGGACATGCGCGCTGCATGGTATGAACGCAACGGCCCGGCCGAGGAGGTCATTCAGGTCGGCACCAAGCCGGACCCCGCGCCGGGGGCGGGAGACGTGCTGATCCGGCTGATGGCCTCCGGTGTCAATCCGGCGGACGGCTATCGGCGGCGCGGCGTGGAATACGGCATGGAAGGGCCGTTCGTGATCCCCAACAGCGACGGGGCGGGCGTGGTGGAGGCCGTGGGCGCAGGCGTGACACGGCTGGCGGTGGGGCAGCGCGTCTGGCTCTACAACGGACAGCGGAACGGCCGCACCTGGGGCACGGCAGCCGAATTGATCGCGCTCGACGAAACGCTGGCCACACCGCTTCCCGACGCCGTGTCGTTCGAGGCGGGCGCCTGCCTCGGCATTCCGTGCATGACGGCACATCGCTGCGTCTTCGGGTCGGGTCCGGTGACCGGGCTCGACGTTCTGGTGACGGGGGGCGGCGGCGCGGTCGGCAACTATGCGATCCAGCTCGCCAAGTGGGGCGGCGCGCGCGTCCTGACGACAGTGGGAACCGGATGGCAACGCGAGGATGCGATCACGGCGGGCGCCGACGTGATCGTGGACCGTAGCGCGGGCGATCTTGCACGCGAGATTCTCGATGCCACGCGCGGAAAGGGCGTGGACCGCATCGTGGACGTCGATTTCGGCGGCAATCTCGCGGTGAGCCGCGCCGTGATCGCGCTCAACGGGACCATCGCCGCCTACGCCACACGCGGCGACATGACGCCGACAGTCCCCTTCCGCGAGTTCATGCGCAAGAACGTAACCGTACAAGCAGTGCTGCTGCCGACGTCGCCACTGGCCGGACGCCGGCAGGCGCAGGCGGATATCCTGCGCTGGCTGCAAGAGGGCACGCGCCTGCATCGCATCGCCGGTGCCTATCCTCTGGCGGAAACGGTCGCGGCCCACCAGGCCGTGGAAACCGGCGGAAAGCGCGGCACGATCGTCGTGCTGCCGCAGGCGTGACGGTCATCGTGCCAAAGCGACAAAGGATCGCAGACGAGCGCCGAAAGACCGGACACGGCGCATTGCTTAACGCGATCTTAACCGTCCCCGTTTAGCAACAGCCTGTGGTGTTGCGTAAGTGGAGTTGGCCGTGGCGTGGCCCGAGGACAATGTCGCCGATGGCATGAGGACGAGCGGTCGCGCGTGGGCGCGGCAGGTCGCGTTCGCCGTGCGGCATCGGATCGCCTTTGGCAGCGCAGGCGCGCTGGCGGTCGCGGTTCTCGTCGGCGCGTGCGCGCGCATGGAGCCCCCGGTCAACTCGAACAAGGAACTGTTCGGTCCGGAAAAGTCTCGCCTTGGGCGCACCCGCAGCCTGTCCTACACGGAGAAGGCGTGCGCGCCGGCGGGCACCTCCGATTTCATCCTGCCCAAATCCACCGGCAAACGCCGTACGGATTACCAGCGCCTGACCATGCGCTACTCGCCGGGTGACCGGCTCAACGTCTTCGTCTACGGCGCGCAGGACTTTTCGGGCGACTACGTCGTCAACCTGGATGGCACGGTCGTGTTGCCCTATGCGGGGCCAGTGCGCGCGGTGGGCCTGACCAACGAGGAACTCGGGCGGCGCATCGCCGATTCCTATGTGAAGTCCGGCATCTTCGTGCGCAACGCGCTGAAGCTGACCACGCGCCCGGTCCAGTACGCACCGATCAACGTCAGGATCACGGGCGCGGTCTTCAGCGAGGGCCGGCACGGGATCAACCACATCAGGGACTCCGACAAGCTCGACAAGATGCTGGCGAAGTTCGGCGACAGCCCGACGGGGCGCTTCGTTCCCGCTGCGCTGCAGGCTGCGGGCGGCGTGCGGCCCGACGCGGACCTGTCCCGCGTCAAGGTCACGCGCGAGGGACGCACGTTCACGCTGGATTGGCGCGGCGCCATTACGGGCGAGGCTGTGGACGACATGCCGCTGATCGAGGGAGATCATGTGGACGTGCCGGAGTCGGGCTGCTTCCAGTCCGCCCTCGTTCGCCCGACCCAGGTCACCCCACCGGGCATCCGCATCTTCACGTCCAATCTGACGGCGCCCTCACCCGGCGCTGGACAGCAGGGCAACCCGCAGCAAGCCAATAGCGTGCCCTACGGCACGCGGTTCCTGCAGGGCCTGGTCCATGCCAACTGCGTCGGCGGCTCGCTCGCCACCAACGCCCGGCGCTATGCGGTCCTGATCAGCCGCAACCCCAGGACGCGCCAAACCGAAGTGATCCAGCGGCCCATCGAGGAGCTGGTCCGCAGTGCACATCGTGACAAGATCAATCCGTATCTGATGCCCGACGACGCGATCGCCTGCTATGACAGCGCGGTGAGCGATCTCAAGGAAATCCTGTCGCTGTTCGGCACCGTCCTGGGACCGGCCAGCAGCGCCAAGTACATCCTGAACTAGACTCGGCATGTGCGACCGCGTGCCTGCGCCGCCCATACCCATGCACCGATACTCCGCGCTCGAGACGACGACACCCCGGTGATGATCCCCCGGTGAAAACGGGCCTTTCCCTCGCGCCGCGCGCCCAATAGCCTGTGCCCCGACAACAAAGCGGCACACGAGGTTTGACGGCATGAGCACGACACTTCCCCTCTCGGGCATCCGGGTGCTGGATATCGGCACGCTGATCGCGGGCCCCTTCGCGGCAACGATGCTCGGCGATTTCGGCGCGGAGATCATCAAGGTGGAGCAGCCCGGCCGCGGCGACGCCTTGCGCGGATCGCCGGTCGACGGCAAGGCGGCGCGCTCGCCGCACTGGCTGGTGGAGGGGCGGAACAAGAAGTCCGTGACGCTCAACCTCAGGGTTCCGGAAGGCCAGGCGCTGCTCAAGGAGATGATCCCCCACGCGGACGTGCTGATCGAGAACTTCACGCCAGGAACGCTGGAGAAATGGGGGCTGGGCTGGGATGGGGTGCATGCGCTCAACCCGCGCCTGATCATGACGCGTGTCTCCGGATACGGGCAGAAGGGGCCCTATGCCAAGCGCTCGGGCTACGACCGGATCGCGCTCGGCTTTTCGGGCTACATGTATCCGACCGGATTCCCGGATCGGTTTCCGGTCCGTCCGGCCTTCCCCACGGCAGATTACAACACCGGCACATTCGCCGCCCTGGCCACGCTGCTGGCGCTCTACCGGCGGGACGCCCAGCCGGACGGCGGCGAGGGCCAGCTCATCGACCTCGCGCTCTACGAGGCGCCGTTCCGCATCACCGCGGAGATGATGACGGTGTTTGCGCAAACCGGTCAGATCCGCGAGCGTATCGGCAATCGCAATCCCACGTTCACGCCTGCGGGCACGTTCGAGACGAAGGATGGCCGCTATGTGCAGATCGCGGCCGGCGGCGACGGCGTGTGGCCACGGCTCGCGCAGGCGATGGGGCGCGCGGAACTCAGCGACGATCCGCGCTACGCGACGATCGGCGAGCGCATGAAGCGCGCCGACGAAATGGAGGCGATGCTGGCGGACTGGGTGGCGTCGCTGCCCTTCGACCAGATCGAGCCGCTGCTGGTCAGCGCCAACGTGCCGTTCGGCGGCATCTATACGGCCGCCGACATTGCGAAGGATCCGCACTATGCGGCCCGCGGCAACGTCGCCCGCGTGCCGGATGCGACCCTGGGCGAGGTGGCGATGCCGGCCGTGGTGCCGCGACTGGAAGGGACGCCGGGCCGGATCGCCTTCGCAGGCGAGGACATCGGCGCCCACAATGCCGCGATCTACGGCGGGCTTCTGGGCAAGTCCGAAGCGGAGCTGTCGGCGCTACGGGCGGCCGGCGTGATCTGATCGCGGTGCGACCCCGCGCGACGTCAGTGCGCGGGACGGGCTTGCAGACCGGCGGCGTTTGCATAGTGCCGCGCAGCGCCCAAGCGCGGCGCCAGCGGATTATGCAGCCGCTGGCCATGCGCGATGCCCAGATAGAGCAGGCCCGGCCAGATGAGATAGGCGACGATCTCGAGGTTGTCGGCCAGCGAGAAGAACAGCAGCGACAGCAGGACTGCGAGAGCTGCGCGGGCCACGCGGCTCGTCTGCGACTTCAAGAGCAGGTCGAAGAAGCTGACAGCCATGGGGACCGCCAAGGCGACGAAGCCGACCAGGCCCTTGACGAAGAGCAGGCCCCACCAGGTGTGATGCGAACCGATCATCATGGTTTCGACGACGTGCCCGCCGCGCTGCAGGACGCCGTTGCCGAACAGGAACTCACCGGTTTCCCAGCGATGGTAGGCAATGTTGCCGAGGGCGGCGCGTACCCGGCTGGAGGCGGCACGGGCAGCGTTGAAGGCGTCCGTCGCATCCTGATAGGCCATGAAGGCGTCCTGCCAGAAAAGGATGCCGATCGTCGCGACGACGGCCGCCGCGAGCCATACCGCCGGGCGCAGAAGGTTCGACATGAACGGAATGGCCAGGAGGATGGCGGGCACGGCCACGAGCGATAGTCGCGAGCCCGCCATGTAGCAGACGACGATCGTCGACAGGATCGAAACGACCTTGATGTTGCTACTGCGGTCGCGGATGCTGAGCACGAGGCCGATGCCGGCATAGAAGGCGACCGCGGTGGACCAGGGCCCATAGAACCGCCAGCGCGCGTTGCCCGTCACCTCGTCGTAGGTATAGAGGGTGACGTCGAAGAACTGCGGCGAGACACCGAAGATGCGATAGAGCGGCGAGACGTAGAGATCGCCGGGCAGGTGCACCTTGTTCGCCAGAAAGAAGAACGGCGCCAGCAACAAGGTGTGCAACGCCAGGATGCCGAGGGCACGACCGATGATCGCGGGGCGCACGACCAGCATCGAGCCGACGAGCGGCATGATGCCCATGATGGCCCAGCCTTTCGCCCAGCCGATGCTCGACTTGATCGTCTGCGCGGTTCCCAGCTCCAGGTCGATGTGGGCGACGACCAGCGCCAACAGCATGACCATCATGCCGGCCATCCAGACGAGAGCGGGCAAGGCCGGCGGCTTCAGCGTGGGTTCATCGCGGGCCGGTGCATCGAAGGCTCGCAAGGCGACGACCAGCAGCAGAACGTAGCTCATGGCCGAGCCGACGACATACAGCAGGCCCAGGAGCCAGAAGCCCCAGGTGCCGACGATCGACCAGTAGATCAGAGACTCTTCAAGAGTTTCCGGCCGAAGTTTCTGCGCACCCATGTGGCGGCTCCCGCGAGAAGAACGAGCAGCGAGCCAATGATGCCTGCTGCGATCGCGATGATGAGCTGCGGCTGGCTGCGCTCGGTCGGCAGATCCGGTGCCGCCATCATCTGCACCATCGGATAGGACGAGTAGAGATCGCTCTTGTTCGTATCCAGGCGCGCGACAGCCGACGTGAACACGGCTTCGGCCACCAGATAGTCTTTCTTCAGGTTCTCGAGCTTGGCGGCGTCGACGCTCAGGCGGCTGATATCGGCTTCAGCGCGCGCGACTTCCTTGTCGACGGCCCCGATCTCTTTGCGGCGTCCCTCGATCTGGGATTCGTTGTGAACGATCGTGCGGAGCAATTCGGCCTGTTGCGAGGTGGTAATGAGCAGGACGAGGCTCCGCAGATCGACCGACGGATCGACGCTCGCGGCCTTCGCGATGCGCGTGATCTCGTTGATCGCGCCTCTGATCTTGGCTTGCGCCGTCGTCAGGGCGGGATGGTTGGGGCCATAGAGCAGTTGATACTCGTGAATGGTTCCGTTCGCTTCGGCGTAGGCGGCCGCAAGCTTGGCGAAGGCTGGATCCGCCGACAGCCTGAGACCCGCGGCGGCCTCGCTCGGACGCAACCCGATGCGGGCGACGAGCATCGACTGGTTCGTCTCCAGCCGCTCCAGCTCGGCGCGATTCTCGGCGATTTTCCGGCGCATCCCCTCGGCAGCGGACACCATCTCGTTGAACTGCGTGAGCGACCGCAGCCCGCTCTTACGCTGGAAGGCGACGACCCGTTCGCGTGCGGCGTCGAGATTGGACTGGTACTGCTTCAGGTTATCGCGCAGCGCCAGTGCGCGCTTTTCGCCTTCGTCCTTGCGCAGGTTGTCGAGCTGCGCCTCGAACGCCGACATGAGCGCGAGCGCCTTGCGCTGTGCATCCTCCGGCGTCCGTCCCTTCATCTGGAACAGCAACAGCGATGTCTCGTCGACGAGCTTGACGCGCGGCCGGCCGAAGGCGCCAGGCGAGAGTCCCAGCGAACCGGCGGCGGCCTCGCGGACCTTCTCGCTGCCGGCGATCTCGCGATAGATGACCTTCGGGCTCAAGGTGAGCGAGCCGAAGTGCTGTCCGGGCGTCGTCGTCGTCTGGCCGATCGAATCGAGCGCAATCGACGTGCCGCTGTTGGAGACCGGCACGATGAGCGTCCATTTGCTCACGTAGGTAGCCGGCATGAAGACGTAGTAGCTGATCGCCAGCAGCCAGACCGCGGCGACGGCGAAGCGCACCCATTTCGGCCGGCGCGAGCCCCCG
Organism: Hyphomicrobiaceae bacterium; assembly: GCA_041397775.1. Taxonomy (GTDB): domain Bacteria; phylum Pseudomonadota; class Alphaproteobacteria; order Rhizobiales; family Hyphomicrobiaceae. The sequence goes on along the minus strand of JAWKWB010000003.1, from coordinate 501,695 downwards.
AAAGCCTGCTCCAGTTGCGCCCTCGCCTGCGACGGCGACAAACCCTGCGTGCCAGCGGCCGACGCGAGGCGCACAGCGGCAGGCTCGCGCGGCGGCGGGGGCGACGCCTTGCTCTGGAACGACGATCGATGAAGATTGAACTGCATGGTCGCTCGATCGATCCGGGCCGTCAGGCGCCAGCCCCCATCATTGCCGCGTGACCGGCGGGGGCGATGGCGCCGGCGCGACTGCGCGCCCACGCGGTGAAGACAACCTGCAGAACGAGCGCGACGACCGCCAATGTGACGACCCCGGCCATGAGGCCGAAGGGCAGCGCAACGGCAAAGGCGCTCAGCATCGCCAGGGACAAGGCCAGCGAGCCCTGCAGCTCGAGACCGGGCCGGCCGGTCGCGCGCAGGAGCTGGCAGGAAAGATCGAAGAACGGCTTGGACACCGCCGAGAGACAGAGCACCGCCACAATGGGGAGATGCGGCTCCCAGCGTGCACCGAACAGGACCGGCACATAGACGGACACCAGCGCAGCCTGCAGCGCGATCAAGGCGGCGATCGGAAGCGCCAGACGCCGCAACGCCTTGTCGAAGCGGGCGAGACGATCGGCGTGACTGATCGCGGCATCCGCGAAGTGCGGGAAGCTCGCGGAGGCGAGTGCCCCCGTGAGTATGATGCTGAGGCCATAACCGGCGTTGAAGGCAAAGTAGTAGATGCCGAGGGCGTTGAGCCCGAGGATCGCACCGACCAGGATCTTGTCCAGGTTCATGCGAGCCGCGACAAGGAGCTCGCTGCCGATGACCGGCAGGATGTAGCGCCAGACATCGGGCCACGGCACGTGTCCAGCTTCAGGGTGGCGATGCCATGGCCGCATCCAACGTACGCCGACGAGCCAGATCGGGGCGCTGAGAAGCTTGGGCAGGACGATGGCCCACGGCCCGAAGCCGAGCAGTGCCAAGAGCGCCACGAGGATATTGTCGGAAGCGGTCTGCGTGGTGCCGATAGTGGCGACGGTGCCGATGCGGCCATCGCGAAGCAGCAGGGCGCCCTGAATGACGCCGCATGGAACGAAGAGGAACACCGCGCCCAAGGCTGCAACGAGAAGGCCCAACTGCGGGCGATCGAGAACGACGGCCAGCCCCACGCCGATCAGCAAGTGCAGTACCAGCATGCCGCCGCACAGCAGCCAGGCGATGGCCCAGGCCGCATTGCAGGTCGCCTCCAGGCGCTCGTCCGTTGCGCGGATGACCTTCTGCGTGAGGCCATTGCCGGCGAAGACGCGGACGATCTCGAAGCAAGCCATGGCACTGGCGGCGAGACCCAGTTCGAGCGGCGCGAGGGTACGCGCGAGTACGATGGCCGTCACCAGACGCGACAAGCGCACGACCAACTCGCCCAGCCCGAGCCAGCCGAAGTTGCGCAGCAGCGCGTCGTCGCGCCAGCGCCCTCCTACCCGCTCCACCCATTTGGCCAATTGCGACACGCGGCTTGCACCCTATCGAGAGCTACTACGCTGCTCCATCAGATGTACTAAGGCGGTTATTAGTTAAGAGATGCTTCAGGCCGCGGCGGTCCGACGCATTTTGTCCTCTTTTTGCGCAAATCCGACCGAGTGTTGCGGTTCCGACATTTGCTCTCGGGCGGCCGGCAACGGGATGCAAATGTCGGAACCAAAGGGAACACGAGCAACACTATGTTTCTAGTGTCGCTTTTGCATCTGACGCTTTGTCACGGACCCAGCCGCTGGCCGGTACCAAACGTCAGATGCGCTACACTCGTGCAATGAAGCCCTAGGAAAATATGCCGCGGCGTGCAGACATAGAGACCTCACCTGGGCCGAGGCGTCAGGCCCGTAGGGCAGGCCTTGCGGCGATGGCCGCAACGGCTCCCGCCTCCAGGCGGCGGAAGGCTGCGAGGGGCAGAAGGCGCTTGGCGAGCGCCGCCAGCACCGTACTGCCGGTCCGCATGGGCTCCTCGCCGAGCATGCGCGGATGCAGACGCAACGCCTGCCACGCCAGGCGCAGGCCGGCCGCACGATCGTCCGACCGCACGGCGCGACGGGCGAGATAGCGCAACTGGTAGGCCTCTGCGCGCGCGCCGTGCTGCGCCACGACGTCGGGCGCATAGGTGGCGACCTTGTCGCGAAACCGGCGCCAGGTCGCGAGTTGCGCCTCGATGTTGGCGGATAGCCCGCCGCTGTTGACCCGGTACAGCGTCAATGCCTCGGGCACGTAGCCGAAGCGGCACTCCCCGACGACCTTCAACCGCATCCAGCATTCGACATCCTCCGATTGGCGGAAGCTCTCGTCGAACCAGCAGACACGGCCACGTTCTGCATCCTCGAACGCGATGCGCTCGAGTGCGGTGCGGCGCAGAACGGGGGCCGAGCCGTTGCCGATGGGATTGCGGCAGAACATGTTGGCCGCCGAGAAATCGCGATCGAGCGGGCTCTGGGTGAGGCCCAGGTCCTCGCCATCGGCGCCCACGAGACGCGAAGCACTGAAGCTGACATCGATCGCGGGATCAGCGTCGAACTGGGCCACGTGCCTCTGGAGCTTTTCCGGCAGCCAGATGTCGTCGGCATCCAGGAGCGCGACGAACTCTCCGGTCGCGTTGCGAATGCCGGTATTGCGCGCACCCGCCAGGCCGCGGTTCTCCTGGGTGATGACGCGCACGCGCGGATCGGGCCACGCTCCAGCGATCCGAGGTCCGGCGTCACGCGAACCGTCGTCGACGACGATGATCTCGATGTCCCGGAATGTCTGCGCAACGGCAGAACCCAGCGCAGCGCCGATATAGGCCTCGGTCTGATAGAGCGGGATCACGACACTGACGCGGGGCATTCGATACTCCAGTTCACATGGGCCATGCGGCGGCCGGGGCAGCGTAGAAGAAATCCACTAACCATTTCCCCACACGCCTACGATTTCGTTCAAATTTGGTAGAACTGCACATTCGTTTGCATTTGCTTCACGTTAGTTTCGGCTTGCGCGCGACATTTCCTAAATCCGCTCGTATTTTCACCCTCGGGAGAAATTCGGGGAGCGACGATCTTGCTGGAAGGAGCAGGCCACGGGAGCATGGGCCTGACGCTTGGGCCTGGTGTGCGGCCCGAAGCGCCGAGCCGTTCGCTGTTCTGGCAAAGAGATGCCGTAAGTCCGGTTGCCGCGCGCGTGATGGGAATGGCGCTGGAGCGCACCACGTTGGCTGCAGCGACGAGCAAGCTCGCCGCCGATGCTGCCGGGCGGCGGCAGAAGCGCGTCGTCTTCGTGAACGCCCACGTCGTCAACAGTGCCTGGCGGGACGCTTCCTACTGGGAGACCGTGGCCGACGCAGACATGCGCCTGGCGGACGGCAGCGGTCTTGCGATCGCGGCGCGGCTGGCGGGCACGCCGCTGCCCGACAACGTCAACGGGACCGACATGCTGCCGCTGCTGTGCCGCGAGGCGACGGTACGCGGGCAGCGCATCTTCCTGCTCGGGGGCGTACCCGGCGCGGCCGAACGCACGGCGCACACCATGGCGGCCCATGGCGGGCCCGGCACGATCGCCGGCCACCACCATGGCTACTTCGCCCACGACAGCGCCGAGGAGGCCGAAGTCATCGCCAGGATCAACGCGAGCGGGGCGTCCATCCTGCTCGTCGGCTTCGGGGTGCCGGTGCAGGACACCTGGATCGCACGCAATGCCGCGCGGCTCGACGCGCGCGTCCTGATCGGCGTCGGCGGGCTCTTCGATTTCTATTCGGGCCGCGTCTCGCGGGCGCCCATGTTGCTGCGGAAACTCGGCCTGGAATGGACGTGGCGCCTGGCGCAGGAGCCGCAGCGGATGTGGCGGCGCTATATCATCGGCAATGTCGTGTTCCTCGGCCGCGCGGCCGCTTGTGCCATGCAGGCGCGCGTCGCCGGACCGGACCGTGCCTCGCACGCGGACGGTCCGCAGGCCGACAGGATAACCGCGGCTTAGGCGGACGTTAAGGGAAACAACCTATTTCTCGCCCGGCAGGCAAAGCGCAGGGCGGGACATGAGTGCGGCGAAAGGCAGCCTGAAAAAGCGGGATTTTCGCGCTCTCGACGGCTGGCGCGGCGTATGCGCGCTCATGGTCGCGCTGCTGCACCTGGAAGTCGGCAGCCACATCTTCGGCCTCTCGCCGGTGCAGACGGCGTATCTGCTGGTGGACTGCTTCTTCGTCCTCAGCGGCTTCGTGCTGACGCATGCCTATCACCATCGCATCCATGACGCGCGGTCGGCCGGCGTGATGATGTGGCGGCGATTCGCGCGGCTGTGGCCTCTGCACGTGGTGATGCTGGCAGCCTTCGTGCTGCTCGAACTCGGCGCCTCGATCGCATCCGCGGTCTCGGGCGTGCCGCGCCGCGTGGCGCTTTTCGATCCGGCGTCGACGTCGCTGCTGGAGGCGGTGCCGAGCCATCTCCTGCTGCTGCACAGCATGGGACTTCACGATCGGCTGACCTGGAACATCCCGAGCTGGAGCATCAGCGTCGAATATTGGACCGGCGCGGTCTTCGCGCTGATCGTGATCTGGCGCCGCCGGACGACCTTGCTCGCGGTGGCTGCAGGATTGGCAGGCCTGGGCGTTCTCGCGCTGGCCGACCGCCAGCTCTACGCCGCCGATCACGATCTCGGCTTCTTCCGCTGCCTGCTCGGGTTCTTCGTCGGCCACCTCACCTACAAGCTCTCCGCATCACGCGCGCTGGCGACGGCGCGCTTGCCGTGGACCGGCCTCGAGGTGGCGGCGATCACAGCCATCCCTGTGCTGGCACACTGGACACAAGGCACGCGATGGGTGCTGGCCATGCCCATCGCCCTGGGCGGTCTCGTATGGCTCCTCTCGATCGAGGGCGGGCGGGTCAGCGACCTCCTGAAATCGAGACCGGCACAGGCGCTCGGACGCTGGTCCTATGCCATCTACATGATCCACGCCCTGGTCGTCGCGCTCATCGGCCGCGTCATCGGCTTCCTGGGTAAGGCCTACGGCGTGGATGTGGAGCTGCCGTTCCCGGGCTCGGTGCACACGGACAAGGTCTGGTCGCTCGGCAGTCCGTGGATGATGGATCTCGTGACCATCGGGTATCTCGTCATCGTCATCGCATTCGCGGCGGCGGCATGGCGATACATCGAGATGCCGTGCCAAGCCTTCCTTAATCGGCTCGTGCCAGACAATGGGCGAGCTTCGCGCGGAACGAGAACCGCTTCCCTCGACGTGCCATCTGTTCCGATGGTGCCGTCAGCACGCTGACAACGCCGGGCATTGCCATGACCCATTCGTTCGACGCCGATACCATCGTTGGACCGCCGCAGCCGCGCATGCAGGCACCGGGAGAACACGGCGCGGTTCCGCGCCAGAGCCGCGAATGGCGCTTCGGCTTCGATTCCGGCAATACGCGCTACTTCCTCAACGTGCGACTGGGCATCGAACGCCGCGACGATGCGCGGCTGGTGCGCGATGGCCAGCAGAGGCTGCCACTTCGCACCATCACGACCACGATCGCGGGTGCCATCTTCTTCGTGGCATTCGGACTGCTGTGCTTCCTCTATCTGCTGAAGTCTCTGCTGGGCATCGACCTGTTCGCCGGCAACTCGCCTCTGCATGCGCTCTTCGCCGCGATCGTCGAGTGACGCGATCGCCTCAAAATGCCGGCTTGGTCGCGTGCAGGCCGTGATCGAGGGCCGCGACGAGGCGCTGCATGTCGGGCGGCGGGGGCGAGGTGAATTTCAGCCTGCGCCGCGTGACGGGATGTATGAACGACAGATAGCCCGCATGTAGCGCTTGCCGGCCCAGGGCTTCCAGCGCGGCTGCGGCATCGTCGGGCAGCTTGCGGATACTGGCCTTGAAGCCCGCACCGTAGATGGCATCGCCGAGGATGGGGTGGCCGATGTGTGCGAGGTGCACGCGGATCTGATGCGTGCGGCCGGTTTCGAGCGTCAATTCCAGGCGCGAGACCTGTGGCTTGCGATCATCGCCGCTCCACACGCGCTGCACCGCATAGTGCGTCACCGCATGGCGGCCACCTTCGCCGCGGGTCACGGAAATCTTGGTGCGATTGGCCGCGCTGCGGGTGAGCGCGGCATCGATCGTGCCTTGTGCGCGATCCGGCGCCCCCCAGGCGAGCGCGACGTAACGGCGCTCCAGCCGGCCATCCAGCCCGTGGGAGGCGAATTGCTCGGAAAGGCCGGCGTGTGCGCGATCCGTCTTGGCGACGACGAGGATGCCGCTCGTATCCTTGTCCAGGCGGTGCACGATGCCGGGACGACGCACGCCGCCGATGCCCGACAGGCTCTCACCGCAATGGGCGATGAGCGCATTCACCAACGTACCCGTGGCATGGCCGGCGGCGGGATGGACGACGAGCCCCGGCGGCTTGTCGATGACGATCAGATGCTCGTCCTCGTGAAGGATGGATAGAGGAATATGCTCGGCTTCGGGCTCTGCGGGCACGGCAGCCGGAATCTGGATGACATACGTCTCGCCCTCTTTGACCTTGGCACCGGGATTGGAGACCGGTCGTGCCGCCAGCGTCACCTCGCCGCCGCGAATGAGGGCCTGGATACGCGAGCGCGACAACTCCTCCAAACGCCCCGCAAGAAAACGGTCGAGCCGCATCTGGTCCTCGGTCGGACCGACGTCGATGTCATGGCTGGTTGCCGTTTCGCTGGACATGTGTCACCGGATGCTTCGCGTAGTAGGTGTCAAAGAGGATAGAAGGTCCACACGATGGCGGACGGCCAAAAGGACGAGGTGGAATCGCTACAGGCGGACAGCGCCGATCAGCCACCGTTTCTCAGCGAGCAGCAGATTCGCAAGCTCAAGATCTCCGTCGTCGTCATGAGCGCGCTGCTCCTCGTCGGCTTCGCCGTCGTCATCGGCCGCATCGTCTACCTGCTCAACCAGTCTCCCAAGAATGGCACGGCTGCTCCCGTCGTGGCGACGATGGCGGGACCACCGATCGACGTTGCCCTGCCGCAGGGGGCGAGCGTGCGGAACATCGCTCTATCCGGAAACTCTCTTGCCGTCCACTTCGAGGGGCCGGAAGGGCCGGGCATCGCTGTCGTCGATATGACAAGCGGACAGGTTATTCGTCGCATTTCGATTCGGTCGACCGGCGGGAAGTGAATCGAGAGACCGGCGGCCCGTGTGATGATCATGCGAGAGCGGATGTCCATCGCCAGAACAATCGCGGACGTAAAAGCGAGGCTCGGGCATCGCGCCGACAGCCTTGCAGCGGCAGCCGTCCTGTTCGCCCTGCTCGTGATCGCCGGCGGACTGCATTGGGCCGAGGGCACGGCGGCGCTGGCGGCCTATGCCGGATGGGCCGCACTCTGGCCGACGCGCGACAACGACGCGGGTACCCTCTCACCGGCGCAGCGCCAGCGCGACGACCGGGCAGCCGGCGCGGGTGGCGCGCGATCGCTGACCGAGGCCCTGCTTGAAGGGCTGGGCGATGCCGTGCTCCTGCTCGATAGCGCCGGCACGGCGGTCGGCGCCAGCGTCAGTGCGCGCGCGATCTTCCCCGGATTGCTCGGGCATCATGTCACCGCGGCCGTGCGCATTCCCGAACTGTTGACGGCGATCGATACGGCGCGCGCCAGCGGCTTGCCGCAAAACTGCAGCGCGCGCATGGGCGTGCCGGTGGAGCGGCACTTCGCGTGCGCCGTCATTCCGTTTCAGCCGAACGCACAAGCGCGCGCGTCCGGATCGATGTTCGTGGTGCTGCGCGACCTCACCGAGCAGGATCAACTGACACGCATGCGCGCCGATTTCGTCGCCAACGCCAGTCACGAATTGCGCACGCCCCTGGCCTCGCTGATGGGGTTCATCGAGACGTTGCAGGGCGCCGCCAAGGACGATGCGGCGGCGCGCGAGCGCTTCCTCGACATCATGCAGCAGCAGGCGACACGCATGGCGCGGCTGATCGACGATCTGCTGTCGCTGAGCCGCGTGGAGATGCGCCAGCACCTGCCGCCACGCGACCAGGTGGACCTCGGCGAGGCGGCGCGAGAGGCCGTGCGGCTCGTGACGCCTGTCGCGGAAAGCGCCGGGATCGCCTTGCGCACCGACCTGCCGCCGGCCGGCGCCGTCGTCGTGACCGGCGACCGCGACGAGATCCTGCAAGTCTTGCAGAACCTCGTGCAGAACGCGATCAAGTACAATCGTCGCGGCGGCTGGGTTTCACTCAGCCTCGACAGCGCGGGTGGGCGGGCCGCCGTCACGGTCAGCGACAACGGCATCGGCATCGCCCCCCAACACCTGCCGCGCCTCACGGAGCGGTTCTATCGCGTCAACGCCAAGGACAGTCGCGAGCGCGGCGGCACGGGCCTGGGCCTCGCCATCGTCAAGCACATCGTCAACCGCCATCAAGGCGAGCTGCGTATCACGTCGACGCCCGGCGAGGGCTCGCAGTTCACGATGTTCCTGCCTCTCACGCCCGCTGCAGCCAGGATCGCGTCCCCCGGCGCGAAGTGACGGCGACACGAAAGTATTTTTCTTTTATTTTCAATGCATTGAATTGTCATAAAAGGATAGCACAAGACGCCTAGAAGGAGGCTGCCGGCGCACAGGGCGCACGGCCCGGGCGGATCGCAGCGGACGTGAACGCGCACCGACCCCGTGTCACTCCTCTCAAGGAGACCGATTGTGAAATCCAAGCTCACAGCCGTCGCTTCGGCATTCGCCGTTGTCGCTACGATCGCTGTAACGCCATCCAAGGCCGCGGACATCTCGGGCGCTGGCGCGTCCTTCCCCTACCCCATCTACACGAAGTGGGCGGACGCCTATAAGAAGGCGACGGGCATCGGCCTCAACTACCAGTCGATCGGCTCGGGCGGCGGCATCAAGCAGATCACGGCCCGTACCGTGACCTTCGGCGCTTCCGACAAGCCGCTGAAGACGGCCGAACTCGCCAAGGGCGGCGATCTCATGCAGTGGCCGATGGTGATGGGCGGCATTGTGCCGGTCGTCAATATCGACGGCATCAAGAGCAACGAACTGGTTCTCGACGGCACGACGCTCGCCAAGATCTTCCTCGGCGACATCAAGAAGTGGGACGACGACGCGATCAAGACGCTGAACCCCAACGCCAAACTGCCGTCGGCCGCGATCGCCGTCGTGCATCGCTCGGACGGATCGGGCACGACCTTCAACTTCACCAACTACCTGTCGAAGGTCAGCGCCGACTGGAAGTCCAAGGTGGGTGAGTCGACCTCGGTGCAGTGGCCGGTGGGCATCGGCGCCAAGGGCAACGAGGGCGTGGCCAACAACGTCCAGCAGACCAAGAACGCGATCGGCTACGTCGAGACGGCCTACGCCAAGCAGAACAAGCTGACGCAGACCAAGATGATCAACAAGGCCGGCAAGACGGTCGTCGCCGACGGCGCCTCGGTGCAGGCCGCGGCCGCCAACGCCGACTGGGCCAAGGCTGCCGGCTTCTTCCTGATCATCACCGACCAGCCCGGCGATGCTTCCTGGCCGATCTCGGCTTCCACCTTCATCCTGATGCCGAAGAAGGTGAAGGACGCCGCGGCCGCCAAGGACGCCCTGAAGTTCTTCCAGTGGTCCTACGCCAACGGCGGCAAGATGGCCAGCGAACTCGACTACGTGCCGATGCCCGCCAACGTGGTGAAGCAGGTCGAGCAGAAGTGGAAGGAAATCACGGGGCCGGACGGCAAGGCCGTGTGGTGAGCGGAAAACCGGATCGGGATGGCGAGGCAAGCCCTCGCATCCCGGCCCGAGGCGGTCGATGTCCGATCCACTTGGTCGGCTCCATCGACCGCGTTAGTTTTGGGAGCAGGCGCGCGCAGCGCACCTCCGTCACACTTCGCATAGGCTGATATCGCCATGACCGTCGAGGTCTCGAAGCCAATGATCCACGAGGACGTCGACCGGGCGGCCCGCGCCCACCTCCTGCGTGGCCTGGGCCGCAGCGATTACGCCTTCGCGATCCTCACCAAGGCCGCCGCCGTCGGCGTACTGGCGGTTTTGAATGCGATCGTCGTTTCGCTGTTCCATGGTGCCTGGCCCGCATTCTCCACCTTCGGTTTCGGCTTCTTCTTCAGCGAGGCCTGGAACCCCGTCACCGAGAAATTCGGCGCGCTGGCGCCCATCTACGGGACGGTCGTCACCGCCGTCATCGCCATGGCGATCGCGGTTCCGATCGGACTGGGCATCGCCATCTTCCTGACCGAGCTTTGCCCGCCCTCCGTCCGCCGGCCGATCGGCATCGCCATCGAGCTGCTGGCCGGCATCCCCAGCATCATCTACGGCATCTGGGGCCTGTTCATCTTCGCGCCCTTCCTGCAGCAGCACGTGCAGCCCGCCTTGATCGCCGCATTCGAGAACGTGCCCGTGCTGTCGACGCTCTTTGCAGGCCCGCCCTACGGCATCGGCATGCTGACAGCCAGTCTCATCCTGGCGATCATGGTCTTGCCATTCATCACCGCCGTGAGCCGCGACGTCTTCGAAACGGTGCCGCCGATGCTCAAGGAGAGCGCCTACGGGATCGGCTGCACGACGTGGGAGGTCGTGCGCCGCATCATCATCCCCTACACGCGCGTCGGCCTGCTCGGCGGCGTCATGCTGGGACTGGGGCGCGCCCTGGGCGAGACGATGGCGGTGACGTTCGTGATCGGCAATGCGCATCGCATCTCGGCCTCGATCCTGGCACCGGGCACGACGATCTCGGCAACCATCGCGAACGAGTTCACGGAGGCGATCGGCGATCTCTATCCCTCGGCGCTGATCGCCCTCGGGCTCATCCTGTTCGTCATCACCTTCATCGTCCTGGGACTCGCACGGCTGATGCTGATGCGCCTCGACCAAGCCGCGGGCAAATGACATGAGCCTCAACGTCGCTCGCTACACGTCGCGTCGCCGCCGCAGCAGCATCACCATGGCGCTGTGCTGGGCTTCGGCCGCGCTCGGATTGACCGTCCTTGCCGTCATCCTGTCGACGCTGGTCATCAAGGGCTTTTCGGGATTGTCCGCGCAGGTGTTCCTGGCGGATACGCCGCCGCCGGGCAGCGATGGCGGCCTGCGCAACGCCATCGTGGGCTCGCTGATCCAGACGGTGCTCGGCACGCTGATCGGCACGCCCATCGGCATTCTGGCCGGCACCTACATGGCGGAGTACGGGCGGCATACCCGGCTCACCACGGTCGTGCGCTTCATCAACGACATCCTGCTCAGCGCGCCCTCGATCGTGCTGGGGCTGTTCGTCTACGAGCTGATGGTGCGGCCGATGGGGCATTTCTCCGGGATCGCCGGCGCCGTGGCGCTGTCGATCCTCGTGATCCCGATCGTGGTGCGCACGACGGAGAACATGCTCCTGCTGGTGCCCGACCAGATGCGCGAAGCGGCTTCGGCCATGGGCTTTCCGCGCTACCTCGTGGTACGCAGCGTCACGTACAAGGCGGCGAAGGCCGGCATCACCACCGGCATCCTGCTCGCCGTTGCGCGGATCTCGGGCGAAACGGCGCCGCTGCTCTTCACCGCGCTCAACAACCAGTTCTTCAGCGCCGATCTCAGTCAACCGATGGCCAGCCTGCCGGCGGTCATCTTCCAGTTCGCGCTCAGTCCCTATGCCGAATGGCAACGGCTTGCCTGGACGGGCGCGCTGTTGATCACGGCAGCCGTACTGGCGCTCAGCATCGCGGCGCGCGTCCTCGGCTCAGGGAAGGCGGGAAAGTGACAGTCATGCAGAAAGAAATGTCCAAGCCGATCCAGGTCGCCGCGGAAGCGATGGGTTCGAACGAAACGCTCCAGGACCTGAAGGAACGGGTCTCGATCCGCAACCTCGACTTCTACTATGGGACCGGTTCGTCGAAGGCGCTCAAGAGCGTGTCGATGCCGCTCTACGACTGCAAGGTCACGGCCTTCATCGGCCCGTCGGGCTGCGGAAAGTCGACGCTGCTGCGCGTTCTCAACCGCATGTACAATCTCTATCCCAACCAGCGCGCTGAAGGTCAGGTGCTACTGGATGGCGAGGATATCCTGGCGCCGAAGATCGACGTGAACCTGCTGCGGTCGCGCATCGGCATGGTGTTCCAGAAGCCGACGCCGTTTCCGATGACGATCTACGAGAACATCGCGTTCGGCATCCGGCTCTACGAAAAGCTGAGCAAGCCGGACCTCGATCAGCGCGTGGCGTGGGCCCTGCAGAAGGCGGCCCTGTGGGACGAGGTGAAGGACAAGCTGCAGGCCTCCGGCCTCAGCCTGTCGGGTGGCCAGCAGCAGCGGCTGTGCATTGCGCGCACAGTCGCCATCCGTCCCGAAGTCATCCTGCTGGACGAACCAACTTCGGCGCTCGACCCGATCTCGACGGCCAAGATCGAAGAGCTGATCGACGAACTGAAGCACGACTTCACCATCGCCATCGTGACGCACAACATGCAGCAGGCCGCGCGCGTGTCCGACTACACCGCCTTCATGTACCTGGGTGAGCTGGTGGAGTTCGGTGCGACATCCGACATCTTCACCAACCCGCGGGACAAGCGCACGCAAGACTACATCACGGGCCGGTTCGGCTGAGGAGATTGCCATGAGCGGACACATCGTCAAATCGTACGACGCGGAGTTCTCCGAGCTCGATCGCATGACGGCGCAGATCGGCGGGCTGGCAGAAAAGCTGTTGGCCGAGTCCTTCGAAGCCGTGATGCAACGCGACCCCAAGCTCGCCGGGCGTGCCATCGAGAGCGATCGCGCGATCGACCTGATCGAGCGGCAGGTACAGGAACGGGCCGTCACCATGATCGCCCGGCGCCAGCCGATGGCCAACGACCTGCGGCACATCATGACCGTGTTGCGGATCGCAGGCGATCTGGAACGGATCGGCGACCTGTCCAAGAACATCGCCAAGCGCGCGCTGGCGATCTCGAGCGAGACGCATCCCAAGCCGCTGATGAACGGCCTCAGGCACATGCACGAACTCGCCATGCGGCAGCTCAAGGACGTGCTCGATGCCTATGGCACGCGCGACGCGGAAAAGGCGCGCAAGGTCTGGCTCGACGATGCCGGCCTCGACGCGCTGTACAATTCGGTGTTCCGCGAGCTGTTGACCTACATGATGGAAGACCCGCGCAACATCGGGCTGTGCATCCATCTGCTGTTCGCCGCCAAGAACATCGAGCGCATCGGCGATCACACGACGAACATCGCAGAAGACGTGCACTTCCTGGTGACCGGCAGCGCTCTGACCGACGACCGCCCCAAGGGCGACGATACCAGCACGCTGGTCGTCAACCAGCCTTGACCGCCTCAGCGCGCAGACACGGAGCCGGCAGAGAATGCCCGCGAAAATACTGATCATCGAGGACGACGTCGCCATCGTCACGCTGCTGGAATACAACCTGCAAGCCGCAGGCTACGGCGTGGCGACGGCCCATTCGGCGGAAGACGGCGAGCTGCTGCTTGCGGAAGATCTCTTCGATCTCGTCATCCTCGACTGGATGCTGCCGGACATGTCCGGTATCGAGTTGTGCGGGAAGCTTCGGCGCGGCAATGCTCTGTCGAACATGCCCATCCTGATGCTGACCGCGCGCGGCGAGGAGACCGACCGCATCCGAGGGCTTTCGACGGGCGCGGACGACTACATGGTGAAGCCCTTCTCGGTGCCCGAACTACTGGCGCGCGTGAAGGCCCTGCTCAGGCGCGCATCACCCGAGCGGGTGAAGGACGTGCTGACGGGCGGCGACGTGTCGCTCGACCGGCAGGCGCATCGCGTCACGCGGGGCACGCGCGAGATTCACCTGGGACCGACGGAGTACCGGCTGCTCGAAGTGCTGCTGGAGAGCGGCGGGCGTGTCCTGTCGCGCAACCAACTCATAGACCGGGTATGGGGAACGACGGCTGAGATCGACGAGCGCACCATCGACGTGCATATCGGCCGGCTGCGCAAATCGATGGTTCGCGGCAACGAGCCCGACCCGATCCGGACCGTGCGCGGGGCGGGCTATGCGCTCGCCGTCGACGGGCGGCAGGACTGAGCCCGGGCAGGCTCAGCCCTGCTATTGCCGTGCGAAGCGCGCGGTTCCCGAGCGGCCGTCGTCGCGGGTCCAGTGCACGACCTCGCCGATCTGGCGCAGCTTGAGGCAGTTGGCCTGGCCTTCGAACCAGACCTTCCATTTCTGGCAGAGCCGGCCTTTCTCGACCCACCAGCGGCCATCGTCCTTGGCAGCGCCGAGATAGCTCGACAAGCTGCCCGCTCTGCCCTGCACTGCGCCGTCCTCGGCAAACGTAATGGGAATGACGCTGCCGATCGGGGTATCCAGCAATACGGTGCGCCCACTGACGAGCGTACGCAGGGCATCGTCCGGCGAGGGCGGCGGCGCCTTGGGCAACGCGGGCGACGGAGCGGCGACGGGGGGCGGCGGCAAGGCGACGACCTTGACGGTGCGCCGCTGCACGGGCGCGGCCTGCCGAGGCCGCGCGACCGGCGGCGCGGGGCGGCCTAGTCCGACCGGTGGCGTGTCGGTCGCCTGCGGGGGGTCGACAAGAGCTTTCTTGATCCGCTCGAAGGTACCTGCCGGCGGCTTGGGCCTGGCGGCATGGGCGGCGCGGGCCGTGGGTCTGGCAGCAGCGACCGTCATTTCCGGCTCGGGGTCGGCCATGCGGCAAAAGCCCTCGTGGAACCGACGCGCCACCGAGGAAATGCTGCGGGCGTAGGTGCGGTCGCTCGGCGCCCACTTGCGGGCGACGTCGACGAACGTCACGGGATGGGCGAGGCGACCGCGCCACGTCGCCAGGATACCCCACGATTGCACCTTGCGCGTGCGTTCGGCGAGCGGCGTCTCGATCTTGCGCCCGGCGTAAATGCTCAGATGCTGGAGGTGCGCGATGATGCCCGTCTCGACCGAAGCAAAGCTCTCGCCGGGAACGCCGCGCCCCGTCGCGCCCAGGCCGGCAAAGTTGTTCTGCCAGGAGCGAACGGAGCTTGGACGGCCGTCGGGACGCCGGAAACTGAGGCTCGCCGTTTCGACGATCATCTGGAAGAACGCCAGATCCCAGCGCAACCCCGAGGCGCGACCGTGCCGGGCATAATGCACGGCCACGTTCGAGAAGCGCGGATCGAGCGCGGGATTGCGCGCGCGAAGATAGGCCATCAGGCGGCCCGGCGTGGCGCAGGCCGGTACGCGATTGTCCGCGGTGACGTTCAGTCGGACGCGGGCGTCGTCCGCCCGGACCGGGGATGAGAGGGTGCCGGCGACAGCAAGCACTGCGCCGACCGTCATTGCTCCGCGCGCTACACGTTCCCAGTCATGGCCGGTCCGCGCGCTCTGCGAGCGGCAGGGCCGGAGTTTCGCAGTGATGCCAAGCTGGACGTTCATGCTGTTCGCGACCCCGGCTCAGCGTCGGCTGATCGACAGACCGCTGGGGACGGTCTGGGCGCGGCGGTTCTGGGACCAGCAGGAGATGTCGTCGCACGCGGCGATGGGACGTTCCTTGCCATAGGACGTGGTGCGCAAACGACCCGCCGAGATACCGGCTGCGACGAGGTACTGCTTCACGGCTGCCGCACGCCGGGCTCCGAGTGCAATGTTGTACTCGCGCGTGCCACGCTCGTCGGCGTGCCCTTCGATCATGACCGAGCGATTGCCATGGCGCCGCAGCCAGGCGACCTGGCCGGCCAGCGAGCGCTTCGCCTCGGCGGTGAGCGAGGAGCTGTCGGAGGCGAAGTAGACGACATCGTCGCCGGCCTTACCGACCTCGTTCATGCCGGTGCGCCCGGCATCGCCCAGGGCACTGCGATCGACGCCGCCGTAGCGGTGCCCCGCACCATCGCGGTGCGTGCTGCCAAGTCGAGCGTGTGGGGGTTGGGTGCCGTTGCGCGCACATGCGCCAAGGAAGACAAGCAGGGCGACCGCCCCGACGATGCGAACGACCGAAACCTTGGAAGCAGGCATGACACGCTCACTGAACTCGATACTCCGACGACTTCAGGAAAGCGCTTTTTTCCTAAACAAAAGCTTAAAATGCCCGTTCCGATTGCAGGCATTACAGAGGAAAGCGTTATCCATCGCCTACCTCTAATCGCATGAGATCAATGCGTTAGCTCTGCAATTCCGTTGCCTGCCGAAACGGCCCGCCCGCCGCCGACGCAATGGGGATCACACCCGGGATCAATCCCCCGGCCAGCGCAAAGTGCTGCCGCCGCCAAAGAGGTTGCCGCCTGACTTGGCCGACGCTCGCCGGACGGCGGGGCGGTTGCGAGTTTGTGCCGGCGGCCGGATGGCGCGCCGCGGCGCGGGGGGGACGATCCCATTCGACTCAGGCGTCGCCGGCTGCACGGATTGCGCACTGGATGCGTCCGCCACGGCCGGCAATATCTCCGCCGGCCGCTCCGCATCGCTGCTGGCATCGCCGGTAACCGCATTGTCGGGCGCGGCGGGCTCTCGGGGTGCTTCGAGCTTTGCGATTGTCGGCGCGCGGTTCACTTCGTGGCGAGCCGGTTCGTCGCCGTCGTTCGACGCTGCGTCCGCCTGTTCGGTTTCCTTGACGCGCTCGTCGCGGGCGTAGGTGTCATGGCGCCGAAGCTCGCTCTGCGACCACGGATCGGGCTTGCACTTGCAGCCGGAGACATACGTCTTGCGGTAGAGGAACGCCGTGGGGAGCTGGGAATAGGCGCGGCCACTGGTGTCGACCATGTCGGCGGGCTCCTCGGATTTCACCGTGTAGTGAAACAGCCGGGCTTCCCCGCCGCATCTGGCGCGACAGACATTGGCATCCTTGTAGAAGGCGCTTCGGCTGGCATTCTCCGAAATCGGGAAATAGTACCCATCGCACATGCGCACGCACAGTGTCCGGTACTTGCCCGGCTGGGCTTCCCGCTGTTCGCCCTCCCGCCCTTGCCGACCCTGCCGGTCGGGGTAATAGAGCGGGGTCCGGTAACCGAACGTGGCAGCATTGGGCGGACGATCGACAGGCGCGGAGCGGGGCGGCCTGCTGCCGAAGCCGAACAGCGTCTCGAAGAAGCCCTGCGCCGATGCCGGTGTCGCCGATGCACACAGGGCGAGGAAAACAAGGCACGCCTGATGGCGCAGTGCGCGCGAAATGCTGCGGGTACGCATACCGATACTCTTCACTCGAAACCCGGCGGGCCGGCGATGGATAACGGCCACCGACTGCCGCCAGCCCACGCGGCTGGCGCGCCGAGATGACCGGCGTCCGTGGTTATGCGTTGCGGTTCGCGAAGATTTCCTGAACGACGCACCGATTCCCGGTCTGCCACACCCGCAGATCGTCGAGGGGTCACTGACCGACGAAGGCCGCAGCACGCCAGCGGAGAGCGCTGCCCGCACCTCCCGATTTCCGGGGCGACCGTGGCTTGGCCGTGCGTTGCAGTCGCTCCGGCTGCCCTAGCGCCATGACGCCGGATGCGTCGCGAAGGCCGGGCCTTGCAGTTCGGTCCGCTTTCCTCTTCGACGCATGCCCTGTGCCCAGCGACGCCGGCTCTTTCGCCTTGGCCCCATCTGCCACCGGTGGCGGCGCACGGCCCGTGAGGGCTTGCCCGGCAACTGTATTTGCATTTCACGATTTCGCTCGGGCTCACCAAGTGGATGTGCCGCCATCCCCTCGGCCCGCCGTCGCGGGTCGAGGCAAGCGACGGCGGCTCCGAGGGGATGGTTCAGGGGGCGAATGCGACGTTGTCGCGGAACATGGCGTTTATGGCGACGAGTAGCTTACGTGCGATGGCGATCAGGATGGTCTTGGTCGCCTTGCCAGCCGCGCTCATCCGGGCCCGCATTTCGCTCCAGCTCGGCACGCGTCGCGAAGCGTGCATGGCGGCGATGTAGAGCGCGCGACGGACCTTGCGGCGGCCCCCAGATCCGGCGCCTGCCACGGTGCCTGCCGCTGTCGCTGGCAAGCGGGGCGAGACCCGCCAGCGCCGCGATGGCACGGCGGTCGCGTTGGCCCAGTTCCGGCAGTTCGGCCAGGAGGGTTGCCGCGACGACGGGGCCGACGCCGGGTATTTCACGCAGGCGCGCGTCGGCAGTTTTGAGCTCCCGATGGCGCGCGATCAATGCGGCAATTCCGGCATCGATCTTGTCGCGGCGACGCTCGAGCAGCCGGACGTGGCTTTGAATGTCGCGGCGCACGGCTAGGGCGGCAACCTGCTCGAGCCTGTTCTTCTCGCGCACGATATCGCCGACGATCTGGTCTCGGCGAGCGATCAACTCGGCGAGTTCTCGGCGTTCTGGTGTGGTTTCGACGCTCGCCTGCAGATCGAGCCTGCAGCCCATTTCCGCGAGCGCACAGGCATCGACTTTATCGGTCTTGGCGAGAAAGCCTGCTGCGCGGGCGAACTCGCGGGCACGGCGGGGATTGACACGCGCAAACGGGATGCCTGCGGCGGCAAGCGCTTTGCGCAGGGCGCTGTCGCAGCCACTGGTGGCCTCGAAGACGACGAAAGCATCCGGCGCACTCGGCGATCAACTGCTTGATTGCGGCCGGGCTATTGGCAATTCGCCGATGTTGGCCGTTTCGAGTGGCAACGATATCGAGCCAGTCTTTGCAGATATCGACGCCAACGCAGTTCTGATGCAAGGTCATGGGAGCCTGTCCTTGTCATGCAGGGTCCGCAGCAACGGCCCCGTGCAACTGTTCAGGATGGGTCGTCAAAGCGGGCAGGGCACCATGCCGGACACCGGGATCATCTTGTCACCGGGGACCTTTCGGGCTCCTGCCCGCACTCAATATGCATCATCGCGGACAGACAGGGGACTTTTGCCAGCGGCATGGAAAGCGGCTGCTCGGACTCGCCCACGATCGGGTCCTTGCCGGCAGGCGGTGCCTTGGCTGGCCGTCCGGACCGCTGTGTGGGCTGCCCTACGTTCGTCAGCACCTGCGGGAGCGGGATCGTGGCGGGCGGGGCATCGGCAACGGCTGCATAGGTTTTCGAGGGTTTCAGGATCGCCATGCGGATCCTTGCCAGAAGGTTCGGCTGCGTGGCCGTGCGCACGGGCTTGCCGATGTTCTTTGTGGCAGCCTTGGCCGGCGTGATCCCGGGCGTCGTTACCACCGACATCAGGAACACGCCACGACCACGCCCCTTCGCAGCGGCGGGCGGCTTGATCATCGGCATCGCATTCAATTGCGCCTTGGCCCGCGCGAGCCGGGTTGCAGCCGGCACCTTCGCCAGGCGCGCGGCTTCTGCGGCGGCGTATGCCTCATGTCGCTCGCGTGACGCGATCTGCCAGGGCTGGGCGCGGCACGTGCAGCCTGCGTTGTAGCGCGTCCGGTAGAGCAGGGCCCCCGGCAACTTCGAATAGGGTTCGCCCTGCAGATCGGTCATCTTCTCCGGGCCATCCTCGCCGGCGGGCAGCACGAACAGTCTCGCGGGGGACCCACAGCTCGCCTCGCATCGCGCGCTGTCCTCGGCGAGCCGCCCTTGCGTCGCGTGCTGGTCGACCGGCCAGTAATACCCGTCACATAGCCGAACGCACATGGCGCGCATCGGCAAGCCATCGGACGGTAGGCCCTCCTTGTCGGACGTCTCGGCGGCTTGGCCGCCGCCGTAGAGTCCTCCAACCCCGCCTGGAGACTGAGGACCGTTCATCGATCGGACCCTGCCGGCCCAGTAGTCCGCGGACTGGAGATTTTCGACCCAATCACCTTCCGTTTGTCGCAGGGCGCCCATGGTCCGGCGGTCACGCGACGCAATGCGCTTACCGTCTTGCGCGATGGCCGTAAACGTCTTGGCGCTCTCGAACGCGATCTCGAGCATTGCCCGCGCGGAGACGGCCGTGACCGTCAGCAAACATGCAATCATCAGAAAATAACGAATGCGACTGCGGTTCCGCAGCGCATTTCGCACACGAACGCCATACATGACACTACGCCCCTAGTCATCGTCGGATGCCCTCGTCCAACGACGCAGACAGGCTAATGGTTCCAATGCGTTCTGCCAACTGAATTGAGAAAGAAGATGAATTCCTACAATATTGAAAAACCCTGCTTTTAGCGGGGCGCAAGCCGAATGGCGCCGTCCAATCGTATGCCCACGCCATTCAGCATGACGTTCTCACAAATATGTGATGCCAATGCTGCGTATTCCGTAGGCTTGCCCAACCGCGACGGGAAGGGGACGGAAGCCGCCAGCGCGTCCCGGGCATCGGGCGGAAGGCCGTCGAACATCGGCGTGTGGAAGAGGCCCGGCATGATCGTCGCGACGCGGATCGCGCTCTGGGCCAGATCTCGGGCCACGGGCAGGGTCATGGCGAGCACGCCACCCTTGGACGCGGCGTAGGCGACCTGGCCGATCTGCCCATCCTCGGCGGCGACGGAAGCGGTGCACACCATGACGCCGCGCTCGTTGTCGGGCCCGATGGGGGCCAGGGTCTGCATGCCGGCGGCCGACTTCGCCATCATCAGGAACGTGCCGATCAGGTTGACCTGGATGACCTTGGTGAAGCTCGCGAGATCGTGCGGCTCGATCGCGCCCGTCTCCTTGTTCTTGCGGGTCATGCGCTTGCCGATGGCAATGCCCGCGCAATTCACGAGGATGCGCTCCTGGCCCAGCGCCGCACGGCTACCGGCCAGGGCAGTGTCGACGCTCTGCTCGTTCGTCACGTCGCAGCGCCAGAAGCCGCCGCCCAGCTCCTGCGCCAGCTTCTCGCCCTGCTCGGCGTTGAGATCGAAGATCGCGACCTTGACGCCCTTGTCCGCCAAGGCCCGCGCGGTCGCCGCGCCCAGCCCCGAGGCTCCACCCGTGACGACCGCCGTGATGTCTTTGCCAAGCTGCATGAGGGCCCCTTCGTACGTCCGCGTGATCGCGGCCATCATCTGCCGCGAAATTCGCTGGAGTCATAGGAGGGAACAGGCTCACGGTAAAGCAATCGGCGTGCATGGCGCTTGGCCATGCACCGGTTTCGTGTCGCACCCGCGGTTTGCGGCAGCAGGATCGGCGTCAGGCGGACCACTTGCCCGAGCCGGCCGCCAAGCGCGCGAGGAGCGGTGCGGGACGCCACCGCGCCCCATGGAGCTTCTCGTACGCCTCGATGCGCTCCAGGGTCCCGGCCAGCCCCATGACATTCTCCGCCTGCCACATCGGCCCGCCGCGCCAGCCGGGGAAACCATAGCCGGCAAGGTAGATGGTATCGATGTCGGAGGCCCGCAGTGCGATGCCCTCGTCCAGGATCTGGGCGCCTTCGTTGACCAGGCGTAGCAGCAGCCGCTCGACGATTTCGTCGGCCGCGATCGCGCGCTGGTTGATGCCGAGGCTGCGCGCTTCCTCGCGAAAGATCGCCTCCACGTCCGGGT
The DNA here is from genome assembly GCA_041397775.1 of Hyphomicrobiaceae bacterium. Classification (GTDB taxonomy): domain Bacteria; phylum Pseudomonadota; class Alphaproteobacteria; order Rhizobiales; family Hyphomicrobiaceae. Next base: position 480,440 of record JAWKWB010000003.1, on the reverse strand, counting down.
CGGCTTCTCGCTTGCGATCGGAGCCATAGCGATAGTACCCGGCACCGGTCTTCTGGCCGTGACGCCCCATCTCCGAGATGCGGTCGGTGGCGCGGTAGAGCCGCAGCCGTTCGCCGGAAAACTGGTGCTCGCGGCGGATCATGTAGCCGACATCGATGCCGGCCAGGTCCATCATGGCGTTCGGGCCCATGGCGAGGCCCCACGCCTCGATGGCCCCGTCCACCTCGGCGGGCGTGGCGCCTTCCAGCATCATCGCCTGGGCTTCCTCCAGGTAGGCCTCGATCATGCGGTTGCCGATGAAGCCGAAGCAGACGCCGGAGACCACACCGACCTTGCCGATGCGCTTGGCGATGGCGAGCGCGGTGGCGAGCGTATCCTTCGCCGTTTCCTTGCCGCGCACGATTTCCAGGAGCCGCATGATGTTGGCCGGAGAGAAAAAGTGCATGCCGAGCACGTCGCCCGGGCGCTTGGTGGCGGCGGCGATGCGGTCGACGTCGAGTGTGGACGTGTTGGATGCCAGCACCGCGCCCGGCTTGGCGATGGCATCGAGCTTGGCGAACACCTCACGCTTGAGGTCGAGCTTCTCGAACACGGCCTCGATGACGAGATCGCAGTTGCCCAAGTCTTCCAGGTCGGTCGTCGGCTTCAGCAGGGCCAGGCGTTGCCGCCCCTGCTCGGCGCCGATCCGGCCACGCTTCACGTTGCCCTCGATGGTGCTGGTGATGCGGGCAACGCCGCGGTCCAGCGCAGCCTGGGTGGTCTCGACGATGGTCAGGGGGATGCCGGCATTCAGGAATGCCAGCCCAATGCCCGTGCCCATCGTGCCGGCGCCGACGATGCCGACCCTCTCGACCGTGCGCGGCTTGATGTCCGGCCCCAGATCGGGAATGTCGGCGGCCTTGCGTTCTGCGAAAAACGCATCTTGCAGCGCCTTGGCATAAGGGCTGGCGGCCAACTCGAGGAACAGTTCCCATTCGCGCCTGCTGCCGTCCGCGAAGGCGCTGCCGACGGAGGCCTCGACGGCGGCCAGACAGTTGCGAGCCGCCATGGGGCCGGAGGGGTGGCGCGCCAGCGCTGCGCGGCGCGTCTCGAAGAAGCCCGCCGGAACACTGTCGGGCGCGATGACCATGGCGCTGACGGGCCGCGCGCCTTTTCCTGCCGCAAGCAACTCCCGCGCGAAGGCGACGGCGCCGGCGACCACGTCGCCATCGACCAGCCGATCGACGAGGCCGGCCTTCTCGGCTGCGGCTGCGCTGATGGGGGTGCCGGAGACGATCATGTCGGCCGCCTTTTCCACGCCGACGAGGCGGGGGAGGCGCTGCGTGCCGCCGGCGCCCGGCAGAATGCCGATCCTGACCTCGGGCAGGCCGAGCTGGCTCACGGAGCGGCTGGCGACGCGATAATGGCAACCCAGCGTCGTCTCGAGGCCACCACCCAGCGCCAGGCCATTGATGGCCGCGACCACTGGCTTGCGGCAAGCTTCGATACGGTCGATGACCTCGCCGTGGCCGGGGTCCTCGATGCCCGTGCGGAATTCCACAATGTCGGCGCCGGCCGAAAAGGCGCGCCCCTCGCCCGTCACGACGACCGCCTTCACCGCCGGATCGGCCTCCACCCTCTCGATTGCCGCCAGAAGCCCCGTCCGTACGCCATGCGACAGGGCGTTCACGGGCGGATTGCTCATGCGGATGATGGCGATCTCGCCGTCCTTCGTAACGTCAACAGTCGCCATTTCGGGTCCTCTCGTCGTGAACGTGGCATGGTCGAGCGCAACGAACGCTCGCCGTTGCCGCTTTACCGGGTGATGGGGAAGCGCTTACCCTTCGCGCAACAAAAGCGCGGGAACTATCGAGGAGGAAACGCCGATGCTCAAGGGCTTGATGATGGACCGGCCACTGTTGGTCTCCAGCCTGATCGATTTCGGCGCAGAGGTGCACGCGGATTCCTACATCGCCAGTGCGGCCGTGGAAGGCGGCGTTCACCGCCAGACATTCGCGGAAACGCGGCAACGGGTCGTGCGGCTGGCCAACGCGTTGCGCGACATGGGCGTAAAGCCCGGCGACCGGGTGGCGACGCTGGCCTGGAACACGTGGCGGCACTTCGAACTCTATTTCGCGATTTCCAGCATTGGCGCGGTCTGTCACACGATCAATCCGCGGCTGTTTCCAGAGCAGATGGTCTACATCGTCAACCATGCCGAAGACACGACGCTGTTCTTCGACCTGACGTTCACGCCGCTGGTGGAAAAGCTGCGGGAGCACTTCAAGCCCATCGGGACCTATGTGGCGATGACCGATCGCGCCCACATGCCGCCCGAGAGCGCGATCCCGGGCCTTCTCTGCTACGAAGACCTGCTGGCGACGGGCGGCGACAGCATCGTGTGGCCGGAACTGGACGAGAACACCGCCTGTGCGCTGTGCTATACGTCGGGCACCACGGGTGAGCCGAAGGGCGTGCTCTATTCCCACCGCGCGATGCTGCTGCACTCCATGTATGCCATCGCGTCGCAGCCGGAAGCGTTCCTGCCCGGCAATCCCATCCTGCCTGTCGTGCCCCTGTTCCACGCCAATGCGTGGGGGCTGCCCTACATGATCCTGATGACAGGTTCGCCATTCGTCATGCCGGGGCCGCGCCTCGACGGCCCGAACCTGTTCCAGCTCATGGATCAGGAGAAAGTGTGGGGCGCCTGGGGCGTGCCGACGGTGTGGCTCGGCCTTCTCGACGAGATCAAGAAGCAGGGGCGCAAGCCCGCCAATCTCACCCGCATCCTGGTCGGCGGATCTGCCGCCGCCCGCGCCACCATCGAGACGTTCGAGCGCGACTACGGCATCTCGTTCATCCACGGCTGGGGCATGACGGAAATGAGCCCGATCGGCTCGTTGACGCAGATGACGGCGGCCGAGCGGGCCCTGCCGTTCGACAAGCGCATCGACATCAAGGGGCGGCAGGGCCGGCGCATGCTCGGCGTCGACCTGAAGATCGTGGACGAGGCCGGCAATCCCCTGCCTCACGACGGCAAGGCGCAGGGCGAGCTGTTCGTGCGCGGGGCCGCCGTCGTCAAGGGCTACTACAAGAACGAGGCGGCGACGAAGGCGTCCATCGACAAAGAGGGGTGGTTCGGCACCGGCGACGTGGCCACGATCACGCCGGACGGCTGGCTCGTGCTCGTCGATCGCACGAAGGACCTGGTCAAGTCCGGCGGCGAGTGGATCAGCTCCATCGACGTCGAGAACGTCGCGCTCGGCGTGCCGGGGGTGGCCAATGCCGCGGTGATCGCCATTCCGCATGCGAGATGGAACGAACGGCCGCTGCTCGTCGTCGTGAAGGCGCCCGGCGCCGACCCGACCAAGGAGAAAATTCTCAGCCACCTCGGGGAGCACCTCGCCAAGTGGCAGGTGCCCGACGACGTCGTTTTCGTGGACACGCTGCCCATGACGGCGACGGGCAAGATCTCCAAGAAGGACCTGCGCAGCAAGTTCGAGGGCTTCAAGCTGCCGGAATGAAGCGGAAAATGCAGCACTGCAGCATGATCATGTTGCGCAACATGGCGCCGCACGTGATGCGCTACAGAGCAGGCCCATCGTCGAATGCTGCGACGCAGCATTCGACGTCTATAGAACTGATTTGGAATACTAATTCCGATTTATGCTGCATTGCAGCAAGCACCGCCGGCGATGACTGACCGCTACAGCCCCAGCACGTCGACGAGCGCGGCGTTGTAGGCCTCGGCCTGCTCGTACATCACCCAGTGGCCCGCATCCGGCACCGTGCGGGTGACGAGTTCGGGGTGGAACTCGCGCAAGACGTCGTAGCGTGCCTCGACAGAGGGCCACGCGGTCTGGTCGTCGCCGCCCCAGACGGCCTTGAGCGGAACCATGATCTCCGGCAGGTTGCGGCGGATCTCGTCGCTGCGGGCGAAGGGCCGTGAGCGGAAGCGGGCCTTCTGGATGTTCTGCTCCTGCAGGTGAACGGCCAGCGGGTCGATCCGCGACGGCTCCTTGAACATCAGGATTTCCAGCAGGCCGCGGTGAACCGCCATCCGCTCGTCGTCCGTCATGTCGGGTTGCTCGCGAGGATACTCCTTGCCCGGCCCCTGCGGCAGGCCCAAGGCGGCGCAGCCGGTTATGGTGAAGCTCGCCACGTGATCGTTGAGGTGCAGCAGCGCGAACGACGACACGTGGGCGCCGAAGGAGAACGCCACGAGATGGCCTTTGCCTTTGGGGATCAACGCCTTGATGCCGAGCGCCAGTGCGGTGCCGCAGCCCGAGGGCGTGTGCGGGTGAGCCGGGAAGGCACTGTCGCCGAGGCCCGGCAGGTCAGCCGCCCAGATCTCGCAGCGCTCCTTGAGGACCGGGATCGTCTTGATCCAATGCGTCCATGACCCCGAGCCGCCGTGCGCGAGAACGACGGGCGTTCCCTTGCCCCACTTGCGCCAGACCATCTCGCCGTCGCCGCAGGGGGTCTTGTGAACCTCCGCATCGGCCTCGACGGCGGCAACGATATCGGGCGGGCTCATCCCGGCTGCGATCATATCGGCGACTGGATCCTTCGACATTCGGCGTTCCCCAGGAGATGGCTACGTTCGGATGGATTGCCTCGACCGTAAGCGACGGCTACCGTCGCCCGCAACTCTCAGCCCCGGATCCACCCGGGCCGTCATGCATGCGCGAAGGAGACCTATGCCGAAGCTCATCTCCGAGATCAACACCAGCTCCGAGGAGTTCCAGGCCAACCGCGCCGCCATGCAGGCGGTGGTGGCCGATCTCGCGGAAAAGCGGCTCGCCGCCACCAGCGGTGGCCCGGACCGGCTGAAGGAACGGCATCTGGCCCGCGGCAAGCTGTTGCCGCGTGATCGCGTGATGGGGCTGATCGATCCCGGCTCGCCGTTTCTCGAGCTGTCGCAGCTGGCGGCCTACGACATGTACGGCGGCGACATCCACGGCGCGGGGGTGATCACCGGCGTCGGCCGCGTGGCCGGGCGCGAATGCGTGATCGTGTGCAACGATGCGACGATCAAGGGCGGCACGTACTACCCGATGACCGTCAAGAAGCATCTGCGCGCCCAGGAGATCGCGGAGGAAAACCGGCTGCCCTGCGTCTACCTGGTCGACTCGGGCGGCGCCAACCTGCCGCACTGGACCGACGTCTTTCCGGACAAGGACGACTTCGGCCGCATCTTCTACAATCAGGCGCGCATGTCGGCGGCCGGCATCCCGCAGATCGCCGTGGTGATGGGCAGCTGCACGGCAGGCGGCGCCTATGTTCCGGCCATGTCCGACGAGACGATCATCGTGCGCCGCCAGGGCACGATCTTCCTCGGCGGCCCACCATTAGTGAAGGCGGCGACCGGCGAGACGGTCTCGGCGGAGGATCTGGGCGGCGCGGACGTGCACACGCGACTGTCGGGTGTCGCCGACCACTACGCGCTCAACGACGACCACGCCCTCGACATCGCCCGCAACATCATGGGCACGCTGACCGCACCGCGCCGGCAGGAGATCGTGACGCGCGCGTCGCGCGATCCCGTCTACAGCCCGGCGGAACTCGACGGCGTCGTCCCCGCCTCGCTCGCCACGCAATACGACGCGCGCGAGATCATCGCGCGACTGGTGGACGGCTCGGACTTCGACGAGTTCAAGCGCAACTTCGGCACGACGCTCGTCACGGGCTTCGCGCACATCGAAGGCATTCCGGTCGCGATCCTGGCCAACAACGGCATCCTCTATTCGGAGTCGGCGCAGAAGGGCGCGCACTTCATCGAGCTGGCCGCGCAGCGCAAGATCCCGCTACTGTTCCTGCAGAACATCACGGGCTTCATGGTGGGCCGGGACGCGGAGGCCGGCGGCATCGCGCGCAACGGCGCCAAGATGGTGATGGCAGTCGCCTGCGCCAACGTGCCGAAGGTGACGGTGGTGGTGGGCGGCAGCTACGGCGCGGGCAACTACGCCATGTGCGGCCGCGCCTACTCGCCGCGGTTCATGTTCACGTGGCCCAACGCCCGCATTTCCGTGATGGGCGGCCAGCAGGCTGCGAGCGTATTGGCGACAGTGCGCCGCGACAACATCGAGGCCGACGGCAAGACCTGGAGCGCGGAAGAGGAAGCCGCCTTCAAGCAACCGATCCTCGAGGCCTACGACCGCGAGGGCCATCCCTACTACGGCACGGCCCGCATGTGGGACGACGGCATCATCACGCCGGGCGAGACGCGCCGCGTGCTGGGCCTCGCCTTCGCCGCCACCCTCAACGCGCCGATCGCGGACACGCGGTTCGGCGTCTTCCGGATGTAAGGTTTCGCCGATGCTGAAGAAGATCCTGATTGCCAATCGCGGCGAGATCGCCCGCCGCATCATTCGCACGGCGCGGCAGATGGGCATTGCCACCGTCGCCGTCTATTCCGATGCGGACGCCAGCGCGCTGCACGTGGAAGAAGCCGACGAGGCGATCCACATCGGCCCGTCGCCCGCCACCGACAGCTACCTGCGCGGCGACAAGATCATCGCCGCCGCCAAGGCGACAGGGGCGGATGGCATCCATCCCGGCTACGGGTTCCTGTCCGAGAATGCCGACTTCGCGCAGGCCGTCGCAGAAGCAGGGCTGACGTTCGTGGGCCCGACGGCTGCCGCCATGCGCGCGCTCGGCGGCAAGGCTGCCGCCAAGGAGGTGGCGATCAAGGCCGACGTTCCCGTCGTGCCGGGCTACCAGGGCGAGAAGCAGGACGCCCCATCGCTCGCCGCCGAGGCGAAGAAGATCGGCTATCCCGTGATGATCAAGGCCGTCGCCGGCGGTGGCGGGCGCGGCATGCGGGCGGTCGAGCGCGAGGCGGATATGGCCGAGCTTCTGGCCTCGGCCCAGCGCGAGGCGGCCGGCGCCTTCGGCGATGCCCGCGTGCTGATCGAGAAGGTCGTCGTGCGGCCCCGCCACATCGAGGTGCAGGTCTTCGGGGATGCGCACGGAAACGTCGTGCATCTGTTCGAGCGCGACTGCACCTTGCAACGGCGCAATCAGAAGGTGATCGAGGAAGCGCCGGCGCCGGGCATGTCGCCGGAACTGCGCGAGAAGATGTGCGGTGCAGCCGTCAAGCTCGCCAAGGCCGTCGGGTACCGGGGTGCGGGCACGGTCGAGTTCCTGGTCGAAGGCGGAAGCCTCGATGCCCAGGCCAAGTGGTACTTCATCGAGATGAACACGCGGCTGCAGGTCGAGCATCCCGTGACAGAGGAGATCACCGGCCTCGATCTCGTGGAATGGCAATTGCGCGTGGCCTCGGGCGAGAACCTCCCGCTCCCCCAGGACAAGATCACGATGTCCCGGCATGCCATCGAGGCGCGGTTGTGCGCGGAGGACCCCTCCAAAGGCTTCCTTCCCGGCGTTGGGCGCATTCGCGAGATCTGGGGTGCGGGCGAAGTCGAGCGGCTCGAGATCGGTGTGCGCAGCGGCGATGAGATTTCACCATTCTACGACAGCATGATCGCCAAGTTGATCGCGAGCGGGAGCAACCGCGACATCGCCCTGCAGAGGCTGACCCGCTCGCTGGAAGGCTTCATTGTGTTCGGTCCTGCCACCAACGGCGTCTTCCTGCGCCGCCTCCTCCAGGATTCTGGCGTGAAAGCGGGCGTCATGGATACGGGGCTCATCGGCCGCGAGATCGATCGCCTCTCGCAGCGAATGGTGAGCGATGCCGAAAAGGCCGACACGGTGGCCGAGCTGCTGCGGCACGAGCGCGAGGCAGCGACGCCGGCCAGCTCGCACCATTACTCGTACACCGGGTGGGCCGCAAACGATGCGTTCCAGCTCGGCGGTGCCCGCACCATGCCGATGAAGGTCGTCATCGACGGGGAACCGCAAACGGCGACCGTGACGTGGCCCGCGGCAGCGCGGGGGAGCACGGGCTTCGCGTGGCCCTCGGTCTCGCTCGGCGGCGCGGGCGTGCCTGCGGGCGGACACCGCGGGCGGCAAAACGTCATCTACGACGGCACGGTGTATGCGAGCTTCGATGGCGAGTTGGTCACGGCCTCCCGCCCCGTCTACGACGCCTCGGCCGTCGAGGACGGACATGCGGGTGACACCGTGCGCGCGCCGATCAACGGCAAGGTCGCCCGCATCTTCGTCGCCGAGGGGGATACCGTGGCGAAGGGCGACCGCATCGCCGTGGTCGAGGCCATGAAGATGGAGCACGTGGTGCATGCCGGCCGCGACGGCACCATCGGCAAGGTCGCCGTCAGCGAAGGAGCGCAGGTCAACCAGGGCGCCCTGATCGCCGCACTGACGGAGATTTCGTGACACGTTCAAGGCGTGTTCATGTCGACTCTGCGATGATCCGAACGTGCCGCTGTCAAGCGATTTAATGCGTGCTGCAGCGCACAGGACGGGTTGCCAGCTGCCTGTTTGGTAACTAACTTCCAGCCGTTCGCGAGCTGGGGGACAGCAGCTCGCTGGACGGCGCTCCGGAGCAAGACTTGCGTGGGACCGGAGTGCGTCAGTCGCCAAGTTTCAAGGGGGAGGACGTCGTGCTGACTCGCGCCGTTTTCACATGTCTCGTGTCCTTTGCCGTCACGGCCTGCGCCAACGAAGTGCCCAATGCGCTTCAGATCGGGCCGACGGGCTCGGTCGTCGGTTCCGATACATCGGACAACACAATTGGCGCGCAACTGCCGCGCAAGACCATGTCGGACAAGGTGCTGACAGCCATCGCACTCGAGCGCGTTACGGGCCTCAAGCCCGATCCGGCCCGCCTGCTGCCCTGAGCGGCGTCAGCCGTCATTTCTGCGCATTCTGCCCATAGCCTTTGAACTTCTCGATCACGACGGCCATCTCGTCGTCATCGAGGAGGTGTGGCTTGCCGAGGCACAGCACCTTGAAATATTGCTCGGCCAGGGTTTCCACCTCCGCTGCGAGCTCCAGCGCCTGCGCGGGCGAGGTGGCGATGGCGATCTGGCCGTGGTTGGCCATGAGGCAGGCGTCGCGCTTGCGCAGTCCCTTGGCGACGAGACGCGCCAACTTCCTGGTGCCGAAGGTTGCATAGGGCACGCACGGGATATCGACACCGCCGGCAACGGCCACCATGTAGTGGAAGGCCGGGATGGGCCGGTGGGCGCAGGCAAGCACGGTGGCGTGCATGGAATGCGTGTGCACGATGCCGCCCCGGTCGGGCCGTGCCGCGTACGCCGCCAGATGAAAGAGCCATTCGCTGGAGGGTTTGCGCTGGTTCGCCGCGACGCTACCGTCGGCAGCGACGTGCACGATGTCGTCGGGCATCAGGCTGTCGTAGGGCAAGCCGGAAGGCGTGATGAGCATGCCGTCGCCAAAGCGGCAGGACACATTGCCGGAGCGCCCAGGCGAAAGACCCATGCGGCTCATGGCCTGTGCCGTCTCGAGAACCGATCGGCGCGCTGCCACTCCCGCATCGGGCGTTCCAGCAGGCTTCGATGTCGTGATCGGCATGGCAGGTACTCCCGCAATCGGCCGCAACAGGCTAACGTGAACGACAAAGGCTACGACAAGCCTCGTCAAGACAAGGTTGATCCCATGAGCCAGGCCGCTCTACCCAACACCATCCCGCTGACCGTGCTGACCGGCTTTCTCGGCTCGGGCAAGACGACGCTGCTGAAGCGGCTGCTCGACGACCCTGCCATGGCGGGAACCGCCGTCATCATCAACGAATTCGGCGATGTCGGCATCGACGATGCGCTGGTCGAGAAGCCGGACGACGATACGGTCCTGCTGCCGTCGGGATGCGTGTGCTGCGCGGTGCGCGGCGATCTCGTGCAAGCGCTGGAGCGCCTGCACACCAAGGCCCTGTGGGGCGACATCCCCCCCATGCGGCGGGTCGTTCTGGAGACGACGGGTCTCGCCGATCCGACGCCGATCGCGCACACGCTGATGACGGAAGAAGCCGTCTATCGCGTCTACCAGCTCGACGCGATCGTGACGACGGTGGACGGCCAGCTCGGCCTGCAGCAGATCGACGAGCACTTCGAGCCGGCCAAGCAGATCGCCATCGCCGACCGGATCGTGATCACGAAGACCGATCTCGTGGACCTCGAGACGCTCCTGAAGCTCGAGGCGCGGCTGCGTGCGCTCAATCGCTCTGCTCACATCATTCGCGCCGTGAAAGGCGACACGCCGGCCTCCGAGCTCATCGGGCTGGGCGCTCACGAGCCGGCGCTGACCGGGGCGGATCCAGAGCAATGGCTGGGTTCAGCCTCCTTCGAGAAGCCGAAGGCGGCTGCGGGACACCACCATCATCACGCGCATGGGCCGGACTGCAGACCCGATTGCGGACATGACCATGGCCACGATCACCAGGCCCATGACCATGCGCACGGCCACGCCTGTGCGGGCGAAGGCTGCGATCATCCCGACCACGATCATGCGCATCTGCATGGCATCGCGTCGTTCTGCCTGAACTTCGACGAACCGCTGGACGGCGCGGAGATGTCGAACGCGCTGCAACTCCTCGCCCAGCTCTACGGGCCGAAGCTCCTGCGCATGAAAGGCATCCTCAACATCAAGGACCAGCCGCGGCCGTTCGTGGTGCATGGCGTGCAGCATATCTTCTATCCGCCGGATACACTGAAGGAGTGGGCAGGCAGCGACCGGCGCTCGCGCGTGGTCTTCATCACCAAGGACCTGCCCGAGAGCCTCGTACGGCGCCACTTCAAGCCGTTCGTCGGCGAGGCGGCGCCGGCTGCCTGATCACGCGAAGGGCCTGGCCGCCGGGCGGTCGAGCCCGAGGTGGTCTCGCAGGGTGTGGCCGGTATACTCAGTGCGGAACAAGCCACGCTTGCGCAGAATCGGCAGCACCTCGGCCACGAAGGTATCGAGCATCGCCGGGAGGATGGGCGGCATCAGGTTGAAGCCGTCCGCCGCGCCATCGTCGAGCCATGCCTGCATCAGGTCGGCGATCTGCTCAGGCGCACCGGCGACGACGAAATGGCCACGCGCGCCGGCGAGCCTGGCGAGCAATCGACGCAGCGTCAGGCCCTCGTTGCGGACAAGGCCCACGATCACCTCGGTGCGGCTGCGGGCCGCCTCGACCGTCGCGGGATCGGGGAAATCCTCGACGCGCAGCGGCTTGTCGAGCGGGAGGTGCGAGAAGTCGTGGCCGCCGAAGCGCCCCGACAGACGTTTGCGCCCGACCTCGGGATCGGCCAGCGCGTCGAGTTCGTCCTGCAGGCGCTGCGCCTCGCGCTCGGTGCCGGCGATGACGGGGCTGAGGCCCGGCAGGATCAGCGCCTGATCGCGGCGGCGGCCTGCCGCTTCGACGCGCGTCTTCAGGTCCGCATAGAAGGCCTTCGCGGTCGCCTTCTCCATGTGCGCGGTGAACACGGCCTCCGCATGCCGGGCCGCGAAGCCGCGGCCGGTGTCCGACGATCCGGCCTGCACGAAAACGGGCCGGCCCTGGGGTCCGCGCGGTATGTTGAGGGGCCCTGCCACCGTGTAGTGCTGGCCCTTGTGGCCGATGGGACGAATGCGATCACCGCGCGCATAGCGGCCGCCGCCGCGATCGTCGACGACGGCATCGTCCGCCCAACTGTCCCAGAGTGCCTCGACGACCTCCACGAACTCCTCGGCACGCTCGTAGCGGCCGGCGTGGCTCACCTGCGCGGTGTCGCCGAAGTTGCGCGCCGCCGCGACCATCCACGACGTGACGATGTTCCAGCCCACGCGGCCACCGCTGATGTGATCGAGCGAGGCGAACTGGCGTGCGAGATTGAAGGGTTCCGTGTAGGTCGTGGAGGCCGTGCCGATGAGGCCGATGCGGCGTGTCGAGACGGCGAGCGCGCTCAGCACCGTGACCGGCTCGAGCCAAGTGCGGCCGCCGCTTTCCACATCGTCGGCCAGCGCCAATTGGTCGGCGAGGAAGATCGAATCGAAGCAGGCCGCCTCGGCCTTCGCCGCCAACTCCTGATAGTAGCGGATGTCGGTCAGCGGGCGCGGCGACGCCTGCGGATGGCGCCACGAGGCCTCGTGATGACCGCGGCTCTGGATGAAGAGATTGATGTGAAGCTGGCGCTGCATGGCCCGGTCCCTCGTCGCGCCTTCGACGGGCGCATCCGGGGAAGCCTAGCGCGGCAGGCGAGGCGCTGACAAACGGATCGCCTGCATCCAGGGGCCGTCGCAGAGCATTGCGAGGATTTGGATGCCTGCGCGTGTCATCGATCAGCGTGCTGCAAATTTAAGTCTCGGCCGCATTGACACGGGGGCCTAAATCATCAAATGTGGAGTTCATATCCGCTACGCCCGTAGGCGGGCCTTATATCCAGCCCTTGTGCAGCGATGCACGGGGGCTTTTTACTGGCATTGACGATGCGAATTGCGACGCTCATCGACGGAGGCCATCTTCGTGTGCTCACGAACAGGGCGGGCCATCCATATAATCCTGACTATATTGAGAAAATTGGCCTCGCGAGTCCCCAACCTGACGAGACCCTCCTGCGCATACTCTATTACGACTGCGCACCATATTCGGGCACGGTGACGCTGCCCGTATCTGGAGCCAAGTACGAATTCAAGGGCTCCGACAAATGGCTGAGAGACTTGGCCACCCGGAACCTGTTCGCTGTGCGGCGCGGCGTGCTCAAGTTCAGAGGCTACAAGCCCATCAAGACGCCGGTTGCATCCAAGGCGCTGACAGACGCCGATTTCAAGCCCGACTTCGAACAGAAGGGCGTCGACATGAGAATCGGCCTGGATATCGCTACATTTGCTCAATCGAAGGCCGTTGATCGCATTGCACTTCTCACCAACGATACAGATTGCATCCCGGCAATGAAACATGCCCGCATATCAGGATTGCAGATCGTCCTGGTGACGCTTCCGAACAGCAAGACCGCACCGGAACTCCTTTGGCACGCTGATTTCGAAAGAAAGATCGGCTGGCCCGCTCCCTGAGCGTCTTCCCATCGCGCGCCACACTACCCATGCCTTGCATCAATCGAGATCGCGGGCGGCTTCGTTGAGCAGGCCGACGACGTAGGGCGCGAACGAGCGCCAGATCTCGAGCCGGAATTCCTCGCGGGCCCGTCGCCACAGGACGATCTCGGCCTTGGCGAAGATGGTGCGCGTGCACATTCCGACCGGGAACGCCGCCACATCGAGGTCGAGAGGGCAGCCGGTCGAAAGTGCCAGCTCCGCCTTCGGGCCCGTGATCGTGAGGGCGCAATTGCGCTGGCTGATGTCCACCACGACGGCGGCCTTGCCGGCGATGGCCCGGTCGATTGCTGCAACGAGTGCTTCGCGCTCCTCGGCGGGCGCCAGCACCAGCCACTCGTCGGGGCCGAGCCACAGCGCGGCGCGGTCCGCCGCCGCGGCGCTCCGGCAGGGCTCCGACGGTAGCGCGACGCCCAGCGCATCGCCGATCGCACTCGCGTCGCCGCGATAGCTCAGGCGTGTGGCGGGGGGCGCTTCGGCAAAGGAAAGGATGCCGACGCGCTGCGGCAGGTCGAGTCCGTGCAGCGCCGAGCGCGGTTGCAATTTCATCACAGGCTCAGCCATCGAGCCGCTCTCCCTTGGGATCGAGGAACACGGGCGAGACGACCTCGACGGGAATGGCGCCGCCGGGCATCGGGACATTGAGCGTCTGGCGCATCCGCGCGCGACCGCCTGCAACCAGCGCCAGGGCGATGGAACGATCGAGCGTCGCGCTCCAGTAGGCGGACGTGACATGCCCGAGCGCAGGCGTGCCCTTGGCCGGATTCGGATCGGCGGTGATCTGCGCGCCCTCCTCCAGAATGGTCGCGGGATCCCGTGTCTTCAGGCCGACGAGTTGCTTGCGGTCGGCCTTCAGCATGTCGGGCCGCGTGAGCGAGCGCTTGCCGACGAAGTCGCGCTTCGCCTTGCCGATCGCCCAGGTCAGACCAGCGTCGTCCGGCGTCACGGTGCCGTCCGTCTCCTGGCCGACGATGATGAACCCCTTCTCGGCACGCAGCACATGCATGGTCTCCGTGCCATAGGCACAGCCGCCGAGCTTCTCGACGTTCTCCCACAGCCGCTCCCAGACGGCGCGCGCGTGGTCGGGCGGGACGTTGACCTCGAAGCCCGCCTCGCCGGTGAAGCTGACCCGGAAGATGCGTGCGTCGACGCCGCAGATACGCCCCGTGGCCAGCCCCATGTGCGGCAAGGCACCGGGCGAGAGGTCGATCCCCTCGACGAGGGGGCTCAATGCGTCACGGGCCTTGGGACCTTGCAGCGCGATCACCGCCCATTGCTCCGTGGTGGACGTCAGCCAGACCTTCAGTTCCGGGAACTCGGTCTGGAGGTAGTCTTCCATCTGGTGCAGCACACGCGGTGCGCCGCCGGTCGTCGTCGTGACGTGGAAGACGCTGTCCGATAGCCGGCCGACGACGCCATCGTCGATGATGAAGCCCGCCTCGTTCAGCATGATACCGTAGCGGCAGCGTCCCGGTGCCAGTTTCTTCCAGGGATTGACGTACATGCGTTCGAGAAACTCGGCGGCATCGGGACCGGCGACCTCGATCTTGCCGAGCGTGGACGCATCGAAGATGCCGACCGTGGTGCGCGCCGTCTTGCACTCGCGGGCGACGGCGGCGTGCATGTCCTCGCCGGCGTGCGGGAAGAAGCGGGCGCGTTTCCACAGGCCGACGTCCTCGAACACGGCGCCGCGCTCCGCGGCCCAGCCGTCGATGGGCGTGCGGCGCACGGGATCGAACAGTTCTCCACGATTGTGGCCGGCCAGAGTGCCGAAGCTCACGGGCGTGTAGGGCTGGCGGAATGTCGTGTGCCCGACGGCCTCGATGGGCTTGCCGAGCGTCCCCGCCACGAACGCCAGCGCGTTGACGTTCGACGTCTTGCCCTGGTCGGTCGCCATGCCCGTCGTCGTGTAGCGCTTGACGTGCTCGATCGAGTGGAAGCCTTCCTGCGTGGCGAGCTTCAGATCCTTCGTCGTGACGTCGTGCTGGAAATCGACGAAGGCGCGCGCCTTGCCAGGCGGTTGCGGACAGGCCCCGGCGATGCCGCGCGTTTCGCAATCGGGCGCAGTGGAAATGAACGTACGTGACGGCACGACGGTGCCGCAGGCTTCCTCGAGCGCGGCGACGCCCGCCGCATAACCGTCGTCCATCACCTCGGCCAGGCCAAAGACGCCGCGGCATGCACCCGCCGATCGCTGATCCTGGGCGATCGTGCCGGGCAGGAAGGCATTCGCGCCCGCGCTCCAGGCGACCTTGCCCCGCGAATGCGAGAAGAGGTGGACCGAAGGCGTCCATCCCCCCGACATGGCGACGAGATCGCAGGCGATGCGCTCGTCCGCACCGACCGAGCCGTCGGTCGCGATGCGGCCGGTCGTGATGCCGGTGACGCGGGTGCGGCCCTGCGTGCCCGCGATCACGGTCGCGGGTGCGATGCGCAGGCCCGATGCGCGTGCGGCGCCGATGACGGCCCCATCGGGCCTTTCCCGCACGTCGGCGATGAGCGCCACCTCGACGCCCGCCTTCTTCAGCGCGAGCGCGGCGAGATAGCCCGTGTCCGTCGCCGTCGCCACGACCGCCCGCGACCCGGGCCTGACGCCGTAGCGCGTGACGTAGGTGCGCGCGGCATCGGCGAGCATGATGCCCGGCCTGTCGTTGTCGGCGAAGACCAGGGGGCGCTCGATGGCGCCGGTCGCGAGCACCACCTGCCTGGCGCGCACC
Organism: Hyphomicrobiaceae bacterium; assembly: GCA_041397775.1. Taxonomy (GTDB): domain Bacteria; phylum Pseudomonadota; class Alphaproteobacteria; order Rhizobiales; family Hyphomicrobiaceae. The sequence goes on along the minus strand of JAWKWB010000003.1, from coordinate 464,793 downwards.
TGCCAGAGCCGCTCGCGGGGCAAGTCGGGATCCGGATGGGCGAGATGATCCGTCACGCGCTGCGCCAGACCGACGAAATTCTGCGCGAAATAGCCGAACGCCTGCGTACGCGGCAGTAACGTGACGCGATCGTTGGCCGCCAGTCTGGCCACGGTGGCCGCCAGCCATGCATCGGCCGTCATGCCGTCGATTTCGGCCTCCGTCTCCGACAGAAGCGAGCCTCCGAGTTCTGCCTGCTCGTCGCATACGATGACGCGGGCACCGCTCTCGGAGGCCGCCAACGCCGCCGCCAGGCCGGCCGGACCCGCCCCCACGACCAGGACCTCGCAATGGGCGAAGCGGCTCGTGTAGTGGTCGGGGTCGGGCAGCACGGGAGCCCGGCCGAGACCCGCGGCGCGCCGGATGATCGGCTCGTAGACGTTCGTCCAGGCCCAGTTGGAGCCCAGCATGCGCGGCCCCATGAACGTCTTGTAGTAGAAGCCGGCCGAGAACAGCGGCGAGAAGCGATCGTTGATCGCGCCCGCATCGAAGGCCAGCGACGGCCAGCGGTTCTGGCTGGTAGCGGCAAGCCCCTCGTAAAGCTCGACCTGGGTGGCGCGCAGATTGGGCGCCTCGCGCCCGCCGCCGCGATCGACGGTGACGAGCGCATTGGGCTCCTCGGCGCCGGCGGAAAGAATGCCGCGCGGGCGATGATACTTGTAGGAGCGTCCGACGAGATGCACGCCGTTGGCGATGAGCGCGGAGGCCAGCGTGTCGCCCGCATAGCCCTGGAGGCGCGTGCCGTCGAACGTGAAGTCAAGCGGGCGGCTGCGGTCGATGCGGCCCCCCGTGGCGAGGCGGAAACGGCGCGTCATTGGCCGCCTCCCTTGGCGATATCGGTCAGATCGGGCCTTGGCGCGCCTGCCTTGTACGTCGCCAGGATGCGGTCGCTCACGGTATCGCGCACGGCGTTGAAGAAGCGGCCGCAGCCATGCATGTGGCGCCAGCGCTCGACATGGAGCCCCTTCGGGTTCGTGCGCATGTAGAGGAAGTCGGCCCAGGCCTCGTCACTCATGACCGATGGATCGGCCGGACGGGCAATGTGCGCCTCGCCGCCGTAGCGGAACTCGGTCTCGGGGCGTATCGCGTCGCAGTAGGGACAATGGATCTGCAGCATCGCATGAACTTTCAGTGGGCCACCGCGGCGGCGGCCGCTTCGTCGATGAGATCGCCGGTCGTGAAGCGCTCCAGCGAGAACGGTGCGGCGACTGGATGGGGTTCGCCCCTGGCGAGGGTGGCCGCGAAGACGTAGGCCGAGCCCGGCGTCGCCTTGAAACCGCCGGTGCCCCAGCCGCAGTTGACGAAGAGGCCGGGCACCGGGGTCTTGCCGATGATCGGCGAGCGGTCCGGGGTCACGTCGACGATGCCGCCCCAGTTGCGCATCATGCGCATGCGCCGGAACATCGGGAACAGGTCGCAGATGGCATCGACCGTGTGCGTGGTGATGTGCAGCCCCCCGGTCTGGCTGTAGGACGTATAGACGTCGGTGCCGGCCCCGATCACCAGCTCGCCCTTGTCGGATTGCGAGATGTAGGCGTGCACCGTGTTGGACATCACGACGCAGGGAAACACGGGCTTCACCGGTTCGGATACGAGGGCCTGCAGGGGGTAGCTTTCCAGCGGCATGCGCACGCCGGCCATGCTCATGAGCACGGAAGTGTGACCGGCCGCCACGACGCCGATCTTCTTTGCGCCGATGAAGCCGCGCGTGGTCTCGACGCCGGTCACGGCGCCGTCGGGCCCGCGCCCGATGCCCGTCACCTCGCAGTTCTGGATGATGTCGACGCCCAGCGCACTGGCGCCGCGCGCATAGCCCCAGGCAACCGCGTCGTGCCGGGCGGTGCCGCCGCGCCGCTGCAGCGCAGCCCCCAGCACCGGGTAGCGCAGGCGCGGGGAGATCTCGAGCGGCGGGCAGAACGCCTTGGCTTCTTCCGGCGTCAGCCACTCGTTGTCGATGCCGGCGAGCCGGTTGGCGTGTACGTGACGCTTGAAGACCTGGATGTCATGGACCGTATGGGCCAGCATCATGACGCCGCGCGGCGAGTACATGACGTTGTAGTTGAGCTCGTCCGACAGCGTCTCCCAGAGCTTCACGGACAGCTCGTAGATCGCCTCGGACGCTTCCCAGAGGTAGTTGGAACGGATGATCGTGGTGTTGCGGCCCGTATTGCCGCCGCCGATCCAGCCCTTCTCCAGCACGGCGATGTTGGTGAGGCCGTGCTCCTTGGCGAGGTAGTAGGCCGTACCCAGGCCATGCCCGCCGCCGCCGACGACGATAGCGTCGTAGCTCGCCTTTGGCTCGGGGGAGCGCCACTGCCGACCCCAGGCGGTATTGCCGCCCAGCGCATTGCGGGCGAGGCTCAGAAAAGAAAAGCGCACGGATCCATGTCCTCGCGGATTGCCGGCGGCCGCGATGGCGGCCCACCGGCCAGCCTGCCGGTTCGTTCGCCGGGTCTGCAGGGCAGCACCTGCATTGCCCCGGCGATCCCTTGGCTACCTCAAGCCCGCGCGTTGTTCCAGCCTTCGACGCAGCCGAGGTGATCGAGATCGGCGATTGCGCTCCTGAGATTGCCGGGCCGGCCAGGGTCGTTGTGCGTCCTGCATCACACGCCTGCCTGCCAAACGCGGCTAGTTCCTTGACCTGCTGCGCGTGCGGACGCATTTAAGGGCGCTTGTGTGAACTGCTCTTGAGGGGCCAGACATGTTCGACTTCGACCGGGTGATCGAGCGGCGCGGTACGCATTCCTCGAAATGGGACAATATCGCGAAGCTGTCGGGCATCACGGCGGCCGACGCCATCCCGATGTGGGTTGCGGACATGGATTTCGCCGCTCCTCCGGGCGCCACGGCGGCGCTGCGCGAAGAAGTCGAGCGGGGCGTTCACGGCTACTACGCCGACACGGGAAGCTGGGCGGACGCCGCCGCGGCCTGGGTGAAGAAGCGGCACGGGCTCGCCATCGAACCCGCGTGGGTCAGCCCGGCGCCGGGCATCGTCTCGGGCATCGGCCAGGTGCTGCAGGCCATCAGCGAGCCCGGCGACGAGGTGGTGGTGTTCCCGCCCGCCTATCATGCGTTCCGCAAGATCATCAACGCCAACAACCGGCGCATCCTCGACGTGCAACTCGTCGAAAAGGACGGCCGCTACCACATGGACCTTGATCTCCTCCGGTCCAAGCTGACGCCGCGCACCAAGGTGGTGCTGTTCTGCAGCCCGCACAATCCCGGCGGCACGGTGTGGACGCCGGCCGAGATCAAGGCACTCGCGGCGGTTTGCATCGAGCGTAACCTCATCCTCATCTCCGACGAGATTCACTGCGACCTCGTGTTCGCGGGCGCCAAGCATACGCCGACGCTCTCGGCGGCGCCCGAGGTCGCGGATCGGCTGGTGTCGTGCTTCGCTGCCACCAAGACCTTCAATCTCGCGGGCGCGCACGTGGGCGCCTGCGTGACGTCGAACCCGGAACTGAAAAAGAAGATCGACGCGCGCATCGCGGCCAACGGGCTCGCCTCCTACAACAGCTTCGGCATGATCGCGACGGAGGCGGGCTGGCGGACGGGCGAAGCCTGGCTCGACGCGCTGCTGCCGTACCTGGCAGGCAATCGCGACCTGCTGGACGCCTGCGTGGCGAACTCGATCCCCGGTGCGCGCTCCATGCGGCTCGATTCCACGTACCTGGGCTGGGTCGATTTCTCGGGCACCGGACTGGCGCCCACCGACGTCGCCGAGCGCGTGGCCAAGGGTGCGCGCATCTTCGCCAGCCCCGGGCAACAGTTCGGCCCAGGCGGCGACACGTGGCTTCGCTTCAACTTCGCCATGCCGCGTCCGCTTCTGAAAGAGGCCCTCGGCCGCCTCGACGAAGCGTTCCGCGACATCCGCAACGGCCGATAATCCCGCAGCAAACAGCGCAGCCGAGGTCTACGCCCATGAGCAAGCCGGTCGTCGGGGTCATCGGCAACCAGCACATGATCGAGAACCGCTTCAATGCCCAGATCGTGGGCGAGCGGAACATGCGCGCGATTGCCGAGGTGGCGGGGGCCCTGCCACTGATGTTCGCCAGCCTGCCGGGCGTGACCGACGTCGGTGCGCTGCTCGACGTGGTGGACGGCATCCTGCTCACGGGCGCGCGGGCCAACGTGCACCCCACGCGCTTCGAAACCGAGCCGAACCCGAAGCACGAACCCTACGACGAAGACCGCGACGCCCTCGCCCTGACGCTGATCGAGGCATGCGTGGCGCGGTCGATCCCGGTGTTCGGCGTCTGCCGCGGCTTCCAGGAGATGAACGTGGCCTTCGGCGGCTCGCTGCACCCGGAGATCCGCGAGATCCCCGGGCGCATCAACCACCGCATGCCCAGGCTGGCCAACGGCGAGATCCACCCCGACCCCAAGGTGATCTTTGCCGACCGCCACGACGTGAAGCTCGTGCCGGACGGCGCCTTCGCCAGGCTCATGGGGCGCGACGTCATCCGCGTCAACTCGTTGCACGGCCAGGGCATTCTTCAATGCGGGCGGCGCGTGGTGGTGGAGGGCGTGGCCGATGACGGCACCATCGAGGCGATCCGCATCGCCGATGCGCCGGGCTTCGCGCTCGGGGTGCAGTGGCACGCGGAATACGACCCACAGACCAACCCCGTCAACGCCGCCCTGTTCCGCGCTTTCGGCGAGGCCGTTGGGGCGTACCGGCAGGCGAAATAAGGAGCGGGAGCGGCGGCCGGCCACGTCCGTTCACATGCGGCAGATGGAGGTTTCGTGCAGGCCTGATGGAGCCCGGAAGCCCGACCTCGAAAACGATCGTGACGCTTGTGCACGGCACGTTCGCGCGTGGCGCGGCGTGGGCCGGCGAGGGCTCGCTCCTGCGCCGAGAACTGGCGGCGGCACTGGACGCGGCGCGCGGGCCGATCACGTTCGACGTTTTCGATTGGAGCGGCCAGAACACGCACAAGGCCCGGGTCCGGGCCGGCTACGAACTGGCGTCCCACATCCGGCGCATCCGCAAAAAGAATCCGGGGTGCCGGCATTTCATCGTCGCCCACAGCCACGGCGGCAACGTGGCCCTGCTTGCGCACAAGCACCTGCCGGTCGAAAGCCATGCGCTCGGCATCGCCACGCTCGGCACGCCGTTCATTCGCGCCGAGCTCGACGACAGGCTGGCCGGCAAATCCCTCCAGGAGGTCGAGGAGAATGCCGCGCGGCACACGGATCATATTGCGAGCGCCGCGTTCTGGATCGTCGGCCTCCTGGCTGCCGTGACCTTCGATCACGCCCTCTCCGGCGTGCTGGCGGGCTACCGCTACGTTCCGTTTCTTCTCGCCATCCTGACCGCCTTCCTGGCACGCAACCTGGTGCGCTGGTTCTGGCCACCGCTGGCCCGGCGGGCGCATCGTCTCAGCGGCCGGCGCGCGGCGGCCAAGCTCGCCAACGCCGTTGCGCTGGCAGGCATGCCGCAGACCCACGTGATCAGCTTCATCTATCCCGGCGACGAGGCCGCACGGCTGCTCGACACGCTGGAGGCGACCACGCTCTGGCCCTCGCGCGCGATCCGGTGGGTGAAAGGGAACATGGCCAAGGTCAGCGGCGTGTTCTGGCTGGTGCTCCTCGCGGGGGGCTTTGCCGCCGCCATCATTCCCGAGGTCTCGAGCATCAGTCGCGAGGCCATCGGCGACGCCTATGCGAACGCGATGGGCTATTGGTTCGTTATCGGAGCGTTTCTGGTCTGGATACTGTCCGGTAGCCGCTACGTGATGAGCGTGCTGCGCGGCCATCCCTGGGGCTTCGGCTGGGAACGGCCTTCGATGCACGCCTACGTGGACGTCTACGTGGAGCCGACGGCCGATCTACCGCTTGCCAAGTCCTACATCCACGAGATGGTACCCTTCACGCCCAGGGACGACGCGAAGCAGGAACTGCGCCACAGCGGCCTCTACGAGGACAACCGCATCCTGAAAGCGCTGTCCTACTGGATGTCGCACGTTCCCTGAATGTCCCGCGCCCCTCGTTTGCCGGCGCGATCGGGGTGGCCGATCGGCAGGGCCGCTCAACCGCAGAACCAGGGGTGGAAGGGCGAGGGCCCGTCGAACAAGTCTATCCCCAAGGCCGACTTCACGAAGTAGAGCAGGAAGGCGAGAGGGACGAGGCCGTAGATCGCCACCAGCCCGAACACGATCAGGAAGGTGATGCCCACCGGTATGGCATCCGTCTGCCCTTCCGAACGCAATCGCTCGATGTTGCGGCAATCCTCGCCACCGAAAGCGGCGAGGTAGTAGCGCTTGCCGAACAGCTTGAAGCTGGCCCGCAATGCCAATCCATGCTTCGTGGGGATCGGTTTCACCGCCCAAACCAGACGCAGCCTCTGCTCCCAGGTCAGTGCGGCGGCGATGTCCGCGGGCAGGCTGCGCAGGATGCGTTTGTCGGCTTCATCACAGTACGCATCGAGCGAGGCATCCGCCAACCCGTCCGCCACCGGCAATGCCGTCACCATTCTCTGCATGAACGCACCTACGAATATCGGTCACCACCCCCGGAGGAACAGGCGTGGGGGGCGGGATGTGTTCCAACACATTAGGAGATGCGCTTTGCCATCGCGTTCCCGTTGGCGGTCGCATTTATGACGATTGCCGGATATTGGCGGCTCGCGCCCACGCCCGAAGGATCGCGTGGCGGCGCACCTGCCCACTCGTTCCGGGCGGATCGCATGACGCCGCCGTTCGTTGACAGATCTCGGCCGGCTGGGCTCTATGGCGGCGAATGGCGTGTCAGCCGCGCCCTGTCGCAACTCCGGAAGTGAGCCAGCCGCCGTGTCCAAATCCTCCCATTCTTCGCCCGGCGATGCCAAGCCACTGGTCGCATCGCGCCGCGGGCCGCTCGCTGGCAACGTGCGCGTGCCCGGCGACAAATCCCTGTCGCACCGGGCCTTGCTGTTCGGCGCGCTGTCGACCGGCGTGACGCGGGTGCGCGGCCTGCTCGAGGCCGAGGACGTGCTCAACACCGCCAAGTCCGTGACCGCGTTGGGCGCACCGGCCGAGAAACGCGACGAGACCTGGGAGATCCAGGGGCGGGGCGTCGGCGGCTTGCAGCAGCCCAAGGCCGACCTCGATTTCGGCAATTCGGGCACCGGAGCGCGGCTGATGGCCGGCGTCATCACGGGCCACGACGTGGAGGCGCGTTTCGTCGGCGATGCCTCGCTGTCGCGGCGGCCGATGAAGCGGGTGCTCGATCCGCTGCGGCGCATGGGCCTGACCGTCCGCGAGGATCGGGAAACGCTGCCGCTGACGTTGCACGGCACGGCGACGCCGATCCCCATCGAATACGTGATGCCCGTACCGTCCGCACAGGTGAAGTCCGCGATCCTGCTCGCCGGCTTGTCGGCGGCGGGGGAGACGACCGTCATCGAGCGCGAACCCACGCGCGACCACACCGAGCGCATGCTGCGCTATTTCGGGGCCGACGTGCGCGCCATCCAGCGCGACGGGACCACTGCCATCACGGTGCGAGGGCAGGTGGAGATGGAAGGCCGCGACGTGACCGTGCCCGGCGATCCCTCTTCGGCGGCTTTCCTGGCGGCGGGTGCCGCCATCGTGCCGGGCTCGGACGTCACCATCGCCGGCGTGCTGGTGAACGAGACGCGCGCGGGCTTCTACACCACGCTGCGCGAAATGGGAGCGGACGTGGCGTTCCTCAATCCCCGCGAGGAAGGCGGCGAGCCGATCGCCGACATTCGCGTGCGCCACTGCTCGTTGTCCGGCGTGCGGGTTCCCGCGCACCGGGCGCCGTCCATGATCGACGAGTACCCAATCCTCTCCGTCGTCGCCGCATTCGCCGACGGCGTGACGCAGATGGAGGGGCTTGCCGAGTTGAAGGTGAAGGAGAGCGACCGCCTGGCGGCAACCGCGGCCGGCCTCGCCGCCAACGGCATCGATGCGCGCGTGGATGGCGACATGCTGAGCGTCGCCGGCTCGCGCCAGCCCAAGGGGGGCGGCACGGTGGTGACGCACATGGATCATCGCATCGCGATGTCCTTCCTGGTGCTGGGGCTGGCATCGCAAGCGCCCGTGACGATCGACGACATCACCTATGTCGCCACGAGCTTTCCGTCATTCACGTCGCTCATGCAGGGTCTGGGCGCGCGCTTCGATACGGTCTGAGACGGCGGGCGTGAGGTAAATCACAGCATCCGCCATACGCCTTGTTGAGGGTGTTCAGCATACGACCCGCCAACCCTGGAAATGTTCGCCGGGGCCCCTACATGTAAGAGTTGACGAAAAAGAGCATCCGCTCAGGAGGAAACCTTTATGTCGCGCATCACGTCTTGGGTCCGCACGTTCGGACTGACGGCGATCGGTTTGTTTGCTGCCATGGCGTTCGTGATCACCGAGGCCGAGGCCCGGGCCGGCCGCGGTTTCAGCTCGGGCTCGCGCGGATCCAGGACCTTCCAGGCGCCGCCCAGCACCAACACGGCGCCGCGGACGACAGCGCCGATCCAGAGGTCGATCACGCAACCCGGGCGGCCGTCTGCCGCCACCACGCCGACGGCAGGTAGCGCCGTGAAGCAGCCGTCCCGCTTCGGGGGCGCGCTGAAGGGCCTGTTGCTCGGCGGCCTGTTCGGTGCGGCGCTGGCCGGCATCTTCGGCGCGGGTGCACTCGCCAACATCGTCGGCTTCCTGCTGCAGATGCTGGTCATCGGCGGCATCATCTACATGGTCATGGCATTCTTCCGGGGGCGCGCGGCGAACAAGCCGGCCATGGCCGCGGCCTCGGCCAGTGGCGCCCAGCAGGCCGATGTGGACCAGAACGCCTATCGGGCGGCGTCGGCGGATGTGGGAGCCAATGTGGCACCGGGCGTCCAGCAGGCCGACTACGACGCCTTCGAGCGGCTGCTCACCGACGTGCAGCTCGCCTACGGCAACAACGACCTCGCCGCACTCGAGACGCGCGTGACGCCGGAAATGCTGTCCTACTTCGCGCAGGAACTCGACGAGAACGCACGCCAGGGCGTCCGTAACGAACTGAGCGACGTTCGCCTCTTGCAGGGCGACCTCGCCGAGACGTGGCAGGAAGGCCGTGCGGAATATGCCACCGTGGCGATGCGCTATGCCCTGCGCGACGTGACCGTCGAAGCAGCCAGCGGTCGCGTGGTCGCCGGCAGCCGCACCCGCCCGCAGGAAGTTACGGAAGTGTGGACGTTCGTGCGCCCCGTCGGTGGCACGGCCGACCAGTGGGAACTCTCCGCGATCCAGCAGACGGAGTAATCGCCGCGCTCGTGTTCCGGCTCCGACACTTGGTTCCCCGTGCATCGGGCTCTGGAGCAAGTATCGGAGCCAGAAGGAACACTAGCAACACTATGATTCTAGTGTAGCTTTTGCATCTGACGTTTGGTCATGGTCCCAGCCGCGAGTGGGTACCAAACGTCAGATGCGCTACACAAGCGGACAATGGACAAGCATGCGAAGGCCGCACGACTGCGGCCTTCGTCGTTTTCGGGCCCTTCGATGGCGGGCTCCAATCTCGCATGAGGCCCCTTCCGCATCCCGCCCGAGTTCCATTACCTTGTCGCCGGGGCGCCGCGGCGCCGGACAGGGGGCGGCATGGCTTTGGACACCTCGCAGGCACGAGCGGGCTCGGCCACGCGCCTTGTTGCAAGCGTTTGTGCGGCGCAGGTTCTCGTTCAGATCGGCGCGTTCTTCTGGCCGGCCCTGATGCCGCGCCTGATGCCGCTATGGTCGCTGAACAACAGCGAAGCCGGCTGGATCACGGCAGCCTTCTACGGCGCCTACATGCTGTCCGTTCCCATCCTGGTCACGCTGACGGATCGGATCGACCCGAAGCGCATCTATCTCCTCGGCGTCGGCGCCACGATCGCGGGGCATTCCCTCTTCGGGCTGCTCGCGGACGGCTTCTGGTCCGCATTGGCGTTGCGGGCGCTGACCGGGTTCGGCTGGGCGGGCACCTACATGACCGGCCTCAAGCTGCTGGCCGATCAGGTCGACGCCAAGGCCATGTCGCGCGCCGTGACCGGGCATGCGGCCAGCATCGGCATCTCGGGGGCGCTCTCCTTCGCCTGTGGCGACCTGATCGCCACGACGTTGGGCTGGCATTGGGCGTTTCTCGCCGCCGGCATCAGCGCGACGGTCGCGTGGCTGACGATCTTCCTCGTCGTCCCACCCCGCGTGGTCACGCCGAAGCCCCCCAAGGACGGCAGGGGGCTGTTCGATTTCCGACCGGCGCTGCAAAACCGCTCGGCGATGGCCTATTCGATCGCCTACTGCGTGCATACGCTGGAGATGAGCGCGATGCGCGGCTGGGGCGTCGCCTTCCTGGGATATGTCGCAGCCAGCACGGGTTACGCCGATGCCGTGCTGTCTCCCGCGCTCGTCGCGACGACATTGGGCCTGGTGGGGACCTTCGCCAGCGTTCTGGGCAACGAGGCCGCCCAGCGCTTCGGGCGGCGGCGTCTGGTGCAGATGGCGATGCTGGGCTCCGTGCTGGTGGGCGGTTCGATCGGCTTCGTGGGCGTCTACGGTTACCTGATCGCGGCAAGCCTGCTGATCGTCTATGGCGTGATCGTGTGGCTGGACTCGTCCTCATTGACGGCCGGAGCGGCGGGCACTGCGGAGCCTTCCCGCCGCGGCGCGACGCTGGCGGTGCATTCCACCCTCGGCTATGCCGGCGGCTTCGTCGGCCCTCTGCTGGTCGGTTGGATTCTCGATTGGTCCGGGGGCATGTCACAGCGCGGCTGGGGGCTTGCGTTCCTGTCCGTCTCCATCCTCATGGCGGGAGCGCTGCTCGCGTTCTGGTGGATACGGCCACGCGAACTGGCCGGCGACAAGGGCGCTTGAGCCGGACACCGGGCAAGACGCGCTGTTGCCTATCTGCAATTATAGGTTGACTATTCGTTTCATGCGCGCACTGGTTGCGCGCGACTTCGCGCGGGCACATCACGGGAACTTCGTTGATATTACAACGATTCATGAAATCCACACTGCGTTTCCGTATTCATGAACTTGACACTGTTCAGACGCGCGTTAGCCACCACTCCTGATTAGACTCAACCACTAGTGAGTCTTATTGGGATCAGCACAACCATGAAAGCGTATGCAACTCGTCAGCTCGGTGGGTTGGCAATCGCAGGCCTTCTGGCCACCTCTTTATCGATTATCGCCCCACGTATCGACGCGCGGCCTTCGCGCCATGCCTTCGCTCCCGACGCGGGTCGCACCACTGCCCCGCACACTATTTCCGGCACTGCGCGTGTCGTCGATGGAGACACGCTCTCGGTCGCGGGGACGCGGGTGCGCCTGGAAGGCATCGACGCGCCCGAAGCAGGCCAGTCCTGCAAGCGGCGCAATGGGGCGAGCTGGGCCTGTGGGGCCGCCGCCACGAGCGCCCTGCAGCGCCTGATCAACGGCCGGACGGTCGTTTGCACGCAGAGCGGGCTGGACCGGTATGGCCGCGTGCTGGGCACCTGCCACGCCGGCAACGTCGACGTCTCGGCCGAGCTCGTCCGGCGCGGCCTTGCCTGGGCGTTCGTAAAGTACTCCTACACCTATGCAGAAATCGAGCATCAGGCCCGCGCCAAGCGTATCGGCGTCTGGGAGGCTCGCAATCAGCCGCCATGGGATTACCGCGTGCAGCATTGGGACGTCGCCGAGGGTAAGGCCCCGACAGGTTGCGCAATCAAGGGAAACGTGACGTCCAAGGGCAAAATTTACCACATGCCCTGGAGCCCCTGGTACGGCAAGATCCGGATGGATATGGACCGTGGCAAGCGCTGGTTCTGCAGCGAGCAGGAGGCGATTTCTGCGGGTTGGAGGCCGGTTGGCGGCACCTGAGCCGCTGTTTGGGGACGATATCCCGGTTGACCGCAATTCGGGCTTGCGACAACGTGACTACGTGTCGGGCCACCGATGCTTCCATAAATGGCAGACAACCTTTTCGACGCAGGTGATCCGCATGACTTACATCGTCAACGAAAATTGCATCAAGTGCAAGTACACCGATTGCGTCGAGGTATGCCCGGTCGATTGCTTCTACGAGGGCGAGAACATGCTCGTCATTCATCCCGACGAGTGCATCGACTGCGGCGTTTGCGAGCCGGAGTGCCCTGTCGAGGCGATCAAGCCGGATACGGAGCCCGATATCGACAAGTGGCTCGAGCTGAATCGCGAGTATTCCGAGAAGTGGCCGAACATCACGGCCAAGAAAGCCGCTCCCGCGGACGCGGACAACTTCAAGGACGAGAAGAACAAGCTCGAGAAATACTTCAGCGAAGCGCCGGGCGAGGGCGATTGATTCTGTTCGACTCACGGGGGCAGCGCCGAGGCCTGCCCCGAAGCATTTTAGGCCTCATCTTAAGCTTTACATACGGCACGATTTCAACTTACCGCATCGAGTCCCTTCATTTTCGATGAAGAATGTGTTATACACTCGCCCACGGCGTCAGTGTGAACCTCTTAGCGCGCGGTACAGGTGCGCAGGGTGCAAAATATGTGGAACCAGGATGGCGACTTGTATTTGGGGGCAGTCGCCAGGAGTACCACGAGACGCTGTTCTGCATGCGTGATCTATCAGGAGACATCGAGGGTTCGACGGACGTACGTCTGGACCTGACGAGAGGGTTCCTCCGCGTTCTGGCTTCACCTGCCGGATGAATTGCGCACGGCTGTCTTTTCGGTGTCGGACTGGAAGCCTGTCTTCGACCGATGCCGCCGGGTTTGAACGACGAGAAGACCACTGGACGGAGTGATACGTTTCCATGGCCCCCAACAAACTGAAATCTGCCAAGAAGGACGTGTCCAAGGCGGCATCGGCGAAGAAGCCTGCTGCCAAGGTCGCGAAGCCAGCTACGGCGAAGTCGACGGAAAAGGGTAAGGCTCGCTCGGTGACAAGCACTCAAAAAGCGAAGACGACGAAGAGCACCAAGGCACCTGCGGCAACTGTCGCGAAGAGCGCCAAGGCGGCGCCCAGCGCGAAGCTGCCGAAGGCAAGCGCTACTGCTGCCGCTACCAAGGCGAAAGCCGCACCGGCCCACGTCAGCGCCAAGGTTCCGGCCAAGGCTGCTGCCGCGAAGGTGGCGGCTGCGGCTCCCGTCGCTGCGCCCCAGCGTGCCATGCCGGCTGCGGTCGCGAAGCCGACCCAGCCCAAGCTCGTCGCTCCTGCCGCGCCCAAGCCTGCACCTGCTGCGAAGGCGGCCGTTGCCGCTCCTGCAGCAGATGCCGAAGCGAAAAAGGCCGTCAGCTCGCGTCACGGCTTCAAGACGAACGAATTCATCGTCTATCCCGCACACGGCGTCGGCCGCATCATCGGGATCGAGGAGCAGGAAATCGCCGGCATTTCGCTGGAGCTGTTCGTCATCCAGTTCGAGAAGGACAAGATGACGCTGCGCGTTCCCACCAGCAAGCTGCAGAGCGTGGGCATGCGCAAGCTGGCCGAGGACGGCATCGTCAAGAAGGCGATGGACACGCTCAAGGGCAAGGCGCGCATCAAGCGCACCATGTGGAGCCGTCGCGCGCAGGAATACGAGGCGAAGATCAACTCCGGCGACCTTATCGCGATCGCCGAGGTGGTTCGCGACCTCTACAGGTCGGAGGCGCAGCCGGAACAATCGTACTCCGAGCGGCAGCTCTATGAGGCTGCGCTCGACCGCATGGCCCGCGAAATCGCCGCCGTCGACAAGGTCGACGAGCGCGGGGCCGTGCAGCGCATCACCGAGGTGCTCGCCAAGAGCGCCAAGGGCCGTCGCGCCGCCGAGGAAGAAACCGACGGCGACAGCGATGCGGAGATGCAGGCGGCCTGAACTGCCGGAACTCTCTCGATCGAACCTTGAGAACGCCCGGCGGCAGCGCCGGGCGTTTTCTATTTGGCGGATGCGCCTTGACCATTATCGGCTATCCCGAGCTGCGCCGGCGCGACGACCCTGATCTCGGGCCCCCCGCGTCCCACGACCCAACCACGCACCACGACGGACGTCCCCACGATACTGGTGCGGGTCCAAGCTCCCGACAGGGCGACGTCGGCGCGCCGCCATGAAATGCGCGTTGCGCCACCCGGGCGCCACCCACGGCCTGCGATGACGGCCTCTGCATTCTCGAGATCGAGGATCGAAACGCCGCCCGCCTTGCGCATCCGCGAGACGCGGCCCGTGACGACTTGATAGGTGCCGCGGTAGCGCAGCAGTTCGCTGGGCCGCTCCGCTGGCCGCACGCGATAGGTGGCTTCGGCCCACAGCCCGCGTTTTCCTGCGCTGGCAGCGGTCTCGATCGCCAGCAACGCCTCCGCGCAGGCGGCGTCGCCGGGCTCGGGCTGCACGCGCGCCAGCCCGACGCCGACGAGCGCGCCCTGAACCCAGGCCCGCGCGGCGCCATCGCCGACTTGGACATGTGCCCGCAAGCGGCCGTACCGGTCGTTACGGGGCCCAGCAAAGCCGAGCGACACGGTGCGGCCCGCGACAAGACCAGCGAGGCCCTGCCGGGCCTTGGTTTCGAGCGGCCAGTGTCCGGGTGCAGCGCCTGCGTCGAACGCGCGCGGCGCGAGAATGCCGATCAGGCGGACGATCTTGCCGTCGTCGAGGCGCACGCTTTCGCCGTCGAGGACGGCGGCGACCGTGCGCTCCGGTCCGGGCTCGAGGTCACAGTTCGCCGTGGGGCCCCCAGCGATCGCCGATCCGGCCGCATGCACAAGGACCGCCAGGACCAGCGCAAGCCGGCCAGCCCGACAGCCGACGGCAACCGACAGAATGCGGGCGGCGATCTTCATGGCATTCTTCATGCTTTGATCCAGAGGGCCTTGGCGTCGTAGACTACCCGAGGAAGCCGTAAGCGGAGCTTTGCAGCAATGGCGAACGAGCACGATGCCCTTGTCAAGGTCGTGCCACATATCTCGGACATCGCCGCTGCCGACTGGGATCGCCTCGCGAATCCGGCAGGCTTGGCCTACGATCCGTTCATCTCGCACGCCTTTCTCAAAGCCCTCGAAGATGCCGGCACCGTATCGCGGCGCACGGGCTGGATGCCGCAACACATCGCCCTGATGGAAGACGGGCGGCCGACGGGCGTCGCGCCGTGCTACGTGAAGAGCCATAGCCGCGGCGAGTACATCTTCGACTACGGATGGGCCGAGGCCTATGAGCGGGCAGGCGGTACATATTATCCCAAGCTGCAATGCGCGGTTCCCTTCACGCCGGTCCCCGGCCGCCGGCTTCTCGTCGGCGACACGCTCGAAGGGGAGGCACGCGAGCAACTGCTGCTGACAGCCATGATCGAGCTGGCCCGCCGCAACGGGCTGTCGTCGGTGCACGTTACTTTCCTGACGGAAGGGGAGTGGAGCCGTGCCGGCGACGTCGGGCTGCTGCAGCGGACGGACAAGCAATTCCACTGGCGCAACGACGGCTACGGCTCGTTCGACGATTTCCTGCAGTCGCTGTCCTCGCGCAAGCGCAAGGCGATCCGCAAGGAGCGGCAGGAGGCGCTTTCGGGTGGGCTGACCATCGAGCATATCGGCGGCCGCGACATCACCGAAGCGCACTGGGATGCGTTCTTCCAGTTCTACATGGATACGGGCAGCCGCAAGTGGGGGACCCCCTACCTCAATCGCACGTTCTTCTCGTTGCTGGGCGCGGCGATGCCCGAACACTGCCTTCTGATCATGGCCAAGCGCGATGGCCGCTACGTTGCCGGCGCCCTCAATCTCATCGGCGGCGACTGCCTCTATGGGCGCTACTGGGGGTGCATCGAGCATCACCCCTTTCTGCATTTCGAGCTGTGCTACTATCAGGCCATCGACGTGGCCATCGCACGCAGGCTGGCGCGAGTCGAAGCAGGTGCACAGGGCGAGCACAAGCTCGCACGCGGCTACATGCCTACGCCCACCTATGCCGTGCATTGGATCGCAGATCCCAACTTCCGCCGGGCGGTGGCGCGCTATCTGGACGAGGAGCGGCACGCCATGGCAGAGCACCGCGCCGAGCTTGCGACCTACGGCCCCTTCAAGCGCCTCAGCGCCGACGGCGACGACCAGGTCTGAGGTCGACGGGCGCGTGCCTCACCGGGCACCTTCGGCACCGGCAGAGATGCCCGTGGCTTGCGGTATCCGCCCCGGCTCGGCGCGTGGCCGATCGAACGCGAAGTCCGTAATCCCGGCGGCGATCCACATCGCGAGCAACGCCAGCCATGCCGTCGACGCCATCAGGGCGCCGCCCGTCACGCCTGCGCCAACGGCGCAACCGCCAGCCAGCATCGAGCCGAACCCCATCAAGACCGCGCCGATGATGTAGCGCGGCAGTGGAGTGGCATCGCTGAATGTCTGGATCTCGAACTCACCCGACAGCAATGTGGCCATGAACGAGCCTGCGAAAACGCCGGGCACGAGGCCGATGCCGAAGGAGAGCGGCATTTCCGGCCGCGCGATCAGCACCATCAACGTATCCGTGGACGGCCCCGTGAACGTGACGCTCTCGATGGCCACGATGGCAAAGGCGCGTGCGGCAATGGCTGCGGTCAACCCCCACCCGAGTACGACCGCGCCGCCCACGGCCGCTCCCGCCAGGATGCGAGCAAACGGGATCCGATGGTGGATGGCGAGCGCGATCGCCACGGCGCACAGGGCGGCCCCCAGGACCAGCCCGGTTCCCTGGGGCAGGACATGGTGGAGATTGCGCACCTCCGCGGGGACGGTCCAGAGCGCGGAAATGCGCAGCCGGGCCGGCGACAGGATACCAGTCAGTGCGGCCTGTGCGGTGACCGTCAGGATGAGCCCGCTGACCAGCGCGCGCAGATTGCCCGTCGCTGAAAGGACCAGCAGGCGGCTTGCGCACCCGCGCGCCAGGATCATGCCGACACCGAACATCGAACCGCCCAGCAGGGCTCCCGAAAGCGTGCCCGTCGTGGAAAGCTGGCGGATGGTGTTGGGCTGGAGGTAGCCGCTGGCGAACAGGGCCTGCGTGCCCGCCAGCGCGGTACCGAATACCAAAAGCCAAATGGCGGTGCGCGGCCCAAGGGTGCCACCCCAGAGCGGCCGCCGTGCAGCCGCGCCTCGCCAAAACTCGATTGTCGCTGCCCGCAAGCAGAATTGACTGCGCTGCGCCGCAACGCCGAAGATGAGGCCGACGCATAACCCGGCGAGGGCCACGGCACCGCTTTCGCCGATGCGTTCGATCCACTGCGTGAGGTCCACGCCTTTCGTCCCCCGGGCAGCCCACGGCGGCAGGCTCGCACGTGCGTAGCCCCCGTGTTCCTTGCCGCCACTTCAGCGCGCCGATACTGCGCGCGGGCCCCGCCGCAAGCGTTGACAATTATCAAGGGAAAGCACGGGCACACGCATTGCGCGGCGCGATCGCGCGAATGTGGCGCCCTATGCAATCAATGCGACACACAAGCGTGCGATTCTGGAGGAGAGAGTGCGGGCGCCACACGTTGCGCCTTGATCGTGATAACCGGCAAGCGAGTGCTGCAGCGATGGCAATCGAAATCGAACGCAAGTTTCTCGTCGTCAACGACGCATGGCGCAGCCAGGTCGTTGCAACGCAAGACATCCGGCAAGGCTATTTGAGCAACGGCGCCCTGACCTCCGTGCGCGTTCGCATCATCGCGCCGGCGCAGGCCTACCTGACGGTCAAGAGCGCCGAGGCCGGGCTTTCGCGCACCGAATTCGAATACGCGATCCCTGCCGAGGATGCCCTCGCCATGCTGCCGCTCTGCGAGGGAGCGCTGATCGAGAAGACTCGGCACATCGTGGATGCGGGCGCCTTGAAATGGGAAATCGACGTCTTTTCCGGCCTGAACGCCGGGCTCGTCATCGCGGAAATCGAGCTGCCGCGTGCTGGCGCCGACGTCGAGCGACCATCGTGGATCGGTGAAGAGATCACCTGCGAAAAGCGATATGCCAATGCATCGCTCTCCGCTCTTCCCTATACGCGCTGGCGGCGCTCCTGACAGCGTCGCCGCCAGCGCCTGCCCGGCCGCGATACTTGTCACATAGCTGCAAGACGACTCCACTATTGGGGAGGCCATGCAGGATGCAACGCCATCATTCGGTCTCCATCGCCCGCACAAGGGCACGTACCGCTCCATCTTCATATCGGATGTTCATCTGGGCACGCGCGCAGCGCAAGTGGAGGCCCTTCTCGATTTCCTGCGGTGGGTGGAGGCCGACACCATCTATCTCGTCGGCGACATCGTCGACTTCTGGCGCGTGCGGCGCGGGCCGCACTGGCCTCAGTCGCACAACGACGTCATCCAGAAACTCCTGAGAAAAGTCCGCAAGGGATCACGAATCGTATTCGTCCCCGGCAACCACGACGAAACGCTTCGCGACTACTGCGGCATGCATTTCGGGGGCGTAGAGATCATGCGCAATGCCGTGCATATCACCGCGCGCGGCAAGCGCTACGTCGTCATGCACGGCGACGAGTTCGACGTCGTCGTGCGCTCGGCGAAGTGGCTCGCGGTCCTGGGTGACGTGGGATACGAGACCGCGCTGCGGCTCAATCATCCGCTGAACTGGCTCCGGCGCCATATGGGCCTGGGCTACTGGTCGTTGTCGGCCTACCTCAAATCGCGCGTAAAGCAGGCCGTGAGTTTCATCGGAGCCTACGAAGAAGCGGTCGCAGAGGAAGCGCGCCGCCACGCGGCGGACGGCATCATCTGCGGTCATATCCACAGTGCCGCCGACAAGACGATCGGCAACGTCCACTATCTCAATTGCGGCGATTGGGTCGAGAGTTGCACCGCTATCGTCGAGGACGCGAGCGGCGCACTGCGCCTCATCCATTGGCCCGTTCGCCTGGGCACCACGGCGTCCCCGGCAACGCTGCAGCCGCTGGCGTCGCCCCCCCTGACAATTCGATCGGATACCACATCATGACCTCGAGCCTGATCGGCACGGACAAGCGGAGCGCAGCGCTCCTCGACGAGGCAGTGCACCGCAACGGCCTGCTCAGCATCGATGGACTTCTGGAGCGCCTGTTCACGCTGTCGTTTCGCGAGTTGGTCTATCCCCTGATCTGGGAGGACGCGGCAGTCGATCTCGCAGCGATGGAGGTGACCCCGCAAACGCGGATCATCACGATCGCGTCGGGCGGCTGCAACGTGCTGAACTACCTGTGCGCCAACCCGGCCGAAATTCTGGCGGTCGATCTCAATCGCGCGCACATCGCCCTCAACACCCTCAAGTTGACGGCTCTGGACAGGTTGTCGTCGCATGCGGACTTCCAGCAGCTGTTCGGGCGTGCCTCCGGCACGCAGTGCATCGAAACATACTGGCGCGGCCTGAGCCCACATCTCGACGCGGAGACACGAGGGTATTGGGAAGGCCGGGACCGCCTCGGGCGGATGCGGATCGACCGGTTCCGGCGGGGCCTCTACAAGCAGGGACTTCTCGGGCGTTTCATCGGTCTCGCGCATGGCATCGGGTGGATCTACGGCACGTCGCCCCGTTGCATGATGCGTGCCCGCACCCGGGCCGAGCAGTGCACGATCTTCGACACGGAGCTGGCGCCGCTGTTCGACAAGCGGCTGGTGCGCATGATCCTCAGTCACCGCGCCGCCCTCTATGGTCTCGGCATCCCGCCGGCGCAGTACGATGCGCTGATCGGGGATGCGGCGCACATGGCCGATGTCGTGCGGGATCGCCTGCGCAAGCTCGCCTGCGACTTCGATCTGCAGGACAATTATTTCGCGTGGGCCGCCTTCAACCGGGGCTTTGCTTCGGACGGACTGGGACCGCAGCCGCCCTATCTGGATGCTGCGAATTTCAGCGCGCTCAAGTGCCGCGCCGGTCGCGTTTCCGTTTCACTCGTGTCCATGACCGAGAAACTCGCGCAGCAGGAGGCGGCGTCACTCGATCGCTACGTTCTGCTCGATGCCCAGGACTGGATGGGCGACGACGACCTGACGCGCCTTTGGACGCAGATCGCGCGCACGGCGCGGGCGGATGCCCGCGTGATCTTCCGCACCGCCGGCCGGGACACCATCCTGCCGGGCCGCGTGCCCGCATCGCTGCTCGATCGCTGGCACTACGCAGAGGCGCGTTCGCGCGAGCTGACGGCGCAGGACCGGTCGGCGATCTATGGGGGGTTCCATCTCTACACGTTGCGGCCGGCGGACTGAGCGCAGATGGATCAGGCACTCCAGGCGCGGCTCGATCGCAACTACCGCTACCAGCGGCACGTCTACGACCTGACCCGCGAATATTATCTTCTGGGACGCGACCGGCTCATCGCCGAACTCGAGCCGCCAGCGCGCGGGGCGGTGCTGGAAATCGGCTGCGGGACGGCACGCAATCTGGTCGCGGTCGCGGCGCGATATCCGCAGGCGGCCTGCTACGGCGTCGACCTGTCGACGGCCATGCTGGAGACGGCAAGGGCACGCCTGCGGCGCCAGCAAGGCGGCCCTGGCATCACATTGGCATTGGGCGATGCGACGAGCTTCGACGCCCAGCGCGCGTTCGGACGTAGCGTCTTCGACCGGGTCTTCATCTCCTATGCCCTGTCGATGATACCAGCCTGGCGCGAGGCCCTGGCGCATTCCATCCGCCACGTCGCCCCGGGCGGTCGCCTGCACATCGTGGATTTCGGCGATGGCGACCGTCTGCCTGCGCTTGCGAACACGGCGCTGAGGGCCTGGCTCCAGCGGTTCCACGTCACGCCTCGTGTGGAACTGCCGGAAGCGTTGACCGGCTTGGCGAGACGGCACGGAGCAACGCTCGCCCTCCATACGCCATTTCGCGGCTACTCCATCCTGGCGACGCTGGCGTTGCCCCAGGCGAGGGACATCGGTGCGCCGGTGGAAACACCGTTGGAATGCCGCTGGCCACGCGCGGACGAGACGTAGAAAATTCGATCCGAATGCGCCCCAAATCCGACCGGCGCCCTGCATCGAATACTCAAGGAACTCTGGTAGGGAGGGGGCATCCCTGTTCCGGAGATCTCCCTCATGCCGTCCTCAGATGCGCCGGTCTGCTCGATCGTCATTCCCACGCGGGACTGTCTCGCCTATCTGCCAACGGCCTTTGCGTCCATCGACCTGCAGCGTCTGGGGGGGCTCGAGGTCATCGTCGCCGACGACGGTTCGCGCGACGGTACCGTCGACTGGCTCCAGGCCGCGCCGCGGGTTCATGCATCGCTCGTCATTCTGGAGACGGGCGGCAACGGTCCCGCGCGGGCGCGCAATGCGGCCATTGCCGCGGCGCGCAGCGAACTCGTAGCGTTCCTGGATGCCGACGACTACTGGTGGCCGGACAAGCTGGCCCGGCAATTGGCATTCCACCGGATGAACCGTGACGTCGGATTTTCGTTCACCGATTATATTCATGTCACGCCGGACGGGCGTACGCACGGAACATGCTTCGAATTCTGGGGCGGCGTGTGGGGCGAGACGTCGGGCGCATTCTCCATACTCGCGGACGCGGAGGCTCGCTTGCTCGCTGCCAACGTCGTGGGAACGTCTTGCGTGGTGGCCCGCAAATCGTGTCTCGAAGCGGCGGGCGGCTTCGAGACCGCGTGCAAGTCGGCAGAGGATTGGGATTTGTGGCTGAGGATGGCGGCGCGTAACACGGTCGCGAGTTCCACCATGATGGGGATGACGTACCTGATGCGCCCCAACAGCGAAACGGCGGCACGCCAACGCCGCATGGATGCCATGAACGAGATCGTGGCGCGTTACGACGCCGATCCCAGGCCGGCAATCGCGGCGGCGCGCAAGCTGGCGCGCGCACGCCTGACGACGGCGGAAGCGGAGAGCCTGAGCGCACAGGGTCGCCCTCTGGCGGCGGCGATGCGCCATTTCTCGGCCATGCGCGCGGCGCCGTCACGGCGCGGGGCGAAGGCGGCGCTCGCCGGGATCGTGCAGGCGGCGAGGACGGCCCGCAGATCGGGGATCAGCACCGCATGATCGTACTGGATACGACCGCCGCTGCGGACCTGAATGGCGTCACGCAACTGCGCAAGTCCCTGCGCGGTGTTCTGCTGGACAAGAGCATCGCGCCCAAGGCGTCGAGCGATCTGCAGCTGGTCGTATCGGAACTCGGCGCCAACATCGCCAAGCACAGCCGACCCAGCGCCACGCGGATCGAGCTCGAGGTCGCGCTGCTGCACGACGTGATCGTTTTGACGATCGTCGACGATGGCGGGCCGTTCCTCGACTTCGGCGAACGGCTGCAGCATGCCGCCGAGAACGAGCCCGATCCGATGGCGGAATCGGGTCGCGGCCTGGGACTGGTCAATGCCATTTGTGCCGGCATCGCCTACGAAGCGGGACCGCCCAATGCGATGACGGTGCGCTACGAGATCGGTCGATCGGCCACCGTCACGGGATAGCGAGCCCCCTCGCCGGCCGGCGCTTGATCCCCATCCGGGAGCCCGGCCTTGCGATAGATCTCGAGCATTTCGGGAAGAACGGCCGTATCCGAGTATCTGCCCAGCACGGTCGCATGGCATCTGCGTCTGAGCGCGATCTGGGCCTCGTGATCGAGGTCCCGCCACGCTGCGATGCGCGACACCGCTTCGGCGACATCTGCGGATTGGAACAACCAGCCGTTATCGCCCTGGGCGATCAGGCCCGGCATGCCGCCGACGCGCGATGCCGCGACGGGGACGCCGGCCGCCATCGCCTCGAGCGCGGCCATGGGTAGACCCTCCGCCCGCGACGGCATCAGGAGCAGGCCGATCGAGCGCAACGCCTGCCCGACATCGAGCGTCAGGCCATGGAAGACGATGCGGTCGCCGAACGTCCGCTGCAGTTCGCCGTGCATCGGACCGTCGCCCCAAACGTGCCATTCGATGCCCGGCGGTGCGGCTGCCGCGATGCGGCAGAAGAGATCGGGGCCCTTCTCGGGGCTGAGGCGCCCGATGAAGCCGACGCGCCTGGGCAAGGAGGCTGCCGGTGGCGTCGGCTCCACCATGAGGAAATTGCGGACGACGGATACCGGCTGGGGAAGCCGTCCGGCGATCTCGTCGGAGACCGCGATCCGGGGCGCAAGGCGCGACGTTGCGATATCGGCCGCCAGATACAGCGAGACGGGGAAGGTTCCCCGGTCGCCGGAATGATAGGTGGAGACGACGGGGATGCCACACGCCCGGGCGACCAGGCGGCCGACGAGATTGGCCTTGTAGCCGTGCGTGTGAACGAGCGCGGGGCGCTCGCGCGTGAGTGCCGCGAGATAGCTTCGCAGCGAGCCGTCGAGTACGCGATGCGGCACCCCTTCCGCCACGAGTTGGTCTCGGAACGAGCTTGGCGTGTAGCCGCGCCACAAGACGACCTGCGCTTCGAAGCGACGTGCGCACAGCGCCTTGACGAGCGTCGCGACGTGCCGCTCGATGCCACCGACCGACCTCGCGTCGACAAGCTGCCAGATCTTCATCGTTCGCGGCCCCGTCAGTTGAGGAAGGTATTGGCCAACGCCTTGTTCTCCAGCCATCGCGAGAGCCGGGGCGCGAACCGCTGGATGCGCCGTGCCTCGCGGGCCAACTCGGAGCCGAGCGTGGGATTGAGGGCATCGTTGACGATCAGGCCCAGGACATTTGCGCCCGTCTGGTTCAGCAGAGACATCGTGCGCGCGAGGTTGTCGCGGTCGACTTCACCCGCCATGCACACGAGGATGATGCCATCGCAGGCCGCGATCGCGCCGAGCGGATTGATGCATTCGTCGTGGGTCCCCAGAACCGGCGGCAGATCGACGACAAGCGCCTGATAGCGGCTCAATTCCTCGTGAAACAGCGCCTTCATCTGCGCCACGCTATTGAAGATCGGGCGATGGGCCATGGCCGGGTTGGCGACCAGCCGCTCATAATCTCCCGACAGTCCGGGCTCCGCATCGGGCGGCGCGCTGGCGTCGAGCTGGCACCAGCCGACAAGATGGTGCAACTCACCCTCGGTGTAGGTCCAGCGCGGCAAGGCGTTGCGCGCCAGCGTCACGGACAGCTGCGCGTCCAGCGGCGAGATACTTTCGACCCGCTGCGAGTTCTCAAGATCGCGTCCCAGCGTCTCGAGCCGGACGCCATCATGCAGGATCTCGAGCTTCAAGGATTGCTCGATCAACATCACCTTGATGCCGATGCGCATCGGCCGTCCATGCTCCATGATGTGCGCGAGGAGATCGGAGGCGGTCAGCTCGATGCGGCCGACGAGATGGCGTGTCGGGCGAAACCGGGCGAGCGACGCCTGCAGGGACTGCCGGAGCTTGCGGGCGGTTTCGACGCTGGGCGTGCCCTGCTCGTCGAACAGCGTCATCCATCCAAGCCACGGCGCGCTGGCGTTGTTGCCGGCAAACAGCTCGTCCTTTCGGCTGCGCTGGAGATCGGCGAGGAGCGTGTGCGTGCTGGAGCGGTGCGAGGCGTCCGCCAGCAGATGCGCAACGCTGGTGCAGCCTGCGCCCGGCAGGGGGCTGACAAGGCCCAGAACGCGCGTGCTGCGATCGAGGGTCGCGAGCTTCAGCTCCTCGATGCTTCTCAGTAAGGCGTTCATGTGAGCAGGCCCAGAATTTATACCAGCGAAGCCCGCCGTGCTCGCCTACTGACCGCTACTCCGTGTCGTGGTCGTCGTGGTCGTCGTAGACGTGGTGAGGCCGGTCCAAATACCCGTCGCGCTCGAAACAATACTCGTGATGTCCTTAAGGAAGTCTATCGTCTGCTTGCCTTCGTGATGTGCAAGCTCGGGGACGAACACCGTATCGCCAGCCCGGACCACGGGCAGAATCTCGATATTGGCCGTCTTCGTGAACTCGATCAGGTTGAACAGGACGGACCTGTTGGTCCGGCCCATGTTGACCACGACGACGTGGCTCAGCAGGGCGGACGGCGTCGAGCCGCCTGCGACAGCCAGCAAATCGAGTACCGTCATGTCGTCCGTGAAGCGATAGCGTCCCGGCTTGGCGACTGCACCCAGGACCCGGACGGTGGCCTCCTTCGGGCTGTCGAGCCACTCGCTCGTGCGGTCGGGCACGAAGATGACGTCGCCGGTGCGCACCTTCGGCAGAGCGCCCTCGTCGCCCGTCGCAAAGTAGCGGGCAAGATTGACGTTCGAGACATGCATCCGCTTTCTGCCGCGGTGGGAGATACGGATATTGCGCAGATCGGCTTTGTCGGTGGGGCCATCGGCTGCGCCGAGGATGTCGAGAAACGTCATCGAGGGATTGAAGGCGTAACGTCCGGGCCGGCCGACGGCGCCCATGATGTAGATCGAGCGTTCCTTCGCCAGCCGCGTCCACTGTGCCTTGTTGTCCGCGGGATCCTGCGGCAGCTCGGGCACCGAGACGACATAGCCGGCACGCAGCCGGGGCACCGCGTTCATCGGGCCACCGCGCTTCAGGAACTCCGCAAGATCGAATTTGACCGGCACGGCACGGTCGTCGGCGCTGCGCACGATTTCGATGTTGGCCGTGTCCGCGCGTTCCTTGGGGCCGCCGGCCTGGGCCAGAAGGTCGAACAGCGACATCTCGTCCGACCATTCGTAGCGTCCCGGCTTGTTCACGGCGCCAATGACGTGGATGGCCCGGCCGGGGGGGATCTTGAGCCATGACGGCTCGGTCTTCTCGACCTTCTCGGGCACGAAGATGGCATCGCCCGGCTGGATGGCCGGCACGTGTCGCGTCTTGCCTTCGGTGAAGGCCATCATGTCGAACGGCTCGATCTCGCCATTGCCGCGCAGCACGCGGATCTGGCGCGTTTCGGCAAAGCGCGTCGGTCCGCCGGCATTGGCGAGAATATCGATGAACGACGCTTCGCTGCCGGTCTCGAAGGCACCGGGCTTGGCGACCTCGCCCATCACGTAGACGGTCTGCTTGCTGCGGCGAATCTCTTCGAGCTGCTTGGGAACGAATATCGTGGCACCGGGCCGCAAGGGCGGCAGGAGCTTCTGGTCGCCGGTGTCCAGATAGCGCCGCAGGTTGAAGACGGTGGGCGTCGCGCCCGACAGGAGCCTGATCTGCTCCACGGACGCATAGCGCGTCACGCCGCCCGCACGCAGCAGCATGTCGACGACGGTCGCGCCGGGCTTGTAAGTGTAGCTGGCCGGCGTGTTCACCTCGCCGAACACCTTGATGGCGCTGCGTTGCTCGCCGCCGTCGCCTGCCTGTGCGAGCGTGCGGCCATCGAACTCGACGTGCACGGTTCCCGTCACTGGCGAGGACGGTATGAACAGACGGTCCAGCGAGCGCAGCTTTGGCACGATCTGGGGATCGCCGGTATCGAGGTACTTCTTGTAGTCGAAAACCGTCACCTCGCCGTTGCGCCGCAGTTGCAGCCGGTCCATCTGGGCGCCCGCCGACAAACCGCCGGCTTCGGCAATCGCGGACTGGACCGAGGCGTTGCCGGGCAGATTGTAGGTGCCGGGCTTCTTGACGTAGCCGCCCAGCTCGATGAGCAGGCGACGTTCCTTCAAGGACAGGCGAAGCTGCTCGAGATCCTTGAAGGCGGAGCTGAGCCGCTGTTTGACGAGTTTCTGCGCCTCGGAGACCGCCAGCCCCGCAATACGTACGCTGCCGATCTCGGGCAGGGAAATACTACCGGATTCGTCGATGCTCAGGTCGCGATTGAACGCGGCTTCGCCCGGCAGATGCACGATGACGATATCGCCGACATTGAGAAGCACCTGCTTCTCCGCGGCTATGACGCGGCCTTTGGAGTCGCGCGTCTCGGTGCCCCAGGACTGCGCGTTCGCTTGCGCGGTGGCCATGGCCGCCACGAGCAGAAGCGCGACAAGTCGGGCCCAGAACAACATGGTTCGTCAATACTTGAGGGCGGTTGCCCGCGATGACCATCGGCCTTCGAGTTGCGACACGATTTCCTCCACGCGATCGGCACTCACCTGCGCATCCGCCAGCAGTCCGCCCGCATGTTCGCGTTTGGCACGAATCAGATGGCCGCGTGCTTCGAGCAACCGTGCCGGTGCATGATCCGCCGCGGGGCCTCGCGTCAATGCGACGAAGCGGTACTCCAGATCGCGCAGGCGCTGGGATTTCGACGGGTAGAGTTCCGCCATGCCGCCGGTTCCTGCCTCTGGCCACGGAACGCAACCTGGAAGGCCGGCGATCGACACGAGACATGCCAGCAACGCAGCGAGCCGCACACGCCTGCCGGCCGCCGTGGCGCGCGACGGCGATGTGCGGGACGCGATCACGCCAGCTGGTCGGCCAGCCGGAGGTACGTCAGTAGTTCCAGCGGCTGCCCCTTGAGACCTGTCACGGCCAGCTTCTGGCCGGAGGCGATCAGACGCTTGTGAAGAAATACGAGAGCGCCCACGCCCGACGAATCGATGAATTCGACGTCCGAAAGGTCGACCGTGACGCTTTGCCCACTGGCGGCCAACTCCTCCAGGCGCGGCTTGATCTCGCGAGCCGCCGCTGCGTCGAAATCTCCTTCGATTTTCAGCACTTCGGTCATTGGTCCTGCCTGCGTCGCGTATGAAAGGCGCCAGCGAATCATCGAACTGAATCTGAAGCACACTCGGGCCGGTCGCAACGCGCGACTTGCCTTGTCCACCGAATGTTCCGAGTGCGTCTTCGCAGCGACCACGCCGCCGTGCGCCGGAGGCGTGGTCGCGGTGCGTGACGGCTGCCCGTGTCCCTTTGACCGCAAGGACCGTCTCAGCCAACGGCTGGCTCAGAACGGACTCTGCGGTCGGGACACGAGGCTGCGGCCGCGGTCAGATGACCCAAGTATCGAAGTCGACCGACTGGCTGCTGACGCCCATGAGCCACAGCTTGTCGCCCGCATTGCCGCCGAGGGCCGCGAGATCGACCGACATCGCATAGCCGTAGTCGACCGTGGCCGCCGTCAGCTGTTCGCGCGTGGTATTCAATGCGCTGAGATCCACAGCGTCCTCCCCTGCATTGAAGTCCATGACCCAGTCGTCGCCGCTGCCGGCCGATACGACGATCACGTCGCGCATGCCGTCCGCATAGCCTTCGCCGCAGAACATGACGTCATTGCCGGCACCGCCCTCGATGCGATCCGCACCGACGCCGCCCCAGATCACATCGTTGCCGGCATCGCCATAGAGCGTGTCGTCGCCACTGCCGCCCAGGATACTGTCGTTGCCCTCCCCCCCATGGGCGACGTCGTTGCCGTCGCGCATATAGAGGTTGTCGTCGCCTGTGCCGCCGTCGGCGGTGTCGTTGCCGTTCTCGCCGAACAGGTTGTCGTTGCCGTCGCCGCCGAAGAGAAAGTCGTCGCCTTCGTCGCCGAAGATGATGTCGGCCCCCGCCTCGCCGTAGAGCGTGTCGATGCCGGCTCCGCCGTAGATCTGGTCGTCGTCGAGGCCACCCCAGACGAAATCGTCGCCGACATCGCCATAGAGCGTGTCGCGCCCGGCGTCGCCGTGCAGCTCGTCGTTGCCATTGCCGCCAGCGACGAGATCGTCGCCATCGCCGCCCCAGGCGACATCGTCGCCGTTGTCGCCGAAGACCTGATCGTTGCCCGCTTCGCCCCAGAGGGTGTCGTTGCCCATGTCGCCGGAGAGAAGGTCGTTGCCATTGCCGCCATAGGCGACATCGTCATCGTTGCCGCCATAGACACGGTCGTCACCGTCGTCACCGTAGACCGTATCGGCCCCCGCGCCGCCGTGCACGAGATCGTTGCCGGCATCGCCCCTGATGGTGTCGTTCTCCCAGGCACCATAGATCTCGTCGTCGTCGGCGCCACCGCTGAGATCGTCGTCGCCGCCCGCGCCGAAGATCCAGTCGGCGCCGATACCGCCTAATACGATGTCGTTGCCGCGTCCTGCATCGATGGTGTCGTCGCCATCGCCGCCATCGATGACGTCGTCATAGAAGCCGTTGTCGTCGGGGTACTGCGAACCGGCCGCCGCATTGGCCTGGTCGCCACCTTCGGGCGGCAGCGGGTCGACGATCGACGTGACATCATTACTCGGTCGTGCGTAGACGACGCCGTTCTCATAGACACCGTCGCCGCTGATGTAGTCGTTGCCCGTGCCACCGTCGAGCTGGTCGCCTCCCTCGCCGCCGAAGATGAAGTCTGCGCCGTCGTCGCCCGTGATCGCGTCACTCTGGTAATTTCCGGAAATGCGGTCGATCCCTGTGCCGCCACTCAGAGTGTCATTACCGTCCTCGCCCGCAAGCGTGTCGTTGCCGCCTTCGCCGTAGATCGTGTCGTCGCCCGCTCCGCCGGAGATCGTGTCGTCGCCGGGTGCGTCGACGACCGTGGAGTTCTGGTAGATCTCGGTCAGGGTCTGATCGTTCGACAGATCGACCGTCGAGAAATGGGCGTTCAACACGTCCACGGTCTGGTCGCCCAGGGACACGGTGAAGACAGCGTCATCGTAATCCTTGTCGCCGCCCTGATAGAGGTCCTCGAAGCCCAGCTGAAGGGTGCCGGCGTCGGCGTCCAGAAGCCCGACCGTATGGATCAGGCCATCGGCGTTCAGATCGACCGTCTCGCCGTAGGCCGCCGTATGGTACTTGTCGCCGTTGATCAGCGTTTCCACACTGGTATCGGACACGAACCAGAGAGACGGGTTTGTGCTGTCCAGCGTCGCGGGCGAGCCGTCGTCGTTGCGGAATTCGTAATGGCCGTCGCCCAGCGTGCTGAAATTGTTGAGGCTGTAGCCGTCGGAAATAACGAAGAAGGCCAGTTTGTCGCCGGCCTCCACGTCGATCGTGGCGCTCGAGACGTCGCCGATCAGGCTGCCGCCCGAGCCCAGAAGCGAGGCGTTCTCCCAGATCACCTGGACGTCCGTCAGCTCACCGGTCACCGGGTCGACCTTGTAGGCGCCGAACGTATTGCGATACCCCGCCCCTTCATAGTTGAAGGTCACGGTGACGGGCCCCGTCTCCTGGATATCGATGGCGCCGGTGACGAACACCTGCCCGCTGTCGCCGTAGATGGTATCGGCACCATCGCCACCGGTGACCTGGTCGGCGCCCGCGCCGGCAAGCACCACGTCGTCGCCTGCTCCCGCGACGACGACATCGTTGCCGCTTTCGGCGTTGATTTGATCGGCTGCGTCCGTCGCGCTCAGGACGTCGGCCGCATCTGTACCGCTAATATCTGCCATTTTGTGAATTCCTTTGGACTCATGACACTCCTGCGTCTCCTAAGCCCAGAAAACGAATCGAATCCTGCCGCAGCCCCGACAAATTTATCGAGCCCCGCTTCCGCGATGCCGACGCTCCGCCGGCGTTAATTTCCCTGTCCGACAGTCGCCACGAATTGCGTGACTGTTGGTGCACAACAATATTAAAATCGATGCGTTTTCTAATCCCGGTTTTCCTGGTTTTTCCCGGCATTTATCCGGGGTTGCGATGCGTGTCTTTCAGGTCGGTTTCGATTCGGCTGTTACATCAGGGTGGAACGGCAATCGACGGCGCCCGCAACCGGTCGCCCGTTCCTGGCAGATGGGAGTTCGAAACATGTCACGTCGCTACTTCGGCACCGACGGAATTCGCGGCCGCGTCAACACGAATGCGATGAACCCCGCACTCGCAATGCGCGTGGGGATGGCCGCGGGCCGCCGGTTCGGGGCCGGGAAGCGGAAGCGTCGCGTGGTCATCGGAAAGGACACCCGCCTGTCCGGCTACATGCTCGAGGCGGCGCTCGTCTCAGGTTTCACCGCCGCGGGCATGGACGTGCTGCAGCTCGGTCCGATGCCGACGCCGGCCGTGGCGATGCTGACCCGCGCGATGCGGGCGGACATGGGCGTGATGATCTCCGCCTCGCACAACCCCTACGAGGACAACGGCATCAAGCTCTTCGGGCCCGACGGCTACAAGTTGTCCGACGAGGACGAGGCGGCGATCGAAAGCCTCATCGATGCGGTGGATTGCGACCTGTGGGCGCCCACCGAGGCCATCGGCCGGGCGAAGCGCCTGGCCGGCCCGCGGGAGCGCTATATCGAGCATGCCAAGCGTACCTTGCCCACGCAGAAGACACTCGCGGGGCTCCGCATCGCGCTCGATTGCGCGAATGGGGCCGCCTACGAGGTGGCGCCCCTCGCTCTCTGGGAGCTGGGCGCGGAGGTCGTTTCCATCGGCGACGAGCCGAACGGCACGAATATCAACGACAACTGCGGCTCGACATCGCCGCACAGCCTGATCGCCAAGACGCACGAGGTGCGGGCCGATATCGGCATCGCGCTCGATGGCGACGGTGACCGCGTCATCATCGTCGATGAGCGCGGGACGATCGTGGACGGCGACCAGCTCATTGCGCTCATCGCACGAAACTGGCACGCGCGGGGGACGCTGACCGGCGGCGCGGTGGTCGGCACGGTCATGTCGAACCTTGGCCTGGAGCGCTTCGTGGGTGGCCTTGGCCTGGAGCTGGCGCGGACGAAAGTCGGAGATCGCTACGTCGTCGAGGAAATGCGTCGTCGGGGTTGCAACATCGGCGGCGAGCAGTCGGGCCACGTGATCCTGTCGGACTACGCGACGACCGGCGACGGTCTCGTCAGCGCGCTGCAGGTGCTGGCCGCAATGGTCGAGACGGGCAAACGCGCGAGCGAAATCTGCCGCGTCTTCGAACCGCTGCCGCAGCTTCTCGAGAGCGTGCCGTGCGCCGATCCCCAGGTTCTCCAGCGCGACGGGGTGCGCTCCGCGATCACCCAAGCCGAGGAGGCGCTGTCGGCATGCGGCCGTCTGGTGGTGCGTCGCTCGGGAACCGAACCGCTCGTGCGAATCATGGCCGAAGGCGAGGATTGGGGGCGGGTCCAGAGTGCGGTCAGGTCGGTCAAGGAAGAGCTCATGCGCCTTGCCGCCTGACACCGATGGTTGCGGCCGGCATGCTCGTCACCAGGAGCGTTCCGGCCGGACTCATTACTTATTATTTTCGACAATTTATTCCCGTGCTCTGCGCTGCCGTCGTTTTCCCTCGGATCGACAACGCTAATATAGCCACGACATATCACCTCCCTCCGATAGCCTGGTTCGCACCGTAATTTTGGCCGAAACTGGATTCTGCGTTCATGGCGATGTTTCGCGGCGGCATCAATTTTATGCAAGTTCAACTCTATTCTTGGCCACAGCGCGCGGAGATCGTGGCGTTGCCATCGCATCACGGTCAGCGTTCAGAACGAGTCGCCAAAAAGTCGAGACAAATGTCCATGCCTCTCTTGGCTGGGGGCTTAATGCGGGCAGCGTAGGGTTGCCGTCGTTGGGGCGGTGAAGCGCTGTCGATGCGGCTTTACCACCAGTGCAAGGGCGGTGCTGCGTCATGCGTATCGATACAATTCACATAGTCCAGAAGCTGGCGCCGGGCGGCATTGAGACGCTGGTTCTGGATCTTCTGGTTTCCGGCGGCGGGGCAACGCACGTCTTCAGTCTCGACGGGACGACCGATGGCCTCGTGTCGTCCTGGCCGGCGCTCGAGGCGGTTCGCGACCTGATCGTGGGTTTCGATCACAAAGGGGGCTTCAGCCCACGGCTCATGCAACGGCTGGCGGGGGAGCTCGCGGCGCGGCGGCCGCGCGCGGTTGTGGTTCACCACATGGGGCCCCTCGTCTACGGGGGCATCGCGGCGCGGCTCGCGCGCGTGCCGGTCCTCGTTCACGTCGAGCACGACGGCTGGCACCTGGAGGGCGGCAAGGACGGCCGCCTCACGCAGATGGTGGAATGGCTGTCGCGACCGCGGCACGTCGCCGTGTCCCAGGCGGTGAGCGACAGTCTTGCTGCGGTTCTGCCGCATGCCGAAATCCGCGTGATCACCAACGGCCTCGACCTCGCGCGCTTCATGCCCGGCGACAAGGCCGCCGCTCGCCGCCGGCTGGGCCTGCCGGTCGCCGGCCGCATCATCGGTAGCGTCGGACGCCTGACCCGTGTCAAAGGGCACGACGTACTGGTGGCGGCTGCAGAACTCCTGCCGGCCGACGTCCTGGTGGCGATCGTCGGCGACGGCGCGGAGGCTGCAAATCTACATGCGCTCGCCTCCTCGCGCGGGGTCGGCGAGCGTGTCCGGTTTCTCGGCCAACGCGACGACATTGCTGCCATCCTGCCGGCATTCGACGTGTTCTGCCTGCCCTCGCGCAGTGAGGGCCTGCCGCGCAGCATCATCGAGGCCCAGGCGTGCGGCGTTCCCGTCGTCGCGACCGATGTCGGGGGGGTGAGCGAGGCCATTTGCCCCCTGAGCGGCGCCCTCGTGCCACCGGAGGATCCCGCCGCGCTCGCCGTCGCCCTGACCGAGGTCCTCGCCGCGTCGTCGCTGCTGTCGCCGCGCCCATTCGTCGAACAGCGGTTCGCCTGGGCCGACACGCTCGCGGGCTACGCCGAGGTCACGGGGGTGCGCCATGCTGCCTGAGCTCATCGTTACTGGATCGGGCGCGCTCTTTGCCTATCACCACTTCGTCTATCCGGTGCTTCTGGACAGGCTCGCCCGGCGGATGGCGGCGCGCTCGCACACACCGGCGCCGACTGCATTGCTGCCGCGCGTGACCATCGTCGTTCCCGCCTACAACGAGGCCGGGTTCATCGCGGCCAAGGTCGAGAACCTCGCTGCGCTGTCCTACCCTGCGCATCTCCTCTCGGTCGTGATCGCGGTCGACGGCGCGACGGACGCCACGGCGGCACTTGCCCGCCAGGCAATCGCGGCATCGGGGGCGGCGGCGCGCTTTCTTCTCGTCGAGCACGCACAGAACCGTGGGAAAGTGGCCGTACTCAATGCGGCGCTGGAGGCCTGCGATAGCGATCTCGTAGTGCTCACGGACACATCGGCAACGATGGCCAGCGACAGCCTGTTGCGGCTGGCGGCCCACTTCGCCGATCCCAGCGTCGGTGTCGTCTGCGCCAGCTATGCGCTGGCCCGGCCGGGTAGTGCCGGCGAGGAGGCCTATTGGAAGTACCAGATCCGCATCAAGGCGGCGGAGGCAGCCGTCGGCGCGCCGATGGGGGCGCACGGCGCCTGCTACGCCTTCCGGCGCGCCCTGGCAGCACCGCTCGAGCCGGACACGATCAACGACGACTTCGTCCTGCCGATGCGGATCGTCGCGGCGGGTTATCGGGCGGTCTACGACGGCGACATCGTGGCGGTCGAGGCGGAAACCACTGCGGAGGGCCAGGATTGGCGCCGCCGCATCCGGATCGGCGCGGGCAATCTCCAACAGGCGCTGCGACTTTGGACACTCGCCGACCCGCGCCATCCCGGCGTCGCCTTCGTCTTTCTCTCCGGCAAGGCGCTGCGATCCGTCATGCCGTTCATCATGCTCATCGGTTTCTTGGCCCTCACACTTCTCGCAATCGAAGGTTCCCCCATGTCTCAGATGCTTCTCGCTGCCACACTCTCCCTGGCCGTCATCGGCATTGCCTCCATCGTAGCCGGCGCACGGCAACAGCCGAAAGTGGCTACGTGGCTCGGCTATCTCCTGCAGGGCCATGCGGCTGCCTTCGTCGGCGGGTCCCGCTATCTCCTCGGCCGCGAGGGGCGGCCCTGGAAACGCGCCGCGCAGGCCCAGCCGCGCACCAACTACATCCCGCGCTCGGTCGAGGTCAGCAAGCGCGCGCTCGACATCGTGTGCGGCCTGGGCGCCTTTGCGGCGATGGCGGTTCTGTTCGTACCGATCGCACTCGCCATCAAGCTGACGTCGCGCGGGCCGATCTTCTATCGCCAGCAGCGCGTCGGCCGACAGACCGAGGACGCCACGCATCTTTTCTGGCTGATGAAATTCAGGACCATGTACGTCGACGCCGAGCAACGGTCCGGTGCGGTGTGGGCATCGAAGAACGATCCGCGCATCACGCCGGTGGGGCGTTTCCTGCGCAAGACGCGCCTGGACGAACTGCCGCAATGCTTCAACGTGCTCAAGGGTGAGATGTCCGTCATCGGCCCGCGACCCGAACGCCCGGTATTCTTCAGCAAGCTCGAGGCCGCGATCCCCTTCTACACGGAGCGGACCTACGGGCTGCGGCCCGGGATCACGGGTCTTGCGCAGGTCAACCAGGCCTACGACGCCTCGATCGAGGACGTGCGCAACAAGGTTCTCTACGACCACGCCTATGCGGCGCGTGTGACGTCCTGGCTCGAATGGCTGCGCACCGATCTGGGCATCATCGCATCGACCGTCAAGGTCATGGCGTTGGGCAAGGGCCAGTAAGTCCGGGCGGGAGCAGGTCGGATGCAGTATGCAGTCGAAATCGAGGCCGGCGCTGGCGCGCCGGCACGGGGCAACCTCGTGCGGCATGCCGGGACGGTGCTCGTCGTCGACGATTCCCGGGCGATCCTGGCGCTGGTAACGGCGTTGATGCAGCGCGACGGCTACGACGTCATGGCGGCGAACAACGCGGAAGAAGCGCTGACGCTGCTGGCCGGCAGCGATCCCGACGTGATCATCACCGATGTCGGCATGCCCGGCATGGACGGCATCTCGTTGTGCCGCGAGTTACAGGAGAAACTGCGGCGGCCCGCACATATCATCATCTTGTCGAAGCACAGCGACAGGGTCGTGGATGGCCTCGACGCAGGTGCCATGGACTATGTCTGCAAGCCGTTCGCGGCGCCGGAACTGTCGGCGCGCGTCAGCGCCGGCATGCGGATCGTGCAGCGGCAGAGGCGCATGCAGTCGGACAACACCGACCTGCGCTGCTCGTTCGACCGATTGCGCGCGGACAAGCAGCGCAGCGATCTCGATCTGAGCGCGGCGGCGGAATTACAGTTCGGGCTCCTGCCGGCGGCCGTCAGCCACCACCAGGGTCTCACGATCTCGTGCTCGATCAAGCCCGACTCCGTGCTCTCCGGCGACATGATCGGGGTGCTGCCGCAACGGGGCGGCACGGTCGGCGTGTATTCGATCGACGTCTCCGGCAAGGGCACGGCCGCAGCGCTCCTGGCAACCGCGCTCGCACAGGAACTTCAGTCGTCGTCCTCCCTGGCACGGCAGCGACCGCAGCCGGCGAACGAAGACGGGCAGCGTGCGTGCGAGGTGGTAGCAGGCCTCAATGCGCGCTTTCAGAATTTTGCGAATTCGGACCGCTACAGCACCATGGCATTCGCCGTCCTCAACCCGCAAAAGCAGTCGGCGGGCATCTGCATCGCCGGACACCCTCGCCCGGCCCTGCTCTCGGCCGATGGCGACGTGTCCTTCATCGGCAGCGGCGGGTTTCCGGTCGGCCTGCTGGAAACCGCGATCTACCGTTCGGTTGCCTGCGATTTCCGGCCCGGCGATCGGCTCGTGCTCTACACCGACGGGTTCCTGGAAGCCCGACTGCCGGGCGGCGCAGAGGTCGGCTATCAGGGCGTCGCGGAGATGCTGCGTGCATCCGCCGATCACCGCATCGAAGACCTGGCGCGGCGGCGGTCCGACGGCTTCGCGAAACCTGCAGCAGTGCGGTGCATGACGACGTTTCGGTCATCGCGGCCGCCTACAAGGACGCTCCAGCCTAGTGTAGCGCATCAGACGTTTGGTACCCACTCGCGGCTTGGCTCGTGACCAAACGTCTGATGCAGAAGCTACACTAGAATCATATGGTTGCTAGTGTTCTTTCTAGCTCCGACACTTGGTCCAGAGTACGATGCACGGGGAACCAAGTGTCGGAGCCCGAACACTAGTGGGCTTCGTGTGGCGTTCATCGCGCCTTGATTGACGACTTGCCTGCCGCACGAAGCGGTCAATCAAGATGCGACGCCACACTCACAGGCTGCGCGATCGGCACAATGCGAACGCGCAGCGAACCGAAGCATTAAGCCATTCCTCGTATCATGCTTACGACGGCACCAGGGGACGGGCGATGCCACACGATCGCATCGACTGGACCGCGCGTCGTTCCGCAACAGCAACCAATCGAGTGAAACGATGCCTGCAAGCGCTCTGCCAGCGGCTGAATTGAAAAAGCCCGGCGGACGCCTCGCAGGCTTCAAGATCCCGCCCGTCGTCCTCTACGTTCTCAGCGTCGCGTTCGACAAGGGCTTTGCCCTGCTGACGATCCCGCTGGCCGCCGCCTATCTGGCACCAGCCGAGTTCGGGCGGCTGGACGTCGCGGTCAGTCTCGTCGAGGTGGCTGGCCTCGTCCTTGCGCTCGCCCATGGCGAGAGCCTGCTTCGGTTCGCCAGCACGGCCCTGGACGAGCCGGCACGCCGGCGCGTCTCGGCGGAGTTCCTGGGATCGGGGCTGCTGCTGGCGGGCGTGCTCGGGGCCGGCCTGCAATTCGCGGCGGGGCCGCTCGTCTCCGCGCTTTCCATCGGCATCGACATGACCGCGATGCGATGGGCGCTCGGCGGTGCGACGGTGATGTCGCTGATCGACATGCCGCTGATGTGGTGGCGCCTGCACCAGAGGGCGAAGGCGCTGTTTGCCTTCTCGCTGCTGCGGTCGCTCGTGCAGGTGGCCGCGATGTGGATCGTGTTCGCGATGGGCTATGGCGCCGAAGGCGTCCTCATGTCCAATGCCCTGATCGCCATCTCGATTGCCGCCGTGCTGACGGTCCTGCAATTTCGCTCGCACGGTGTCGCGCTGTCTGCGGGCGGCCTGCAGAGAGCCGCCTTCTACGGGCTTCCGCTGGTCGTATCGGGGTTGGCGACCTTCGCCGTCGGCAACCTGAGCCGCTGGTTCCTGTCCGGTCGCGTTTCGGACGTCGATATCGCCTATCTGGCACTCGCCACCAAACTGGGCCTTGCGACGTCGCTTGCGCTACAGCCCTTCTCGCTGTGGTGGATCGCGCAACGCATGCGGGTCTTCAACGAGCCCGACGGCGCCCGGCGCAGCGCCCTGCATTGGGGGCAGGGGGTCATCATCCTCCTGGCAGGTGCCTATGGCGTGTGTCTCGCCGGGCCGGTCTTCATCCATCTGGTCCTGCCGGCCAGCTACCAGGCAGCCGCCCTGCTGTTGCCTGCGGCGGTGCTCGTGTGCGTGCTGAACGAGTTGAGCACGCTCACCAACGTCGGCAGCCATCTGCGCACGACCGGGCTGGCGGTCATGACGATCAATATCGCGGGCGCCATTGCGGCTGTGATCGGCTACGGCCTGCTCATTCCACGCTTCGGAGCACTGGGGGCCCTGTTCGCGATGATGCTGGGCCACGCGACGCGATTGGTGCTGTTTGCCGCAGACGGGCACATCGTTGCGCCGATCCCGTATCCCGCCATGCGCGCCGGCGCCGTGGCTGTCGGCGTCGCGCTGCTGGTTTGGGCTGCGCCCTCGGCCGATGCGGTGTGGCTGCGGATGGGCTGGGCGGTGCTCGGCGGCCTCGCGCTGATTGCGCTGGCACTCGCCCTGCGCCTGATCGAGATCCCGGCGGCTTTCCTGCCTTCCGGCATCATGAGGCTGCAAAATGCAGGCAGCCGCTGATCAAGGCCTCATGGGCACACGCATCGGGCAGCTGCTCGTGGCTACGCTCGGCGCGTTGATCGTCGCGTTGCCGATCTTTCTGTTGCCGCCGCCCTTTTCGGCCATTGCACCGTTCGCAATCGCATTGCTGCCGGTCGCGATCGTCATCGCATTCCGAAACCCGTTCATCCTGTGCCTGATCTTCATCATTTTCTCGTTCTTCCGGATCCACGAGGCGTTTCCGGCGCTCAATCCGCTGCGCATTCCGAGCCTCGTCGCGATGCCGACGCTGGTGGTCCTGTCGTGGCATATTCTCCTGTCGCGCGAGATCAATCTGTTCTGGTCGCGCGAACTGAAGCTGCTGTCGGTCTTCTTCGGTTTGACCACGGTCGGCGTCGCCTTCGCCATCAACCGGCCGATGGCGATGACGTACTGGACGGCGACGTACTGGAAGATCTTCATCATGACGCTGGCGATCGCGTGGCTGGTGCGGCGGCCGAAGGATTTCGCCCTGGCCGCGCGCTCCTTCATCATCGCCGGCTCGGCGATATCGATCGTCGCGATCTCAAACAAGCTGGCCGGCATCGGTCTCGTCGAGGAGACGCGCGTGACGATTGCGCGCGAAATGGGCTCGGTGCTCGGCGATCCCAACGATCTCTCCCTGGTCCTGCTGTTTCCGCTGGGGTTTGCCGTATCGTTCATCGTCTCGCGCATGTCGAAGCTGGACGTGCTGATCGGCACGCTCGGGTCGGGCCTGATGATCTGGGCGATCATCTGCACGCAGAGCCGCGGCGGACTGCTGGGAATTCTCACCGTCAGCGGCATCGTCGGCTGGCGCAAGGTCCGCAACAAGGCCCTGCTCATCTCGGTCGGTGCGACTGCCGCGCTCATCCTGTTCGTGGCGATGGGCATCAACAAGCGAGCCTCGGGCGGTGCGCACGAAGAGGGCATCGACGAATCCGCCATGGGCCGGATCTATGCCTGGGGCGCGGCCTGGAAGATGGCGACGTCACGACCGTTGACGGGGGTCGGGCTCGACAACTTCGTCGCCAACTATTTCTTCTACAGCGAGCACTGGGACGGCACGAACCACGCGGTGCATTCAACCTGGTTCAACGTGCTCTCGGAGACGGGATTTCCCGGGATCATCACGTTCATTTCGATGATCATCGTGTGCCTCGCCGCCGCATATCGAGCGTGCATCCGGTTGGCCCAGGCGCGGGCGCCGCCGTCCGTGCAAGCCATGGCGCTGGCGCTTTTCGCGAGCCTGTGCGGCTTCCTGGTCGCGGGCACATTCCTCACGCAGGGCTTCACGTGGCCGATCTACATTCTGCTCGCGTTGACGGCTGCGACAGGACGCTATGTGCGCGAGGATCTCGCAATCGAGACCGGCGGGACCGCCAAAGCCTGAAACGGCGTTTCCCGTCGCGATCCCTCTCAGTGCAGCACAGCGCCGGCCATGCCTGCTCCGTGGCGTTGCGGTCGCCACGTCAGGGCGCGCCGCACCGCGGGCTCTCCATAGCGGGCGATCCACCAAGCCACAGCGACCACGGCCAGCATCGGCAGGAGAGGCAGGGCCCATCCCGGGATCACCGGTGCTGCATGTCCCAGTTTGACGGTCAGCGCGACGACGGCGTTCTCGTGCACCAGATAGAGCGGGTAACTGACGAAGCCCAGGAACTGCACGCCCCGACCGGACAACGACCGCTGCAAGCGGGGCCAAAGCAGTGCCGCCAGAAAGAGGAGGGCGACCGCCGCGAACGCCAGCTTCCCGGCGAGCCAAGGTCCTGCCGGCTCGCTCGTCACGACAGCGGCCGCCAAGGCGGCGACGCCAAGCCAAAGCCAGTGGCGTTCTCGCGTTTCGGCGAACACGTAGAGCAGGGCCCCCGCGATGAACCAGGGGTAGTAGAGCGCCCCGAGCCGGTCGGTGAGCGCGAAA
Organism: Hyphomicrobiaceae bacterium; assembly: GCA_041397775.1. GTDB lineage: Bacteria > Pseudomonadota > Alphaproteobacteria > Rhizobiales > Hyphomicrobiaceae. The sequence continues at coordinate 424,632 of JAWKWB010000003.1, read as the reverse complement.
GCGGCTCGGTAAAGGAACGGGCCTTGCGGGATCGCTCCCGCCTGAAGAAGCACGACCGCACCATAGAGGCCGATCAGCGCTGCCAGTGCACCGCGACGTCCGGCGATGAAATACGCCAATCCCGCCACCGCATAGAATTGCACTTCGACGAATAGCGACCAGAAGGCACCCTCGATCGGAGCAACCTCCATGTGCAGGGAGAGCCACCATTTCGGGTCGAGGAACGTGAGGCCGACGAGGACATCGGCAAGACGGACCGCGCCCTGCGGTCGTTCAGGCAGCAGCGGCGCGGTGACCACGATCAACGCGGTCGCGACGAGCATCGCCGGCATCAACCTGCGCCAGCGCCGCAGGGCAAAGTCTCCGAGAGAGCGCGAGCGCTCGAGCGTCAGAAAGATGACGAAGCCCGAGATGATGAAGAACAGCTCGACGCCGACCCAACCCTGAGCGAGGGGAGGGACTGCGAAGGTCGCTCCGAACGGCATCAGATGCGCCCAGCGCGCATAGGCGTGAAACACGAGCACCATGCCAATCGCGACGCCCCGCAAGCCGTCGAGATAGGCAAGGCGGGTCTTCGCGCTGCCAACGTCGTGGGCTGCTCTTGCAGCCGGCAAGAGGCTGCGTTCGCGTTGCACTTCCATCGCATGTCCAGAATGGTTCCGTCGGCACCGTCGCCGGGCTCAACCGCCGGCGTAGACGAACCGGCCGTAGAAGCGGCCAAACAGCTCGTAGACACGCAGTTCGTCGGCGAACCGATCCGATGCAGATGCGGCCCGAAGGGCAAGACGCTTGAGAACGCCTTCCCCCACCACCCGGACGAAGTGTCAGGGAATCCCGCCGATGTGGGGCACCGGCTCCCGGTTCGTGCGGCTCAGGAAGCCGATGCTGACACCATCCCAGAAGCTGCGCCGACGGAAGAACGTGCGGCTGAGCCGGTCCAGTGGAATGTGGTGATAGATGATGAGCCGCGTGGAATAGCGGCCCTTGGCGTTCGCGGCCATGAGGCGTCCGAACATCTCCAGATCCTCGCCACCGTTGACCTTGGTTTTGGTCCTGCCCAGCCCCGTGTGATAGAGGCCGATCCGCTCCAGAACGGCGCGGCGAATGACAGCGTTGCCGCCGACCATGTAGGCGAAATTGCCGTTTCCGTACGTGAAGTCGTGATCGGACTGGACGATCCAGCCGATGAGGCCGCCATGGCTGCGCGGCACCCAGGCCGGACAGTCGAGGCCGCCCCAGTTCGGCAGGCATGGGCCGCCGAGAAAATCGAGCGTGTCGTCGGCGAAATTGCGCTCAATTTCCGCGATCCAGCCGGGCTCGATCTCCTCGTCGTCGTCGATCATGCCGATGAGATCGGCCGACGAGGAGGCGATGCCTGCATTCAATGCGAACGAGCGGCCCTGCTTGGTTTCCAGGAGATAGCGCAGCCTGCCGCCGAACGCGGGCATTTCCGCCTCGACGACCGCGCGGGTGTCGTCGGTGGAGTTGTTATCGACGACGACGATACCGAGTTCGATATTTTCGGGTTTGGCCGCAATTCGAATGCTCGCTAGCGTCTTTCTCAGAAGCGTGGCGCGATTGTAGGTGGGAATGACGATGTCGAGCTTCAGGCGGGCATTGGCTTGGCGTGTCATGTACGGCATCTCGGGCTGGCGGTTTCCGCTCGTTCGCGTGTGGCGACCTCGTCGTTCGATGCTCGCACGTGACTGGGTGCACCATCGAACGTCATATGCAAAAGCCACACTGCGAACTTGGACTTGCGCGTGTTCGTCAGGGTTCCGGCATTTGCTTGCACAACGTGTCGCGGCTGCACGCACCTGTCGAAACCGGAATGCCAGAATAACGCCGTCGCATTTCAGGCGGCCTAAGCGGGCGCAGACAAATCTCGCCAAGCTCGCGCGAAAATTATTCGCAGTATTTCGTCAATCCCGACATATCGGCGCGCAATCCGGATCACGCTCACGCAACCTCGTGCAACCGGCGAGATTGCATCGAGATCTGGCCGACAGCCACGAGTTCGTGACCGAGCCTCATGCGGGCGTCGGTGCTTTGGGCCGTCTCCACGGCGATCGCGAGACGGGCCGCCGCCGCCAGACCGAATTGTCCGAAGAGACCAGCGAGCTTGTGTGCGATCCTGGTCAATTGGACATCGTCGCCGACCTCCAGCGCCCGTGACAGGGCATCCAGCGCCTCCTCGCCGTCCGACATCAGCTCTGCGAGCAACTGGGCAAAGACATCGTCGCCGACCGCCTCGCGAAGCGCTGCGAACACGGCCTCGTCGAGCAGCGCCCCCTGCGCCGGCGCCTCCTCGGGCGCATCGCCGTTCGCGGCGGTCTCTTCGGGCGCCTCGTGCGGGCGGGAGGTTTCGATGTCGAGGCTGGCGAGAGCGGCCTCCAGGCGCTCGATCGTTATGGGTTTGGTGAGATGGCCATCCATTCCCGCGGCAGCGATCTTTTCGCGTGTCGCCGCATCCGCCTGCGCCGTCAGCGCGATGATCGGTGTCTGGCGCCCCGAGCATTCGCGTGCGCGGATTTCTCGCGTCGCGTCTATGCCGTCCATGTTCGGCATCTGCACGTCCATGAGGACGAGGTCGTAGCGGTCGAGGGCCATCGCCGCCACGGCCTCCAGGCCGTCGGCAACGACTCGCGCGCGATGCCCGAGCTTCGTCAACATGGACCGGATCACGAGCTGGCTCGTCGGCGTGTCCTCCGCGACGAGCACGTCGAGTGTGCGCGTGACGGCCTTCGGCGCGGGAATATCGAGCATCGCCTCGGCCTGCGGCGCCTCCGCCAAGGGGAGCGACACCTCGAACCAGAAGGTCGTGCCGATGCCCACTTGGCTTTGGCAGCCGATGCGCCCGCCCATCAGATCGATCAGGCTCCGGCTGATGGCGAGGCCCAGCCCGGTGCCGCCGTAGCGGCGCGCAACGCTGGAGGAGCCCTGCTCGAACGGAGTGAACAGCCTGGCTCTGGTTTCGGGAGCGATGCCCGGGCCCGAATCGCGGATCTCGACACGCAGCCGAACGCAGCGCCCATCGTTTTCCATGGCACGGATCGAGAGGATGATCCCCCCCCATTCCGTGAACTTGGCCGCATTCGCCAGCAGATTGTGCATGACTTGATGCAGTCGCGTCGCATCACCGTCGAGCCACTTCGGCACCTCGCTGGCGAGCTCGAGCCGCACGTTGACATTCTTCCATCCGACCAGGATGCGTGTGGTGACGATCAGGCCATCGGCAAGATGCTGCAGGTCGAAGGGGGCGGTGGCGATCTGCAGACGGCCGGCCTCCAGTCGCGCGAATTCGAGGATCTCGTTGGTGAGGACGAGAAGCCGGTCGCTCGATTCCTGTATGCCGCGCGCGAACTGTTGCTGCTCCTTGTCGAGTTCGGTGCGCATCAGCAGGCTCGTCAGGCCGATGATCCCGTTCATCGGCGTGCGCACTTCGTGACTGACGATGGCGAGGAACTCGGACTTGGCGCGATTGGCCTCCTCGGCGGCCTCGCGTGCCAGCCGCGTCTCCTCTTCGATGCGCTTGCGCTCGGAAATATCGCGGATGAATACGCTGAAGCTGGCGCGGCCACCCGTCTTGATCGGCGAAACGGCGATTTCCGACGGGAAGTAGGTCCCGTTCTTTCGGGCGACGCGGATCTCGAGGCACTTCGGGCGCGCACCGGCTTCGGAGCCTGCGACAGGCAGCAGGAGATCCGTCAAATGGGTAGAACTGTCCTGCGGCTGCAGAAGCTCGACCAGGGACTGGCCGATGGCCTCGGCTGCCGTCCACCCCAGGATCGATTCGGCAGCACCGATGTACTCGCTGATTGTCCCCCGGCCATTCACGATGACGATGCCATCCAGCGATGTCGCGATCATCGCCGATTTCAGGGCCTCACTGGCGGCGATCCGGTGCGCATAGGCGCGGCTTTCCGTGACGTCGTTATAGACGGTCACGAACCCGCCATCCGGAAGCTTGTTGGATTTCAGCTCGATCACGCGATCGTCAGGGGCATGCCATTCGACGGCCTTTTCGGGATGGCCGAGACTTTCGCCAAGCGCGGTCTCGCCATCGCCGATGAGAGGGTCGGGCAACACGCGGTCGCTCTGCCCGAAGATGGCAAGGAGTTGCGCCAGTTGCGTGCCTCGGATCTCGGCCTTCTCGGGGACGTTCGTGATCTCGGCGAAGCGGCGGTTGCAGGCGATGATACGCCCGTCCGGATCGATCACCGTGAGGCCCTCGCTCATGTGCTCGAAAATTGCCGTGAGCAGCGCCGTCTGTCGCGCGAGGTCCAGTTCACGCTCCTTGATGGCCGTGATGTCGGCCCGGATTCCGACGATGCCGCCGTCTTCCGTGCGACGCTCCTCGATCCGAAGCCAGCGCCCCGAATCGGTGACCTGCTCGAACGAGCCGAACGGCTCTCTGTGACTGCGCAGCCGCTCCTTGATCCATGCGTCGACACGCCCGGCGGCCTGCGGGTACTGGCCTCGCTCGGCACCCGCCCGGATGATCTGCTCGAACGTCACGCCTTCGTCGATGATGTCCGCGCTCGTCGAATAGAAGCGCTTGTAGGCGGCATTGCAGATGACGAGACGATCATCCCGGTCGAAGAGTGCGAAGCCTTCGGGAATCGCTTCGATGGCGTCGCGCAAGCGATGGCGCGCGATGAGGGCTTCGCGCCGTTCGGCGAACAATTGCGTGGTTCGCTTCAGGAGCTGCAGCGTCACGATCAGGAGGGCGATCGTGGTGGCGAGGCCGATCAACAGGTATTGCCGGCTCGTCCCCGTGAAATACGAGGTTACGTCGCTCACATCCCGTGACGTCGCGAGTGCCAGAGGCAGGCCCTCGATCCGCTGGTAGCGGACAAGGTGGTTCCCCTGCGGCAAGTCCATGCCGGTCGCCGGGAAATAACCGCTGTTCCTGATCCAGGCGGCTTCGGCAAGTCCGGCCCGAACAGTGCCCTTCTCCAGCAGCGGCTCGGTCCTGGAACTGGCGGCCCGCACGACACCGTCCAACCCCACCAGCTCATGCCGATACCCCTTGCCCAGCGGTGCGCTCCGCCAGAAGCGCGCGAAATAATGCGGATCCATCGAGGCGACGACGACGCCGTCGACGCCGCCCTCCTTCCCCGGTATCGCCCGCGTGAGCTGGATCGACCACTTGCCGGAGGCGCGCCCTCTCACCGGCTTGCCGATGAACAGTCCCTCGACCTTGCGGTCCAGATGGACGCGAATGTGCTCCCGGTCCGCCAGCTCGACGCGCTTGGATTGGATGCCGCGGTTGGTTTCGAGGAGCCGGCCCTGGGCGTCGACGTGGCTGAGCAGGACAAGTGTGTCGAGCCGAACAGAGCCACTCCTCACAAGCTCGGCGAGTGTGCCGGGCTCCTTCCGCTTGGCCAGGGCACCCGCCGTATATCCAACGGTATAGTCGACGGCGGTGATCGCACGCAGAACCTGCTCTGCCGCGATCGTGTTCAAGGCCTCCAGCTCGCGCCGCGCATCCAGCAGGTTCGCGTTGCGGTCGCCAATGACGGCGGCAGCCACCAAAGTCCACGCGAAGCCAAGCAGCACGGCGGCCATGCCGACCAGCAGCCGCACCTCGCCAAACGGAAGATTGATTTTACGACGCATGACGCCCGATCATTGGATTTGAGCGGGTTCCGCCCCAACGCTCACAACACCCCATCCTCCGACATGCATCCTCGCGACGACCGCGCAGCGAATTCCGCGCCTGCCTCTCCGCGCTCCGTCCGGATCGTCATCCAACGCGGTCTTCGACAACCGTCCCGGAAACATGTCACCACGCGCATTCCAAATGGCGCCGGCGTTCCCATGCCGGGACGAGCCGCTGCCGAATACGAATGCCGGACCCAGATCACTAACGGCTTCCAATTAAGGAAGAGATACAACCGCGCACCGGATTTGATATTTCGCAGAGCCCGAATGTACGTCGCCGGCGACTGCCGCAGCAGGACGACAATCCTTCGTGGCACCAGTGTTCGGGCCGCGATGCGCGACCCGTGCCGTTGGTGGCCTTGAGCGGGCCGCCAAGCCAGGGCGCACTTGAAGCCAATTCTATTCTCTCAATTCATTATCGATTTACGACATCAAAACTTCACTGCGCACTGTGACATGCGCTCAATATGACAGCGACGTTTCATGCGACATGGGAAAGTCATCAGATCCCGTGCCGCTTTTGACTTTTATGGTCTGCGCGGAGGGGTCGGCCGCGGCGGAGTGGTGAATATTACATTCACGACGCGGCGGCCGTGCCGTCGCGCAGTGCACGCCAGTGCGCGACGGCATCCTCGGCGGTGGTGGCGTAGCGGACCAGAGGCTTGCGCAAGCCGGCGACGAGCAGTGTTCGCCTGACGGATTTGCCAGCCCCGGCGAAGTAGACCCGGGTTCCCGAATGTCGCAGCTTGTGGGTGAAGACCTCGAGCGCCCTGGCAGCGGTGCTGTCGACCAACGGCACCTCCGTGAAGTCGAGCACGAACACCTTCGGATGCTCGCCGATCCGGTCGAGCACGCTGCTGACCGCTGAAGTTGCTCCGAAGAAAAATGCCCCCGCGATGCGATAGACGACCACGTCTCCATTGAGGGCATGGGGATCGTAGCTCGTGCGTGCCATGCCCGAGGCGTCAGGCTCGTCGGAGGCGATGACCCTGCGTCCCGTCTCGACCTCGACCGCCTCGGCCATGCGGTGAAGGAAGAGGAACGCTCCAAGCGTCACGCCGACGCCGATGGCAATCGTGAGGTCCTCGAAGATGGTCAGAAGGAATGTCGCCATCAGCACCAGCGCATCGCCCCAGGAGGTCCTGAGCAGGCCGAGGAATTCCTGCTTTTCCGCCATGTTCCAGGCGACGATCGCCAGGACGGCGCCGAGGCTTGCAAGCGGGATGTAGGCGGCCAGCGGCGCCGCGATCAGCATGAACAGCAGCACATAGAGCGCATGCAGCATCCCGGAGACCGGTCCATGCGCATTGGCGCGAACATTGGTCGCCGTGCGGGCAATGGTGCCGGTGACGCACATGCCACCGAAGATGACGGCGGCAATGTTGGCGGCGCCCTGTGCGACGAGCTCGCAGTTGGAGCGGTGCTTGCGGCCTGTCATGCCGTCCGCGACGACGGCCGAGAGCAGCGACTCGATGGCGCCAAGCAGCGCGATGGCGATGGCATCGGGCAGGACGGCGCGCATCTTGGCCAGGTCGAAGACCGGCAGGGTGGGCGCAGGCAGAGAGCGCGGGATGCCGCCGAATTTCGAGCCGATCGTCGTGACATCCAGCTGAAGGACGAATGTCAGCAGCGCGGCCACGCCGACCGTGATCAAGAGGCCGGGCCACTTCGGACGGACTTTCCGCAACCCGAGGATGATCGCTATCGAGAGCGCTGCCAGGGCGACGGTCGTCGGCTTGATCGTGTGGATATTGGCCACGATCGCTTGCAGCTTCGGGATCAGGGCTGCGGGCTCCTTGGCAATGTCGAGGCCGAGAAGCTCCTTGATCTGGCTGGCGAAGATGATCACGGCAATGCCGGCGGTAAAGCCGACCGTGACGGGAAACGGGATATACTTGATGTACGTCCCCAGGCGCAGGAAGCCGACCGCCAGCATCATGGCGCCGGCCATCAGCGTCGCCAGAACCAGCCCGTCGTAGCCGTGCCTGTCGACGATCGTGGCGATGAGCACGATGAATGCCCCTGCCGGCCCTCCGATCTGGAACCGGCTGCCACCCAACGCCGATATCAGGAAGCCGCCGACGATGGCGGTATAGAGCCCCTTGTCGGGAGAAAGCCCCGAACCGATGGCGATGGCCATCGAGAGCGGCAGCGCCACGATGGCCACGGTCAGGCCGGCGATCGCATCGGCCTTGAGGTGCGCCCAGCCGTAACCTTCCCGCAGGATCGTGACGAGCTTCGGCGTGAAAAGCTCGGCGAATGTCGGCTCGGGCGATCTCGACCGCCCCAACGATTGCGCATCCATCTTTGTCGGCCACCTTTCATTCAAGGAGCGGCGGGATCGTCGGTGCACGGGCGTCGCGGGCGCAAAGCCTCGCGGCACCTGGCCTTCAGTACTTCCGGCGCCGCGATTTCGATTGAGGCTGGCTGGCGCCGTCGACGGACGCGAGCACGTCCTTGAAGCGCACCCCGCGGCCCTTGCCCTGGCTGGGCGTGTTCTCGGCGATGAGTTCGATGCCGGCGGTATCGAACGCCTGCACGACCTTCGTCAGGGTGTCGACGACGCCTCGCACGTTGCCCTGGCTGGCCTCCATGCGCTGGATGGTCGGTAGCGATACTTCCGCCATGTCGGCCAGTGTCTGCTGGTCTATGCCGAGCAGTGCCCGGGCTGCGCGCATCTGTGCTGCGGTGATCATCTAGACATGGGCTCCATCAATCACTATGCATATATCGTAAGTGCATAGTGATGTACAGAACATCATCATGCATGTTTTATGATGCATCGCGGATCCAATGCGGACGTGACGAGGTCCTGATGGAGGTGCTTGCGCGGTTCAGCGGCCGCAGCGGCGAGATCACGATTTTCGAAGAGCCGGCGACCGGGGCGCGCCTCTATTACGAGGCGGGCGTCTACCAGAGCTATGTCTTGTCGGGCGGCAAGGCCGGCCTCGCCTATGTCCGGCTGATGGCGCGCGTCTTGTCGGGCGGATCGGATGTCCTGCTGTTCGGCTGCGGCGGAGGCGCCCTTGCCAGCGAGCTGCATGCCGGCGGCGCCAGGGTCCTGGTGACGGACGACAACGCCATCAGCTTCGAAATCGCGCGCCGCTATTTCTGGATGCCGCACGCGGTCGGTTGTTCCGTGACGGACATGGCGAGCTTCCTCGTGACGCGGTCGGCCGCCTATCCCGCCATCGGGGTCGATGTCGGCGGGCCATGCTTCGATTACGACGCCGTCCTCGACGAGGGGACGTGCGCGCTGCTGCGTCGACGCCTTGCGCCCGACGGCGTAATTGCCGTCAATATCGCTTGCGACTCGGCCGAAGATTCGACTCCGCAACGGATCGCCACCCGCCTCCGCGCCCAGGACCTTGATGTCTGGCTGTGCGAGGAAGCCCCCGCGACCAGGGAGCACAATGCCGTTCTCGTCGCCCACGACGGGCGCGCGCGGGACGACGACATCACGGCGATTGCCGACACGCTCGGGTTCCACGCGCACCGGATCGCATAGCCAGCCGCTTACCGCGGCGCGAAGGCTGCAGGCCAACATGCGGCGGTCCGGATTGCGGGACGCGCGCCAACCGACATGCGCTGGCCCCAGCTCCAGACTGCGGCATACATGCGCTTGATTGCATATTCGCCACGCCATATATACGAGCAATGGACAAGGCAACCCGAATTCTCGCGACACTGGCCGATCCGATCAGGCTGCGCTGCCTCGCGCTCATTGCCGAGAAGGGAGAGTTGTGCGTCTGCGAGTTGGTGACGGCGCTCGAGCTTGCGCAGCCGAAGGTCTCGCGCCATTTGGCCGTCATGCGCGATGCCGGCCTGCTTCGCGATCGGCGCGATGCCCAGTGGGTGCTGTACTCCTTCGATCCGGCACTGGAGCCGGCGATGACGGCCATCGTGACTGCGGCAGTCGCAGCGGTTGCAGGAGACGGGCAGGCAAAAAAGGATCGCACGCGGCTTTCCAGGTCGTCGCGTCCAGAGCGCACGCGCATCGGCCGCACCCGCCCCGAAACTCAAGCGCGGAGGGTTTCATGATTGCAAAGCTCGAGACGACGCAGCGCCTTCCTTTCGGCGAAACAGCGCGCTGGTCGACCGGAGTTGGTGTGGCCCTCCTCGTCTGGGGCATTCTTTACAGCCAGCTCGTGCCAGCCTCCGAGTGGGTCGTATCACTGCTTCCAGTGGAGCGCAGAAGCCATCTCGGAGAGGCGATCCAGTTCTTCGTCTATGACACGCCCAAGGTGCTTCTGCTTCTCACGCTCGTCGTCTTCGCCATGGGCGTCGTGCGCAGCTTCTTCTCGCCGGAGAAAACCCGGGCCCTGCTGGCGGGACGCGCGGAAGGCATCGGCAATGTCGCCGCTGCGGGCCTCGGCATCCTGACACCATTCTGCTCCTGCTCCGCCGTGCCGCTATTCATCGGCTTCGTTTCGGCGGGGGTGCCGCTCGGCGTCACGTTCTCGTTCCTCATTGCAGCGCCGATGGTCAACGAGGTGGCGCTTGGTTTGCTGTTCGCTCTCGTCGGCTGGAAGGTCGCCTTGACCTATCTGGTATTTGGTCTCTCGGTGGCCATCGTCAGCGGCTTCGTCATCGGGCGCTTGAAGCTCGAAGGCTGGCTGGAGCCCTGGGTCCGCGACATCCGCGCTGGCGCCATCGACCTCCCGGACGAGCAGGTCACGGCTGTCGACCGCATCAAGGCCGGCGTCGAAGCGGTCAAGGACATCGTCGGCCGGGTGTGGATGTGGATCATTGCCGGCATCGCCATGGGCGCTCTCATTCACGGCTATGTGCCGGCCGATCTGATGAGCCGCATCATGGGGGCGGATGCGTGGTGGTCCGTGCCGGCGGCCGTCCTGCTCGGCATCCCGATGTACACGAACGCGGCCGGTGTGATCCCCATCGTCGAGGCGCTCATCGGCAAGGGCGCCGCGCTCGGCACGACGCTCGCCTTCATGATGAGCGTGATCGCGCTGTCGCTGCCGGAAATGATCATCCTCCGCAAGGTACTGACCACGAAGCTGATCGTCGTGTTCATCGGCGTCGTGGGCACCGGCATCCTCGCCGTCGGCTTCCTGTTCAACGCCCTGTTCCACTGATCACGATCCACCAATCCAAAGCCACAGAAAGGCATCGCACCATGACCGTCACCTCCGCCGTCTACTCGTTCGCCGGCTTCATGATCCTCCTGTCCCTGGCGCTCGCCCATTTTGCCGGCACCGTCGATCTCACGACGGCGAGTTGGCTCTGGCTGACCGCTTTCGTCGGCGCCAATCTCTTTCAGTTGGGCTTCACCGGCTTTTGCCCGGCGGCGAAGATATTCAAGGCGATCGGCCTGAAGGACGGCAACAGCTCGTGCTGCGGCTGACGATCCAGGCACGTTCCGACAGCCCAAGGAGAAGCGCACATGAAAAACATCAAGATTCTGGGGCCCGGCTGCAAGCGCTGTGATGCGGCCGCCGATATGGTGAAGTCCGAGGCCGCCAAGCTCGGCATCGACGTCAAGGTCGAGAAGGTCGTCGACTACGCGGAGATCGCGAAGTTCGGGATCGCATCGACGCCGGGAATCGTCGTCGACGGCAAAGTCGTGCACGCGGGTGGGCTGCCCAAGCCCGAGGCGATCGGTGCGTGGCTGACGAGCTGACTCCGCACGCCACCGCAACGGCGCTCCGCGCGCGAGGCCCAATTTGTCGGAAGCTCGCGCGCGGAGCAGTACCTATAATTCTATTATTCTGGAAATAGCGTTGACCAGGGTCCACTCACATGTCAACTTGCAACCATGATGAAACTCGATGACGCGGCAGCGTGCCTTGAGGCGCTCGGCAATCCGACCAGACTTCGCATCTATCGTGCGCTGGTGAAGGCTGGCGATGCTGGCTTCAGTGTCGGAACGCTGCAGACGAAGCTCGACATCGCCGCCTCGACGCTGTCCCATCACCTGAAGTCGATGCTGATTGTCGGGCTCATCACACAAGAGCGACAGTCGACAACCCTGATTTGCCGCGCCAACTACGACGTCATGCGCGCACTTGTGAGTTTCCTCGTCGAGGAATGCTGCGCGGAGGGAACCTGCCCGCCCATGTCCTCTTCAAAGGCCGATGCAGCCTGAACCATTTGTCCACTATTTCCGAAATTCCGGAAGGATCGTGAGATGAGCCAGAACATGCCGAAGACCGTCGCCATCATCGGAGCCGGCCCCGTCGGCCTGGCAGCGGCAGCGCATGCACTCGAACGCGGCCTCGAGCCGATCGTGCTGGAAGCGGGACCGACTGCCGGTCACGCGATGCGCGCGTGGGGCCATGTGCGCATGTTCTCGCCGTGGGAGTACAACGTCGACAAGGCGGCCGAGCGATTGCTCGAGGCAATCGGCTGGAATGCGCCGGACCCGAAGGCGTATCCGACCGGCGGCGATATGGTGGCCCACTACATCGAACCACTGGCAACGCGCACCGCGCTGCAGGATCGGATCAGGACATCGTCGCGCGTCACCGCGATCAGCCGTTTCGGGTTCGACAAGCTGAAGACGAAGGGTCGCGAGACCGCTCAATTCCAGATCCGCTACCAAAACGGCAAGGGGCCCGAAACCCTCCGAGCGGATGCGATCGTCGATGTTTCCGGGACGTGGTTCTCGCCCAATCCAGCTGGCGCCAACGGCCTTCCCGCGATCGGCGAGGACAACCTGTCGGCGCGGATCGCATATGGCATGCCGAACGTGCTCGACAGCGACCGCAAGCGCTATGCCGGCAAGCTTGTCGCCGTTCTGGGCGCAGGGCATTCGGCGATCGGCACCCTCATCGATCTCATGCGGCTGAAGGAGACAGCACCGGCGACAGACGTCATCTGGCTGCTGCGCGGCGACCGGCCCGAAAAGGCGTTCGGCGGTGGCGCCAACGACAAGCTGGCGGCGCGGGGCGAGCTCGGCTCGACGTTCGCCGCACTCGTGCGCAGCGGCAAACTCGAGATGGAAACCAACTTCGGGGTGACACATGTCACCGAGACGCAGGGACAGCTCCGCATAGCCGCTGGATCGGCGTGTTGCGGGCGTCACGTCCTGGCCGACGAATTGATCGTCGCGACCGGCTTCCGCCCCGATCTCGGCTTTCTTGCCGAACTGCGTCTTGGCCTCGATCCCGCGCTCGAATGCCCGGCCGCGCTGGCATCACTCATAGATCCCAACGAGCATAGTTGCGGCACAGTGCGTCCGCATGGCGCGCGGGAGCTGGCGCAGCCCGAGCCCGGCTTCTACATCGCCGGCATGAAATCGTACGGCCGAGCGCCTACGTTCCTGATGCTGACCGGCTACGAACAGGTCCGCTCCATCGTTGCCGACATCGCGGGCGACAAGGAAGCCGCCGCACGGGTCGAGTTGGTTCTGCCCGAGACGGGCGTTTGCAGTCGTTCGCCGGTAGCGGCGGCGGAGGGCTGCTGCGGCGGTCCGGCGAAGACAGATGCTTCGGCATGCTGCGCCGAGGACGAGATTGCGAAATCGTCAGGCAAAGCCGGTTGTGGCTGTGGTCCAGCCTTTCCTGAGGCGCAGGAGAAAGCGACCGCCTGCTGTCGATGACCCCCGACAAAGCCGGTGGCCGGCGATCGCCGGCCTAGGCACCACGCTTCCTTCACGCAAGGCTCGACAACGGAAAGACCTCAGGCGATGTCATTGGCGCCCTCGATGGCGCGCACCATGACCTTGGCAGCAAGCGGCGGACGTAGACCGCCGTCGCGCACGAGGCTGCGCCACGTGAAGAAGCTCAATGCCAAGACCAGGACCGCGTGCTGCCTCTTGCCCAGGCCGGCGCCCAGCACATCCACGTAACCTGCCAGGCTCGGTCCGAACCGCATCTCGACGATCTCGCCGGTCAGGGCGTGATGCTCGGCATCGCGCAGCACGCAGCCAGCCAACGCAGCATTGCGCTCGTACCAGCCGTAGATCGCCGCCAGCCCCGTGCGCAGCCTGTCATGCTGATCCGCGATGGCGCGCCACGGCTCCGACGCTGGCAGCGGATCGCGCTCCATGGTGAGGCTCGAGCACGCCAGCAAAAGGCTCCGTTCGTCCGGAAAGTGCGCATAGAGCGTGTGACGCTGCACGCCTGCGCGCTCTGCCAGCATGCTGAACGTCGTCGCCGCCGGACCAACGCTGGTGTGCAACTCGACAGCCGCGTCGACGATGCGCCGACGTGTCTCCGCCTGCTGCTCGGCGCGGCGCTTCATCGTGTAGGTTCGTGTCGTGGCGATTTTCATTGCTCAATCATGTGCATTCAATGTTGACGACTTCGCTCATATTCACTACACAATCATGTATCTCAAAATTCATTGGCAATCCATACCCGACCGGAGGCTGAACGGTCCACAGATCACCGTCCTGAACTGGAGCAAGTCATGGAAACCCGGATCACCGAGATCGCTGCCGGCATCTACCGGCTCTCGACCTACGTCCCCGATATCGCACCGCCCGCAGGCTTTACCTTCAATCAGTTCCTCGTCCTCGGCGACGAGCCGCTGATGTTCCACACGGGCCTGCGCAAGATGTTCCCGCTCAATCGGGACGCGCTGAGCCGGATCATCACGCCCGAGCGCCTGCGGTGGATCGCCTACGGCCATTTCGAGGCCGATGAATGCGGTGCGATGAACGAGTGGCTGGCCATTGCTCCCCAGGCCCAGGCCGCGCATGGCCAGACCGGCGTGATGGTGTCGCTCAACGATTTCGCCGACCGACCGCCCCGTGTGCTCGCGGATGGCGAGGCCATCGATCTGGGCGGCAAGCGTGTGCGCTTCATCGACACACCGCACACGCCGCACGGCTGGGACGCGGGCGTCCTCTACGAAGAGACGACGGGCACCTTGATGTGCGGCGACCTCTTCACGCAACTGGGCAACGAGAAGGCGTTGACCGATGGCGATGTGGTGGGCCCGGCCATCGTGGCCGAGGACCTCTTCAAGTACTCGGCGCTCAACCCGGCCATGGGAGCAACGATCCGCAATCTGGCCGCTCTCGCGCCGCGAACACTGGCACTCATGCATGGCCCGTCGTTCACCGGTGACGGTGCCGCAGCGCTACATGCGCTCGCCGACGATTATGAGCGTCGCTCCCGGCTCGCAGGATTCGCGGCCTGACCTGTCGATCGGAGTAGGCGTGATCGGGCGTCCTGCCGTCTGTTCTCGAATGTGGACGCCGGCGATTGTACGACTTGAGGTATCGGCCGAGCCGCTCGCGCGCTTCGCGTACGCTGTCGTAGGCGCGTAGGTAGATCTCCTCCTATTTCACCGAACGCCACAGCCGCTCGACGAACACGTTGTCTCGCAACGCGCCCTTGCCGTCCTGCTGATCTTGATGTCGCGCTTCTGCAGCACGTCGATGAAGGCTGGGCACGTGAACTGCGAGCCCTGATCCGTGTTGAAGATGTCCGGCTTGCCGTGCGTCGCAAGCGCTTCCTGCAGCGCCGCTACGCAGAACGACAGCCGGACAGGGGCGAGTGCTCCAATCGGCGCCGCTATCAAAAGAGCTTGGACAATCTCACGCCCGCCGATGTCGACTTCGGTCGAGGCACTTGCATCCGGGAGCGGCGACAAAACATCAATCGACACACTATTGAGCACCGTCGCCGAAGCGCTTCGGCACAGATGCAAGGGCGCAAACCCGATGTCCCCTCACTTGGAGCACCCGATCAAATGTCCCGCACTTCCTGAGGAGGGACAGGTGCATTCGGCAGGTTCAGAAACTGGAAACATTATACCGTCGGAGGCGCATGAAATACACAATGAAGCCTGCAACAAATATTATGTCACCCAAGATAACGAGTATCGCGAACCCTGATGCCCACCCGTTTGCAAGCATGTAGGCAAGGTTTAAAGCGAAAAGTGCCTTGCCCATGCCGCCCATGGCCACAACGCCAGAATGGCGAAGGGGATTGAGGGCGACCACAAGGAAGCCGAAACCATAAAGGAGAGCGGCCCCCCAGGCTCCACGATAAACCGCAACGAGCACGGGATCACCGATAGTTCGACCAAATTCGCGTGTGAACATGCCCTCTGGATCAACGACACCTGGGATTCCGCCAATAAAATTCCATAGCGCGGCAATAAGAAAGAAAGCGCGAAACACGGTTAGTTCACGCCCTGCAAAAGTGGCGTCAGTTTTCATGGGCATATCGTTCTCATGAGGACGGATGTTGGCATACCATTCATTGGCCCATCTCACTCCATCGTCAAAAGACACTGTGTCCGAGGGCAACTTGGCACGGACAAGAAAGTATTCCGCGTCGACACTGGACGTCTACTCACGACGCACACCAATTCTGTCGTGGAAGTCCGGTCGGCGGATGACTGACCAAATTCGTCAGACCGCATCGTTGTCAGGGCGCAGCGCCCATTGCAAAGGATAGGGTAGATCGTCAGCTGAAAAGTCGATGCGTAGCGTCCGCCGCGGGCGCGGCGACATCGACGCGCCGGAACGGTGCAACGTCAGAGCGTCGACAAAAACGAGGTCCCCCCGTCGCGCAACACACGCCTCGACCGGGCCAGCCGTCGCCAGCTCGGCGGCGTGATGCGAGGGTACCACACCATGCCGATGAGACCCGAGCGCGATCTCCATACAGCCGTTGCTTCCATCCGTATCGTCGAGATGCACACGTGCAAAGAACATCCGCTCGAGCAGAGCGACCGGTGGTTCTACATGCCATACATCCCGCTTGTGGGTCCAATTCGAATAGCCTGGGACCTCGTGACGTGCGGTCACCGCGATGACGCGATCCTGATGCCAGGGCACCACCCAGTTGGCTTTCTCTGTCTTGTCGAAGGCGACAATTCGGACGACCCGGGCGCCGCTCCGATACATTTCAGCTAGCCGGCCAAATACACTGTCGGAACCGACAAGTTTCGACAGACTGTCGCTCAACGCAATGCGCGCACCCGGTGCCCCATGATGGGACGTCGCATCGGCAAGGGCGTCGCATTCGCCATCAGAGAGAGCGGCTCGAATCCACAGACGTCCTGAATTGTCGAGGTCTTTCCATTCCATTGGTTGCGCGCCTTGCCGCCTAGGTTGAAATCGTAGTCGTTGCTATCCACACCGGGCCAGGTCAGCGTGCACACACGCTGGCAAGTCACTCTGTTGAGACACGAAGTGCATCACCTCATGCACACGACATCCGGACATGCGGTAATGCCAATTTTCAGCCCGTCATCCAGCGGCACGCGCCAGCTGCCGAACCTCTCGAGCTGCAGCCTGTGAAGCTTGCAATATTCGCGCTCGTGCAGATTACTGTTCTCGCGTCTTCGATCCACACCCGCCTGTGAGCGCCCGACTTCAACGACAGCCGGCCCGCATGGACACCATCTCGTTGAACACCTCAACCACCGGGTTCAGCCGATCATCGGATTTCGAGCCAAGCAACCGTTTCGCATCCAACCATTCTGTCTGCCCCTATTTCATTTCTTGCAAATGGCGTTCTGCATGCGCAAAGAATGAAAGCTCGTATCCCGGTAGTGACATTTTGCGCGCGATCAGGTCAGTGGCGTTAGATGTCCTTCCGGTCAGAACGTAAAGACACAATTGCTGCTCATCGAGCCTGTCGCCAAGAGTTCTCCTGGACAAGTCCAGTTGCTGCTGAATGTTGTCGATGCCCTGAAACCTGCGGCTGCTCTTGTCGCAAAGTCCGATCGCCGTGGCCACGAAAACTTCGGCATCGAAATCGACTGAGTTCTCTTCGAGCGCAACAAGGGAATTGATCAGATAGCACGCGGCACTGTTGTTTATGTGATCTTTCAGGGATCCCAGGTGATCGGCGACGGAGTATATCGTCCAGCGGGTACGATTGAGCGACCGGCTCACCGTTTGACCCTGGGCACGGATGGTGTCCTTCGACTTGTCGAATACGTTGACGAATGAAATGACGTCCTCGTCTACTTCTTTCGCGAAGATGGACCCCACTTTTTGCCAGCCGTTTCGCTTGAACTCCTCTCCACAGAGCTTTACCGCTTCTTTTGCGTTCGATGCCATTTTTTTCGATCCCCCGTCTGTTTCGCCGTTATGCGCTCCTCATCCGCATGCCCAGTCGAATCGCATCTGCAGGAAGTCGAGTTGCGCGTTTCCGTCGGCACCAAAATTGTACCCGCCGAAGTGCTCATCGAACTCGATGTAGAACGGGCTGAACTCGGGGGTGGCCTGCGTCGGCCGCATGGTGCCGCCGATGTGGTCGCGCTTGTGGTTCTTCGCCCAATCATGCTCCCGGTAGTGCTCTGCGTCCGTCTTGCCGCCTTCAAAATAATAGAAGGGCTGGTAGCCGCCGGGTTCGGGGTCGCCATAGACGTCCTTCGGCGGGATGCCCGCATTGGGATCGTTCGCGCGCGGCGTGCAGAGGATCGCGCGATGCCAGTCGAGCCTCTTCTCCGGGACATCACCTAGGATTTTGTGGATGTAGCCTTCGATCGCGGGCATCCCGTCCTTCCCGTAGCCGCCTGTGCCCCAGAAGCAGGCGTGACCGCTGCCTTCAACCATCCATCGCGGGCGTGTAGTCTCATCGAGATAGGGATTTGCCGCGAATGCCGGCGGCTGGCAGGGAGCGCCGTTGAACTCCTCCTTGGTGAGCAGGATGACGGCATATTCGTAGTCGAGGATGTCACGCATCCGATGGAGGCGCGGATGCGCCGCCGCTGCATGATCGCGGAAGGCGCGCAGCTCCGCGCTTTCGGTTCCCTCCGCCGGCGCGCCCACGACAGCGGCATAGAGATCGTCACGCTTCTGGGCGCCGCCGTCGTTCTGGTCAAACGCTGTGGCAAAGAAACTGAGCGCAGCGATTTCGGGGCCATGCACGCGATAGTCCTCCGGCAACAGCAATGTGAAGCCGTGCATCAGCGGATAGCCTGAGATGGGATCGAGCGGCCATTGCTCCGGCTTGATGCCGGGCGGCAGGCCGAACACCCAGCCTTGATTGTTCGCCGGATCGACGAAGCGGTGCAGCATTTCGAGATCGTAGGCTTTCAGCCCCGGCCTCACCTTGTCGGCATATTCTTCTTTGTCGCTCATCACTACCTCTCATGTTTGGCGATGATGCGCTCGAGGCGCGCCGTATTGAGGTCCACATCGACGCCTTCGCACAGAAGGAAGCGCACAACGCGCGCTATCATCGGCCGATTTAGTTCGCCACGATCACAACTTCGCGCCGCCGCCACCTCGACAACGCCAAGCATGGCTTCCCGCACAAGGCTCACGGGTTCGGCGGGGATGCGCCGGATGACCTCGGGGATGATGTCATCGAGGAAATGGTCATCCTGGATCGTTGCTGCCGTGACGCCGTTCAACTGTCGCATCATCTCGAGCCGCACGCGCCAGTCGGGGTCGTCGATAAGACCGCTCGATAGGATGTGGCGGGCCACAGCGAGATTGGTTGTCGTCGTGAAATAAAAATGCCGTTCGGCATAGCGGGCTTCACCGGCGAGCTCGCGTGGCAGGTCGGCGAAGGGCTGCGCCTGTTCGGCGCCCAGGCGCAGGCGCGGCCGATGCGCGTACATCACGTCGTGCGCCACGATGTGGGCCTCGTCCAGTTCACCCGCGCGAAACAACGCACCCGCCAGCGTCAGAACCTCTTTCCAGGCAATCGACAGCACGGCGCGCCGCCCCGCGCCGCCAGCCGGCAACATGGCGCCATCCGCGAAGCAGATGAGATTGTCACGCCGTCCCCGCATCTGCGCCCAAAGCCCACAGATATGCCCGTACCATCCCGAGATCGCACCGGACGCGACCCGCTTTCCGCGAACGGTAAGCCTGACTTCGCGCCCGTCGCGCTCGACCTTCAACGCTTGGCCGGCTGACAGAGCTGATGCAGGACATGCGGCAAGATCTATAGTGCCGTGCTCGGGCGCCGCATGATCGAGAAGATGGAAGGTCGCGTCGATGAGGACGGCAAAGGCCGCATCGAGTGCCTGATCCGCATTCGACAGCGATTTGCATTGGGCCGCGAGCAAGACCGGTTCCGGCTTGTGGTGTGCGATCTCATAGACGCCATCGGGCCCGATGAACACCTCATCATGCCCGGCGAAGAGCTGGTCATCGAGGAAGGCCAGCTCGTGCGGCGGGAAGGGAAGTTTGCGAGATCCGATGAAACTCGCGTCGGCATCGACAAGTACGTCGCGGCTCAGCGCCTTCGCGGTCCTTGGATCTGCGCCGACCACCTCCAGCCCGCGCCAGAATACCTTCAATCCATCGCTCAGAAAGCGATGCTTGCCGACTGCCGTATCGGCCGCGCCAATCCTGTGCAGCAGGTCGATATTGATCGCACCGAGCTCGATCCATTTCGTTTGACCATCCGCAAGCAGGTAAGTTCGCCCGTCAACGATCGCTGCGATATCCTCACCGACCCATCGATCATGCGTGAGAACTCGTGCGCTCGCCCGCGACCAGTCGAATGGGGCCGGCTCACACCAGACCCTTGTCTCCTTGTAGAGCGCCGCACCATCCGTCGCGAATCCCTTTGCCAGCTCACGGAACTTGGCCAACGATCCATTGCGTTTCTGGAGGTGCAATGGCTTGTCGCGATGCCACGCCTGAGCAGCATCGACGCCATAGCTTGCGCCAAGCGCGCGGAAGCTGGCCGGGTCTGCGCCCTTCAACGACTTGAGCTTCGTGTCCATGATCAGATAGACAGACGCCTTGTCGCGCGCGAACGCCGGCCCGAGGACCTGGAAGCTTGCCGCATCCGCCGCCGCGGGTTTACCGAGCATGTAGATCGATGTGCGGTCGCGCGCGATTGCCTCCGTGAGTGCCTTGAAGCTTGCGCCATCTGCCCCTTTGATCGCCTTGCCACTCCACAGCGGAATGCCAGCTTTGACCACATAGCTCATGCCGTTTCAGTCCTGTGTCTCTGAAACTGCCGCAGCCCAACATTTGGTTGAAGCGAGGTGCTGCCAAGTGCGCACCGCCTTTGCGCAGGCAGGCATAGTTCGGCAACCGTCTTTGCGCATCTAGACAAATGCAGCAACAATCTTATGGATTCCATCGCGGGCATCTTTCGTCATGCGTACACTTCCCCACGCATATTTGCGGTTCAATTCGTCGTCGATTCCGCTTTGCTTGAGAATGTCTATTAGGTTCTCACAGTTGTGGCGTTCGGCCGTAGCATTTACATCGCTCCAGCCTTTCACGTGATCAGGATAGGCGCTGATTTCTATCTCTTTCACCGTGTCATCGTGCCTGTTGAGAACCAAGCTATATGTCGTTCCATCTGCATCCAGCGACACGATCAGAGAGTTGTCGAACTCGCTTCTTTTGCACTCTATGCCGCCGTGCCTGCAGTCATTCTCAAGTTCCTTCATGCTTTTGGATACGCCGATGGCAATATTGTTCATGAGAACAATGCCGTCCGTTAGATCGATTGATACGATAGCCATAGACGCCCTCCACGGTTTCAGAAGCGCGGCGCGCCGACGTCTACACTGTCGCCACCGTCGCCATTTCGCATGCTTTCTGCCCCCTTCAGTCCTTCACAAGCCCGGCAATGAACGTATTGGCCGCGCAAGCGACGTCAGCATCCGAGCAAGACGCCAGCACCTCGATGAGTGGCAGCATGTCCGCAACTTTGCTGCGATCCTCGGTCGCGGTCATGTACGCCAGCTCGAGAAAGCCGCCGTCGATCATACGTTGGACCTGGACTGGCGAGTGCGCACACAGTTCGTGGAGGTAGAAGTCGATATCGTTGAATGGGATGTTCTTCCACGACGGCAGCCGACCGCGCCGTCGCTCCAGCAGCGCAAACAACCATTCTACGAAGGGCTCGCGACCACCCCAGTGCTCGAAGTCGTCAGCCTCGACCCAATCGGAGCAGAAGGAACCAGCGATGCCCGGCTGCTCTATCTCCTTCGCTGCAACAAGGTCGATCAGGTGCTGCGCGCTATCCTCGTCCATTGCACCACCAAGCCGCCGCGCAGCGCAGCCCCGCACCCAGTCGGCGTGGTGATCGAGCAGCGCACTCCAACACGCGATCTGATCGGCCGGGTCGTCGGCGAGCGGCAAGAGCAGGATGCGGGCGCCCTCGACCAACGCCGGTGGAACGCCCGGCACGGTCATAGCCGCGATCCGGTCCAACCAGGGCAACAGCTCGCTCAGAAAGACGTCGTCCTTGCCGTGCCAGCGCAGCTGGCGCAGAAACTCGGGCATCACATCGTCATGAAACACCTGTGTCGCCTCGATCCGTGCCAGCAGCCAGCGTGTTCGATTTCGGACACGCTCGGCATCATTACGCAGTTCATGCCAGCTCACTCCGAGAACAGCCATCATCAGGCGTTCGACGGCAGCCGCCCGGACATCGGGCCGGGGATCGAGCAGGTACGGCGACATCGCAGCGTCGTAGGCCTCCCATTGCTCGCCCTTCAGCAGATGCAGTTTGGTCTTGCGCAACGTCTCGAATTTTTCGTCGAAGCCCATCACGAACTCTCGACAAAGCCGAAACAGCGCGAAAAGTCGCCCTTCGCCGTATCGCGCTTATTGGCGACAACGACATAGCTGCCGTAATCGCCGAAATTGAAGTCCACCTCGCCGCCGGATACGAGCTCGATCAGAACGAACCACTCGGTAGGATCGATGAGATCCGACCAGCCCATTTCCTCAGCGTGTTTGAGGGCGCGCGCTGCGGGTGTCCAGTCCTTGTCTCCTCCTGAATAGATGAAGCCGAGCAGGCGGTGCACGTTACCGAAGCTTTTGAACTGTTCGTGATTGCCCTCGACGAAGACCCAGCTGTCCGGTTCCGATGCGGCGGCCGAAAGGTCTTTTTCCCGATTGAGGTCGAGCGTGAAACCATCATGTACCACGCCCAGCCGCGGGTTGCCGGTAACGCCATAGACGTCGGCCAGCACCTTCACAGGAGAGCCATCGCGCGAGAAGGCGATGCAGCCGCCGGCTTCGACCTCGGCAACCAGCCCCTTTTTCTTGGCTTTCTTCTTGCCATTGCGCAGCACCATGCGGTTCTCTTCCGTGGACCAGGTGATCATCTCATGGCCGAGATCGGTCTCCTCCCATGCATTGGCGGGCAGGGCGTGAGCGACGAGCTTGGCACCTCGTGGCGTATAGAGCACCGGGCCAGTCGTCTGGTCGGTGTCGTTGAAGATCGAAACGAGCCCGTCGGCGGGCAGGCGCTGATCGCGCCAGGGCAGTGCGGCGAGGTCGATCTGGGCGAGAAAATTGTAGTAGAGGCCGCTCGCGTTCCGCGGCCAGTCGACGCCCACAGCAAGGTCGGGGCCTCCGCCCATGCGCGTGTTGCCGATATCGTTCTTCGCGGGCGATTTGCCTTCGGCGATCAGCACCGAGCGGGTGAAAAATGGACTAAGTGCTTCTGCCTTGTCCGCCATTCCGATGGCGGTGAGGAAGGCTGAAACCTGCTCCTCGTAAGACTGGTCAAGCCGCGCCCAGGATTTTACAGTTTGAACAGCTTCAGCTTCGCGCTCATCGGCGTTGGCGGCTTCAAGCTCTCGCTGTGCCGCCATCTTCACACGCATCTCGCTAGCAAGATCCGCCAGCTGCTTATCAAGCGCCTTGTCCCTTACCTTTTTGGAAGGCACTTCAAGGCTTGCAAGCATAGCGTCGAACTGTTGCGTCGCTGGGGCCTCGTCCTGCGGACGGAAGCCGGCGCTAAAGCGGAGCAGGCGCCCCTCAGCGCCCGCTGCTGCCAGGACAAACAGATGCTGAAACGGCCCGACAATTTGCGCCGCTTCATTGTTCCATTCGCCTGAAAGACGCAGCCGAATGCCGCGCCGGTCGAGCAGACTGATTTCCTCGCGCAAGTCGATCTTGCCGGCAATCCCGTTGGTCGCCATGGCGTCGAGCATAAAAGCGAGGTGTGCTTCGAAAGGATCTTTGTCCGGCTTTGACTGGAGCTCATCGACGCTGGCGACGAGCCGAACGCCGTCGGCAACGACTGGATACCGTCTCGCCGCGAAGGTTTCCCGAGCGATCGGCTGGATGAAGTCGAGCTCCGCCGGAAATACGAAGCTGAACTCACTGCTGAGAATGCGCTTTCCGTCCATTTCCCCTCGCCGTTCCCGGTTGAATTTGCTTCACGCATTCGGAACGTTCCAGCCTCGGCTGCTGGTCGGAATAACTTGCAAGCGAGTCACATTTCGCATTGGCCAATGACGCCTTCAATTCAGAAACCTTGACTGCATCCGCGTCATTCAGCGTCGGCTCTCCGCGGATTCGAATAATCGGCTGCGAACCTTCGTCAGAACTTCCAACCCAATCGCCGCGACCACGACAAGCTGGCCGGCAGCCACAGGCATGAAGATTGCCCACGCTAGCGGCGTCGTCGCGGCAACGACCACGGCTGCCGAAGCAATGGCGGATGCGAGCGCAAGGCCGCGCTGGCCTTCCCTGCGGGCGCAAAGAAGCGCCAAACCAAACGTGATTGCGGCGAACGCGAGTATTCCGATCGGTCCGTTCAACAGCCAAGAGTCGAGTTCAGGGTCGTCAACCGATGACATCACAGAAACCGCGATAGCCAGTCCCACGACAACCCAGGGATAGATCATGCCCGCAAGGACCACGGGCCACAGAACCGGCTCAACTGCCGGCAGCGCCATGTTGCGCCGAGCCAGAACGATGGTAACGACCGCCGCAGTGCTGCCCACCACAACAGCGAGCGCAGTTCCAAAATTGCGTGCAAAGTCGACGAATTCGGTGATCTGCGCCTGCCGGCATTGCATGGCCAGATCATGCGCTATTCCACTCGCGAAGCTCGCGGCAAGTATGACCCAGAACCCCATTCCAACACCGCGTGTCTCAACGAGGCGTGCCAGAAGGATGACGAGTGCGGTTCCGCCAAGAAGGCTCGTGATTGCCACGCTGCGAAACGCGATGCCGGGTTGCGCCACGAGGCCGGAGACCTGCTCCATCGCCACGACAACGCCGTGTCCTTGCAGAGCGGTGAGAAGCAGAGCGCCGACCAAGACAATAAAAGAAAACGGATCGGCATGGCCGCTGCGGGCAATCCAAACTGTCCAGCCCGTCGGCAGCAGCAGCACTGCCACTTCTGCCAAGAGCAGGATCGACAACCAGGACGTCAACCCCACGGATGCGATTGAGTAGGTACCGAGTGATAGCACCTGCACATTGTCATTGCGGATACTGTCCAGGTTCAATCCCGGCAGCGGCACAGCCAGCAGCAACCGATAGATCGTCAATGCCGCCAGTGTCACGAGAATGGCGTTGAAAGCGGCCCTGCGCCCATCCGCCATACGGTTCAAGCCCAGGTTCATTGCAGCACCGCCCGGACTTGCTTCAGCGACTTGGCAAGGAGATCGACCGCGCGCTTGCCGTCATTGTCCTTGACCGACCTGTCGGCGCCACGGGCAAGCAGCAGCTCGTAATTTGGAGCTGCATCGGCATTGCTCTCCTTTTCGGTGGCGTAGTGCAGGATGGTGCGGCCCTTGTCGTCCCGAGCATTGATGTCGATGCCAAGACCGATCAGGAAATCGAGAAACGCCACCTCGTCCGGAAACGATGCGCGCGGTGCCCACGACATTTTGAAATGGTTGTGCAGCAGCGTCATGCCGCCGGGCTGCAACTCCGTGGGGCTTAGCCCAAATGACCGCATGAGGTTGAACGCCTCAATGCTGCGGCAATAGGCCGGCGTGCTGCGGCCGTCACCGTCTCTGACTTTCGGGTCCGCTCCCAATTCGATCAACGTTCGCACCAGTTCGACGTTTCGGCTCATAAGCGCTGATTGAAGGGGTGTGTAGGGAAGCGGTCCCGGATCGCCCGCAGGCGGCGTGGCGCGAGCGTTGATGTCGGCGCCAGCGGCCACCAAAGCGCGCACCTTCTCAGGGGTGCGCGCATCATGTAATGCGGTCCAACCATGGGCATCCCGGTGGTGTACGTTGGCGCCATGTTTGAGCAGGACGCGCGCCGTTTGCGCATCGCCCCATCGCAACATCGTCATGCCATTGTCCCAGATCGCATCGGGATTGGCGCCCGCAGCAAGCAGCGCCTCCAGCATGGCGAGATAGGTCGGCATGTCGGCATAGACATTTATCCGCCTGTTCAACTCCGCCGGCCATTTCTCTCCGTAAAGCTGAGGCCCGAAGCTCTTGGTACTCTCGACAAGTTCCTGTCTGTATTCCTCGCGCGTTTTCTTGGCCATTTCGCCGCGAGTAACGACGAGATCGTGCAGCGGCCAGTAGCGCTGATCCTTCCAGCCATTGACGCGGGCACGGTGGGTGATGAGCCACTTGACTGTTTCGGGAGAGCTTTCCTTGACTGCGACATTCATCGGCAAGAGTCGCGTGTCGAGCGTTGCCCCCGCTTTGAGAAGCCGTTCGATCATGGCCATATTGTTGTTGCGCGTGGCGTAGTTGACGGAAGTAAAGAAGGTCTCGTCCCACGAATTGTTGTCCATCTGCCACTCGGAATTCGGCACGCAATCAGGCTTGGCGCCGGCAAGGAGTGCCGCATTCACGCCAGTGAGCGAGTTGGCGCGCGCCGCATCGAGCAATGCGCGGTCGGCCGCAGTGGTCTCGACGATGGCCGGCGGCGGTTCGTCGGGATGCCGAGAAGTCTCTGCAGTGTCCCGCCAGATGAACCAGCGCTTGGCGCCTTCGCCTGTGGCATTCAGATAGGCGATACGCGCGTCGACATCGATCTTGTCGATGAATGGAAACCAGTCGTCATGGGTACTGCCGGCACATCCGAGTGCAGAGTAGACCGAAACGAAAGAGAAGAAGTCCGGCGCCAAGGCTTGGGCGTGGAGTCCCTCCAGTTCATGGCTGAAATAGCGAACGGGCTGCAGCGTCGGATTTGCATGCGAGGTGTCGATCGTCAGCTTGTCGCCATTGGGAAGATCGGCGAATGGAAACTGATTGTCCCACATCTGCGGCGCGTTCCGGGCTTCAGACAAGTCCCGGTCGGCGAGGTGGCGCTTCCAACTCATGAAGTCGCCAATCGCATATTCGTCGGCGTGATCCAGATTCCAGATAAAATTGCGAACGCCGCCAACCGTCGGGTAACGGTGGCTGACCAATTCCATCGGCCGCTTATGGCTCGGGACGCTCCAACCGAAAGTGACATGGGCGGAGAGTTGCGTGAGCACTGCGCGCAGTTGTGGCGGGACCTTCAAGCCGTGGCGCAGCTCGACAGCAGCAACAGCGGCCTCGCTCGCTGGCGGCGCGATGGCAAGTGGCGTCACTTCCCAGCCGCGCCGCTTGGCGATCGCCTGCATTACGCGCCAATTTTTCTGCCACTCGGCCCAAAGCTGCTGCAAGGTTTCGTCCTTTCGTGAACAGGCGGCGATAAGAGGCGTGCCGAGAAGTAATGCTGTGACGGTGGCATTAATTACGCTTCGGCGAGTTATGGCTCGTTCCCTCGGAATGCACCCGACGTCATGGCTCGATCGTATGACGCCCACACGATTTCTCCTGGTCATCCGTCACGTCCACATGGCGTCGGAGACAATTTTTTGCAGGCGCTCATCCTGGATTGCGAAAAACGATCCTTCGAGGCGCTGGTCGACTTCGGCTCGTGACAGGAAATCTCCGATTGCGTGGGCCGCGGCCTCGAACTCGCCGGAGAGATGGGCATTGGTCAGGCGGCGGGGAAGGCCACCCGATACGGAACTGCGCAGCGACGCCATGTGAATGGCCGCACCGGGTTCAGGGGCTGCATCCCAGACTTCCAACGCGCGGTCGATATCACCGCCGGCCGTGACGATCATCGTCAGAACAGAATTCAGTTCAAAGCGCAGCCTCCACCCGGCCGGCCATTCGCAAATCTCCAAGTTGGCAAGTGACGAAAGCAGATAGGCGTCGAAGAAATCCTCGATCAGGGCAACCTGCTCTGCAGGCCACGACGTGCGCCATTGCGTTTCCCGCAAGCGCCGCAGGCAAATGTCCAGTCCCATGTCATCGGGAGGATCGTTGGCCGAAATCAACTCGAAGTAACGGGGCAGAAAATAGCGCAATTCGTCGAAACGCTCAGGCTCCGTGCCAGCGGACACGGCATCAGTATAGGCCGCAAGCAGTGTCGACGAAATCTGGCGAAGTGGCGTGGACAGGAGCTTGCGCTCATCCTCCGCCGAGAGGCACACATTGCAGTGGCAAACATTCAGCGGATTCTGCGGCCGATAATGCCGAAACAGCCGGTAAGATTTTTCAATGACATCTGCTAGGGGTGGCACGCCTATCCGTCGCACGTCGCGGTTCATGGCGCTTCCCGTGGCTGGATGCGGAGTGTCTGCACGACCCGTCCCAGGCCTTTCAGTATCGTCGAGGACGAGCTCTCGTCGAATTTTACGAAGACCACGACGGTGCGGCCGTGCGCAATAGCTGTCGCGGTTTGAACAAGCGAACCGTCTGGGAGCGACAAAGGTTCAGTCCTGATGAACCAGCGGACATCCCCGATCCGCGTCTCCCGTTCGTCGTCCAAGGCCCGTCGAGGCGGATCATTGTCGTCATCGTCCACGGGCGCATTGACCTGGATGCGCGTGCGACGCCAGGCGTCGGCAGGTGCCACCGGTCTTACCGGCGTCAGATGCAGTTGGACCCCGAAGTGCGTGGCGAACAGTCCCGTGTCTCCCAACTTGAAGCGATGTTCGGCGAAGAACTGGTCGAGCGAAACCGGGGCGCGCAGCTGCGCCGATGCGAGTATCCTCTCGATAACGTCGTGCCACTTCCTGGAAGCACCTTTGCTTCGATGACATTCGATGGTCATCAGCTCGAGGCCATCCTCATGGGCAAACGCCGCTTGCGCGCGATGGCCCGTCCCGATCCTCGCCGATGTAGGTCCGAACTGCGCTACTACTCCTGTGGTGACGGGTGCTTCGGTGTCCAGCCGCCATTCCTTCGTGTCGCGTGACCAGTCGGGATCTTTTGCCCTTTCCCCGAACCAAGGCCGCAGAGAGATGCCAGCAGTCAGTGGCCATCTTTCAGTCGCCCAGTTTACCGATATGAATATCAACGCAGACCTGCCGAAGCCGGGTTCCAGCACGCCGCATAGGTCTATGCCCAGTCTGCATCCTGGTGGATAGTGGATGCCCATTGCATTACGTCTGCTGATAGGTGACGCGGCAGCGCGAGAAATCGGCGCGGGCGAGATCATCATTGCGGATCATGAAGTACAGCGTGCCCTCTGTTTTTGTCTGCGATAAATCGGCTGCGGATACTTGCAGTAGCAGGCGCCATTCCGCCGCCTTCTTCGTCATTGCAACCAGCTGGTCCTCGTTCCAGGGATAGGCCGGCTTTTCAGCTTGGGGAATGCAGTCAAAGCGCGGATCACTTTGTTCGGGCTGCGGCGGGCCCATCAGCCGGTTGCGCCGCGCTTCGCGCATCAGCCAGGGCTGCGACACGCGCATATCATCGGGGGCGGTCGTGAAGGGACCGGTATCGTTGCTCGTCAACAGGCTGTAGTGCTCGCCCGCAACGTTATCCTCAGCGAGCGCCTTGAGCGCTGCGTCTGCGTCCACCTCGATCGCATGCTTGTCGGGCAAAACGACCAGCGGCACGAGCTTCATGGCGCGCGCCGGATAGACGAACGGCTTTCGCGCAGATGTGTCGGGATTCGATGCTGCGCGAACCGCCTCCTGCATTGTTTTAGCCGCGTCCGCCTGTCCAGCAGCCTTGAGGTTCTTTGCCATCGCTTCGTAGCGTGCAATGTGCTTTGGATCGGGCGTGCGCCACCAAGCCTCCATCTCGTCGAAGCGGGCGGGCACCGCGATGCGTTGGAGGCCATCACGCGGCGTCGTATCGTGAATCACAAGGCAGCCATCCGCGGGCGCTGCGGGCTCATCCATCAGTACGGCATCGTCGACAAAGAACAGCAGCCGTCCCGCGTGCGGAAGGCCGTTGGCATGATCGGGATGACGCGCCGCCTCCGCAAGATCGATCTGCGCGACGAACTCGAACGGCACCTCTTCTGCGAGCTGGCGCACCACCCAGGGCTTCGGAAAGCGCCCTTCCGCCGCGGCCTTCGCGCGCTCGGGCAATGCTTTGCGCTTCGGCCACGGGGTTCCCTTCGGTAGATCAGGCGCGCCGCCGAAGCGCGTGGCACCGATTTTACCCTCGCCGCTTCCACGCGCGATCCAGGACTGGGGAACGACACCGGCAGCCAGAGTTTCGATCTGTTCGGGCGCTAGCGGCGTGTCGGCATTGCGCACGCAATACTCGTCGACGACGGCTCGCAGATCGTCGGCCGACGTGAAAAGCGGCGCGATGCGCTCGCCCTTCCGGCCTGCGGTGAACTGGGCCGCTCGAGCTCCGCCGAAAAGGTTTGCCCAGCCATGCTGGACAGCAGCGGCAAGGGCGGTGCCAAGGGCGATAAGGCCTCGGCGGTTCGTCTTGATGTGTTCGAACATGGCTCTGTCGTCCTATTCCAGCGCCGTGCGCATCGCCTGCACGATTTTGTTGGCCATCTCCGCTGCATCCTCTTCGCCCATCGCCGCTGCCTGACGCAGGTATTGCAGGCCCCTCTCCACATCCTGCTCACCGCATTTTCCCGAGCAGTAATCAAGGCCGAGGCAGAGCGCGCCGTATCCATCGCTCAGCGCCAACGCTCGTTCATAGAGAGGGCGCACGCGCATTGGCTGGCGCTTGACGATCTCTCCCGCCGCCAGGATGTCGCCGATCACCGCATATGATCCTGCGTGACCGTTAAAGGCCGCCTGCCACAACCAGCGAACATATTTGAACTGGCTTTTGCGCTGGTCGTAGCTGCCTTCGTAATAGATCGATTTGAGCTTCAACGCTGCATTTGCGTCGTAGGCTTCCGCGCCTCGCTTCAGGATCGCCAATCCCTTTGCGATATCCACCCCGGCGCCGCCCTCACCATCGAGATACATGCGGCCGAGATTGTTCATCGCGGCGGCGCAGCCCCCTGCGACGGCGCGCTCGAAATAGTGCCGAGCCTTTTCGCGATCGAGCGGCAGGGCGTCGCCCTGATAATGCATCGAGCCGATATTGTTGAGCGCGTCGGGGTCTTCGATTTTCTCTGCGAGACGATAGTACAGAAGCGCCTTTTCAAAGTCCTGCTTTATGCCGCCCATCCCCTGATCGAAGATATCGCCGAGCACGTATGCAGCTTTCGGCTCATTGCGCTCGGCCATCTCCATCAGCGTAAACGGCAGATCGCAATAGAGTCGATCCCAGGCCGGTGCCGGGGCTTTGCCAGAGAACCGCCTGGCGCAGGCCGCTTCGAAGCGTGTCAGTCGGAAGCGGGTGAACATGCCATCCTAGTTGGCTCTTGTTGCATCGTGGACATTCGCGGTCGTCTACTCCCCGCGTCGGCGCATTGCGAGCCACCAGACGAAGAAGAACACACTGAAAGCCCCGATCGCCGCACCGAACACTTCGCCGATGCGCTTTGCCGTCTCGGCCGAACTCTGCCCGATCGTCAGTTCGAGATAGAGCATGCCAAACACGAGGACCAACACCAGAATGATGCCGAGAATTCCGATCCTTGTTGATTTTCTCATGAACAGGTTGTCCTCCCGACTTCAGGCGCAGCAACAATGTCCAGCTGACACTGCACGCCAGACAGCATGCCGAGAGGCAGAGCCCGACTGAGGTGGAAGCGACAGATTCGGAGGAACCCGGATGCACACCCGGCTCGGTACCTAAACATGATCCCGCCATGTCGCCGGATCCGTTCCAATGGGGCGCGCACCGCGCGGCCAACTCGCGTGAGTTCCATCGATAGTTCCGGGAAACCGAACGCGGCGGGCCGGTCCCCAAAACGTTTCTTCAATCTCCGGTTCCAAATCATCGGAGTTTTCCGGCGACAGGGGATCTGTTGGCGGAGTGCTCTCTTTCGACGTCAACAAATGCGCAGTACGCGCAAGCGACAATCGCGCGCTCATGATCCGTCCGGTATCGCGTCGCTCTCGCAGCGCCCGGATGACTGCAGCAGCCATCAGATATCCTGTTGCCTGATCCAGGGCTTGCACCGGGAGCGGCACAGGTTTGTCTGCATGAGCGCGCAGCATGGCTTCGGCAGCAATGCCAAAACTCATCTGCACAAGACTGTCAAAGCCCCGCCGCTGAGCCCACGGCCCCGACCACCCATTTGCTGAAAGACTGACGTCTATAAGCCCTGGGTTCAGCTTCCGGCGAGCCTCGCTGTCGTATCCAAGTCGCTCCAAGGCGCCTGGACGGTAGCCGTGGACTAGAACATCCGCCCGACGCAGCAGTTGCTCGAATGCCAAGCGGTCCTCGGCCCGAGCAAGATCCAATTGTGCAGATAGCTTTCCGACCATTACCTCTGGCTCGACCGCCGGCTCTCTCCAATTCGGAGGGTCGATCCGCAGCACTTCAGCTCCAAAGGCAGACAGAAATCGCGTTGACACAGGACCTGCGAGCACGCGCGTCAGGTCCAGGACTTTTACTCCCGCGAGACGGCTGGCAGAGCCCTGCTTAGGCTGAGCAATCGACTGATGCTCACTCCAGGCAATCAGCGGCTCGGACGCCACGGCCTGGCCCTGCGGATGAACTCGCCATTGGTCGAGAGAATACATTGCAGCAGCACAGCCGCCTGCGTCCACGATCGCCTGCTCGAGTTCCGCTCGCTTCCACCCGGCAACTGCGGCCGCTACATGCTCACGGCCTTCGGCGCACCCAAGAACCTCGAGCGCTGCTGCCCGATGACGCGGGGCGTTGGTATGCAAACGAATCCAGCCATCGCTCGATCGATAGTCGCCGGCAATTGCATCCCAGGGGGAAGGCAGCGTCCACCCCAGAGGCCTTATGGTCATGCCAAACCAGAACGATGCCAATCGACGATCGATCGCCATGCTGGCTCGCTCAACTTCGGGACGGCCATAATGCTTCAGTTCGAGACACGCCGCTCCGATCGAGGCCGTAGCCAGGCCACTCACATCGAATATCGACGTCAACGATCCCGATGCGGTTTCGACAAGCTGATCAGACCATGACTTCGGCTCAACGAGAGCCTGACCAATTGCCTCAATAAAGGTGCCTGGCATCCGAACTCCTTTGACAGCAGAGTATCAGTGGACGTATTCTTGCATCAATCTTGATAAATATAATCAATGTAAGATGTCGCAAGATTGGCTGACCGCTGAGGACGCCTGTAAGACGCTGGGGGTTCGCTCCCAGACGCTCTATGCGTATGTGAGCCGCAAGCTTCTTCGTTCTCGCCATGACGAGGCAGATCCGCGACGGAAGCTTTATTTGAGAGCCGACGTTGAGGAGCTGGCTCAGAAGCATCGGAGGCCACGTGGACGATCCGCAGTTGCAGCCAATGCGATCCGATGGGGTGAGCCTCTCCTGACGACGCGCATCTCGGGCGTGAAAGACGGTGTGCTGTATCTTGGTTCGGTGCCTGCCGTTGAACTCGCTCGAACTGCCACGCTGGAAGACGCCGCCAGTCACCTCTGGGGTGTGAAGATCGCGGTCGATGCCCCAACGTTGCGAGCCAGAGTCCCGTCCGGACGTACGGCTTTAACTCGCGGTCTTCTATGTCTGGCGCACGAGGCTGCGACTTCACCACCTATGCAAGGAAGATCCCGCGACGCGCTGGCGCTCGATGGGGCACGACTTCTGAGGATCGTGGTTGGGGCAATGCTCAACGATGCCTCAGGCAGCGCATCTCCAAGCCACGTTCGGCTGGCATCTGGATGGAAATTGAAATCGCAGGGTGCCGAGGCTGTGCGCATGGCGCTTGTCCTGATCTGCGATCATGAACTCAATCCATCGACGTTCGCGGTCCGTGTTTGCGCTTCGACGGGCGGCAGCTTAGCGGCGGCATTACTCGCTGGCCTGGCCACCTTGTCCGGACCACGGCATGGGGGAGCGGCAGCAAATACGTTGAATGCGCTCACTGCATCGCTCGGCGGCAACACCTCGCGCAATGCCTTTCTGACCGCAAATCCTTCGCTGACGCCCTATGACTACGGTTTCGGCCATCCCCTCTACCCAAACGGCGATCCACGCGCTGCAGCCCTGCTTAATCTGCCGGGATCGCAGGCTGCGGTACGGCGCGCTGTAGAACAGTTGGCCATTCTTACCGGCGCGGCTCCCAACATCGACATGGCTCTGGCTGCACTCGCAAAAACCTATGCTCTTCCGAGCGACGCGCCATTCATCATATTTGCCATTGGCCGACTTGTCGGTTGGGTGGCGCACGCCATCGAGCAAATTGAATCGCGGCAGATGATCAGACCAAGAGCACACTTCGTTGGCGTGGAGACACAAGGCGAATGAGCGTGTTTCTGGGCGCCAACGCATGTCAAGTGAGCAAAGTGAGATGTAGCAGGAGCTGTCTCGTGAGCTACGATATTGCCATCGTTGTCCCGCCGATTCCTGAAGATGATGCGGCGGCGTGGTCGGCCCTCGAGACGGCAATCGCGATGCCTGGCGGCGCACATGCGTCACTTCTGGAACTGCATGACCGGCTCGTGCGGCGTTATCCTTGCCTTTCGACCCTCCGCGACGACGATCTGGAGGCTGGCGTCTGGGCGTCCGGGCCGATACGCGTTGCGTTCGAGCAGCCCGTTGCGGTGCTGGCCATTCAGCGGCCGCGTGTGGCCGAAGTTGTGCCGATCGTCGTCGACGAAGCATCGACGCTCTGTCTCGTCGTCTTCGACTGGCAGACGCGGCATGTATATCGGCCAGAAGGAGATTCGACGCTGACGTTGACCCTCGAGGGCGGCGCGGCGTTTCGAGGGCCAACCAAACGGCAGATGATCGCCGCATCTGCGGCCCTCGATCCGGATTGTGGTCCGGGATTTCTGATCGTTGAGGCGACGTCAGGAGACTATATCCAGGTTGCCGGTGGCAATGGGCGGTACGTCTGCGAATGGCGGCAGTATCGCGACGAACGATTCGAGCACTGGGTTGCGGGCGTGCATGGCGTGCCCGACAAGCGCGAGACCCGCGTCGCAACAAATGGGGCCCATGTCACCGTGCGCGAAAATGAAGTTCTGGGCGGTGCAGCGGTTCAAGCGCTTCTGGAGACGTTCGCCGAGAAGAGTGACCGGCCACGGAGGTTCCATTGGCGAGACATCTCGGCGCAATTTGGATAGCTGGGAGGAAGCTGCGACAAACTATGGTCAAGCGCGGGGCACGACAGTGAGATTGTCGTGCGAATGCGCGAACTACGTGCTCTGTTGGCCCGCGACTGTGGGTGAAGGCAATCGACCGAACGTTTCTCCGAAAGAACTCTTCGTTCAGGCGGACGACAGCCAGAGGCTCAATTGTGCGTGATTACCCAGCCGCGTCCAAGGTTCGCCAGACGTCGTTGATCTCATTCTGCTTCGATTCGACGGCTGTAGATGAGCGATGGCGCGCCGTAAAGCGGGTCGGCAGCACGCAGGAACCCATCATCGTCGCAAAGACAGGCTGGTCCGAGACGATCCCGGCGTTCAAGTGGGTCAACACCGTGCTCGGCAACGTCAAAACCGCAATCTGCGGCACCTTCCACGCACTCCGCCGCCATTACGTGCCGCGCTACTTCGCCGAGTTCCAATGGCGCTTCAATCGCCGCGCCAATCTCAAGGCCATGCTCGGCGACCTGCTGGCCGCCGCCGTCACCACAAAACCGACACCCTATGCAGCCCTCCGAATCCCGGACGCAGCTGGGTAATCAGGTATCAGTGTGGCAGATGTCACGATGGTGGTCATTGGTTGCATTCCTGTCTTCACTTTTATTGCGCGCGTTTATTGCGTGCGCGATGTTTGGAGCCTCGGTTATTTGCCCCCGCCCCTGGATGTGAACACGAGCCCGCGCATTGCAGCCACTAAAAACATTGCGGGCGCAAATTCAGTGGCGAACGCCACAACCAGAAAAACCGCCGCATTTTTTAAGTCTAACATTCGTGCATCACCTGGCGTTAGGGCGAACACGCAACAGGCAATAGCGTTTGACATTGCGAACGAAATAACTATCGCGGCGAACAACCCCAAGGGAGGGCGAAGCGATTCTGATCCGTCTAGGGTCGCTGGAAGCACGACCACGGAAAATGCCATGACAATAATGTTCAGCTCTATGGCCGTTCTCACCAAATGATTGTTCGCGGCGCAATATAGTAAGTTGGCGACGGAAAGCACGAGAATAACGCCTGCTGCTCGTCGGATGAGGTATCCATTTGCTTCGCGGAATGTACGGAACTGCTCGATTAGCACCGTCTGGCCCCCTGATTGTTTACGCCATCCTCGTTGGCGTCCTGCCAGACGCGGGGGCTGGCGAAATCGGCGTCGATTGCGTCGTGCCGGAGGGGCGCAGGGAAGGAAACGATCTTGCCGTCGTGGTTGGTGTCGAGGGTTTCCAGCACCTCGAACCCGTCCTGGGTGGCGGAGCCGCGCATTTTTGCGTTGGCCCTTCGGTTGCCCACACGGCAACCGGGCTTGTTCGTGGCCCTTCCGTCGCCCACGGCGCAACCGGGCTTGTTCGTCGCCCTTCGGTTGCCCACGGTGCAACCGGGCCGGGTCACCGGCGCGGC
Organism: Hyphomicrobiaceae bacterium; assembly: GCA_041397775.1. Lineage (GTDB taxonomy): Bacteria > Pseudomonadota > Alphaproteobacteria > Rhizobiales > Hyphomicrobiaceae. The sequence continues at coordinate 388,549 of JAWKWB010000003.1, read as the reverse complement.
GCTGGGGCCGTTCAATTCAGGGCGCCTGCGGTCGATGGCGGCGATATGGGTGGTGGCGCGCGCGATGCCGTTGCGCTGCACCATCTTCTGGATGACTGTTGCCTCGACCTCGAGCGTGCCGGTCATGTCCATCCCACGACCTGCGTGTTCCTGGAATGAGGCTACACGTCGTGGATTAAGGCGATGTTGTCAGCTTGCGGATTGTCGCGGGGCGCTTGCTGTGGGGCTGGCCAAGGCTATTGCTGGGTGGTGTGGAAGGCGGACCGCGAAGGCAAGACGGAGTTTTGCTGGCTCAGGACGCTTGATTTCCGAACCTGATGGCGGAGACGCAGCCGCATTGCCATCCGAGCGGTGCGGCAAAGTGTCCAGAATGTTGGTAGCCCGGTGGTAGCCCGATTTTTGGCCGCCGTTTATTTAATTGCCTAACTCATTGATTTAATTGGTGGAGCCGAGGGGAATCGAACCCCTGACCTCTTGAATGCCATTCAAGCGCTCTCCCATCTGAGCTACGGCCCCAACCTATGGGAAGGTGCGACTGGCTTCGTTCGCCGGGCGCGCCGCTTAACTAGTCGTACCTGCGGCGAAGCGCAAGCGTTTCTTGAAGGGGGCGCGAAAAAGTCGTTCCCCCCCTGCCCGGCCGGTGGATCAGCGATTGGCGTGCGCCCAGTCCCAATAGAGCTTTCGCGCCTTCGTCATGACCGGTCCGGGCTGCATTTCGCGGTGCTCGATCCTGTTGATCGGCACGACCTTGGAGTTGTTGCCGGTCGAGAAGATCTCGTCCGCCTCCATGAAGTCCTTCACGGTCAGCGTGCACTCCTCCACCGCGATGCCGTCGCCCCGCAGAAGCTCGATGGTGCGCTGGCGCGTGATGCCGGCCAGGAAGGTGCCGTTGATCGCGGGCGTCTTGACCACGCCGTCCTTGACCATGAACAGGTTGGAGCCGCCCGACTCCGCCACGTTGCCGAGCATGTCGAGCACGAGCGCGTTGTCGAAGCCGCGCGACTTGGCCTCCACGATCATGCGGGCGTTGTTGGGATAGAGGCAACCGGCCTTGGCCTGGGTGACGGCCGTCTCGGGGCTTGGCCGGCGGAATGGAGAGACGGAGATCGAGAAGCCCTTGGGCGGGTTCATCGGTGCCACGTAGAGGCACAGCAGGAAGCGCGTCGTTTCCGGATTCGGCGGGATGGAGGAGCCGCCCATGCCACCGTCGTCGGGCCAGTACATGGGACGAATGTAGACGGCTTCCTTGGACTGGAATTTCTTCAGGCCATCCCTGGTAAGGCCGATCATCTCGTCGACGGCCATCGTGGGCTTCATCGCCATGGCCGTGGCGGAGCGGTTGAGGCGCGCGAAGTGCCGGTCCAGATCGGGCATCACGCCCTCGAACGCGCGGGCGCCGTCGAAAACGGACGAGCCCAGCCAGAAGGCATGCGTTCGTGGACCGGCAACGAGCACGTTGCCCTCGTGCCAGTCGCCATCGACAAATGTCCAGGTCTCGGACATTTTCGCCATGTGTCGTCTCCTCGCGCTGAACCTGCCGTGGCAGGGATGCCGTTTGCCGATCTCGAACCCAGAGCCGAGCAGACGGCAATGGCGCGGTCAATCCCCCCAGCACACATCCAGCACACATCGACACCGGGTCGCAGCGCGGCGGCGCGCGCCGCGTGCGCCTGTCCGTAGCGCCTTGCGCCGCCCGTCCATGTGCGAGAGCATCGCGGGCGCGCATGCTTCCGGGCGGAGAGACAGATCGATGACCGAGTTGATCCTGCATCACTACGATTTCTCGAACTACGCCGAGAAGGCCCGGTTGGCGCTGGGGTTCAAGGGGGTGTCGTGGCGGTCCGTGACGATCCCGCCTGTCGCGCCGAAGCCCGACCTGATGCCGCTCACGGGCGGTTACCGGCGCACGCCCGTGCTCCAGATCGGTGCCGACGTCTACTGCGATACGCGCATGATCCTGCGCGAGCTGGAACGCCGTCATGCGACCCCAACCCTTTATCCGCGAGCGCTGGCGGCACAGGCGCATGCGATCGCCTTCTGGGCCGAGACCCAATTGTTCCGACCGATCTCGCTCTACGTATCGGGCAGCAACCCCGAGCATTTTCCCTTGAGCCTGCAGGCGGACCGGGCTGCGATGCGCGGGCTGCCGCCGCCCGACGCCGAAGCGATGCGGCGTGCGGCCCAGCGCAATGCGCCGCTGGTGCGGGCACAGCTCCCCATCGTCGAGGACATGCTGGCCGACGGGCGGCTGTTCGTGCTGGGCGAGGTGCCTTCGATCGCGGATTTCTCCGTCTACCATGCGCTGTGGTTCATCACGGGGCGGACGCAGCGACTGGCACACGAGTTGGCGCCTTATGCGCGCATCGGCGCGTGGATGGCCCGGATGAAGGCCTTCGGACATGGGCAGCGGGCCGAGATGGCACCGCACGAGGCGCTGCAGGTCGCCGCGCAGGCACGCCCGCTGCCGCCGCGTCCCTCTCAGCCCTACGACGAGGACCCGCCGCTGGGCAGCGGCGTTCGCATCCGGGCCGACGACTACGGGAGAGAGGCGGTGGAAGGCCAGCTCGACTTCATCGACCGGCATGAGATCGCGATCCGGCGGCACGGGCCGGACATCGGCGAGGTGGTGGTGCATTTCCCCAGGCTCGGCTACGACCTGCGCCAGATACATTGAGGGGGCATGGCACGATGGCAGCACTATTCGCAAAGGCGGCGTTCACAGCCGAGGGGTGGCGGACGAATGTCCGCATCGCGGTCGCGGATGGCGTCATCGTGTCGCTTGAAGCCGACAGCAAGCCCCAGAGCGGTGACGAGACGGTCGCGTGCCTCGTGCCGGGGCTGCCCAACCTGCATAGCCACGCCTTCCAGCGGGGCATGGCGGGGCTGGCGGAATGGCGCGGGCCCGGGGCCGACGACTTCTGGAGCTGGCGCGAGGTGATGTACCGGTTCGCCTTGACGATGTCGCCCGACGACATGGAGGCAATCGCGGCGCAGGCCTATGTCGAGATGCTGGAGAACGGGTTCACGCGCGTCGGCGAGTTCCACTACCTGCACCACGACCGGGATGGGCGGGCCTATTCCGATATCGCGGAGATGGCCGCGCGCATCTGCGCCGCCGCCGAGGCAACGGGTATCGCCCTGACGCTGCTGCCGGTGTTCTATGCGCACAGCAACTTCGGGGGCGCTGCCCCTGTCGAAGGCCAAAGGCGTTTCCTGTGCGATCTCGACGCCTATGCGCGCCTGCTCGTGGCCAGCGAACGGCATGTCCGGCGATTGCCGGCCGCCGTCGTCGGGATCGCGCCGCACAGCCTCAGGGCGGTTCAGCCCGAGGAGCTTTCCCCCCTTGCGGCGATGCGGCCCGATGCGCCGCTGCACATCCACGTCTCGGAGCAGACGAAGGAAGTCGACGACTGCCTGGCCTGGTCGGGCACGCGGCCCGTGGCCTGGCTGCTGGACAACGCGCCTGTCGACGCCCGCTGGTGCCTGATCCATGCGACGCACATGAACGAGGTCGAAACGGCGCGACTGGCTGCGACGGGGGCTGTCGCGGGGCTCTGTCCGGTGACGGAGGCCAATCTCGGCGACGGGATCTTCAATACACGCGCCTTCCAGGAGGCCGGCGGCCGCCTGGGGGTGGGTACGGATTCCAATATCCTGATCTCGGCCAACGGCGAGTTGCGGCAGCTCGAGTACGCGCAACGGCTGCGCGAGCGCAAACGCAACGTGCTGACGACCAGCGGTGCCTCGACAGGCGAGACGATCTTGCGGGCAGCGCTCGACGGCGGGGCGCAGGCGCTCGGTGCCGGGACGCCCGGCATCGCCGAGGGCGCGCGGGCCGATCTCGTCGCACTCGACCTCGACGATCCCGCATTCGCGGGGGACGTGCCGCAACGTGCGATCGACGCCTGGATCTTTGCGGCGCATCGGCCGATCGAGGCGGTCTGGGTAGATGGACGGAAGGTCGTCAGTGGCGGCCGGCACGTGGCCCGCACGGAGATCATGCGGCGTTTCCGCTCAGTGGTCGCGCGGCTGCTGGCGTAGCTGAGCGTGCGTCCGAGGGGGCGACGGGCCGCACCGTCCCGACTTTTGGGCATTCCGCCTGACATTCGCCCCGAGATCGAGGCAACGCGGATTTGCGATTTTCCCAGTGATGCGTATTCTTCGCATTCGGGGCTGGTGTCACCGCCGAAGCACGCGACGGGCAGCGGCACACTGGCGACTTTTCCGTTCGCACACCAAAGGGAGCAACACAGATGAAGTTGATTTCGAAGATCGGGGCCGGCCTGACCCTGATCGCCACGCTGGCGGCCACGACGGCCAGCGCACAGGAGATGAAATTCTTCCGCATCGGCACGGGTGGTGCGGGCGGCACCTACTTCCCGATCGGCGGCCTCTTGGCCAATGCCATCTCCAATCCGCCGGGCTCGCGCCCCTGCGACAAGGGCGGCAACTGCGGCGTTCCCGGGCTCGTCGCCATCGCGCAGTCGTCCAACGCTTCCGTCGCCAACGTGACGGCGGTGCAGGGTGGACAGATGGAGTCGGGCCTGGCAGCGGCCGACATCGTCTACCAGGCCGTGAACGGCCTCGGTAAGTTCGACAAGAAGTACGACAAGGTGCGCGTGATCGCGAACCTGTTCCCCGAGCACATGCACCTCGTCCTGCCGAAGGACGGCAAGCTGGCGAGCATCAAGGACCTCAAGGGCAAGCGCGTCGGCATCTTCCCGGCCGGATCGGGCACGCAGGTCGTCGTTCTCGAGCTGCTGAAGCTCTATGGTATCGCGAAGTCCGACATCCAGGCTGCCGAGCTCAACACGCAGCAGAGCGCGGATCGGCTGGCCGACGGCCAGATCGATGCGTTCTTCGTCGTCGGCGGCACGCCGCTGTCGGGCATTGCCCAGCTCGCCGCGACCAAGGGCATGAAGATCTACTCCATGTCCGACGAAGAGCGCGCGACCTTCCTGAAGGCCGTGCCCTACTACTACGACTCGCCGATCGCCAAGGGCACCTACGAGGGCCAGGGCGAGGTGGTGAAGTCCGTCGCGGTCGGTGCGCAGTGGGTGGTGAGCGCAGACGTGCCCGAGAAGCTCGTCTACGACATCACCGCGGCGCTGTGGAACGCCAACACCCGCAAGCTGCTCGACGGCGGACACTCCAAGGGCAAGGCCATCCAGCTCGAGTCCGCGCTGCAGGCCGTGAAGACGCCGCTGCATCCGGGCGCTGCGAAGTTCTACAAGGAAAAGGGCCTCCTGAAGTGAGGCGCGCGACAGCGTAACACACGACAGCGGCCGGTGGCGCAACGAAGAACCCGCGTCCCGGCCGCTCGCTTTTTTCCAGACGACAAAGAGGGCCCCGCGATGGCAGACGAAACCTTCCAGATCGACGCGCGCCGCGCCCGCGAGATCGAGGCGGAATTCGAGGCGGAAGCGCGCACGCGCGAGCCGGGTCCGCTGCTGGGCAAGTTCCTGTTCGTCTTCCTGATCCTGTTCGCCCTCTATCACTACATCACGGCCGGGACGGGCATTCCCGTAGATCACTGGCACATGGGCATCCACTTGTCCGGCGTGCTGATCGCGATGTTCATCCTCTATCCGTTCTGGCGCGGCAGCGTCAGTGCGGCGCCGGCCGGCATCGCCTCCTCCTGGTTGAAACCGGGCGGCGTGCCGCTCCTCGATTGGCTTCTGGCCGTGCTCGGCGTCGCTGCGGCGCTGTGGATCGGCATCTCCTGGGACGGCTTCGACACGACGATCCTGGGCTATCACTTCAAGCTGAAGACACAGGCGTTGCGGCAGGGCGATCCGGCCCCCCTCGACGTGTTCTTCGGGACGCTGCTGATCTTCATCGTGCTGGAAGCGACGCGGCGCGCCATCGGCTGGGTGCTGCCGATCATCGTCGGCCTGTTCATGGCCTTCGCGCTGTTCGGCCCGCATATGCCGTTCCAGATCCTCATGCATCCCGGCGTGAACTGGAAGCAGTTCGTCAACAACGTGTATTTCCCGGCCGAAGGCATTTTCGGCATTCCGCTGTGGGTGACGTCGACCATCGTGTTCCATTTCGTGCTGTTCGGCGCCCTCGCCCAGCGCATGGGGCTGGGCAAACTGTTCGTCGACCTGTCGACGGTGATCGCCGGCCGCTACATGGGCGGACCGGCCAAGGTGTCGGTGGTCTCGTCGGCGCTGTTCGGCACGATTTCGGGCTCGGCCGTGGCAAACGTCGTCTCGACGGGGGCGCTGACGATCCCGAACATGAAGCGGCTCGGCTATCCCGGCCATTTCGCGGGGGGCGTGGAGGCGGCCTCGAGCGCCGGCGGCCAGATCACGCCGCCGATCATGGGGGCTGCGGCCTTCATCATGGCCGAATACCTGAACATGCCCTACTCGAAGATCGCGATCGCCGCGTCGATCCCCGCCTTCATGCACTACCTGGGCGTGATGACGATCGTGCATCTGGAGGCCAAGCGCCTCGACCTGCACGGCGAGCCACCCGAATCCATTCCGAAACTGCGCGACGTGCTGGTGCGCGGCTGGCCATCGGCGATCCCGCTGGGTGTCCTATTGTATGTGCTGTTCTCGGGCTTCACGCCCTACATGGCCGCCTTCTGGGGCATATCCGCCTGCATCGTGGTCGGCCTTCTGAACCCCATGCACCGCATGACACTGCGCGACGTGGCGGACGCCTTCTACGAAGGCGCGCGCAGCGCCATCGCGGTGGGCGCCATCACCGCGGCGGTGGGCATCGTGGTCGCGGTCATCACGCTGACCGGCCTGGCGTTCCGCATGGGCTTCCTGGTCACGAGTCTGGCGCAGGACGTGGGCGGCTTTCTCTTCGCGGCGCTGTCGGTTCTGCCGGTTCAGATCTTCTCGATGACCGAGATAACGCTGTTCGTCTCGATGGTGTTCATCGCCATCTCCTGCATCATGATGGGTGCGGGCGTGCCGACGACGGCGCTCTACATCATGCTGGTGACGGTGGCGCAACCGGCGTTCTCGAACCTGGGCGTGCCGCCATTGGCGACGCATCTGTTCGTGCTCTACTACGGCATCATCTCGGAAATCACGCCGCCCGTCTGCACGTCCGCGTACGCTGCCGCGGCCATCGCCGGATCGAACCCGTGGAAGACGGGGGTGAGCGCCTTCAAGCTCGGCAACGCCAAGGTGATGGTGCCGTTCGTGTTCTGCTATTCGCCAGCGCTGCTGCTGGTGCTGCCGGACCACTTCACGTGGGCGAAGTTCGCCCAGACGTTCGTGACGTGCGCCAGCGGCATCGTGCTGATGGGCATGGCGCTGACGGGCTTTGCGGTCCGCAGCATTCCCATGCCGCTGCGGCTGGTGCTCGGTCTCGCCGGGTTCATGCTGGTCATCCCCGGCACGTTCTCCGATCTGCTCGCCATCGCCGTGGCCTTGCCTGTGCTCGTGCAGCAGGTGTTGGCCGTGCGTGCGGAGCCCGTGCGCAAGCCGATGTCCGCCGAAGCGGGCTGAAGCGCGCGCCGTCTATCCCACGGGGTTCAGACGGCGAGCGCGTGACGGGCGTTCTGGCGAACGAGATAGCGGTCGAAGTGCGCGCAGATGGTGCGCACGAGCGGCCGGCCCCGCTCGGTGACGCGGAAGCCCTCCGGCTCCTCGACGAGAAGGCCGTCGGGATCGTCGGCGATGAAGGCGCGCGCCTCGTCGAGAAGCGGCGCGGCAGCCACCCCGAAGCGTTCGGATAATTCGCGCACGGGAATGACAAAGTCGCACATCAGGCGCTCGATGAGGGCAGCGCGCATACGGTCGTCTTCGCCGAGTGCGATCCCGCGCGCCGTGGCCAAGCCGCGCTCCGTTACGCCGCGCTCGTAGTCCGCCGTGGCAACGGCGTTCTGCGCGAAGCCCCCGGGAAGCTGGCTGATGGCGGATGCGCCGAGGCCGATCAGGGCATCGGCGGGATCCGTCGTATAGCCTTGGAAGTTGCGGCGCACGGTCTCACTTGCCAAGGTATCGCCGGCCAGTGCGAAGTGATCCAGCCCGACACGCTCATAGCCCGCGGCGATGAGCTGGCTCACGATCTGTTGTGACTGCGCAAAGCGCTCCAGGGCATCGGGCAGCGCGCTTTCGTCGATCAGGCGCTGCGGCTTCACGCGCGAGGGCAGATGCGCGTAGCCGAAGGCGGCGATGCGGTCAGGCGCCAAAGCGACCACGTCGGCGAGCGTCTGGGTGATGGTGGCAACGCTCTGGTGGGGGAGGCCGTAGACCAGATCGATATTGACGGAGCGAACGCCCCGCTTGCGGAACATCTCGACGGCGTCGCGCGTCATTTCATAGCTTTGGATGCGGCCGATCGCTTTCTGCACACGCGGATCGAAGTCCTGCACCCCCAGCGAGACGCGATTGATGCCGCCCTTCACGAAGGCCTCGACCTGGGCTTCACGCAGGTGCCGCGGATCGATCTCGACGGCAACTTCCGCGTCCGGCGCGATGTCGAACCGGCGACGCAGCGCGGCCATGAGTGCGGCGATGTCGTCGGGTTCGAGAATGCTGGGCGAGCCGCCGCCGAGGTGGATGCTGGCCACCGTGCAGTCAGCCGGCAGCAGTGCGGCGACGCTTTCGATCTCCTTGTGAACGGAGCGCATGTAGTGGGCGACAGGCCGGTAGCGCTGCGTCGCCTTGGTCGTGCAGGCGCAGTACCAGCACAACTCCGTGCAGAAGGGCACGTGGACGTAGAGCGACAGGCGGCTGCCGGCCGGCAACGCCGTCAACCAGTCCACGTATTGGGCGGACGTGATGCGATCATGAAAATGATTGGCGGTCGGGTAGCTCGTATAGCGGGGCACAGGCACCGCGTGCCGCTTGATCAACTCGATGTCCATGCCTGTCTTCCCGTCGCCGTCCCAATACCAATGAGGGGGATGCGCTCCTCTTAGCAAGCCGGCGGCACAGCTTGGTTTGCGCGCAATCAAGTGCGTGTGCGACGGATCACCCCAGGACGCGCGCCGGGCGCCAGCTCAGGCCGGCGCTCGACGTTCGGGTCGTGCCCAAAAATCGCTGGTGTCCCGACCGCACAGTCCGCCTCACTCTTCTGCGGGCCTCGAACGGACTTTGCGGTCAAAGGGACACTAGGCGAACCTGCGATTGCGGGCCTCGTGCAGCCGCGCCTTCAGGCTCTCGGCAAGATCGCCTCGTTCCTCTGGCGAGAGAAACTCGGCGATCGACAGCGTGCGGCCGCTTTCTGTGAGCGTCAGGCGATTGGTCACGTCGCGGTCCTGGCTCACGACGACACGCACCCAGTGCGTCGAGAAGCACGCCACCTGCCGGGGGCCGCCTGCCCGATCGGTTCGCGTGACGATCACCCGATCTGGACTGATGCGCACCGCCTCGCTCTTGCGGGCGGCGCGATTGTTGCTCCAGAAGGCGACGGCCAGCATGGCGCTGGCCATCAGTGCGGAGATCGTCACCGGCAGGGCCTGCGTCGCGGTTCGCGCCGCAACAAGGCCGCAGCCGATCGCCGCCAGACCGACGACGAGTATCGTTCCGATGCGCCCCAGCGAACGATGCGGCCAGATCTCGAAGACCGCCTCGCTCTCGGGGTTGCCGGGATTCACCATTCCGACCATGGGCGGCGCTCCTCAGTGATGAGCATCGCCCTTGAACTTCGGAAGGGTCTCGAAGCAATGGAACGGCGGCGGCGAAGACAGCGTCCACTCCAGCGTCGTCGCACCCTCACCCCACGGGTTGTCCGCCGCTTTCTCCTTGCGCATGAAGGCAACGACGATGCCGGCAAAGAAGACGAGCGCACCCAGCGCCGACAGGTAGGAGCCCATCGACGAGACCTTGTTCCAGTGGGCGAAGGCGTCGGGATAGTCGACGTAGCGGCGCGGCATGCCGGCCAGCCCCAGGAAGTGCTGCGGGAAGAACGTCAGGTTGACGCCGATGAAGGTCAGCCAGAAGTGTGCCTGCCCCATGCGCTCGCTGTACATGTAGCCGCTCATCTTCGGGAACCAGTAGTACCAGCCCGCGAAGAGCGTGAAGAGCGCGCCCAACGACATCGTGTAGTGGAAGTGCGCGACGACGTAGTACGTGTCGTGCATGGCGCGATCGACGCCGGCGTTCGAAAGCATGACGCCGGTGACACCGCCGACCGTGAACAGGAAGACGAAGCCCAGCGCGAACAACATCGGCACGCGGAAGGCGATCGATCCTCCCCACATGGTCGCGATCCACGAGAAGATCTTCACGCCCGTGGGCACGGCGATGACCATCGTGGCGAACACGAAGTAGGCCTGGACGTTCACCGAGAGGCCGGCCGTGTACATGTGGTGCGCCCACACGACGAAGCCGACGAAGCCGATCGCGATCATGGCGTAGGCCATGCCCAGGTAGCCGAAGATCGGCTTGCGGGAGAAGGTCGAAATGACATGGCTGACGAGGCCGAAGCCCGGCAGGATGATGATGTAGACTTCCGGGTGGCCGAAGAACCAGAAGAGATGCTGGTAGAGCAGCGGGTCACCGCCGCCCGAGGCCGCGAAGAAGGTGGTGCCGAAGTTGCGGTCCGTCAGCAGCATGGTGATGGCGCCGGCCAGCACGGGCAGCGACAGCAGCAGCAGGAAGGCCGTGATCAGGATCGACCAGGCGAACAGCGGCATCTTGTGCAGGGTCATGCCCGGCGCACGCATGTTGAAGATGGTCGTGATGAAGTTGATTGCGCCCAGGATCGAGGAGGCACCCGCGATGTGCAGCGAAAGGATCGCGAAATCCATCGCCGGTCCGGGATGGCCCGACGTCGACAGCGGTGCATAGACGGTCCAGCCGCCGCCAACACCGCAGCCCGACCGGTCGCCGCCGACCTCGCAGGGGCCGGCACCGGGAACGAACATCGAGATCACGAGCAGGCTGAGCGCCGCGGGCAACAGCCAGAACGAGATGTTGTTCATGCGCGGGAACGCCATGTCCGGCGCGCCGATCATCAGCGGCACGAACCAGTTGGCGAAGCCGCCGATCATCGCCGGCATGACCATGAAGAACACCATGATCAGGCCGTGCCCCGTCACGAACACGTTGAACGTGTGCGGGTTGGCAAACCACTGCATGCCCGGCTCTTGCAGCTCGAGGCGCATCATGACGGAGAGGAAGCCACCGATCACCCCCGCCATCATGGCGAAGATGAGGTACATCGTTCCGATGTCCTTGTGGTTGGTGGAGTAGAGCCACCGCTTGATGCCATAGGGTGCATGATCGTGATCGTGCGAATGATCATGCGCCTCGTGAGACTTGCTGGCCATGGAACGATTGCCTCGCTCGAGTGTTGAAACGTAACGTGCCGCGCGCACACTCCTGCACGCGACTGAGCCGTGAGGACCGGGGAGGGCTCTCACCCCGCCCGGTCAGCTTGAATTCAGCGCGTGGTTGCCGCCGACGCGACCTTCTCGGTCTCGCCGATCGCAGCCACCGGCTTCTTGGCATGCTCGATGGCAGCCTTCTCGATGATTTCCTGCGCCTTCTTGCGGTCGCGCGCCTTCTGCGCAGCAATCCACGCATCGAACACGCCCTGGCTGACGACGCGGACGGCGATCGGCATGAACGCATGGTCCTTGCCGCACAGTTCTGAGCACTGGCCGTAGTAGATGCCTTCCTGGCGGGCACGGAACCACGTCGCCGTGGTGCGGCCCGGCACCGCATCGACCTTCGAACCGAAGGACGGCACCGTCCAGTTGTGGATGACGTCGGATGCCGTGACGATCACGTGCACGTTCTTGCCGACGGGAACGACGACCTCGTTGTCCACGGCCAGCAGGCGTGGCGCCGGGATGCCCTTCTTGATGCGCTCCTCACGCTCCTTGTCGGTGAGGATGATCGACGTGAACGACACAGGGCGGCCATTGGCCAGTGCATGGTCGGGATAGGCGTAGGTCCAGTTCCACTGGTTACCCGTCGCCTTCAGGACGAGATCGGGCTTGGGATAGGTGTACTGCGCGAACAGCAGCTTGAACGACGGCAATGCGATCACCACCAGGATCAGGATCGGCACCACCGTCCAGACCACTTCCAGCAGCGAATTGTGCGTCGTCTTCGACGGCGTCGGGTTGGCGCGCTCGTTGAAGCGGAAGATCACGATCAGCAGCAGCGCCAGGACGAACAGCGCGATCGCGATGATGATGAAGTTCACGAAATCATGGAACCAGTGGATGGCGTCCGCGATGTCCGTCGCCGCTCCCTGCATGCCGATCTGCCCGGGCGAGGGCTGCCCCGTACCGGCAAGCGCCATCCCCGTCGCCACAATCGCCAAGATACCGCTCAGGCCACTGGCCAACGCTGCTCGTTGCAAGCGTGTCATCATCAAGCCGTCCCCAACCCGCGTTTGCGTTCCTCGCCCCGACACGGTGCCGATTCGCACGAAGCAGCAAGAATTTACTGCTGCAGGTCCAATCGATCAGCCGCGTCGCGGAACTTTTTGCCACACCCACTTGCAATGGGCGAAATGGGACGCCGCAAAAGCAGGCGCCCCAACTTTCGCCACATGAGCACAGCCACCAAAGCGTTCTCAAGTCTACACTGCTGCGGCAAATTGTGCCAAACGGCAAGTACGACGCCCCGCGTCGGTCACGAGGTGGCGTCCAGTCCCACTTTAGCCGGAATCGTGGCCCAGCCTTCCGACGCTGGCCCGGAAGCAGTAAGGTGTTTCAGTGACAGTATAAATTCGCATCCCCCGACCCATGACACCGCTTCACTGAGGAATACGCGATGCCGATGCCGAGGCCCACGCCGTTGGCTCAAGTTTGGCGTGGCCGCGCCAGGGACGCAGCCGCTGCAGCCTTGATTTTGATCATTGCCCTGTTTGCAGGCCTCGGGTTCACGATCGGCGCCCATGCCGAGGAGGGCACCGTCAAGGCCCAGCACGGCGACTGGCAGGTCATCTGCAAGCCCCCGGCGCCGGGTGCCAAGAACGAGACGTGTGCGCTGGTCCAGAGCGTGAGCGCAGAGGACCGCAACAACGTCGGATTGACCGTCTATTTCCAGAAGTTCTCCAACGGCACCCGCGTCCTGCGTGTCTTTGCACCGCTGGGGATCCTCCTGCCGCCGGGACTGGGCCTCAAGATCGACGGCAAGGACGTCGGCAACGCCCCCTTCCTGCGCTGCCAGAATTTCGCCTGCTACGCCCAGGTGGTGGTCGAGGACAAGCTGGTCCAGCAGCTGAAGGCAGGCAAGAGTGCAGTCTTCATCATTTTCCAGACCGAGGAAGCAGGCATCGGCATCCCGATCTCGCTCGCCGGCTTCGACAAGGCGCTCGCGGCCCTCGACTGACCTCGCCCGGCGCACACCACGCCCGGGAGAGACAGGCGAGCAACGAACACATCATGCACGACCGTGCCCCCATGGCGCACGGACCGGTCACGCACGGGCCGTTGACGGTCGCCCGGATGCCGGCTTCCCTTGCCCCCGCCCCCCAACGCACGTGCCCATCGCTCACGTGCCCGTCACTCACGCGAACGTCACCGGACAAGCGCAATCCCGCCAGCACGCCGCCATCTTATGGGGCTATGGCAGATATCGGGATGGGTGAGCCGTGCGTGTGGTTGGAGAAGCGGGATGGCAACGCGAGCATGTCGAACCTTCGAGGCTCGAGGCAGCTTCGAGGATCGTCGCCGACAGCGGCTGGCGGCGTTCCAGCCGTGCGTGCGTCCCCGCATTGCCCGCCTCATCGCCGCAGGCCCGCAATTCGAGGATCTCGCCGACAGCTTCCCCGCACTCCTGTTTGCGCTCGCCACCGACCATGGCCAGGGCGCCCGCCGCGACCTCGCCTTGCTGCTGGTGCGCGAGGGAGCACCGCTCCGCGACATCGCGGCCGCCCTGCGACTTCCCAATTGGCTCCGGCGCGTCCCTCCGCAGGCACTGGAACGCCGGCTTCCCGATTTTCCGCTGGATGACGCCTTCGCCATCGCCGCAACCTCGCGCCTGTCTGCCGGCCTCGACGATCCGGGCGCCTGGCTCGACCGCCTTGCCGCCGCACAGGCACTGCTCGGTCGCGCCTTTGCGCTGTGGGCCTTGAAGGAAGCGCGCTTCTGGCAACCGCAGTTTCTCGACGAGGATCTCGCCTGGATGCTGGCCTGGGCCTGGGCGAGCCAGACCCCCGGCTTCCACGGCCATCGCTACCTGCGCACGCCCTGGCATCCCGCCATCGGCTGGAAGCGCGCCAGCGAGGAAACGGCCCTCTGGCGCAAACGGGTCGAGCTGATAGGCGCCCTTGCCAATGGACCGCGCGCGCCGTGGTTCGAGAACGGCGAAATCATCGGCCTGACCATCGAGCATCTCCAGACGCCGGCCGATTTCGTCACCGAGAGCGTCGTGATGGACAATTGCCTCGACCAGTACGCCACGCACCTGAGCTACGGGCGCGTCCAGATCTACAGCGTCCGCCGCAAGGGCAAGCCCGTCGCCGATGTCGAGCTGACTTTGCGCTCCGACGAGGTCACGATGCCCGCCATTGCCCAGATCCGCGGACCGCGCAACCGGCGCGCGAGCCCGCTGATCTGGCAGGCTGTCCACGCCTGGCTCGGCGCCCAGCAGTTCCGCAAGCTCTCCGCGCAGCCCACGCCACCGCGTCTGGCGCGTGCGGCACTCGCAGACTTCTGGTCGCCGCTCGTGGGCGAACTGGAGGCCCTGGGATATCCCGACAAGGCGCCGTGGCCCGTCCGCTCAAACCGCCAGCCCGCAAAGCGCGCCCGCGCCAGCCGGCGCATCCCGGCCCGGCCCCTCCTGGACGCGGAAACCGGCCCGGCCTGAGACCACCGGCCCCGTTCGGACGCAGACGATCACGCGCTGCGGCGTGATCGTGAACCTGCCTCAGGCATCCTTGCGATGCAGCTTGGCGCCCGTGCGCGCCTGCAGGTCCTCGAAGCTGATCTCGGGGTTCATCTCCACCAGCTCGAAGCCGCGCTCGGTGACGTCGACGACCGCGAGATTGGTGTAGACGCGCTTGACGACGCCCACCGCCGTCAACGGCATGGCGCACGTCTCGAGGAGGCGTGGCTTTCCGTCCTTCGACGTGTGCTCCATGATCAGCCAGATGCGCTGCGCGCCGACCGCCAGATCCATGGCGCCGCCGACGGCCGGCACCGACTTCAGCGATGTCGTCCAGTTCGCGAAATCGCCATTGGCCGCAACTTCGAACGAACCCAGCACGCACAGGTCGAGGTGCCCGCCGCGGATCATCGCGAAGCTGTCGGAGTGCGAGACCATCGCCGCGCCCTTCATCAGCGTGACGTTCTGCTTGCCCGCATTGACGATCCACGTATCGAGTTCGCCCGGCTTCTGCAGCGGCCCCATGCCGACGATGCCGTTCTCCGACTGCAGGACGACCTCGCGCCCCTCCGGGATGTAGTTGCCCACCAGCAGCGGAATGCCGATGCCGAGGTTCACGTACCACCCCTCCGGAATGTCCTGGGCGAGGCGGGCTGCCATCTGCTTGCGGTCCCAGCCCATGATGTTGCTGGCGGACGAAGCGGCTTTCATGGCGGTCATCGGGTGCTCCTTGGATCCTGGATCAGGTCGCCATATCTCGGTGTGCTCAGGCTGTGGTGCGCATCACTGCGCAGGCGGCGGATCGCCGTAGGGAATATGAACCACGCGATCGACGTAGATGCCGGGCGTATGGATGTCGTCGGGGCCGAGCTCTCCCAGTTCCACGAGATGCTGCGATTGGCAGATCGTCAGATCGGCCGCGGTCGCCATCACGGGGTTGAAGTTGCGCCCGCTGGTGCGGAAGCGCAGGTTGCCCCAGCGGTCCGCCTGCCACGCTTCGATCAGCGCCACGTCCGCCTTGATCCCCTCTTCCATGATGTACTTGCGGCCGTTGAACGTGCGGACTTCCTTGCCCTCGCCGATATAGGTGCCGTAGGCGGTGGCCGTGTAGAACGCGGGGATGCCCGCGCCACCCGCGCGGATACGCTCGGCGAGCGTGCCCTGCGCGACCAGTTCCAGCTCCAGCTTGCCCGCCGAGTGCAACTCCTCGAACACGACCGAGCCCGCGCTGCGCGGGAACGAGCAGATGATCTTGCGCACGCGGCCCGCCGCCATCAGGCCCGCCAGGCCCGTCCGCCCCGTGCCCGCATTGTTGGCGACGACGGTGAGGTCCTTCGCGCCCTGTTCGGTCAGCGCGTCGAGCAGCTGGTTGGGCTGGCCGACGGCGCCGAAGCCGCCGAGCAGCACGGTCGAGCCGTCCTTGATGCCGGCCATGGCGTCGGCAAGTGATTGTACGATCTTGTTGATCATGGGCGCGGTGTCTCGATTGGCATGACGTGTCTATGGGTTCCGGCCGCAGACAATAGCCGGTTCGGGCGGAAGCTCAACCGCCGCGCAGCACGCGGCGGCGCAGGGCCGTCAACTGCCCACCTCCTCCAGGAACCGCGTCATGTGGTCGATGACGAGATCGGGCGTCTGCTGCGACATGAAGTGCGCCGTCTCCAGCGCTTCGAAGCGTGCACCCGCGATGAGCCCCACCAGCGGCTCGACGACGGCGGGTGGACGCAAGCCGTCGTGCTTGCCGGCGAGAAACAGCGTCGGGCAGGTGATGCGCGGATAGTCTGCGGAAAGATCCATCGTCGCGAGCATCCGGGCGATCGCCGCCTGGCTGCCCGGATCGTTGCCGAGCCGCTGCGCACGCACGCGCCGGAAACGCGCCGCGTCGCCGCGCAGGAGTTCGGGATAGCTGACGGCCAGAACGCCCTCGATGCCCGCGCGAATGCCGTTCTTCTCCATGTTGTCGGCACCCGCGATCGTCGCCGCCTTCTTCTCCGGCACCACGCCCGCTGCAGGCCCCATCGGGATCAGCGCTGCCGTGCGCCCTGCATGCCGGGCGGCGAAGTGGATGGCGATGGCAGCCC
Source organism: Hyphomicrobiaceae bacterium (assembly GCA_041397775.1). Lineage (GTDB taxonomy): Bacteria > Pseudomonadota > Alphaproteobacteria > Rhizobiales > Hyphomicrobiaceae. The sequence goes on along the minus strand of JAWKWB010000003.1, from coordinate 371,703 downwards.
CCACCGCAATGCCCGCGATCGCCACCTTCCCCTCGATGTCGAGCGCATCGAGCAGCGCCGCGATGTCGTCGGCCATGGTGTCGATGTCGGCGGTGCCGCGGATCTTCTCGGAGAGGCCCGCCCCCCGCGTATCGAAGCGCACGACGCGCCGGCCTTGCGACAGGGCCGGCAGCACGTCGTCCCAGCTCTCCATCGTGCCGCCCATCTCGTGCACGAGCACCAGCGTCTTGGTCCCGCTTCCCGTCACGTCGTAGCGCAGCGCCGCTCCATTGACCTCGATGAAAGGCATTTCTCTCTCTTTGCCGGTTATGATTTTCGGCGAATACTATGACCCCATCACCGCGCCGCGCAACCCGCGCCCAAAAAGCACACGAGCGCGGGACGAGAGAGGCCGCCCCCATGAAGATCGCCAAGGTCGAAGCCATCCCCATGTCGGCACACGTGCCGCCCGAGCGCCAGCACCGCACGGATCTGGGCACCAAGGTCAAGAGCGACGCCACGCTGATCTGCGTGACGACCGACAACGGCCTCGTCGGCCTCGGCGCCGCGCTCGGCAGCCCGCCCGTCGTCAAGGCGATCGTCGAGCACGAACTGGCTCCCGAGGTGGAGGGCGAGAACCCTCTGTTCTCCGAGCTGATCTATGAAAAGATGTACAACGGCTCGCGGGCCGAGCCCGCCTTGGCGCGCGGCGTGACGCAGGCCGACGAGAGCCGGCGGCGCGGCATGGCCATGGAGGCGATCGCAGGCGTCGACATCGCGGTCTGGGACCTGAAGGCACAGGCCCTCGGCGTGCCGCTCTATCAGGCACTGGGCGCCGTCCGCTCGAGCGTTCGCGGCTACGCCTCGGGCGGCTGGGCGCCCGGCGACGAGGCGGAAGCCGAGCTTGGCGGCTACGCGGCCAAGGGCTTCACCGCCGCCAAGATGCGCGTCGTCGGCCGCGACGGCTTCTCCATCGAGAAGTGCGTCAGGCGCGTCGCCGCCGCCCGCCGCGGCATCGGCCCCAAAGTCGAGCTGATGGTCGATGCCCACGGCTCGCTCGAGGTGGCCGTCGCCGTCAAGCTCGCCAAGGCGCTCGAGCCCTACGACATCGCCTGGTTCGAAGAGCCCGTCACGCCCGACGATCACGCCGGCCAGGCCGAGGTGCGGCGTGCCACCACCATCCCCATTGCGTCGGGCGAGCGCGAATTCACGCGCTTCGATTTCGCCGACTTGTTGGAAAAGCGCGCCCTCGACATCGCCCAGCCGGACGTGGCGCGGGCCGGCGGCATGACCGAGATCCGCCGCATCGCAGCACTGACGTCGGCGCACGGCGTCCGGCTCGCACCGCACGCCTGGGGCAGCGCAGTGCTGTTCGCGGCCTCCATTCACGTCGCCATGTCGCAGCCCAGCTGCCACATCCTGGAGGTCACGCAGGGCTACATGCCCATGATGTGGGAACTCTTCGACCAGCCCTTCGACATCCGTCCCGATGGCACCGTGCACGCTCCGACGAAACCTGGCCTCGGCTTCACGCTGCGCGCCGACGTGTTCGACAAGTTCAAGTACCGCCCCGGCCCCGAGTTCGTTTTCTGATGTTCGGGTACGACAGGGCAACGCAGCCTCGTTGATCGCCCGGGCCGGTTGCCCTGTGAGCAACTGAAGGCCCGAGAAAGAACCCCGGTTGCCCTGTGGGCAACTGAAGGCCCAAGAAAGAACCCCGGATGCCTAGTGGGCATCTGAAGGCCCGAGAAAGAACGCAGGTTGCCCAGTGGGCATCTGAAGGCCCGAGAAAGAACGCAGGTTGCCCTGTGGGCAACTGAAGGCCCAAGAAAGAACCCCGGATGCACCGTGGACATCTGAAGGCCCCGGCCGGATGCCTAGTGGGCATCTGAAGGCCCCGGCCGGTTGCCCAGTGGGCAACTGAAGGCCCAAGAAAGAACCCCCTCCCCCCCGGGCGTCACCAGCGCGGCGGGCGCTTCTCGGCGAACGCGTTCAGGCCTTCCTTGGCGTCGTCCAGCTCGATGATGTTGCAGATCGTCTCGACCACATTCTCGATGGCGCGACGGTATTCGAAATCGTTGGCGCGCATGAACGAGTCCCGCGCGAGTTGCATCACCAGCGGCGATTTCGATGCGAAATCGAGTGCCAGCTCTCGCGCCTTCGCCATCACCTGATCGCGCGGCACCACGTAGTTGACGAGCCCGCGGGCATGCGCCTCCCCGGCCGAAATCGGCTTGCCCGAGAACAGCAGCTCGAACGCCTTGTGCCGGCCGATCTGGCGGGGCAGATGCACGAAGTGCATGGCGGGGATCACGCCCACGTCGATCTCGGGATAGGCGATGCTTGCCGTCTCGCTTGCCACGATCACGTCGCAGGACACCGCCAGCGTCACGCCAGCCGCGCGCGCTGGCCCGGTCAACGCGGCAATGGTCGGCTTGCCCATCCGGTACTGCATGTCGTGCATGCCGAAGTAGAGCTTTTCCAGGTAGCGCCTGAGATCGAGCCCGCGCCCGTGCCGGATCATGGCGAGGTCCATGCCGGCGCTGAAGGCCCGGTCGAAGGCGCTCGTCAGGATGATCGCGCGCACGCCCTGATCCGCCTTGGCCTCTGCGTAGGCGGCCAGAATGTCGTCGATCAGCCCGTGGTCGATCGCGTTGACCGGTGCGCGCCGCATGGTGATCTCCGCGACGCGGTCGCGCACGGCGTAGTCGAGGTGTGTGAAGGTCATCGTGAGCTTCCCCGGTTTCATTGCAGTCCGCACCGCAAAACGTCACGTCAGCGACGCGCAGCGTTGTCGCCCCACATGGGCGCATACGCGCCATCTCCGCAAGACCGGAGCGTCACCGAAGGCAGGCCATGTCTGCCCTCACCGGAAAGCATGCCCCCGTGGCGACAGCGTCCCGCCATATCGCGGGGGGCTGGGCACGACAACGGCGCTGCTCAGTCCGAGCATCGCGTGCGCGATCCCCGCCCACAACAGGGCGTGGCTCATATTGAATGGAATGCCAGTGAAACCGTAGAGCAGCCACATCGCCGGGCCGAACAGCCAGATCAGGCGATACATTGCCGCCGGGCTGGCACTTGCCGATCGCAGGGCAGACCACGTCTTCAGAAAAACGACCATATTGATAAACACGAAGACCAGCACGCCGATCAGGCCGAGCTCGGACGCCACATGAACAAATGAATTGTGAGGGATCGAATAGAAGTTGTGCTCGGCGGAATTGCCTGGCCCCACGCCCAGGACCGGATGCGCCCAGAAAATGTCCAGCCCGACCAGGATCGATGCCCGTCGCTCCTCCGCGCTCTCGTCCAGGCCGCCCGTCATCAGCGACGGCGCGAACCTCTCGAGAAAGCTGACATCGGAGATGGCCGGCATCCATTCGGACGCCGTCAGCAGCGCCACCCCCGCGGCCAATGCCAGGAACAGGATCGACTTGCGCGCTCCCGCACTGACGATCGCAACCCCGACAATGACGACCAGACACAGAACGGCGGTACGCGCTCCGCAGAACGCGATGTTGGCCACGCCCAAGGCGATCGCACACGAGACGAGCAACCTCGGCAGCCAGTTCCTGTACCAGTGCACGCTGGCCAGGACCATCGGCGCCAGGACGAGGATCGCATAGCTGCCCATTTGCGCGAGATTGCCAACCGTGACGTCCTGATACGTCTTCATGCGCCTGGTATCGAAGCGCGCCCACATGATCGTCTGCAGGTCTGGGATTCCCCATTCCTGAAGATAGGCGAACGCCCCCCTCGCGAACATGAAGGCCGCGCCACAGATGAACCCCGCCATGATGATATTGAGTTTCGGTCGATTTATTTCGATACCGACGAAGCACAAATAGATAAGGAATGGAAAGATGCACCGAAACAGCGTCGAACGAAGCGATTCCATCGTCGGCGATGCCAGCGTGCTCAGAATACTGACGCCCGTAAAAACCACGAGCGGGACTGTTATGATGGCATTGCCCGGCGCCAGCGCGGCGCTCAGCGCACGCGCAACGCCGCGCCCCGTCAGGGCGAGCGGAATGAGAAACAGCGCGAAAAATCCGCTACTCCACCAGTACGGACTGGCATTGGCCGCGCAGAGCGTGAACATGATGGCGGCAAGGGCGAAGGTCGTCCGCTGATCGATCACCGACGCTCTTGGCCTCGCCCCGCCCATCACATGCCCCGGCGCGCGACGTACAGTGGAAAACTGCTGCATCGATATCCCCCCACTGCATCGCGCCGCAGATCAACCGGCTGAACCCCCACCTTGATCGCTCGATGCAAGCCGCTCGACAAGTCCGAGGTCCTTCGCCTGATCGACGATCGCGGTCACGTGATGCCTCCACGTGTACTTCGCCAGCGCCCTGCGCCTGGCCGCCGCGGCCAGGGACCGGCGCCAATCCGGCCGGCGCGCGAGAAACGCGATGCCCGCCGCAATCTCCTCCGCCGACCCCGGCACGGTCAGAAGCGCGACCTTGTCCTCATCGGGCGCCGTGTCGTCACGGGGGAGCGCGCTCACCGCCAACCCTGGCGTGAGAACCTCCCCGATCTGATCCAGATCCGATGCGAGGATAGCCTTCTCCATGGCCATGTACTCGAACAATTTCGTGGGCGACCCGAAGAAGCGACTGCCATCGGCGTTCGCCACATGCGGAGACGCCAGAACATCGGAGGCCGCCAGGTACATTGGTGCCTGCGCCTGCGCCACCAGCCCCGTCAGCGTCACGTTGCCTCCGCTCGCATGCGGCCCCAGAGCGGCGCGCACGTCCGGCATCTTCACGCCGTCGCCGACGAACATGAAATGCAGCTTCCGCTCGCGCACCCAATCGGCGTTTGCATCGAGGATCTGGCGCGCGGCCGCCGCCAGGACCGCCGCCCCATGCCACTGGCCGAACGTCCCGAGGAACGTGACGACCATGGCGTCGTCCGCGATGCCGTAACGCTGCCGCAGGGCGGCGACGTCCCCGCGCGAGAAACGCTGCGGATCGAAAGCGTTTGGATCGAAGCAGTTCGGATAGACGACGATCCGCTCGCGCGGAATGCCGCGTGCCAGAAGCTCATCCTTCAGCACATCAGAAATGGTGACGATCAAGTGCGCATGCTTGAGGTTCGCTTCCTCGATCCTCTCGGCGAGATCCTGGCGCCGCAGTGGACGACCCCAGTTCTTTGCAATCCAGGCTTCCGAACCGTTGTATTCGAGCACAAGCGGTTTCCCAAGCTTGCGCGACAGCACGACGCCGGAATAGTTGCAGACAGAAAGCCGTTGATAGATCCAGCCGAAATCCCGCTGGGCGGCTATCCGGCCGACCTGTTCTGCGGCGCTGAAATGGAACGCATAGCAGTTCTTTTCCCACGTCGCTGCGAATTGCGCGGGCGGCGTCAGGGGCAAATAGGGAACCGCCTCTCGAATGAGAAGGCGCCCGCCCACGGCAACGAACTCCACGGGAATGCCCAGTTCGTGCATCCCGTTGACCACGCCGGAAATATGCCCGACAGAGCCACCGGCCTTGACCCCGAACCACAGGTTGGAGTTGAGATAGAGCACGCGATTTTGCGCCGGCTTTTCCGGCTCGAACCGTTCGGTCGCCATGAGTGCCGCGATTTCCCTGGCAGCCTTGCGCTGAAACAAATCGCCCTTGAATTCCGCGGTTACGAGAGCGGCAGCGGACTTGACGACATCCCCTGTGAAACGGGCCGCGCATCCCCTTTCGCATCGAGGGATATTATCCCTCGAGAGGGAATGAAGCTCGCCAGGATCTGGAGAGCGGGGAGAAGGTGCGAGCCTTCCTCGTCCTCCACGGGAAGAAAGACCTTGCCACCGCGCAATCCGCGCAGCGCCTTCAACATGCCGATGTTGCCGCTCTGGCGCAGATCGCGCACGGAAACGAACGCTGCCCCCTTGCCGACGATGCCCGCGAGCTTGGACTTCAGGTCGCTCGTCGCCGGATAGATCGTCAGAACGATGTTGGGGATGACGGAAGAGACGGTCATGGATACGGGCTTTCCGGAAGTTCGATGCCTGTCGATCTACAGCGCTGCAACACGAACAACGCGATGAGGTGCCGATTCGGCCTAGGTGTCCTGCTCTCGGAGCACCAGATAGCACTGCACCAGCAGGACGAGTGCATAGGCCACGATCGAGGCGAGTGCGGCCCCCTTCCCCCCCATGCCCGGCACCAGCGCGAGATTGAGAGCGACATTGACCACGAACCCGACGCCCCAGACCCACACCGCACTCCACGGGAACCCGGTCGCCGCCAGATGATTGGAGAGAATGCCGCTCACACCAAGGACACTTACGGCGCCGAGCAGGATCTGGAACATCGGCACGGCGGGAAGAAACGCAGCCCCATAGAGCAACCCGACGGCCACCTCGGCGAGAGCCGCCGCAATGATACTGATCACGATCATCGCCGCTGCAATGACGCCCGCGGCCTGCCAGGTCGCCCGTCGGCGGGCAGTCGGATCGGACATTGCGGCCAATCGCGGAAACAACAGCATGCCCGCCGATAGCGGCAGCATGTAGATGAGGTCGGCCAACGTCACCGCGATCGCATAATGTCCAGCCTCGCTGTTACCGCCGATGGCCTGGACCATCAGGATATCGCTACGCACGACGAGAAAACTGAAAAGCGATCCCAGATAGGCCCGCAACGCGAATGGCAGTTGCTCCCGGAGCAGTTCCCGCGAGGCATGGCCGCGAGCGATGCCCCCTTCTGTGCGCAGCACCTTCCAGACCGCCGCGATGCCGTAGACATGCGCCAGCAGGCTCGCACCGACCATCAGGGCGACGCTCGGCATCATCGCCGCGAAAGCGAGCCCGGTCAGCGCGAACATCACCAATCGCAGCCCGAACTCGATGCGATTGAACGCGGCGACGGCCTGCAACGGCAACAACAGGTTGACCAGCAGCAAATAGGCGAGCCCGGCGGGGATGCTCGCCATCGCCATGCCGACCGCGCCCGCTCCGGCGGACGCAACGACACCGCTCGCCCACGCGACGCCCGTCAGGAGCACTCCGGCCAACGAGCCCAGTACCAGCGCAAACGCCAGGGGAATTCCGCGACGACCGCGGTAGCTGATCGACCGGTCGCGGGCCAGGTAATAGCTATTGGACGAATGCGTAGCCCCAGGTTCGCGAACTGCATTCCGATCGCGGCGAGCGTCATGACCGTGGCGAACGCGCCCCTGCCGTCGGGACCCAGCGAACGCGCGACGAGCACACTCGTCAACAAACCAACCCCGGCGGCGGCCATCTTGGTGCCGAACGTCGCCAGGACGTCGCGCGCAAACCCCGATTTCAGCGCCTGCGCTCCATTCATCGCGCGTCCACCATCGCCACCGGCGCGATCGTGACCGCGAGCTCACGCAGCGCCCCCTGCCGGCGCCACACGATCCGCTTCGTTGCGTGCACCACGCCGTAGGACGGCGACACGCGCGCGTCCTCGATCGTGGCACGCCAATCCTCCGTGGCCGCCCAGGCGACGCGGAACTGCCGCCCCGCCGCCTCCAGCACCGCATCGCCGGCGCGCACGTCCACGCTCACGCCCGCCGCAAGATGCAGTGCCACCGCGACGTCGTGCGAACCTTCACCCGCGAACACATCGTGGATCTGCAGTGCGTGCGCGCGATGATCGAGCACGAATGTCCGGCGAACCCCGACCGGATCGGCAAGTCGCCCATAGCCGGTATGGCCGACGCACAAGCGGTCGGTCTCATCGCTGAAGGCAACCTCCTCGACGACGTGCTGCGCATCGTTGTGAAGGGTCCACAGATAGTCGGGGCGCTGGAACCGATTGATCTCTTCCCCATCGATCCTTGCGACGTTGTGGTAGGCGGTCGAGCGGAAATTGTTCCGCTCCCTCATGCTCGCCGTATAGAGATAGGCGCCGCAGTCGCTGACGAGATGAACACCATCGAGCGCTGCCTCGAAGGACGTGATGTCGTTGTGGCCATGCCCGCCGCGACCGGCGAGCCCCAACGGACCGCAATCGACGAAAACGTGGTCGCGCACGTTGCGAAGCACATAGAAGCCGCCCTCGCGAAACGCGACGGAGCGCGGTCCCGAAGTGCGCCATGGCCGATCCACGAGCCTTTCGGCAGCATCCGGTCCCAGCAGCCAGACGATCTCCGAGCGCGGGCCGGAAAAGGCCTCCTGGAGTTCGGGCGCATCGAACGCCAGGCCGGCGATGCCCAGCAGATAGCGGTGATCGTTGATGGGATGCATCCGTGCCGGCAACGCCCGCGCATCGTCCGCATCGCCCCATAGCGGCACGCTGCCGTCCACACGGGAATAGCCATCCGTGAAACGCGCCATCGCCAACAGGCGTTGGCGATACGCGGGCGCAACGGACAACCCGTGCTTCAAGCGATAAAGCGCAGGCAGCAGGAACAATTCCTGCACCAGCCGGTGATAGGGCACCGAGGCCTCGAAATCGACGCCGTCCGGGAACACCTGCAGGGCGATTTCACTGGAGAGTATGTCCCAGCCCAGCGCCTGCCAGCATGCCGGCTCGGCGCCGCCGCCAAAAAACAAGCCGATGAAAACGAGACCGGCAGCGTCGGCCGTGTAGTGATTGCCGTTGACGTCCGACTTCTCCAGATGTCGCGCCGTGAAGTCTCCATGCAGCCACAGCGATCGAAGAAACTGCCTCTGGAACGACGGCTCGGACCACGCCCGGCTCTGCCCGAGGAGATGAAAAGCCCACGTCCACGTCATCGCCCGAATGGCGACGTCCATCGTGCAGGCCCAATTGACGCTCATGGCGTAAGGGTTTGCCGCGATCCATTCCGCGATCACATCGCGGACACCCGCCGCAAACCGCTCGTCGCCGGTCAGTGCATAGGCCTGTGCCGCCGGAATGAGCCATTGCATCCGCGAAATCTCCCAGGGAAATTTCACGTCGCTGGGCTGGTCAAGATTGGAGTAGGCGATGTCCCGGCAGTAGCGCGGCTCCCAGCGGATTCCGGTCTTGTAGTCCTTGTGCCAGTCGATCGGTGTCCCCAGCGCGACGGGCCCCGAGCCCAGCAGATCGACCTCGCGCCCGAGCGCGCGTTCCGCATCGGCTAGGATGCGTGCGCGCTCTCCAGGACAGATGCGGTCTAGCGTATCGGGCGACAGCTGCGTCGTCGCCACGAACGGGCGCGCTGCGAGCGCCCGCCACCACCCCGCGACATCGCCATGGCCAGCCTTTTGCGCGAGGTCGTGAGCGTCGAACCGCCCGGCACGTGCCGGCCCCAGCCGCCGTTCAGCCTGGCCCCGCACCTCGTGCACCAGCCGCTCCACGATATAGCGCGGCGGCTTCCTGAACCCGCGTCGGATCTTGGCGATGAGTTCGGCGCTCATGTTCTGCGGGTCATCTCCTGAAGGTCCAATAGCCCCGATACGAAGTCACTTCTGGGCAGTCGCGCGCGCGCAGACGTACCAACCGAGATGCCGCTCGAGAGGCCGCAGCACATTGAGGGCCTTCTTCCCCTTGTAGGATGCGTAGTCGAACCAATCCTTCTGCCAATACTGCTGGCGATAGCGATCCGCCTCGACGCGATCGAAATAGGCTTTGTCGAAGACATCCGTCGGAAGCGCGCCGCAAGGGTTTGCATTCCATTGCTTCTGCGCTTCGAGGCGCGCAGCCTCCAGGCTATTTCGCTCCGTATCATCAATAGGCATGCTCAAAATCCTCCCTTGAAATTGATATCGATAATCACAGGCAGAGAGCATCAAATCACGCCCTCGCTCCATCGATCCAATAGTCGTACCAGGCAGTCAGGTTGTAGAGCGTCCAGATATAGAGGCTCGTATCGCGGCGGCCGGCGCGATGGTCGTTGATCAGGTTGGCGATGAAGCTGCGATCGAGCCACCCGCGGTCGAGCAGGCGCGACGACATGATTTCCGACGACACCTGCTGCCCGAAATCACCGCGCATCCATTGCGACATTGGCGCACCGAAGCCCATCTTCCGGCGATAGATGATCTCGTGGGGAATGATGCCCTCGACCGCCTTCTTGAGCAGATGCTTGGCGACGCCGCCATGCACCTTGTCGTCCATGGGGATGTCCATGGTGTAGTCGACGAGATGATGATCGAGAAATGGCACGCGCGCCTCGATCGACACCGACATCGCCACCTTGTCGACGCGCATCAGCAGAAGCTCTGGCAGGCGTAGCTTGAACTCGTTGTAGATCATGCGCGTGAGCACATCCTGGCCCGGATGGCTCGCGTCGATCGTCTGGTTGAACGACTTGATGATGTTGAAGGTGTCCGGCTGCAGGTAGCTTGCCGGCATCAGGCCCGACGCGGTCAATGCATCCGGTACGCTGGTGCCCAGCTCCGATACCGCGATCATCTTGGCCTTCACCGATTCCGGAAAGACCGTCGCTCCGCTCCAGAAGTGCTCCCGGTTCCGGCTCGCCCGGTCGACGATGTCGGCGTACATGGCAAGGCCCGGCTTGAAGGTTGCCGCCGCGCCGAACATGCCTGCCGCCACCTTCTGCAGGGGCGACGGGACATAGGTGCGGAACGGCTGCCAGTACTTCTTGTAGAGATCGAGATAGCCCATGTAGCTGGCATAGCCGCAGAACTGCTCGTCCGAGCCCTCGCCCACCTGCACCACCGTGACACCGCTGTCCTTCGCCAGCTTGGACACGAAATAGAGCGGGATGCACACCCAGTCCGCGATCGGCTCGTCCTGGTGATGGATGAGATCGCCGAGATAGCCGCGCATGTCGCTCTCGTCGATCAGCACCTCGTGATGATTGGTCTTGAATTCCCTGGCCACGAGCGTGGCCTCGTCCAGTTCGTTGAGATGCTTGTGGTCCTTGAACCCCACCGTGAACGTGTCGACCGGCCGGTCCATGTATCGCGACATCAACGCGACGTTGGTCGAACTGTCGATGCCGCCGGACAGGAACACGCCGAACGGCACGTCCGACATCATCCGCTTTTCCACCGCGTCCGTGAGTTTCTTGCGAATTCCCGCGATGTAGGCCTCTTCGCGCGCAGGCCACGGCTGCTTCGCCATGGCGGCAGTGTCGATCCCGCCTTTGCCCGGAAGGGCATCCCAGTAGCGACGCGCGGAAAATGCGCCGTCCCTGCCCACCTCGGCGACGTGGCCCGCCGGCAGCTTGAAGATGCCCTTGAACATCGTCATCGGCGCGGGCGTCGTCAGGAACGACAGGTAGTGGTACATCGCCACCGGATCGACATCGCGCTTCACCGCGGGATGCGCGACGATCGCCTTGATTTCCGAAGCGAACAGGATCGCCCCGTCCTGCAGCGAGAAATACAGAGGCTTCACGCCGATGCGGTCGCGGAAGAGGAACAGCTTTTCCTTGCGCACGTCCCAGAGCCCGACGGCATAGTCGCCCTCGATGCGCTGGAGCAGGCCTTCGATGCCCCACTCCTCGTAGCCGTGCACCAGGATTTCGGTATCGGAATGATCCGTGCGGAACGTGTGGCCCGCCGCGACCAATTCCTTGCGCAGCCCGACGTGATTGTAGATCTCGCCGTTGTACGTCACCCAGACGGTGTGGTCCTCGTTCGGCATCGGCTGCGATGCCGAGGTCGACAGGTCGATGATCGACAGGCGGCGATGCCCAAGACCGACGCGCCTGTCGTCGCTGATCCAGTTCTCGCCGCCATCCGGGCCGCGATGGATCATCGTATCGCGCATGCGCGTCAACACGCCCTCGTCGACACGCAAACTATTGCCGTAGCAATAGAGCCCCACAACCCCGCACATGTCGTCTCATCCCCCCGGATGTTCCCTCGCCGTGTCTACTCGGCGGCGTCGCTACGCACGGCTGCCGGCTCCTGCGAGACGATCCCGTCGCCGCCGATCTGGCGTTCCACCTCGAAGGCGATTTCGGTCGCTCGAACTTGTTCCGCCAGCGAGATCGGCCACGCCTTGCCGCGCCGTAGCGTGTCGGCGAGCGCCTTCAATTCCTCGAGTTGCCCCTTCTTCGACGAACCCGCGGTCCAGCCTTTGTCGCGGCCGCCGTGCACCTCGACACTCTTGTAGTCGTCGAGAACGACGACCTTGCCGTCCGCGAACACGTCCATGCGCTCCTTGGGATAGGCCTTGGCCCCCAGTGCCGTATAGGTGAGCGTGCAGACCGACCCGTCGGCATATTTCACGGTGGCGACGAAGTTGTCGTTGCGGCGCCATTGGCCAGCTTTCGGATCGATGGCGCAGGCCTGCACCGAGACGACTTCCGATCCCCGGCAGATCGCGTTGAACAGGTCGTAGATATGGCAGGCTTCGCCCAGGTTGCGGCCGCCGCCTTCCGGGCCGTGCACCCAGTGGTCTGCGGCGATGAAACCCGCGTTCATGCGGTAGTTCACGATCGCCGGCGTCGTGCGCTCGCCAAGCGCCCGATAGACGTGCTCCATGCCCGGCGCGAACCGGCGGTTGAAGCCCGTCATCAGCACAGGGCCGGACGGATTTGCCGCATAGAACGCCTCGATCTCCGCGAGCTCGGCCGGCGACAGCGTCAGCGGCTTTTCCACGAACACGTGCTTGCCGGCCCGCAGGGCCTCGAGCACGCCGCTGCCGTGCAGATCGTGGCGCGTCGCGATAAGCACGAGGTCGATGGCCGGGTCCCTCAGGATCTCGTCCATGTCCGTGGTGCAGTAGGCGGCCTGCGCCTGCATCGCCACGGCCTTGGCGTTCGCCCCGGTCCGGCTCATCACCGCGCGCACGTCGAAATCGTTGCGCAGGATGACCATGTTGGGCAGATGCACGCCCTGCGCAAAGCTCGAAGCGCCAACGAGCCCGACGCGGATCTTGCCGCTCGTCACTGTGGCACTGCTCACCCCGATCCTGAATTCGGACACAGCCTCCGGCCGCTCGGGATAAGACAACAGCACCATCAGCGGCTTTCGGCCTTCGGCCTTCAGCGCCTCGTAGGCATCCGCCGCGCGATCGATCTCGAAAGGCGTCTCGAAGAACCCGTCGAGCCGCAGGCGCCCCGAGGCCAGAAGCTGGATATAGGCCTGCATGTTGCGGTTCTCGGTCCACCGCACGTAGGGCAGGGGGTAGTCCTGCCCGCCCTCTTCGTAGACGGCATCGTAGCGACCCGGCCCATAGGAGCAGGAGATCAGGAAATCCAGCTCCTTCTGGTACATGTCCCCGCGCTTGAGATCGAGGCCGACATCCCCGACAAGAACGACGCGGCCCTTCTTGCGGCAGGCCTTCATCGCCTCGCTGATGACCTCGCTGCTGGCGCTGGCCGCCGTCACGATGGCGCCATCCGCGCCGAGCCCGTCCGTCACCGCCAGTACGCGCTCGATGTAGGAGCCGGAGGCCGGGTTGACCCCCATCTCCATACCCAGCCCCTTGGCGAAGGCGATCCGCGCCGGATCGAGATCGATGCCGATGACCCGGCAGCCGCTGGCGGTGAGCATCTGCGCGGTGAGCTGCCCGAGAATGCCCAGGCCCACCACCACGAACGTCTCGCCGAGGGTGGGTTGTGCGCGCCGCACCCCTTGCATGGCGATCGCCCCGAGCGTCACCGTCGAGCCGTGCTCGGTCGAGACTTCCCGCGGCAGCTTCACCGCGAGATTGACGGGAACATCGATGATCTCGGCATGGTTCGCGATCCCCGCGCCCGCGCACGCCACCCGATCGCCGACCGCGAAGCCTTCCACGCTCTCGCCGACGGCGATGACCACGCCCGCCGCCGAATAGCCCGTGGCCGAGCCGGCAGCGAGCTTGCCCGACACCCGGTCGAGCGTTCGCTTGACGCCCTGGTCGCGCATCATCTCCACGACGCGCTTGACGTTTTCGGGCTGCTTGAGGGCACGCTGGTACAGCGGCAGCCCTGACATCCGCACGCCCGCCATCTCCGTTCCCACGGAAATGCACGAGTGCCGCACCTGAACCAGGATGTTCCTTGGCGAGACCATCGGAGTGGGAACCTGTGAGACGTTCGCCACACCCTTGCTGATCAGGACTTGTTTCATATGGATGTGCGTCCAACCAAATCGGTGATTGATCCGTGCGCCTCAGACAGTTCGTGTTCTTTTGCTGCATCCCGATAGCGTGTCAAGCACAGCAATTCCGCCCTCGCCCGCGGAATTCCAGCCCGCACAGAAACCTGCACGAATTACCGACGATTTATGCTGTTGACACGATCGCGCCCATTCGTGAAAGGAAATAATAAGGGCAGCAGGACGGCCTCTGAACCGGAGCGGAAGCCACGAGAGTTAAACGCAATTCGACGCATCCGTCATGCCCACTCCGAATCGAACTTATTGTTTCTATTTTGCCACGATCCAGAAAACTTGACTGTTGCGCGTCCAAGTGACGCAAAATCCATAGAGATCGGCACACAATCCAGAAGCGACCAATTCAAAAAGAACCTGATTCTCTCGGGCGACACGTATTGCGGCGTTTACCCGACGCAGTCGTGTGGACCTCGCCCTCGGCAAACGCCAAGCCGCGCAAATCTCATCGCCATGCCGGCACGAGGCCGGCATGGCCGCCACGCTGCGCCGCGCGATACCACGACAGGGCACACCATCCATCCGGCTCGTGTGCCTGCCCCGGCACGGCTCGTGCCCGGCACTTCGTCGTCTTCGCGCCGGCCTTGCCGTTCACCGCACGGGCGAGAACGGCGCCGCCAGCATGATCTTGGCCTCCTGCCGCAGCGTAGGCACCGGCGGCGGCGGCGGCCACACGCCCGTCTCCTGCATCGTCTTGCGCACGGCCATCCGTTCGTCCAGGCTCTTGTACGCCCAGATGTGCACCCACTGATTGAGCCCGCCGATGTCGGACGTGTAGACGCCGATCAGCGGCGACAATTCCAGGCGCGGCGCCAGGTGCTTCTCCCACTTCGCGGTCATCTCGGGGATGCCTCCAGCCCGCAGCACGTAGGAGCGCATCTCGAAATAGGGCCCGTGGTTCGACGGCTCGAGCCTGGGCGAAAACGGCAGCGGCTCGAGGATCTCCGATTTCATGTCGGCGATGAATTCGGTCGTCTTTGGCGGCCAGATCCCTGCCTTCACCACCTCTGCCCGTATGCGCGCCCGCTCGTTGGTATCCTTGTAGGGCCAGACGTGGATGACCTGGTTGAGCGGCCCGATTTCCGTGTACCAGAATGCCGCCAGCGGCGAATATTCCAGCCGCTTTGGCAGCGCTTCGCCGAACCGCTTCAGGAATTCCGGCAGCGTCCGCACATGCAGTGTGTAAGTCCGAAATTCGTAGATCATGTCGTCCCTTTCGCGTGAGACCGGCAGGAAGTTCGCTGCGCCGATGTCGAGGTCACATCCTCAGATGCCCCGCTGCATTTTGCGAGCGTCGATAGCCCGCCTGCCGCATCGCCATCGTGCATCGGCGTCAGGCAGACTGCCAACTTGCAACCACCACAGCAAGTCGCGATGCGCGCGCATTGCAGACCGTGGCTCGCAGGCCGTGGCCGACAGCCATGGCAGCGCCGCGCCGGTCGTCACATCCATTCACGCGCCGCCACGGCTTCCCCGGGCGGTTATCTCGCGCCTGCACGCACCGGCCCTTGCGGAGCGACGCGCTCACCTCCAACATCGCGCCACAGCGCGCACCACGAGTGCGCACCACGAGATGCGCGGGAAGTTGGGGAGACGCTAGAATGGCTCAGTACGACTTCAGCGGTCAGGCCGCGATCGTGACCGGCTCCAATCGCGGCATCGGTGCAGCCATCGCCATGGAGCTGGGACGCTGCGGCGCCGACGTGATGCTGACCGGACGCGACGCCGCCCAGCTCGATGCAATGGCGGGCGAGATCGAGAAGGCGAGCGGCCGTCGCCCCACCCACGTCGCCTGCGATCTGCGCACGCCGGATGCCGCCCGACACCTGGTCGATGCGGCCATGTCGCGCTACGGCCGCCTCGACATCCTCGTCAACAATGCCGGCGCGACGAAGCGTGGCGACTTCCTCACCCTCACCGACGACGATGTTCTCGACGGTTTCGCGCTGAAGTACCACGGCGCTGTACGCATGACCCGCCACGCCTGGCCACATCTCGTCGCCACCAAGGGCAAGCTCGTCAACATCGTCGGGATCGGATCGTTGACACCCGCGATGGACTTCACCATCGGCGGCCCCGTGAATTCTGCGCTCGTCAATTTCACGAAGGCCATTGCCGATCGCGGACTGCGCGACGGCGTGCGCGTCAACGCCGTGAACCCCGGCCATATCGTGACCGACCGCTTGCGCCGCCGCGTGGAAGTGCGCGCCAGGGCCGAGAACATCACCTACGCCGAGGCCGAGGATCGTGCGCGCCACGAGCACGGTATCCTGCGCTTCGGCCAGCCGCAGGAAATCGCCGATCTCGTGGCCTTTCTGTGCTCGCCGCACGCCACCTATATTCACGGTTCGACCATCGAGATCGACGGCGGCGCCACCAAGGGGCTATGAGGGCCCGCGTGTCGCGCCGCGGCACGGCGCGCCGCGCAATGCCTCCGCCGTGGTCTCAGGCGAGCCGGTTCGGCGGGCTTTCGCCGCGCAGAACCGCGTCGATGCCATCGCGCAGGATCTCACCCATCTTGGCGCGCGCCGTCATCGTCGAGCTGCCCTGGTGCGGCTGCAGGAACACGTTTGCGAGCGACAGATAGCGTTCGTCGAGCCTCGGCTCGTTGTTGAACACGTCGAGCCCGGCGGCCGCGATCCGCCCCGCCTGCAAGGCCTGGATCAGCGCGTCGTCGTCGATGAGATCGCCACGCGCGATATTGACGACGATGGCATCCTTCGGCAGCAGTGCAATCCGATCGGCGTTGACCGATCCGCGTGTCGTCGGCGTCGACGGGGCGGCTACGACCAGCACGTCGCTCTGCGCCATCAGGTCCTCGATGCGCGCGTGATAGGTCGCCCCCTCCTCGAGATCGGGAGAGAGCCGGCTGCGGTTGTGATAATGCACCGTCATGTCGAAGCCGCGCGCGCGCCGTGAGATGGTTCGCCCGATGCGCCCCATGCCCAGGATGCCGATACGCTGCCCCGTCACCTCCACGCCCACGAGCTGCGTCGGCGTCCATCCCACCCATTTGCGCTCATAAAGGAGCCGTGCCCCCTCGTGCGCCCGCCGCGCCGCACCGAGCATCAGGAAGATCGCCATCTCGGCCACGGCATCGCTGAGCACGTCGGCTGTGTAGAGCACGGCGAGCCCGCGCTTGCGCGCCGCCTCGACATCGATGTGCTCGTAGCCGACCGAGAACGTCGAGACGATCTTGACGCAAGGCGCCAGCCGCCCGATCGCGGCCTCGTTGAACCTGTCGAAGGCCGTCACGATCAGCGCATCCGAACGGGCGGCGAGTTCCTGGAGTTCGTCCGGCGACAACACGCGATCGTCAGGATTGATCCACAGGTCGTGCTGCCGCCGCAGCATCGCCACCACGGGATCGGGCAATGCGCGCGTGACGCCAATTCTCAAGCGTGAACCAGGAGCAGGCTGCATCTCGTTTCTCTCTCTTTGTCGTGGTGCTCATGCCACCGTGAAGCGCCGGACGCGCGTCGGCCCGCCCGGCCGTGGACGTCACGCCCCCTTCACCGCGGGCGGGCGTTTCTCGCGCCATGCCGCGTGCGCCTCGCGCGCATCTTCGGTCTGGCACAGCGCCATGAAGCGGTAGATGTCCGCCTCCGAGGCATCCTTGATGTTGGGAACATCGAGCCCCTTGTTCAGCGATTCCTTCGTCAGCTGCGCCGCGATCGGCGGTAGCGCTGCAATCTCGTTCGCAAGCTCCATGGCGCGCTGCATCAGCTCCGCATGCGGCACTACCCATTGCGCGAGCCCGATACGATGCGCCTCCGCGGCGTCGATCGGAAAGCCCATCGCAGCCCGCATGGCGTTGCCCTTGCCGACCCAGCGTGCAAGCCGCACCGAGGCCCCGTAGGCCGGCAGGATGCCGAGCTTGACCTGCGGCATGCGCCATTCCGCCCTGTCGGACGCGACGATCAGGTCACAGCAATACGTCGCGATGCAGCCGATGCCGATCGCGTAGCCATTGACGGCCGCGATCATCGGCTTGGAAAAGTCGGCCAGCAGGTTGGCCACGAAGTTTTGCCAGTAGGACTGGTCGCGCAGATAGTCCGCCGGCGCGCCGACCGTATGCGTTTGCGACGACGCCAGGTTGGCACCTGCCGAAAAGGCCCTGCCGCGCTCGTCGCCCGTCAGCACGACACAGCGGATGTCGTTGTTGCGGGCAAGCTGCGGCAGCACCTCCTGGAACCCGCGATCGTAGTCCTCGTCCCAGGCGTTGCGCGCCTCGGGCCGGCTCAAGGTCAGCACCGCGACGTGCCCGCGAATTTCGACGAGAAGTGGCATTCTACCCCGCTTTCAGACGATCCGGCTCGTGTGGCCTTGCCAGTAGCGATCCCGCAGCACGCGCTTGTAGAGCTTGCCGGTCGGCAGGCGCGGCAGCTCCGCTTCGAAGTCGATGGAGCGCGGGCACTTCAAGTGCGCCAGATGCGCCCGACAGAAGTCGATCAATTCCTGGGCGAGGCCAGGGTCGGGCGTTTCACCCGGCATGAGCTGCACCACCGCCTTGACCTCCTCGCCCAGGTCCGCGTTCGGCACGCCGAACACCGCCGCGTCCGCCACCTTGGGATGCGTGATCAGCAGGTTCTCCGCTTCCTGCGGGTAGATGTTCACGCCCCCCGAGATGATCATGAACGTGGCGCGATCCGTCAGGTACAGATATCCATCCTCGTCGAGATAGCCGATGTCTCCCACCGTCGTCTGGCGGCCGTCCGGCGAGCGCGACTGGGCCGTCTTCTCGGGATCGCGGAAATACTCGAACGGCGCGGGCGGCTCGAACCAAAGCGTGCCCGGCACGCCCACGGGACACGGTTGCATCGCCTCGTCCAGCACATGCAGCTTGCCTTGCAGCACGCGGCCCACCGTCCCCTTGTGCGCGAGCCATTCGTGGCTGTCGCACGAGGAAAACCCCAGCCCCTCCGTGGCGCCGTAGTACTCCTGGATGATCGGCCCCCACCACGCGATCATCGCCTCCTTGAGCGGCACCGGGCAGGGGGCCGCCGCATGGATCGCAACCTCCAGTGACGACACGTCGTAGGCCAGCCGTACCGCGTCCGGCAACTTCAGCATCCGCGCGAACATCGTGGGCACGAGCTGGCTGTGCGTGACCGCATGGCGCTGCACGAGATCGAGGAACGCCGCCGCATCGAAACGCTCCATGATCACGACGGTGCCACCCTTCCGGATCGTCAGGTCGACGGCGGCCTGCGGCGCGGCATGATAGAGCGGCGCCGGCGAGAGGTAGACCATGCCTTCGCGATAGCGCCAGAGCTCGGCTCGGAACTTGTGCACCGGTAGTTCCGTTCCCGGCGGCACGTCGGCAACCGGCTTCAGGACGCCCTTCGGCTGCCCCGTGGTACCGGAAGAATAGAGCATGGCCGCGCCGAACGCCTCGTCGGCGACGGGCGTGTCGGGAAAGTCGCGCGTCGCCTCGCCCAGATCGAGGATGCGTGCGCCATCGCCCGGGCCATCCACCACCAGACAAAGCTCGATGGCCGGACACAGCGCCAGCGCTTCGAGGGCGACCGCGCGTTTGGCCTGCGACGTGATCAGGATGCGCGAGAGGCTGTTGTCCAGGATGTAGGCCAGTTCCTCCGCCGACAAGTGGGAGTTGACGCACGTGTAGTAGAGGCCGGTCCGCGCCCCCGCCGCGCAGGTCTCTACGTAGCGCGCGTTGTTCTCCATGAAGATCGCATAGTGGTCCAGCCGCCGCATCCCGTGCCGGCGCAGCAGGTGCGCCAGACGGTTCGTGCGCCGCTCCAACTCCGCGTAGCTCACCGCCTCGCCCGTCGACGCCATGATGAAGGCCGCCTTGTCGGGATGCGTCGTTGCGTGCGTGCCAGGATACATCGGGCCATCCGGTTGCTGCGTCGTGCCGATATTTGAAAGGCGGGCGGGCGAATTGGCAACCCGCATCTGTGACACCGCATCTGTGGCGGGCGCCCCTCCCCATGTCATAGTGGGGCCGATCTCGAAGCACGAAGTCTCAACATACGACGGAGGTTCGAATGCCCATTCCCCGCACGATCTACGAGGCAGAACACGAGGACTTTCGCCGCTCCGTCGCCGACTTCCTGGACCGCGAGGTCGTCCCCAACTACGCCCAGTGGGAGAAGGACGGCCGCGTCAGCCGCGATGTCTGGCTGAAGGCGGGCGAAGCGGGCCTGCTGCTGACGACCGCCCCCGAAGCCTACGGCGGGTCTGCCGCCGACTTCCGCACCTCCGCCATCCTCATCGAGGAGTTCGGCAAGCGCGCCCTCTCCGGCCCGGGCTTCAGCCTGCATTCGGAGATCGTGGCGCCCTACCTGCTCCACTACGGCACCGAGGAGCAGAAGCAGCGCTGGCTGCCGGGCATGGCGCGCGGCGAGCTGGTCGCCTCGATCGCCATGACCGAGCCGGACGCGGGCAGCGACGTGCAGGCGATCCGCACCACCGCGATCCGCGAGGGCAACGAACTCGTGGTGAACGGCGCCAAGACCTTCATCACCAATGGCGAATTGGCCGATATCGTCCTCGTCGCCTGCAAGACCGATCCCACGCAGGGCGCGAAGGGAATTTCCCTCGTCGTGGTGGAAACCGACCGTGACGGCTTCCGTCGTGGTCGCAAGCTCGAGAAGATGGGCGAGAAGGCTCAGGACATCGCCGAGTTGCACTTCGAGAACGTGCGCGTCCCGCCCTCCAACATGATCGGTGAGGAAGGCCGCGGCTTCAAATACATGATGCAGGAGCTGCCGCAGGAGCGGCTGACACTCGTCCTCAAGGCCTGCGCGGTGATGGAAGCCGCCCTCGAATGGACGCTCGATCACGTCAAGACGCGCAAGGCCTTCGGCAAGCCGCTGCTCGACCTGCAGAACACGCGCTTCAGGCTCGCCGAGGTCAAGACCGAGGTCGGCATCGCCCGCCTCTTCGCCGACAAGTGCCTCGAGTTGCATCTGGCAGGCAAGCTCGACGTGCCGACCGTCGCCGGCGCCAAGTTCTGGATGACCGAACTGGAGCAGAAGGTGCTCGACACCTGCCTGCAGATGTTCGGCGGCTACGGCTACATCCTCGAATACCCCATCGCGCGCGCCTACGTGAACGCCCGCGTGCACAAGATCTATGCCGGCACCAACGAGATCATGCGCGAGGTGGTCGCCCGGTCGCTTTGAGGCGTCGAGCGGGTCGGCGTCCTCACCACCCGTGATGCTTCAGGCCGGCGACGGGCGCCCCCGCGCCGGCAAGCCCGTTGCGCAACCGCTCCCAGTCGTCGCGCCGGCGGATGGGAAACATGTGCAGCAACCAGCGCGTGATGACTTGATCCGTCGGCTTTTCAGGGCTGGCCCAGCGCTGCCGCGTCAGCGAGAAGAACGTCGCCAGCGCCTCTCGCGCAGCGTCCTTCATTCCCAGGTGATAGAGTGCCGCCGACTTCCAGGCCGGGACATTCGGATTGACGTGATCGCTGGCCGCCTTCGCTGCCTCGACGCAGCCACTGTAGTCCCCGATCATGAAGCGGATCGCCGTCTGGTAGGACCATTGCAGCGGGCTCGGCGCCATCGGCAGCGTCAGGGCATGCTGCGACATCTCCCGGGACTTCTCATACTCTGCGCAGAACGCGAGGCAATTGGCCGACGAGATCAGCGTCCAGCCGTCGTTGTCGTTCAACTCGTGCGCCAGCGCCATGTGCATCGTCGACTGCTCGTACTGGCGCGCCATGGCATAGGACCATCCCAGGCAGAGCTGGCTGCGCGAGTCGACGGGATCCAGATGCACCGCGTGCCGCGCGAACCCCAGCGCCTCCTCGGTCAGCTTCTCGTTCCGCATCGTGCCGGGGATGGCGATGTGCGCCCCGTTCTCGAGCTGCGCCAGGGTCGAATAGGCCGGCGCGAAATCGGGCGAATGACGGATCACGTGCCGCAGCAGCTGGCGCGCCTTCTGCCAGCTCGATGCCTCCATGCGCATCAACGTCGCCTGGGCCAGCAGCCACATGTCGTAGGCCTTGAGACTGGACGGCTCGTGATGCCCGATCGCCGACATGCGCTCCGCCGACACATGGACGCTCAGCGCCATGGCAAGCCGGCGCACGACGAGCTCCTGGGCTTCGAACCAGCGCGCTGCGGTGAGGCTCAGCCGCTCGCTCCACAGATAGACGTCCGAGTTGGCATCGCGAAGCGTCATGGCGAGCCGAAGCTCCCCGTCGCTCTCGATCGAGCTGGCCTCGATGACATACTCTGCATGATCGGCGGCAGACCCGTCGTCCTGCTTCAGGACCACCGCCCGATCGCAAACGAGCCACTCCCGGAAGCGCACGAGGCACGTCATCAATTCGCGCCGGAACCCCTGCACGCGATAGTGGTTCTGCTCCGAGATCAGCGAATTGTCGAAGGGCGTGATCGAAATGACGAGCTTGCTCGCTATCTGATGCGCGCCACTCGTTCGCGGCGCGGTCGGCCAGGGCGACTTCGGCTGGGTCGAGAATTCCCCGCCGGTCACGACCAGCGGCCGCGCGGCCGTCCACGGCATCGCCGGGGCACGGGGCCCGTTGCGGCCATTGGCACGATCCCCCCGAATCGCCTCCATCAGGTCCTGCGTTTCCGGCGAGGGTTCCGCCTCGAAGGTCGCCCGCAAATGCTCCGAGAGGCTCTTGTAGAGCGACAGCGCGCCACCGATGTCACCCTCGGCACTCGCCGCCGTCATCAGCATGCGCGCAGCGATCTCGTGGCTGGGATCGAGATTGAAGAGCGCGCGCGCCGCCTCTCTCTGTTGGCGCTGGGAAGCCTCCGCAGCCTTCATTCTCTCTTCGAGGAACTGGCACAGGTAATCGGAAATCGCCCGCCGCTTGGCCAGCAGCCAGTCGAGAAACTCGTCGTCGACGGTTTCGAACTCCCCGAGAATGGCATCGCAGGCTTTCTGCCGCTCCTTGAGAACGTCGTGAACGACGCCGTGCCGGGCGGCTGCAAGTACCTCGGCCAGATCGACCTGCACGCTTGCGCGCTGAAACCCGATCGAAAGTTTGTCTGACTGAAATCCGCTATACCCGACGGCCTTGAATGCCCTGCGGATCTCCGCGATCGACTGCCGCAAAGAGCTGTAGGCGTGGGCCCGGTCCGCCCCGCTCCACAACAGCGTGACGGCCACCTCGCGCTTTTCCTGGAATTTCTCGGAAATGGCCAGAAAGCCGAGCAACGCACGGGCCTTGCGCCCGACGATGACGACGTCGCGCCCGTTGCAGCGCGCCGCCATCTTGCCGAAAAGATCGATTTCGAGCACGCCGGCAGACGGCACCGGTGAGGCTGGCGCGCCGGCTTCGGGATCCGGAGAAAATGGCCTGCCATTCCTGCCGTCGCGCGTGCGAACCATCTCGTCCTTTGCCCCCAACCAGATCGGCGGCATACCCCGCAGCCGGACTGGATCAGCATTCAAATCCAACCTGGGAGCATATGTTAAATTCAGGTTTCTACAAATTGGCAAGGCTGTAGCGCGCCGAGCCTTGGTTCCACCCCATCACAACAGTGCGGCACCGCCCGTCCAGCGGGCACCGCCCCCCGTTTCGCGAATGACCGCCTGAAGGCGTGCCGAAACGACGTCCGCGGGAAAGAGCTGCAGTCTCGGGGCAACCGCCGACACCACCGCAAATGCCATATCCACCCGCGCGAAGTGTACGAGGGCGACGTCGATGTCGTGTCGTCGCAACACGTCGCCCAGCCGCGCGACCGCTGCATTCGCCGTGAGATGATCGCATGGTGCAACGACACGGGGCGGGCCATGGGGATGCAGCAATTCGCACGCGGTCGCATCGATCGTCGCGTTCCTTGCCAACAACCGTTGCTCGAAGGGATCGAGGGCGTCTGGCCCCTGCGCGCCGAGCTTGGCCGCCACCAGCAGATTGGAAACCTCCATCTGGCACATCTCGAGAACGGCCCGGCGCGCGGCCAGACCCGCATCGAGATGGGCGGCAAGGCCGCATGCCAGTTCGCGGCCATCCGCATCGACCGATAGCGCCGCCACGCACGGCACGCCGAGGTCGGTGGTGATGTCGAGCAGCCAGGATGCGCGGCTGGTCACGCCCTGCCGCACACGGGCCAACACCGCGCCGCCCGCCTGCATGGCCTGACCATCGGCAGCCCACGCCCGCGCCCGCCGGCCGCCAACCCACCACAGTGCGGCCGCATCGCGCTCGATCAGCTCCAAGAGCGCCGAGAGCGTCGCGCGCGCGGGATCGGGAGAGGCCGCGACACCCGTACTCGGCGCACTGCCCGCAATCCGGAGCGGCCCCTCGACCGGCCGCCTCAGACACCAGTCCGCCGGCACCAGCGTGGGATGCCCTGAAGCCAGTTCGCGCGCCTCCACCCAGTCGATGCTTGGCATCGCGTCCAGGTCACCTGTCGGATTGCAGCGACGCACCGCTTCGGCGACCTGCGGCAGCACCCGCGCACCCGTCGCCTCGCTTGCGTTCCCCCGCAGCACGACATCGCCGCCCCGTTCGATCTGCGCCAGCCGCTCCACCGTTTCACCCAGGCACGCTGCGAACGCATCCTCGATTTCGTCCCCCGTCCCCGCCTGGTTGAACACCTCCACGCGGCCATCTCGTTCCACCGTGGCGATGCCACCCACGAAACGCAGGCCGGGCGCCAGTGCCGAGCGCAAGAGGAACAATCGCTCCGGCAATACCGCTGCCCCACGAATGGCATCGCCATGTCGGTCCGCAGTCCGGCGAACCAGATCGGCACCTGCCTCCGTTGCCAGATCCACTGGCATCACGGCGATCTCGCCGGCCGCAGAATGCACCATCGCTATCCCCCGCTCGGGAAGCCCTCGCCGCAACGACGCGCAATCCAATCACGGAAGTCCGCCCGCGCGAAGCATCGTGAATTCCTCCGCCGCAGGGCGGCCATCGCAATCACGGTCAATTCACGCACCGTATCGTTTCATGCGTTGAATGGCTCATCGCTTCACAGCGGCGATCGCGCGCCCCAGGCGAACGATCGGGACGGCAAGGCCGCAAAGGCGGCGCGTGAAGGCAGGCCGGACACGTCGCGCAAGGCTGGCATCGGGTTGGTGGAGGAGCGCCCCCGGCAAAGCCCCGCGCACGGCAACGACAAGCGCCCAAGCGGGAGTAGGCGCCAATGACAGTCATCGCGATCACGCATGAGATGGGATCTCTCGGGCCGGAAGTCTGCGCAGCACTGGCCGGCCGCCTGCGTTTGCGGCACGTCCGCTACACGCTCAGCGAGCACAAAGAGCCCGATGTCGCGAGTTCGCAGGCCATGCTGCACAAGATCCTCGCCGACCACGTCCGCAAACGCGACGCCGGGTCTTCCGTCGCCGTCCATCGACACGACGCACCGCACCCCATGACCGAGGTGGAACTCATCGCATACGCTCTCGAGGGCGACGTGCTGCTCGAAGGCGTCGGTGCCGGCATTGTGCTGGCACCGGTGGCGCACGTCCTGCGCGTGCGCCTCTGTGCCCCGATGACGGAGCGCGTCAGGCGCATCGCGCATCGCTCGCAACTGCTCGACGCGCGCGCAGCCGAAGCCATCGCCGAGGCGGCCGATGCCGGTCTGGTGCGCAATGGCCATCGCCTCTTCGGCGCGCAGGTGAAGAACGCCTACCTCTACGATCTCGTCCTGAATACGGCCCGCCTCGACGTGCCTGCGTGCGTCATGCAGGTGGCGGTGCTGGCGATGGCGCCGTGCTACCAGGCGACCATCGCGTCCACGCGCATCCTGGAAGACCTCCACCTCGAAGCGCAGGCGCGCGTGGCGCGCTTCACCGACCTCGAGACAGACTGCGACGAGGACCTCGCGGATGCAGCCGCCTCCGACGATGCGGCAATAGAAACGCACGCCGGCGACGTCGTCGACCCGACAGGCTGCCAGGGCCCCGCTCCGGGAGGCAGCTGACGGCCGTGGCGGCCGCAGGACGCGGTTGCCGATCAGCCATCCGCATCGGCCCGCACAGCAAGTGCGTCGAGCACGCCCGCCATGCGCTGCACGGCACTGGCGATCTCGGTTTCGGAGAACCCCGAAAAACCCAGCAGCAGGGCCTGCCGCGTCGGCGGGCCGGCAAAGTACTCCGTCATGGGAGCAGCGAGAATCCCGGCCTCGGCCAGTTCGCCGGCCAGCCGCGTATCGCTGAACCGTCGCGCGACCGCGGGCGTCAGATCCGCCACGACGTGCATCCCTGCCGCCGTCGGCGACAGCGTGAGATGCCGCGCAAGTCCTGCCGCGCCGTGCATCAGGGCCGCCATCCGCCGCGCATAGATGCGCCGTGTCCGCCGGATGTGGGTCGCATAGGCGCCCGAGCGCATGAACTCCGCGAGGGCCGGCTGGGCTACCAGGGACGCCATTGCGCCACGCTGGCGCAGATGCTCCTGCGCCGGTCCAATCAGCCGGTCGGGAAGCACCACGAAGCCCAGCCGCAACGTCGGCAACAGCACCTTGGAGAAGCTGCCCGCATAGATCGCCCGTTCCGACGTATCCAGGCTCGTCAGCGCCGGCAACGGCATGCCCGCATAGCGATACTCGCTGTCGAAGTCGTCTTCGATGATCGCCGCGTCATTGCGCGCGGCCCACTCGATGAGCGCGAGGCGTCGGGCCAGCGGCAACGTCGCCCCCAGGGGAAATTGCCTGGACGGCGTGACGATCACGCCGCGCATATCCTCCAAGCGGCCGAGCCGCCCGACATCGAGGCCGTCCGCGTCGACGCCGACCGGCACCGTGGTGACATCGAGCCGCTGCAGCATGTAGCGCAGCGCCGCGTAGCCCGGATCCTCGACCACGACCCGCGCCCCCGGCCCCAGGGCGACCCGCGCGATCAACTCGACCGCATCGGCCGTGCCGCTCGTCACGACGATGCGCGCGGGCTCGCAGGCGATGCCGCGCCACACCATGAGATGCTCTGCGATCGCCACCCGCAGCTCGTGCCACCCGAAGGGATCGGAATGCGACAGCATCGCCCGCGACGGCGCCCGCCATGTCCGTTGCAGAAGGCGCGACCAGTCCTTGAAGGGAAACAGCGCCGGGTCTATGGCCCCGATCTGGAACGGTCGCGGACGCGCCGCCGTGGCGGGTGCCTTGCGCTGCCGCGCCGGCACCTCGCGCGCTGCAGCAGGCTGCAATTGCAGAACTTGCTCGGGCAGGTCCGACGAAACGAACATGCCCGAGCCATGCCGCCCCTCCAGATACCCCTCGCTCGCCAACTGCTCGTAGGCATGCACCACCGTCGCCCGCGAAAGCCCCAGATCGAGCGCCAGCGCCCGGCTGGACGGCAGGCGCGCGGCCCGCGGCATGCGTCCCGTCAGGATCATCTCCCGCAGCTGCCGCCCCAGCTGCAGCGCCAGCGGCTCGCTCCGCCGCCTATCGACACTCAACGCCAGCGCCGTCGCATCGCTCGCGCTCTTGCGCAAAAGTGGTCTTCTCATAATTTTTTACAGTGGATGTTTTGCCGGTCCAGTCGAGCGGCTATATCACGATCCGGGCCATGCTGGAAACGGCAGGCCGTCAGCGGAACGCCAAACCGCGACCAGACCGGAAGATGATGCCATGATCAGCGTGCAAACTCCCCTCACCACGGCCCTCGGCGGCTCCGGCTTCACGTTCGTGCCCGGCGAGCGCATGCGCCCACTGCTCGAGCACGCCGGCTCGCTGGCCGACTGGGAGGCGTTCGCCGCGAGCTGGAACGATCTGGCGGTCGATACCTACATGGGCGACGGCGGCCGCTACCGGAAGCGGCGCTACGCGGCGTTCCGCGTCTCGGCCGACGGCGACATCGTCCGCCAGCCGCACCAGGCCCACTTCCAGACGCTCGACTACAACGAACTCAACGGCGGCATCCAGCGCTGGTTCGAGCCGATGACGCCCGAGATGGGCTCGAGCGACAGCATGGGCACGGTCCTGGCGTTCTGCCGCGACTGCTTTGGCGGCGTTGCCGGCAGCCCCACGGCCTGGAACGTCGAAGTGCACCAGTTCCGCATCGAGGCCCGCACCGGAGAGGCCGGCAAGCCGACGCCCGAAGGCATGCATCGCGACGGCGTCGATTTCGTCATGGTGCTGCTGGTCGACCGCACCAACATCGAGAGCGGCACGACCACGATCTGCGACCTCGACAAGCGCTCGCTCGGCAGCTTCACGTTGCGGGCGCCGTTCGATGCCGCCATCGTCGACGACAAGCGCGTCTATCACGGCGTCACGCCCGTCGAGCCGGTCGATGCGGCCGCCCCTGCCTACCGCGACGTGCTGGTGGTGACCTTCCGGAAGGCCGCCGCATAGACCATCGAACCTACCGCCGCTCCAACGTCTCCACGCTCAGGATCGTGGGCAGGTGGCGCGCGATCTCCTGCCAGGTCTCGCCCTCGTCGAAGCTGGCGAAGACCGAGCCGCTGTTCGTGCCGAAATAGACGCCGGCCGGATCGCGCGCGTCGCGCGCCATCGCCTGCCGCAGCACAGTGAAAAAGCATGCGCTCTGCGGCAGGCCGCTGCGATGCGCGTCCCATGTCCTGCCACCATCGCGCGAGCGCCAGACGGCGGCCGCGGCATCGGGAGGAAAGCGGCCGGCCATGTCGCCGTTGAGCGGTAGCGTCCACAGCGTATCGGCGTCCCGCGGATGCACGCAGATCGGAAACCCGAAGGTCGACGGCAGCCCGCTCGTGATGTCGTCCCAGCTCCGGCCGCCGTCCGGCGAGCGCCACACACCGTGATGGTTCTGCTGATAGAGCACGTCGCCATCGCCCGGCGCGCGCATCATGTTGTGCACGCAGTGGCCGACGTCACCGTCGCGCGGCGCAGCGGGATGCGTGTGCTCGCCGCAGGCCTGCGCATTGGACAGCCGGTTGCGCCGATCCCAGGTCCGGCCCCCGTCCTCCGTCGCGAAGACACCTGCCGCGGAGATGCCGATCCACATCTTGCCGGCATCGGACGGGTCGGAGACGATCGTGTGCAGAACCAGGCCAGCCGCGCCGGGGTTCCAGCTATCCGCCGAAGGGTGATCGCTCAAACCCTGGACCAGCGCCCACGACTTGCCCCCGTCCCGGCTTGACAGCAGCTTGGCGGGCTTCGTGCCGGCATAGAGGGTTCCGTGGGCGTACCCCAGCGACCAGACTTGCGAGAATTGCTCCCCGAACGGCAACGGCTGCGCGGTCCAATTGATCATGGCCGCGAAGTTGGCGTCGTTGGCCGCCCAGTCGTCCATCGTTCCCTTGGTCAGACGGGTGACCTGCCAGCTCTCGCCGTGATCGTCCGATCGCCAGACGCCGGCGCCACACCAGTCGCCCCCGCCGCCGGCCCAGATCGTGCCCGTGGCCGCATCGCCGACGACGTGATTGATCGGCCAGCCCTCGCAGTAGGGACCGGCGACGGTCCAGCCGTCGCGATCCGCGCTGCCGCTGACCAGGAACGCGCCCTTCGTCGTGCCGACGAGTACCGTGAGACCGTTCTGGCTCATGCTGCATATCCGAGTGCTTGGAAACTGCCGCGCCATACCGCACAGGCTTCGCGGCAATTATGTGCCGCCCACCGCAATCCCGACTTCACGAATAGGTGATATCAATCCGATCTGAAATCCGAGCCCCCTGGCAGTCGACAACACCATACGAAGGCGCTCGCGTTTATCGGATCTCCACGACGCCTTCACCTGCATGCAATTTTCCCACCACCTCCGGCCATGCCTCAGCAAGGCGAAGACGGATAACTCGCCTAACAGCATTGCCGATCCGGACCCATACGACGCTTGGCCCAGCAGGGTTTGCAGCCCGCAGCAGAACGAAGTCCTCATCCTTTGTGACGATGCAAAGTCTGGTCGCGCCCGCGTACCGCCAGATTTCCCCGTCCTTGGCACTCGCCAGTCCGACCGAACTCGTGTGGATCGCATCGTAGCCTTGGGATACGAGTTGCTCCGCAACGACAGGCGGCAGGTTCGTGTCAATCAGGAAGCGCATCACTCGGCAGCAGCGATCACGGGATGATCGATCACCCGCCCCGCATATTCGAGTGCAGCGGTGATGTCCTCGTCCTCGAGATAGGGATAGTCCGCGAGGATTTCCTGGCGCGTCGCCCCGCCGGCCAGCATATCGAGGATATCCTTGACGCGAAGGCGCAATCCTCGAATGCAAGGCCGTCCACCGCACACTTCGGGGTCGATTGTGATGCGCTCAGTTGCTTCGGACATGCTGCCTCTACATGGACGCGCGGTGCGCTGAATGACGGCGGATCGTAGCAGAACTGATCGCAATGGGCGACGTCGCTTCAGAGCGCGGGTACAGTCGCCAGCGCCGAGTGCTGCCCTTGATCGCCCAATTGAGCCGCAGTGGCAGCACTCAACGCGTTCTGCACTGCAGCTCGACACTCTCGCGAACAATCACGGCCGAGGCACGAAAGGGCGGTCGAGACGCCTTATTGAACACGACCGCCCGTAGAACTGTTTGTAGTCACGGCGGATGCGGAGCGCCGTGACGTGCATCTGTCGAAGCGACAGCCTCACCCCAGGGCCTTGTTGGAGGCCTTCACGGCTTCCGGCGATGAGCCGGCCTCGCCGGGGAGGTAGGCCGCGCCAGCGGTGCCTGCCTTGTCCGCCTCGACGTAGACCTGGCCGCCCATCTCCGCGAACTTCTTGGACATCTCGGCCATGCCCTTCTCCGCCTCGACCATGGCCGAGCGCCCGGCGTTGGTCTTGGCCGCGTAGTCGCGCACGTCCTGCGTGATCTTCATCGAGCAGAACTTCGGGCCGCACATCGAGCAGAAGTGGGCCACCTTGTGCGCGTCCTTGGGCAGCGTCTCGTCGTGCATCGTGCGCGCGGTGTCGGGGTCGAGACCGAGGTTGAACTGGTCCTCCCACCGGAATTCGAAGCGCGCGCGCGACAGCGCGTCGTCGCGAAGCTGCGCCGCCGGGTGCCCCTTGGCGAGGTCGGCTGCGTGGGCCGCGATCTTGTAGGTGATGACGCCATACTTCACGTCGTTGCGGTCGGGCAGGCCCAGGTGCTCCTTCGGCGTGACGTAGCAGAGCATGGCGCAGCCGAACCAGCCGATCATCGCCGCGCCGATGCCCGACGTGATGTGGTCGTAGCCCGGCGCGATGTCGGTCGTGAGCGGCCCGAGCGTATAGAACGGCGCCTCGCCGCAGGCGCGAGCTGCTTGTCCATGTTGATCTTGATCTTCTGCATCGGCACGTGGCCGGAAGCCTCGATCATGACCTGGCAGCCCTTCTTCCAGGCGATCTGCGTCAGCTCGCCCAGCGTTTCCAGTTCCGCGAACTGCGCGCGGTCGTTGGCATCCGCGATGGAGCCCGGACGCAGGCCGTCGCCCAGCGAGAAGCTGACGTCATACTGGCGCATGATGTCGCAGATCTCTTCGAAGTGCTCGTAGAGGAAGCTCTCCTTGTGGTGCGCCAGGCACCACTTCGCCATGATCGAACCGCCGCGCGAGACGATGCCCGTCACGCGGTGCGCGGTGAGCGGCACATAGGCCAGCCGCACGCCGGCATGGATCGTGAAGTAGTCGACGCCCTGCTCGCACTGCTCGATCAGCGTGTCGCGGTAGAGCTCCCAGGTCAGCTTGACCGGATCGCCGCCGCACTTCTCCAGCGCCTGGTAGATCGGCACCGTGCCGATCGGCACCGGCGAGTTGCGCAGGATCCATTCGCGGGTGTTGTGGATGTTGCGGCCCGTCGACAGGTCCATGACCGTGTCCGCGCCCCAGCGGATCGACCACACCATCTTGTCCACCTCCTCCTCGACGGAGGACGACACGGCGGAGTTGCCGATGTTGGCGTTGATCTTCACCAGGAAGTTGCGGCCGATGATCATCGGCTCCAGCTCGGTGTGGTTGATGTTGCACGGAATGATCGCGCGGCCACGTGCGATCTCGTCGCGCACGAACTCCGCCGTGACGTGCTCGGGCACCGAGGCGCCGAAGCTCTCGCCCGCCTTCAGTGCGGCCTTGGCGCGTGCCAGCGCCTTCGCCCGGCCGAGGTTCTCGCGGTGGGCGACGTATTCCATTTCCTTGGTAACGATGCCCGCACGCGCGTACTCGAGCTGCGTCACCGGCTTGCCGGGCAGGCCGCGCATGGGGGCTGGCTTGTTCGGAAAATCGCGCGCCAGGTGCTTGCCCGTGACGTTGCCGTTGTCTTCCGGCTTGATGTCCCGGCCGACGTAGGTTTCGACACCGCCACGCTCCTTCACCCAGGCCTCGCGATGGCGCGGCAGACCCTTTTCGACGTCGACCTTGTAGGTGTTGTCGGTATAGGGGCCGGAGCTGTCGTAGACGCGGAACGGCGGCTCGCCGGATTCCTTCGTGAGCTGGATCTCGCGGAACGGCACGCGAACGTCGTCCATCCCCTCCGGCGACGAATAGACCTTGAGCGAGCCCGCGATCGGGCCGGTGGTCACTTCCGGAACCATCAGGTCCTTCTTGCGCGTGATCTTGTTCATGAGGCGGTCCTCCAGGGTGTAAACACTGTCTCAGGCGGCCGCCGCGGCGCGCCCGGTGATGACGAAATGTTGTCTGGCCCGACCGGCAGCAGCGACCGCTCCCTCAGCCAAGGGCCGAGGCAGTGCGGACGTACCGGTCGTGTCGTGGGTGTCTCGTTTCATTCCCGTCCCTTCGCCGGCATGACCCGGATCAGGTTCTAAGGGTGGCCACCCGGTCCTTGCGTGGTTGCCGGTGGGCAACCCCAGTACGCACATGCGGTTGCTGGTGGACAACCCAAGTGCGCACGTGCGGTTGCTGGTGGGCAACTAAAGCACGCAAAGAAGAGAAGTCTCAGCCGGCTCCCGCCGGCCCCCCTCGGAACATGGCCGCAATGTGCGACGTCCCGCCGCGCGATGCAAGGGCAGATATGAGCAATACGTGACAGCCCGGCAAGCTCCGACGCAGCCCCCGATCGACTGGCCGGAATCGATAATCGATGCCTCGTGCGGGGTGGGGCCGCTGGCGTTATGCTGCCGCAAACCAATCCCGCCGCCGAAGGCTCACTCCGCGAGGAACAGAATGCAGATAACACGGCAGGCGATCGCCGACACCCGCGCACTGATCGCGCCCTATGTCCGCCGCACCCCCGTCATCGAGATCGACGCAGCCGAGCTGGATCTGCCCACGGCCCCGCTCGTGCTCAAGCTGGAACTGATGCAGCATTCGGGCTCGTTCAAGGCCCGCGGCGCCTTTGCCAGCCTGCTGCGCGACCCCGTGCCTGCCGCCGGCATCGCCGCAGCCTCGGGTGGCAATCACGGCGCCGCCGTCGCCTTCGCGGCCCGCGCCCTGGGCCACAAGGCCCGCATATTCGTGCCGAGCGTCTCCTCACCGGCCAAGATCGACCGCATCCGCAGCTACGGGGCCGACCTCGTCGTGCAGGGCGACCGCTACGCCGATGCGCTGGCACTGTGCGAGGCGTGGTGCGCCGAAACGGGAGCCCGCTCGATCCACGCCTACGACCAGCCCGGCACGCTTCTCGGGCAAGGCACGCTGGGGCTCGAAATCGAGGAACAGGCAGCGGGCCTCGACACGCTGCTGGTGGCCGTCGGCGGTGGCGGCCTGATCGGCGGCATCCTGGCCGCCTACGATGGCCGCATCCGCATCGTCGGCGTGGAGCCGGAGGGTGCGCCGTCGCTCCACATGGCGCTCGCCGCCGGACACCCGGTCGACGCCCCCCAGGGCAGCATCGCTGCCGATTCGCTGGCGCCCAGGCAGGTCGGCCAGTTGATGTTCCCGATCGCCCGGCGCCTCGCCCATTCCGTGGTGCTGGTGGAAGACGACGACATCCGCCATGCCCAGGCGTTGCTGTGGGACCGGCTGCGCATCGTCGCCGAGGCCGGCGGCGCCACGGCCCTCGCCGCCCTCACTGCACGCCGCTACGTACCCCGCGATGGCGAACGTGTCGGCATACTCGTGTGCGGCGGCAATACCACCGCCGTCGACTTCAGCAGGTAGTCGCCATCGGCGTCAGGCGCCTTCGGCCAATTGCGAGACGATTTCCGAGCTCTGCTTCAGCGTCTTGCTGACGGGGCAGCGATCGGCGATCTCCAGCAGCGTCTGGCGCTGTTCGGGCGTCAGGTCGCCTTCGAGCGTGATCGTGCGCTCGAACTTGTCCTTGATGTCGCGGCCGGAACTGGCGCGCTGCAGATGCCGCAAGCGAACCTCGACCCGTTTCACCGGAATGCTCTTGCGATCCGCGAACATGCGGATGGTCATCGCCGTGCAGGCACCAAGGCCCGCGAGAACGAATTCATATGGATCGGGCCCCGTATCGTGGCCGCCGAAGCTCTCGGGCTCGTCGGCACCCATGACATGCCGGCCCGACGTGACGAACTGGCCATAGGGACCGTTGCCGCTCTCGACGACGGTTACAACGCGCTCATGCATCTTCCTCATCCCCCATCGCAACCGGGCGGCGAGCCGGATCACCCCCGCTCGCCGCGCCGTCGCGCCTATCTTATTTCTTGCGGCCCCTGCCGCCACCCGTCGTATCGAGCGCCGTCTTGCAGGCCGCCGAGACCTTGGCCTTGTTGGCCTCCAGGCACGCCCGCGCGGTGCCATCGTGCGCCTTGCCGGCGCAATACTTCGCAAGCTCGGCTTTGCACTGCGTGATGACAGGCCCCTGCCCCGGCCCACGACCCGCCGGCTGGGCGGATGCGGAGGCCAACGTCACCGCACAAAGTGCGGCGGTGGCGATACCCGTGATCATTTTCATGTCTGTTGCTCCTTCTACGAGCGACGAGCGCTGCCAACTGCAGCGGACGGCATCTAATGCAAGTACGCGGAAGATCGAATTGATGATCGTCAACGGCGCGCCATCGGCCTCACGTGCAAGTCGTCGCAGCCGCCTACCGAGCCGCATGGCCAAGCCACTGCTCTTGGCAACGGCGCGCCGTTCCGGTGTAGGCTCACGGTCGACCACATCCAATCCGTGCCGCAGAGCACGCCAAGGCCATCAGCCACCCCCAGGAGGAAACGATGCAGTTCGGCGCCGCGATCTTCTTCACCGACTACTCGATCGGCCCCGCAGAACTCGGCAAGGCGCTCGAGGAGCGCGGCTTCGAGTCGCTGTGGGCCCCCGAGCACACGCACATCCCTCTCTCGCGCGGTTCGCAATTCCCCGCGGGCGGCGAACTGCCGAAGAAGTACTACGACGTGATGGACCCGTTCGTGACGCTTTCGGCCGCCGCCGCGGCCACACGCACGCTCAAGGTGGGAACCGGCATCTGCCTCGTGGTGCAGCGTGATCCCCTGCAGACCGCCAAATCCGTGGCGAGCCTGGACCAGATCTCGAACGGCCGCTTCCTGTTCGGCGTCGGCGCTGGCTGGAACGCGGAGGAGATGGCCGACCACGGCACCGACTTCAAGACCCGCTTCAAGTTGATGGAAGAGCGGATCGCCGCCATGCGCGTCATCTGGACCAAGTCGAAGCCGGAATTCTCCGGCGAATTCGTCAAGTTCGGGCCGATGATGACCTGGCCCAAGCCCGTCCAGAAGCCGACGCCGCCTGTCCTCGTGGGCGGCGCATTCCCCTACGGAGCACGCCGCGCGATCAAGTTCGGGGATGCCTGGATGCCCCACGCCAAGCGCCCGAACTACGACGACGTCATCGTCCACCTGCCCGAATTCAGGCGCATGGCGGCAGAAGCCGGCCGCGATCCGGCCACGCTTCCCGTTACTGTATGGGGGCCGGCCAAGACGGTGGACGCCATCAAGCGCTATCGCGACGAAGGCGTCGTGCGTGTCGTGTTCGACGTCCCCGCGGCGAAAGCCGACGAAGTCCTGCCGCTCCTCGACACGCTAGCAGGGATCATCCGCGCAACGAACGGTTGAGCGGCAGGCGGTCTCAAAGTCCCGCCTGCGGGATGGGGGCCCACCGCAGCTCGGGTGCGCTGATCCACACCTTCTGCGCTTTGCCATGCCCATCGGGCGCGCGCCCCAGCGGCCCCGCTCCAACGACGACACCGGCGATCTCGGGAGTTTTCTTGGGATCGTCGGCCAGAATGCTGGTCGCTCGTTCGAGGCGCAGCTCGCCGTCGACCCAGACGCGCACGACGCCGTCCTTGTTGCCGGGCGTATTGACGATCAGTTCCTGCTCTATATTCAACCAGCGCCCTGGCTTCAGATCGAACCTTCCGCGGTCGTTGCCGATCGCGTGGTTCGTCTGGCTCGATGCCGTGCGCGCGACCACGTCGAGGGCGCCGCGCTCCTGCCATACCACCCGGGCCGAAAATGCCGGCGGCAGCTCGCCTCGCGCCTCTTCGCCCGGCACGAGCCCGACGAGCCCGGGCAATTCGACACCGCTCTGCATGTCCAGATTGTCCTGAAGATAGACCGAATAGGACAGGCAGGCCGATTGCCCGGCCTTGGCGCTCCGCGGCAGCCACATGAACCCGGCCCCGCGATGATCGCGGCTGCCGAACCGGGCCTCGCCCTTCCGATTGGCCAGTTCGACTTCGAGCGCGAACGGCTCCGAGCGCCCCTCCACGGGGCTGACCTTCACGCGCTCGCCCAGCCCCCAGTCGAGACCGTTGGCCTGGCCCTGCAGGTCCGAGGCCGACAGCGCCCGCCCCCCGTCATCGATCGCGAAGCGGGTGCCCTCGCCATAGCGCACGCTGCACGCCGTGGCGGTTTCCTCCACGAGCATGGCGCGCGCGGCGAACAGGAACGACGCCCCCGCGATCAAGGCTACGGCACCGTTGAGAACGAGTGCGTTGGAGCCAGCGATTTTCATGAGACCTAAACTCCCCTCTTTTCGCGAGGTTATGTCACATCGGTCCCAATTATCGCTGAAGACGATCCCTCGAATTGTCTCCAATTCACGTCGTCAGACGAGCACCGCACCCTGGTCGACGAGCGCACCCACGTCGGTCGACCCGAAGTAGCCCTTCAGGAAGGCGACATCGTAATGCTGCCCTTCGATTTCCGCCGACAGCATCGTGCCCAGCTCAGTGCGCGTCATCGTCACGAGGCTGTCGATGTCGCTTGCGCGGCCCTTGTAGATATCGCTGAGGTCGATCCGGTCGCCGACGGCGAAATCGGTGATCACGTCGGTTCCCTGGCTCACCCCGCCCACGGCAACGTCTTTTGCCAGATAAAGGAAAGTGTCGCCATCGCGCCCACCGGTCAGCGTATCGGAGCCCGCCATGCCACGAATGATGTCCTGCCCAGCCGACCCGTTGATGGTGTCCGCGCGGCTGCTGCCCTGGATCGTGTCACCGTAAACGCTGCCGACGACGCTCTCGATGCCCTCGAACGTATCGTTGCCCATGCCCACTGCCGTGCCCGCGGACATGTCGATCTGCATGCCCGTCGTCGCCCAGCCGAACTGGATCGTGTCGAAGCCTTCACCGCCCGCGAAATGGTCGTCGCCCTGCCCCACGATGAACAGGTCGTCACCCGTGCCACCCGAGGCGTAGTCGTTTCCGGCGCCGTCCTGGATC
Source organism: Hyphomicrobiaceae bacterium (assembly GCA_041397775.1). GTDB lineage: Bacteria > Pseudomonadota > Alphaproteobacteria > Rhizobiales > Hyphomicrobiaceae. Next base: position 334,339 of record JAWKWB010000003.1, on the reverse strand, counting down.
TTGTCCGCCCCGCTGTTGCCTTCCAGATAGTCGTTGCCGCTGCCGCCTTCGATCAGGTCGTCGCCCTTGCCGCCGGAGATCCAATCGTCCCCGTCGCCGCCCATGATCAGGTCGTTGCCATCCCCACCATAGATGACGTCGTTGCCGATATTGCCGTAGATCGTGTCGTTGCCCGAGTTGCCATAGATCGTGTCGTTGCCGTCGTCGCCGTAGATGTAGTCCCTGTCCGCCCCGGCATTGATCAGGTCGTCGCCCGAACCGCCGTAGATCGTATCGATCAGCGCGGTCCCCGTGATCACGTCGTTTCCGCTGGTCCCACTTATCGTCGACATTGCGCACTCCACACCCGAAAGCCCCGCCGGGCCACTCTCCGTCAATTACCAACCGCGCTTATATTTCTATCAAGACAAGCTCGAGTTGTCGCGCAATTATCCCCTCCGCATTAGAACTCCCACAAATTCGCATGAAGCGTTGTTTCACGCCCCGGCGAAAATTTTTCGCTAATTTTATCGATCGATAAAAAAGAAAACGGCCACCAACGGCAGCCGCTTTCCATTATCTCCAGAGGTCGACGATCAGGCCAGGATCATGCCCGCCTTCAGCATCTCCGCGCCGTTGAGGCCGTGCAGGTCGTCCAGCACCGCGATATCGATGATGCTGCCGCCCATGTCGACGGAAACGGTCGTACCCGCATCGCCGTCCGTGAGGACCAGGTTCTCGGCGTGCCCCTTCAGGATCCCGTGCAGGTCGAGCGTGTCGCCCACCTCGAAATCCGTCACATGGTCGACGCCCAGATGGGTCTTCCCGTCGAAGACATCCTTGAGCTGCCAGGTGAAGGTGTCGTTGCCCTTGCCACCCGTCAGCACGTCCTCGCCGCCGAGGCCGCGAAGCGTATCGTTGCCATCGCCACCGACGAGGACATCGGCGCGCTTGGAGCCCTTCATGACGTCGTCGAACGCCGAGCCGATGACCTGCTCGAAGCTGGACACGAAATCCGTGCCCATTCCGTCCGCCGACTTCTTCGACAGGTCGATCGTCATCCCCTGCGTTGCATTGGAGAAGTCGATAGTGTCGAAGCCCGAACCGCCGACGTAGCTGTCGTCGCCTTCACCGGCGATCACCAGGTCGTCGCCCGAGCTTCCCATGACTTCGTCGTTGCCGTCGCCGTCATAGAGCGTGTCGTTGCCCGAATTGCCGAAGAGGTGATCGTCGCCGGCCCCACCGATCAGGATGTCGTCGCCGGTATTGCCATACAGGACGTCGTTGCCGTCACCGCCGTCGACGAGATCGTCGCCCTTGCCGCCGTACATCGTGTCGTTGTCGGCTTCACCGAACATCTTGTCGTTGCCGGAGTTGCCCCACATCTGGTCGTTGCCTGCACCGCCGTGCAAGACATCGTCGTCCAGATACGTCGTCACGTGCGGGTTGACGACGCCAGTTGGACGGCTGCCGCCGTACATCACGTCGTTACCGGCGTCGCCCATGAGGGTGTCGTTGCCCTTTCCGCCGATGAGCACGTCGTCCTGGCCACCCACCAGCGACACGTTGATCTGGGAATGCGCGACGAGGTTCGACTCACCCTCCGTGAAGGCATCGACCGTCAGCTGGAAGTCGCCGGCGTCCGGCCCCGTGATCGACAAGCCCGCGAGGTCGTCGGCCGTCAGCGTCCAGCTACCGTCGTCGTTGGCCACGCCGGCCGAGAGCACAGCGCCTTCCGGCAGATTGGAAACGCGGATCGACAGCTTCTCCGAGGCGTTCTCGTCGACGAGATCGACCTTGATGTCGAGCGGAACGGTGACCCAGCCGCTGGCATCGCCGTGCAGCACGTCGTCGCCGTCCTTGCCCGCGACCTCGTCGTTGCCCCGGCCGCCATTGAGGCCGTTGCCGTTCCGGTCGCCGGCGAGCATCTGGCCGGCATCGAAGTCGACGACATCGGACGTCTGCAATGTCAGCGTATCGCGTGCCGTCGGGCTGGACGCCCCGTCGTCATCGTCATCGCCGCCATCGTGATGGCCCGAGTTCCCGTTATCCGAATGCCCATCGTCGTTGTGATCGCCATCGCCGTGACCGTTGCCGTCGTGCTCGTGGTCATGGTCGTCGTCGTTCTTCGCTTCGGCGGTCTTGTCCTTCGACTTGCCCCCGTTCCCGCTGCGGCCATTGTCGGAGTGGCCGTCGTCGTTGTGGACGCCGTCGCCGTGACCATTTCCGTCGTGCTCGTGGTCGCGGTCGTCGTCGTCGTTCTTCGCTTCGGCGGTCTTGTCCTTCGACTTGGAACCGGTCCCGGTGCGGCCGTTGTCGGAGTGGCCGTCGTCGTTGTGATCGCCGTCGCCGTGACCGTTGCCGTCGTGCTCGTAGTCGTGGGTGCCGTCGCTCTTCTTCGCCTCGACGTCGTCCTTCTTCGACTTGGCCCCACTCTCGGTGTTGCCGTTGTCGGAGTGGCCGTCGTCGTTCTTGTCGCCGTCGCCGTGACCGTTGCCGTCGTGCTCGTGGTCGTTGTCGTCGCGCCCACTGCCCCTGCTCTTGACAAGACCATTGGCGGCACCGTTCTTCAATTCTTCCTCGAGTTCGTCGACAGGATCGACGGCGCCCGATTTTCCGTTACCGTTGCTCATAAGATTTTTGCTCCCTGCACCCGCACGTCCGGACGAGGCACTTGTCCCAGCCCGCACTCTTCAGAAACTCCGGATTTGTTCCGTTCGCCTGAAATTGGAATAACGGCAAGCGACGGGACATTCCCCTATCGAGGCACACTAAGGCAGACATCAGAAGATCTCGTGCAGGTGCGAGATAGCCTTTGATCGACATTTTATTTTAATTTTCTGGATCACCTCGTAAAAAAGGCCGCCGGGACGGTGGCGGCCTTTTCCGTAACTTTTCTTCGCCTTACCAGGCAATTCCCTCATATGTCGCGTCGTCGGGCAGGTCCTTGAAGAGCCGCGCCAGATCGAGCACGTGCACGTGAGGGGCACGCTCCGCGATCGCCTTGCGGAAGGCCGGCGTCGCGTGCGAGACGACCACCACGTCCGCCCAGCCCACCAGCGCGTCGGCGCTCTCCAGCGTGATCGCCTCGAGCTCGTCCATCAGCTTGGCCTGAGCCGGGCACGCATGACGGACATAGTCGATCTGGCCGCGCAGAAGCGGACCGAACTCGAGATTGCCGTCGTAGGCCTTCAGCGTCTCGCCCTTCTCCAGCAGCCGGGCCATCAATTCCAGCGTCGGGCTCTCGCGCAGATCGTCGGTGTCGGGCTTGAACGTCACGCCGAGGAAGCCGATGCGGCGCCCCGCGAACGGAGCCAGCAGGTCGACCGCTTGCGCGACATGCGCATCATTCGACACCATCAGGCTGTCGATCAGCGGCACGGACACGCCGTGGGCGTGCGCGATATGGCTGACGGCACGCACTTCCTTGGGCAGGCATGAACCGCCGAAGGCGAAGCCCGGACGCAGATAGTACGGCGACAGGTTGAGCTTCGTGTCCTTCACGAAGATGTTCATGACGTCGTGGCTGTCGATGCCGAGCTGCTTGCACAGCCGGCCGATCTCGTTGCCGAAGGCCACCTTCGTCGCATGCCAGACATTGTCGGCATACTTGACCATCTCGGCCGCTTCGATGCTCGTGAAGATCACATTCTCGTCGATGCGGCGATAGATGCGCGCCACAGTGTCGGCCGCGCGCGGATCGGGCTGCCCACGACTGTCTTCGGTGGCCCAAAGAAATCGGCGACAGCGACGCCCTCACGCAGGAATTCCGGATTGAAGCACACGCCGAAGTCCGCGCCCAGACGCTTGCCCGAGGCCTTCTCGATCTCGGGAACCACGACGTCCAGCGTCGTCCCCGGCGGCACCGAGCAGCGCAGCACGACGACATGATAGCCTGACTTCATCGCCAGCGCCTGGCCGATGCCGCGGCTCGCCTGGCGGACATACGTGAAATCGCAGCCGCCGTCGGCGGACGTCGGCGTTCCCACCGACATGAACGTGACGTCGGTCTCGAGCACGGCGGCGACGAGGTTCTGCGTCGCGTCGATCAGGCGCGTTTCGACCCCCGACGACAGCAGCTCGCCCAGGCGTTCCTCCACGATCGGTGCGCGGCCCTCCTTGATCGCGCGCACCTTCTCCAGGGAGACGTCGACGCCGACCATGCGGAATCCGAGGTGCGACAGGCAGGCCATCGACACGGCCCCGACATACCCCAGTCCAATCACGCTGATCGACGGCAGAGCCCGGGCCGGGCCGATGGCCAGCCCCCGCTCCGATACTGCACGACCTGTCGTTTGTGCCGGCGCCGTCGGCACCGCGATTTCACTTGCTCCCACGCCACTTCCCCGTCTTCTGGCCAACACCCTGTCGTCCGCGTCGCGCGCCGTGCAGTTCCCCCCACGAGGTTGGGCACGCAATCGCGACATGCCCGGCCCGCGACTGTCCCGTCGCGTTGAAGCCATGCATTCGACAGTTCGGAGTTTGCCAGGGAGGCGTCGTTATTGACTAAAGCCGGTCGGAACAATTTTATAAAAGCAGGCGATTATATCAGACGAAAAACAACGACGTTAAAAAACCGATACTCGGCACGGTCAGTAATTCGGTATAAATCATGACGACGAGAAGCAGACCGCTGACCGACAGCGCCGTCAGATAGATCGCCATCGCGTTCTTCGCGCCTTCGAGCCAACTGCTGCCTGTGAAGCCCTGCTTCTGGTTGCCGCGATTGGCCCAGCGCTGCTTCGACAGGCGCCAGAGCATGTAGAGCTTCACCGCCGCATTCAGCAGCTGGTTGGAGTAGAGACACCAGATATAACCCAGGTCGACCTGCCGCGCGTAGGTGAAGAGCACCATCGACAGCAGCGCGCGCGTGATCGCGATGTAGACGACATAGGCGACGATGAAGGCCGCGCCGGACTTGGCGGCGCCCGCGATCGCGAACATCGGGCTGAACAGCATCGTCCACATGGCGATGCGCTGGTCGACGCAGCACCACCAGATGAACGGCGGCATCCGCCATGGCCCCAGCATGATGGCGCGGTAGCCATTGCGCAGCATGTTGCCCGACCACCGCCGCAGGTTTTCGACCATGCGCTTGTAGCCCGAGCCGTCCACCACCTCGATGGTGGTGCCGGAGGCATCGGGCACGTATGTCATCTTCACGCCGTACTTCAACAGCGTGTACCAGGTGCTCTTGTCGTCGCCCGACAGGAAGCGGAAGTCGCCCCACAGCCAATGACTGAGGAAGTCGGCTTCCTGAAGCCGAATGAACTCGTTGCTGATGATGTGCGTCGCCCGGAAGATCGAGCAGCGCCCCGTCAGCGTCAGCACCCGGTCCGACAGGGCATGCGACTGCATCGCGAGCCGCCGCTGCGCAAAGCGCATGTTGAGCCACGTCTGCATCCAGCCGGGCCCCCGCACGTCGACGTACTCGTCGGTCGTCATGGCATGCAGGTCGGGATCGAGTTCGAACAGAGGAAAACATTTCCGCGCGAGCCCTGGATGAAAGACGAAGTCGCCATCCATGAAGATGACGAAGTCGTCCTTGCCCAGTCCCGCGCGCGACATCGCCCGCAGGATCAGCGCGATGGCGACACGCTTGCCCGGCTGATTCTGCCTGATGATGCGCAGTTCGATATCGAGATCGGACCCCACGAGGCGCAGGTGGCGCGCGATCTTGTCCTCGTCCTCGCGCTCGCTCGAACCCAGCCAGATCGTTGCGGGAACGCCGGCCTCGCGGATTTCACGGCACAGCGAGCGGATCACCGCCTCGCTGATCTCGCGGTGCTCTCGGAACGTCGTCATCTGCACATGGATATGGCGCGGTCGCCAGCCCGTCTCCCAGATGGCCGCAGCCGCATCGCGCTTGCGCGGGTACGTGACGCGCTCGTAGATCTTGGCGCGCACCCAGTGGTTGAACCACCACGCATAGCGCCAGACGCCGAGAATGCCGATGACGTAGACGATTTCCCGGTTCTGCGGATCCCAGATCGAATTCGGCAGCAGATTGAGCAGAATGAAGCAGACGCAGAAATAGAGCCACAGGCTCAACTGTACCCGCGGCGACCACTTTTCCAGGAATGGAACCGGGCCTTCGTGGTCGGCCTGATATGCCTTGGCCGCCGCCATCGCCGTCATGATCCCGAAGCCGAGCCGCCGTCGAACATGCTGAAGAGGTTGCTGCGCGAATGCTGCTTGAAGACCACGGTCACGGGCAGGCCCGAGCGATACCGGCCCACGTCGCGCACCCGCTCCGGGTTCTTGAAGGTCAGGGTGACTTTTGCCGACCGGTCGACCGGGCCGCGCCAGCGATAGCCCGGACTCTGCGCCCGGTTGGCCTCCTGGATGAAGCCGCTGGTCCGGTCGATGCGCGCCACCGTCGCCTCCACGGTCTCGCGGACAGCGGGAATGTAGACCTGCGCGCTGTCGCCCAGGCCGATCCGCAGCACTTCGTCCTGATTGAGATAAGCCGTGATCTGGCGCGCCTCGCGCTGCTCGATGATGGCGATGACATCGCCCCGGCGGACCGTGCCGTTGTCGAAACGCGGCAGCTCGAGCACGGTGCCGTCGAATGGCGCCCGCACCGCCTGCCGCTCACGATAGGCGAGGTTCGACATGTAGCGCTGTTGGGCGAGCCTGATTTCGTTCTCGGCCAGACGGATGTCGGCCTCCAGCTCCGCCGCCTTGCCCTGGAGGTCGCCGCTGCCGATGGTCTCGTTGCCCGTGTACATGCGCTTGCCGACGTTCTGCTCGGACAGCTCGATGCGGGCCGCCAGCTCGATGCGGCGGATCTCCATCTCTTTGCGCAGCGTCGTCACTTCCCGGCTCGCCTCTTCCAGCTTGCTGTCCGTGGTGAAGCCCTTCTCGTGCAACGTCCGCAGGCGCTGCTCGCTGCGCGCGGCATAGTTCAGCTTGCTCTCGATGCCCTCGAGTTCGGCCTTGGTCTGGCGGATGTTCTTCATCTCGACAGTTGCATAAGCGCGGATCTTCTCCAGCTCGTCGAGATGACGCTGCTTGAGATTGCTCAGCTTCGCCTTGCGCTCCTGGACGGCGATGTCGGCAAGCTCGATCTCGCGCTGCAGTTGACTGTCGATGAGCGAAAGGATGACGTCGCCGGACTTCACGGTATCGCCGGGCTTCACGTCCTTCCACTTCACGAAGCCGTCGGCCTGCGCCGAAACGGTCTCGATGGGCGCCGTGATCACGGCGGTCTGAACCTCGAGCCGGAAGAAATTCGAATACGCGAGCACGCCCGCATAGCCGAAGATGACGAGCCCCAGAACGGCATAGAAGGCCGTCATGATCACGGCCTTGGCCGGCCAGCGGCTGACGGGCAACTGCTTGATCGGGTTGGTGTCTGGCTGCAGGGAGGCCGGCGTGACGGGCACGTCGATGCGCTGGATCGTGTCCTCCACGTCCACCATCGAGCCGCGCACCAGCTCTTCCAGGAAGTGCGACATCAACTCGCGCTCGCGGTCGCCGATGTCGGTGAAGCGTACGGCGAACATGCCCGTATCCGCCGACGCGCGGACCACTTGCGCGCCGACTTCGAACGTGACGTCGAATCCCTGGAAGGGAAGCGTGAGCTGCAGCCTGACGTCGCTGCCGGCTTCCGGCACCGCGCCTTCGGCACCTTCGACCCGCAAGCCTCCGAGGCTCCAGTCGGCGGCGCGGACCTTCTGTCCCGCGTAGACAACGAACAGCGGTGCGGTGACACGGTGGTGTCGCCGCAGATCAGGTCGCTCTCGCCGGACCTTGACCGCCATTCTGACGTTGCCTCACGCATGAACCAAAAAGACAACCGGTACCCAGCATCACTGCTGGGCCCCCGAAATGCGGTTCTCGCATGGGCTCGTTAACAATGATTGGACGCAGGGGCCTGGATTGAAAACTTTGTTTGCCCTACCGATCGTCAGATAACGTCGACGATCTTGCCAGGGTTAAAAATTCCCAGCGGATCGAAGGTCTTCTTGATGGCGCGCATGGCCGCAAGCCCCGCCGCCCCGTGTTCCCCGAGCAGGTACTTCTTCTTTCCCTGGCCCACGCCGTGCTCGCCCGTACACGTGCCGTCCATGGCGACCGCCCGCTCCGCCAGCCGGTGCAGGAAGCCCTCGATGGCCTCGATCTCCTTCGGATTACCCATGTCGAACATGGGTTGCGTATGGAAGTTGCCATCCCCGACGTGGCCGATGATCGCCGCCACGAGGCCGCTGCGGCGGATGTCCTCCTGCGTCTCCATGATGCACTCGGTCAACCGCGAAATCGGCACGCAGACATCGGTTGCAAGCGCATCCCGGCCCGGATAGGCCGACTTGATCGCCCAATAGCCTTCGTGCCGCGCCTTCCACAGGCGCCGGCGGTCTTCCTCGCGTTCGGCCCAATCGAACCGCAGCGCCCCCTCGGAGCGCGCGATTTCCTCGAATCGCGAGATCTGGTCGCGCACCGAGATTTCCGTGCCGTGGAATTCCAGGAACAGGGTCGGCCGCTCCTCCAGCGTCAGCTTGGCGTGCTGGTTGATTGCCGCAATCAGGATCTCGTCGCAAAGCTCCGACCGCGCCAGGCCGAGGCCGAGCTGGATCGCCTGGATCACCGAGTTGACGGCGCCGTCCAGCGTCTCGAACGGGCAAACGGCCGCCATCGTGCATTCGGGAATGCCATAGAGCCGCACCGTCAGCTCGGTCATGATGCCGAGTGTCCCCTCCGAGCCCACCAGCAGCTTGGTGAGGTCATAGCCGGCCGAAGACTTGCGCGCGCGCCGCGCCGTACGGATGATCGAGCCGTCCGCCATCACCGCCGTCGCGTTGAGGACATTCTCGCGCATCGTGCCATAACGCACGGCCGTCGTGCCCGACGCCCGCGTCGCCGCCATGCCGCCGATCGTCGCCTCCTCGGCGCCCGGATCGACGGGGAAGAACAGCCCCATGTCCCGCAGATGCTCGTTCAAGGCGCGCCGCGACACACCCGCCTGGACGACCGCATCCAGATCCCGGTCGTTGACGGAGAGAATGGCGTCCATGCGGCTGAAGTCGAGCGACAGCCCGCCGTAGGGCGCGTTGATATGGCCTTCCAGCGAGGTGCCGGCGCCGAACGGAATGATCGGCACGCGGTGCGCCGCCGCTACCTTGACGATGTCCTGCACCTCCTCGGTGGACATGGGCCAGAGCACCGCATCCGGCGGCTGATTGGGCAGCCACGTCAGCGTATGGGCGTGCTGTCGGCGCAACGCCTCTCCGGTTTGTAGGCGGTCCCCAAACTGCTGCTTCAACACGGCAATAGCTGTGGCCGCGTCGCCACGGGGGCTCTGCTGCTGTTCGGCGATTGTCGCCATTGTCTCGTCCTTTCAGTACCTTGCGTCGTCACCGGCGCCCCCGCGGCCGCGTCTTCGGCCAGCCGATACGCCGTGTGCCTAATAAGTCGCGGTCGCCGGGAGAAGCGACTTGGGCTCGACTCCGGCGAATAGCCTTTTTTGGGCCTTCTGGGTAGGCTAAAGGCCATCCCGCCATCCGGGGATCGTGAACAGAATGTAGGGAGTGGTGTATGTTGCGGAGGCTTATGATTGGAGCCCTCGCCCTGTTCGCATTTGGCGCGACGTCCGCAGCCAATGCGCAGGTCGAGGTTACGCTCGCAGAGGAGACGGTCGGCAAGATCCTCCCTGACATCGATCGGATCGACACGAGGAGCATCCCCGGCCGCTTCAGCGGCATCCGGGTTTATTCTCTGGATGGATCCGTCGTCGACATTCGCAAGATCGACATCAAGTATGCCGACGGCAGCGTCTTCACCGAGGACCGCGGTCGCAACATCCGCCTCGATGCCGTCGACGTACGCACGCGCCCGATCGGCCCCAGCAACGGCGTCGGCCGCGAGAAGTTCATCGACCAGATCGTGATGCACTACAAGGCGCCGATCGGCCAGGGCCAGAAGGCCCGCGTGCGGATCGTAGGCCTCACCAGCCGCAGCGGCGCACGCGCCGTGCGCCCGAACGGCGGATCGGGCGGCACCCCGGTCTCCTCCGCGCCCACGCGCCCGACGTCGGGTGTTCCCGTCGCCGTCGCGCCCACCATCCCGAAGGCCAATACGGCTCGCCCCGGCACCGTCACCGCTGGTGGCGACGTCCTCTTCGGCGCACAGCACGTCGGCTTCGGCATCGACCGCGACGTGATCAAGGTCGGCAGCGAATTCGGCAAGTTCGACAAGATCCGCCTGCGCGTGCTCGACAACGATATCTTCATCAACGAGTTGCGCGTGGTCTACTCGAATGGCGATCCCGACGTGCTCGCGGTCGCCGCGAATGTGCCCGCCAACGCCCGCACCAAGTGGTTCACGCTGAAGGGTGACCGCTTCATCCGTGAGATCCAGCTGGTCTACAAGAGCCGTCCGGGCTTCCGTGGCCAGGCGCGCATCGAGGTCTACGGCGAGTACGCCGAAGGCTGGTACGGCCCCGGCCCCACCGCGACGGCTGGCGGCCCGATCCAGGTCACCGGCGAGGCCTTCAAGCACGCCGGAAACCGCGGCTGGCTCTATCTCGGTGGCCAGCAGCCGCTCTTCTTCAGCATCAAGAAGGGCCTGGGCTACGAGACCGACACCGTGTCCGTGACGCGCAACTGGGGCTTCAATCGCCTGCGTCTCGACGTGAAGGATCGCGCCATCACGCTGAACAAGCTGGTCATTGAGTACGGCGACGGCACCTCCGACACGATCCCCGTCGGCCAGAAGGTGGACTCCGGTTTGAGCTACGGCCCGATCGGCCTGAAGCCGAAGCCCATCAAGGACATCAAGGTGAGCTACCGCTCGCGCCTGCTCGACGCGCAGGCCAAGGGCAAGGGATACGCCTTCGTCGAGTTCTGGGCCCAGTAGGACCCCGGCCCGCGGCCGTCTGCCCGATCCGGCAGGCGGCCCGGAGCATCATCCAGGTGACAAGGGCGCCCTCGCGGCGCCCTTTCGCATTTTGCCGGCGCGCACAGGCGCTCGCCTCACACGATCAGCTCGAGCTTGCGCTCCCGGTAGCGGCACCCCCGCGGCGCCGGCGCCCGCCCGCTGTCCGCCTCGCCGCCGGGACGCGACGGCGCCCCCTGTTGCGGTAGCCCAGAGGGCACTCCCGGCCCGGCATTGCCGGGGCTTGCGGGCGGCGCCGCGGGCAAGGTCCCGCTGGGCGTTTGCCCCGCGGCAAGACCGCTCGCGGCCATCGACACCATCGCGAGCACGGCGATTTCAGCCAATTTGCGCACCGCGCATCCTCCGTTTCCAGGCTCCCACCGTACCATCTTCTCCCGGGATTGTGCCTAAATGACGCATCCCCGCCCAGCCCGCACCGGCCACCCCATCCTCAGGCGGGACACAACCGACGCTGCAACAAGACGTTTCCAGCCGGGTGCATCTGGCGTCGTTCTTGCTTGACTTGTCTCGAACGCTACCACTCACGAGAGCAGGCATGACGACCCTCTGGCACCCCGACAACGACGTGACCCCGACGCCCCGCGACGTCAAAACGATGGCGTGCGTACTCGAAGGCCAGCATGGCCAGCACGCTGCCGATGTCGCGGACTTCTTTTCCACCTATCATTCGCTGGAAGGCGATGCCGGCCGCTGCTGGGCCTGGGCAGGGGTTGCAGAGACGATCAGACGTCGCACGAAAGAGCGATCCATAAAATCCTAACCAGCCGCATGCTATGCGCCTGCTGATCAGCCCGCCGCGTCGGCGCGTTGTCGAGCCGCCAGAGGTATCGTGGAAATTGCTTCGGATAATCCGAGCCCGCAAGCCGAGAAGCATGTGTCGGGTTTGAGCCGCGACGACGTGATCGCGCACGCGCGCCGGCTCATCAGTCCGGCGTCGGAGAATGATCGTCTCCAGCGCGACGCCGTGCTGGCATTTCTCGTGCGCGTCGTCAGTGCCGCCATCCTCTATCTCTCCCAGATCGCGCTCGCCCGCTGGATGGGTGGCCACGAATACGGCATCTACGTCTTCGTGTGGACCTGGATCCTTGTGCTCGGCGGCTTGTCCCACCTGGGACTTGCCACGGCGATGATCCGCTTGATCCCCGAATACAAGGAGCAGGCCCAGACCAATCTCCTGCGCGGCCTCCTGCGCTACGGCCGCATGACCGCGCTGGCGTCGGCAAGCGCCGTCGCCACGCTCGGCCTCGCCGGCCTCGTCGTCTTTTCCGGCCGCCTCGATCACGCCTACGTGCTGCCGGCCTACCTCGCACTCGTCTGCATCCCGATGATCGCCATCTCCGATGTGCAGGATGGCATCGGGCGCGGCAGCGGCTGGATGGCCGTTGGCCTGTTGCCCCCTTACGTTTTCCGTCCGCTGCTGATCCTGATGCTGATGGGCGCCGCGAGCCTCCTGCAACTGCCGATGTCGGCCGAGACCGCCGTCGGCTGCGCCGTCCTCGCCACCTGGAGCGCCGTCGCGATCCAGACCGCCCTGCTGCACCGCCGCCTCGGCGCCGCAGTCAACGCCGGCCCGCGCGAACGCCGCCCCGACCTGTGGCTCGGCATGTCGCTGCCGCTCCTCGCCATCACCGGCTCGGAGTTGCTGCTGCAGAGCACCGACGTGCTCGTGATCGCGCACTACCTGCAGCCCGAGCAGGCCGCGCTCTATTTTGCCGCCGCCAAGACGATGGCGCTGGTGCTGTTCGTGCACTACGCCGTGGGAAGTGCGGCCGCCAAGCGCTTCTCCGCGCTCAATGCGCGCGGCGACCACGACGGCCTGCGTGCCTTCGTGCGCCAGAGCGTCACCTGGACGTTCTGGCCGTCGCTGGCGGCCGCTGCGCTGCTCCTGACGCTCGGCAAGCCCCTGCTGTGGCTGTTCGGACCGAAGTTCACTTCCGGCTATCCCGTGATGCTCGTGCTCGTGTTGGGCTATCTCGGCCGCGCCGCCATGGGCCCGTCCGAGTTCCTGCTGAACATGCTCGGCCAGCAGAAGGCCTGCGCCGCCGTCTTCATGGCGATGGCCGCGCTCAACATCGTCCTGCAGGTGATCACTGTGCCAGCCCTCGGCCTCATGGGCGCTGCCATCTCGTCCGCCACGGTCCTGGCCCTGGGCGCCGTGCTCAACGCCGTCATCGCCTACAAGCGCTTAGGCCTGTCGATCCCGATCTGGCGCGCCTATGGCGGCACACAGGCCTGAGCACCGCCGAGCCTCGTCGCTGACCGCCTGCCTGCACCGCACCACCTCCTCCAGCGCCTTGGCCCGTCCAAGGCGGATGGCGTCCTCCCGAGCCCCATCGCCCCATCGCGCGCCCCGTTTTCCCACCGCATGTCGCCAGCCGGCGATCCTGACCGCCCGCGAATGGCCCACAGCGCCGCGCATGGCCCATGCGACCGGCACGCGCCCGCGGCGAGGGACGAGGCCGTGCGTCATGAAGGCGTTGACGTGCGCGAGCGCGCGTCGTAAACGGTGCTCCCTGTCGCGCACACGCGCACCCGGCCCGACCGCTCCTGGCATCTCCGATTTCGGAAGCCGTGCACCGGGCCGAGGGGCGCGCCCCCGCAGCACGACAGACAACGTCGGAGCGTAGCGCAGCCTGGTTAGCGCACCAGTCTGGGGGACTGGGGGTCGGGAGTTCAAATCTCCCCGCTCCGACCAATTAAATCAAAGGCTCAGCCAATCTCTCTAACCCAAATACGCTCTGAAAAGGCTCAGTTCGATCGCGTATATGCAGCCAGCCGCGGGAGCTGCAGCGGGGGCAAATGAAACGCCTCGACGATTACTTCGCGACATTCGTCGTTCGGAATTTCCGCGCGTTCATCGCTGCCGAGCGATCCCTCGTTGCTGCGGTGAAAAGTGGCGATAGCGCGCTGCTGCATGACGCCCGAGCAGCGGCTCTCGTTGCGGGGATGAACGCCGCAGTGCCCGCCTACCATTTTGCGGATGTGGCGGCCACTGATCGACCTGCCTGGGTACCAAACTCGATCGGGTCGGGACGTGATGCTGTCTCGCGCTTGCGCCAACACGTTGAGCCCATGTGTCGGATGCTTCGATCGCCTTACCCCATTCGCGACCTGACGCTGCTTGGGGACGTAGTCGATGCGTATAAGCACGCGGAGCTTCGCGACAGAACTCGCCTTGTCTCATCCAGCAAGGCAGCCGTGGTTATCGGCTCAGGATGGGGCGAGATGCACTATGGCAAGGGCAACTACGGCGGGCTCGATCAGGTAATCATTGAGACGAACAACTTTACGGAGAAGCGGGCGCTGTCGGCGATCCTGCAGAATGTAGTCGACATGTGGAGAACAGCCATGAGTCATCCCCTGCCACCGATCGGCGAATAGCCTGAACGGGTCTCGGGATAGTGAGCACTTGGACCTTTGTCCCCAATAAACTGAACCCATGTCCGACACGGTGAGCCATAGCACGCCACAGCACGACAGCGGCGAGCTGCGTCATACCCTGTCCATCCATGGCGCTGTTGCCTGCGTTTAGGTCAACCTCTTCCTATTTCGCGCCGCGATTTGCCGCGCTCTCTCGTAGTGCGCGGGTTGGCGATGTGACCGTTATGCCTCCCCTGAAACACTCTGACACAATCGGGAAATCGGCTTGAAATCTTAGCATCCTACCTTCGCGCACTCGTGGTGGGCGGCAAGAGGGGATGACCATGCCTGGTTCGAGAGCGACGCTTGGGGCGATTGTCGCGCTTGTGCTGCTTCTCGCAGGCCTCGTCCCGGCCCTCGCACACGAAGGCCACGATCACGACAAGCCGGCACCGCTTGCCCTGCCCGTCGCCCCGCGCGTCGTCGCGATTACACCCGACTTCGAACTGGTCGGCGTATCCTCGGGCAAGCAACGCCTCACCGTATTTCTGCATACCTTCGCGACCAACGAGCCCATCAGGGGCGCGCGGATGACCGTCGCGGCGGGCGACGATTCCGCCGAGGCGAAGGCCGAGGGTGACGGCGTCTTTTCCCTCGATGCGCCCTGGCTCGATACGAACAAGCCGCTCGACCTCGTCTTCACGTTGACATTGGCTGACGGCGCACAGGATCTGCTCGCAGGAACCATGACGCGGGTCGCCACCCAGGCTCCCGCACCGGCGGCTTCCGCCTCCAGTTTCGCCTCCAGTTTCTCCGGTTTCACGGCACGCCCGGATCTGTTGCTGGCCATTGCCGGCGGGCTCGTCGCCGGGGTCCTGTTGACCTTGTACGTCGCGGGCGGCCGGGCCGCAGCAGATCACATGGCGCCAGCCGCGCGCACCCATTCCCCTGACGGCGGCGTCGGACCTGGCCAGCATGAAGAGGGCGCGACGAGGGCTATCGCACCATTGCATCGCACGGCGGGCGTGCTTCTGGTCGCGCTTTTGGCGGCACTGGCGTGGCCACCGGGCTCTTCGCATGCGGCAGAGGCTTCGACCGCGCCGCTGCCCACGGTACCCTCCACCATGGCGACCGACCTTGCGCAGCGCATGCCCGACGCCAGCTTGTTCGTGCCCAAGGCGACGCAGCATCTCCTTTCCATTCGCACGACCCTGACCGCCAAGGGCGCGGCGGCCGTGTCGATGGAGCTGACGGGCACGACCATCGCCGGGCCCGAGAACTTCGGCCGGGTGCAACCGGGACGCCCCGGCCGGATCGAGGCCGCGCCCGGCGGCCTCCCCTACGTCGGCAAGTCCGTGAAGAAGGGCGAAGCACTCGCCTACGTCCAGACCTATATCGAAGCTGCCGACCGCGCGAACATCGAAAGCCTGATCGCGGAGACCGAGGCGCGCATCGAGAAGAACAGGACCATCCTCTCCCGCTACGACCGCACGCCGGGATCCGTTCCCCAGGTCAAGGTCGACGAGGTCCGGGGCGAGTTGGAGGCGTTGACGAGAAAACGGGCCGAACTCGTGCCGAGCGTCGCACGCCGCGAGCCAGTCCTGGCGCCGATCAGCGGCGTCGTCTCCCTCGCCAATGCCGCGATCGGCCAGATCGTCGATGCCCGTGACATCCTGTTCGAGATCGTCGATCCCTCGCAGTTGTGGGTCGAGGCGATCTCCTTCGGCAAGCACGACTTCAGCGACCTGGACCAGGCGTTCGCCGTCACCCAATCCGGCGAGCAGATCCCCCTGACCTTCATGGGGCAGGGACTGGCCTTGCGCCAGCAGGCCACCGTCCTGACCTTCAAGATGAAGGCCGCCGCCAAGGGCTTGGCGATCGGGGCGCCCGTCAAGGTCGTCCTGCAATCGACAAGGAAGGTGAGCGGCTTCGTGTTGCCCTCCTCTGCCATCGTGCGGGGGCCGACGGGTCTCCCCGTGGTCTGGATCAAGACGGACGCCGAGCGGTTCGAACCGCAAGTTGTAAAGGCCGCCCCTCTCGACGGCACCTCGGTCGTCGTGACGTCCGGGCTGACGGCGGAAAAGCGCGTCGTGACCGACGGCGTGACCCTCCTCAATCAGGTTCGCTGAGGAAGGACGAGCGCCATGTTCAACTTCCTCGTCACCCGCAGCCTGCGCAACCGCCTCTTCGTGCTCGCCGGGGCCGCGATACTGATCGTCTACGGCGCACTCACGATGCGCTCGTTGCCCCTCGACGTGTTCCCCGATCTCAACCGCCCCACTGTCACGCTGATGACCGAGGCCGCCGGTCTCGCCCCCGAGGAAGTCGAAACCCTCGTCACCTTCCCGCTGGAGACGGCGATGAACGGCATGCCCGGCGTCACGCGCGTGCGCTCGGTCTCCGGCGTCGGCCTGTCGATCATCTATGTGGAGTTCGCCTGGGGCACGGACATCTACCGCAACCGCCAGCAGGTGACCGAGCGGCTCAACGTGGTGCGCGAGCAGTTGCCCCGCGGCATCGTTCCCCAGATGGGACCGATCACGTCGATCATGGGCGAGATCATGCTGGTTGCATTGTCGAGCGACAGCGCCAGCCCCATGGAATTGCGCGAGCACGCCGACTGGGTCCTGCGGCCGAGGTTCCTGACGATCCCCGGCGTCGCGCAGGTCATCCCGATCGGGGGCGAGGTGCGCCAGTACCGCGTGACGCTCAACCTTGCCCAGATGAGCTCCCTCGACGTGAGCCGCGCCGAGATCGAAGAGGCATTGCGGCAATTCGGGTCGAATACGGCCGGCGGTTTCGTCGATCAGCATGCCAGGGAATATCTGATCCGCAACATCGGGCGCACGACCCGTCTGGAGAACCTGCGGGATCTCCCCGTCAGCCATCGCAACGGCATATCCGTACGGCTCTCACAGGTCGCCGAAGTCGATTACGCCGCCCGGATCAAGCGTGGCGATGCCGGCCACATGGGCAGGCCGGCGGTCATCCTCTCCATCCAGAAGCAGCCCACGGGAGACACGCTGCGCCTGACCCGGCAGATCGAGTCGGCGCTTGCCGACCTGAAGCGCGTAACGTCGACGCAAATCGAGACGGCGATCCTCTTTCGGCAGGGAGACTTCATCAAGGTCTCGATCGACAACGTGACGAAAGTGCTGCTCGAAGCGCTGGTCGTGGTCGCGGTCGTGCTGTTTGCCTTCCTCCTCAATTGGCGCACGACGCTGATCTCCCTGACCGCCATCCCGATCTCGATCCTCGTGACCGTCATCGTGTTCCATCTGTTGGGGCTCACCATCAACACGATGACGCTGGGCGGGCTCGCCATCGCCATCGGCGAGTTGGTCGACGATGCGGTCGTCGACGTCGAGAACGTGTTCCGCCGCTTGCGCGAGAACAAGGCCAGGCCTGTTCCCGAGCCCGCGCTCACGGTCATCGCTCGGGCCTCGCAGGAGGTCCGCTCGGGCATCATCTATGCCACGGCCATCATCGTGCTCGTATTCGTGCCGCTGTTCGCGTTGTCGGGCATCGAAGGCCGCCTTTTTGCGCCGCTGGGCATCGCCTATATCGTCTCGATCCTGGCAAGCCTCGTCGTGTCCATCACCGTCACTCCGGTGCTGTGCTACTACCTCCTGAAATCGCCGTCGGCCTCCGCCGAGCACGATAGCTGGCTCATCCGGCGGCTGAAGGCGGGCAACCGCCGCATGCTCGCCTGGGCCTTTCGCAAGCAGGCTTTCATCATGGCGTCGGCGCTCGTCGCCGTGACACTCGCGGCCGCCAGCGCCCTGTTCCTCCCGCGCTCGTTCCTGCCGCCCTTCAACGAGGGCACGCTCACGATCTCGATGTTGTTCCGCCCGGGCATCTCGCTCGTGGAATCGCATCGCGTCGGATTGATCGCGGAGCGGTTGATCCTGCAGGTTCCCGAAGCGAAATCGGTGGGCCGGCGCACAGGCCGCGCCGAACTCGACGAGCATGCCGAAGGCGTCCACTCCGCCGAGATCGACGTGGACTTGACGCCCTCCGAGCGAGGCCGCGAGGAGATCATCGCAGAGATCCGCAAGCGGCTTGCCGTCCTGCCCGCCAACATCAACGTGGGCCAGCCGATCTCGCACCGCCTGGACCACATGCTCTCGGGCGTGAGAGCACAGATCGCGCTCAAGATCTTCGGCGACGATCTCGACACCTTGCGTGCGCTTGCCGAGCAGGTGCGCGCGCGCATGGAGGCGATCCCCGGCATCGTCGACCTCCAGATCGAGCGGCAGGTGCGCATTCCCCAGGTCCAGGTCGCCGTCGATTACGACAAGGCAGCGCAGCTCGGCGTGACGCCGGCGCGCGTCACCGAGGCCCTGGAATCGCTCGTCAATGGCCGCGAGGTATCGCAGGTCGTCGACGGCAGCCGCCGCTACGACGTGGTCCTGCGCGTTGCCGACCGCGATCGCACGACGGAAGGCCTGGCCCGGCTGCGCATCGAGACCCCGTCGGGCCGTATTCCCCTCTCCTCCTTCGCCTCCGTCGCCGAGACGGACGGCCCCAACCAGATCCTGCGTGACAACACGCGGCGCCGGATCGTCGTTTTCGCCAACACCGACGGTTCGGACATGGCGCGCATCATTGCGGCCGTCCGCTCGGTCGCAGGCGGCGTGCAGCTACCCGAGGGGTATTTCACCTCGCTGGAAGGCACGTTCCAGGCCCAGGAGGAAGCATCCCGCCTCATCGCCCTGCTGTCCGTCGTCTCCCTTTCGGCCATCTTCGTCGTGCTCTTCAGCCGCTACAAATCCGCTGTCCTGGCCCTGATCATCATGGGCAACGTGCCGCTGGCCCTGATCGGCAGCGTCGTGGCGCTCTGGCTGGTCGGCCAACCCCTGTCGGTTGCGACGATGATCGGGTTCATCACGCTCGCCGGCATCAGCGCGCGCAACGGCATCTTGAAGGTGAGCCATTACATCAACCTGGTCCTGATCGAAGGCGAACGGTTCGGACCGCAGATGATCGTCCGCGGCAGTCTGGAGCGATTGACACCCGTGCTCATGACGGCCCTGTCCGCAGGCATGGCCCTGGTGCCGCTGATGATCGGCGCGGACCAGCCGGGCAAGGAGATCCTCCATCCCGTCGCCATCACGATCTTTGGAGGGCTCGTCAGTTCCACCCTCCTGGACACCCTCCTCACACCCGTACTCTTCCTCCGGTATGGGAATCCCGCCATCGAACGGCTGCGGGCCGCCCGCGACGAGGCAAATCTCGGTCAGGCGGCCGCGCAGGCCTACTGAAGCCGCCGCAGAAAACGTCAACGAAGGGAAACATCGCAATGCTCAAGTATCTCATGCTCGGCGCCGCTCTCGTCTTCGCCACGCCCGCCATGGCACACTCCGACAGCAAGTTCACGAAAGGCCCCAACGGCGGCCATGTGGTGGATGCAGGTGGCGGTGCGCAACATCTGGAACTGGTTGCCAGCGGCGGCGATCTCACACTCTACGTGACCGACAAGAACGAGAAGCCCGTCGCCACCACGAGCGGCACGGCTGAGGCGCAAGTCCTGCTGTCGGGCAAGAACTATAAGGTTGCGCTGCAGCCCGCCGGCAGCAATACGATGAAGGGCAAGGGCGACTTCGTTGCCAAGAAGGGCATGCGGGTCATCTTGAAGACGAAGGACGTCGGCGGCGCCAGCTATCAGGTCAGACTGACGCCCCTGCAATGAGGGCGCTGCAGACATGCCGAGGCACAACCCGACGCCTCCCTCGGATACCGAATTGGCAGCGGGCGGCGAGCCATCGTCGCCTGATGCCTACATCGTCGTTTGCGATGACGATCCCGACCTCAGGCATCTTCTGAGCGCCTACCTCTCCGAAAACGGATTCGCCGTGACCGGCGTCGGCAGCGGCAAGGATCTGATGCGGCACCTGCGATCGGGAGCCCGCGCCGATCTCGTCATCCTCGACATCATGTTGCCCGGCCAGAGCGGCATCGAGATCTGCCGCAACCTGCGCGCCTCTTCGGACATCCCGATCGTGATGCTGACCGCGCGCGGCGACGAGACGGATCGCATCGTCGGACTCGAGATCGGTGCCGACGACTACGTGAGCAAGCCCTTCAGTCCCAACGAGCTGCTGGCGCGCATCAAGGCGTTGCTGCGTCGCGCCAACATGTCGGCAGACGTTCGCTTTGCCGCGCGGACCCGGCTCTACGAATTCGATGGTTGGCGCCTCGACGTCCTGCGGCGGGAGCTGCGCAATCCCACCGGCGTGATCATCGACCTTTCAGCCGGCGAGTACGATCTCTTGCTCGCGTTCGTGGAGATGCCCCAGCGCGTTCTCTCGCGCGACCAGTTGCTCGAAGCGGCCAGGAGCCCCGATGCCGAAAACCTGGACCGCAGCATCGATGTCCAGGTCAGCCGCCTGCGCCGCAAGATCGACAGCGATACCGAGGGCGAGAGCTTCATCAAGACGGTGCGCGGCGCCGGCTACATGTTCGTCGCGACCGTCAGGCGCTCATGAGCTGGCTCACGGATACGATCGCGGGTCGGACGATCGTCGTCCTCGTGCTGGGCCTCGGCTCGATCCTTGCGGCAGCACAGTATCTTTATCAGCGCGGTATCGAGCACGAGGTCACCGCACGCAACACGGCGGCAGTCGTCGAGCGCCTGCTCGTTCTCTCCGACACCATCATGGCGATCGAGCCCGACCGGCGAGACCGTGCCGCGCACCGCCTGTCGGGCGGCCCGCTCGAGCTTCACTGGGGGCGTGAGCCGCTCGCTACGCCGGGAGGCTATCTCGATCGTGTCGCCGCACGCCTGCGGGACGGGCTCGTTGCGAGATCGCCGGCCCTGCGCGATAAGGGGCTGGTCATCGGAACGAACCGGACCTCCGACCAGACACACGAGCCCGGCAAGCCGGTCGATGCGTACCACACCACGCTCCTGTCGCTCCCCCTGGCGGATGGCACCTGGCTGAACGTCACGCTCGCACGTGTCGAGGCAACGCGGGCGGCAGCGCCGAGCGCGCTCCTCTCTGCCGTCTTCGGCGCCCTCGGTGTCGTCCTGGTGGCGGTCCTGATGAGCCAATGGCTGACCCGTCCCCTCCAGCGTCTGGCCGATGGTGCGCGCAGTCTGTTCCAGACCTCCGCCAATGCAGACCTGCCCGCGACGGGAACGCGCGAGGTCCGGACGCTGGCCACGGCGGTCAATGAGCTCCAGCACCGCATTCGCAGACTGGTCGACGAGCGCACGCACATGCTGGCCGCCGTCAGCCACGACCTCAGGACGCCGCTGACGCGCCTGCGCTTGCGCATCGCCAGGATCGAAGACCCCAAGGTGCGCCGTTCCATCGAGGTCGATCTCGACGAGATGGAAGCGATGATCGCCGCGACCCTGGCCTTTCTTCGCGATGACCAGTCGAGCGAGGATATCGAGATGGTCGATCTCGCGGCCATTCTCGACTCGATCGCGGCCGACGCCACCGACATTGGCGAAAGCGTCGTCGTCAGCGGCCCGAGACACGTCGTGGTTCCAGGCCGCCATCTGGCACTCAAGCGGGCCCTGACCAATCTCGTCCAGAACGCGGTCAAGTATGGCGGTTCGGCGACGGTCACCCTCGACAACACCGAAGATGAAGTCGTCATCCGCATCGCGGACGAGGGCCCGGGCCTCCCCGCCGATCAGATCGAGGCCCTGTTCGAACCCTTCGCCAGAGGCGAGCCCTCGCGCGGCCGCCAGACCGGCGGCTACGGTTTGGGCCTCACGGTTGCCAGGACCATCCTGCGCACGCATGGCGGCGACGTGACCCTCGACAATCGCGTTCCCAAGGGACTTTTGGCCCGCGTCCGCCTTCCCGCCAAGCCAGCGGCGGCATTGCAGGCGACGAAGACGTCCCGCGCCCCCCGCTGAGCGCGACATCACGCGACGGCGGGCCCAGGTTGGACACGTCGACCTGCCGCCATCGGTGCAACCCGCACGCAGCCGGCGAAGCGGGCAAGCGGCACAGCCCTCCCGCAATCGAGAATGCCGGCTCGTCTGACGCCGGCAAGCTTGGTAAGCTCGCGTCATGAACCGTCAAGCTGTCGCTCTTGCCCTGTTGTCTGCCGGCCTGTTCGGACTTTCGACGCCGGCGGCGAAGTTGCTGCTGGGCTCAGTCCATCCCGCCATTCTGGCCGGCCTTCTCTGTTGCGGGGCGGGCATCGGCATCGCCGTGCTGCGCCGCCTTCGCACGTCACGCTCCCCACAGGACGGCGCCGCCGAGGCAACGCTCTCCGCAAGAGACTGGCCTTGGCTCGGCGGTGCAATCGCTGCAGGCGGCGTGGCTGGGCCGATACTGCTCATGCTCGGGCTGGCGCAGACGGATGCCGCCGCCGCCTCGCTCCTCCTCACCCTGGAAGGCGTCGCAACCGCCTTGCTGGCCTGGTTCGTCTTTCACGAGCATTTCGATCGCCGCATTGCGGTTGGCATGCTGATGTTGGTGGCCGGTGCGGCCGTGCTGTCGTGGTCCGGAACGCCGTCGCTTTCGGGTCTGACCGGGCCACTCGCCATTCTGGGAGCCTGCCTTGCCTGGGGGCTCGACAATAATCTCACCCGTAAGGTGTCGCTTGCCGATCCACTGCAGATCGTCGAGTTGAAGGGCCTCATCGCGGGCCCGGTGAACCTCTTCATCGGCTTGACGAGCGGCGGCACACTTCCAGCGGCCGGCACGATCGGGCTTGCCGGGATGGTCGGCTTCCTCGGCTATGGTGTCAGCCTCGTGCTGTTCGTCCTGGCCCTGCGCTCGTTGGGCACCGCGCGCACCGGAGCATATTTCTCCACCGCACCCTTCCTCGGCGCCATCGCTGCCGTACTGGCTCTCGGTGAGCCACTGACCGTTCAGCTCATGGCCGCAGGGTTCCTCATGGGGGTGGGCGTCTGGTTGCATCTTTCGGAAGTCCACGAGCACGAGCATGAGCACGAGCCGATGGAACACACCCACCGGCACGTGCACGACGAGCATCATAGACACGAGCACGCCCCCGGCGATCCGCCCGGCGAGCCCCACACCCACCGGCATCGTCATGAACGCTTGCGGCACAAGCACGCGCACACCCCGGACATGCACCACACGCACCGGCACTGACGACACTCACCCGGACGCCGGACGGTCTGTCCTTGTCGAGCGGTTCGCGATAGGGTGCGCATCTCCGCATCTGCTGCCTCCTGGAGCCCGCGCGCGCCCATGAAATCCATCCACGACGACCAGATTCCACAGGAGATCGACCCGGGTTCGGGGCTGCCGATCGGACCGAAGCTCGCCGATCCTGGGCCGGCGCGGCGGCCCGAGCGCATGGTACTGGAAGGCCGCTTCTGCCGCCTCGAGCCGATCGCGGCCGCCCATGCCGGGGATCTCTTTCGTGCCTCCTCGCCGCCGGATGCCGCACGCCGCTTCCGCTATCTCGTCGAGGAGCCCCCCGCGACCCGCGCCGACATCGACGCCTGGATCGCCAAGGCCGAGAAATCCGCAGATCCCCTCGTCTTCGCCGTCATCGACAAGCGCACGGGCCGCTGCGAAGGCCGCCAGACGCTCATGCGCATTGCGCCGGAGCATCGCTGCATCGAGACCGGCAGCATCTACTGGGGACCCGCCATATCGCGCACGCCCGTCACGACAGAGGCCAACTATCTCTTCGCGCGCTACGTCTTCGAGGACCTGGGCTACCGCCGCTTCGAGTGGAAATGCGATGCGCTCAACGCCCCCTCCCGCAAGGCGGCTGAACGCTTCGGCTTCACCTACGAGGGCCATTTCCGCCGCGCCGTCATCGTCAAGGGGCGCAGCCGCGACACCACGTGGTTCGCCATGATCGGCGAGGAATGGCCCCTCCTCAAGGCCGCCTACGAGCGCTGGCTGGCGCCAGAGAACTTCGACGCGGACGGCCGGCAGCGCATCGCGCTCGGCACGTTGACCGCCGCGGCGCTGGCGGAGGCGCCATGACCTTGCGCCGTGCAAGCATCGCCGATCTCGATGCGGTCGTGGCCTTGCAGCACGCGGCCTACGCCAAGAACCGTCCCATCCTCGGCGTCGAGCCGCTGCCGCTTCGCGTCGATTATGGCGATATCTTCCGCAGCATGGAGGTTTGGCTGGCCGACAACTCGCACGGCCTCGATGGCGTCTTGATCCTCGAGCCGCGCCCGAACGATCTCCTGATCTGGTCGATCGCCACGGACCCGTCGCGCCCCGCATCCGGGGTCGGCCGCATGATGCTGGCCTGGGCGGAGGACCGCGCCCGTACGCTGGGCCGGGCCACGATGCGGCTCTATACCGGCACGCGCCTCACCGAGCGTGTCGCCTGGTACGCACGGCACGGCTACGCCACCGAGCGCATCGAGGAAATGACGGACCGCTCGGTGACGCACATGGTCAAGCATCTGGGGCCGCCCACCGACACGGTGTAACCCCGGAACGAGGCATCAGCCCGCCCGGCCACCGCCGTTCCGGTAGTGGTCCAACAGCCACACGCGCACGGCACTCGACAGGCCGCCGCTGCTGCGCCCGCGGTCGATCGATTGCACCAGCCGCGCGACCGGCATCTTCCTCTCCCGCGCCACGTCCTTCAACGCGGACCAGAAGGTCGATTCCAGAGAGATGGACGTCCGGTGGCCGTCGATCGTGAATGATCGTTTGACAGGTCGTGACATCGCGAAATTTGCCGAAGCGGTTGGTGGCTCCGGCCAACAAACCGGTTAATGATCAAGTATCTACGTCGTCACTATCGGGCTCGCGTTGTTTTGCGTCAAGCGAACGACGCTCCAAATCGCGCTGCGCGGTAACATGCTGCCGTTCTTCCTTTGTCCGCCCGAACTTCGCGCGGTTTTCTTCCGCCTGCGCCTCCTTTTGCGCCCGCGCTTTCCGCTTTCGCGCCTGCCGCAGATTGACGATCTCAGCCGACATCGCACACCTCGATTCGTTCCTACTGCGCCTGGACGAAACACAGGGCCATGAGCCCCGTCAGCATCGCCACGTTGAGCAGCGAAGACAGATTGACATCTCCAGGACGCCCCCGGCGCACCACCTTGACGGCGGAGGGCACGAACACGGGCTCGCTGCCGCCTGCGTCGTGGCCACGCTCGCGGCGACGCACCCAGCCCCAGCCGATGCCAGCCACGCGGCGCGCCTTCCCCACGATTTCCAGCGGGGCCCGGCGCCAGCCATATTTGTAGCCGAAGATGGCGATGAGCACGATGCCGATCTGGGCCAGTGTCGAGACCCAGCCGCCGATGAGGAACCAGACGACCGTCAGCGCCATGCCCAGGACGTTCGTCGTCGCCCACCACACCCAACTCAACAATTCCATGCCGCGCGCCTCCGTTCGTCGCAGCGGTTATGGGATGACGCCATGGCAGATTTACGTATAGTGCGCCGCAAAACACCTCTCCCCGGGGAAATCACCCAATGCCGACCAAGACGCTGCACAAGTCCAAAGACACCCTGGATCTGGGCGGGCTTCGCCCCAAGGAATCCTTCCAGGATCTCATCATGACCCTGCAGCGCTTCTGGGGCGCCCAGGGCTGCGTGGTCCTGCAGCCCTACGATATGGAGGTGGGTGCCGGCACCTTCCACCCCGCCACGACGCTGCGCGCGCTCGGGCCCAAGCCCTGGAACGCGGCCTACGTGCAGCCTTCGCGCCGGCCCAAGGATGGCCGCTACGGCGAAAATCCCAACCGGATGCAGCACTACTATCAGTTCCAGGTGATCATGAAGCCGTCGCCACCCGACATCCTGGACCTCTACCTGAAGAGCCTCGACGCCATCGGCATCGATACCACCTTGAACGATATCCGCTTCGTGGAGGACGACTGGGAAAGCCCGACACTGGGCGCCTGGGGCCTGGGCTGGGAAGTCTGGTGCAATGGCATGGAGGTGACGCAGTTCACCTATTTCCAGCAGGTCGGCGGCTTCGACTGCAACCCCGTCTCGGGCGAGATCACCTATGGCCTGGAACGCCTCGCCATGTACGTGCAGGGCGTCGACCGGGTCTGGGACCTGAACTTCAACGGCCGCCACGACGCGCGCAAGCTGACCTACAACGACGTCTTCCAGCAGGCCGAGCAGGAATACTCGCGCTACAATTTCGAACATGCGGACACCGAACTCCTCCTCGCCCACTTCCGCGATGCCGAGAAGGAGTGCCGGGCGCTGCTCGAGCGTGGCAGCTCCGAAAGCCGGCATTTGATGGCGCTGCCTGCGTATGATCAATGCATCAAGGCTTCGCATCTGTTCAATCTTCTGGATGCACGCGGCGTCATCTCGGTGACGGAGCGCCAGAGCTACATCCTGCGCGTGCGCGAGCTGGCCAAGGCCTGCTGCGGAGCCTGGCTCAAGACGGAAGGTGGCGGTTCATGACCCCGACGCGCACGCCCTGGCCGACAGGCAAGATTCCCCGCCTGCTGCGGCATCTGGGAATCAACCTGGGGCTGGGCGCCGCGTTCGCCGTTCTGTTCACTGCCGGCCTGATCCGCGCCAACGTCGCGGGCCTGGGAGACCTCATCGCCAATTCCGCCGAGCCGGCGCTCGTGATGATCCTGCTGGGTTTCCTGAACATCCTGACGTTCGGCAGCCTCGCCATGGGCATCTCGATCATGACGCTGCCCTGGCGCCGCGATGGCGATCCCGACGACGAAATCTGAGTACGGCCACGGGATTGTGAGACCGCATGACCATCACCATCTCCGCATTCTACAAGTTCGTGTCCATCGAGGATCCCCAGGCCTTGCGCGCCACGCTCTTTGCAGCGCTGCGTGCGCGCGACATGAAGGGAACGATCCTCGTCGCGCCCGAAGGCATCAACGGCACCATTTCCGGCACGCGGGAGACCATGGCAGACTTCCTTCGGGACCTGCGCGCCGATCCCCGCTTCGCCGATCTCCTGACCAAGGACGCGACAGCCGATCGCCATCCCTTCAAGCGGCTCAAGGTCAAGCTGAAGCGCGAGATCATCAGCCTGCACGCGCCCGAGGCCGACCCGACGAGGCGCGTGGGCACCTACGTCGCACCCGAGAACTGGAACGCACTCGTCAGCGCCCCGGATGTCTTGCTGCTCGACACCCGCAACACCTACGAGGTCGAAGCCGGTACCTTCGAGGGCGCCGTCGATCCTGCGCTCGACTGCTTCACCCAGTGGCCCGACTTCGTCGCCCGGCGGCTCGACCCGGCCCGGCATAAGCGCGTCGCCATGTTCTGCACGGGCGGCATCCGCTGCGAAAAGGCCTCCGCGCATCTGTTGGCGCACGGCTTCCAGGAGGTCTACCATCTCGAAGGCGGCATCCTGAATTATCTTGCCAGCGTTCCGCGCCACGAAAGCCTCTGGCAGGGCGGATGCTACGTCTTCGACGAGCGCGAGGTGGTCGACGGCGCGACTTATACGCCGCAGGCCCGCAGCGCCAAGACGGGAGAAACGACATGACACCGAAGATCGCAGGCGCCCTCATCCTCGCCATCCCGGCCATCGTCGTGGCCTGGGCCGTGCTCTGGCGGCGCGCCAAGCCGGTCTTCTGGATGGCCTTCGCCGCGATCCTGATCGGCACGGGCTACCTCGCGGCCACCGGCGCCACCGATCCCATCGGCAGCCTCGTCCTGAAAGAGACGCCGGCCGTCACCGCACCCGCACCAGCGCCCGCCCCCTCCAAGTAAGCTCTGCGCTGGACACGGGCACGCGCGCCCCCTAGGCATAAGTCTTCAGATCACAAGACCAGCCCAGGAGAAACGCCCCCATGAAACTCGTCCGCTTCGGTGCCCCCGGCGCCGAGAAGCCCGGCGTCGTCGACGCCGATGGCATCATTCGCGATCTGTCCGGCCATGTCGCCGACATCAACGGCGACGTGCTTTCGCCGGCCTCGCTCGCCCATCTGCGCGCGATCGACCCCAAGACGCTTCCGCAAGCGCCCAAGGGCGTGCGTCTGGGCGCCCCGGTCGGCAATGTCCGCAATTTCGTGGCCATCGGCCTCAACTACGCCGACCACGCCAAGGAAGCCGGCCAGCCCATCCCGGCCGAGCCCATCATCTTCTACAAGCTGTCGAACTGCATCGTCGGCCCCAATGACGATGTCATGATCCCGCGCGACAGCAAGCAGCTCGACTGGGAGCTGGAGATCGCCTTCGTCGTCGGCCGCCGCGCCCGCTACGTCGACCTGAAGGACGCCGCCTCCCACATCGCCGGCTACACCATCTGCAACGACGTCTCCGAGCGCCACTTCCAGCTGGAGCGCGGCGGCCAGTGGATGAAGGGCAAGTGCGCCGAGAGCTTCGGCCCCCTCGGTCCCTGGCTGGTGACGGCGGACGAGATCCGCGACGTCAACAACCTCTCCATGTCCCTCGACGTCAACGGCAAGACGATGCAGAAGGGCACGACGAGCACGATGATCTTCAAGTGCGATTTCATCCTGCACTACGTGTCGCAGTTCATGGTGCTCGAGCCTGGCGACGTCATCACCACGGGCACGCCGCCCGGCGTCGGCCTCGGCATGAAGCCGCCCGTCTTCCTCAAGGCCGGCGATACCATGAAGCTGACGATCGAAGGCCTGGGCACCCAGGAGCAGAAGGTCGTCCCCTTCAAGCTCTGAGCCAGCCACGCATCGCCCACCGCGCAGGCCGACGCCGCGCGGTGGGTTTTTCTTTGGCAGGCACCGGACCGCTGCAGCAGCCTCGCAGCGGACGCCCCACCTCCCGCAGGCTCCAGTGTGGCGTCGCGTCTTGATCGACCGATCCGTGCGGCAAGGGCGTTGTCGATCAAGGCGCGATGAACGCCCGGCCTTGCGCAGTCGAGCCCCGATATCGCAGTCCGGTTGGCGTCTCAGGCCTTCGCCGCGTAGCCGCGCACCTCCGGCACGAAATGGGCGTGCTGCATCATGCAGCGCAGGATCGTGGCCTTGTTCGCCTGCATCCACGCGACAGTGCGGCGAAGGCCCTCCTCGTGCGACACCTGGGCGACAAAGCCGAGCTTCTCGCGCGCCTTGTCGGTGGCAGCGAAGCGCTGCCCGGAACGGTCCCAGTCGCGCGCCGGCGTCAGCGCGATCGGCGTCGGGTTGCCCGTCAGCGCGTTGACCCGCTCGGCCAACTGCCGGATCGTCGTCTCCGCGCCCGAGCCGAGGTTGTAGATTTCTCCCGGCTCCCCCCGCAACCCGCAAGCCATGAGCCCGCGCACTCGCGCCAGCGGCGACAAGGCGTTATGATCATCGTCCCGTCGACACGGCGAGGAACCATATCGAGAGCACGACGCGTGCGCATGCTCTCCGGGGCCGGGCGAGGAGCAACGCATGAGCATCACCCAGCCGAAAGCAGCATCAGTGTTCCGTTTCGACAACAGCTATCACCGTCTGCCCGAGCACTTCTATGCCCGTCTGGCGCCGACGCCCGTCGCAGCCCCCGCCCTGGTGAAGCTCAACGAGGCATTGGCCCGCGAACTGGGCCTCGATCCCGACCATCTGCGCACGCCCGAGGCGGTCGCCGTATTTGCCGGCAATGCCGTGCCTCCCGACAGCGATCCCCTGGCGATGGCCTACGCCGGCCACCAGTTCGGCGGCTTCTCGCCCCAGCTCGGAGACGGGCGCGCCATCCTGCTGGGTGAGATCGTCGACATTCATGGTCAACGCCGCGACATCCAGCTCAAGGGCTCCGGCCCCACGCCCTTCTCGCGCCGCGGCGATGGACGCGCGGCCATCGGCCCCGTATTGCGCGAATACATCGTCGGCGAGGCCATGGCCGCCCTTGGCATCCCCACAACGCGCGCGCTCGCAGCCGTCACCACGGGCGAGCCCGTCTACCGGGAAACGGTCCTGCCGGGCGCCGTGTTGACGCGCGTGGCCGCAAGCCACGTGCGCGTCGGTACGTTCCAGTATTTTGCCGTCCGTCGTGACGTCGACGCGCTTCGAACCCTCGCCGACTACGTCATAGCCCGCCACTATCCTGATGCGGGTGATGCGCAGGATCCCTTTGGCGCGCTTCTCGATGGCGTCATCGAACGCCAAGCAGGCCTCGTCGCCCGCTGGCTGCTCGTCGGCTTCATTCACGGCGTGATGAATACCGACAACATGTCGATTGCCGGCGAGACCATCGACTTCGGCCCATGCGCCTTCATGGACACCTACAATCCCGCCCAGGTCTACAGCTCGATCGACACCCAGGGCCGCTACGCCTATGGCAATCAGGCGCAGATCGCGATGTGGAATCTCGCCCGCTTCGCCGAGACCCTGTTGCCGCTGCTGGCGGGGGACGAAGCCCGGCAGCTCGAGACCGCCAATGCTGCGATCGCGCGCTTCCCGGGCCTCTTCCAGGCCGCCTACCTCGAGGGCATGCGCGCGAAGCTCGGGCTGAACGAGGTCCGCGACGACGACCGCCAGCTCATCGACGACCTCCTGGACACCATGGCCGAAGGCAGCGCCGATTTCACACTGGCCTTCCGCCGGCTCTCCCACTGCGCCGGCGACGAGGCTGGCGCGGACACGTTCACATCGCTGTTTCGCGAGCCCGCCCGCGCGACCGTCTGGCTCGACCGCTGGCGGGCCCGCATCGCAACCGAGCCCGATCCTGGGCGCACAACGCGCATGCTGGCGACGAACCCTGCCTATATCGCGCGCAACCACCTCGTCGAGGAGGCGCTGGCCGCCGCGACCGCGCGTGGTGAGTATCGGCTCTTCGACGACCTGCTGCGTGTCGTCGCAGCACCGTTCACCGAACGCCCGGGCCAGGAGCGCTACGCCCTGCCGCCGCGAGAGGACGAAATCGTCCGCCAGACCTTCTGCGGAACCTGAGCGCCGATCGAGAATGATGGCGGTCGTCCAACGGGCTCAAGGCACGGGACGCGGCAGGATCGTCGCCACCAGGATGCGAAGATCGTTCAGCAGCGACGATTTCCCGATGTAGGTCGCATCCATCTCGGCAAGAAACCGGGGATCTCTCATATCGACGTTGGCGACCTGCGAAACCCCCGTGATGCCCGGCCGCAAGTCCAGGACACCCCGCTTCCGGCGCTCCTCGATCAGCTCGGCCTGCGTCGTCAGGCACGGCCGGGGACCGACCAGGCTCATTTCGCCGACCAGCACGTTGTAGAGCTGCGGCAGTTCATCCAGCTTGTACTTCCGCAGGTACGCGCCCAGCGGCGTGACGTGCTGCGTGGAGACGAGATGCGTCGGACCCGCCGGCGCGTCCATCTGCATCGTGCGGATCTTGTAGCAGATGAACGAGCTGCCCGACCGCCCCACCCTTTCCTGCCGGAACAATGCCGGCCCCGACGACGTGGCGCGCACGGCCAGGAGCAACACGGCGATCACCGGCCCCAGCCCGATCAGGAGAACCGACGACACGGCAACGTCGAACAACCGCTTCAACCTGTGATGCTCCAGCCAGATGGGAGAGGCTTCGATGATGACGCGATGAACACCGGCCGCATGTCCGGCACGCGTCGACACGCTGCCGCAGACACGCCCACGCCGAGGTGGCGTCACTCTCGATTCAGTCTCCTGTCTTCCCCGTCGGCACCTTGTTGAAGGGAACGCCCTTGTCAACTCGGATATCGGCGGGCAGGCCGAGCACGCGCTCGGCGATGATGTTGCGCATGATCTCGTCCGAGCCGCCCGCGATCCGCGACGAGGGCGAGGTCATCAGCACCTGCTGGAAGAGCCCGACCATCGGCGCATACTTGGGATCGTTGATCGCACCGCCCTGTTCGAGGAGGTCGATGGCGAAACTCGACATCGCCTGCAGCTTGGAAGCGACGACCAGCTTGCCGATGGAGGATTCGGGCCCCGGCGTCTCGCCACGCGACAGCGCCGTCATCGTGCGGAAGTGCGAATACTTCAGCCCCCGGCTCATCACGTACCAGTCCGCGAGCCTCTCGCGCACGGCATCGTTGCGCAGCGCCGGTCCTTCCTCCAGTTCGACGGTCCGGGCCAGTTCCAGCACCTCGTCGACGTCGACGCCGGCGCGTCCCCCGATCGTATAGCGCTCGTTCATCAGGGTCGTCAGCGAGACCTTCCAGCCCTCGCCCACCGCTCCCAGACGCTGGCTGTCGGGAATGCGCACGTCGGTGAAGAACACCTCGTTGAAATGCGAGGCCCCCGAGATCTGCTTGATCGGCCGGATCTCGACACCGGGCGAGCGCATGTCCAGGAAGAAGTACGTGAGCCCGCTATGCTTGGGTGCATCGAAGTCGCTGCGCGTGACGATGACACCGAAATCGCAGTAGTGCGCCCCCGAGGTCCAGATCTTCTGGCCGTTGACGACCCATTCGTCGCCGCGGCGTTCCGCGCGTGTCCGCAGGGCAGCAAGATCCGAACCACCTGCTGGTTCGGAGAACAGCTGGCACCAGATCTCCTCGCCCCTGAGCGCCTTGCGGGCATAGCGATCCCGCTGCTCCTGTGTGCCCCACTTGCACACCGTCGGCAGGCACATGCCGAGCCCGATATCGAAGATGCCGCGCGGAAAGCCGAACTTTGCTTCCTCCTGATCGTAGATGACCTGCTGAATTGTCGTCCCGCCCTGGCCACCCCACTCCTTCGGCCACGTGATGCCGGCAAAGCCCGCATCGGCCTTGCGGCCCTGCCAGTCCTTGGCGGCCTTGATGAAGGCCTCGTCCGCATCGCCCGCGCGGTAGAGCATGTTGCTCCCCTCCCGACGCTGCGCGTTCGCCTCCAGAAATGCGCGGGCTTTGGCGCGGTAGGCGGCTTCCTCGGGCGTATCGCTGAAATCCATGGCGGGCTTCCCTTCAGGCCGGAGCGTTGCTCGTCTCGAGCTGCGTGATGAGGCGATCCTTCCATTTGCGCGCGCTGCCGAGCGTTACGCCCAGCATCTTCGAGCGGCGGTAATGGAGGTGGCAATCGAAGGCCCAGGTGTAGCCCATGCCGCCGTGCACCTGGATGTTCTCCTTGGAGGCGAGGAAGTACGCCTCGCTGGCGGCAACACGGGCGGCTGCGGCAGCCGTCGCCAATTCCGGTGCGTCGTTGGCGAGTGCCCAGGCCCCGTAATAGGCGTTGGAGCGGGCGAGTTCGACGGCGACGTAGACGTCGGCGAGCTTGTGCTTGATCGCCTGGAACGAGCCGATCGGCCGCCCGAACGCATAGCGCTCGAGCGCGTAGTCACGCGCCATTTCGAGCGCCACCTGGGCGCCGCCGACCTGCTCGAAGGCGAACAGGATCGCAGCCCGGTCCTCGATCCGGCGCAGCAGGCCTTCGCCATCGCCAGCCGCACCCAGCGGTTCGCATGCGACACCCGCAAAGGTCAGGCGCGCCTGTTTGCGGCTGGGGTCGATGGTCTCGACCGCCTCCCGCACGACGCCGGGCGTCGCCAGGTCGACGATGAAGAGGCCCGGCCCGCGCTCCGTCTGCGCCGCCACGATGGCGACATCGGCAACCACACCATCGGGCACGGGCAGCTTCTCGCCACTCAACTGGCCGTTGCGCACGGATGCCGTGATGCGCCGCAGACTGGCACGGCCCGGCCCCTCGGCCACCGCCAACGTGCCGATCACCTGGCCCGCGGCCAGACGCGGCAGCCACGCCTTGCACTGCGCCTCACTGCCGCCGAGCCGGATGGCCTCGGTGGCCAGGTAGACCGACGAGGAGAAGGGCACCGGCGCCATGGCGCGCCCCAACTCCTCGGCGAGCACGCACAGCCCGAGATGCCCGAGGCCCGCGCCGCCGGCCTCCTCCGGCAACGCCGCGCCGATCCAGCCCATCTCGCCCAGCGCCGCCCACAGCGCCTTGTCGTAGGCCGCATCGCTTTCGAGAACGGCCCGCACGGCGGTCGTGGGACATTTGTCGGCGAGAAAGCGCCGCGCCTCGTCGCGCAGCATCTTCAAATCGTCACTGAAGTCGAAATTCATATGTGCCCTGCCCCGATGGCGATCCGGCACATGCGACCCCGGTGGCACCTTGTCCCCCGGGCACGCCGCGTGCCGCTCCTCGCTCTCACCCGCGCCGGTTGCTCCGGTCTTCCTGGGCTCGAGCCTGCGTTTCTCCTGACCTAATGCGATCAGTCGACCGTCGATGTGGCGTCCTGTCAATGCGATTCGCGCACGCCATCCGCTCCCGCCCGATCCCGCTGCATGCGGCAGGTGATCACGCGCCGTTCGCGCCATTCCTGTAAGATCTGCCTTCTCAGAACCGAAATTCCCTGCCATCGGAAGGCGTTCCCTGCAGCGAGACGCACGATCCCGAACATGCACGCGATGCCCGACACCACCCACGTGGCCAATATCCACGCCTCCCCCAACGTCGAGCCGCGACGTGATGGCGTGCGCCCCGACATCCTGCTACTGCACTACACGGGCATGTTCTCGTGCGCCAAGGCCATCGACTGGCTGTCGCGCCCGGAAGCCAAGGTGTCCTGCCATTATGTCGTGGATTGCGACGGAACCATCACGCAGATGGTCCCCGAAGCCTTGCGCGCCTGGCACGCCGGCGTCGGCGTCTGGCACGGCGAGACCGACATCAACTCCCGCTCCATCGGCATCGAGATCCACAATCCCGGCCACGACCAGGGTTATCCCGATTTTCCGCCCGTGCAGATGGAAGCGGTCGCCGTGCTCTCCGCCGACATCGTGGCGCGGCACCGCATCGCACCCGAGCGCGTGCTGGCTCACTCCGACGTAGCGCCCGCGCGTAAGATCGATCCGGGCGAGAAGTTCGACTGGGCCTGGCTCGCGGCCCGCGGCGTCGGGCATTGGGTTTGCCCCGCCGCCATCACCCACGCGGACCAGGGTCCCGCGGCGGGCACCGCGTCGCCCGGTATCCGTACCGCGCAGGCGCTCCTCGCGCGCTATGGCTACGGCATTCCCGCCACGGGCGTCCTGGACGAGGAAACGATGACCGTGCTGCGCGCCTTCCAGCGCCATTTCCGCCCGGCGCGCGTCGATGGACGCCTCGATGCCTCCACGGCCGAGACGCTCGCGCGCCTCGTCGCCTCGCTGCCCGGCGCCACGGCCTCCGCGTAGCCGCCGGAACCTGCGGCCTGGCCTTTATCGGCCTTACGCCGGCCGGATCTGGCCCGTGCCGCGCACGATGTACTTGAAGCTCGTCAACTGCTCGACGCCGACCGGCCCGCGCGCGTGCATGCGGCCCGTGGCGATGCCGATCTCGGCCCCCATGCCGAACTCGCCGCCGTCGGCGAACTGCGTCGAGGCGTTGTGCAGTACGATCGCGGAATCGACCTGCCGCAGGAACAGCTCGGCGGTGCCATGGCACTCGGTCACGATGCAGTCGGTGTGCTGCGAGCCGTAGCGCGCGATGTGCGCGATGGCCTCGTCGACGCCATCCACCGTCTTCACAGCGATGACGCTGTCGAGAAATTCCTTGCCGTAGTCGTCGGCTGCAGCGGCCTTGACACGGGGATCGCAAGCCTGGGCCGGCGCATCGCCGCGCACCTCGCAGCCCGCGTCGAGCAGCGCCTTGACCAGCGGCGTCAGGTAATCCTCGTGCGCACCCCGATCGACCAGCAGGCACTCGGTCGCCCCGCAGATCGACGTGCGCCGCATCTTGGCGTTGACGACCATCGGCACGGCCATGGCGAGGTCCGCACCGCGATCGACGTAGGTGTGGCAGATGCCCTCCAGGTGCGCGAAAACCGGGACGCGCGCTTCCTCCTGCACCCGCCCGACCAGGCCCTTGCCGCCGCGCGGCACGATCACGTCGATGCCGCCGTCGAGCCCGCGCAACATCAGGCCGACGGCCTCCCGGTCGGTGGTCGGCACGAGTTGTATGGCGGCATCCGGCAGACCTGCCTCCGCCAAACCCGCAAGCAGGCAGGCATGGATCGCCTTGCTGGAATGGAAGCTCTCCGAGCCGCCGCGCAGTATGGCGGCGTTGCCGGACTTGAGACACAGCCCGCCGGCATCCGCCGTTACATTCGGTCGGCTCTCGTAGATGATGCCGATGACGCCGAGCGGCGTGCGCACGCGTTCGATCCTGAGGCCGTTCGGCCGCTCCCACTCCGTGATCGTGGTGCCGACCGGATCGGGCAGGCCCGCGATATCCTCGAGCCCCTTGGCGATCGCATCGACGCGCTTTGCGTCGAGCGCCAGCCGGTCCAGGAACGAGCCAGCCGTGCCGCGCTCGCGCGCGGCCGCCAGATCGCGCGCGTTGGCTTCGAGGATTTGCGGGGTCCGTTCCCGCAGCATCCTGGCTGCCGTCAGCAGGGCGGTGTTCTTCGCTTCGGTCGGGGCGAGCGCCATCTCACGCTGCGCCGCCCGGGCGCGCAGCCCCAGGACGGACATGATCTCGGCAGTGCTTCCGACGGGCTCGTGCTTGTTCATTGTCTCCACCTCGCGCGAAACGCCGCGCGTCCTTCGTGGCAAGAAGCGATCCCTAGTGTTCCTTCTGGCTCCGACACTTGGTCCACAGGCCGATGCACGGGGAACCAAGTGTCGGAGCCGGAACACTAGCAAAAACATTGGTGTAGTGTGGCGTCCTGATTGGAAGTCCGCTCGATGAAACCGCCGCGAGAATGGAGCGGACTTCCAATCCTCCACACCAGGGCACATGTAGCGATCCGGCGGCCGCAAGAGAAGCCTCTTTGCGCGCGTCTGCCGCTCGCGCAAACGCCCTGGAAATCGGTTGCAGCCTTTGAGCTTCGTGCAAGACACCGCTAGTCTGATAAGAAAAGCCAGCCGCCCCACCGCCACCAGGAGACGCTCCCCATGTCCACTTCGCTGCCCCTCGCCGGCATCCGCGTGCTCGATCTGACCGCCCACCGTGCCGGCCCCACCGCCGTGCGCCAACTCGCGGACTGGGGCGCTTCGGTGATCAAGATCGAGCCGCCCGCCGACAGCGACACCGACGCCATGGGCGGCAAGCGGCACGGCTTCGATTTCCAGAACCTGCATCGCAACAAGCGGTCCATGACGCTGAACCTGAAGTCGAAGGAGGGCCACGACATCTTCATGCGGCTCGCCAAGACCGCCGACGTGATCGTCGAGAACTACCGCTCCGACGTGAAGCACCGGCTCGGCGTGGACTACGACACCGTCGTCAAGGTCAACCCGCGCATCGTCTACGGCTCGATCTCGGGCTTCGGCCAGAGCGGTCCCGACGCCAAGCGGCCCGGCGTCGACCAGATCGCACAGGGCATGGGCGGCCTCATGTCCATTACCGGCCTTCCCGGCCAGGGCCCGGTGCGCGTCGGCATCCCCATCGCCGACCTCACCTCGGGACTGCTGCTTGCCCAGGCCATCATTCTCGCCCTCTACGAGCGCGAGAAGTCTGGCAAGGGGCAGTGGGTGCACACCTCGCTGATCGAGGCGCAGATCTTCATGCTCGACTTCCAGGCCGCCCGCTGGCTGATGAAGGGCGAAGTCCCCCGGCAGGCCGGCAACGACCATCCGACCAGCATTCCGACGGGCGTCTTCCCCACCGCCGACGGCCACATCAATATCGCTGCCTCCGGCGACAACCTGTGGAAGCGCTGCTGCGAAGCACTTGGCGCCGCCGACATGCTGGCGGACCCCCGTTTCGTCTCGAGCGCCGGCCGCTCGGAGCATCGCAAGGAGATCAACGAACGCTTCGGCGCCATCACGAAAACCATGCCCGGCGCCCATTGGATCGATCTGCTCAACAAGGCCGGCGTCCCCTGCGGGCCGATCAACGCCATCGACCAGACCTTCGCCGAACCCCAGGTCAAGCACCTCGGCATCGCCCGGCACGTCCGCCATCGCAAGCTCGGCGACATCCGCGTCGTCGGCCAGCCCATCAATCTGAGCCGCTATCCCCAGCCCGAAACACTCGGCCAGACACCCGAGTTGGGC
This sequence comes from Hyphomicrobiaceae bacterium, assembly GCA_041397775.1. Classification (GTDB taxonomy): domain Bacteria; phylum Pseudomonadota; class Alphaproteobacteria; order Rhizobiales; family Hyphomicrobiaceae. Next base: position 296,368 of record JAWKWB010000003.1, on the reverse strand, counting down.
GAGCACACGGGCGACGTCCTGAAGGAGCTGGGCTTCGACGATGCGTCGATCGCGGGACTGAAAAAGTCGGGCGCCATTTGACGGGGCTGCACCGCCGGCGGGAGCGCTCCAGACCTGCGACATTTTGTGCAAGTTTGGCTTGGACAGAAGCTGCTTCGAGGCTAAGTTCCCGCCCGACCGGGCCTCATGTTTGCGAGGCCCGCGCAATGGCCCCGGCCAAGAAGAGAAAACCACATCAGAGTTGAGGAGCGATACATGGCAATCAAGGTCGGAGACAAGCTGCCCGAGACGACGTTCAAGACGATGACGGCGGAAGGCCCCAAGGCGTTGACCACTGCCGAGGTGTTCGGCGGCAAGAAGGTGGCATTGTTCGCCGTCCCCGGCGCCTATACGCCGACCTGTCACAAGTCGCACATGCCCGGCTTCGTCAATCGCTGCGAGGAGCTGAAGAAGAAGGGCTTCGACGCGGTCGCCTGCACGTCGGTTAACGATGTGTTCGTCATGTCGGCCTGGGCCAAGGATACGGGCGCCGAAGGCAAGATCCTCATGCTGGCCGACGGCTCGGCCGAATTCGCCAAGAAGCTCGGCCTGGAGCTCGACGCCACGGCTGGCGGCCTCGGCGTGCGCTCGAAGCGCTACGCGATGGCCGTCGAGGATGGCGTCGTGAAGATCCTCAACATCGAGGAGGCCCCCGGCTCGGTCGAGAAGTCCGGCGCCGATACGCTCTGCTCGATGATCGACGGCAGCCTCTAGTGTCTCGACCGCAAGGTCCGTCTCGTGCCTCTGCTGGCTCTGAATGGACTTTGCGGTCAAAGAGACACGAGCAAGACCATTGACTGAGTGTGGCGTCATAGCCGGCACAATTCGCTCCGGTTCCCTCCCCCCGGTTCCCCGGCCAAGCGGGAGGGCGGAAGCCCGGACGCGCCGAGCCGGGGTCTTTCGCGGCGCTGTCGAAGCACAGCGCAGCAACGTCCGTCGCAACCCGAACCGCGATAGATCCCGGATCGCCGCGCGTCGCGCGCCGTCCGGGAAACCGAGGGAGTGTGGCGTCATGATTGGACGTCCGCTCGACGAGTTCGCCGCGAGAATGGAGCGGACGTCCAATCCGCCACACGCGTGTCTCGACCGCAAAGTCCCTCTCGTGCCTCTGCTGGCTCTGAACGGACTTTGCGGTCAAAGAGACACGAGCAGGCAGCGGTGTTGTTCGTCATAGCCAGCGCAATTTGCACTGGTCTCGCCTCTCCTCCGGTTCCCCGGCCAAGTGGGAGGGCGGAAGCCCGGACGCTGCCCGAGCCGGGGTCTTTCCCGGTACTCTCGGGGCACAGCGCAGCAACGTCCGTCGCAAACCGAACCGCGATAGATCCCGGATCGCCGCGCGTCACGCGCCGTCCGGGAAACCGGGGGAGTGTGGCGTCATTGACTGAGTGTGGCGTCCCTACCCTGTTGTGCGGGCCGTCGTTGCCCGTTGCACGCCCCGGCGCACGCAGTGCCGGGCCGATTTCGTTTCTTCGGGCGCCCGGGGCAATGCGTCGTCCCATTGACGCCCCATAATGGTTTATACTGCTCGTTGATCCAGGGAGCAGCACGGCAGGGGAGGCTTGGGGATGCCCCGATTGGCCATGGTTTTTCTCATCGGCGCGTTCGCGGTTGGCGGCGGCCTTGCAGCGATCGCTGCGGCACCCGCAAAGCAGCCCGCTGCCGCACACAAGGCATCCGCGCCGACGCCCGCCAGGAAACACCTCGTCAAGCGCCCCGCCAAGGCTCCCCCCGCGCACAAAGCCCCCCTGATCGAGGCCAAGGCGATCTTCGGCGCCATGTCGACGCCCGCGCCGCTGCGCGCGCGTGCCATCGGCTTCTATTCGCGCGGTTGCCTCGCCGGCGCCAAGCCGCTGCCCATCGACGGCCCGACCTGGCAGGCGATGCGCCTGTCGCGCAATCGCAACTGGGGCCATCCCGAACTGATCGCCGTCGTCGAGCGGCTGTCGAAGGACGGCAAGGCCAAGGACGGCTGGCCGGGTCTCCTCGTCGGCGACATCTCGCAGCCGCGCGGCGGCCCCATGCTCACCGGGCACGCCAGTCATCAGGTCGGCCTGGATGCCGACGTCTGGCTGACCCCCATGCCGGACCGGCGCCTGTCGCACAAGGAGCGCGAGAACCTGTCCGCCACCTCCATGCTGGGTGCCGACAAGGTGCATGTCGATCCCAAGGTCTGGACGCCCGCGCACGCCAATATCATCCTGCGGGCCGCCAGCTACGCCAGCGTGGAGCGCGTCCTGGTCCATCCCGGCATCAAGAAGGCTTTGTGCGCGCATCCCGGCGCCAACCCGCATGCCCTCGCCAAGATCCGGCCGTACTGGGGCCACCACTACCACATGCACATCCGCATCGGCTGCCCGAAGGGCTCCGGACACTGCAAGCCGCAGCCGCCGGTCGGCGCCGACACGGGCTGCGGCAAGGAGGTGGATACCTGGATCGCCCTGCTGCAGCGCCCCAAGCCGCCGCCCCAGCCGAAGGCGAAGGTGAAGCCTGCCCCGCCCCGCCCGGGCCTGACGCTTGCGCAACTGCCGCGAGAATGCCGCGATGTGGTCGAGGCCGGTGCGCCGGCGACGACCGCGGAAGCGGAGGCACGGGCCAAGATCGCCACGGCCGCAGCACCGGGCAAGGTGGCCGCGCCCCCGGTTCCCGCTTCCGCTCAGAAATAGGTCGATCGCGGGATCAGGCCGCCAGCGGCGCCCCGCTCATGTCGGGGGCGATGATGCCCGTGAACGCGGCGAGCGCGCCCGGCTCGAGTTCGTGGGCCAGGATGCGGGCAGGGTCGGCGGGACCCGGCAGCCGGATCTGGCCGGGAGCCGTGGCCACGAAGCTCATGCGGCCGTAGTAGGCCAGATCCCCCACCAGCAGCACGATGCGGTATCCGGCATCGGCCGCCAGCGCGAAGCTTTCCGCAACCAGCCGCCGCCCGTAGCCTTGGTTGGCGAAGGCCGGATCGACCGCCAAAGGCCCGAGCAAGAGCGCACCGCGCTGCCCACCCACCGTCACCGCCGTCAGCCGCAGCGACGCGATCACCCGGCCATCGGCCTCGGCCAGACGGCAGAACGGCGAGGCGAACGCGGTCCCCTCGCGCACTCGATAGGCCGTGCGCGCGAAACGGCCGGGGCCGAACACACGCGCGTGCAGCGCGCCGATGGCATCGGCGTCTTCGGGCGTGACGGAGCGGGTGATGATGGCGGGGCTGGTCATGGGGCAAGCGCGATAGCACGCCGGCATGACCCCGGTCCATCGCAATAGAGAAAATCCCCGATGGCCATCGACAGCGACGCTTAATCACACCGCGCGGACGATCGCGCCCCGATGTTTTTTTTGCAGTGCGGCAGACTCATCATTAAGGAGTGCGGTGTCAGTTGCATCCGTGTCACACAATCGACGGAGCCAGACCATGACCACGGCAGGCAGAACCTCTCCGGCGCCCAAGCGGGTTTACCTCTTCGGTGCGGGAATTGCGGAAGGGCGCGCATCGATGCGCGAGCTTCTCGGCGGCAAGGGCGCCAATCTCGCGGAGATGGCGAGCCTGGGCCTGCCCGTGCCGACCGGCTTCACGATCACGACCGAGGTCTGCCAGGCCTACTACGACAATGGCCGTGCCCTGCCGCCCGGCCTGGAGGCGGAAGCGGAAGCGGCCATCGCCAAGGTCGGCGACAGCGTCGGCGCGGTTTTCGGCGATGCGGACAATCCCCTCCTCGTATCCGTGCGGTCGGGCGCGCGTGCCTCCATGCCCGGCATGATGGACACGATCCTCAATCTCGGCCTCAACGACGCGACCGTGGAAGGCCTCGCCCGGCGCTCGGGCGATGCGCGCTTCGCCTTCGACAGCTATCGCCGCTTCATCCAGATGTATTCGAGCGTCGTGCTCGAGATGGAGCATCACACGTTCGAGTCCATCCTCGACGAGCACAAGCTGCAGAACGGCTACACGCTCGACACCGACCTGGGACCGGACGACTGGCGCGAGATCATCACCGGCTACAAGGCCGCCGTCGAAGGCGAGACCGGAAAGCCGTTCCCCCAGGATACGCGCGCCCAGCTCTGGGGCGCCATCAGCGCCGTGTTCGGTTCCTGGCAGAACGCGCGCGCCAACACCTATCGCCGCCTGCACGACATCCCCGACAGCTGGGGCACGGCCGTGAACGTGCAGGCCATGGTCTTCGGCAATCGCGGCACGACTTCCGCCACCGGCGTCGCCTTCACCCGCAATCCCTCGACGGGCACCAACGAGATCTACGGCGAGTTCCTGGTCAATGCCCAGGGCGAGGACGTCGTGGCCGGCATCCGCACGCCCCAGCACCTGACCGAGGCCGCACGCAAGGCCGGCGGCGCCAGCGCACCGTCTCTCGAGGCGCTCATGCCCGAGACGTTCGGCGAACTCACGCAAATCTTCGATCGCCTCGAGCGCCACTATTGCGACATGCAGGATATCGAGTTCACGATCCAGGAGGGGCGCCTCTGGATCCTGCAGACCCGCTCGGGCAAGCGCACCACGCCGGCGGCCCTCAAGATCGCCGTGGAACTGGCGAATGCCGGCATCATCACGCCGCAGGAGGCCGTGGCCCGCATCGAGCCCAACGCCCTCGATCAGCTCCTCCATCCCACCATCGACCCCGATGCGGAGAAGAACATCGTGGCCAGCGGACTGCCCGCTTCGCCAGGTGCGGCAACCGGCCAGATCGTCTTCAACTCGGACGAAGCCGAGGCCGCCAAGGCCGAAGGGCGCAACGTCGTCCTGGTGCGCGTGGAGACGAGCCCGGAGGACATCCACGGCATGCATGCCGCCGTCGGCATCCTCACCACGCGCGGCGGCATGACGAGCCATGCTGCCGTGGTCGCGCGCGGCATGGGACGCCCCTGCGTCTGCGGAGCCACCACCATCCGCATCGACTATCGCGCCGAGACGATGACGGCGGGATCGGAGGTCTTCCGCAAAGGCGATCTCATCACGATCGACGGCGCGACCGGCGAAGTTCTCAAGGGCCGCGTGCAGATGCGCCAGCCGGAGCTGTCCGGCGACTTCGCGCAGATCATGGCCTGGGCCGATGCCGCGCGCCGCCTTGGCATTCGCGCCAATGCCGACACCCCGGCCGACGCGCGCCAGGCCCGCGAATTCGGCGCCGAAGGCATCGGGCTCTGCCGCACCGAGCACATGTTCTTCGAGGAGGATCGCATCCTCGCCATGCGCGAGATGATTTGCGCCGATACCGAGGATGGCCGCCGGCGGGCGCTGGCCAAGATCCTGCCCATGCAGCGCGCCGACTTCGAGGCGATGTTCGAGATCATGGCCGGGCTTCCCGTCACGATCCGCCTGCTCGATCCCCCACTGCACGAATTCCTGCCCCACGAGGACGACAAGCTGGAGGCCGTTGCCCGGGAGCTCGCCGTTGCGCCCGAGAAACTGCGCCAGCGCGTCGCCGAGCTGCACGAATTCAATCCGATGTTGGGTTTCCGTGGTTGCCGTCTCGCAATTCGTTATCCCGAGATCACGGAAATGCAGGCGCGCGCCATTTTCGAGGCCGCCATTGCTGCCCAGAAGAAGACCGGCAAGCCCGTCGTGCCCGAAGTCATGATCCCCCTGGTCGCATGGCGGCGCGAATTCGACATTCTCGCCGACTTGATCCGCAAGACGGCCACCGCCGTCATGACTGAGACCGGCGGCACGCTCGATTATCAGATCGGCACGATGATCGAATTGCCGCGCGCTGCGCTCAAGGCCGATGAAATCGCCGGTGGCGACACGGGTGCCGACTTCTTCTCCTTCGGCACGAACGACCTGACGCAGACCTGCCTGGGTCTCTCGCGCGACGATGCCGCCCCGATCCTGGCCGATTACACCACGAAAGGCATCTTCGACGTCGACCCGTTCGTGTCCATCGACCGCGACGGCGTCGGCGAGTTGGTGCGACTGGGCACCGAGCGCGGACGCGGCGTCAAGCCGAAGCTCAAGGTCGGCATCTGCGGCGAGCATGGCGGCGACCCGGCTTCCGTCGCCTTCTGCCACGAGACGGGCCTCGACTATGTCTCGTGCTCGCCGTTCCGCGTGCCCGTCGCCCGCCTCGCCGCGGCCCAGGCGGCCATCAAGATCAAGGGCACCGGGACGGCCTGACGCCAACCGGAGCAGGCCGCTTCGTCATGCGATGCGGCCTGCCTTCCTTTCCCTGGCAGCATATTCCACGACAAAAGCGCAAAATCGCTTCGTTTCGACACGGCACAGGAATTTTTATTCAGCCTAACGCTGCGGAAAAGAACTCATTGCTTGCGGCAGTACTTTTTCATCGCTACTTTACAAATCGAGACACGTAACAACACGCTATCTGCGAAAAACGCAGACCATTAGATTTCTTGCTGGCGAAAAACAGCATTTCAGGAGAACCGGGCCATTAATGAAGCCCGGACACGATCGTTGCTTCAATTTTAGAGTTTCTTTTGACGGATCATTCCCCGCATTTCTGAACGCGCCGGTAAGACCTCTGCGGCACTGTGCGGACACGGTCGGGCAAACGTCCCGTTCCATCCAATTCGTGTCGGGAGTGCGTAATGTACTGCGTTTCGAAAACTCTGAAGCAATTGAAACATGATCGGCGCGGCAACGTCGCCATGGTCTTCGCTTTGACGACAATGGCATTGACGGGCGTTACCGGCATGGCGGTCGACGTCGGCCGCGCGATGAGCGCGCGCTCTTCGCTGCAGGTTGCCACGGATGCGGCCGCACTGGCGGCTGCGCGTGGCTCCAACGTCCCCGAGGCGGATCGTGTCGCCATGGCCGCGAAGGTTTTCGCGGCCAACCTGCGTAGCGATCTGGTCGGCCAGGTAACGCCGGTCATCGTACCGGATGGCGCCAAGGTCAGCGTCAGCGCGCAAGCAGCGATCAGCACGACGCTGAGCAAGCTTGCCGGCGTCCAGGAGTTGACCGTCGCCGCCTCGAGCAGCGCCACTTCGGCCTCGGGCAAGCAGCTCGAGCTGTCGATGATGATCGACCTCACGGGCTCGATGGGAGGACGCGTCAACGGCCAGAGCAAGATCGACGGCCTGAAGGAAGCCGCCGCAGATCTCCTGTCGATCGTATTCCCCAACGGCGCCACGACGTCGGACGCTGTCCGCGTCGGCATCGTGCCGTTCGCCGACTACGTCAACGCCGGCGAATACGCCTCGGCCGTGACGGGCATGCCGACGACTGGCGCGTTCGCCAATCTGACCAACCTCAAGAGCACCAGGAACGGTCGCTTCGCCGGCAACTACACGGGCGCAATCATGAACTCGCCCGGCTCGCAGGCCGGCGCCACCTCGGCATCCTCGCCCCAGGCCGGCGCCACGTTCGACAACGCCTTCTGTGCCGAGCCGACCGTGACGACGACGACGCAGCCGGACACTTCCAATATCAAGAAGTGGCGCAACACGAACATCGGCGTGTATCTGCCCTCGGACGGCTACAACAACAATCCGCCGGCCGGCGTGCTGCGGGCAACCTCCTCGGACGAGTACTATCCGGTCGACAAGGTGGACGATCACGGCGCCAATTACGATTACGACTCCAGGCGCGATCGTGGCTTCTACATTCCCATGTACGTACCCGCCTCGTTCGCCCAGATGCAGATCGTGCAGAAGGACCGGAACGGCACCGCGCGCGATGTCGGCATCCGCGTCCGCCATGACTACGGTGCCACGCTCCCGCCCGAGCTGAGGCGTGCGTCTCAGGCGCCCGGCGGCGGCTACTGGCGCATCAAGAAGCTCGAGGACAACCAGTTCGAGTACGAGTGGGAGACCGACGGCTGGTACATGCCGCTTTGGGGTGGCACGAGCACGACGACGACGAAGTCCGAGTGCACGACCACGGCGCAGCCGCAGGGCCAGCTCATCACCTGCGTCACCGAGCGCAGCGGCGCCGAAGCCTACACGGATGCGCCCCCGTCCACCTCTTTCGTCGGCCCCTATAACCACGGCAATGCGTCGATCTCGAACTACAGCGAGGACGGCAAGTGCTACGTGGCAGGCCGCGAGCTGCCCAAGATCATCCCGCTGACGAACGACAGGACGGCGCTCACCGACTTCTTCACGAACGCCACGGTCGGCGGCGCCACGCCCGGTCATCTCGGTACGATGTGGAGCTACTACATGCTGTCGCCGAACTGGTCGAGCATCTGGCCCGCCGCCAGCGCCCCGACGGCCTACAACACGCCAAACGTGATCAAGGCAGCGGTGATCATGACGGACGGCGAGTACAACATCCACTACACGAGCCCCGCGGCCCGCGACCAGGCACTCGCCACCTGCCAGAAGATGAAGGACAGCGGCATCACGGTCTATGCGGTGGGCTTCGGGTTCTCGTCGTCCGCCACAGCGAGTGCCACGGGCAGCACGGAGCAGCGCGCCAAGGATCTTCTCCAGCGCTGCGCCAGCGACAGCAGCAAGTACTTCTTCCCCTACGACGGCGCGCAGCTTCGCGAAGACTTCAAGAACATCGGCAGCCAGCTCATGGGCCTGATGGAGTCGACACAGCCGACGGTCACCAACTGACCCGACGCCGCAACGACCGGAAATGCGAAGGGGCCCCGCGGGGCCCCTTCGTCGTATTCGGCGCAGGCGTGGGCCCCGAAAGACGAGGCCGGCACCAGGCATGAGACATCAGGCGGCGTTGGCGCCCATGACGGCCTTGACCTCGAGGTACTCCTCGATGCCGAAGTGACCCCACTCGCGCCCGTTGCCGGACTGGCGGTAGCCGCCGAACGGCGCCTTGGCGTCAGCCGGCGCCATGTTGATCGTCACCATGCCCGCGCGCACCTGCCGGGCGACGCGCTTGGTGCGTTCGGGGTCCGTGCCGTGGACGTAGCCGGCCAGTCCATAGGGATGCTCGTTGGCGATGCGGATCGCATCCGCCTCGTCCTCGTAGCCCATGATCGCCAGCACCGGCCCGAAGATTTCCTCGCGCGCGATCGTCATCTGCGGCGTGACGCCCGCAAACACGGTGGGCTTCACGAAGTAGCCGCTTTCCAGGCCCGCCGGCTTGCCCGGGCCGCCGGTCACGAGTTCGGCGCCGTCCTTGATGCCGCTCTCGATCAGAGCCTGGATCTTGCCCCACTGCACCTGCGACACCACCGGTCCCATCTCGGTTTCCGCAAGCGAAGGCGAAGCGACCTTGATGCTCTCCGCCACCGCTTTGGCGATGCGCGCGGCCTCCGCCATTTTCGCCTTTGGCACCAGCATGCGGGTCGGCGCGTTGCACGACTGGCCGGAGTTACGGAAGCACAGCTTCACGCCTTCCGTGACGGCCTTCTCCAGATCGACGTCGTCGAGCAGGATGTTGGCGGACTTGCCGCCCAGTTCCTGGCCCACGCGCTTGACGGTCGGCGCGGCACGAACGGCGACGTCGATGCCCGCCTTCGTCGAGCCGGTGAAGGAGATGCAGTCGATCTCGGGATGCGAGGCCAGTGCCTGGCCGACCACCGCGTCACCGTGGACGAGATTGAACACACCCTTCGGCACGCCCGCCTCGTCCAGGATCTCGGCGATCAGAATGGCGGAATAGGGCGCGACCTCCGAAGGCTTGAGCACCATGGTACAGCCGGCGGCGAGCGCGGCGGCGACCTTGCAGCTGATCTGGTTCGCCGGCCAGTTCCACGGTGTGATCATGCCCACGACGCCGATCGGCTCGCGCACGATCTCGGTGGCGCCCATCTTCTCCTCGAAGTGGAAATCCTTGAGCAGGTCGTGCGCCACGCGGAAATGGCCCATGCCGGCACCGGCCTGGAAGCGCGTGGCGAACGAGATCGGCGCGCCCATCTCCTCCGAGATCGTCTGGCCCATCTCCGTGAAGCGGCGCTTGTAGATCGCGGCGATCTTCTCCAGCAGCGCCATGCGTTCCTCGCGGGTCGTCTGCGAATAGCTGGCGAAGGCGCGACGGGCGGCAGCCACGGCGGCGTCCACATCGGCGGCGGTGCCCAGCGCCACCTTGCCGATCGGCTGCTCGCTAGCGGGGTTGATGACGTCGATCTCGCGTGCGCCCGACGGCGTCACCCATTGACCATCGATGTAGTAGCGCAGGGCCTGATCGCGGCTCATGGAGCATCTCCTTTGACGACTGAGGTTCTGGACCGACACAGACACCCCGCCGCAGCCCCTGTCAACGTCCCCCACCGCCTCGCCGAATGCGATCGCGCCGCGGCCCGCCATACAGGCCCCCCGTACAGCCCCCCCGTACAGGCCCATTGCAAGCGAACGATGCGCGCGCGAGGCTGGCAGGATCGAGAGCCGCCGAGCGGCCGGGTCAATAGGGCAGGAACGCGAGCCATGACGAGCGACGGGGACATCTTCGACTACATTGTCACGGGGGCAGGCTCGGCGGGCGCAGCCGTCGCCGCCCGGTTGTCCGAGAGCGGCCGGCATCGCGTGCTGCTCCTGGAGGCAGGACCGCCCGACCGCAATCCCTGGATCCACATCCCCCTCGGCTTCGCCAAGACCTACGTCGATCGCAGCGTGAACTGGAAATTCGAAAGCGCCCCGCTGCCGCGCCTCGACAATCGCCGCATCTATGCACCGCGCGGCAAGACGCTGGGCGGCACCTCCTCGATCAACGGCATGGTCTACATGCGTGGCCACCCGCAGGACTACGATGGCTGGCGCCAGCACGGATGCGTCGGCTGGGACTGGGACAACGTTCTGCCCTTCTTCAAGAAGGCCGAGCACCAGGCGCGCGGTGCCGACGCCTATCACGGCACCGGCGGTCCCCTGCACGTCTCCGACATGCCCGGCCGCTCCGAGATCGCCGATGCGGTCATCGCCTCCGCGGCCGCCCTCGGCATTCCCCACAACGAGGACTTCAACGGCGCCCGCCAGGAAGGCGCTGGCTACTACCAGACGACGACGAGCCGCAACTGGCGCTGGAGCAGCGCCAAGGCCTATCTGAAGCCGGCACGTGGCCGCGCCAACCTCGTCGTGCGGACCGGGTGCCAGGCGACGCGCATCCTGTTCGAGGGCACGCGCGCCACCGGCATCGTGTACCAGGGCCCGGGGGGACGCCACACGGCCCGCGCGCGCGGCGAGATCATCGTCAGCGGCGGGGCCTACGGCTCTCCGCAGCTCCTGCAGCTTTCGGGCCTCGGCCCTGCCGATCATCTCAAGGCGATGGGCCTCGAGGTCGTGCGCGACATTCCCGCCGTCGGCGCCAACCTGCACGACCACTTCGGCATCTACCTGATGTGGCGATGCACCAAGGCGATCACGCTCAACGACCTGGAGAACAGCTGGCCGCGCAAGATCATGGCCGCAATGCGCTACGGCATCATGCGCGACGGCCCGATGGCCGTGAACGGCATCCGCGCCGGCGTGCTGGCCCGCTCCGACCCGCGCCTGGAGCGGCCCGACATCCAGGTCAACCTGCTGGAGTGGAGTACCATGGAGCGCTCCAAGGACCGCGTGATCCCGCATCCCTTCCCGGGCTTCACGCTGGGGCCGGTGCACCTGGCACCCGACGGTCGCGGCACCGTGCGGCTGCAAAGCGCCGATCCGATGGCCGCGCCCGAAATCACCTTCGGCTATCTGGGATCCGACTACGACATGCGCGCCATGGTGGCGGCCGTGAAGCTCGCCCGCAATATCGCCGCACAGGTCCCCATGCAGGCCCTCGTCGCCGGAGAGCTGCTACCGGGCCCCGAGGCGACCACCGATGCGGATCTGGAGGCGTTCGTGCGCGCCCATGGCGTCACCAACCACCACCCCACCAGCACATGCGCCATGGGCACCGGCAGTAATTCCGTGGTCGACCCACGTTTGCGGGTGCACGGCATCCAGGGACTGCGCGTCGCCGATGCGTCGATCATGCCCGTGATCGTGGCCGGCAATACCAACGCCCCCTCGATCATGATCGGCGAGAAGGCGGCGGCCATGATCCTGGAAGATGCGGCGACGTCGCGCGCGGCGTGAGTGCGGCTTGGACGTCCGCTCGACGCGCCAGCGGCACGAATGGAGCAAACGTCCAATCCGCCACACGCGTGTTCCGGCCGCAAAGTCCGTCGCATTCTTCTGCGGGCACTGAACGGACTTTGCGGGCGACGGGACACGCGCAAGCGCCAGAGTTATTCGCCATAGCCGGCGCAGATCACTCTGGTCCCACCTCCCCCCGGTTCCCCGGCCAAGCGGGCGGGCCAGAGCCCGGCCGCTGCCCGAGCCGAGGTCTTTCCCGGTGCTCTCGGAGCACGGCGCAGCCGCGCTCCGCGCGTGACCCGCACCGCGATGGATCCCGGATCGCCGCGCGTCGCGCGCCGTCCGGGAAACCGGGGAAGAGGATAGGGCGCAATTTCCGGAAAAGCGGGGAATATGGCGGCTTGCACGTCCGCTCGACGAGCCAGCGGCACGAATGGAGCAAACGTCCAATCCGCGAAACTCTTTCAGGCGCCCTTGCCCTCGAAGAACTCGCGCACGCGGCTGAAGAAGCCCGACGAGGCGGGGCTGTTCTCCGCCTTGCTTTCGCGCTCGAACTCCTCGAGCAGCTCGCGCTGGCGTTTGGTCAGGTTCTTCGGCGTCTCCACCTCGACCTGGATGTACATGTCGCCCTGCACCTTGGAGCGCAGCACCGGCATGCCCTTGCCCTTGAGGCGGAACTGCTTGCCCGTCTCCGTGCCGTTCGGCACCGGCACCTTCACCCGCGTACCGTCGAGCGTGGGCACCTCGATGGTGCCGCCGAGCGCTGCCGTCGTCATCGAGATCGGCACCCGGCAGAACACGTCCGCGCCATCGCGCTGGAAGAACTCGTGCGGCTTCAGCGACAGGAAGATGTAGAGATCGCCCGCCGGTCCACCCCGCACCCCCGCCTCACCCTCGCCGGCAAGACGAATGCGCGTGCCGTCCTCGACGCCGGCCGGGATCGAAACCTGTAGCGTCCGTTCCTTGGTCACGCGCCCCGCACCATGGCAGGTTCCGCACGGATCCTCGATGAACTCGCCGCGGCCCTGGCACGACGGACAAGTCCGCTCGATCGTGAAGAAGCCCTGGCTGGCGCGCACCTTGCCTTGGCCGGCGCACGTCGGGCACTGTGACGGCTTCGTGCCGGGCTTGGCGCCGCTGCCCGTGCACGCCTCACACGTGACGCTGGTAGGCACCTGGATCTGCGCCTGCTTGCCCTTGTAGGCTTCGGCGAGCGTGATCTCCATGTTGTAGCGCAAATCCGCACCGCGCTCGCGGCCGGACCCGCGACCGCCACGCTGACCGCGCCGGCCGCCCATGAATTCGCCGAAAAGATCGTCGAAGATATCCGACATCGACGACGAGAACTCGGGGCCGAAGCCGCCCGGCCCCGCACCGCCACGCCCGCCCTCGAAGGCGGCGTGCCCGAACTGGTCGTAGGCCTGCCGCTTCTTGGGGTCTTTCAGGACCTCGTAGGCCTCGTTGATGTCCTTGAACCGCTGCTCGGCGCCCTTGTCATTCGGATTGCGGTCCGGATGACACTCCATCGCCGATTTACGGAAAGCGGTCTTGAGGTCTTGATCGGACGCCGTGCGGCCGACGCCCAGAACCTCGTAATAGTCACGCTTGGCCATGGGACAGCGTTCCAATCGCCATGCTGTCCGTCATCTGCCGCGAACGGCCGGCAAAGACGGACATGCCACCATGCAAAGTGACCCTTGCCCGACCGGCGTCCGCGCGCATGATGCAACATGCCTGGACGTCGATCGGACAAGAGCCCATGTCTCAGACTCCGTTTGATCAGGCCGACTTCTTCTTGTCGTCCTTGACCTCTTCGAAGTCGGCGTCGACGACGTTGTCGCCGCCCTTGGCGCCCGCCTGCGGTGCCTCGCCGCCTTCGGCGCCCTCATCACCCTGGCCCGCGGCGTAGATCGCCTCGCCGAGCTTCATGGACGCCTGCATCAGCGTGTTCGTCGCGGTCTTGATCGCCTCCGCATCGTCACCCTTGGCGGCTTCTTTGAGGGCCGTCAGCGCCGTTTCGATTGCGGTCTTGTCGGCCTCGGCAACCTTGTCGCCGTGCTCCTTCAAGTCCTTCTCGACCTGGCCCGTGAAGTGGTCCGCCTGATTGCGGGCCTCCACCAGCTCACGACGCTTCTTGTCCTCGTCCTTGAAGCGCTCGGCCTCGTCGGCCATGCGCTTGATCTCGTCGTCGGTCAGACCGCCGGACGCCTGGATGCGGATCGACTGCTCCTTGTTCGTCTTCTTGTCCTTGGCGGACACGTGGACGATACCGTTCGCGTCGATGTCGAAGGTCACCTCGATCTGGGGCACGCCGCGCGGGGCGGGGGGAATGCCATCGAGGTCGAAGCGGCCCAGCATCTTGTTGTCGGCCGCCATCTCGCGCTCGCCCTGGTAGACGTTGATCGTCACCGCGCGCTGCGCATCCTCGGCCGTCGAGAAGACCTGGCTCTTCTTCGTCGGGATCGTCGTGTTGCGGTCGATCAGGCGCGTGAACACGCCACCCAGCGTCTCGATGCCGAGCGACAGCGGCGTCACGTCGAGCAGCAGCACGTCCTTGACGTCACCCTGCAGCACGCCACCCTGGATCGCCGCACCGACGGCCACGACCTCGTCCGGATTGACACCCTTGTGGGGCTCCTTGCCGAACATCTTCTTCACTTCGGCCTGAACACGCGGCATGCGCGTCATGCCACCCACGAGCACAACCTCGTCGATGTCGGCAGCCTTGAGGCCGGCATCCTTGATCGCCTGCTCGCAGGGCGGCAGCGTCTTCAGGATCAGGTCCTCGACCAGGCTCTCGAGCTTCGCGCGCGTCATCTTCATGGTGAGATGCAGCGGCGACTGCGTCTTCGGGCTCATCGAGATGAACGGCAGGTTGATCTCTGTCTGCTGGGCGCTCGACAGCTCGATCTTGGCCTTCTCCGCAGCTTCCTTCAGTCGCTGCAGCGCCAGCTTGTCGCCACGCAGGTCGATGCCGTTCTCTTTCTTGAACTCGTCGGCAAGGTAGGTGACGAGCTTCATGTCGAAGTCTTCGCCGCCCAGGAACGTGTCACCGTTCGTGGACTTGACCTCGAACACGCCGTCGCCGATCTCAAGGATCGACACGTCGAACGTGCCGCCGCCCAGATCGTAGACCGCGATGGTCTTGGCTTCTTTCTTCTTGTCGAGACCATACGCCAGCGCGGCTGCCGTCGGCTCGTTGATGATGCGCAGGACCTCCAGGCCGGCGATGCGGCCCGCGTCCTTGGTCGCCTGACGCTGTGCGTCGTTGAAGTAGGCGGGCACCGTGATGACGGCCTGCGTCACCGTCTGCCCGAGATAGGCCTCGGCCGTTTCCTTCATCTTCTGCAGCGTGAAGGCGGAAACCTGCGACGGCGAATACTGCTCGCCGCGCGCCTCGACCCAGGCGTCGCCGTTCTTGCCCTCGACGATCTTGTAGGGGACGAGCTTCTTGTCCTTCTCGACCAGCGGGTCGGAGAAGCGGCGGCCGACGAGACGCTTGATGGCGAAGAACGTGTTGGTCGGATTGGTCACGGCCTGACGTTTGGCCGGCAGGCCGACGAGCCGCTCGCCGTCGTCCGTGAAGGCGACGATCGAAGGGGTCGTGTTGACGCCTTCCGCATTGGCGATGACCTTCGGCGTCCCGCCTTCCATGACAGCGACGCACGAGTTGGTTGTACCAAGGTCGATCCCGATGACTTTCGACATGGCTAGAAGTCCTTTTCTTTGCGGCGAACCCTGTCGGCCCCTTCAGGCGCCGACGGCTCCAAAAGCCCCGGTTGCGAAACCTTGGAGCGGTCCCCAGGAGCTGATGCCTGTAACATTCGGCTATATAAGTGGCAGGGTGTGGCGCTGCAACGCCCGCATCCTGCCGCCCCGTGATAATTTTGCCGCGCTGGCGATCCCGCGCCGGCTCCCGTGAATGGAGCGCAACGTGAGCCTTCCCAGCGACTTCAGATACCTCCCCGCGCTGCTCGATCCGGCGGCCCAGCGCGCCTTGCTGGACGACATCGGGCGCATCGCCGAAGCGGCGCCCTTTTATACGCCGACGATGCCCCGCACCGGCAAGCCACTTTCGGTGCGCATGACGAATTGCGGCCCGCTCGGCTGGACGACGGACAAGGAACACGGCTACCGCTACCAGCCCCACCACCCCGGGACGGGCGACGCATGGCCCCCGATCCCTCCGTGCCTGCTGGCGCTCTGGCGGGAGCTGGCTCCTGCATCGGCGCTGCCGGAAGCCTGCCTCGTCAATCTCTATGCGCCGGGAACCCGGCTCGGCAGCCATCAGGACCGCGACGAAGAAGACCTCGATGCCCCCGTCATTTCAGTCTCGCTCGGGGCGGACGCGGTGTTCCATGTCGGGGGCACCCGACGCAGCGACGCCAAGACGCGCATGACGCTGCATTCCGGTGACGTGGTCGTGCTGGCCGGCAATGCCCGCCTCGCCTACCACGGCATCGACCGTATCCTGCCCGGCACGTCGTCGCTCGTGGCCGGTGGCGGCCGCATCAACCTGACCTTGCGCCGCGTCACGCGATCGCCGGTCGCAGCTGGCTGCGGGCCCGCGGGCCGGGAAGCCTAGGCAGCCGGCCCATCCTCGGCGTCGGGCCCGGACGGCTGTTGCGGCGGCGCTGCCTGCCCATTGCCGTTCGCCGGCGCCATCTTGGGCCCGCCCGTCGCCACCACCACCATCGCGGCCCGCAGGACGCGATCCTCGATCATGTAGCCGCACTGGAACACCTGCGTCACCGTGCCCGCGGGCACGGTGGGGTCCGGCGCCTCCATGACGGCCTGATGCATGTGCGGATTGAACGGCTCGCCCTTGGGGTCGATGCGCTTGACGCCGTGCGTCTCGAACGTCTTCAGCAACTCCCGCTCGGTCATCGTCATACCGTCGAGGAAGCTCCGGAGCACTTCGCTCTGCTCCGCCGCTTCGGCTGGAACGGCCTTGATCGCGCGCTCGAAGTTGTCGCCGACGTTGACGAGATCGCGGGCGAACTTCGTCAGCGCGTACTTCTGTGCGTCGACCTTCTCGCGCTCCGTGCGCTTGCGGATGTTGTCCATCTCGGCATGTGCGCGCAAAAGCCGATCCTTCAGCTCGGCATTCTCGGCCATCAGCTTGGCGAGCACCACTTCGCCTGCTGCATCGCTCATGGGCGCGCCAGCCCCCGGCCCGGCCTGCGTCGCATGCGGCTCGGGCGCAGCCGCCGGCTGCTCCGGCTCATGTGCTGCGCCGGGTCCGTTGTTCGTATCGTTGCTCATCGATATTCCCCACTGCGCCGCATCGGCACGGCAGCGCGACGGCGCCGTCCGGCCACGCGGCATCGCGACCGTGAATTCATGCGGGGGATATCATCTCATGCGGCCGAAAAATCAAGCCAAGGCCTTGCTCACCAGCTTCGCGGTGTAGTCGACCATCGGGATGATGCGCGCATAGTTCAGCCGCGTCGGGCCGATCACACCGAGGACACCCACCACCTGCCGGTCGGTATCGCGGAACGGCGCCACGATCAGCGAGGAGCCCGACAGCGAGAACAGGTTGCTTTCCGATCCGATGAAGATGCGCACGCCGTCACCCTGCTCGGCCAGTCCCAGGAGCTGGATGAGATCGCGTTTGCTCTCCAGGTCGTCGAAGAGCTGGCGGATACGCTCCAGGTCGTCGAACGCCGACAGGTCCTTGAGCAGGTTCGCCTGCCCGCGCACGACCAGGCTCTTGCGATCGTCCTGCGATCCAGACCACGTGGCGAGACCCGTCTCGATGACCTTCTTGGTGAGTTGGTCGAGTTCCGCCTTGGCGCTCGTCAATTGCGCCTCGAGCCGCTTCTTGGCGTCCTGCAGCGTCAGGCCGCGGATATGGTGATTGAGGTAATTCGACGCCTCGACCAGGGCAGAGGGCGGCAGTCCCCGCGGGATGCTGATCACGCGGTTCTCGACCGACTGGTCGTCGCCCACGATCACGACGAGGGCCTTGCCCGGTTCCAGCGGCACGAACTCGATATGCTTCAGCCTCAGGTCTTGTTTCTCGCTGAGCACCAGCCCCGCACAGCGCGACAGGCCCGAGATCATCTCGCCGGCCTCGCGCAGCAGCTGCTCCATCGGCTTGTGCCGGCGCGCCGCCATCTGCGCCTCGATCTGGCGGCGCTCGTCCTCGGCGAGATTGCCGACCTCGAGCAGCCCGTCGACGAAAAGCCGCAGGCCGAGTTGCGTCGGCAATCGTCCTGCCGACGTATGTGGCGAATAGATCAGCCCGAGGTGCTCCAGATCCGACATGACGTTGCGGACGGAGGCCGGCGAGAGCGACATCGGCAGGAAGCGCGTCAGATTGCGCGATCCCACGGGCTCGCCCGTCGTCAGATAGCTCTCGACGATCTGCCGGAATACCGCCCGCGTGCGGTCGTTGAGCTTGGAGATCTCGGTCGGTTGCTCACTCATTTTGCTGTCCAGACCTCCTTTCCCGACAAAATGACGCACGTGCCGGCGAGCGACACGCATGGAGCGCACGTCCAATCCGCCACGCGAACCAGGAAATCTAGGCATCCGCCCGCTCAGCGTCAAATCCCGTCACGGCCATCATGCACCTGTTCCACAACCCTAAAGTTGCAGTGCGCCGCGCCAAGGCCCGCCCCCGGCGCCAAACCCCGCAATCTCGCGAATTCCGCATCGACAATTCCGCCGTTTTCGGCTAAAGGGCGCTCTCTCCCACATCGTGGGTTTGCCCGGACCAGGGCCGCACGAGCTGGCCGCGCCACATTCTGGCTTGCGGCATCGCTCCTCTGCCATTGATGTCTAAACGAAGGACAAGAAGATATGAACATCATTCAAGAGCTCGAGAAGGAGCAGATGCAGGCTGTGCTCATGAAGCGCGGCGTGCCCGAGTTCCAGCCCGGCGACACCCTCCGCGTCACCGTGAAGGTGATCGAGATCGAGGCCGCCGATCCCAAGGCCAAGGGCAAAGCCAAGGCCAAGGGCCCCGAGAAGGAGACCCAGCGTCTCCAGGCCTATGAAGGCGTTTGCATCGCCCGCTCCGGCGCCGGCCTCAACGAGAGCTTCACGGTCCGCAAGATTTCCTACGGCGAGGGCGTCGAGCGCGTCTTCCCGATCTTCTCCCCCCACATCGCCGAGATCGAGGTTCTGCGCCGCGGCAAGGTCCGTCGCGCGAAGCTCTATTACCTGCGCAGCCGCCGCGGCAAGGCCGCCCGCATCTTCGAGCGCACGGACGCGCGCGCCCGCCGCCTCTCCGCGGCCTGGAAGGGCTTCAAGAAGATCAAGGGCGACGCCGACGATCTCACGCGGATCAGCGGCATCACCGCCGATCTTGCCGGCCGCCTCAGCCAGCTCGGCTGCACCAAGTACGATCAGATCGCCAATTTCTCGGACGAGGACATGGCGAACCTCGAGGAGGCACTGTCCCTCGAAGGCATCATCACGAAGAACGACTGGGTCAATCAGGCCCGCGCACTCGTCGCCGAAGCAACGGCCGGCGAAGTTCCCGCCGAAGAGGCGAAGTAAATCGCCTCTCGCGCCAGAGCGCCCGAATTGCATGTGCCCGGCCTCGTGCCGGGCATTTGCATTTCTCTCAGCCGCACACCACCTGCGCACGTGCGTTGATCGAGACGCCCAAACCTGCGACAATTCCTTAAAAGCCCGCGATGCGTGGAGTCTGCCGACCGATGACCAATCTCGACTACAGCCGCACTCTCATGCAGCGCGACAACAAGATCCCCCTGCACGGACCAGAAGGTTTCGAAGGCATGCGCAAGGCGGGTCAGCTTGCCGCCGCGGCCCTCGACCTCCTCGTTCCCCATGTGCGGCCCGGCGTCACCACGGAACGGCTCGACGATCTCGTCTACGCCTTCGCGATGGATCATGGCGCCACGCCGGCCCCGCTGAATTATCGCGGCTTCCCGAAGTCGATCTGCACGTCCGTCAATCACGTCGTCTGTCACGGCATCCCCGGCCCCAAGCCGCTGCGTGAAGGCGATATCGTCAATATCGACGTCACCTTGATCGTCGACGGCTGGCACGGCGACACCAGCCGCATGTACCCGGTCGGCGAGATTTCACGCCGGGCCCAGCGCTTGATCGACGTGACCTACGAGGCGCTGCGGCGCGGCGTGGCAGCCGTTCGTCCCGGAGCGACCACCGGCGACATCGGCGCCGCGATCCAGGCCTACGCCGAGCACGAGCGCTGCAGTGTCGTGCGCGATTTCTGCGGCCATGGCCTCGGTCGCGTCTTCCATGATCGCCCGAACATCCTGCACTACGGCGATCCCGGTGACGGGACCGTGCTCCAGCCCGGCATGTTCTTCACCATCGAGCCGATGATCAATCTCGGCCGCTCGACCGTGAAGATCCTCCCCGACGGATGGACCGCCGTCACGCGCGACCGCGAACTCTCCGCACAGTTCGAGCATGCGGTCGGCGTCACGGAGACCGGCTGCGAGGTCTTCACCTACTCGCCGGCTGGCTTCCACCGGCCACCGTATCAAGTTTAGACGTCCGCTCTGGACACCATCGGGAGGTGAGGCGGGGAGCGCCGCAGCATGGGCCGCGAGCGAGACTCAAATAGCAGGCAGGGAACGGCCGGCGAAGGCGGGCCCCAGGGCAGCTTCTTCGAGCAGCCGATGCGGACGCCCGTCGCCGCGCCCGAGACCGTGCCGCAGCCCGCTGTCGCATCCCAACCCGTCGCCGACGACAAGGCTGGCCATCGCCAGCGCCTGCGCCAGCGCTTTCGCACGGGCGGCGGCACGGCCCTCGCGGACTACGAACTCGTGGAAATGCTGCTCTTTCGCGTTTTTCCGCGTGGTGACACCAAGCCGCTGGCCAAGCGCCTGATCGCCCGCTTCGGCAGCTTCGCCGAGCTGATCAATGCACCGCCAGAACGCCTGAAAGAGGTGGACGGCGCAGGCGACCGGGTCATCGACGAGTTGCAGATCGTGCGCGAGGCCGCGCTACGCATGATGCGCGGCAATCTCGCGGGACGCACCATGCTCTCCTCGTGGACGGCCGTGATCGACTATTGCCGGGCCGCCCAGGGCTTCGAGACGAAGGAGCAGTTCCGCATCCTGTTCCTCGACAAGAAGAACCAACTCATCGCCGACGAGGTCCAGGGCACGGGAACGGTGGATCATACGCCCGTCTACGTGCGCGAAGTCGTCAAGCGGGCGCTCGAACTGGCCGCGACGGCCATCGTGCTCGTGCACAACCACCCCTCCGGTGATCCCACCCCCTCACGCGCCGACATCGACATGACGAAACTCATCGTCGATGCCGCCAAGCCGCTCGGCATCATCGTCCACGATCACATCATCGTCGGGCGACAGGGCCATGTCAGCCTGAAGGCGCTCCGCGCCATCTGAAGCCGCCCGAGGCGCCGCCACGGCACGACGTGCGGTTACACCGTCACCCCATCCACGCTCGGAGCCCGTCGCGCCGCGAGCCTGGCGATCGCATCGGCCAGATGCTTGTCGGCGATGTTGCAATCGCCCGCCGCCAGCCGGATCAGGTGCGCCTCGCGCAGCACGTCGGCATGCGTGAACCCGGCTGGCGGCTCGAACTTGTAGGACGCGATCTCGAGCAACTGGCCGAGCGGGTCGCGGAAATAGAGCGAATCCATGAACCCGCGGTCGATCTCGCCCGATGTCGCGAACCCCGCCGCCTTGAGGCGAGTCGCGGCCTGCGTGTAGGTGGCCCGTGACACCATGAACGCCAGATGGTGCAGATTGCCGACGCCGTTCGGATTGGGGCGGCGGTCCGGCTTCAGGTCCTCGCGGGTGAAGATCGTGATCAGCCGCCCGTCGCCCGGATCGAAATAGAGATGATTGACGGACGCATCGTCGAGATTGGGCTGCTCGAACACCAGCGGCATGCCCAGGACACCTTCCCAGAAGGCCACCGACGTGGCCCGGTCTGCGCCGTTCAGTGTGATGTGATGTACGCCTTGTGTCTGAATTATCGTCATTTCCAACCTATTCCTGCGGCCTGTCCGTCCACATGACACTGCTCTGAACTGTTCTTGCCAGATTGCCGCGGGCGCCCATATGCACTAAACGCATAGGTCGATAGCGCAGAACGCCTTCCGAGAGCAGATCCCGATGTCACAGACCAAGCATGCCAATGTCGTCATTCTGGGGTCCGGCCCCGCAGGCTACACCGCCGCGATCTATGCGGCGCGCGCCATGCTGAAACCGCTGGTCATTCAAGGCATCCAGCCCGGCGGGCAGCTCACCATCACCACCGAGGTCGAGAACTATCCGGGTTTTGCAGAGGCGATCCAGGGCCCTTGGCTCATGGAGCAGATGCAGGCCCAGGCCGCCCACGTCGGCACCGAGATCGTGATGGATCATATCGTAAGCGTCGACTTCGACAAGCGGCCCTTCCGTCTCGTCGGCGACGGTGGCGACACTTACACGTGCGATGCCCTCATCATCTGCACGGGCGCCCAGGCGCGCTGGCTCGGCATTCCCACCGAGGAAACCTTCAAGGGTCATGGCGTCTCTGCCTGCGCCACCTGCGACGGCTTCTTCTATCGCGGTCGCGAGGTCATCGTTGTCGGCGGCGGCAATACTGCAGTCGAGGAGGCGATCTTCCTCACCAATTTCGCCAGCAAGGTGACGGTGGTGCACCGCCGCGACAGCTTCCGCGCCGAGCGGATCCTGCAGGAGCGGCTGTTCAAGAACCCCAAGGTCGAGGTCGTCTGGGATACGGCGCTGGACGAGGTCGTCGGCACCACCGATCCCAAGGCCGTCACTGGCGTGAAGCTGCGTAACGTCAAGACCGGCGCCGTCACCGAACGCAAGGCCGATGGCGTCTTCGTCGCCATCGGCCATGCCCCCGCGACGGAGCTGTTCAAGGGCAAGCTGGAGATGAAGCCGTCGGGCTATCTCATCACCAGGCCCGACTCCACGGCGACCTCCATTCCCGGCGTCTTCGCCGCCGGCGACGTCAAGGACGACATCTACCGACAGGCCGTCACAGCCGCCGGCATGGGCTGCATGGCGGCGCTGGAAACCGAGCGCTTTCTGGCGGGGCACGGTGCAACGTCGCAAGCCGCCGAATGAACATCGAACGCGAGAGCATCATGGATTGGGACAAGCTCAGGATCTTCCATGCCGCAGCCGAGGCGGGAAGCTTCACGCATGCCGGCGAGCAACTCCGCATGAGCCAGTCGGCCGTCAGCCGGCAGGTCGCCGCACTCGAAAAGGACCTGGGCATCGCCCTCTTCCACCGGCACGCGCGTGGCCTCGTGCTGACCGAACAGGGCGAGCTGCTGTTCCGGACGGCGAGCGACGTGCTCAACCGTCTTCAAACGGTCGAGACGCTGCTGTCGGATTCGACGACGAAGCCCGCCGGTGAGCTGCGCATCACGTCGTCCGTGAGCCTGGGCTCCGTCTGGGTGACGCAGCGCATCCGCGAGTTCATCGACGTCTATCCCGACATCCGCATCGAGCTCATCTTGAACGATGAACCCGTCGACCTGTCGATGCGCGTCGCCGATGTCGCCATCTGGGCACGCGAGCCCGTGCAGAGCGATCTCGTGCGCCGGCCGCTGTTCTCGATGCAGGTGCACGCCTTCGCGTCCGCCACCTACATCCGCAAGTTCGGCACCCCGCAAAGCATCGACGACCTCGACAAGCATCGCCTCGTCTCGTTCATCGGCAATCCGCCGCCGCATCTGGCCACCATCAACTCGCTCGAGACGATGGGGCGCGAGGGCATGGAGCGTCGCCAGCCGGCATTCCGCGCCAGCACCGTCCTGGCCCTCAAGTACGCGATCCGCAGCGGCATCGGCGTCGGCCTCATCCCGGATTATCTGACCGAGGAGGAGAAGGATCTCGTGCCGATCCTGCGCGATGTCGAAATGCCACGGTTGCCGGTGTTCTTCGTCTACCCCGAGGAGCTGCGCACGGCCAAGAAAGTCCAGGTTTTCCGGGATTTCGTGATCTCGAAAGCCAGGCAATGGAAGTATTGAACGGGAGGCAAATGCCTTCGAATCAGGCAGCCATGCATCCAGCACATGACAAACATGCGGGTAGCCTGATTGCTGAACATCGGCGGTTGGAGTTTATTCACCCCAGCTGTGACGGACAGCTGATGAAGGCCGTACCCTCCCTTTGACGCCTTCAGCTCGGTCCCTCAAAAAGACTGAGTGACGACTTTCAAGCCGAGCCTTGTGCTCGGCTTTTCTTTTTGTTTATTCGGGTTTTACTTGCCGATCGGCCCGAGGCGGCGCCAGCCCTCCCACGCGATTGGGGTTTTCTCAGGCGCGACAAGGCGCTATCTAAGGCGTCAAAGCCACTCATCAGCCAGGATCCGCGACGCATGGCGAACGATGCCCCCAAGACGCTGTACGACAAGATTTTCGAGGACCATGTCGTCGACCGCCAGCCCGACGGCACCTGCGTTCTCTACATCGACCGCCACCTCGTCCATGAAGTGACGAGCCCGCAGGCCTTCGAGGGGCTGCGATTGGCCGGCCGCAAGGTGCGCGCGCCCGAGAAGACGCTGGCCGTGGTCGATCACAATATCGCCACCACCGATCGTCGCGCCGGCATCAAGGAAGAGGAAAGCCGCATCCAGGTCGAGACGCTGGCCCACAACGTCAAGGAATTCGGCGTCGAGTATTATGACGAGCTGGATATCCGCCAGGGCATCGTCCACGTCATCGGCCCCGAGCAGGGCTTCACCCTGCCCGGCACGACCATCGTGTGCGGCGACAGCCACACCTCGACCCACGGCGCATTCGGCGCGCTGGCGCACGGCATCGGCACGTCGGAGGTCGAGCACGTGCTCGCCACCCAGACGCTGCTGGCCAAGAAGTCGCGCAACATGCGCGTGACGGTGAACGGCAAGCCCGGCAAGGGCGTCGGCCCCAAGGACATCGTGCTGGCCATCATCGGCAAGATCGGCACCGCCGGCGGCACCGGCTATGTCATCGAGTACGACGGCGAGGCCATCCGCGACATGTCGATGGAAGGCCGCATGACCGTCTGCAACATGTCGATCGAGGGCGGTGCGCGCGCCGGACTGGTCGCGCCCGACGAGAAGACGATCGCCTATCTGAAGGGCCGCCCGAAGTCGCCGACGGGTGCGGCCTGGGATGCCGCCGTGGCGTACTGGAAGACGCTGCACACGGATGCCGGCGCCCACTTCGACAAGGTCGTCACGCTCGACGCCGCCAACCTGCCGCCCATCGTCACCTGGGGCACCAGCCCCGAGCAGGTCACGACCATCGACGGCATGACGCCCGATCCCGCGAAGATCGAGGACGAGGCGCGCCGCGCCGCTGTCGTGCGCGCGCTGGAATACATGGGCCTCGCCCCCAACACG
Organism: Hyphomicrobiaceae bacterium; assembly: GCA_041397775.1. Classification (GTDB taxonomy): domain Bacteria; phylum Pseudomonadota; class Alphaproteobacteria; order Rhizobiales; family Hyphomicrobiaceae. The sequence continues at coordinate 271,075 of JAWKWB010000003.1, read as the reverse complement.
AAGATGACCGACGTCGGCATCGACGTGGCCTGGATCGGCTCGTGCACCAACGGCCGCATCGAGGACATCCGCCAGGTCGCCGAGATCGTGAAGGGCAAGCGCATCTCCAGCCGCCTCGCCTACGCACACGTCGTGCCCGGCTCCGGCCTCGTCAAGGCGCAGGCGGAAGCCGAAGGCCTCGACAAGATCCTCAAGGACGCCGGCTTCGAGTGGCGTGAGCCCGGCTGCTCCATGTGCCTGGGCATGAACCCCGACCAGCTGAAGCCCGGCCAGCGCTGTGCCTCCACCTCGAACCGCAACTTCGAGGGACGCCAGGGCTACAAGGGCCGCACGCACCTCGTGTCGCCGGCCATGGCCGCCGCAGCAGCCCTCGCCGGACACTTCGTCGACGCCCGCACGCTCGGCTGATTTGAGCATTCGGCAGTGAATGTAATTTGGCCGTCCGGCGCGATCCGGGCGGCCTTTTATTTGTTGGGCTCCCTCCCCTCGACTTCCTCGCCCCCGCTGCCGCTTCATGCTTTGATGTACGCTACAAAACAGCGCGCGAACGCGTGAGGGCAGCCATGACCGACTTCGATCTCGTCATCCGCAGCGGCACGATCGCCGATGGCTCGGGCGGCGATCTGCGCGAAGCCGACGTCGGGATCGCCGGTGGCAGGATTGCCGCCGTTGCCAAAGGACTGGCGCGCGGCCGCGACGAGATCGACGCCCGCGGCCGGCTGGTCACGCCGGGCTTCGTCGATGTCCATACCCACTACGACGGCCAGGTGACGTGGAGCCACGATCTCTCACCGTCGTCGCAGAATGGCGTCACGACCGCCGTGATGGGGAACTGCGGTGTCGGCTTCGCGCCCTGCCGCCCGCAGGACCACGACCGGCTCGTCCGGTTGATGGAAGGCGTCGAGGATATCCCCGAGCCCGTCCTGACCGCTGGACTGCCGTGGACCTGGGAGAGCTTCCCCGACTACGTGAACTGGCTTGCCACACGCGACTACGACATGGACGTCGCCGCCCAACTGCCGCACGCCGCACTGCGCGTCTACGTGATGGGCGAGCGCGGTGCCCGCCGCGAGCCTGCCACCACCGACGACAATGCGGCCATGGCCCGCCTCGCCACCGAAGCCGTTCGGGCGGGCGCACTTGGCTTTTCGACATCGCGGACGATCAACCACCGCACATCCGACGGCGATTTCACGCCGACGTTGAAAGCCGGCGAGGACGAGTTGCTGGCGATCACGACGGCCGTCCGCCGGTCCGGCTGCGGCCATCTGCAGTTCGTGCTCGATTTGTCGACACTCGATGCCGACCTCCCCCTGCTGCTGCGCGTGGCGGAGGCGGCACGCTGTCCCGTGAACCTGCTCGTCACGCAACAGGATCGCGATCCCGAACGCTGGCGCGGCGTGCTGGACGAAGTGGCAGCCGCGTCCCGGCGCGGCTTGACGATCAATGCGCACGTCGCAGTGCGGCCCATCGGCCTTCTGCTGGGCCTGGAACTCTCGCGCAATCCCTTCCTGGGGCATCCCTCCTATCGCGCGATCATGGACCTGCCGCTCGGCGAGCGCGTGCGCCGCATGCGCGACCCCGACGTGCGCACCCGCATTCTCGCCGAGGAACCGATCCGCAGCGACGACCCGCTGATGCGCAAGCCGAACTATGCCAAGGTCTTCCGGCTCGGCGATCCGCCCGACTACGAACAGCCCCGCGAGAACGCCTTGGGGCCGCAGGCCCAGCGCCTGGGGGTGCGCCCCGCGGAGATGGCCTACGATGCGCTACTCGAGAACGACGGGCGCGGCATGCTCTACGTGCCTTTCGTCAACTACACACATGGAAACCTCGATGCAGTGCGCGAGATGCTGACGCACCCCAACTCGGTTCCCGGTCTTTCCGATGGCGGTGCCCACTGCGGCATCATCTGCGACGCGAGCTTCCCGACCTACCTGCTGACGCATTGGACGCGCGATCGTACGCGCGGGGCCCGTCTTTCCATCCCGTTTGCCGTCGCTGCGCAGGCGCGTCGCACCGCGCTCTCCGTCGGCTTGGCCGATCGCGGCCTCGTCGCTCCCGGCTACAAGGCCGATCTCAACGTCATCGATTACGACCGCCTCACCGTGCGCGCGCCCGAGGTGCACTACGATCTGCCCATGGGTGGACGACGCCTCGTGCAGCGCACCGAGGGCTACGATGCAACGATCGTATCGGGGATCGTGACGCGGCGGCACGACGCGCCGACGGGAGCACGTCCCGGGCGGCTCGTCCGCGGGCCACGAGCGCAGCCGGCAGGCTGATCGCACCGGCTGCGACTGAGATCCCGCACTACTCCCCCGCCGATGCGGCCTTGCGCTTTGCGCCCTCCTGGGCGCGGGCGAGATCCTGCACCAGCCGCAAGGGCGTCTTCTCGCCCAACCGCGCACGATAGACCTGGATGTTGGACAGCACCTTTTCCACGTAGAGCCGCGTTTCCTCGATCGGGATCGTCTCGATCCAGTCGATCGCGTCGACGCCCGCCGCTCGCGGATCGCCCAACTCGCGTATCCATTGCCGCGCCCGCCCCGGTCCCGCGTTGTAGCTGACGAGGCCCAGCACGTAGCTGCCGCGCACCTCGCGCATGCGGTCGGCGATGTAGGCGGAGGCGATCTGCGCGTTGTAGGCGTGATCCGTCATCAGGCGCGGGATCTCGCATTTGATCTTGTAGTCGCGGCAGATGTGGCGCGCCGTGATCGGCATCACCTGCAGAAGCCCCCGCGCACCGGCACTCGAAATGATGGACGGATTGAACTCCGTCTCCTGCCGCGCGATGCCCAGCAGGAACGCCTTCTCGGGCGGCTCGCGCAGCGGTGCATAGTCCGGGAACGTGTGCATGGGATAGCCGTAGATGGCGAGGTCCATGCCCCGCCCGATGCCGAGCTTGGCCACCCGCAGCGAACTCTGGATGTCGCCCAGCGTCCGCCCCAGATGCGCCAGCATCGCCATTTCCGCCTCGTTGGTCAGGAAATAGCGCAACTGCCCGAAGAATGCGCGGCGGATCTGCACATCGAGATCGAGCTTGGAGACGAGCACCAGCGCACGCACGGCATCGCGCGCGTTGAACGTGGCAACCTCCTCCGCGGAGGGTTCCTTGGGCAGCTTGATGGCCAAGGCGAGCGGCCCGGACGCATCGAGCTTCTGCAGGCTCAAGAGCCCATGGAACGTGTCGTCTTCCTTGGCGGCCTCCGCGTAACGCTTCAGCGCATCGCCCCGGCGGCCGGAAGCCTCGAGCGCCCGGCCCCACCAGTAGTCTCCTCGCGCACGGCTCAACGGCCCGTCGGCAGCCTTGCGCGAGGCCTCGAAATGCTTCAACGCCACCTCGGGCTTCTTCAAATACCGAAGCGCGATCCAGCCCGCGAGGTAGGTCTGGTCCTTCAGCGGGTTCTCCGACAGGGGGCCCGCTTCTTTTGCAAGATCGTAGGCGAGCTGGTGCTTGCCGGCCTTCAGCGCTGCCTGTACCGCCGCCCGCCGCTCCACCCACCAGTCGTCGGGACTGACGAGGCTCTCCTCGTCGGTCGGGGCCGCCAGGAGGATCTTCCAGGCGCCCTCCATGTCGCCCGTGCGCAGCATGTGCTGCACGCGCTGATAGGCGAGCCCCCAATCGACGGGTTCACCCGATTTCGGAACCGGCAGGGCAGCCAGAAGCTTGGTCGCCGTTCGCGAGCGCAGGAGCACCGCGATACGCGCTTCCGCCTTCTTCTTCTCGCCAGCAGGGAGCTTCGGCAGCAGCCGGCGTGCGCGCGTCGCCCGCTCGCTGCGCTGGCTCTGGAACCGCACCGCGTCGACCAGGATGCGATCGAGGCGACGGCGGTGATCGGCAGGGCTCAGCAGCTTCTCGAAGCGCTCCAGGAAACCCGCCTCCAGGCTCGGTGGCAGGTCGTACTCGCGCCACGCCTTGATGGCCGCCGCCTTCGCCTTGTCTTCCTCCCCGTCGATCAGATGGGCGGAGGCCAGAGCGGCCCACCCGGCTCCCGTCTCCGGCTTGAACTTACCGAAATGGGCCTTGATGTCGGCCGTGCTGCCATCACCGGAGAGCAGCTTCTCCTCGACCCGGCGGACCAGCAGCCAGCGCTGCGGCCAGCCCTCGCTATCGGCCAGGAATGCCTGATAGGCCGCGACATCGCCAACCCCGCCCCGCAGCAGAAGCCATTCGGCGAGCTTTCGCGCGGAGGGATCTTTGATCTCCCCCTTCGCCGCAATCGCGGCCACGACCGCCCCCGGCTTGGCGATCTCCTTGAGATGCTTGGCGTCGTCGTCGCTGATGGCGAGATCGCGGAGCGGCGCGATGATCCCATCGAGCTTCGCCAGATACGCCTCCTCGGGCGTTTTGGGCTTGGGCGGTTCGGCCCTTGCCACCGGCTCCGGCGATGTCTTCGCGCCGGCAGCCGCGTCCTTCGGCGCAGCCGAAGGCTTGTCGTCCTTCAGCTGGCTCGCTGCCGGTTGTTCCGGCGCGGCTGCCTTGGCGCTCTCCGGCGTCTCCTGGGCCTTCGGAACGCCCTTCGTCGCCTGCCCCGCAGCGGGGACGGCAGGCTCCGCCTTGTCCGGCCTGGTACCGGCTGGCGGCGCCTCGGGCTTCCGGGTGGTCTCGACGCGCTTGGGGTTGGGCACGGGCAACGGCGGCGCCGCCACGGCCGGGCCCGCGGTCGCCTTCACGGTCGCTGCGGGCGCGATCTTCGGCTTGTCCTGCGCAATTGCTGAGCCGCACGCGCCCGTCAGCAACGATGCGAACGCGGCGTGCGCCACTCCCCTCACCCATCGCATCGAATCGATTTCCCCACGCTCGTCGCTGCACGGATGGCCCCGACGTTGCTCGTTCACCCGGAAGTGGGAACGCACGTCGCGTGCCGCGAGTTTCCTACGCGAACCGCCTTGCGAGGCTGCGGCCAAGCGCTTACACTTCGCAGCCAAATTTCGGTGCTCGTCCGTCGGCACCAGGAATTTCGTCAAGCGTACCAATCGTATCGACGGCTTTCAAGGCGCGCGACGTCTGGCGCGTGCCGACCCTAGCGGAGACAACGCCATGTTCAAGGGCTCGTTTACGGCACTCATCACGCCCTTCAAGAACGGCAAAGTCGACGAGAAAGGCTACGAGCGCCTCGTCGATTGGCAGATCTCGGAGGGATCGCACGGCCTCGTCCCCGTCGGCACGACGGGTGAGACGCCGACGCTGTCCCACGATGAGCACATGCAGGTCGTCGAGTTGTGCATCAAGACCGCGCGCAAGCGGGTGCCCATCATCGCGGGCGCCGGCTCCAACTCCACCGAGGAAGCGATCGAGCTGACGCAATTCGCCAAGAAGGCGGGCGCCGATGCCGTCCTGCACTCCACCGGCTACTACAACAAGCCGACGCAGGAAGGCCTCTACCTCCACTTCAAGGCGATCAGCGACGCGGTCGATATTCCGATCATCGTCTACAACGTGCCGGGCCGCACCGTCGTCGACATCCTGCCGGCGACACTGGCGCGGATCGCCCAGTTGAAGAACGTCAAGGGCGTCAAGGATGCCTCCGCCAAGATCGAGCGGATGTCCCAGCATCGCCACCTGATCGGGCCGGACTTCGCCTACCTCTCGGGCGAGGACGCGACGGCGCTCGGTTTCAATGCGCACGGCGGCTGCGGGTGCATCTCGGTGACGGCGAACGTCGCGCCGCGCCTGTGCGCACAGTTCCAGGAGGCGACGCTCGCCGGCGACTACAAGAAGGCCCTCCAGATGCAGGATGGGCTGATGCCGCTGCACGACGCGCTGTTCGTCGAGACGAACCCCGCGCCCGTGAAGTATGCGGCCTGGCGCCTGGGCCTCATCGAGAGCCCGGAATGCCGCCTGCCGATGTCGCCGCTGACCGAGCCGACCAAGAAGATCGTGGACGCCGCACTGGCCCACGCCGGACTGCTGAAGGCGAAGGCCGCCGAGTAACGCGGCTTTTCCTATCGGCAATCGCAGCAAGGCCCGTCGCCCCCCGTGCGGCGGGCCTTCGTCGTCTCACGCTGTTTGCGGTCCGACAGGCTGCAGCGTCACCGCCAGTTGCCGCACGATCTCGTTGAGGACGAAGCGCCCCGCCCGCGTCGCCCGGATGCGGCTGTTGCCCTGGCCCTCCAGCATCCCGATCCCTGCCAGCTCCGAGATCCGCTGCCCCGACAGCGCATGCCCCGTCACACGTGCGAGCCGGCCGAGATCGATGCCTTCGGCAAGCCGCAGCCCCATCAACAGCATCTCGTCGGCTTCCTCGGCCGCCGTCAGCGCCGTGTCCTCGACGAGCCCGTGCCCAGCCTTGGCCACGGCCTCCGCCCAGCGCTCGGGATTGCGCTCCGTCGACAGCGCCCGCCGCCGGCCGCCGACCAGCAATCGCCCGTGCGCGCCCGGCCCCACGCCCGCATACGTGCCGTAGCGCCAGTAGACGAGATTGTGCCGGCTCTCCTGCCCGGGCGCCGCGTGATTGGAGATCTCGTAGGGCGGCAAGCCTCGCGCCCCGCACAGGTCCTGCGTGATGTCGTAGAGGCGATCAGCCACCTCCGGCTCCGGCACCACCAGCTTGCCTGTCGCATGCAGCCGCGCGAACGGCGTCCCCTCCTCGATGGTGAGCTGGTAGAGCGACAAATGCCCCTCCGCCATGTCGAGGGCCTCGGCGAGTTCCGCACGCCAGTCCGCTTCCGTCTGGCCCGGCCGCGCATAGATGAGGTCGAACGAGACACGCGCGAAGGTCGCCTTGGCGATGGCGATGGCAGCTTTCGCCTCCGCCACGTCGTGCAGGCGCCCGAGCCGCCGCAGATCCCCGTCCCTGAGCGATTGCACGCCCAGCGACACGCGATTGACGCCGGCCGACCGGTAGCCGCGAAAGCGATCTGCCTCCACGCTCGACGGGTTGGCCTCCAGCGTGATCTCCGCCCCGGCCTCCACGGGCCAGAGCCTCGCGATCTCGTCCAGGATCGCCGCCGTCGTGGCCGGCTGCATCAGCGACGGCGTGCCGCCGCCGAAGAACACGCTGTGCACCCTCCCGCCGGGCGACAGCGCCGCCATGTGCCCGAGTTCCGCCAGATACGCCGCACGGAACCGCGCCTCGTCCCACCCCTGCTGGCGGACGTGGCTATTGAAGTCGCAATAGGGGCACTTCTGCGCGCAGAACGGCCAATGCACATAGACCGCAAAGCCCGGCTCCGCGTCGCTGGGCGCCGCTGGCGCCTGATCTCGATGGCTCATGGGCGGCATTTAGGCTGCCGCCCCCGGCCGCTGCAAGCCTGGGCACGCAAAAAGGAACGCGCGAAGAAGCTTCCCAAAGGCGCGCCGCTGTGGCACCTCGCACCCCGACGAATACGGCGCGAACCGGAGAGCCCCCATGTCGAACGCAGCAACGCACGCGCTCATCACCCGCTATTACGATGCCTTCAACCGCGGCGATACCGACGCCATGCTGGCCTGCCTGGCGGCCGACGTGATCCACGACGTCAACCAGGGCCTGCGCCGCCCCGGCAAGGACGCCTTTCGCGTCTTCTGCGCCCACATGAGCCGCTGCTACAAGGAAGAGCTGCGCGACATGGTCATCCTGACCAGCGACGACGGCACGCGCGCCGCAGCCGAGTTCAACGTGCACGGCACCTACCTGGAGACCGACGAGGGCCTGCCGTCCGCCAACGGGCAAACCTACACGCTCCCCGCCGGCACCTTCTTTGCCGTGGAGGATGGGCTCATCACCCGCGTCACCACCTATTACAACCTCACGGACTGGCTGATGCAGGTCGCCGGAGACGCAGCATGAGCCTGCGCGTCGCGCCGCTGACCGGAGACGCGCTCGGCGCGGCGCTGCCCGATCTGGCGCGGCTGCGCATCACCGTGTTTCGCGACTGGCCCTATCTCTACGACGGCACGCTCAGCTACGAGAGCGGCTACATCGCGCGTTTCGCGGCAAGCCCCGGCGCCGTGATCGTGGCCGCCTACGATGGCGACCGCATCGTCGGCGCGGCCACGGCCTCGCCCATGGTCGGGCATGCCGACGAGTTCGCCACACCCTTCCGCCAGCGCGGCTACGACATCGCCCACATCTTCTATTTCGGCGAATCGGTGCTGCTCGCCGACTATCGCGGCCGCGGCATCGGGCACGCCTTCTTCGACCAGCGCGAGGCCCACGCGCGCGCCCAGGGTGGCTTCACGCACGCGACCTTCTGCGGCGTCGTGCGGCCCGACGATCACCCGCTGAAGCCGCAGAGCTATGTCCCTCTCGACGCCTTCTGGACGAAACGCGGCTACCGGAAGCTGGACGGGGTCGTCGGCCACTATTCCTGGCGCGATATCGGCGAACCGGAAGATACCCGGAAGCCCATGCAGTTCTGGATGAAGGCGCTCTGACATGAGGCCCCCTCCCGATCGCATTCGCGTCGCTGCCGCGCAGTACCCCATCGACCGCCTGCCCGATCTCGATGCCCTGATCGCCAAGCACGCGCGGTGGGTGGGCGATGCCGCAGCACGGCGGGCCGATCTCATGGTCTTCCCCGAGTACGGCCTCATGGAGATCGCGGGCACCGGCAGCGACGCCGTCGCGGGCGACCTCGCCCTGTCGCTCGAAGCCGTGGCGAGAGACCGCGCGCGTGTCGAGGCGGCCCTGTCCGCCCTCGCCACCGCCACGACATCCACATCCTGGGGCCGAGCGGCCCGGAACGGCGCGCCGACGGCAGCATCGCCAACACCGCGCGCCTCTTGGCACCCGGCGGCGGCATCGGCGTTCAGGAAAAGATCATCATGACGCCGTTCGAGCACGATTGGGGCGTGACGGGCGGCGGTCCCCTGCGGATGTTCGAAACCGCGCTCGGCCCCATCGGCGTCCTCATCTGCTACGACAGCGAGTTTCCCCTGCTCGCCCGCGCCCTCGTCACGGCCGGCGCGCGGCTGCTACTCGTGCCCTCCTGTACCGAGCGCGTCTCCGGCTTCAACCGCGTGCGCACCGCAGCGCTCGCCCGCGCGCTCGAAGGCACCATCGCCACCGTGCAGTCACCCACCGTGGGCAATGCCCCGTGGTCGCCCGCCGTCGATGTCAACGCAGGCGCCGCCGGCATCTATGTGCCGGCCGAGGCCGGGATGTCGGACGATGGCGTGCTGGCCCAGGGTCCTCTGAACGCGCCGCAGCTGGTTGACGCCGAGATCGACTTTGCGCGGCTGACCCGCCTGCGCACCGCCGGCGAAATGCGCAACGTCGCCGACTGGCGCCTGCAGCCAGGTGCCGATGCGGCCGCCCCCATGGTCGAACGCATCGACCTCCGGGCACCTTGAGCATATGGGAACGGCCCAGGGGCCGATCATAGGCCCCCGTGCTGCGCCCGACAGCCTACGCACGAAGCCCTTCGTCCTGCCAGCCAACTCTGCTATAGACGGCGCGTTGTCTAACCGGGCCTGTAGCTCAATGGTTAGAGCCGGCGGCTCATAACCGCTTGGTTGGGGGTTCGAGTCCCTCCGGGCCCACCACATGATCGAGCACCTGTTGCAAGACCGCGGCCACCGTCACTTCGGCAGCGACTTCGGGAACGTGCCCAGGCGCAGGGAAAGCTCCAGCAACTGCCCGCCCCGCCAAACGCTCAATTTCACGACCGATCCCGGCGCCCGCTCCGCCATGCGCCGCGCCAGATCGCGCATCGTATCGATGTTCACGTCGTCGACCGCCAGCACGGCATCGCCCTTCCTCAGTCCGGCCGCGATGCCCGGCCCGCCCGCGATGACGTCTTCCACCAGGGCTCCGCCAGCTGCGCCCAGGCCGATGGATTGCCCGATCGTCGCATCTACGGTTCGAATGCGCACGCCGAGCCAGCCGCGCGCCACCGTACCCGTCAGCCGCAGGCTTTGGGAGACCCTGCTCACCTCGTTCGCCGGTACGGCGAAGGCGATGCCGGGTGCTCCCGCCCCCGCGCCGGAAAGGACTGACGCGACCATCCCCACGACGCTTCCGTTGTAGTCGAACAAGGGCCCGCCCGCGTTTCCCTTGCTGATGGCGGCGTCGGTCTGGAGGAAGCCGAGCGGCCCGTTCCCCACGACGCGATCCAACCCGGCAACGATGCCGGTCGAGACCGAGCCCGCCAGACCGAACGGGTTGCCGATCGCAAAGACGGGCTGGCCACGCCGCAGCTGGCTGGAATCGGTGAACGCAACGGGCGCAAGTGGCGCCCCGGCCGCGACCTTCAGCAGCGCGATGCCGGACGGCTCGTCGATGCCGACAACGGTCGCGGACAGCGGCGGGCCTTCGTTCAGCCGGACGTTGATCTGGCTGGCCCCCTTCACGATATGCGCAGACGTAACGACGTGGCCTTCGGGGCTGATCACCATGCCCGCACCCAGCTGCGTCGCAGTGGCGGGCGCTGCCTTCTTGCCGGGCGCCGCCTTCTGCGGCGCTGCCGCCGGCACCGTCGCCGCGACACTCACGACCCCCGGCGAGACCTGATCGACGAGATCGGGCAACTGCGGCACGTCCTGCGCGGCCGCCCCTGCACACACCGCAGACACGACGGCGGCGACGAGACTGGCGCGCGCCCACACGCCGACGGCGGATTTGGCAATGGAAATCTTCATGGCGATCCTCCCGGCTTCGAAGTCCTTCCTGCCGCCCGGGATGACGACAGTCGGGAACCCTCGATGCGATGGATACACCATAACTCTGCCGCGCGGACGCCCCCACACGCCTTGCGCAGCATCAAGACCGCCCGCGCCTTGCCCCCCTTACGCCCTGCGCCGCCACGCGCTCATCTGGTCGGCAGAGGTGAGTGAGTGGACGACGACGGGACGATCGGTGATGGCGAAGGCCTTGGCGATGCCCGACGCAACCTCCGAGGGATCGCGGATGGTGATGCCTTCCGCTCCGAACGAGCGCGCCCACATCGCGAAGTCGGGATTGGTCAGGCGCGTCGCTGACTGATAGGGGCGGCCGGGATAGCGCACCTCGTGGTGCATGCCGATGGTGCCGTACATCTTGTTGTCGGAGATGATCAGCTTCGGGCTGGCACCATACTGCATGGCGGTGGCGATCTCGTTGCCGGTCATCAGCGCGCCGCCGTCCCCCACGAAGGCGATGACCTGGCGTCCCGGCAGCCGCAAGCCGCCGGCCACCGCCATCGGCATGCCCGCCCCCATCGCCCCGACCACGGACGCCAGGAACGCCTGCCCGGGCTTGAAGGGCAGGTAGCGGTGGATGAAGCTCGAGAAGTTGCCGGCATCCGACGTCACGATGGCGTCGTCCGCCATGTGCTTGCCGATCTCGCACACGATCTGCGCGAAGTTGATGCCGTCGCTGGTCGGCTCCCACTCCGGCGTCATCAGCTTCGTATGGATGGCGTTGAGGCCCGCGACCCAGCCCTTGCGCTTTGCCGCATCACCCGGAGCACCGCGCGCCAGCAGGCCACGGATCACGGCTTGCGGATCGCTGACGATGCCCAGCGTCGGCCGCCACACGCGCCCGACCTCGTTCGGGTCCGGCCAGACATGCACCAGCGGCAGTTGCGGCTGCGGCGCCGTCGGGAACGTGTAGGACTGGCTCACCGAATCCGTGATGCGCTCGCCCAGCGCCACGATCAGGTCCGCCCGCTTCATTTCATCGAGCAGCGGCTTGGGGACGCGAATGCCCATGTAGCCGCCGTAGTTGGGATGCCGCATGTCGAAGTGGCAAGGGCGGCGATGCGTCGGCGACACCGGCAGCATCCAGCTTTCCGCGAGTTGGCGCAGTTCGTCCGTGACGCCTGCGCCCAGCAACGCGCCGCCCACCCAGACCAGCGGCCGCTCCGCCTTGGCCAGCATGTCGGCGAGCCGCTCGAGATCCTCCGGCCGCGGTCCCGGATAGACGCGCGGGCGCGGCTGGTCGACGGGAAATTCCGCCGGTTCGTCGAAGATGTCCTCGGGCAGGATGACCGCCACCGGCCCCTGCGTGCCGCTCTCCGCGATATGGAAAGCCCGCGCGATGGCCTCCGACGCCATCACCGGCTCGTTGACCTCGATGACCGACTTCGTCACGTCGGCGAGAAGCTTGGAGTAGTTCTGCTCCTGCAGCGCGAGGCGGCCATAGTCCTTGCGCTCCACCTGCCCGATCAGGATCACCATCGGCGTCGCATCGTGATAGGCCGTGTGCAGTGCCACGAGCGCATTCGACAGCCCGGGCCCGCGCGAGACGACGGCCACGCCTGCGCGATCTCGCAAGCGTCCGTCCGCCACCGCCATGAAGGCCGCCCCGCCCTCGTGGCGGCAGACGACGAGCCGGATCGAGTTCGTATCCGACAGCGCGTCCGTGAGCCCCAGGTAGCTTTCGCCCGGCACGCAGTACATGAGATCGACATCGTGAGCCTTCAGGCTTTCGGCGATCAGCCGTGCGACGGTCTTGGACATGGGTGCTCCTGGGCGTTGTGAACCGGCGGCGGATCGTAAGCGCGAACAGCCCGGCACGCAAAGCGCCTCGCGATGCTACATCTGCGCAATGGGCGCGCGCCCGCCATGACGGCGACGTAGGGGTTGGGATCGGCACGCCGATCTGATAGGCACATGTCGAACGACCGCGCGCGGTGGACGCGCGACAGCATTCCAGGACCGAACCCGGAGACATGACCGCCACGACCGCAGAGCCGGGGCTAATGAGCATCACTGCGCGTCAGTGGTTCATCCTGCTGATGGTGCAGCTGTGCACGATGCTCTTCGGCATGACCATCACGCTGGCCAACGTCGTGCTGCCTCAGATCAAGGGTGCGATGGCCGCCACCCAGGAAGAGATCGCCTGGGTCGTGACGTTCAATCTCGTGGCAACGGCCGTGGCAACGCCACTGTCGGGCTGGCTCGCCTCGCGCTTCGGCTGGCGTCTCGTGATGGTTACCTCTGTTGCCGGCTTCACGATTTTCTCGTTCCTGTGCGGCATCGCCACGAGCCTGGAGACCCTGGTCGTCTTCCGCATCGGCCAGGGCATATTCGGCGCGCCGATCATGCCCATGGGCCAGGGCATCCTGCTCGCGACGTTCCCGCGCCACCTGCATGCCATGGTGATGATGATCTGGGGTATCGGCGGCGTCATCGGCCCGGTGACTGGCCCCTTCCTCGGCAGCATGGTGAGCGAAGCCTACAATTGGCGTTGGGCCTTCTTCATGATCGTGCCGCCGGGCATCCTGGCGACCGCCTCGGCCTGGTTCGCGTTGATGCACCATAACGAGCGACAGCCGCGCCGGTTCGACTGGACGGGTTTCATGGCACTGGCCATCGCGATTGCCGCAGCCCAGTTCGTCATGGATCGCGGCCAGCGGCTGGATTGGCTCGATTCCACGGAGATCGTCGTGGCCATCATCGTCGCGGCCCTGGCTCTATGGGTCTTCGTCATCCACACCTTCACCGCCGAGGAGCCCTTCTTCAATCCTCGCCTGCTGCTCGATCGCAACTATTCGCTTGGCCTGCTGATCGCGGCCGTGATGGGCATGCTGATGTTCACGCCGATGGTGCTGTTCCCCGGTCTCCTGCACGACCTGCGCGGCTATCCCGACGACCTCATCGGCGCCCTGCTTGCGGGGCGCGGCATCGGCAATTGGCTGTCGTTCCTGATCATCGTGCCGTTCACGCGCCGCAACCCGCGGCTGGCGCTGGCGTGCGGAATGCTGGCGCAAGCCGTCTCGGGCTTCGCCATGGCGCAGCTCGACATCAACGTGACCAATACCGACGTGTTTTGGACCAACCTGCTGCAGGGCTTCGGCTTCGGGCTGGCCTTTACGCCGATGTCGGTGCTCGCCTTCGCCACGCTGCCGCCGCGCCAGATGACCGAAGGCATGGCCTTCTTCCACCTCGTGCGCAATTTCGGATCGAGCCTGTTCATCTCGATCTCGGTCGTGTTGCTGATCCGCTCCACGGCCATCAACTATGCCGGGTTGACCGAGAACATCTCGCTCTACAACAAGGTGCTGGCCATGCCCGGCGCGCTCGGCATGTGGACGCTGGAAACGCCGCGCGGCCTCGTCTCGCTCGCCGGCGAGATCAAGCGGCAGGCGACCATGATCGGCTACATCAACGCCTTCTACCTGTTCGCGTTCACCGCGACGGCATCGATCCCGCTCGCCTATCTGATGCGCGACGTCCCCCGCAGCACCCCTTGAAAGTCCACCCCGAGCGCTGTCGCGTCAGCTCGCCGCCGCGCGCCGGTTCGCAATCCGCCGCTCCGCCGCCGCCACGATCGCCTGCCGGATCTCGTCGGCGGCAGACAGCTCCGCTTCGATGCCCAGTTGCTGCTCCCGCGCCAGCAGGCGCAGTTGCGCAGGCGCCGTGATCCCCGCCAGAGCCGCCAGCGCCGCGTCCGCCCCTTCGTGCGGATCACCACGATGACGTTAGGCGTGCGCTAGGGTCAGAAGCCGTCGTCGGCGGGCGCAGCCTCCTCGGTGGGCTGCATCTCTCCCGCAGCGTCCGCCGCCAGCGCCTCCACGCGCACCCACAGGCGCGTCACGTCGCGCTTGAGGGGCACCCGGCGCCTCTGCGCTCCCCGCTGACCCAGCCGTGCGCTCCGGAACGCATCCTTGGCGTCACCCGTCAGTGATTGGACGCGCTTTGCCATCCCGCCTCACGCCGATTCGGATTGCATGTACGCGCCGCCCAGCACTTCCTCGTAAAGCGCCTTGAGGTGGGGCAGCGCATCGCCGTACTTCGTCTCCATCGTCTTCTTCTGGTCTTCCCAGTCGAACGCCCGCGCCACGCTGTCGAGCATCGGCACCCGCGCCTCGAGCATGGGATGGTCGAGGGCCATCTGCTCGATGAGCATACGCTCGCGCCCCGTGTTGCGCAGGAAATTCGGCAGGCACGCATAGCGCCGCTGGTCGAACGGGAGTTCGGCGAGATCCTCACCAGTCTCCACCCGCTCGATCAGAAGCGCCACGCGATCGAGCGCGAACTGCGACACGTAGTCGGGACGGAACGGCACCAGAACCTTGGTCGCCAGGTCGAGCGCGGCCAGCGCGGCAAAGGACAGCCCCGGCGGGCAATCCAGGATGACGAGATCGTAGTCCATCCCGAAGTGCTTCATCAGCCGCATCATGCGGCGGCGCACGTCGACAGCGACGGAATCGGGATCCTTGCCGGTCTTCGCCTGGCGCAGGTAGAGCTCGCCCTGGACGTCCTCGAGCAGCAGCGAGCCCGGCAATACCGCCACCTGGCCCCGGCTCGTCCGGGGGTGGGCGACGTCGCCCGCCAGCTTGATGATGTAGTGCGACTCGTCCTCGGCCACCTTGTCGAAACGATCGAAGAAATAGTCGGAAATGGTGCGGCCACCGCGGCGCGCCTTGTCCCAGCCCTCTCCGCCGACCAGCATCAGCGAGGCGTTGCACTGGGTATCGAGATCCATGACGAGGACCCGGTGTCCCCCCCAGGCGGCGGCGGCATGTGCCAGCATCACCGCGATCGTCGACTTGCCGACGCCACCCTTACGATTCGCTACTGCCAGGAACTCGGTCATGCATACCCTCCGCAAACAAGTACGAAGGGTTCGCCTAGCGTGATTCGACGGCGGCCTACAAATGCTCTCCCGGAGCCGTAGCCGAGAGGTCGGGACGGCAGGCATGGATGGCCGCCAGCACCACCGCGGGGGACGCATCCACACGATCGAAATGAATGCGAAGTTCGCCCGGCCGCCGCTTGCCGCTGCCGCGCAAAGGCAGCGCAAGCATGGCGGGGCGGATCTCCAGGGCCGTAATGTCGCTCCAGGCCGCGCGACGAGCACCGAGCAGGCCCATCGCCCGAATGCCGGATTTGTCGATCACCACCTCCGTCGTCGGCCACAGATAGCGAACGAACTCCGATATCCCCACGAGCACCAGAAAACCTGCGATGCCGATCAACAGCGCGCCCACGAGCCATTCGGGCGGCGCCACGAAGACGCCGAGCCGTGGCGGCACCAGATCGGCGCCGAGCGCCCCGATCCCGACGCCGAAGAAAGCGGCTGCAAAGCAGAGGGCATAGACGAAGCCCCATGCCGGGACGCGCGAACGCACCACGAGTGGCAACGATATGACATCGACGTGTTGGTTCATTCCGCCTCGCGGCCCTGTCGCCAGAGCTTGCCCTGGGAGCGTGTCTGCACTGCAGTGCTTCTACGCGAAATTACGCCAATCCGGCAGGGCCACATGATGGTGGTGATGCCGACTGCTTAATACCGGTGCGCGTACGACGTTCCCCACACCCAAAGCCGGGGTTGTCTCGGCATGGCGCGCAAGCGATAACGCCTGCAACCAGCCACGACACACGCGAGGCGCCACCATGGACTTCCAGCTCAACGAGGATCAGGCCGCAATCCAGGAGACCGCGCTCTCCTTCGCCAAGGAGCGCATCGCGCCCAGCGCCCCCGAATGGGACGAGGCAGCGCATTTCCCCGTCGACGTGATCCGGGAGACCGCCGCCCTCGGCATGGCCGCGATCTACGTGCCCGAGGCCAAGGGCGGATCGGGCCTCACCCGTCTCGACGGCGCCCTCATCTTCGAAGCGCTGGCCTACGGGTGCCCGGCGATCTCGTCCTACATCTCGATCCACAACATGGTCGCCTGGATGCTCGGCAAGTACGGGACGCCCGAGCAGATCTCAGACTGGATGCCCAAGCTCGCCTCCATGGAATGGCTGTCGAGCTACTGCCTCACCGAGCCGGGTGCGGGCTCCGATGCCGCCGCCCTCAAGACGTTCGCCCGTCGCGACGGCACCGATTATGTCCTCAACGGCACCAAGCAGTTCATCTCGGGCGCAGGTGCTGCGGATTTCTACTTCGTCTTCGCACGCACCGGCTCGGAGGGATCCTCGGGCATCTCCGCGTTCGTGGTGATGAAGGACACGCCCGGCCTCAGCTTCGGCGCCAACGAGCGCAAGATGGGCTGGAATGCCCAGCCCACCCGTCAGGTCATCATGGAGGACGTCCGCGTGCCCGCGAGCCACCTCGTGGGCGGCGTCGAAGGCCAGGGCTTCCGCTTCGCCATGTCGGGCCTCGACGGCGGTCGCATAAATATCGGCGCCTGCTCGCTGGGCGCCGCCTGGTCGGCCCTCGACAAGGCCCGCGCCTACGTCTTCGAGCGCAAGGCCTTCGGACAGGCGCTGGCCGACTTCCAGGTGCTGCAATTCAAGATCGCGGACATGGCAACGGATCTGGAGGCCGCCCGCCTCATGATCTATCGCGCCGCCAACGCCCTCGACCGCGCCGATCCGCAAGCGGCCATGTTCTCGGCCATGGGCAAGCGCTATGCCACGGACCTCGGCTTCGACATCTGCAACACCGCCCTGCAGTTGCACGGCGGCTACGGCTACCTGAAGGACTATGGCCTGGAGAAGCTGGTCCGCGACCTGCGCGTCCACCAGATCCTCGAGGGCACCAACGAGATCATGCGCGTCGTCATTTCGCGCAAGGTGCTGAGCGGCAATCGAACCTGAGCAGACGACGAGGGCCGCACCTCGTTGGGCGCGGCCCTCTGCATGCCATAGGTCATTCAGGCTCACACGTGGCCGAGCGTTCCCAGGCGGAACTTCACGCGGCTGGCAGCCGGGTCGAGGCTGCGCTTGAACTTCGGCCCGTCGGTCGGCTTCACGCGCAACAGCACGAAGCACGAGCCGTTGGACTCGCGCAGCATCCGCGCGCCCTTCTCCAGATCGGCTTCCTTCTCGATCGAGCAGGTATTCTTGATGCCCGCTCCGATCGCCATCTGCTCGAGGTCGACACCCAGGCAGGTGTGGCTCTTCTGGTAGCCGGTCTCGCCGTAGTGGCCGTTGTCGACGCACAGGATGCGCAGGTTGGGCGGATTCATCACGGCCACCGTCGCCAGCGCGCCGATGTTCATGAGCAGCTCCCCGTCGCCGGTTGCCACCAGCACCTTCTTGTCGGGGCGTGCCAGGGCGAGGCCGAGGCCCATTGACACGGCAGCCCCCATGGCGCCGGCCAGGCCATAGTAGTTGGCGCCGTCCTTGGTCATGGCGCCCAGATCCTTCGCCGTACCCGCGAGGCCTGCGATCACCAGGTAGTCGTCCGCGTTGCCCACGACGGCGGGAACGGCGGTGATGCGGTCCAGCGTGTAGCGGGGGCCCGCGCTGCGCTCGGTTGCGTTCGTCATTGTCGTCTCTCCCTCAGAACGCCTTGGCGCCGATCAGCTTCTGCGTCAGCAGCACGGCAACCGCCTGCCCCGACTTCCAAACCATGTTGCAGGCCGCATCGATGGTGGGGCCCACTTCCTCCGGCGAATTGATCTCGAGCGTCACGAAGTCGAGCGCGTTGAGGATCGGCCGCGTCGCCTGCCCCATGCCCATCTGCCAGGGATTGCCCTCGCCGAACTCGCCACGCATCGACAAGATGGTGAGGAACGGGAAGCCGCCGCCCTGTACCATCGACATGAAATTCACACAGTTGCCGAGCCCGCTCGACTGCATCATCAGGACCGAGCGGCCACCGCCAAGATGCGCACCACACGCCAGCGCCACACCCTCTTCCTCGGTCGTGAGCGCGACGGAATGAACGTCCTTGTCGGCGATGGACCGGTCGATGCAGATGCGATGACCCGCGTCCGGCACATAGCTGAACAGTGTCACTTCGTTGCGCCGGAGCGCGTCGTAAACGTCATTCTGCCAGCTCGAGGAAATATCCTTCGCGTGCTGGTCTTCCGTCATCGTTGCGGCCATACCCTTGGGCTCCCTTGCTCGCGACCCGATCAGATGACCGGCGCAAAGATGGGCGACCATAGAGCCAGTTTTCGGGTTTGTTGAGTCTCTGCCTCGTGTCCCGACCGCAAA
Organism: Hyphomicrobiaceae bacterium; assembly: GCA_041397775.1. Lineage (GTDB taxonomy): Bacteria > Pseudomonadota > Alphaproteobacteria > Rhizobiales > Hyphomicrobiaceae. Next base: position 252,327 of record JAWKWB010000003.1, on the reverse strand, counting down.
GTCCGTCTCAGTCGTCGGCTGGCTTTGAACGGACTTTGCGGTCAAAAGGGACACGAGCAAAACCATTGCCTGAGTGTGGCGTCATGATCGGACGTCCGCTCGACGAGCCAGCGGCGAAGACATGGGCGGACGTCCAATCCGCCACACTCGTGTCCCGACCGCAAAGTCCGTCGCAGTCGTCGGCAGACGCGGACAGGCGCACGAGCCAGCGGCAGACATGGAGCGGACGTCCAATCCGCCACACTCGTGTCCCGACCGCAAAGTCCGTCTCAGTCGCCGGCGGGCTCGGAACGGACTTTGCGGTCAAAAGGGACACGAGCAAAATCATTGACTGAGTGTGGCGTCACGATTGGACGTCCGCTCGACGAGCCAGCGGCAGACATGGAGCGGACGTCCAATCCGCCACACTCGTGTCCCGACCGCAAAGTCCGTCGCAGTCGTCGGCAGACGCGGACAGGCGCACATACACGTGTTGACAATGTGCACACAAATTCTCATATTGCCCGGAGAAAGGACGCGACCATGACGGCCCGTACCACTACCCGCGAGACCAACATCCACATTCGCGCCCATGCGGCCGACCGGGACCTGATCGATCGCGCCGCCAAGGCGACCGGTAGGACGCGCTCCGAGTTCGTGCTCGACACCGCCCGTCGCGAGGCCGAGGAAGTCCTTCGCGAGCAACGGGTGTTCCATCTGGACGCGACCGCCTGGAAGACCTTCATGGCCGAGTTGGACAAGCCGCCTCGTGACAATCCCAAGCTCGCCGCACTGTTCGCCCGCAAGGCTCCGTGGGACAAGTGAGCGTCGCCGCGCCCGTCTTGCTCACGGCCGAGCACGAAGTGGCGACGTTCGATTGCGGCAAGCGACAGCTCGATACATGGCTCATCCGCCACGCCCTCGCCAACCAGCAATCCGGTGCCGCCCGAACCCTTGTTGTTTGCACGGGCAAGCGCGTGGTCGGTTACTACGCCCTTGCCGCCGGCTCCGTCGTTCACGCCGAGTCCATTGGCAAGGTCCGGCGCAACATGCCTGACCCGGTTCCCATGGCACTCCTTGGCCGGTTGGCCGTGGACCAGTCGGCCCACGGTTTGGGGGTGGGAACCGGGCTACTCAAGGACGCCATGCTGCGCACCCTCCAAGCGGCCGCCCTGCTCGGCATCCGTGGCCTGCTGGTCGACGCACTCGATGACGAGGCCCGCAGATTCTACGAGCGCCACGGGTTCCGGGCGTCGGCCGCGCTGCCGCTCAAACTCATGGTGACCTTGGACGAGATGGAACGGATGCTGGCCAAGGCGCTCGATCTGTAGCCGGGCCCATGCGCCTTTGGCGTGCCGCCATGCGCGGAACCTGGAAGCGGTTGACCCCGCGCCGGCGACACTTCACTTTCGCACACGCCATTGATCGACATGCAGGACAGCGGGCAGCCCATCACATGCAGACGCCGCAAGGAACGCCCGCACCCCAAGCCTCCGCGACGGTCGATCCCTATTCCCGCACCCGGTTCCCGGTCTGGCCGCTGACGGCGACGCTCGCCGTCCAGACCTTCGCGACGGCCGCCGCCTATTCGATCCCGGCCGTAGCGCCCGAGGTCGCACGCCACGTCGGTGTCCCGCCGGCACTCGTCGGCGTCTTCATCTCGATGGTCTATGGCGTCGGCATTCTTTCCGCCATTCTCTCGCCCGCTGTTATCTACACGCGTGGCGCCGTGCGTGTGTGCCAAGCCGTCTGCCTCGCAACGCTCGCCATGCTCGCCACGTCATCGCTGGGCTCGACCGCCGCGATCGCAATCAGCGCCTGCCTGATGGGCCTGGCCTACGGCGCGACGGCCCCCTCGAGCACGCATCTGCTGGTGCCGCTGACCCCGCCCGCACACATGAACGTCGTGCTCTCCCTGCGCCAGATCGGCGTGCCACTCGGCGGCATGCTGGCCGGCCTCGTCATGCCGCCGCTCGCGCTGCGCTTCGGCTGGCAGACGTCGCTGCTGATCCAGCTGATCCCGACGTTCGCGCTGATGGTTCTGCTCGAAACCGTCCGTCGCAAGTGGGATGCGCGCAGCCCCACCGCCGGTCCCCATGCGCCCAGCCTGCGTTCGATGCTGGGGCTCTTGTCCCACAGCGCCGCCTTGCGCCGCCTGTCCTTCGCCGCCTTCGTCTAGTCCGGCCTGCAGCTCTGCGTCATCGTCTTCTGACGACGCAGCTGACCACCGTCGTCGGCTTCGATCTGGTGCTGGCCGGGCAGGCGCTCGCCGCCTATCAGCTCTCCGGCGTCATCTCGCGGCCGATCTGGGGCTGGCTCGCCGACAATGTCCTGGCCGCCCGCTGGCTGCTGGCTCTACAGGGCGCCATCATGTGCGGCGCAGCGTTCCTCGCGGGGCGCTTCGCACCGGGCTGGCCACCCCATCTCATCTTCCTGGTGTGCATCGTGGCCGGCGCCACCGCCAGCGGCTTCACCGGCATCGCCTACGGCGAATATGCGCGCCTCGGCGGCAGCCGGCGCACGGAAGCGACGGGGGTCGGCTCTGCCTTCATGTTCGCGGGCGTCATGGCGCTGCCCTCGGCCACGAGCGCGGCCCTGACGCTGCTCGGCAGCTACACGCTCGCCTATTCCTGCATCGGGCTTCTGGCGCTGGCAGCCGGCGTCATGCAGGCGCTGCCACGACGGGAGACGCCGCCCCCCGCCTGATGGCGATGGTCGCGCCCCCTCAGCGTTTCAGGCCTTCCGGCCGCCCGCGCATCAGCAGGATGAGCGGCAGCGTCACGGCGCAGGCCGCCGTGAACAGCCCGAAGGCGTTGAGATAGGCGATCATCGTCGCCTGTCGCGTGATCTCGCGCGAGACACGCGCCAGTCCCGTGAGGCTGTCCACGTTCCAGCTCCCGAGCACCTCGGGGATCTGTAGAACCTTGTTGAACGGCGTCAGTGCCTCGACCAGCCGGCCATAGTTGATGCGCGTCGAACGCACGATCTCCGCCACGCAGATCGAGATGAAGAAGCTCGAGCCGAGGTTGCGCAACAGGTGGTAGATGGCCGTCGACTCTGCCATGTCCTCCTTCGCGATGGTGGAGAACGTGACCGTCGTCAGCGGCACCCAGATCAGGCCGATGGCCAGCCCCTGCAGGACGGCATTCGCCGTCAGCGAAAGATAGCTGACGTTGAGGTCGATGTGCATCAGCCAGAGGCCGGCGACCAGCAGCATGCCGAAGCCGATCATCATGGACACGCGCGCGTCCATGCGGCTCGCAAAGCCCGCGAACAGGAAGCCGATGCACCCGCCCGCGCCCCGGCCGGCGATGACGATGCCGACGAGGCTGTCGGTGTAGCCGGCCGGCCCCGTCAGCAGCGGCGGCAGCAGCACCATCGGCGTGAAGTTGAGCATGCCGTAGATCGTCACCAGCAACAGGCCGATGGAATAGTTGCGGTTGCGCAGGAGGCGCGGATTGAGGAACGGGCGGTCCGTCGTCAGGCAGTGACTGACGAACACCCAGAACGCCAGCACCGCGATGATCGTCTCGACGATGATTTCCGTGGACTGGTACCAGTCGAGGCGTTGCCCCCGGGCCAGCACGAGTTGTGTCGCCCCCAGCGCGATCGACAGCGCGAAGAAGCCGAGCCAGTCGAGATGTGGCTTGCCCTTCACCACGTCAGGCTTGAGGAACATGCGCAGGCCCACCACCGCCGCGATGCCGATGGGAACGATGGCATAGAACGCATAGCGCCACGTGTAGAGTTCGGCCATCTGGCCGCCGAGCGTCGGCCCGATCACCGGTCCGATGACGACCCCGAACCCATAGAGCCCCATGACGAGACCCTGCTGCTCGCGCGGGAAGCTGTCCATCAGGATCGACTGGGCGAGCGGTGTCGAGGGCGCGCCGAACCCGCCTTGCAGGATGCGCCAGAGCACCAGCCCTTCCAGCGACTCCGCCACGCCGCACATGAAGGTGGCGAAGGTGAACCCCGCCACGCTCCACACCATCGTCGTGCGTATGCCGAACCGTCCGGCGAGCCAGCCCGTCATCGGTGTCACGATGGCGGTGGCCAGGATGTTGAAGGTCATCGCCCAGGCGATCTCGTCCGAGGTCGCGGCGAAGGAGCCCTGCATCTGCGGGAGAATGGTGGATACGATCAGCAGTGTCGTGCTGTAGAGCGTCGTGGCGAGCACCACGCAAACGAGAATGAGGACGCGCCGCGCCGTGGAAAGGTCCTGCTCTTTGGCTGCGGCCTCGCTCATCGCTCACCTTGCAGTGCACACACGACAATGCTGCACCGCCCCATCGTTTCAAGTTTGATAAAGCGATGCGCGAGCCGCGTAAAGGCTCCTGCGCCGAGGGCGACACCGCGCCATGCGCATGGCTGAGACTGGACACGCGCGTGCTCCTGGCTCTTTAATTCCGGCGAATGACCCGAACCATCGGAGCGAGATGACATGAGCGTGGGCCCGGCGACCTTGACTGCACAAGAGGCGAAGATTTGCGACTGGCTGGCCCAGAGTCGGCAGCAGATGATCGATCTCCTCGAGGAGGTCGTGAACATCGACAGCGGCAGCTACGACAAGGCCGGTGTCGACCGCGTGGGCGACCGCTTCGTCCGCCACTGTGCAGAGCGTGGGCTCCTCACGCAGGTCGAGCCGCACGAGACCTATGGCAACGCCATCCACATCCGCCTCGACGACACGCCGACGAACGAGAAGCCGATCCTCCTGATGGGCCATCGCGACACCGTCTTCCCGAAGGGCGAGGCAGGCCGCCGCGCCTTCAAGATCGAGAACGGCCGCGCCTATGGACCGGGCGTGGCCGACATGAAGGCCGGCCTCGTGATGAACCTGTTCGTGCTGGAGGCGTTCAAGCGCTTCGGCGGCGCGCCGGCCCCGCTCGCCGGCCTGATCACCTCGGACGAGGAGATCGCCTCTCCCTCCTCGCGCCCCGTCATCGAGCGCGTGGCGCGCCAATCGCGCTGCGTCTTCAACTCCGAGCCGGGCCGGCCCACGGGCAACGTCGTCACCGGTCGCAAGGGCGGCGTGTTCATGCGCCTCGACATCACGGGCAAGGCGGCCCATTCCGGCGGCAACTTCGAGAAGGGCATCTCCGCGATCGGCGAACTGGCCCACAAGATCGTGGCGCTGCATGCGCTGACCGACCTCGCGCGCGGGCTGACCGTCAACGTCGGGCTCGTCACGGGCGGGCAATCCGTCAACACCACGGCGCCCCACGCGGAAGGCCGCATCGACCTGCGCTACGTCAAGCCCGCCGACCGCACGTATGCGCTCGATGCCATCCAGAAGATCGTGGACACCGCGACCGTGCCCGGCACCACCGCCACGTTCGAAATTCTCGGCGAATTCCTGCCCCTCACACAGTCGGCCGGCAGCGAGGAGATCTTCGCTGCCTACACGGGGGCGTCTGCCGACCTGGGGCTGACCGTGAAGGGCGAATTCACCGGCGGTTGCGCCGATTCCGGCTACACGGCAGGCGTCGGCTGCCCGACCATCTGCGCCGTCGGCCCCGTCGGCGGGAACGCGCACACCGCGGAAGAATACCTCGAGGTCGACAGCATCGTGCCGCGCGCCCAGGCGATGGCGCTCGCCATCCTGCGTCTGCCGTCCCAGGCCTGAACCGTTCCAGCAGCCAAGTCAGAAGGCACTCTCCATGTCATCCCTGCAAGGCCGCGTCGCGGTCGTCACCGGCTCGGCCATGAACATCGGCCGCGCCACCGCCCTGATGCTGGCGCGCGAAGGCGCCTCGGTCATGGTGCATGCGAAATCGAACGCCGATGGCGTCGCCGAAACCCGCCGCCTGCTCGATGCAGCAGGCGTCGCCAACGACGGCCATCTCGCGGACTGCTCGACCGAGGATGGCGCGCGCGGCCTGATCGAGGCGACCGTTGCCCGCTTCGGACGCATCGACATCCTCGTCAACAATGCCGCCATCCGCCGCAACACGCCCATTACCGAACTCAGCTACGCGGAATGGCGCGAGGTGCTCGCCAACAGCCTCGACTGCGCCTTTCTCACGACGCGCTACGCAGCCGCCCACATGATCGCCAGCAAGTGGGGCCGCATCGTCAACCTCGGCGGCATCTCGATGTTCGTGGGCACGGCGGGTCGCGCGCACGTCTCCGCCGCCAAGGCCGGCATGATCGGCATGTCGCGCGCGCTGGCGACCGAGCTTGGGCCGCACGGCATCACCGTCAACGTCGTCGCGCCGGGCATCGTCGACACGGTGCGGGGAGGGGCTGCGGGCGCACGCCCCGGCAATTCGACCACCGACAGGATCCCCGTGCGCCGCGAGGGCCGGCCCGAGGAGATCGCCCACGTCATCACGATGCTGTGCCGCCCGGAAGGAGCCTACACGACCGGCCAGACCATCGAGGTCAACGGCGGCAGCCACTTCCTGTGACATGAATGCGGGCGGCCTGCCGGGATCCACGATCGGCCCCGGCGCGCCGGCTCACACGCCCAGGTCGCGCTTGACCTCGAACACTTCCATGATGCGGGCGCCCTTGTGCGGGCCGTCGCAGACGAACTGCCACTTGCCCTCGCTGAAGGTATCGCAGAGCTTCACGCCCTTGATCAGCACCCAGTGGCCTTCCTTGCCCTTGTGGATGGCCAGGATGTAGTGCGCCCAGGCATTGCGCGGCTTCTGCATCCACGTCCACAGCGACGGCCGCTTCTTGCGCTCCAGATGCATGAAGCTCTCCTTCAGCTCCATGCGATAGCCGAAGTCGGCGAGCGCGGCCGACACGTCTGCCGTGTAGGTGCCGCGGATCACGGGCTGGGCGCCGGCGGGCAGGTCGCGATAGACCCTGATCCGCTCCTCGACGCTGCTGACGGGATACCCCGTGATGGCGGAGAGAACGAACGGCCCGCAGAAGGCGACGCGCCCCGTATCGTTGCGGACCTCGTTGAGCGACGATGTCAGGCGCGCGCTGTCGTCCTTGGCGAGCAAAGTCATTGCGGACCACCCCTCGACGAAACCAATTGCCTGATTGCGATGGGCAGAAGCTTGCCCCCGCATTGGTTGACGAGTGGTTAACGCCCACACACGCGCAGTGAGCTGATGCGCCGCGCCGCAAAGGGCCTTAAAGATGGGGCGAGGAGAACAAGGGCAGGCCCCGCGACCGGCCATCATAAGGACACGGGCGGGCCACCCCGAAAGAGGATGGGGAAACGAACATGGCGAAGAAAACGAAGGCCGGCAGCAAGGATGCCGCCGCCGCAAAGCCGGCCGCCAAGAAGGCGCCGCCCAAGAGCGGCTTCCTGCGCGACCTGCAGAACTACGGCGATCCCGATTTCTCGATCTACATGCGCCGCGCCTTCGCGCTGTCCATGGGCTACTCGCCAGACGAGTTGAAGAAGCCGGTCGTGGGCATCGCCAACACCTTCTCCAAGTTCAATCCCTGCCACCGCACGTTCCCAGACCTCGTCGAGGCCGTGAAGCGTGGCGTTTCGGCAGCGGGCGGCCTGCCGCTCGAGTTCCCCACGATCTCCGTGCACGAGTCGACGCTGGCGCCGAACTCGATGAAGTTCCGCAACCTCATGGCCATGGACACCGAGGAGATGATCCGCGCCCAGCCCATGGACGCCGTCGTCATGCTGGGCGCCTGCGACAAGACCGTTCCCGCCCAGCTCATGGGGGCTGCCAGCGCCGGCAAGCCTGCCATCCAGCTCATCGGCGGCCCCCAGATGACCGGCCGCTACCACGAGCACCGCGTCGGCGCCTGCACCGATTGCCGCCGCTTCTGGGTGGAATACCGCGCCGGCCGCATGGGCGAGACCGACATCCGCGAAGTGGAAGGCAAACTCGTCACGACAGCGGGATCCTGCGCCGTGATGGGCACGGCCTCCACCATGGCAGCCATCGCGGAGAGCCTGGGCATGACGTTGCCGGGCACTGCGGCCATCCCCGCCGTCCATGCCGACCGTATCCGGGCGGCAGAGGCCACCGGCGCTGCCGCCGTGCGCATGATCCGCGCCAACCTGACGCCCGACAAGATCATCACGCAGAAGTCGATCGAGAACGCCACGCGCGTGCTGCTGGCACTCGGCGGCTCGACCAATGGCGTCGTGCATCTGGCCGCCATTGCCGGCCGCGTCGGCATCAAGCTCGACCTGCACCGCTTCAACGAATTGTCCGATACGACGCCCGTGCTCGCCGCCGTGAAGCCGGTCGGCAACGAATTCTACATGGAGGACTTCTACGCGGCGGGCGGCATCGGCGCGATCCTGCGCGAGTTGAAGCACCTGCTGCATCTCGACTGCATGACGGTCACGGGTGAGACGCTCGGCGAGCGCCTGGCATCGGAAGAGAAGCACTGGGTCGACCGCCGCGTCATCCGCCCCTTCGATGATCCGTTCGAGCCCGAAGGCGGCCTCGTCGCGTTGTTCGGCTCGTTGGCTCCCGATGGTGCCATCATCAAGCGCTCGGCGGCCACCAAGTCGCTGTTCGAGAAGACGGGCCGCGCTGTGGTGTTCTCCGGTCTCGCCGACATGAACGATCGCGTCGACGATCCCGCACTCGACGTCACCGAGGACGATTTCCTCGTGCTCCAGAACGTCGGGCCCGCCTCGCCTGCCGCCATGCCCGAGGCCGGCTTCCTGCCCATCCCCAAGAAGCTGCTGCAGAAAGGCATCAAGGACATGGTGCGCATGTCGGATGCGCGCATGTCCGGCACCGCCTACGGCACCATCATCCTGCACATCGCGCCCGAATCGCACGTCGGCGGCCCCCTCGCATTCGTGAAGAACGGCGACCGGATCAAGCTTTCCGTCAAGGAGCGGCGTCTCGATCTGCTGGTCGACGACGCCGAGATCGCCCGCCGGCGCAAGGAATGGGAAAAGCGCACCGTGCCCATGCCCGACCGCGGCTATGACCGCCTGTTCCGCGAAAGCGTGCTGCAGGCGCCGGACGGTTGCGACTTCCGCTTCCTGCGCAAGGATTGAGCGCAACCCGACGCGGGGGCCCAGCATGCCCGAGTTGCCGCGCCATCGCCTGATCATCGCCGCCGGCGCCATCCTGTTGCTGGCGGCGCTCTTTGGCTGGCAATGGTGGCGCGAGCGCCGGATGCACGACTGCGAGGCGGCCGGCGGCGCCTGGATCGGCAAGCAGTCCCGCTGTGTACCGGCCCCGGGACGACCCATCCTGACCCGGCCTCTCGAGCGCGCCTGAGACGCCCTGTCGCGGCCGCGCGCGTTGCATGTCTCAGCGAATGTTAACCCTCGCGACGTACCAAGGAGTGAGCGTCCAGGTACCCGTGAGTGCGCGTCATGACCCTCGTGTCGACCATCACCGAGCTCTTGTCCTTCGTGGCCGACTATACCGCGGCCGTAGCCACGAAAGTCTTCGTCCACCCGGCCGGGGCCTTTTCATTCGCCTCCATCGGCTCGGCCCTGCTGCTCGCCACGATCTTCCTGTATGTCCGCCATCGATCGCGCAGGCGGCGCCTGCGCTTGAAGGTTCTGGCGCGTGCGTTGCTCCCGCGCCGCATCTACAAGAGCGCGTCGGCACAGACCGATCTGGGCTTTCTGCTCTTCAACGTCTTTCTGTTCAGCCTGATGTTCGGCTGGGCCGTCCTGAGCGCGCAATTCGTCGCGCGGCACGCCCAGGCCGGGCTCGGCTTCGTCTTCGGCCCCAGCACGCCGACGGCCCTTCCCGAAGCCTTTCTCATGGCACTGCTCACGCTGGTCCTGTTCGTCGCCTACGAGTTCTCGTACTGGTTCGAGCACATGCTGGCGCACAAGATCCCGTTCCTGTGGGAGTTCCACAAGGTCCACCACGCCGCCGAGTCGCTGTCGCCGGCCACGAACGCCCGCGTACATCCCGTCGATACTGTGGTCTTCTATAATATCAGCGCGATCTGCATGGGGCTTGCCGCTGGCGTCTTCCAGTACGGCTTCGGCATGCCTGTGAAGCCCTACACGCTCTGGCACGTGAACGCGATCTCGCTGCTGTTCGCCTTCACCATCAACCACCTGCATCATTCGCACGTCTGGCTGGCCATCACGGGATTTTGGGGTCGCATCATCCTGAGCCCAGCCCACCACCAGATCCACCATTCCAACAACGTCATGCACTTCGACAGGAATTTCGGCGGCTCTCTCGCCGTATTCGACTGGCTCTTCGGCACGCTGCACATGCCGAGCAAGACGCGCGAGAAGCTCGTCTTCGGCGTCGACGGCTATGGCGAGGATCCCCACTCGTTGAAGGGCAGCATGCTCAGCCCCTTCGCGCACGCCGCCGCCCGCGTCCTGCCCAAGCGTGAAACGGACCGCGCGCCGGCCATCAGCCGCAACGTCGAGGCGTGACGGCCATCGCGCGTCAGAACCGGTCCGCCCGGTAGGGCGCGGGATCGGCATAAGGCGCCTCGCCCGTCATCATCTGGGCGAGGAGCAGACCGGTCGAGGGTCCCAGCGTGAAGCCGAGATGCTGGTGGCCGAAATTGAGCCACAGTCCGTTGCGGCCCGGCGCCTTGCCGATCACGGGCACCATGTCCGGCAGGCAGGGCCGGCGGCCGAGCCAGGGTTGATCGTCCACGCGATCCGTGATCGGGAAGATCTCGCGCGCCTTCGCCTCCGAGCGGCCGAGTTGTACCGGCGTCGGCGGTGCATCGCGCGCGGCGAATTCCGCGCCGGTCGTCAGGCGAATGCCCTTCGTCATCGACGTGAGGCAGAAGCCGCTCTCCGCGTCGATGACGGGCCGCGACAAGGTGGCATTGCCCGCCGTGCGGTAGTGCATGTGATAGCCCCGCTTCCAGCCCAGCGGTATCTTGAGCCCGAGCGGTCGCGTCACGTCGCTGGACCATGGCCCCAGCGCCACGACGACCTCTGGGGCCTCGAGCCAGCCCGTGCGGGTGGCCACGCGCCAGCCCACGCCACCCACTTCCAGCGACTTCGCCTCGCCTTCCACGAAGCGCCCACCGCGCGACTTGAACAGCTCCGCATAGGCCACGCCCAGCGCGCCCGGATCGCCCACGGAAACGGGATCGGTCAGCAGCACGCCGCCCGCGAAGACGTGGCTGAGATGCGGCTCGAGTTCGGCAAGGCCCGCCGGATCGAGCACCTTGGAGCCGATGCCGTAGAGTCGCCGCTCGGCCTCGTCGTCCTTTGCAGCCGTGTCGAGCGCCTGCGACGTGCGATAGACCCGCACGTAGCCCGTGCGGCGGATCATACCGCTCACGCCCGCCTCGCCCATCAGATCTTCATGATCGATGATACAGCGCTCGATCAGCGGCAGCATGGCCCGGGCGCTGCGTTCCTTGCCCTCCGGCGTCGAGGCGAGGAAATAGCGCAGCATCCACGGCGCCAGCCCCGGCAGTGCACTCAAATGGTAATAGGCGTCCGAAGACGTGTTGCGCGCATAGCGCAGGATGGTCGCCCACTCCCGCGGGAACATGTAGGGCACCACGCCTTCCCGCTGGATGATGCCGGCATTGCCGAACGACGTCTCTTCGGCGGCACCACGCCGGTCCACCAGCGCGACGTCCCGGCCCTTGCGCTGCAACTGCAATGCCGTCGAGACGCCGACCATGCCGGCTCCCAGAACGATAACATCGGCTTTCATGATCCCCCATCCCCGTGACGGTCCCGGGCCAGCACACCGCCGCCCAATATAGGCACCACACCTTGGATCGCCAGCCCAACATGCCGCGCGCACGAGCGACCTTTAGGCTCATCCCGCCCATCGCTTCGGCATGTTGCCTGCGTTTGTGCCGCTGCAGACAAATTCGCACCGCCGAGGCGGCCGCCGTCTCAAACCGGCGTGGCGAAGAAATCGAGCAGCAGCCGCGCGACGGCTTCGGGCTGCTCTTCCGGCACGAAATGCCCGCACTCCGGCAGCACCACGCCCGTCACGTTCGCTGCGACCCGCTTCAGGCTCGCCTCGACGTCGTGCCCACGCCCTCGCCCGTGCGGGTAGCTCACGCCGCCGCCGATCGCCAGAACGGGCATCGGCAGCCGGAAGCCCGTTGCGAGCAGGCCGGCATTGTCTTTCGCGTCCCGCTCCAGTTCACGATAGAAATTGAAGCCCGCACGCAGCGCACCCGGCTGGCTGTAGGTGCGCACGTATTCGTCGATATCCGCATCCGGGATCGCGCCGGGCCGATAGGCGAAGGTCTGGTAGAACCACTGCAGGTAGACGCGCTCGCGGCCCTGGACCAGGGCCTCCGGCAGATCCGGCGTGATGTGGAATTGATGATGCCAGCGTCGGCCACCCTGGCTGAAATCGCCGCCGTCGCCGGGTATCACGACATCCATGATGCACAGCTTCTCCACCGCCTCGGGGTGTTGGGAGGCCAGTGCGAAGGCCGTGGGGCCGCCCCAGTCGTGACCGACGAGAAAGAAGCGCTGCAGGCCCAGGACCTCGCTGACGAGGCGCCAGACGTCGTTCGAAACGGTGCGCTTGTCATAGCCCGAGAGGGGCCGCGAACTGTCTCCCAGCCCGCGCAGGTCGGGTGCGATCACGGTATAGCGTTGCGCCAGCGCCGGGATCACATGGCGCCATTCGTACCAGGTCTGTGGCCACCCGTGCAGCAGCACGACGGCGGCAGCTTGCGGCTGGCCGGGCCGAGGCGGCGGTCCCGCCATCACATAGTGCAACATGACCTCGCCGACCTCGGCGTAGTGATGTCGAAACCCCGGTGCCTCGCCCATGGTCGTCACTCGGCTCTCAGATTTCCTCGAAGCTGCCGCCGCGTCCCTTGCCCGACGCAAAACGCGCAGCACCAGCCTGCCCTTCGGCCTTCACCGCCTCGACGCCCGCCGCGAATTCCGCACGCATGGCATGGTCGAACGGCAGGTCCCATTGCCGATAGACGGACGCGCGGTCGAGCCGCATGCACATCTCGGGAAAACGCGCGATGTCGGCCGCCAGCGCTTCTGCCGCCGCCCGCGCCTGGCCCTTGGGCACGACGCGGTTGGCAAGCCCGAACGACAGTGCCTCGGCGGCGTCCACCGGCCGGCCCGTCAGGATCATGTCGAGCGCCCGGCTCTGCCCGATGAGCCGTGGCAATCGCACCGTGCCGCCGTCGATCAGCGCCACGCCCCAGCGGCGGCAGTAGACGCCGAAGATCGCATCCTCTTCCACGACGCGCATATCGCACCAGATGGCCAGCTCCAGCCCGCCGGCAACCGCATGCCCCGAAACGGCTGCGATCACGGGCTTCGTCAGCTTCAGGCGCGAGGGCCCCATCGGCCCGTCACCGTCGAGCTTGTAGCGCTTCAATCGCTCGCCGGACGCGACGGACTTCAGATCCGCTCCCGCACAGAAGCTGCCACCCGCCCCCCACAACACCGCGACCTTGGCCGTTTCGTCACCCTCGAAGATACGGAACGCTTCCGCCAGCGCCTCGGCCGTCTCGTTGTCGACGGCATTGCGCACCTGCGGGCGGTTGAGGATCACCGTGACGACCGGCCCCTCGCGCTCGATCAGGACTTTTCCATGCACCGCGATGCTCATGACGTCGGCCTTTCCTCGGCAATACGCACCCGCCACAGGCAGCGGTCGCTGCCTTCGGGTGCCAATGGTCCCGCCGTCGCGAGCGCTGCATTGTCCCACAGCACCACGTCGCCCGGCTTGAAGCGGGTGCGCGTCACATAGCGCTCCTGCGTCGCATGTCCAGCCAGATCGTCGAGCAGTGCGCGGCCTTCGTTGTCCCCCATGCCCTGGATGGCGAACGACGTGCCCGCAACGCCATAGAGCGACGCCTTGCGGGTGTGGGGATGCGTGCGCACGATGGGGTGGTGCACCACGGCCGCCTCGCCGGAGACCTGCCCACCCAGCGCATTGCGATCACCAGCGCGATGCAATGCGACGAGGCCATCGAGCCCGGCGCGTTTGTCCTCGCTGAGATCCTGATAGGCACGCCGCTGGTCGGCAAAGACCGCTTCGGGGTCCGTTGCGCTCCCGCTCTGCGTGGAAAAGATCGTGCAGCGCGCTGGCACTTTCGCGAGAATGCCGTCACTGCGAAAATAGGCGGTCGCATCCCGGTCGCCCTCGGGCGTCCCGTTCGCCGCGTTGCGGCCCGACACGATCTGCAGATCCATCTCCATGCCGTGACGATGCCGCGCGCCGGCATCGGGCATCGGATCGCCGAAGCGGCGCGCCAGCCCCATCAGGCTGCGCGGCCCGATCGTCTGCCGCGACAGGATGACGAGCAGGTGCTCGTGCAGCGCGTTCTCGATGGTGAAGAAATGATCGTCGTCGAGAAAACGCAGGTCGAGGTTCTCGATCTCGCATCCCAGCGCGCCGGGCAGGCGCCTCACCGCAAGCTTTGCCATCCGCCCATTGGTCCTTTGTCGCATCGCGTCGAGACGTTGTGCCCAGGCGCGCGGCGACATGCAATCGGCAGAACCGCGGCCGGCCCCCGTGATCAGAGCCAGCCGATGCTGCCGGCCCGCACGATCATGATCTTGTCCTGCGGCACTTCGAGCCGGGCGAGCTCGTCCGCGTCCATCTTGATGACGAGACCGCGCAGGGCACGGCTCACCGCACCGTGCGAGGCGACGACGACATCCTCCTCGACCGACGACAGCCAGCCGCCGATCCGCTCCGACAGCATCGCGTAGCTCTCGCCGCCGCGCGGGCGCCAGTTCCACTTGTCGCACTCGCGGGCCGCGAAGCCCTCCGGGTCGACCTGCGGCAGCTCGCTCCAGAGCTTGCCCTCCCAATGGCCGTAGTGCTGTTCCTTCAAGCGATCGTCGCGGCGAAAGCCGTCGGGAGGCAGGCCCATGTTCGCCCGCACGATCTGCATGGTCTCGCTGGTTCGCGACAGCGGGCTTGCCACGTAGTCGATCGTGTGGATACGCGCGCCCAGATGCGCCCCCAGGACCGTGCCGTTGCGCGCCGCCTGGCCCCGCCCCGTATCGTTGAGCGGGATGTCGGACTGTCCTTGATAGCGCTGTACGGCGTTCCAGTCGGTTTGGCCGTGACGAATGTAGTAGATGGTAACGCCGTGCTTGAGCATCAGGGCCTCAGACTTTCAGGACGAGCTTGCCGTTGTTGCCGCCCGTATAGAGCAGGTTGAGCGTCTCGACGAAGTGGGAAAGACCACCCTCGCGCACATCCTCGCGGATCTTGATCTGGCCGGCCTTGTGCCAGGCGCCGAGCTGGGCGATGGCCTCGGGGATGCGATCTGCCCAGTCGAACACGATGAG
The DNA here is from genome assembly GCA_041397775.1 of Hyphomicrobiaceae bacterium. Classification (GTDB taxonomy): domain Bacteria; phylum Pseudomonadota; class Alphaproteobacteria; order Rhizobiales; family Hyphomicrobiaceae. Next base: position 237,185 of record JAWKWB010000003.1, on the reverse strand, counting down.
CCCCTGCATGCGCAGGCGGTGCGTCAGCACCGGCCGCAGCGTCTTCGGACCGGGAGGGGCAGACGTCGCGGTATAGGCCGAGATCATGCCGCAAACGGGAATGCGACCGAACACGTTCATCTGCGGCAGGACAGCGTCGAGCACCTCGCCGCCGACGTTCTCGAAGTAGACGTCGATGCCCTTGGGGGCGGCCGCGGCCAGGTTCTCCGCAAGGCCGGGGGCCTTGTAGTCAACGCAGGCGTCGAGCCCGAGCGTCTCCGTCACGTAGCGGCACTTGTCCGGGCCGCCCGCGATGCCGACGGCGCGGCATCCCTTGATCTTGGCGATCTGCCCCACGAGCGACCCCACCGCACCAGAGGCGGCCGAGACGACGACCGTCTCGCCGGCTCGGCCGGCCGACCTCGAGAAGGCCGAAGTAGGCAGTCCAGCCGGGCATGCCCAGGCCACCCACCCACCGCCCATGGCGCTTGCGAGGATCGACCTTGTTCACGCGACGGCCGTTGCTGATCGCGTACTGCTGCACGCCGAGCACTCGCACCGCATCGCCCGGGCCTTGAAATCGGGATGATTGGAGGCGTCCACGATGCCCACCGCATAGGCCCGCATCACCTCGCCGATGCCGACCGGCGGCACGTAGGAGCGCGCATCGCTCACCCAGCCGCGCATGGCGGGATCGCACGACACATAGGCGATCTTGACGCGGAACTCGCCCTCCTTGGGCTCGGGGATCGGGCTCTTCACGAGCGCGAAGTCTTCGTTCGCCAGCATGCCGGGCTTGGGGCGCCGGGCGAGCGTCACTTGCAGATTGTCGGACATGATGATGCCTCGCGGGGTTCGGCGTGGTGCGACGTTCGGGTTCGCACCCTACCTAACCCGTCACGCCGCCGGGCGCCAGCGGCAGCCGCTCGGGACGTTGGCCATGCACCGGCGCGTCAGCCCTGGCTGCGCGCCGAGGGACAAAGCGAGAAAGCCTTCTCGAGCGCGGCATCACGCGAGGGGAACTGGCCGATCGGCTCGCCGCCCTGCGCATGGGAGCGAATGAAGCTCCGCGCCAGCCGCTCTTCCTGGCCGTCGAGAACCTGCAACGCGGTCAGGCGCATGACGCCGTCGTCGATGGTGCGGATGAGCACGTTCTTGCGCCCGCCATAGCTCGCCGTGAATACCGCGCAGGCGGAGGCATGGCGCTGTTGCGTCTGCGGCGCGGGGTGTATGGGCGCCCCCATCGAAGCGATCGCACGGGTGCCGCCGGGCGCGTCCGCTACATCGGATCGCATCGAAGCAGACCCGCTTCTGAATTCCGCGCGCTGGCGGCGGTGCTGGCGCGATGTCCCCCGATCCGCCTTGGCGTCGGCAAGGATCTGGGAACGCCCGGGCACGGCTTCCGGTTCGGGATCAGGCTCCCGTCCACGGCAATAGGCAGCGCGATAGCGGTCCGCGATGAAATTGATGGAGCGGCCATAGCGCCGGTCGACGGCCCAGCGCCCGGAGAGATCCTGGAAGGTCGGTGCGTGGCGCAACCTGCGCGACTTGGCCAGGATCTCGTCCTGCTTGTCGCGCGTGCGTTGCGCCACCGGCCGGGGCACCTCCTCGCCGGAATAGGCGACGAGATGCTGGATCTGGCCGAGAACACCCGTCGACACGTCGGGGAAACTGTCGCCGGGCACACCGCCACCCGTGGTCCCGATCCCCGCGAAATTGTTCTGCCGCGGGCTGACGTCGCCCTTGCCGGCATTGTTCACGAACTTGAGGTAGTTGGTCTCGATGACCATCTGGAAGAAGGCGTAGTCCCACCGGACATTCCAGCGCTCGCCGTGCTCCTTGTAGTAGCTGGCGATGTTGTTGAACTTCGGCAGCAGGCGGCGATTGCCCGAGCGCAGGAAGCGCATCAGGCGCTCCGGCGTCACGCACGCTGGCACCTTGTTGCGCGCGCTCGTGCGGATTTCGGGAGCCGCGGCGTGCCCGGGCGTGACCACTGCGGCCGATGCCAGCGCAAACAGCACGCATCGAAAGAGCCAGATCCTGGCAACGCGGGCGCCGCGCAACGTCGTCACCGCGCTCGCTTTTGCAAACGTCTTCCCAATCACCATTCCATCCTATCGCCGCTGCATGAGAAACCGTCCGTCGCGCGGAAACGCCGGCAGTCACCGGCGCTGACTCCGCCAGGTCTCAGCCTTCCCAGGTCTCAGCCTTCCGGGCAGATCTCGAAGGCCTTGTCGATGGCCTGTGTCTGGCTGGTGAACTCCGCAGCGACCACGCCACCCTTGGCGTAGGCTGCGATGTAGGCCTCCGCCTCGCGCTTCTCGGCACCCTCGTTGACGTCGAGCACCGTGTAGTTGGTCGCGCCGTCGCCGTGCGAGCGGATGATCACGGCCTTCTGCCCGCCATAGCTGGCGGTCCACACGCGGCACTTGGAGCTTGGCCCATGCGGCTTCAGCGCCTTGGCGGCGAGATTACCGGCGGCCGCGGTCAGTGTCGCCTTGGGCGTTTCCGGTCGCGCCTTCCAGCCGCCACTCGCTGGCCGGGTGCTGGCCGAAGGCGCGATCGCGGCCACGTCCTCGCCCTTGGGCGTGTCTCGTTCGGCCGGCTTGCGATCCGGCTCCATCGCGTTCGGCCGGAACGCATTGAGCACGGTGAACTGCATGCGCGAGGGCTGGGCGGCTTCGGCCTTGGGCTCGGCCGGTTTTTCCGCGAACAGACCACCCAATCCGACGCGCTCGTTGACCTCGGATGTCTTGCCCGCCTCGATGGCCTTGCGGGCAAGCTCGGCACCGCGCGTGCGCGGCTCGGGCGTGTGCGTCTTGGCGGACGCGACGTGACGCCTGCCTTCGATGCCGCGCGCCTCCGCGACCTGCTCGGGAGCGGGATCGTCGATGTCGCAGTAGTTCGAATAGAAGATGTTCGCGTGTGTCCGGATGGCCTCGCCGTAGTGCGAGCTGGTCGCCCACTTCATCGACAGGTCCTTGAACGTGACCGGCCCCTTGATCCGCGCATGGAAGGACTTCAGGACGCCCCATTCCATGATCTTGCGGGTTCGCTCGGCAACGGGGTCGGGCACCTCCACGCCAGCGTAATAGAGAAGATGCTGCAGGTGGGCGCGCACGCCCGTTTCCACGTCCTTGAAGCTCTCGCCGGCTGCACCGCGGCCCGTCGCCCCCAGACCTGCGAAGTTGTTCTGCCGCGGGCTGACATCGCTGCGCCGCCCACGGGCGGCACGATAGGTGAGATAGTTCGTCTCGATGGCCATCTGGGCGAAGGCGTAGTCCCAGCGCACGCCGAGTTGCTCACCCTGCCGCATGTACGCGACGGCGATCTTCTCGAAGCGTGGATCGAGATCCCTGTTTCGTGCCTTCAGATACGCCATCATGCGGCCCGGCGTGGCACACGCGGGAACCGGATTGGAGGCGCTGGTCTTTATCGGTGGAAGGTCGCGCGCCCACGCCGGTGAGGCGAAGACGGCGGCAGCTGCGGATGCGATGGCAAGACGCGATACGAGAACATGCTTCATGGTACACCCACCCTGGCTGCGCCCATGGCGCGACGAGATACGAGCCTGAGTTGTCATCGTGATTGGTAAACGTTAACCGTTAACAGGTGGTAAACGGACGGTAGGAGCCCCCCGGCGTTCGTTGACAAGATGGGTCGCCCAGGACCTGGGCACGAGTTGGGGCTTAGCGCGGTAAAATTGTGGCAACGTGTCCGGACAGGCCAAAAACGTCGGCCGGCTCCAATGACTTGACGTTGCAACCCACCTCAGTCGGCGTCGCGCGCGCGCTCGATGACGATGCCGACCGAACGGCAGCCCGGCAGGATGTCCGGCTTTTCGATGGTGATTTGCGCCAGCAGCACCCGCGCATCGTCGAGACAGGCCTCCGCGATCCGCTCGGCGAGGGTCTCGATCAGGTTGTAGTGCTGGCAGTCGACGATCCTGCGAACCTCCGACACCACGTGGCCATAATCGACCACGCCGTCCAGGCGGTCGGAAACGCCGTCGTAGTCGTCGATCACGTCGAGTTCGACCGAGACGACGACACGCTGCTGGTAGCGCCGCTCGATCTCGAACACGCCGACGCTCGCCATCAGCTCGAGGCCGCGCGCAAAGACACGGCGTGAGCCGCGCGCCAGCCGGGGCCTGGCTGCTCCACGCCCCATTGGCGCCCTGCTCGCGGGATCGTCGCCATTGTCGACCACGTGCCTTGCCTCGCTCCTATTCGCCGACGATGTCTGGCGTACGCCACGCCAGATGCTGGCCGCCGTCGAGCGCGATCATCTGTCCGGTCATCGCGGGCGCGTCAATGAGGAAGCGCACCGCACGCGCGATCTCTTCGCCCGACGTGCCGCGTCCCAGTGGCGTGGCGGCCTGTTCCTGGGCGAAGTCGGCCTCGCTCTGGTGCACGCTGCGAAGTACGGGACCAGGACCGATGGCATTGACCCGGATGCGCGGTGCCAGGGCCTGCGCCATCGTGCGGGTTGCCGCCCACAACCCGGCCTTGGCGACGCCATAGGAGAAGAACTGCGGCGTCGGCTTCCACACCCGTTGGTCGATCATGTTGACGACCAGCCCATCGGCCCCCTCGGGCAATTGCGCTGCGAATGCCTGCGCCAGCAGTACCGGCGCACGCAGGTTGATCGCGTGCTGCCGGTCCCATTGTGCGGCATCGATCGTACCCATGCGATCGTCGAGGAACACGGCGGCGTTGTTGACGAGGCACGTCAACGGCCCCAGACGCGCCGCGCAGAAGCTGGGATCGCGTCGCGACGGCCTTCGCATCGGCAAGGTCCGCCGGGAAGGCCATCGCCCGTCCACCCGCTCCGACGATCTCGGCCACGACCGCGTCCGCCTCCTCGGCCGACCCGGCATAATGGACGCCCACCGCCCAGCCGCCGCGCGCCAGATCGAGCGCGATCGACCGGCCGATACGGCGCGCCGCACCCGTCACCAGAACGACGCCAGGCGTCACGCACCCACTGCGATGGTCGGTCTGCATTTTCTCTCCCTGAGCGTGTTCAAGAGAGACCCGAGCAGCCCCCCCCTGTCAATCACCGGCGGGGACGCTAGCCGCGCGCGCGGCTAGCGCCAGACCACGCAGGACTTCGATTTCGTCAGGCAGGGCGAGCTTCGCCTCCGCCCGTGCGAGCGCCAAACGCGAATGCCGGCACGCAGCGTCGGCCATCGCGCGATGGTCGAGGCCATGAAGCGCCGTCAATGCCTTCTGCAGCCGGACCATGACCTCGATCGTCCCCGCACCGTCCCGCGCGATCGCCGTAAAGGCATCGTCGAACAGGTCGTCCATGCCGAGCGCGGGAACGAAGACGCGATCGAATTCAATATCTCCATCCTCTTGCGTACCGGGAGCGACGAACCCGGCGAGCAGGCGGACGGCCGTGCCGATGATGTCGATCGCGGTACCCGGGTCGTTGACGGCGGGCGACAGCGCCCGCGCGGCGATCTCCGACAGCGCGATGAGCCCGAAGCGGGGATCCTCCTCGAAGACCCGGTCGTCGCCGATCGTGAATGCAGCGCCGAGTTCGGCGTCGACGTCGTCGCCGGGATCGCCGGGCTCGACCTCCCCGCCCGCCACGGCGTAGCCCAGCGCCCGGCCGGGCGTCATGAAGGTGCCGGGCAGCGCCGAAACCGTGAAGCGCAGATCGTGTGCCTCCGCGCAGCGCTGCAAGCCGCCCACGTCGATATGCTGCACGTACCCGATGCGCACGGCCGCAACCGGCCTGCCGACGGGCTTGGCACCCGGGTCGGCCGGCTTGCCCCCCAGATGCGGCGCCGCACGCCGCCGCTCCAGCGCATCGCGCGCTGCCGCCTCCACCCGATCGATCACCGTTCCCAGGCGACCGAGACGCGCGATATTGTCCGTCCAGCGAATGAACGACAGCAGCACCCACGCCAGGATGCCCACCGTCATCAGAAACAGGATCAGCCGGCCGGAGGGCGTGTAATAGCCGGTCTTGATCGCAACGAGCGCGATCACACTGTAGATGAAGGCCGCCACGAACGAGGACAGCGCCGTCTTGGAGGCATCGTCGGCGATGACCAGCGGGAACACGCGCGGCGTCGCCGTGCCCCCTGCCGATGCGTAGGCCGATACCATCGATGCAACCGCGAACGTCGCCACGCCCAGCATGCTGCTGGCGATGATCGACAACAGCTTCTCGACCGTATCGGGGTCGATCTCCAGCCCCGGCACGGCAGGCACGTGTGCACCGATCCACGACGCCGACAAGGCCGCCAGCATGGCGGCGGTGCAGAACCCCAGCGGCCGCAGCCACAGCGTTTCGCGATAGCGGCGCCACAAGAACTGCAACCGAGACGGCATGCCTTGATCCCCCAAACGTCGGCCAAATGTCGGAACCCGAACACGAGATTGACGGCAGCCGGATACTCTGCGACCAATTTACCGCGTCATTCCGTCACGGCGCAAAGGGGCGCGCGAGAAAAAGCGCACTCCGGATCGAACAATGGACGTGCCAAAGCACGCTGCCTGCATCGGGAGGAATTCATATGCTCAAAGACCGCGTCACGCGGGCCGTCACGACGTCGGCGGCCATCATCGGCCTTTTGTCCGGCGCCGCCCACGCGCAGGCCCAGCACCGCCTAGAAATCTCGCTGGAAACCAGCCCCAATCACGTCCGCAACATCTCGGTGGTCGCCATCGCCGAGGAAATGCAGAAGCGCTCGGGCGGCAAACTCGAGGTCAAGGTCTTCCACGGCGCGGCCAAGTACAAGGACACCGACGTACCCAAGGCGTTGAACCAGGGTGCGCTCGACATGGGCATCCCCGTCACCTTCCATCTGGGCAAATACGTGTCGGACTTCGATGCCGTCGATCTGCCGATCTTCTACGGGCGCTCGCGCCAGGAGATCTACAAGGTGACGGATGGGCCCATCGGGGCCGCGCTGGCCAAGAAGCTCGAGACCAAGCTCGGGGTCAAGATCATCGGCAAATGGATGGATCTGGGGCATCAGACCACCTACACGCTCGCCAAGCCGATCAACGTCTGGACCGACCTGAAGCTGCTCAAGATCCGCACGCCTGGCGGCGCCGGCAATATCGCCCGCTTCCACGTGCTGGGCGCCAATCCCATCAAGATCGCATGGCCGGACGTGCCTCAGGCGCTCCAGCGCGGCACGATGGATGGCCTGATGACGACGTTCGAATCCGTGCGCAGCGCCAAGCTCTGGGATTCCGGCCTCAAGCACGCCTACGTCGACAACCAGTCCTACACCCAATACGTGCCGATGATTTCGCAGAAGTCCTGGTCGAAATATCCCAAGGACATTCAGGATCTCATCGTCAAGGTCTGGGCCGAGAAGATCGACGGCGCGCGCGAGTTGTCGGAAAGCCGCCAGAACTCGGCACGCCAGGACGCCAAGAAGAATGGCATGACCGTCGTCGTCCCGCCGAAGGCGGATCTCGACAGCGCGCGCAAGCTCCTTCTGTCCAAGCAGGACGATCTGGTGAAGGAACTCAAGATCGATCCGTCGATCGTCAAGCAGATCGTGGCCACGCTGGGTCATTGAGGGACGCGACGCACGCGGGTGATCCGCGCCCGTCGGCCCCAGAGTAGTCGCTGCGTAGCCGACGGGGCGCACGCGCGTTCCGCCAACTCGCTTTGACGTCATGCGCGCCCCTTTTGCGCATGACGATGCCCTCGCGGTGCCGGTGATCCGATCAGCCGCCGTTGCGGCGCTTCTCGGGATGGAGAACCTTGCCCAGGATGTGCTCGTCGCGACCGATCACGTGCGCCGTCGAGCCCACGATCAACGGATCGGGTCCGCGAACCACGCTGCGGTCGCGATTGGGGTAGTCGAGCTCACTCAGAAAATACTGCATGGCGTTGAGGCGCGCGCGCTTCTTGTCGTCCGACTTGATGATCGTCCACGGGGCATCCGCAGTGTCCGTGTAGAAGAACATCGCCTCCTTCGCCTCCGTGTAGTCGTCCCACTTGTCGAGCGACGCCAGGTCGATCGGTGACAACTTCCATTGCTTGAGCGGATCGCTCTTGCGCGACATGAAGCGCCGGCGCTGCTCTTCGCGCGTCACCGAGAACCAATACTTGAACAGGCGAATTCCCGAGCGCACGAGCATGCGCTCGAGTTCGGGGCATTGGCGCATGAACTCCAGATATTCGTTGGGCGAACAAAATCCCATCACGCGCTCGACGCCCGCGCGGTTGTACCAGGAGCGGTCGAAGAACACGATCTCGCCTGCCGCCGGCAGGTGCTCGATATAACGCTGGAAGTACCACTGGCTACGTTCCCGCTCGGACGGCTTCTCGAGCGCTATGACGCGCGCGCCGCGCGGATTGAGATGCTCCATGAAACGCTTGATGGTGCCGCCCTTGCCCGCCGCATCCCGCCCCTCGAACAGAACGATGATCCGCTCGCCGCTGTCCCTGATCCATTTCTGGGCCTTCAGCAGTTCGACTTGCAGCTCCTCCATGTGCGCTTCGTAGTCCTTGAGACGAATGCGCGTCTGATAGGGATACTCGCCCGTCTCGAAGGCCCGCCGGACGGCATCGGGATCGCGCCGCCGCTCTGCCGCCGACTGGTCGCCTTGGCCCCCGTCCCGGCTCTTGGCGACGGCCCGGCCGGCTGACGCGCCATTACCCCCCGGTGGCGATACCGCAGGCGCCGCAACGAATGCAGCAGCCCCCGTCTGAGCTGCGTCGGCAGCCGTCGTTGCACGATCCGTCTTGCCCTTCTCGGTCTGACCCGTCTTGGGCTTTTCCGTCGTCGATGGCTTGGCTGGCGTTGCCATGGCTTTCCCCCCAAATTCGTTCGGCTGGAAGACAGGAGCGGCGTGCCCCTGCCGAATTGTTTGCTCGCGAGAGATTGCGCGGGCCAGCGCGCCAAACCAGCGATGCAGCGAAATATGCTGCGGTCTGACGACCTCCACCGGCATTGATCGAGATCAACGCGCGACGCCGAACTTCACGTCGTGGCAAACGACAAATGAAAAGCCCGGTCGCGTCGAAACGCGGCCGGGCTCCAACAGTGAAGCGATAACGCGGGGATCAGCCCTGCCGCTGCCCCTGGCCGAGCGCGAAGGCACCGGCCCCCTCGCCCGCGATGCGCCCGAAGACGGCACCCGAGGTGAGCCCCGTGCCACCGGGATAGTTGTGATAGAAGAGACCGCCCACCAGCTCGCCGGCCGCGAACAGGCCGGGGATCGAGTGCCCGTCGGTGTGCTCCACCTCGCAACCCGTGCTGATCTTGAGGCCGCCGAACGTGAAGGTCAGGCCGCACGTGACCTGGTAGGCCTCGAACGGCGCCTCGTCCAGGACATTGGCCCAGTTCGACTTGGCGACGGGGAGGCCGCGCGTTCCCCGACCATCCTTGATCGCGGGGTTGAACGGAACGTCGGTCATGACGGCGGCGTTGTAGGCCTTGATCTCGTCCAGGGCTGCCTTCGCATCCACGCCCTCGAGTTTGGTGACAAGCTCCTCCAGCGTATCGGCCGAGACCTTGGTCATGCGCTTGATGCGGTATTCGCCGCGCAGCATGTGCAGCACCTTCTTGTCGAAGATCTGCCACGCCATCATGTCCGGCTGGTCTTTGATGACATGGCCGTATTTTGCGTACGTGTAGTTGCGGAAGTCGTAGCCCTCGTCGACGAAGCGCCGGCCGGTGGCGTTGACCATGATGCCCAGCGGATAGCTGTGCTTCTGGAAGTTGTCGCCCACCGTCAGGTCACCGAAGTCGGGCGCATTGAAATCCCAGCCCACCGCGTGCCCGCCTGACCAGTGGCCGTGTGGCATCGCGCCGATGGCCAGCGCCATGTTGATGCCGCCGCCCGTGTTGAAACGGGTGCCGCGCACCTTGGCCAGCTCCCAGCCCGGCCCCATGTAGCGGCAGCGCATTTCCGCATTCGATTCGAAGCCGCCGCAGGCCAGAACGACCGCGCCGCACGTCAGGTCGTACTTGCGCCCCTTGTGCCGCGCCCTGACGCCGATGATGCCGCCATCCGCGTTGGTGAGGAGGCTGTCGCCGGCGGTCTCGTAGCGGATGTCGATGCCGTTCTTGGCGCAGATGGCGTGCTGGCTGTCGATCAGGCCGTGGCCGCCGCCCCAGGTCTCCACGCACAAGCCGCCCCAGAACTTGAACTTGCCGTCGACCTTGAACGCCTGCCGCCCCTCGCTCGTCTGGAACTTGACGCCCTTCGACTTCCACCACTGCCACGCCTGGATGGAGTTCTTGACGAGGATCTCGCAAAGTTCCGGGTCCGTGCGATAGCGCGTCATCCGGTACATGTCGTCGAAGTACTGGTCCTCGGTGTAGGTGCCGAAGTCGCGCGCCTCGATCTCGGCCTCGGACAGATCGACCAGCGATTTCACGTCGTCCGGCCCCGTGTAGACGAGGCGCAGGGCACCGGCCGTATAGGTCGAGTTGCCGCCCCGCTCCTCTTGCGGAGCCGCCTCCAGCATGATCACCCTGGCGCCGCTTTCGCGCGCAGCCATGGCTGCCGAACAGGCCGCATTGCCTGCACCAACGACGATCACGTCGGCATCGAGGTCCTTATTGACCATTCCAATCTTCTCCCTGGAGGCATGACGAGCCGCGCCAACCTGCGATCCGGCAGGCGGCGGGCGCTAATGACGGGGCGACTAAAGCATGATGCGCCATCGCTGCCAACGGGGCGCGGTGGCAACGAGAGCGCTCGGGCTGCGATCTGTGACAGCCCGTGACCAAGGCAACGGACGACAGCCCGGATTTTTTTGGCCACTGCCTGGAACCGGATCGGATGGGATCGCGTTGAGGCAGGGAGATCGCCGCGCTGCCGCTCTGAGGCGGCGTACCGATCCAGGCAGCCGGGCATCTCCCCTCCAACGCGCACCCGGTTGCCTTCATGGCCCACGTTCTCTCCCCGGAGTCGTGGGCCTTTTTCTTTCCGCGTGGACCGCAGTCGTCGGAACCCGAGCACGCCCCCGTCAGTTGATGGAGCGCACGGCGTAGGGACTGTCGAGTGAGAATGCAGGTATCGCGATATCGACCATCGTCCCGTCCGGCCGCTGCATCTGGTAGCTTCCGACCATGATCCCGGACGGCGTCGCCAAGGGGCATCCCGATGTGTAGGTGAAGGATTGCCCCGGCTCCAGCGTCGGCGTTTGCCCCACGACACCGGGTCCGCGTACCGTTTCTTTCCTGCCGTTCGCATCCGTGATGTGCCAGCACCGCGTCATCAGCGTCACGGTGCTTTCACCCAGGTTGTCGATCTCCACGGTATACGCCCAGAAGAAATAGCCCTCCTCCTCGGACGATCGTTCCTCGACGAACTGCGGCGTGACCGCGACCTTGATCTTATCCGTCATTGCCTCGTACATCAGCGCCGCCCCGAAGCTCCAGCATGACGAATTCGTCGCCCGATACCAGCACGCGGCCGGGCTTCTCGCAGAGCGACGAATTCAAAAGCTACACCAATGTCTGGACCGCAACGTCCGTCTCGCTCCCCTGCGGGCCTGGAACGGACTTTGCGATCGAAGAGACACGAGCTGCACGCTCGAATTTCAGGATTTCTGTGCCGCTGCAAGCCCCGCGTCTATGTCCGAGATCAAATCATCCAGGCCTTCCAGGCCAGCAGACAGTCGCAGCAGCCCGTCGCTGATCCCCAGCTCCGCCTTCATTTCCGGCTTGAGCCGCTGATGCGTCGTCGTGGCGGGATGCGTGATGAGGCTCTTCGCATCGCCAAGGTTGTTCGAGATCTTGATGATCGACAGCGCATTGAGGAAACGGAACGCCGCATCCTTCCCGCCCGCGATCTCGAATGACACGAGCGTCGATCCCCCCGTCATCTGCCGCCGTGCCAGCCCGGCCTGCGGATGGTCGTCGCGGCCGGGATAGAGCACGCGCGTGACACCAGCACCACTGCGGCTCGCCAGATGATCGGCGATGCGATGCGCCGCTTCAGTCTGCGCCCGAACGCGAAGGTCGAGGGTCTCGAGCCCCTTCAGCATCACCCAGGCGTTGAACGGGCTCAGCGCCCCGCCCGTGTGCTTGTAGAAGGGATGCAGGTGGTCGTTGATGTATTTCTCCGAGCCCAGAACGATGCCGCCCAGGCAGCGCCCCTGCCCATCGATGTGTTTGGTCGCCGAGTAGACGACGACGTCGGCGCCCAGTTCCAGCGGCTTCTGCAGCACGGGCGTCGCAAACACGTTGTCGATGACGACGGTGGCACCGGCATCGTGCGCGATCTCCGATACCGTCTTGATGTCGACGAGATCCAGGCACGGGTTGGACGGGGATTCGAAGAAGAAGGCCTTGGTGTTGGGTTGGACGGCCCGGCGCCAGGCGTCGTTGTCGCGACCGTCCACCAGCGTGGTCGTCACGCCGTAGCGGGGCAACAGGTCCTGGACGATGTAGAGACACGAGCCGAACAGGGCGCGCGCCGCCACGACATGATCGCCCGCCTTGAGAAAGCACAGCAGCGCCGCGGAGACGGCCGCCATGCCCGATGCCGTGGCCCGCGCGGCCTCTGCCCCCTCCATCAGCACCATGCGCTGCTCCAGCATGGCGACGGTCGGATTGGCATAGCGCGAATAGATGAACCCGCCCTTCTCCGTCTTGAAGCGCTCCTCCGCCTGCTCGGGCGAGTCGTAGACGTAGCCCTGAGTCAGGAAGATCGCTTCGGAGGTTTCGGCGAATTGGGAGCGAAGCGTGCCGCCGTGCACGGCACGGGTCTGGGCCGACCAGTTCGCGGGTTCGTTCAGCGGGGACTTCGACATCGACACGCCTCCTGTGCGGGCATGCCTGTTGCTGCCCGCATTTTCGCGCCGGCCGTCGGACTCGCTGGGATCGTTCGGAGCCCCCATTCCAAGCCGGGGGCAAGCGTACGGCCCTTTTAGCGAGTTGTTTTACGTGGCTGCAAGCCGGCCGGCCAAATCACCACGGTATTGGAAATGCCCCATACTGCATTTGCGGGCATTCCGTCAATTGCCCATGCGAACTTTAAGTGTCTGGCAGGACTTTCCCGGCAAGATCGACACCATGACACACACGACCGCAAATCATTTCCTGTTCACGCCCGCCAACGACGATCGCCAGGTCGCCGACGCGGTCCCCGCGCACATCGCCCTGCGCACCAGGGAACGCAGGCTGATGCTGTCCTCGGTCGTGCTCGCGATCAGCGTCCTGTCGGCCACCATCGTGCATGGCTATGTCGCCATGCAGCCGATCCCGGACATGGTGACCTTCGCCTTCCGGGTCTGATGCCCAGCGTAAAGTCGCCTACGCGGCCTCGACCGATAAGACGACGTCCTTGACGGCCAGGACGCGCACCAGCCGTCCCGCATCGAGATCGCCCCCCTCCGCGATCCACTCGGTATCCCCCAGCTGCACCTTGCCGCGTCCGAGCACGATCGCCTGCGTGACGATGCCGGTACGCCCGACGAGGTCCGTCCCCGGCCGGCTCAGCCCCGGCTCCTCGCTGGCCCCGATCGAGGGATGCGCCCACATTACGTCCAGCACGATATCGATGATGATGATCCCGGCCCCCGCCGCAACGAGCAGGCCACCCTGGGGCTCGGCCACCGCGAGGCGATATCCACCCCATCCCAGGAACCCGACGCCGACGACGGGCAGCACGAGGCTGATCGTGGCCACGATCACCAGAAGGCTGCTCTGGCCACCCATTGGCCGCGTTCGCTTCAGCGGCCCCGGCTTCATGTGCGCGGGCCTCATGGAAACTTCCTGCGCTATTCGCGCTCGACGACGAGCACCGAGCCGCGGACACCCGTCACCTTGACGCGCGCACCGTGCGGCGCCTCGGGACCTTCGGCGATCCACAGTGTATCACCCACGCGCACTTTGCCACGCCCGCCGCGGATCGCCTCTTCCACAACCACCGTGCGTCCGATGTATTCGGTGCCGCGCTGGTTGAGGCCCGGCGTGTCCGTGCGCGCGCCCCGCTTCAGCGAGAACGAGCGGGCCATGAACATCGCGACGACGGACAGGATGGCGTAGGCCACGAGCTGCCATTGCCAGGAGATGCCGAGGGCAAGGCCCATCACACCGGTCACGATCGCGGCGAGACCGAACCACAGGAGATGGATGCCGGGGGTCAGCATCTCCAGGCCGAACAGGACGATGGCGATGAGAAACCAGTTCCAGGGGCCCAGTCCCTGAAAGAACGACATGGCGGACATGTGTCGCAAACCTCGAGATGAAACCGGCGGGCCGTATCGCCCGCCGCAACGATCCTATCAGCCTTGATTGAGGAATTTGCCACCCGACGGCCGCGCCGGGGGCTGTCCCGAGCCATCGCCCTTCCCGCCGAAGGCCTGCGCGGCGATCTCCGCGATGCCGCCCAGCGCACCGATGGCGGACGAGGCCTCGAGCGGCATCATCAGCACCTTCTGGTTCGGCGACTTCGCGATCGCCTCTAGCGCCTTCATGTAGTTGTTGGCAACGAAGTAGTTGATGGCCTGGACGTTGCCGCTGGAGATGGCATCCGACACCATGCGCGTCGCATTGGCCTCCGCCTCTGCCGAGCGCTCGCGGGCCTCAGCCTCGCGGAAAGCGGCTTCCCTCTTGCCCTCCGCTTCGAGGACCGCGGCCTGCTTCTTGCCTTCGGCCTCCAGGATGGCGGCCTGCCGAAAGCCCTCCGCCTCCAGGATGTTGGCGCGCTTGTCGCGCTCGGCCTTCATCTGGCGCGCCATGCTGTCGACGAGGTCGCGCGGCGGTGCGATGTCCTTGATCTCGATGCGGGTCACCTTCACGCCCCAGGACTCGGTCGCGGCATCGACGACGTGCAGCAGTTGCGCGTTGATCTTGTCGCGGTTCGACAGCAGTTCGTCGAGATCCATCGAGCCCATGACCGTACGGATGTTGGTCATGGTCAGGTTGACGATGGCCGGCTCGAGCATGTCGACCTGGTAGGCCGCCTTTGCCGCGTTCATCACCTGGTAGAAGCAGACGCCATCCACCTTCACCATGGCATTGTCCCGCGTGATGACGTCCTGCGAGGGAATGTCGATCACCTGCTCCTTCATGTTCATCTTGTAGCCGACGCGCTCGACGAACGGGATCAGGAAATTGATGCCGGGTTCCAGCGAGTGGGTGTACTTGCCGAAATTCTCCACGGTCCAATGATAGCCCTGGGGGACGAACTTGATGGTCAGTTTTGCCGCGATGATCGCGAATGCCAGCAGGATTATGCCGAACATTCCCAAGTTGCCGAGCGTGTCGAGTTGCATGGATCGAGCTCCACCTGAAAAAGAATAATCCCGAGGAACGTGGGCTTTTCTGGAGACTTTACTAGTGGCCCGTCGCGCCAAAATCGCCTCAGAGCCACAACCGCTTTCCGGTTTTGGCGCGACAAGAGGGCCACTAGTCAAATCATGACCTTGGCGTGGCGTTCATCACGTCTTGATTGACGACATCCTTGCCGCACGGATTGGTCAATCAAGACACGACGCCACACGAGTGTAGCGCGTCTGACGTTTGGTACCCACTCGCGGCTGGAACCATGACCAAACGTAAGATGCAAAAACTACACTAGAATCATATGGCTGCTAGTGTTCCTTCAGGCTCCGACACTTGGTCCAGAGCATGACGCACGGGGAACCAAGTGTCGGAGCCCGAACACTAGGGCAAAGCGACGAACAAGTTATGAAGAGGCGACCGGTTCCGTACCGAAATCGACCGCAACTGCAATAAGGGCGTCACCGCGAAGCCCTTGATCGGGCAATAGAAGTGCCCTGCGAGGGCCATCACCGGGCAAAATTATCAGCACAAAGATCACGCTTTGCGCGAGGGCGCGCGACCACGATCCCCCCACCCCCGAAGTGTCAGGCGAAATGCTTGGAGAGCTTCAGGCCCTGGGCCTGGTAGTTGCTCTTGAGACCGGCGCCGTAGAGAACCTCGGGCTCCCGCGTCATGCGCTCGTAGAGCAACCGGCCGATGATCTGGCCGTCCTCCAGGATGAACGGCACCTTGTGCGAGCGGACCTCGAGCACAACACGCGCGCCCGCGCCTCCGGCCGCCGCATGACCGAAACCGGGATCCATGAAGCCGGCATAATGAACCCGGAACTCGCCCACCAGCGGATTGAACGGCATCATCTCCGCCGCATGCGTCGGCGGCACATGCACGGCCTCCTTCGAGGCGAGGATATAGAACTGGTCGGGATCGAGGATCAGCCGGGCGGCCCCGCGCCGGTGGATCGGCTCCCAGTAGTCGAGAATGGCGCAGGCCCCGGACCGGTCGACATCGACGATGCCGGTATGGCGCTTGGCACGATAGCCGACGAGACCATCCTTGTCGCCGACGAGGTCCACCGACAGCGCGATGCCGCCGGCCACGCTCTCCACCCCGCCCGACACCAGCCGCGACTTGCCGTGCAGCTCCAGTAGGGCTGCATCCGTCTCGACGGGATCGCCGCGCCGCAGGCGAAGCTGGCTCAGGCATGAACCCTGCCGCACCACGATGGGAAACGTCTGCGGGCAGATTTCGGCATAGAGCTTGCCGCGGTAGCCCGCCGGCACGGCATCGAAGGCGTCGACGCCGTCGGCGATCACCCGCGTGAAGACATCGAGCCGGCCCGTCGAACTCTTCGGGTTGGCCGCCGCCGCCAGGTCGTCGGGCAGGTCGAGGCTTTCGAGCAGCGGCACGACATAGACGCAGCCCGTCTCCAGCACCGCCCCCTCGCGCAGGTCGACCTTGTGCAGCTCCAGTTCCCGCAGCTTGTCCTCGACGCGCGATGCCGAACCGGGCAGGAAGCTGGCACGCACGCGGGTTGCCACGGCCCCCAGGCGCAAGTCGAGGCTCGCGGGCTGCACCTGCCCCTTCGCCAGGGGCGCAGCGACCGTGATCGCACCTTCGGCCACGAGTTGGCGAAGCGCCTGGTCGGGAAGAATCCCGTCCGGGCGCAGGCTCTGCGCAGATTTCGACCGCTTGCCTGCCATGCCTCTCCTCGCCACTGGCATCGGACGTTCCTTGAAGCAGCCTTATGGCCCAAGAGCAACGCTCCAGGCCGACCCTTCCCCAGGAAGCGCCGCTCAGCCCTCGCCCAGCGCCACTTCCTTGGCCTCGTTGATCTTGGCAGCCAGATACGTGGAGCCGCCCCGGTCCGGGTGCATGCGCAGCATGAGATCGCGATGCGCCTTGCGCACGTCGTCGGCGCTCACCCCTTCCTTCAGCCCCAGAATGTCCAGCGCCTCGGCCCGTGTCATGCGCCCATCGGCTCCGCGCGGGGCCTGCGCCTCCGCGCGCGCCAGATCGTCCCGCCATGTCGGATGCACCTTGTCGAGATAGGCCTCCACGAGCTGCGCCGACTGCGGATCGACCAACCGGCAATCCTGCCACAGGTGCGCCAGCTCGACCGGTCGCAGGCGTTCTATCCGCTGGCCAGCGAAAAACCCCTTCAGGATAACGCCGGTCATCCTGCAGCTGGCATGATCGAGCTGCATTTCCAGATGATCGGTCTTGACCCGGGAAACCTGTCCGCCCGCTGGCCCGCCGGACTTGTTCCAGAACTTGTAGCCTGCATCCGCGAGGAGCCATGCGGCGATGCTCGCCATGCCCATCGCCGCACTGAAAGAGCCGCGCAGAACGAGAACGACCGTCACGACACCGGCGGCCACGCCCGCGCCGAGCTTGGCATAACGCAGCAGCGTCGCGGGATTCATGGTGCGCAAGGTGCGACGGCCTTGGAAGGCCAGATAGGCGATGAGACCGGCGATGATCAGGTAGGGCAGCATGGGCGATGAGAGGCCATTCTCCCCGTGCCGCTGTCAAGATGGCGCCCGCAGCAAGGGGTGTGCGACGCCACCCTACCGTCGCTGCTGCGAACGCTTGGGCCTGGATTTCGCAGCCGCCCGCGCCTTCGCGGCCTTGGCGCGACTGCTACCGGGCAAGGCCACGCAGCGCCCCTTGCGACGATTGAGGCGCTCACCGGCCACGCAACGCTTCGCTTTCAGCCCGCCCACGCCCAGCGCCGATCGTTCGGACGTGTCGAGAGCACCCTTGGCCTGCCCCTTTCCGGCTGCTTTTCCGTTCGCCGGCGCAGCGGGTGCCACGGCATTCTTGCGGGCGACCAGCGGCGGCACGATACCGGGCTTTCTTTGCCGGCTCGCAGTAGCGGCCTGATCTCGGTTGCGGTCCTGTGTTTGCGCGGCGGCCGCCGAGGGCAATGTCTTGAACGGCAACAGTGGCGAGGACGGCGACAGCACGCGCGGCGCCTCGCTTGGTACGGCGGGCGGTGTGGCCAGCAATCGGATTGCGCGGGAGGCATTGCTCCCATGTGCGAGGGCGGCCCTGGCGCTGCCGACGGCGTGCGAACCGGCAGACGGCACTCCGACGATGTGCATCGCCGTTCCCACGACGAGTGTCCCGAACATCAGGGCATTCGCAATATGACTGGTCGCTGCAAGCATCGGCATCACTCCACTACGGCAAGCTTACCCGAATATCCCTTTGATACAACAGCAATGCTGCTTCTTCACAGCCTGCCGATCAGCGCCCTGCGAAGATCGTGAACAGTCGGCCGAGAAGAAAAAAGGTCGGGGACGCGGATCCCCGACCCATGACGAATTGCATCTCCACTTCATCCCGGCAGCGGGCTCAATCGCTGCCTTCATGAAGTCTCGACCACAGTGTCATTCCCGGCTCCGCTCCTCTGGACCCTGCGCAGCATCGAGGCTGTGCAAAGGCCCGGCAAGGCAATGAGAGCCCGGTATCGTTGCGGCCGTCGTGATCCGGAACGGAAGGAGGTTTTCTCCTTCGGCCGGTTCGGCAACGGCAATTGGCTGAGCCCAATCCTTGCCCGGCCATCGGCCGCACATGGTTTTGCGCTCCGCATCCCTTCTGGTTGCTTCGAGCGTCCCCGCACCTCATCCATCACGCATAACGGCGCCAGGCGCCGTCATTGGCCTCGGTCGGAACGAACACCGCCGCAACGGCTCGGCAGATGCCGCGGCCCGTGTGCGAGAACCATCGGCTCCCCCCACGACCACAGAATCACGCGCCACTCGATCCCAGTGTTAAGCAACGGGAAATTGCTTGTCACCTGCAACCGGCGTCCTGAATTCCGACCACACCGCAACCGAGAGTAGCCACCCCGGCAATTGTTGCGCTCACGCAACGCTGCCGATAGACAAGCGTGATCCAAGCCCCTGACCTCTGCTGGAATTGAGAGATGTCGTTCAACACCTTCGGCCACATGCTCCGTGTGACAACCTTCGGCGAAAGCCACGGGCCAGCCATCGGATGCGTCGTCGACGGGTGCCCGCCCGGCGTACCGCTCACCGTCGCCGACATCCAGGGCTTCCTCGACAAGCGCCGGCCCGGCCAGTCCCGCTTCGTCACCCAGCGCCGCGAGCCCGACGAGGTGCGCATCGTATCGGGCGTCTTCAGCGACGACGCCGGACGCCAGGTCACCACGGGCACGCCGATCGGGCTGATGATCGACAACGTCGACCAGCGCTCGAAGGACTATGGCGACATCGCCGACAAATTCCGCCCCGGTCACGCCGACATCACCTACTGGCAGAAGTACGGCATCCGCGACTATCGCGGCGGTGGCCGGTCCTCGGCACGCGAGACCGCCATGCGCGTCGCTGCCGGTGCGGTGGCGCGCAAGGTCCTGGGAGATGGCGTCAGCCTGCGCGGCGCCTTGGTCCAGGTCGGCCCGCACGCCGTCGATCGCAGCCGCTGGTCCTGGAACGAGGTCGACAACAATCCGTTCTTCTGCCCCGACCCCGTGATGGCCGAGACCTGGACCGACTATCTCGACACCATCCGCAAGGCCGGTTCGTCCGTTGGCGCCATCATCGAGGTCGTCGCCGAAGGCGTTCCCGCAGGGCTCGGCGCGCCGCTCTATGCCAAGCTCGACCAGGACCTCGCCAGCGCCATGATGAGTATCAACGCCGTCAAGGGCGTGGAAATCGGCGAGGGCTTCTCCGCCGTCGCCCTGACCGGCGAAGCGAACGCGGACGAGATCCGCATGGGCAACGACGGCAAGCCCGTCTTCCTCTCCAATCACGCCGGCGGCATTCTCGGCGGCATCTCCACCGGCCAGCCTGTCGTGGTGCGCTTCGCCGTCAAGCCGACATCGTCGATCCTCAAGCCCCGCCGCACGATCGACCGGCACGGCAACGAGACGGAACTCGTCACCAAAGGCCGCCACGACCCCTGCGTCGGCATCCGGGCCGTGCCCGTGGGCGAGGCCATGATGGCCCTGGTCCTGGCGGACCATCTGCTGCGTCATCGCGCCCAGTGCGGAGCATCCCTCCCGCGCGGCTGACGTCGAGGACGTGTCAACCATAAGCACCGGCCGAGCGAGGCCGGATCGAAGGCATCTGGCAGGATGGCGGACCGCACGACGCGACGCATTCCCCACCCCGGCACGAGCGATCGAACGAACGAACTGGCGAAGGAGGCCATACGAGCATGAGCGCGAAAAGCAACGTCAAGGCCCTGCTCTTCGATGTCTTCGGCACCGTCGTCGATTGGCGCTCCAGCCTCGTCCGCGAGCTGACCGCCTTCGGCAAGGGGCGCGGCATCACCGTCGACTGGGCACAGTTTGCCGACGACTGGCGCGGCATGTACCAGCCGGCCATGGAGGAAGTGCGGTCGGGCCGGCGCCAGTGGACCATCCTCGACACGCTGCATCGCGAGAGCCTCCTCAATCTCCTCGAACGCAATGGCATCCGGGGACTGGAGCCGCACGAGATCGAGCATCTCGTCACCGTCTGGCATCGCCTCGACCCCTGGCCGGATGCCATCGACGGGCTGCTGCGCTTGAAGCGCCGCTACGTCATCGGCACGCTGTCCAACGGCAATATCGGCCTGCTCGTGCGCATGGCCAAGCGGGCCGGCCTGCCCTGGGACGTGATCCTGGGCGCGGAGACCGCGCGCGCCTACAAGCCCCTGCCCGAGTGCTACCAGCGCAACGCCGAGCTTCTGGGCCTGCAGCCCTCCGAAGTCATGCTGGTCGCGGCCCACAACAACGACCTCGCCGCTGCGGCCCGTGTCGGCTATCGCACCGCCTTCGTGGCGCGGCGCACCGAGCATGGCCCCGGACAGACCGTCGACATGGCGGCAGACCGGGCCTGGGACGTCGTCACCGACAGCTTCATCGGCGTGGCCGAGGCCATGGGCTGTCCGCGCCGCTGAACCCGCTCGCAGATGCCCGGCCTGGCTCACATCCTTCATGCGCGGAGCGTGACCGCACCAAACGAAACGGCCGCCCCGAGGGACGGCCGTTGCTCAATCTCGATCTGAACAATGCAACTCGGCCGGGCGCCGCTCAGCGCGACTTCCCGTCGCCTTTGGTCGCGTCCATCCGGTCCGCGATGTCCATCAGGCGCTCGGCTGCCTTGAGTGCGAGGTCATCCTGCGGAAAGCGCTTCATCAGCGCCTTGTAGAGTTCCGTCGCCTCGCCGAGCTTGTGGTCCGAATAGCGCACGGCCGCGGCGAGGAACAGATCGCGCGCGCTGCCCTTGGCCAGCACAGCTTGGTGGCGGCAGGTAGCCAACGCACCCTCATCCTGCATGCCCAGCTTCGTGGCCAGCGACTGCGCTTCGCCACAGTCGAGGCGTGCCAGTGCATCCTTGTGGGCCGCCTGCAAGGCCATCCGGTCGTCGGCCTTGGCACGCTCGGCCTTCTTGGATGCCTCGGCTGCCTCGGCTGCCTTGCGAGCCTCCTCGGCCTTCCTGGCTTCCTCGGCGGCCTTACGGGCCTCGTCTGCCTTCAGAGTCTCCGCTGCCTTGCGCGCTGCCTCGCGTTCACGCGCCTTGCGAGCCTCACTCTCGGCCACGGCCGCAAGCCGTGTCTTCTCTGCGGCAGCCTTTTCCGCTGCAGCCTTGGCAGCCGCAGCCTTCTCGGCAACCGCCTTGGCGACATCCGCCGCGTCCTTCTCGGCGGCATGACGGCCCACGGACGCGGTCGTCACCGTCGAGGTCGCGGCCTCCTTGCTCTCGGCAACCTGGGCGCCTTCCGGCGTCAGGCGCCAGACCCAACCGCCCTCGGGTCCCGAAGCCAGCAGCATGGCGCCGTCGCTGGAAAAGCCCAGCCGTGACACGGCCGCCGCGCGCGTGGCCTCGCCGACCACGGTTTTGCCCGGCACCGACCACAGTCGGATCTGGGTCGGACTGGCAATCGCCAGGTGCTTGCCATCCGGCGAGAACGCAAGCGCGGTCACGTCCTCTTTGAGTTCGGGGACGGTCGCCAATTCCTTGCCTGTTTCCGGGTCGATCAGCACGACGCCGCCACCCTGGGCCGCCGCCGCCGTGTGCCCGTCGTCGGACAGCGCCACGAAGCTGAAGGGATTGTCGCCCTTCGCGCGCCCCACGTCCTTCACGGACCGACCTTCGATCAACCGCAGGCGGGTTCCGTTCGTCAGCACGGTGCGGCGGCCATTGGCCGAGATCGCGACCGAGAGCGGCGCATCGGCGTTGCGCACGCGCTGGCGAGGCGTGAAACGATATGCCGCTGCACTGCGCAGCCCCTCCGTCGCAAGAATTTCAATGCCCTTGCGATGCACGATCGCCAGCCGCTTGCCGTCGCGTGTGAAAGCCGCGGCGAGCACGCCCAGTGGCGACCGGCCGTCGCTCGCCACGGTCATCTCGATGGCGTGCGTATTTTCGACGGTCTCGTTGTCCCACAGATGGATCGTGGCCGAGACCGATTTGTCGCTGCCTTTGGGCGCATCCTCGCCCGGCACCGCCGTCACCGACAGGCGTCCGTCGGACGACATGGCGACGAGGCTGCGCGCAACCTCGGGATGCAGCGTATAGACGTCGCCGGCGTTCCCCGAAGGCAGCAGGAAGCGGCGCAGTTCGATCGTGCGCTCGCTCGGCGAACCCTTGGCGCCGAGCCCCACGATCAGCGTGATCTGCTTGTCGCTACGGGCGAAATCGGCGGCCAGGATCGGCGCCGCCTGAGGCGGCAGCGTCGTCATCACGTCGAGCGCGAAACGCTGGGGCGGCGCAGCGGGCGCCTCGGACTTCACCTTCGGGGCACGCGCGACGACGGCCTTGGCAGGCTCCTTCTCGCGCGCCTTGGCGGTCTCCTGCTTGTCGGAGTGGACCGCGGCCACCTTCTGCTTCTCCGCCTTGTTATCGGCATCCTTCGCGGCAGCCTGCTCCTTCGGCCTGGCCTTCGACCGGCTGGCCTTCTCCGAGGCGTCCTCGGCCGGCGTCCCGTTCTGCTTCGCCTTCGCAGCCGTGCGCGTGCGCGACTTGTCGGTGTCCTTCGCGTTCTCCAGCTCTTCCAGCAGGTACTTCGCCGAGCTGTGCTTGGGCGAAAGCTCGAGCGCCTTCTTGGCCTGCTCCCTGGCGTCGTCGATGCGGCCGAGCCGCTGCGCGACCACCGCCAGCGAATAAAGCGCCGTCGCCTGCTGTCCGGGAGAACCCGCCGCGCTCAGCGCGCCCTTGAAGTGCCGCTCCGCCAGCAGGAAATTGCTGCCGTCGTAGGCTTCACGGCCAGCCGACATGTCCAAGGCGTAAGCGCTCTGTGCCAAGGCGCCGCCGGTCGCAGAGACGGTGAGCGCGGCACAGGTCAGCGCCGCCAACGTCAGCCGCCGCAATGTGGCTTGGACAATCATGCTCATCCCCCTTGCTCGGGCCGAGCGATGCTCGACACATCCCCTTGCTATTGCGGGGCAACTCACCCGCATACGCCACCGATGTCAACCGGCGCCCGGGCGCTTATGCACTTACCTGTTGTCCTTCGGCCATTCTGGCCAGCTCCGACACCAGCCCCCGCGCGCCGTGAATGCGCGCCTGCGCCGTCGCCCAGTCTGCCTTGAAGATCAACTTCATATCCGGCTGAACTTTGATCATGCCGCGCGATGCCGCGATGAACCGCACCAGCGCCTCCGGGTTTGCGAACATGCCACGCCGGAAGGCGATCGAAGCACCCTTCGGACCCGCATCGAGCTGGGCGACCCCCGCGACGCGGCACAGGCCCTTGATCTCCACCACGTCGAGCAGATGCTCGACCTCGGGCGGCAGGGAGCCGAACCGATCGACCAGTTCCGCCCCGAAGCCGTCGAGATCGCGCCGGTCGGTGAGGCTGGACAGCCGCCGATAGAGCCCCAGCCTGACTTGCAGGTCCGTGACGTAGCTCTCGGGGATGAGTACGGCCGTGCCAAGTTGTATCTGCGGGCTCCATTGGTCCGCAGCCTCACCCAGATCACCGCCCTTGAGCGCCTGGATCGTCTCCTCCAGCATCTGCTGGTAGAGCTCGAAGCCGACCTCCCGGATGTGCCCCGACTGCTCGTCACCCAGCAGGTTGCCTGCGCCACGGATATCGAGATCGTGCGACGCCAGCGAAAAGCCCGCTCCCAGCGTGTCGAGGGAGTGCAGCACCTTCAGCCTCTTCTCGGCACCCTCGGTGAGCTTCTGGCCCGCCGGCGTCGTGAAGTAGGCATAGGCGCGCGTCTTCGACCGCCCGACACGCCCGCGCAATTGATAGAGCTGGGCGAGGCCGAACATGTCCGCCCGGTGCACGATCAGCGTGTTCGCGTTCGGAATATCGAGCCCCGACTCCACGATCGCGGTCGCCAGGAGGACGTCGTACTGGCCTTCGTAGAAGGCCGTCATGATGTCCTCGATCTCCGTCGGCGAGAGCTGCCCGTGGGCGCGGGCTACCCGCAATTCCGGCGTATGCTCGGCCAGGAACTCGGCCACGTCGTCGAGATCGGCGATGCGCGGCACGACGTAGAAGGATTGCCCGCCACGATGCCGTTCGCGGCGCAAGGCCTCGCGCAGGATCACGGGATCGACCGGCGTGATGTACGTGCGCACCGCCAGCCGGTCGATCGGCGGCGTCGTGATGAGCGACAGCTCCCGCACCCCCGTCAGCGCCAGTTGCAGCGTGCGCGGGATCGGCGTCGCCGTCAGCGTGAGAACGTGTACGTCCTCCTTGATCTGCTTCAGCCGCTCCTTGTGGTTGACGCCGAAGTGCTGCTCCTCGTCGATGATCAAAAGCCCCAGCCGCGCGAACGAGATGGCCTTGCCCAGAAGCGCGTGCGTGCCCACGACGATGTCGATCGTCCCGTCCTTGAGCCCGGCCTTCACCTCGTTCATCTCTTTGGTGGGCACGAGGCGCGACGCCCGGCCGATCTTCAGAGGCAGACCTTTGAAGCGCTCGGCAAAGGTGCGGTGGTGCTGCCGCGCCAGCAACGTCGTCGGCACGACGACCGCCACCTGAAGGCCGGCCATGGCAGCCGTAAAGGCAGCCCTGAGCGCCACCTCCGTCTTGCCGAAGCCGACGTCGCCGCACACGAGGCGGTCCATCGGCCGGCCAGCCGACAGATCGCCCAGCACGGCATCGATGCTGGCCTGCTGGTCCTCCGTCGGCTCGTAGGGAAAGCGCGCGACGAATTCTTCCCAGGCGCCACTGGGCGGTGCCAGCGATGGCGCCTCGCGCAACTGGCGCAGCGCGGCGATGCGGATCAACTCGCCTGCGATCTCTCTGAGGCGCTTCTTGAGCTTGGCCTTGCGCGATTGCCAGGCGGCTCCGCCCAGCCGATCGAGTTCGGCGCCCGTCTCGTCGGAACCATAGCGCGACAGCAGCTCGATGTTCTCGACGGGCAGATAGAGCTTGTCGCCGCCGTGATAGGTGATCTCCAGGCAATCGTGCGGCGCGCCCAGCGCAGTGATCGTCTTGAGGCCGACGAAGCGGCCGATGCCGTGGTCGGCGTGCACCACCAGGTCGCCGACGCTGAGGCTCGTCGCCTCCGTGATGACGTCGGCGGCCTTTTTTGCCTTGCGGCGCGGTCGTACCAGCCGGTCACCCAGAATGTCCTGTTCGCCGACGATGGCCAGGTCCGGCGTCTCGAAGCCGTGCTCCAGGCCCAGTACGGCCAGCATGGGCGTGGCCTGCGGGGCCAGCAGCGCCTCGTCGAAGCTCTCGATGCGCTGCAGGCCGGAGGCGCCGTGCTCGCCCAGCAGCACGCCGAGCCGCTCCCGCGCCCCAGGTGTCCAGGCGGCGACGATGACGCGCTTGCCACGGCCGGCGAGCGCCTTGATGTGCTCGACCGCCACCTCGAACAGCCGGCCGTCGGCCGAGGTCCGCTCGGCAGCGAACGTACGGCCGTTGCGGCCATTGAAGGCGCGGATAGCGGCTCCCGGCACTTCGCTTTCCGCAAAGGGCGTCAGGCGGCGCACGGCGCGCTTCTCGAGCGCACGCTTCCACTCCGCCTCTCCGACGAACATCAGGTCGGCCGAAACGGGCTTGTAGGGCGCCGCCCCGAAGGATTGGCTTTCCAGCGCATCGACGCGCGCCTCGTAGTGCTCGCGCACCTGCACGAAACGGTCGGCCACCGCGGGATCGGCCATGTGGTCGAGGCTGACGGGGGCACCGGGCAGATAGTCGAACAGCGTCTCCAGCCGCTCGTGGAAGAACGGCAGCCAGTTCTCCATGCCCGGATAGCGCTGCCCCGCGCTCACCGCTTCATAGAGCGGGTCGCTGGCATTATTGGCGCCGAACGTGGCGACGTAGGCCTGGCGGAAGCGACTGGCCGCCGCCTCGCCGAATGCCACCTCGCTCATGGGGATCAGCGACAGGCGCTGCACCAGCCTGGAGGTTCGTTGCGTCTCCGGATCGAAGCTCTTGATGCTTTCCAGCGTGTCGTCGAAGAAATCGAGGCGCAACGGGCTCGCCCGGCCCGGCGGAAAGATGTCGACGAGACTGCCGCGCACGGCGAATTCGCCGGGCTCCATCACGGTGCCCGTGCGCACGAAGCCGGCGAGCGCCAGCCGGGCGACGAGGCTTTGGCGGTCGATGCGCTGGCCGGGCGCGATCTGCTTCAGCGATTGTTTGATGAACGTGCGCGGCGGCACGCGCTGCAGCACGGCGTTGACCGTCGTGAGAACGATCGTGGGCTCCTTGCGCGCGGCGGCAGCCAGCACGGCGAGCGTGGTGATGCGTCGGGCGACGAGATCCGAGCTCGGGCCCACCCGGTCGTAGGGCACGGTATCCCAGGCCGGCAGCACCAGCCGCTTGAGCTTTGGCGCGAAGAACGACAGCGAGGCTTCGAGCTGTTCGAGGCGGCGGTCGTCACGCGCCACGTGCAAGATGGCCGCGGGCCGCCCCTGGCGGGCGCTCTCCTCGAGCGCGAGTTGCCCCAGCACGAAGCCGTCATAGCCCTCCGGCACGCCCGTGAGCGTCTCGACGGCGCCACCGCCTGCCGTAGCGCCGGCCTGTCGTTCAGCAGAAACCGTCACCGCTGCTGGTCCCCATCCTCGATACCGTTGAACGAGCGGATGCGCCGCAGCAGCGGCGCCATCTCGCTGTCGTCGAAGCGCTCGCCCCCCATCAGCCACACCTGCAACTGCGGATCGGGCATGGCCAGCAGCGTCTCGAACTCGGTCAGCTCCGCGTCGCTCATCGCGGCAAGGCTGGCATTGGCATAGCGGCCGAGCATCCAGTCCATTTCCTTCGTGCCTCGATGCATGGCCCGATAGACCGCGCGGCGGCGGCGCTCGTCCAGTCCTGCAGTCATAGCGGCCTCCAGCATCTGCCGTTCTCGTCGCATCGCCCATGCACCAGTGCGCCGGGGGCCTGTTTGGCCTCCTGCGTGCGCCCCTGCCGGCTTGCCCCCGACCATATAGCGTCCGCGCGCGGCTGCAACCAGACGGGGCTTGTGGACCAAGGGTCTGCGATGCGACTGATGCAGATCGCCACGTCATGCCAGGAGCGCCGTATGCCCCACCCCGTCATCGGCTTCATCGGTCTGGGCCTCATGGGTGCCGGGGCCACGCGCCGTCTGTGTGGCCTTGGACACCGCGTCGTCGGCTACGATATCCGGCCTGGGCAGATCGCGGCGGCCGCCGCCTGGGGCGTGGAAGCCGCCACCTCGCCGGCCGATGTCGCCCGCTCCAGCGACATCGTCCTCGCATCCCTGACGACGACGGCGGCGCTCACCAGCGTCATCGAAGGCGCCGATGGCCTGACCTCGGCGGGCGCCGCACGGGCCCGCGTACTCGTCGACCTGTCCACCTGCGAGATCGCGGAGACGAAGCGGCTCGCTGCCGTGCTCGCGTCGGTCACGGCCATGGATTTCATCGATGCCCCTGTGTCGGGAGGTCCGGGGGCCGCCGAGACCGGCACGCTCGCCATCATGGCCGGGGGCGACGGCACCGCGATCACCGCCGTCCGCCCGGTCATGGAGCAGTTGGGCCGTTTCACGCACATGGGGGCGGTGGGAGCGGGTCAGGCAACCAAGCTCGTCAACCAGGCGCTCGTTCTCACCAACTATTGCGTCATCGCCGAAGCCCTGCGGCTGGCGGAAGCCTACGGCATCGATGCGGCCAAGGTTCCCGAGGCCCTGGCGACGGGGCACGCCGGTTCGAACCTGTTGCCGGTTCTCTTCGAGCGTATGATCGCGCGCGACTTCGCCCCGCGTGGCTATGCCCGCCAGGTTCTCAAGGATCTGGAAATGCTCAACGACGCCGCGCACGACAAGAAACTGGCCTTGCCCATGGCGGGGCAGGCGCTGACGCTCTATCGTCTGCTCAACGCCCAGGGCAAGTCGGAGCAGGACGGCACTGCCATCCTCACGCTCTGGCCCGAACGCGACGAGACGTAAAGCCCGCCCTCATTAGTCGACCATCCCCGATGAACGCCGAAAAGCAAGCCATGTTCTTCCAGGATTTCGAACTCGTCACCGTCGATACCCCCGAAGGCCCGATCCGCCTGCGCCGGGGGGGCTCCGGCCCACCGCTGCTCTTGCTGCACGGCAACCCGCAAACCCACGCCATGTGGCACAAGGTGGCGCCCGTCCTGGCGCAGCGCTTCTCGGTGATCGCGCCCGACCTGCGCGGCTACGGCGGGTCGATGAAGCCGCCGGCCACGCCCGATCACGCCCCTTATGCCAAGACGCGCATGGCCCTCGATCTGGTCGAGCTCATGCAGGCGCTCGGGCACGTACAGTTCCAGGTGGTGGCGCATGACCGGGGCGCGCGCGTCGCCCACCGGCTGGCCCTCGATCACCCCGCCCGCGTCGAGAAGATGGCGCTGCTCGACATCATTCCGACCATCGAGCATTTCGAGCGCGCGGATATGGCGTTCGGCCTGGGCTACTATCACTGGTTCTGGTTCGCCCAGCCCCATCCCTTCCCCGAGAACGTCATCAGCGCCGCGCCCGACGCCTGGTTCCGTGCGCATACCTCGCGCGAGCCCAAGGACGACGGCTTCTTCCATCCGGACGCCCTGGCCGATTATCTCCGCTTCGCCCGCACGCCCGAGATGATCCGCGGTATGTGCGAGGACTACCGGGCCGCCGCCACGATCGATCTCGTCGACGACCGCGCCAGCCGCGCCGCGGGCAGGAAGATCCAGTGCCCGCTGCTGGTCTTGTGGGGCGAGAAGGGCAAGATCGGCCAATGGTACGACGCGCTGGCGATCTGGCGGCAGTATGCGGCAGGTCCCGTGACGGGCGCGGCGGTACAAAGCGGACACTATCTCGCCGAGGAAGCGCCGGAAGCCGTGCTCGCCCACCTCGACGGCTTCCTCGACGCCTGAGACATGGCAGCGCTGCAGGCAGTGGCCACACGCCATCTTGCGGACCTGTGCTCCCCTGTGGCATCGCCTGAGCAGAAAATAATACAGGAGAAACGCCGTGGCGGCCTCGGAGACATTCGATTACGTGATCGTGGGTGCGGGCTCGGCGGGCTGCGTGCTCGCCAATCGCTTGAGCGCCGACCCGAACATGTCCGTGTGTGTGCTGGAAGCCGGCCCCAGCGACTGGCTGCCGTGGATCCACATCCCCGCCGGCTTCATCAAGACCTTCTATCACCCCAAGGTGAACTGGCTCTACAGCATGGAGCCCAGCGAGTGGACCGGCGGCCGCCGCATCCATGCCCCGCGCGGCAAGACGCTGGGCGGCTCGTCCTCCATCAACGGCCACGTCTACAACCGCGGCCAGCGCCTCGATTTCAATAGCTGGTCGCAGTACGGCAACCGCGGCTGGGGCTATTCGGACGTCCTGCCCTACTTCCGGCGCCTGGAAAATCGCGTCGGCGAAGGCGATTCCACCTACCGCGGCAAGGACGGCGGGCTCGCCGTCACCGACATCGACTGGATCCACCCGCTGTGCGAGGCCTTCATCGAGGGGGCCACGACCCTGGGCATCCCCCGCAATCCCGACTACAACGGCGCGCGCCAGGAAGGCATCTCCTACTCGCAGCGCACGATCTACAAGGGCCGCCGCATGAGCGCGGCGCGCGCCTTCCTGCATCCCGTCAAGAACCGCCAGAACCTCGCCATCCGCACGCATGCGCACGCCACCGAGATCATCCTCGAAGGCAAGCGCGCGGTCGGCGTCCGCTACGCCCGGGGCGGACGCGGCGGCGCCCCCGTCGAGGTCCGCGCCCGCAAGGAGGTGATCCTGTCGGGCGGCAGCTATAACTCGCCGCAGCTCCTGCAGCTGTCGGGCATCGGCGCGCCCGAATTGCTCGGCCAACACGGCATCACCGTCAAGCACGCACTGCCCGGCGTCGGCGAGAGCCTCAAGGACCACTACGCGCCGCGCTTCGTCGCCCGCGTCAAGAACATCGAGACCATCAACGAGCGTGTGCGTGGCCTCAAGCTCGCCTCCGAGGTCGCCAAGTGGGCCTTCACCCGCAAAGGCATCCTCGCCCAGTCGCCGACCCTCGTCTACGCATTCTGGCGCTCGCATCCCGACATCCAGACGTCCGACATCCAGTTGACGTTCACGCCCGCGAGCTATCGCGAAGGCGTCCAGGGCGAGCTCGAGAAAGAGCCGGGCATGACGGTCGCCTCCTGGCAGCAGCGGCCGGAGAGCAAGGGCTTTGTGCATATCCGCAGCGCCGATCCGTTCGCGCCGCCGATCATCCAGCCCAACTACCTGACCGAGGAGGAGGATCGCCGCGTGCTGCTGGCCGCCATGAAGCTGGCGCGCAATCTGCTTCGCACGAAGCCGCTCGAGCCCTACTACCTGCGCGAGGACTTCCCCGGCGACGATATCCAGTCCGACGACGAGCTTCTGGGCGCCGCCAAGGAACGCGCGACCACCACGTTCCACCCCAACGGCTCCTGCCGCATGGGCCCCGCGAGCGACCGCATGGCCGTCGTCGACGACAACCTGCGCGTCCACGGCCTGGAGGGCCTGCGCGTGGTCGATGCCTCGGTCATGCCGACGATGCTCTCCGCCAACCTCAACGCCGCGACCATGATGATCGCCGACAAGGCCTCCGACATGATCCTCGGCAAGGCGGCACCCGAGCCGATCGTCACGCCGGAGTGAGCGCTGCGGCAGGTCTGGAGGGCGACGGAGAAGGGCGGCGCGCGGCATGTCTCATCAGGTCTTGTGGATCGAGCTCGTCTTGAAGCTGTCGGCGGGGCTCGTCCTTCTGCTGGCGCCCCGCCTCCTCGCGCGCGTCCTGGGTCTGGCGCGCGTCGACGACCCGTTCTGGCCCCGGTTGCTGGGGACCATGCTCCTGGGCCTCGCCGTAGCCTTCGCACTCGAGGCCAAGGTGCAGCCCGGCAAGGTCATCGGCACGCTTGGAGCCGCCAGCGTCAACCTGGCGCTGGCCGCCGGTCTCGGCACGTTGCTCATCCTGACGGGCATCGCCCCCACGCGACGTGCCAAAATGTTCCTTTGGATTTCCGCCGCGTTAATGATGTTGCTGGGCTTGATCGAGATTGTCTTCGCGGCTTAACCGCTGATTAGGCACGCCGTCACCATTGTTCCCACGAGTGTGGCGGATTGGAAGTCCGCTCCCTTCTTGTCCGTTGGCTCGTCAAGCGGACTTCCCATCGTGGCGCCACACTAAGCCAATGGTTTTTCTAGTGTCCCTTCGACTGCAATGTCCGTTCCAAGCCCGCAGAGGAACGAGGCGGACTTTGCGGTCGGGACACTAGCTTTTCAACGGTTCCGCTCCCGCATCCAGGAACCGTCCGGCAGGGGATGAGACATGGCCGAGATGGCACTGACACGCTCGGATATTTTGGCAGAGCGAAGTGCAACAGTTGCCGGCAGCGCCACGGTACGTGCCGCCGGGTCGGGGCTCGAACTGGCCCTCGTCACCGACATTGGTGCCTTGTCCGGCCTGGCGCCGGAATGGGATGCCCTCGTCGGCCGCGCCGGGCGCCCCGAACAGGTATTCCAGAGCTTCAATTGGTGCTGGCACTGGTGCCGGAACTACATCGCCGGAAACGGAAACACGGGGCCCAACCGGCTCGCTGTCGTCACCGGCCGCATCTGCGGCCAGCTGGCGCTCGTCATGCCGCTGGTCGTACGGCGCAAGACCGGCCTCAAGCAACTCATCTGGCTGGGTGAGCCGGTTTCCCAGTACGGCGACGTGATTGCGGCACCCGAGGCCCAGAACCTGGAGTGCCTGACACAGGCGTGGCACTACTGCATTGCAGAAACGCGCGCCGATGTCGCCAACCTGCGCAAGGTGCGCGAGGATGCCGTCGTCGCCCCCTTGCTGAAATCGCTGGGCATGCGCGTCACCGCCACCGAGGAGGCCCCGTTCCTCGACTTGCGCAGCGCAAGCGATTTCGCAAGCTACATGGCCGCCCATCCCTCCAAGGGGCGCGTGAAGAACCGCCGTCGCCAATTGCGGCGCCTGCAGGAACGCGGCCCCGTCACCTTCGATTGCCATGCGGGCAGCCAGGACGCAGCCCAACTTGCCAGCTACGCCATCCTGCTGAAGCGCGTATGGCTGAAGACGCAGGCGAAAGTTTCACCCGCGCTCGCCGACAAGCGCTTCGAAGCCTTCTTCCGCGACGTCTGTGGACCAGGCCCCCATCCCGTCGACTGCAAGGTTCTCTCGATCAAGAGCGGCAACGAGATCGCCGCCCAGCAGATCGTCATCGACAACGCGGGAACGCGCTTCCTGCACGTGGCCGTCTACTCCGGGAAGTTCGAAAAGGCAGGTGCCGGTGCGCTCCTGCTCGAGCACCTGATCGAGTCCTGCTATGCGCACGGCGTCCACCGGCTGGACCTGCTGCCGCCGCGCCACGACTACAAGTTGGATTTCGCCAATGGCATCCTGGCCGTCCACGACCATGCCCTGGCGCTGACGACGGCGGGCAGCCTCTATACCAGCGGCTATCTGGGTTTACGACGCCGCTTGAAGGCGGGCGTGGAAGCCATGCCTGCGCCGCTGCGCACGGCCGTCGGCATCGCGCTGTCCCTCGCCAAGGGGGGTCGGCGCTGAACGCGCCGAGCCGCCGCACGAACACGGTTGCGAAAGGGCAGCCGTCTCGCCTCAGTCCTTCACGCCGAGCTTGCGCTGCAGGCTGGAGGACGACGTCGTGTACTGGAACAAGAGCTTCTTGTCGGGATAGATCATGCGGTGCGCGGCCTGCGCCATCAGCGCCGCCTCGTGGAACCCCGACAAGATCAGCTTCAATTTGCCCGGATACGTGTTGATGTCGCCGATGGCGAAGATGCCGGGCGTGCTCGTCTCGAATTTCGCCGTATCGACGGGAACGAGGTTCTCCTCGAGATTGAGCCCCCACTCCGCGATCGGCCCGAGCTTCATCGTCAGGCCGAAGAACGGCAGCATCCGGTCGACCGCGAGCCGCTCCTCGCCGCCCTTGTGCTTGACGGTCACGCCCGCGAGCGCCCCGTCCGCGCCATCGAGGCCTGCAAGTTGCCCGATCAGCAACCGCACCTTGCCTTCGCCCACCAGTGCCCGCATCCGCTCCACGGAATGAGGCGCGCCACGGAATTCGTCGCGGCGATGCATCAACGTCAGCGAGCGCGCCAGTGGCGCCAGGTTGATCGTCCAGTCGAGGGCGCTGTCACCGCCGCCGACGATCAGCACGTCGCGATCCCGGAAGTCCTCCATGCGCCGCACGGCGTAGAGGACGCCCTTGCCCTCGAACGCCTCGATGCCCGCCAGCGGCGGACGCTTGGGCGTGAACGAGCCGCCACCGGCCGCGATCACCACCACCTTGGCGAGGAAAGTCTTGCCGGCATCCGTGACGAGCCGGAAGCGGCCGTCCGCCTCCTTCTGCAGGCCATCGATGCGCTCGTTGAAGTGGAACGTCGGCCCGAACGGCTTGATCTGCGTCATCAGGGCGTCGGTGAGCCCCTGCCCGGAAATCTCGGGGATCGCGGGAATGTCGTAGATCGGCTTTTCCGGATAGAGTTCCGTGCACTGGCCGCCCGGACGGTCCAGGATGTCGACGAGATGCGCGCGGATGTCGAGAAGCCCCAGCTCGAAGACCGCGAACAGGCCGACAGGCCCGGCGCCGACGATGACGCAGTCCGTCTCGATCAGTCCGGCTGCGGTTGTATCGGTCATCGAATGACTCCCTGTCTCGGCGCCCCGTCTCGGCGAATATCGGCGAAATCCGGCGCGCACCATGATGGCCGGAATGCCGGCGCACCATGAGATTGATCAATGTCGTGGGCCGCAACGTCGCGCCGTGCCGCGCTGCGCTGCGGCGACAATCAGAATTGCTTGTCGGGAACGCTGACGATCAGGCCGTCGAGGTCCGCCGTCACCTTGATCTGGCAGGACAGCCGGCTCGTCTCGCGCACCTCGAAGGCGAAATCGAGCATGTCCTCTTCCATCTCCGAAGGCTTTCCGACCTTCTCCTTCCACGCGTCGTCGACATAGACGTGGCAGGTCGCGCAGGCGCAGGCACCGCCACACTCGGCCTCGATGCCGGGGACGAGAGCCTTCTTGGCCGCCTCCATCACCGTCAGCCCAGCTTCGGCGTCAACCACCTGCTGCGTGCCGTCGGGTTGTATGAACGTGATTTTCGCCATTGTTTGTTGTCCGCGCGCTGCCTGCTCTCGGCCGTCGGGCCGGCCGCGGCGCAACAACGGCCGGCGGCGCGCCGGTTTTAGCGAGCCGCCCCCTGTATTTCAAGGCGAGCGGCACGCGCGTGCCATCGCGTCGCGCACGTGGTTAGCGCAGCGGTCGCGATGGAGCCGGTTCGTCAGGCCGCGTCGGATGCCTGCGCGACGACGTAGGCCCGGGCCGCATCGACGGCCTCGTCGAGGTCGGCCAGGGTGTGCTGGCGTTCTGCGAAGCTGGCATTCGCCAGCGTGCGTTCGGCCGTTTCCGCCAGGCTGGCGATGCGCCAGGCGCCCACGGCGCGTGCCGATCCCTTGAGGGCATGGGCCGCATCCCGCCACGCCTTCGTATCCGTTGCCGCGCGCAGGTCGGCAAGCGTACGCAGTGCCTGTCCCGCGAACAGCTCGAGGACTTCCAGCTCGAGTTCCTCGTTGCCGAACGTGAAGCGGGCCAGATGCGCCCGATCGATCGGACAATCGCTTTCGGCCAACGTCGTCGGAGACCGGTCGATCGTTGCTGCTTCGGCTACGGCGATGCTTGCGTCCAAGGTCGTTCTCCATCCCGCATATACGAGAGTGAGCGGCCATCGGCAGTCCGCGCCAGCCGCCACTGTGCCACAGGATCGCAGCTCGGCCTGAAAAGCTCGTTAAGATCCGTGCGCGCACGTCGTGTTGCAGCCGCGCCCCTCCCGGGCCTGAAAATGAGGCCCGAAACCGAGCTTTCACGGTTTCGCCGCAAACCCCCGATAACCCCTTCGACGGCTTGAAAATTGTGAAATCTCAGCCGCCGGGACCCTCGAGGCGATCACGATTCGTACTTGGGCCTCGGCCGTAAAATGGTCTAAGAGAAAAAATTGAGTATCGGGGGCGGCGCCGCTTGGCGTCGAAGTGTTGGACCAAGTTATGGCTCAGGAAACCACGAGCAGGCGACCTGCCGCGGAAAACGCCGACGTTGCCGCGCAAGGCAGCGCCGAACGCGCAAACCCGCCACCGCTCCCTGGTAATGCGGACACGCCGACGCCGCCGCGCTTGCCCGCTGGTGGTCCGGCCGCTGGCGCAGACCCTGTCGCCGGCCGCGGCGACACGATCCGCGATCCCTTCGCCCTCGCGCCCGATGAGCCCCACGCCGACGACACCGGCCCCGAACCGCGACGGGGAGGACCGCCGCCGCTGACCACGCGGGCCGAGGGACCGCCGCCACCACCGGCATCGTCGGCCCCCAAGGGCGCGGCACGTGCCGCCCCGGGTGAAGCGACACGCCGCACCGCCAAACGGCGCCCCGCAGGCCAACCGCGCGCGCAAGCCGCCAACGACGACGTGTCGTCCATCGGCGGCCTGATCTTCGCGTTGCATCAAAAACCATCCGGCCGCCCCCTCCAGATTGCCGCCATCGCCAGCGGCGTCTGGGCGCTCCTGGGCGTGCTGTTGGGCTGGGCGATGCTCGCGCCCGAATTGCAGCGCGCCCCCACGGTACTGGAGATGCTGGCGCGCCCGACGGCGATCACGCTTGCGGCCACGATCCTCATCCCGATCGCGCTGTTCTGGCTCCTGGCCCTGCTCGCATGGCGCGCGCAGGAGCTGAAGCTGATGTCGTCGGCGATGACCGAGGTCGCCATCCGCCTCGCCGAGCCCGACCGCATGGCCGAGCAGCAGATCAGCTCGGTGGGTCAGTCGGTACGCCGGCAGGTCAATTTCATGAACGAGGCCGTCGGGCGCGCCCTTGGCCGTGCCGGCGAGCTGGAGACCATGGTGCAGACCGAGGTGGCCAACCTCGAGCGCTCCTATAACCAGAACGAACAACGCATCCGCAGCCTGTTGCAGGAACTCGCCAACGAGCGGGCGGCCCTCGTCAACACGTCGGCCAGCGTCAATCTTTCGCTCAAGGACGTCGGCGCCGAGATCCCATCGCTGGTCCAGCGCCTGTCCGAACAGCAGGTGAAATTGGCGCGCTTCATCGAGGACGCCGCCAAGAACGTCATCACGCTGGAAAACTCCCTCAATTCCAGCAGCGCCCATCTGGCCGAAACGCTGAACGAGCGCACCCAGGAGCTAGGCGCGCTGCTCTCGAACAGCACGCAGAATATCGACGGCCTGCTCACCGGGCGGCTGCAGAACCTCCAGCACGCCATCACCGACGGCACGAAGGCCCTCCAGTCCTCGGTCGATGGCACGACGGCCCAGATCCAGAACGTGCTGACCGACGAGACCAAGCGCCTGTCCGCGACCCTGGAAACCCGTGCCACGGAGCTGCAGGACGTCTTCGGAGCGTTCTCGGACGGGCTCAGCGGCGCCCTCGACGAGCGCACCGGCCATATCGAAGGCAAGCTCACCGCCATTTCGACGGCGCTGGAGAGTTCGATGCAGTCGTTCGCCGGCGACATGACGAAGACGCTCGGCAGCCGCACCGAGGAGCTGCAGGCCGTGCTCGAGGAGTACACCCGCGCCCTCGATCAGATGCTCGACAATCGCCAGCAGTCGCTCGACCTGCATCTCGTCGAGCGCACGCGAGCGCTGGACGACGCCTTCTCCGAGCGCCTCAAGCTGTTCGACGATTCCATCCTGCGCTCGACGATCTCCATCGACAGCATGGTCGCCGATAAGGCGCGCGCGATCAGCGCTGCGCTCGAATCGCATGCTGCCGAGATCGGCGATGTCCTCGCCCATCAGGCCGACGAGTTCGACAACCGCCTGGTCGGCGGCATCAGCGCCGTGCGCGAGGTGACGCAGAACGTCACGCGCCAGTCGCTCAAGGCGATCGAGGATCTGGCCGGCCAGGCCGACCTCCTGAAGAACGTCTCGGAAAATCTCGTGCAGCAGATCTCCGGGGTTTCGAACCGCTTCGACACCCAGGGCCAGAACATCATGCGCGCCGCCAATGCCCTGGAGACGGCCAATTTCCGCATCGACAAGATGCTGCAGAACCGCCAGACGGAACTCACCCAGACACTGGAAAGCCTCTCCTCCAAGACCGACAACATCGATCGCACGCTGCGCGGCTACTCGGAGAACCTGGAAGGTACCTTCACGCAGGCCGAGAGCCGCGCCCGTGCCGTCAGCGAACAGTTGACGCGAGGGGCCGAGGAACGCGCCCGTCTGGCAGCCTCCGAGTTCGACCGCCTCAAGCTCGCCGCCTCCAGCGACACCGACCGCGCCCTCGAGGATCTGCGCGGCAGGATCGGCAGTGTCGCCCGCGAGGTCGGCCAGGAGATCGGCTCGCTGCACGAACGCTTTTCGCATTCCTCCGACGAGATGCGCGACAAGGCACGCCGCACGGTCGCCGAGATCGAGGCCGAGCAGGCGCGCCTGCGCGCCCAGATCGAAAGCCTGCCGGATGCCACGCGGGCCAGCGCCGCGACGCTGCGCGCCTCTCTGCAGGATCAGTTGAAGGCCCTGGAGCAGTTGTCGTCGCTGTCTTCGCGCAATGCCTTGCGCTCCGAGGTCTCCGCGCCGATGCCCACGCAGCTCCAACCCCAGCAGGCGCCCGGCCGCTCCATTTCCTCCATTACACAGAGCCTCGCCAGCGAGATGGGGACACGCAACTCTCCCTCTGCGATGCGGCACCCGGTTCCCGGCGGCCAGCGCGCCATCGCACCGCCCCAGCCGCAGCCCCAAGCTCCGCAGAATGCGGCACCGCCCGCCGCCCCGCCGCCCGCGCCCGGCGAAGCAGCACGCGATGGCTGGAAGCTCGGCGATCTCCTGGCCCGCGCCTCCCAGACCGACGCGGCCGAACAGAGCGGCAGCGAACCGCTCAACATCGCCAACATGTCGCGCGCGCTCGACGCCACGACGGCCGGCGCCATCTGGGCGCGGTTCCGGGCCGGGCAACGTGGCGTCATGGTCCGCAGCGTCTATACGGTCGAAGGGCGAGCCGCGTTCGACGAGGTTCAGCGGCGTTACAAGGCCGCTGCCGACTTCCGCCAGACCGTCGACACCTACATGCTGGATTTCGAGAAAATCCTGCGCGACGCAGACCAGCGCGATCCGTCCGGCCGCACCGCCCAGAACTACATCGTGTCGGAATCGGGCCGCGTCTATCTCTTCCTGGCACATGCCAGCGGACGCCTCGTCTGACACCATCCGCACGCGCGAGAACGGGACAGTGACGACAGACCGGCGCATCACCGCTGTCGTGGAGACCTTTCCCGTCGCGGGAACCTTCACGATCGCGCGCGGCGCGCGCACGCAGGCGACCGTCGTCGTGGTCACGGTTACCGACGGCACGCACGTCGGCCGCGGCGAGTGCGTCCCCTATCCACGCTATGGCGAAAC
Source organism: Hyphomicrobiaceae bacterium (assembly GCA_041397775.1). Lineage (GTDB taxonomy): Bacteria > Pseudomonadota > Alphaproteobacteria > Rhizobiales > Hyphomicrobiaceae. The sequence continues at coordinate 198,177 of JAWKWB010000003.1, read as the reverse complement.
CATCGACAGCGTGTGCGCGCAGATCGCGGCCGCCGGAGACATTGCGGACCGTGCCACCCTCCACGCGCGCCTGCCACCCGGCGCCGCCCGCAACGCCTTCGACTGCGCCCTCTGGGACCTCGATGCCAGGCGCTCGGGGCGCACGGTCGCCGATCTTGCCGGACTGGCGACACCCGCATTGCCGCAGCTCACCTGCTACACGCTGAGCCTCGGCCGCCCCGATGCCATGGCAGACGCCGCCCGCGCCGCCGCCGACCGCCCGCTCCTCAAGCTGAAGCTCGGCGGCGACGGCGATGCCGAACGCATGCGCGCCGTACGCGCCGCCCGCCCCGACGCCCGCCTCGTCGCCGATGCCAACGAAGCCTGGCGTGTCGCCCACCTCGAAGATCTTCTGGCGGTCGCCGCCGAGACGGGCATGGAGATGATCGAGCAGCCCCTGCCGACGGCCGAGGAGGCGGCCCTCGCAGGTATCGCCCGCCCCGTCCCGATCTGCGCGGACGAGAGCGTCCACACCGCCCGCGACCTGCCGCGCCTGGCGGGTCTCTACGACGCAATCAACGTCAAGCTCGACAAGGCCGGTGGCCTCACCGAGGCCGTAGAGCTGGCGCGCGCGGCCCGTGCCCGCAATCTCGAGGTCATGGTCGGCTGCATGTTGTCGACGTCGCTGGCCATGGCACCCGCCCTGCTGCTGGCCCCCTTCGCGGACTGGCTCGACCTCGACGGGCCACTACTGCTCGCACGCGACCGCGAGCCGGCGATCCGCTACGACGGCGGCCATATCGTCGACGTACCCGCGGGATTGTGGGGTTAGCGCAGCGCCGCCGTCCCGCGCACGCGAAAGAGCAGCATGCCCGCGACCAGTCCCACCGCTCCCAACACCGCCATCGCCAGATAGGCGCGCCCGCCGAGCGCCGGATAGAGCCAGCCCGAGGCCAGCGTCGCCAGCCCCATCGCGATGCCCGACGTCACCGACGCATAGAGCGCCTGCGCCGTCGCCGCCGCCTCGCGCGGCACCAGTTGTCCGATCAGGTGCACCGCACCCAGATGGGCCGCCCCGAACGTCAGCCCGTGCATCGCCTGCAGCGCCAGCAACAGGGCGAATGGCGGGTCGAAGGCCATGGCGGTCCATCGCACAAGCGCTGCCGCAGCCCCCGCTAGAACGAGCCCCAATGCGCTCGCGCGCTGCACGGCAAGGGCCGACACCGCAAACAGCGCGATCTCCGCGATGACGCCCACCGACCACAGCAGGCTCGCTTCCACCGGCGTGATCCCCTGCCTCTGCCAATGCAGCACACCGAAGACGTAGAAGACGGCATGCGCCGCCTGGGTCGCCCCCACGCTCACCAGGAACAGAACGAAGCCTCGGTTGCGCAGCAGCTGCACCATCCGGATCGGCGGCCCGGCGGACGCTTCACCCGCGGCACCACGACGCGCCGCCCCCACCTCGGCGCCGGGCAGCAGATGGGCCGCCAGGGCCGTCGCAGCCGACGCGGCAACCATCAGCCACACGACCGCCCCGGCGCCCCAGCGGGTGACCGCCACTCCCGCCACAAAGCTTGCCACGATGAACGTGATCGACCCCCACAGCCGCATGCGACCGTAGTCGAGCCCGTGCCGGGCGACGCCGTCCATCGCGATGGTTTCCACCAGCGGCATGATGGCGGTCGACACGACGGCCAACAGCAGCGCCAGCGCGAGCAAGGCCCAGAACCCGCCGGCCACCGGCAACCCCGCCATGACGACGAGACTGGCCCAGGCCAGTGCTATGACGGACGTCCTGGGATCGCCACGCCGATCCGTGAAGAGCGCGACGACTGGCGGCGCGATGATACGCGCGAACAGGGGTGCTGCCCCGATCAGCCCGATTTCGGCCCCCGACAGGCCGCGCCAGTCCAGCCAGACCGGCATATACGTCACCTTGACGCCCGTGATCAGGAACGTCGCGCCGAAGAACAGCGCCAGACGCCATGCGAACCCTGAGACCACTGCTTTTTCCGACCCGCCTGCTGCCGACCTGTCCTGCCGAGCCCTTTGCCACACAAGGCTCTGGAAAACCATCCCGACGGCCCATATCCGCGCGCTTTTCGACCCGTAGGCCAAGGCGAATCACATAGCTTGCCGATCGAACGACATCATTCCCGTGGGAATGCGAGAGGCAGTGATGATGAGCAGCAGCAACCCGGAAATCGAGCCGGCCCTCGACACCGAGCGCGAGTACCGCGCCATCGAGGCGGCTCTTCTTGAAACGGCCCGGGGCCGCTGGTTCCTGGCTGAGCACAGCCGCCGCTCACGCCGCATCGACACCGAGCAGCTCGAAAGTGCCATCGATCAGCTCAAGGCCTCGCTGCGCGATCCGCCAGCCATCCTGGGGCGCCTGCGGACCGAGCTGGACCAGATCTCGGAGCTTCTCGCGGCCACACGCGACGAGCTTCTGAGCCGCCGCAAGCTGGGCGCTGCCACCTATGCGGCACCGCTGCTGCCGCACGAGGTGGAGCGCGAGACACTGACGCCGACGGCGCAACTGCTGCGCACGGCAGAAGAGCTGCACGAGACCATCTGGGCGCTGCAATCGCACGAGGTGGATTCGGGTGCTTGCGAGCGCATCGGGCGCTCGGCGCTGTCGATCCTGGCCCTGTCGGCACGCCAGGCCCAGGAGTCGGAGCGGACGGTGCAGTTCACCGAAGCTCTGGAGACCATCTCCCGGCGCATCTCCGCCGCGCTGGAGACGATCTTCCACGAGACCAACGAGACGATGTCCTCGACGATCGACGCGGAGCCGTTGCCCCATGCCGCGCACGACCCGTTTCCGGGCCTCTCGCCCGCATCCGGCCAGAAGCGGCGCTCGCTGCTGATCGACCGTGCCCCCGACACGTCCGACGGCGCCGCCTGATCCGCCCTTTGATCGACGGAGAGCCGCAGGATTTGCGGCCCTCAGCTCGGCCACCTCCTCGAGGCGGCGTCCATCACGCAGGCAGGACGCGGCCGGGGCTCATGATGCCTTGCGGGTCGAGTGCCTGCTTCAGCGCCTTCATCAGCTCGATCTCGACCTCGCTCTTGTAGCGCAGGTTCTCGTCGAGCCGCATGCGGCCGATGCCGTGCTCGGCGCTGATCGATCCGCCGAGCTCCACCACGATGTCGTGGACGATCTTGTTGACGGGATCGCGCTCCCGGGCGAAGCGGTCATAGGTCCAGCCGACGGGACAGATCGGGTTGTAGTGCAGGTTGCCGTCGCCCACGTGGCCAAAGCAGCAGAAGCGGATCTCGGGATAGGCCTGGAGAAGCGCCGCGTCCGCGCGCTGGATGAACTCGGCGATGCGTGACAGCGGCACGGATACGTCGTGCGCGATGGAGCCGCCCGCCGCCTGCTGGGCGAAGGGGAGATCCTCGCGCATCTTCCACAGCCGCTTGGCCTGCTCGCCCGACGTGGCGATGATGGCGTCCTGGATCAGCTCTTTCTCCGCGGCTTCCTCGAGCGTGGCCGATAGCGGGTCCGACAATGTGCCCGGCGCACCCTGCCCCGTCACCTCCAGCAGCACGTACCAGGGATAGACGGCAGACATCGGGTCGGTATGCCCCGGCACGCCCTCCACCAGATAATCGACGATGGAGCGGCCGATCAGCTCGAAGGACGATACCGCCTCGCCCATGCGTCCGCGCATCAGGGACAACAGATCGACGGCCTTCTCCGGCGTCTCGACCGCGACCCAGGCCGACTGCTGGTCGGTGGGCCTGGGAAACAGCTTCAGCACGGCTGCCGTCACGATGCCGAGCGTGCCTTCACCGCCGATGAACAACTGCTTGAGATCGTAGCCCGTGTTGTCCTTGCGCAGCGCGCGCATGCCGTCCCAGATGCGCCCGTCGGGCAGGACGACTTCGAGACCCAGCACGAGATTGCGCGTGTTGCCGTAGCGCAGAACCTGGATGCCGCCGGCATTGGTCGAGATGTTGCCGCCGATCTGGCACGTGCCTTCCGCGCCCAGCGACAGCGGGAAGAACCGGTCGGCATCGGCGGCGGCGCGCTGCAGCTCCTGCAGCACCACGCCCGCCTCCACGGTGATCGTATCGTTCTGGAGATCGATCGCACGGATCGCCTTCATGCGCTGCGTCGTGACGACCACCTCGCGACCATCCGTGCTGGGCTGGCCACCGTAGGTGAGACCGGTGTTGCCGCCCTGGGGCACGATCGGTGTGCGCGTCTCAGCGCAGATCTTGACGATGGCCGCCACCTCGGCGGTGTTCTTGGGCCGAAGCACCAGCGGCGACGTGCCCGTCCAGTTGCCGCGCCAGCTCTTCACGTGCGGGGCGATGTCCGCGGGATCGTCGAGATAGCCGCCGGGCCCAACGACAGCCTTGAGCCGCTCCAGGATCTCGGGCGCGATGGCGGATGACGGACCGGAAGCAGGGGTGGCGGCGGACATGGGCGGCAGCGCTCTCTCGTGGCAGGTATCGGAAAAACGCGGGCACCCTATCGGGCGCCGCCAGCCTCTTCAACCTTGCAATTCGCTGCCGGCTGGTGCTGCTATCGCCGGCAACAGCACCATTCCAGCGGAGCCCCTGACATGTCCGACGAGATCCTGCTCACGCGCGACGGCGCGGTCGCCACCATCACGCTCAATCGCCCCGAGAAATACAACGCCCTGACGTTCGGCATGTACCAGCGGCTGGCCGAGATCTGCACCGAGCTTCCCAAGGAGGAAGGCATTCGCGCCATCGTGGTGACGGGCGCAGGTCAGAAGGCCTTTGCGGCCGGCACCGACATCAACCAGTTCCGCGCCTTCAAGGAGCCCAAGGACGGCCTCGACTATGAAGCGCGAGTGGACGTCATCCTCTCCGCCATCGAGCGCTGCCCGCTGCCGATGATCGCGGCCATCTCGGGGGCCTGCACGGGCGGCGGCGCGGCGATCGCCTCATGCTGCGACATGCGCATCGGCACGCGCGACATGCGCTACGGATTTCCGATTGCACGCACGCTCGGCAACTGCCTGTCGGCAACCAGCCTGCAGCGCCTCACGGGCCTGATCGGCGCGCCGCGCGTCGTCGATCTCGTCTTCACGTCGCGGCTCATGGAAGCGGAGGAATGCCGCGCCGCCGGCCTCGTCACCGAGTTGCTCGACGACCACGCGGCGCTGATGGCGCGCGCCACCGCACTGGCACAGCAGATCGCTGGCTATGCGCCACTGACGCTCTCCACCACGAAGGAGTTGATGCGCCGGATCCGCGAGGCCGGCCCCAAGGTCGACGATCACGATCTCGTCGCCAAGGTCTACACCAGCGCCGACTTCCGCGAAGGCCTCGACGCTTTCCTGACCAAGCGCAAGCCGCAGTGGACGGGGAAGTAAGCCCTTCGCCAAGCGCCGCCAGGAATACGCAACCGCACTTGGGAAAACGCCGCCATGAGCAAGATCGAGACCTCGCCGCACGCGACCTACGTCGCCCACCTGGAACGCGGCGAGCTGGCCTATCAATACAGTGCCGCCGCCGGCCGCGCCGTCTTCTTCCCGCGCCTGGTGTGCCCGTTCACGGGCACGACCGACCTCGAATGGCGCGTCGCCAGCGGCCTTGGCACCGTCTACTCCACGACGGTCGTGCATCCCGTCGAAGGAAAGCCGTTCAACGTCGCGTTGATCGATTGTGACGAAGGCTTCCGCCTCATGAGCCGCGTCGAGGACATCGCGGCCGAAGACGTGAGCATCGGCATGCGCGTCAAGTTCCGCGCGCACAAGGCGGATGGCGCCGAGGAGCCGGTGCCGGTCTTCGCGCCCACCCCCGACGGCCCGGCAGCCCCCGCAACGGCGCCGCGCGGCACGGCATTGCCGCGGGCCACGGCCGGACGGGCGAACCCGCCGGGCCTCACGCGCGGCAGCGCGGCCATCGTCGGTGCCGCCGAATCCGATCTGGGCCAGGTCGCCGCGGGCCTCACACCCATCGACCTGATGGCGCAGGGCATCACCCGCGCCCTCGACGATGCCGGCTTGAAGCTGGCTGATGTCGACGGCCTCTTCTGCGCCACCACCCAGGCCCGCACCTCGGCCCTGCAGTTGTGCGAGTACCTGGGCATCGACCCGCCCTTCATCGGCTCGACGATCATCGGCGGCTCGTCGTTCGAGTACCACGTGGCGCAGGCGATGGCGGCGATCGAGGGTGGCCAGTGCTCGGTCGCCGTGATCGCCTACGGCTCCACGCAGCGCAGCGTCGGCCGCAAGCAGGCGTCCGTGCGCGAAATCAATCCCTACGAGACGCCCTTCAAGCCGTTCCTGCCGGCCAGCGCCTACGCCATGGCCGCCCGCCGCCACATGCACCAGTTCGGCACCACGCGCGAGCAGATGGCCGAAGTCGCCGTCGCCGCGCGCGGCTGGGCGCAGTTGAACCCGGCTGCCTGGGACAAGAAGCCCCTGACCATCGAGGGTGTACTGTCGGCCCGGCCGATCAGTGCTCCCTTCACCGTACGCGACTGCTGCCTGTCGACGGATGGCGGCGGCGCCATCGTCGTCACCAGCGCCGAGCGCGCCCGCGACCTGAAGAAGCCGCCGGCCTTCGTTCTGGGATGCGGCCAGTCGATCACGCATGCGTCGATCTCCTCCATGCCCGACCTGACCGTCACAGGCGCCAGGCGTGCCGGCGAGATCGCCTACGGGATGGCCGGCCTGAAAGCCTCCGATATCGACGTGCTCGCGCTCTACGACGCCTTCACCATCAACACCATCCTGTTCCTGGAAGATCTCGGCTTCTGCCCGAAGGGTGAGGATGGACGCTTCGTCGAAGGGGGCCGCATCGGCCCGAAGGGATCGCTCGCCGTCAATACCAACGGTGGCGGCCTGTCCTACTGCCATCCCGGCATGTACGGCCTCTTCCTGCTGATCGAGGCGGTGCGCCAGCTGCGCGGCGAATGCGGCCCCCGGCAGGTGACGGGCGCCAAGACGGCGCTCGCCCACGGTAACGGCGGCGTCCTGTCCTCGCAGGCGACCGTGATCCTGGGCACTGCGGAGACCCTCTGACGATGATGCGCTCCAAGCTGTTCGTGCCGGGCAGCCGGCCCGAGTTCTTCGACAAGGCGATGACCGGCGCCGCCGATGCGCTCTCCTTCGATCTGGAGGATGCAGTCGCCCCCTCGCGCAAGGCGGACGCGCGCCGCAACGTCGGCGACCTGCTGGCACGACTTCCGCGCGCGCACGACAAACTGATGATCGTGCGCGTCAACGCCGTCGGCAGCGCGGACTTCATGGAGGATGTCGACGCCATCGTCCGCACCGGCCTCGACGAGATCAACCTGCCCAAGCTCGAAAGCCCCGAGGAACTGCTCCAGGGCATCGCGGCGATCGAGGCCGCCGAGAAGCGGCACGGCCTGACGCATCGCATCGGCATTCTGGTGAACGTCGAGAGCCCGAAGGGCATGCGGCGCGCAGCCGAGATCGCTTGTGCCTCGCCGCGCGTCACGGGGCTGCAGTACGGGCTCGGCGATCTCTTCGCGCCGCTGCGCATCGAGCGGCACGAGGCAGCCATCGGGCCGGTGCGCCTGATGGTGCGGCTGGCGGCAGCGGAAGCCGGTGTACCGGCCTACGACACCGCCTGGACCGCGATCTCCGATACGCTCGGCTACGAACGCGATGCCCGGGCCGCCCTGCGGCTCGGCTTCACCGGCAAGACGTGCCTGCATCCCACGCAGGTCCCCATCGCCAACGCCGTCTTCACGCCCTCCCAAGCGCAGGTGCGGTGGTCGCAGAAAGTGCTTGCCGCCGCCGCTGCCCCCGAGAACGAGGGCAAGGGCGCTTTCACCATCGACGGCAAGATGGTCGACGAGCCCGTCTTCGCGGAAGCACGCGCCACCGTGGCACTGGCCGAGCGCCTGGGCCTCGTCTCTTGAGGTAACGGCAATGGCGATGCGAGTGTCCACGTGGAGAGGTATCCGCCGGCGCATCCAGGCCGCGACAGCCATATTGATGCTGGCGGCAAGCGTCGTGGTGCCGTCGGCCGTGGCTCAGACGGTATCGGCCCCGGCGCAGCCGTCGTCATCGCCGCCAGCCGAGCCGGTGGCGCCCCCACCTCCCCCGCTCCGCCTGATATCGACCTCGCAACGTGGCCGCATCGCCGATCTCGTCGCGCGCGCCATCGCCCCCCAGCTTTCCCGCAGCCTGTCGCGGGAGGTACGTGTCGAAAGTCACGGCCAGGACGACGGACGGCGAGCGGCCGAGTTGCTCCTTGCCGCTCCGGCCGACGGCAATACCGTGCTGATCGCGGATGCACGGCTCGCCGCACTCGATGGCGGCGGCGTGCGATCGAAGGGCAGAAGCGCGCTCCTGCTGCCGCGCCTCGTCCCCCTCGCGCGCCTCACCGAGCGTCCGCTCGTCCTGGTGACAGGATCGGCACAGCCCTTCCGCACGCTCGACCAGTTCGTGTCGGCAGCACGACGCCGCCGCGACGGCATCACACTTGCCGTCACCGCACAGGGGGGCCCCCTCCATCTGGCCGGACTACGGCTCGATGCGAGCCTGGGTGGTGGACTGAAGCTCGTGGCGTTGCCGATGGGCGGTGCCACCATTGCCGCCGTCCTCGCCAGGAAGGCGCAGGCAGCAATCGCCACGCTTCCCACCGCGCAGGACTTCGCACACCAAGGACACCTGCGCATCCTCGCCAATCTCGGCGCCAGCCGTCCCGCCGCACTGCGCAGTCTGCCCACGCTGGCCGAGCGTCGCATTCCCGTGACGGCGAGCCTCTGGACGGCGGCCTTCCTGCGCCGCGAGACCCCTGCCCAACTGCAGCAACCGCTGGCCGAAGCATTGGCGCGGGCCCTCGCCGCGCGCGAGACCGCGACCGAGCTCAAACATCTGCAGGAGGATGCCGGCTATCTCTCGGGAGAGGCACTTCACGCCTTCTGGCAGCGCGAGCAAGAGGCGGCGGCCGGGGCACGGCGCGCCGCGCCCCGGCACACGGGCCGCTGAATTACGCAAGTCCCTGCCGACACCGATTGCGTCAGCGCCCCGCCATGGCGCCTGCCGTCGCATCGGTTCGCAGGCAACGCGCCGAGTGCCCCGCATCGATGATCACCGCATCGGGATCGATCACCGTACAGCGGCTTTCGGCGAACGTGCAGCGGGGCGCGAATGCGCAGCCGGGCGGCAGGTGCGCCAGATCGGGCGGGCTGCCCGGAATGGCCGGCAGGCGATGGCCTGCGAGCTTGCCGCCGTGCTGGCGCGTGGACAGCAGGCCGATGGTGTAGGGATGGCGCGGATTGCGGATCAGAGCGGCGGACGGCCCCGTCTCCACGATGCGGCCCGCATACATGACGGCGATGCGATCGGCTACTTCCACGGCGACGCCGATGTCGTGCGTCACGAAGATGATGGACAGCCCCAGGTCACGCTGCAATTCGCGCAGCAGCAGCAGGATCTGGATCTGGACGGTCGCATCGAGGGCGGTCGTGGGCTCGTCGGCGAGCAGAAGCTGGGGATCGCACGACAGCGCCAAGGCGATCATGGCGCGCTGGCGCATGCCGCCGGACAACTCGTGCGGATAGGCATCGAGCCGCCGTTCCGGCGAGGGGATGCGCACGCGCTCGAAGAGTTCCAGCGCTTTCTTGCGGCCCTCCGCACGGCTGAGGCCCTTGTGGCGCACCACCGTTTCCGCGATCTGGTCACCCACCCTGTAGACGGGATCGAGCGCCAGGCCCGGGTCCTGGAAGATCATGGATGCGACCAGCCCGCGGAAGTCCTGCAGCGCCACGGCATCGAGCGCGGAGACATCCTCGCCCGCCACCCGGATGTCGCCCGCCACGCTCGTGACGTGCTCGGGATTGAGCCGGATCAGTGCGCGCATGGTCACGCTCTTGCCCGAGCCCGACTCGCCCAGAATGGCGAGCGTCTCGCCCCGCGCCAGATCGAGATCGACGCCATTGACGGCCTGCACCACGCCGTGGCTGGTGCGGAAGCCGACGCGCAGGTTGCGCACCCTCACCATCTGATCGCTGGCCGTGGCCACGGGTGCCTTTTCCATCGTCATTGTCATCTCGTTCTGCCTCACGCCGTCTCGAGCGCGGCCCGCGCGCGGCTGTGTCCCGATCCCGGGATCGCGATATGGCATGCCGCGCTGTGTCCTGCGGCAATGCCCTGGAGCTGCGGCTCGCGCGCACTGCACAAGCTTTCCGCGTAGCGGCAGCGCGGATTAAACCGGCAACCCGACGGCGGGTTGATCGGATTGGGCGGATCGCCCGCCAGCGGCGCCTCTGTCGTGCGGTGATCGGGATCCATGGTCGGCACGGACGCGAGCAGCGCCTGCGTGTAGGGATGGGTTGGCTGGCCGAGCACGGCTTCGGCCGGCCCCAGTTCCGCGACGCGGCCCAGATACATGACGAGCACGCGGTCGGAGATGAAACGCACGACGTCGAGATCGTGCGAGATGAAGACGTAGGTGAGGTTCAGCGCCTCCTTGAGGTCGAGCAACAGGTTGAGCACCTGCGCCTCTACCGACTTGTCGAGCGCGGACACGGCCTCGTCGAGGATGAGCAGCTTGGGATCGAATGCCAGCGCGCGCGCGATGTTGACGCGCTGGCGCTGGCCGCCGGACAGCTCGTGGGGATAGCGGCCAGCGAAACGGCTGGGCTCCAGGCCGACGCGGGCCAGGAGATCATGGGCTTTCTCCACCGCCTCCTTGCGCGTCACGCCGTGCACCTGCGGCCCGAAGGCGATTGAACTCTCCACCGTGAGCCGCGGGTTCAGCGAGGCATAGCTGTCCTGGAACACCATCTGCACCTGCCGTCGGAACTCGCGCAGCGACAGGTCGTTGGAACCCACGCGCTTGGCCTCGAACAGGATTTCGCCTTGCGTCACGCCCATCAGGTGCATGACGAGGCGTGCCACGGTCGATTTTCCGCAGCCAGATTCCCCGACGATGCCCAGCGTCTCGCCGCGCATGACGTTGAAATCGAGGCCATCGACGGCACGCACCGCAGTCCCCGCCGAGAACAGCGACTTGCCGACGGGGAAGTGTTTGACGAGCCCCTTCACCGAGAGAAGCGGCGTCGCCTTGCTCATTTCGTTCCGGCTCATGATTTCAGATCCATCGCCGAGCGCAGTCCATCGGACAGCAGGTTGAAGGACAGCGACGTCATGAAGATCATCACGCCGGGAAGCGCCGCCACATAGGGGTTGACGTAGATCGCCTGGCGCAGCTCGTTCAGCATCAGCCCCCACTCCGGCTCCGGCGGCTTGGTGCCGAGGCCGAGGAACGAGAGGCCGGAGGCCAGGATGATCGATACCGAGATCAGGCTCGTGGCGTAGACGAAGACCGCACCGAGCACGTTGGCCAGCACGTGCACGCGCACGATGCGGAACGAGGACGCCCCCGAGGCGCGCGCCGCTTCGACGTAATCCAGTGACCTCACCTGCGTCGTGACACTTTCGGCCACACGCGCGATCGGCGGGATGAACACGATCGTCAGCGACAGGATGGCGTTGCCAATGCCGGCCCCCAGCGCGCCGGAGATGGCGATGGCCAGCAGCACGGACGGGAAAGCGTAGAAAATGTCCATGGTGCGCATGATCGCCATGTTCACCTTGCCGCCGATGTAGCCTGCGAGCACACCGAGCAGCCCGCCGATGACGAGGGCGTTGAGCACGGGCGTCACGCCCATGAACAGCGACAGGCGACCACCGAAGATGAGGCGGGAAAGCATGTCGCGGCCCGTCTGGTCCGTGCCCAGCGGATGGCCGGGATAGCCGATCTCCTTCAGTCGCCGGATGATGTTGGTCTTGTAGGGATCGGCCGGTGCCACCAGTGGCGCGAAGATGGCGATCAGCACGATCGCCAGGAGAAGCGCGCCGAAGAACAGCGTGGTCTTGTCCCGGCGGATACGCAGGGCGACCGTCGACCAGTAGCCCGGCGAGTGCGCCACGGATTGCGCAATGTCCACGGTTGCAGGTGCGGCAGGTGTCGCAAGGTTCATCGGGGTCAGCTCCGCCGCATGCGCGGATCGATCGACGTCTGCACGATGTCGACGATCAGGTTGAGGAAGACGAAGAACAGCGCCAGCAGCAGGATCGTGCCTTGCAGCATCGGGATGTCCCGGCGGAAGATGGCGTCATTGAGTACGAAGCCGGTGCCCGGCCAGTTGAACACCGTCTCCACGAGGATCGAGCCGCCGAGCAGATAACCGAGCTGCAGGCCCATCACGGCGAGCACGGTTGGGGCGGCATTGCGGATGACGTGGCGCATCACCTGCCCATGCAGAAGCCCCTTGGCGCGGAGCGCCTGCACGAACTCCTGCGAGAGGATCTCGGCCACGGTCGCACGCACGGTTCGCGTGATGATGCCGCACGGAATGACCGACAGGGTGACGGCGGGAAGGATGAGGTGGCGCACATGCGCCCAGTCCCACTCCCAGCCGGATGAACCGCCTGGCCCCATGCCCGTCGCCGGCAGCCAGCGCAACTCCACGCCGAAGATGATGACGAGCACCATGCCCAGCCAGTAGTGGGGGATCGACACGCCGGCGATGCCGAAGCCCGTGGTCAGCTTGTCGACGACGCCACCCTGGTAGTAGCCGGCGAGCCCACCCAGCAGGCAGCCGACGGTGAAGCCCAGAAGCGTGGCGCTCACCGCGAGGATCAGCGTGTTGGGCACTGCCGCCAGCAGCGACTCCAGAACCGGGCGGCTGTTGACGATCGAGCGGCCGAGATCGCCTTGCAGCGCCTTGCCCAGCCAAATTCCGTACTGGACCGGGAGCGGCTTGTCGAAGCCGTAGTCCTTGCGCAGCTTTTCGACCGTCGCCGCATCGGCATCGGGAGCCACGATGGCGCCGAGCGGATCGCCCGAGAGGTGGATCAACGCGAAAACGAAGACCGTGACACCGAGCGCGATGGGCACGGTGTAGATGAGGCGTCTGATGATGTAGCTGAGCACGATATCCTCTTTCCCTGCGGTGCAAGGGGACCGCTCCGGGAAGCAGAGGGGGCATCTTCGGCCAGGGACGGCCCGATGCCCCCTCGCGACTTACTTCGCGATCGAAACGGGCGACAGGCTCTGGAACCAGTTGCGCGACTGGACAAAGCCCTGGACCTTCGGGCTGATGGCGCGCGGGGCGACGTCGTGGACGACCCACACGAACAGCGCATCGTCGACCTCCTTGGCGTGGACCTTGGCCAGGATCACGTCACGCTCCTTCGGATCGAAGGCGAGCGAGGCGGCGTTCAGGAGCTTGTCCATCTCAGGATCGTTGTAGAAGCCGAAGTTGACGCCCTTGGGAGCGCCGAGGTCCGAACGCAGGAAGCGTGTAAAGCCGCTGTAGGGGTCCTGCGTTGTGTAGGACACGTTGACGCCGTGTGCGCCCTTCACCTGGGGCGACTTTGCACCGGCGCGCCACAGGTTGAGAAGCGCCTGCCATTCGACGACCTCGAACTCGACGTCGATGAAGGCCTCCTTGAGGTTCTGCTGCATGTACTCGTTCATCTGCAGCGGCATCATCTGGCCGGAGCCGGACGCGGAAATGAGCATCTTCACCTTCGCGGGCTTCGACGCGCTGAAGCCGGCCTCGGTCATGAGCTTCTTGGCAGCAGCCAGGTCCGTCTTGATCTCGAACGCCGGCTTGCCATACCAGGGATCGGACTTGGTGACATGGCCGGTCGCCTCGACGGCATAGCCGCCAAGGAGTTCGACGATGCCCTTGCGGTCGACGGCGAGGTTCGCCGCCTTGCGCACGCGGATGTCGTTCCACGGCGAGCCTTCGACGCGGCTCAAGTGCCACGACCAGATGTGCGGATAGACATTGGACGAGATCTTGAAGCCCGACGACGTGATGCGCTTGATGGCGTCGGGTGCCGGCGCCTCGATCCAGTCCACCTGTCCGGCCAGCAGCGCAGCCGTGCGGGCACTGGGATCGGGCATCGGAATCAACGTGACCTTGTCGAGCTTGGGAACGAGCTTCTTGTCCCAGTAGTCCTTGTTGGGCACCATCTCGGCGAGCTCACGCGCCTTCAGCGCCGTCAGCTTCCACGGGCCCGTGCCCGACGGCTTCTTGGCGAACTCTTCCCAGCTCTTGCCGGCGGCTTCCCAGCCCTTGGGCGAGGCGAAAAGAATGTAGCAGATCTGATAGGGCCAGAACGCGTCCGGTGTCTTCGTCTCGAACTCGACGGTGTAGTCGTCGATCTTCTTGACGCTCTTGTACGAGGGGAGCCGGAAATTCACGAGCGACACCATGCGCGCGGAGTATTGCGGTGCCTTGTCGTTGAACAGACGCTCCATGTTGAAGATGACGGCGTCGGCGTTGAAGTCGCTGCCGTCGTGGAACTTCACGCCCTTGCGCAGCTTGAAGGTCCACTTCGTCTTGTCGGCAGGATTGACCTCCCAGCTCTCCGCGAGGCCGGGAATGAGGCCGGACGGCTTGTCGGGTGATGTCAGATCCCAGTTGATCAGCGAATCGTAGAGCATGAGCCCCATGAACCGGTAGCCCTCGAAGCCGTTGTCCGGCTGGCCCCAGCTCAGCGGCACGTCGTTGGCCGTCATGCCCAGGCGCAGATGGCCTTGCGCGACGGCTCCCGAGGCCAGACTGGCGGCGAGCAGAGCTGCTCCCGCGGCGGCACCGGCAAGCCGGCTCAGACGTTGCGACAAACTCGACATGGTCCCTGCATCCCTTTGTATTAGGCCGTCGAATGGCTCGTTGCGCACCCACTGTGAGCGTCAGTGGAGCTTGCGGAGACCATCGAAACATCTGATGCAAAAACCGGCAAGGCCAATAATCACTCCCGAATTGCACAAGGACCCGGCATTTCCTCCGCTGGAGATTGCGGCGATCTGCCCTATCGCAGCGCAACTCGAACGCGCGTCGCTCGCCGCATGGCGTTGCCCGATCGAGCCGGGATACCGGGACGCGCGCCGATCGAAGCGACCGGTTGCCGGTGCCCGCCGGATTCGACACGTTGCAGATCACACCGGGACGCGGGAATTGGAGATGCCGTGCCTAAAAAGCCGCCACGGCTTGTGACAACGCGCCGCCACCGACCGCGCCGGACTGCGCCGGACTGCGCCGAGCCCAGGCCTTTCCCTGCGCCGACGGCCAGCCGTAGGTTGGGTTAGCGCGGCCAATGTTGTTTCAGGGCGGGTCAAGAGCATCATGCCGCGCGTAACCCAACGAATATTCTCGGGGCTTGGCTGTCGGGTTACGCGCGGGTCTGCTCGCGGTGCAATGTTCGTTCATCAGGCCGCGCCAACCCAACCTATTTTCTGCTGGCGACCCCGTTCCCTTGCCGCATCGGGCTTCATCGGCGCCGAACGGCCACCGCCTCGCAACGACGCCACGGCACGGCTCCTCATGTGGCAGTCGCTTCGATCACAATCGCATCACAAAAAGTTTTTCCAAGAACGCCGCAGTCCTACGATATGCCTTCGGCCGGGGTGGCGTCGCGCGCCCTCATGGAGCGACCAGCAAGGGGACGTTGATGAACAAGACAGTTGTACTGAGCGGCCTTTCCATCGTGGCAGCCGTTGCCGTCGCAGCCTCCGCGGCCGTTGCTGCAGGAGATGCGATCGCAAAGCGCAAGGCCTACATGAAGTCGGTCGGCGGCGCCGCCAAGCAGTCCGGCCAGATGATCAAGGGCGAGCAGCCCTACGACGCCAAGGCCGCTGCAGCCAATATGACCAAGATTGCCGCCGGCTGGGCCGATTTCGCCAAGCAGTTCCCCAAGGGAACGGAGACCGGCGGCGAGACCACCGCATCGCCGAAGATCTGGTCCAACATGAAGGAATTCGACGACAAGGGTAAGGCCCTGGCCGCCGCGGCTGAGAAAGCCGTGGGCGAAGCCGCCAAGGGCAAGGACGCATTTGCGGCAGCGTTCAAGAATGTCGGCGCGACGTGCAAGGGCTGCCACGAAACCTATCGCATCAAGAAGAAGTAACGCGGATCCTCCCACTGAACCGCGAAAGCCCCGGACAGCCGCACGTGCCGCGGCTTCCGGGAAGCCGGATAAGGGTGGCAAGGTAGCCGCCAAGACGCGCTCGCCCGTTACGTTTGCGGTCTTGGCGCTTTCCGGCGAATTGCTGTAATGGCGGCGCCATGACCGTCGACACGTCAATGCCGCCCCCGAACGTGGACCAGATCGTACGTCTCCCGGACGGACGCGCGTTCAAGCTCGATCGATACGGTGTCCCCGACGGACCTGCCGTCCTCGCGCTGCATGGAACACCTGGCTCGCGGCTGAAGTTTTCGGCGACGCACGATCACGCGTTGCGCCTGGGAATAACGGTGATCGCGCCCGATCGCTGGGGCTACGGCGGCACCGATCCGCACCCCGCGCCCAGCCTGCCGGCCTTTGCCCAGGACATTGCCGTGCTTGCGGACATCCTCGGCCTTTCGACGTTCGCCGTGCTGGGCGTGTCGGGCGGCGGCCCCTATGCCGCCGCGGTCGCCAGCAGCCTGCCCGACCGCGTCTCCGCCCTCGCGCTCGTCGCCCCCGTCGGGCCGATCGCAGGCCTCGCGCAAACACCGCCGATGTCGCAGCTGCATCGGCTCTGTTTCGGACCGCTCGGGCGCAGCAAGGCGACGATCGCCGGCGCGTTCCTGGGGCTGCGCGGCCTGCTGCGAATTTCGCAGCGCTTCGGCATGGCGGTGGCCATGACGAACGTCCCGCGCGCCGATCGCGACGTGCTGGCCCATCCCGGGGTCAGCGAGCGACTTGCCGCAACCTTCCGCGAAGGCCTGGCGCCGGGTGCTGCCGGTCCGGTGACCGATCTGCAGATGTTCACGCGTCCCTGGCCGCTCGATCTTGCCGCAGCGAACATGTCGGCGCGGCTGTGGCTGGGAAGCGAGGACAGGAATGTCCCCATCAGCGCCGCGGAAGGATTGGCGGCGCGCCTACCTCACTGCGAAATCGAGCGCTTGAACGGAGCGGGCCACCTCTGGGTGGCCCTGCATTACGATGCCGTGCTGGCGTGGATCGCACACGCGACGCATGTCGAATTCTGAGCGGCGCCTTTGACAGCTCAGGCCGGCGCGCGACCGCCGAAGGACGGCAAGTAGGTGCGCACCCACCCGCCCTTCTCGATCAGCGTGTCCAGGAAACCGGGTTTGACCGGAGCAGGCAAGGCCAACTGCGTCGACTTGGCAACCGTGACAGCAACTTCCTTGCGGACCGGAGCGACAGGCTCGTCCTCGTCGGTGGCCATCGCGTATCCCGCGGCCGCAGCAGCAAGTTTCAGTCTGTCGATGCTCATGACCGCACCACCCCACGAACGCCCTGCCTCTATATCTACTCACGATATATGACAGCTTGTTACCAACATGTTTAATGATGAGGCATAAATGACGCTCGTCAAGATGTTTGTGGAAAAACTCTCGAATTTTCTTGGTGTTGCATTTGAACGACGTGCATTTTTCTGAGCTTTTTTTGAGTCGCAAGTATTCGTGTGCGCGCATTCATGCAATGCACAAGATTACGCTGCGCCGCACGAAATTCACGCCTCCGCGATGTTCTCGCGCAGGCGATCGAGTTCCCGGTCCTTGGGCGCGACATAGAGAATATAGCCGAGGTCCGCGATGCGCCGTTGCGCATCCAGGATGCGAGCCGGTGTATCCAAGTATTCGACAACGAACACCGGTTTGCCATCCGCCTTCACGAGATCGAGACGCTCCCTGCTCCAGTCGACGTCGTCACGCGCATTGGCCTTTTCGGGCCGGTCGAGGCCGAACAAAAGCTCTTCCTTGGCCACGCCGTCGATGACGCGCCGCAACGCTGGGAATTCGAGCAGCGGCTCCGCGTTCTGCATCACGACGAGAAAATCGGAACGCAGGCCCCGGACGTGCGTCGCCACGCCCGCCACGAAGTCGACCATGTCCTCCTCGAGGTCGGCACGCTCCCGCGCCACCTTGCCGAAGTGCTCGCGGATATCCTCGAACACGTCGCACTTGTCGAGATAGACGCCGTCGAAGCCTTGCGCGACGATGCGGTCGACGTAGGAGGCCGTTCCTCCGAAGATGATCCTTTGCCAGCCGGGGTCCCAGAAGCGGACGGAATAGTTCTCCTCCCAATCGGGATTTTCCCCGAGCAGCCAGCCGGGCTTCTGCCGCTTCCACTGCTTTTGCCAATAGAAGCGATAGCTCTCCGCCTCGCCGATCGAGCAGTAGGCGAGCAGGAGGCGGCGGCTGCCGTCGGGCTTGCGCTTCAGCCGCTCGATATCGCCCGGCGTCAGAGCGGTGTCGTCGGTCCCGTCGCGGGCGTAATCGAGAACCAGAACATCGGCACGAGACGCCGCAGCCCGGCCCACGTCGATGTCCTGGAGCTGGTAGCCCCAACTGCGTGCAGCGCCCAGGGCCGGCCTGCCGCCCCCCGCGCGCGAAGTCGGGAGGGATGGCGCTGCCCGGCGGTCGCCGCCCGGCGATGCTTTCGCCGGCGGCGCGCTCTCGCGCGCGGGCTGCGCTGGCGCCGGCTCAGATGGCAGTCCCACCGATCGCCGCCCGAGCCAGAACCCCACAGCCAACGCAATGACGACGAGGAGAAGCCACGGGGCGTGCACGATCATGGAGTGGACACTCGCTTGTTGCTTGGCGGGACGGTCATCGTAGGTTGGGCGGGCCCAAGGGGGATAAGGTTCGCGCCCATCCGGCGCGACGCTACACTAGCGTGTTCCAGGCGGGCCCGCAGGAGCAATTCCCGGTGCGGCGGGACGCTCCGCGAGATCGGCGAGGTCACCCAGATCGCGCGCAGTGAAATGCGCGACGAAGTCGTCCTTGCGCAACCGCGCCTCGACCTCACGCATATGCCTGGCGTCATCGAGATACTCGACGACGAACACCTGGCGTCCGGCCCGCTTGGCCTGCCGCAGGTAGCGAAGCGACCAGGAAACCGTATCCGTGTCGTTGCGCCCCTGGCGATGATCCACGCCGAAGAAGAGATCCTCCTTGGCGACGGCGTCGATCGCCCTCACGACGAATGCATGGCGCAGCAGTTCCTCGGCATTCTGCATCACCACGAGGAAGTCCGGATTGCGGGCACGGGCAGCCTCCCCGATCCGCGCGATGAAGCGCACCATGTCGGCTTCGGCGCTCTTGCGTTCCTTCGCCCATTCCGCATGTACGTCCGCCCGGTCGAGATAGATGCCATCGAAGCCCGCAGCCATGATGCGGCCCAGGTAGCTGTCGGGTCCCTCGAGGATGATGCGCTGCCAGTCCCGGTCCCAGAAACGCGCCAGATAATTGCCGTCCCACACGGGATTGATATCCCCGAGCCAACGCGGCTTGTGCCTGGGATCGTACCACGCCTGGTCCCAATAGAAGCGGTAGCGCTCGGCCTCGCCGATCGACATGTAGGCCAGAACGATGCGGCGACGGCCGTCCGGGCGGCGCTTGGCCATCTCGATCAGCTCGGGCGCGAACTGGTGCACGAAGCGACGCCCCGCCGATAGCGCGTGGTCGATGACGACGAGATCGAAGGACGATGCCGCGATCGCGGGAAACCGGATCAGCCTGAGCTGGTAGCCCCAACTCTTGACGGCGGCGAGCCGGCGCAAGCGCCCGGCCTCGGCCGCAGTGGCTGGTGTTGCCGCCGTGCCGGACACGCGCGCCTTGCCAGCGTCGCGTGCCGCCGATGGACCACACGCAGCGCCCGCCAATCCCAGGGCCAGTCCCAGAGCCAGGATCGCCCGCAAGACGCCCAAGCTGCCACGTGCAAACACCCCCGACACCCTCCCTATGACGTTCGATGCCCCCGCGCCGTACGGTCCGGGATTTCCCCTTCGCTTGATCAAAGCGCCACGACGCGATGTCAAGCAGGTGGGGTAGGGCTTTGCGGCCACCTCGATCCGTTTTCCGAACTCCATTGACCAAGGGTGGTGTTGCGTGATGACCTCGGGAAGGCGAGATTGACGAGACTGCAAAAAGTTCGAACGGCTGTGGAGGATACGGTCATGGAACGTCGGCTTGCACTCATCACCGGTGGCATGGGAGGTCTGGGTGACATCATCTCCACGAAGATGGCCGATGCCGGTTATCGCGTCGCCGTCACCCATTCCCCGTCGAACACCACGTCCGCCGACTGGCTCGCCGAAAAGAAGAATGCCGGCTACGAATTCCACGCCTACCCCTGCGATGTCGCCAGCTTCGAATCGAGCACGGATTGCGTCGCCCGTGTCGTCGCCGACCTCGGTCCCGTCGACATCCTCGTCAACAATGCCGGCATCACCAAGGACATGACGTTCCGGCGCATGACGAAGGCGGACTGGGACGTGGTGATGCACACCAATCTCGACAGCGTCTTCAACATGACCAAGCAGGTGTTCGACGGCATGATGGATCGCGGCTGGGGCCGCATCATCAACGTCTCCTCGGTCAACGGCTCCAAGGGCGCCTTCGGGCAGACGAACTACGCCGCCGCCAAGGCCGGCATGCACGGCTTCACCAAGTCGCTGGCGCTGGAGTCCGCGCGCAAGGGCGTGACGGTCAATACGATCTCGCCGGGCTACATCGGAACCAAGATGGTGACGGCGATCCCCGAGAACGTGCTGGAAGGCAAGATCCTCCCGCAGATCCCGGTCGGCCGGCTCGGCAAGCCCGAGGAAGTAGCCGGCCTCATCATCTACCTGTGCTCGGAGGAAGCGGCCTTCGTCACCGGCGCCAACATCGCCATCAACGGCGGCCAGCATATGCAGTGACGCGGCGACCGGATCCTTGCTAAGCTCATTGATTGGGCGGGCGTCCCTGACCCGGGCGCCCGCCCTTACTCGATGCAGCCACGCCAGACCGCTCCGGAGCCATCCGCCCCATGTCCATCCTTGGCCTCTCGATCGTCGAGCTGGTGATCATCGGCGTGTGCGCACTGGGCGCCCAGGTCGTCGGCGGACTGGCCGGCTACGGCACGGGCCTGCTCATGCCGCTGGTCCTGGTGCCCATCCTCGGACCGCAGGCGATCGTGCCGGTCATCAGTCTGTCCGCCATCCTGACGAACCTGACGCGCATGCTCGTCTTTCGCGAGCATCTCGATATCGGCAAGGCGGCGCTGATCAGCGCGTTCGCAATCCCCTCGACGCTACTCGGGGCTCACTTCTATTCCCTGCTGTCGAGCCGGGGCGCCGCGACGGTCATCGGCTCCATGCTCATCGTCATCGTGCCCTTGCGCCGCTTTCTCGCGCACAGGAAATTCAAGTTGGGCACACCGGGCGGTGCGGTCGCCGGCATCGTCTATGGCCTGCTGACCGGTGGCACCACCGGCGTCGGCGTCGTGTTGATCTCGGTTCTGATGGCCATGGGGCTGTCGGGACTGCAGATCGTGGCAACCGATGCCCTGACGTCCGTCGTCCTCGGCATCGCCAAGACCGGCGTCTTCCTGAATGCGGGGATGCTGCCGCCCAAGCTGATCCTCGTGGCGCTGCTGATCGGCATCATGGCGACGCCGGGGACCTTGACCGCGAAGTGGCTCGCGCGCCGTTTCGATGCACGCCTGCACGACACGATGATCGAGGCTGCGATCCTCGTCGGCGGCGCCATGCTGATCTGGCGCGCGTTGCAGAGCTGACCGCAAAAGCCACGCATGCAAACGGGCCGCGGCTTGTATAGTGGCCTATCGGGATTCACACCAAACGAGGGCCTCAGGCGTTGTATACCCAGGCGACACTTCAAGCCGCCCTGCAGCGCCGCGACATGCTGCGCGCCGTCATCGGCCTCGGGACGACGCAGATCATCGGCTGGGGCACCACGTTCTCGACGCTGGCGATCTTCGGCACGCCGATCGGCGATGCCCTCGGCCTGACGCGCGAGGTCGTCTTCGGCGGCATCACGGTGATGCTGCTCGTCTCCGCCATGCTCGCCCCCCGCGTCGGCAAGGTCGTCGACCGGCTCGGCGCGCAGCGCGTGATGATCGTGGGCTCGTTCGTGGCCGCCGCCGCGATGCTGGTCCAGGCCCACGCGGTCGGTCTCGCCAGCTACATGGCGGGCTGGGTGCTCGTGGGCATCGCCACTCCCATGATGCTCAACAACACGTCCGTGCCGGGGCTCGTGCAGGTCGTCGGACCCAATGCCCGCAGGGCGATCACCGGCCTGATGCTGCTGTCGGGATTGACCGGAACGATCTTCATTCCGCTCAATGCATGGCTCTTGAAGACCATCGGCTGGCGCGAAGCCTACATGCTGTTCGCGGTGTTGCACGTCGTCATCTGCGCGCCCCTCCACTGGTGGGTCCTCAAGCGGCGCAACAGTCCCTACGCCGATGTCAGCGGCGGCCCCAAGAAGCATCCCGCCACCGACGGCCTGCTGCCGCCCGAAATGCGCCGCCGTGCCTTCATCCTGCTGGCGACCTGGTCCTGCACGGAGGGCTTCCTCACGTGGGGACTCTACATCCAGGTGATCGACATCTTCCAGGCCATGGGCCTGACACAGGCGGCCGCCGTCGGTGTCTGGGCGCTGGTCGGCCCGTCGCAGGCGACCGCACGCTTCGTCGAGCTGATGCTGGGCGCGCGCTATTCGATCCTGTCGACGGCCATGGGATCGGCACTGATGACGTCGACCAGCTTCCTCGCCTTCGTCTTCCTCGGCGTTTCGTTCTGGCCGGCCGTGCTGTTCTGCCTGCTGATGGGCCTCGGACATGGCCTGTTCGCCGTCGCCCGCAACACGCTTCCGCTGGCGTTGTTCGGCGCCCGCGAGTTCGGCAGCTACATGGGCCTGCTGATGGTGCCGCAGAATATCGTCAACGCCGTCGCGCCCATCGCCTTCGCCTTCATCATCGCCCGGTTGAGTCCCGTGGGCGGACTGTGGGCCGCGGGCATATCTGCTGCGATGGGCTGCGTGGCCGTGCTCTTCCTCATCAATTTCTGCCGCAAGGCGGTGGCCGAAGCCGGCAGGATCGAACCGTGAGCGCGATGTCGCTCACCCACCCCAACCCTGCGTGGCGATGAGCCAGACGGCGCGGGCCAGGAACGAGATTGCCACGGCAAAGACGATGCGGCGGCTCCACAGGCGGAAGTCTCCATCCGTCATGCGCTCGAGCACGCGCGCCGCCAGCGTGGTTCCCGTGAAGGCCAGCGCCAGCGCCGCCACGAAGGCCCACCAGGGCACCGGCACACTGAAGGCCGTCGCGAACGAGCCGAAATAGAGCACGCGGAAAAGATGGGCGATCGTCTGGCACAGCGCCTTGGTGCCCACCACCTGCCGCCGGTCGAGGCCGCTGCGATGGAAGAACATGTCGAGGATATGGCCCGCCGCACCGCCGATCAATTGCAGCACCATGATCACGACGCCGCAATAATAGGGGCCATAGGGTCGCGTGATGTCGGGCCGGAGGCGCTCGGGCAGGGCCTCCGCGATGAACGGCAACAGACCCAGGCCGAGATAGATGAGCGCCTTGTCGGGCACGAAGGCGACGAGCCGCATCACGAGGAAGGCTGCCGTGGCGCCCACGATATAGGGCCCCACGAGGTGCCACTGCACGAGATGCCGCCACAAGAGCGCACGCCAGCCGTTCGCACCCATCTGGATGACGCCGAACAGCACCATCGCCGGCACCACGTCCATGAACAGCAGGAGCACGCCGAGCAGGATCAGCCCGCCCGCCATGCCGAAGATGCCCGACAGGAACGACGTGCCGAGCACGCTGACGCCGATCACGGCGAGACTGGCGATGGTCATGGGGAGAGGAACTCCGGACGCTCACATCGAGAGCGGCCAAGACATGGGAGATGAGCGAAGCCACACTAGAGGGCTCCGCTCAGCAGGAAGGGCGCGCCCCCGATCTACGCCTTCAAGCCGCGCAAGTGCTTTTCGCGGGCGGTCGCGGCCTGCACGAGGAAGGGCAGGTCGTTGCCGGCCAGCACCATCTTGGCGCCCATGCCGATGTACTTGGTCAGTCCCTCGTCGGTGTAGACGCCGCCCATGCCGAGCCATTTGCCGTGCTTCTTGCAGGCCGCCGCC
This sequence comes from Hyphomicrobiaceae bacterium, assembly GCA_041397775.1. GTDB lineage: Bacteria > Pseudomonadota > Alphaproteobacteria > Rhizobiales > Hyphomicrobiaceae. The sequence continues at coordinate 174,305 of JAWKWB010000003.1, read as the reverse complement.
GCCGTCGCATAGGCCTTCTCGACGTCGGGATGCAGATGCTGGCCGGGCAGCCCCATCTCCATGGTCAGGTCGGACGTGCCGATGAGCAGAACGTCGATGCCCGGCACCGCCGCGATGGCGTCGGCGTTGGCGATGGCGGTCGGCGTCTCCAGCATCACGACGACGAGCAGGTTGTCGTTGATGATCTTCGTGCCCTCCGCGGGCGGCAGCGGGCGGAAACCGAGCTGCGGGAACGGGCCGCCGATGGAGCGATGGCCGACTGGGGGAAAGCGCAGCCGGTCGGCGATGAGGCGGGCCTCCTCGGCCGTGTCGACGTGGGGAATGACGACACCGTAGGCGCCGCCGTCGAGCACGCGCGTCGCCATGTCGTACTGGCCGACGGGCACGCGCACGATCGGCGAGATGCCGCAGGCATTGGCCGTCACCGAGATCTGCACGGCCGTGTCGAGCGTCATGGAATTGTGCTCGCAGTCGATGAAGAGCCAGTCGTATCCGGCCTGCTTCATCACCGGCGCGATGTCGACCGTGCGCGCCTGCCGCAGGCCCACGCCCAGCGCCAGCTCGCCCTTCTTCAGCCGCTCGCGCGCGGGGTTCAAGCCGATCGCACCCTGATCGCTCATGTCACTCTCCTGGTCTGGTTTCGTGGAAATCCGGCGGGCACAGTAGCCGGGGATCGAGGACAGGGGCAACGGGCGACTTTCGCGGGTGCGCCCGGCTTGGCATCCTATTGCCCGATCCCGGTGAATTGATTGGGCATCGCACGGCGGCGATGCGATAGAGGCCGCCAACGACAGGCTGGCGCTTGGCGCCCACGCACGGAGGATCTTGCCATGAGCGATGCCGACAACGGCCGCCACTTCCTCTACTTCGCCGATCCCATGTGCTCGTGGTGCTACGGCTTCGGTCCCGTCATCGCGGGTCTGGCGCGGCATTTCGAGGGACGCCTGCCCATACGCATGATCATGGGAGGCCTGCGCGCGGGCAACACGCAGGCCATGCGCGACAAGGACAAGGACTATATTCGCGGCGCCTGGGACCAGGTGGAGGAGGCCTCCGGTCAACCTTTCGACCGCGCCTTCTTCGAGCGCGAAGCCTTCGTCTACGACACGGAGCCCGCCTGCCGCGCCGTCGTCGTGATGCGCCATCGCGCGCCCGACGCGGCCCTGACCTTCAAGGCACGCATCTCCTCCGCATTCTATGCCCACAACCGCGACGTGACGGACGACGAGGTACTGGCCGATATCGCGGCGGAGGCGGGAGACGACCGTGCGGCCTTCCTGGCCGACCTCCAGAGTGCGGAGGCGCGCAACGCCACGTTCCGGGATTTCATGATCGCCAAGGAAGCGGGCGTTGAGGGATTTCCGCTGCTGGCCGCTGGCAGCGAGGCGACGGGCTATGCGCTTGTCTGCCAGGGTTTCCGCCCGATCGACGGCTTGCCCGAGGCGATCGAGGATTGGCTGGCTAAAGGCGCGCCCGTCACGCCGCGGCAGGCCTGATCGCCATCACTCCAGGCCGAGCAGCTCCACGTTGCCACCGGTAACGGTGATGTCGTCGGAGCGCACACGTTCGGTGGCAAATCGCGCGAGATAATGCGGGCCACCCGCCTTGGGGCCGGTCCCCGACAGGCCTTCGCCACCGAACGGCTGCACCCCGACGACGGCGCCGATCTGGTTGCGATTGACGTAGAGGTTGCCGACGCGGGCGTGCTCGGCCACGTATGCGGCGACGCGGCTCACCCGGGTATGCAGGCCGAGTGTCAGGCCGAAGCCCGATGCATTGATCGCCGCCACCACCTTGTCGAGGTAGCCGCCGGAAAAACGCACGACGTGCAGGATCGGCCCGAAAACCTCGCGATCGAGCATCCCCATGTTGCCGATCTCGAAGGCCGCGGGCGTGACGTAGGTGCCCGCGCGGCACGCCTCGGGCATGGCGAGGTCGCGAATGCGCCGCCCCTCGCGCAGCATCCGCACCTTGTGCGCGGACAGCGCATCCTGGGCCGCCTCGTCGATGACGGGACCGATGTCCGTGGCGTAGTCGAGCGGGTCGCCCACGACGAGCGTGTCCATGGCCCCAGCCAGCATATCCAGTACACGCGGTGCGATGTCCTCCTGCACGAAGAGAACGCGCGCCGCCGAGCACCGCTGGCCCGCCGAATCGAAGGCGGAACGCACCGCATCGCGTACCACCTGCTCGGGCAGCGCGCTCGAATCCGCGATCATCGCGTTGAGCCCGCCCGTCTCCGCGATGAAGGGCACGATCTCGCCGTGCCGTGCAGCGAGCGCCTGCTGGATCTTCCACGCCGTCTCGTTGGAACCGGTGAAGGCCACACCTTTGACGCGCGGGTCGCCGACGAGCTTGGCCCCCACCGCGCCGCCCCCCGGCAGCAGATGCAGCACATCGCCCGGAACGCCCGCCGCATGCAGCAAATCCACGGCGATGGTAGCCGTCAGTGGCGTCTGCCCGGCAGGCTTCGCCAGAACCGTGTTGCCGGCCGCCAGCGCCGCAGCCACCTGCCCCGTGAAGATCGCCAGCGGGAAATTCCACGGGCTGATGCAGGCGAACGGCCCGCGTGCCCGCAACGACAGCGTGTTGCGCTCGCCCGTCGGCCCTTCGAGCACCTGCGGCTCGGCGAATTTCGCGCGCGCCTCCGCCGCATAGTAGCGCAGGAAGTCCACGGCCTCGCGCAGGTCGCTCTGCGCATTCTCGAGCGTCTTGCCGGCCTCGCGCACCATGACGCCGACAAAGCGGGCTCGATTGCGCTCGTAGAGGTCGGCGGCGCGGTCGAGCACGTCCGCCCGCATCTCCCCGCCCGAAACGTCCCAGCGATGCAGGGCGCTCGTGGCGGTGAGCACGGCAAGCTCGATCTCGTCGTCACGCGCGGCCACGACCATGCCGATGCGTTCCCGCCGGTCGTGCGGACAAAGAACCGGTTCGGCCCGCTCGGGGCTCGTGATGCTGCGTCCCGCGATGATCGGCCCGGCAACGGAGCCGCGGGACACGTGGCCGGCGATCTCGTCCATCAGCGCCTGCCGCGCCGTCCGGTCACTCAAGGGCAGGCCCAGGCTGTTGCGCCGCCGTGCGCCGAAAATCTCGGGCGGGCGCGGCAGCGACGCGCGCTGGCCGCCGGCGGTCCCAGTAGACCCCGCCTCGATGATCGCGAGCGGATCCTTGACGATCTCCGAAACGGGAGCCGCATCGTCGGCAAGCCGCTTGACGAAGCTGGTGTTGGCCCCGTTCTCCAGCAGGCGCCGCACGAGATAGGCGAGCAAGTCCTGATGCCCGCCCACGGGCGCATAGATGCGACATGCGCGCCCTGGCATGACGCCGGCGGCCGCATCGTACAGCGCCTCGCCCATGCCGTGCAGGCGCTGGTACTCGAAGGCGCCGCCCGCCGACATCACCGATGCGGCGGCAATGGTGTGCGCATTGTGCGTGGCAAGCTGCGCATAGAAGGCGCCCGTTTCCGACAGCACCATGCGCATCGCCGCCAGGTAGGACAGGTCCGTGTGCGCCTTGCGCGTGAAGACGGGGTACTCGGACCAGCCGCGTTCCTGCGCCCACTTGATCTCGCTGTCCCAGTAGGCGCCCTTGACGAGCCGCAGCGGAATGCGCTTCGTCGCCTGATCGGACAGGCGCCGCAGCCAGCGCAGCGTGGGCAACGCGCGCTTGCCGTAGGCCTGCACGGCAAGCCCCAGTCCCGGCCAGCCCGCGAGTGCGGGATCGAGGAAGGCGAGCCCGAACGTATCCAGGCTCACCTCGAGCCGTTCCTGCTCCTCCGCATCGACCGTCAGCGTCAGGCCGTGCGTACGCGCCAGACGGGCGAGTTCCACGAGCCGCGGCACGAGTTCATTGGGCAGCACGTCCTCCCGCGCCGCCTCGAACCGCGGATGCAAGGCCGACAGTTTCACCGAGACGCCGGGTCGCTCCATCAGCGCGTCGGCGTGCGCGGCCCGCACCGGCCCCACCGACTTGCCGATCGCCTCGATGGCGCCGGCATAGCTGTCGAAGTAGCGCTGCGCATCCGCCCGGGTGCGCGCCGCCTCCCCGAGCATGTCGTAGGAAAGCCGATAGCCCTTTGCTTCGAGCGGCCCCGCCCGCCGCAGCGCCTCCGCGATGGTGCGGCCGAGCACGAACTGGTCGCCCATGAAACGCATCGCCTGCCGGACGGCCTGCCGGATGACGGTCTCGCCCGAACGCGCCACGAGGCGCTTCATCGCGCCGATGGCGCCTTCGTCTCCCTCGCCGAGCTTGACGATGCGCCCTGTGAGCAACAGCCCCCAGGTCGAGGCATTGACGAGCAGGCTGTCGGAATGACCCAGGTGCCGCTCCCACCTGCCGCCGCCGATCTTCTCGGCGATGAGCGCATCGGCGGTGTCCGCATCCGGGATGCGCAGCAACGCCTCCGCAAGGCACATCAGGATGACGCCTTCCTCCGACGAGAGCGCATACTCGCCCAGAAAAGCTTCGATGCCTCCCTCGCGATCGGGATGCGCGCGCGTCGCCTCCACGAGCCGCGTTGCCAGCGCCGTGACCCGACGCCGGTCGTCGCCGAACAGCACCGCGCGATCGAACAATTCGCGCAGCAAGGCAGGCTCGGCCATCAGGTGATAGGACGGCAGCGCCTCGTACGACGGCAGCACGGAAAGCGGCGATGACGACCGATCGGCCCGCCTTGCCTCGTTCGCTCCGGTCATGCCTGCCTCCCGGCAAATGCTGCATGGCAGCCGCGAGTGCCGAACGCTCCCGCGACTCGATCCATCTGGATATTGTAGCAGAGGCTTCCCACATCCAGGCCGCGGTCCACCGGGGCCGAGGCCCTGCCCACCCGTCACAGGAACAAGGAAATCGCGCCCGTGGCACAGTCCAAGATCGCCGTCGTCTCCACCCTTGAGGATCTGCGCGCCTGCGTCGCCGGCTGGCGCCGGGCCGGCCAGACCGTCGCCGTGATCCCGACCATGGGTGCGTTGCACGAAGGGCATCTCGAACTCGTTCGCGTGGCCCAGCGCCGTTGCGACCGCACCATCACGTCGATTTTCGTGAACCCCACGCAATTCGCCCCCAACGAGGACTTCGCCAAGTATCCCCGCACCTTCGAGGACGACTGCGCCAAGCTGGCGGCGATCGGCGGCGATCTCGTCTGGGCGCCCACGGCCGGCGAAATGTACGCGGATGGTTTTGCCACACGCGTCGTGCCCGAGGGTGCGGCCGGTGGGCTCGAGACGGATTTCCGCCCACATTTCTTCAACGGCGTTGCAACGGTGTGCTGCAAGCTGTTCAACCAGACGCGCGCCGACGTGGCGATGTTCGGGGAGAAGGATTATCAGCAGCTCTGCGTCATCCGCCAGATGGTCCGCGACCTCGACCTGCCCGTCGAGATCGTCGGCGTGGAGACAGTGCGCGAAGGCGACGGCCTCGCCATGTCCTCGCGCAACCGGTATCTCTCCGCCGAGGAGCGTGCCCGCGCAGTGACGATCCACACGGTCATACGCCAGGTCGCGGAAGCCGCATCGCAGGGGGCCGCCATCGACGCGGCCATCGCGCAAGGCCGCACGGCACTCGCCGCTGCGGGCTTCGGCAAGATCGACTACATCGCCGTCCGCGACGCCGCCACGCTGCAGGACTGGGACGCCGCATCGGGGCGTGCGGGCCGCGTTCTGGTGGCCGCCTGGCTCGGCACCACCCGCCTCATCGACAACGTGGCCGTGAGCTGATGGCCCCGGCCCGCCGGAGCCGACACTCGGCTTTCTTGGCTCAGGGCTTTTTCGGCGTCCAGGCGGCCGCCCGCGCTTCCGCGTCCTTGATCTGCGCGGCCGTCATATCCGCCGCGATGGCGGCCTTGTTGGCGTCGAGCTTCTTGCGCGCGAACCCCGTGATCGACGCGGCCGACAGCGTCAGCCATTTGTACGCCTCCACCTGATCGCGCGCCACGCCCTGCCCGGTGGCGTAGGCCTGGCCGATGATCTGTTGCGCCTTGTGGTGCCCGTGCTCGGCAGCCATGAGCATCCACTTCGCGAATTCGGCACGATCGAGCGGCGCGCCCCCATTGCCGCCGTAGATGATGCCGAGCACGAATTGCGCTTCCACGCGGCCCTTCTCCGCGGCCTTGCGCAGCCAGACGATCGCGTCCTTCTGGCTCTGCGGCACCCCGCGCCCGCTGAAGTAGGCAAAGCCCACCGACGACTGCGCACCCGGATTGCCCTGTTCGGCGGCCTTCAAGTACCATTTGAAGGCCGCCCCGTCGTTCTGCGCCACACCCACGCCGACGGCATAGAAATAACCCAGGCGGATCTGCGCCTCGACGTCGCCCTTTTCGGCCTTGGCGATCAGCTCCGGCGTGACCGGGGACGGGCCCGGCGCAGGCACTTGCGCGGGCGTCTGGGCGATGGCTGCCGCCGTCGTCACGAGCGCCACCACCGCGCCCAGGAACGACCGCTGTAATCCTGTCCACCAATGCACCAGCCTCACGCTGCACGCTCCCCTGCTGTCATCGATACTGTCACGCCTGCATGCCCCGGCTCGGCACCGATGCCTCGTGCCTCAAGCGCCGAAGGTCACCTCGACCTGGCCAAGCATCCCGAAGTCGGCGTGCACGTGGTCCCCTGCCTGGATGTCGAGCGGTACCATGCACGTGCCCGTCGTGACGACCTGCCCGCGCGTCAGCGTCAATCCGAGGCCCGACAACTCGTTGACGAGCCACGTCAGCGCCAGCCGCGGATCATCGAGGACGTTGGCCCCGATGCCGTCCCGCTCGTAGCGGCCCTTCACGATCGCATGCACCGGGTAGCGGGCGAGATCCAGCGCGCGCCAGTCGCATGTTGCAGGCTGCCCCAGCACGAACTGGTGCGCGCAGGCGTTGTCGGCGATCAGTTGGGCGCCGCCGACCTTGGCAAAGTCCGTGAAGCGTGAATCGGGAACCTCGATCGCGGGGATCAGTGCGTCCATCGCCGCCATGACCTCGTCCACCGCGTACGGCGTCGCACGCGGCGCCAGATCGGCTCCCGCGCGGAAGGCGAACTCCGGCTCCGCCACCCGCATGCGATTGCCGCGGAAGCTCAATGTGGCACCGCTCGCCGCCGTCCGTTCCGCGATGAGCCGGCCTGCCAACGGACCATCGACGCCGATGTGCGATTGGCCCGCCTTCGACGTCGCCGCGATCTTCCAGCCGACGAGGCCCTTTGCCGTCCGCAGCGACAGGCCGGACTGGATCGCATAGCCATCGGCACGCGTCTGCGGCGTGAGACCCTCTGGCAGCCTGGGGATCACCTCGCCCAATTCCCACAGCTGCCAGATGAGATCGGATGCCTTGGAAGCGGCGTCTGCCGTGATCATGGATGTCCCTCCGGGTCGATGGCGCGCAACTATTCCGCCGCGTCGTTCAGCGTATCGCGCGGGTTCTCGATCTTGGGTACCTCGCAGCCGGTGGCGCAGCAGCGACCGGGCTGCTTGGAGACGCGGCTGCCGTCGGCCACCACGCCGCGGTCGAGCAGCTTCTCGACGAGTTCGGCCTTCTCCCCCACGGGGTAGTTGCGCCAGATCTCGCGTTTCATGGCTTCGGGCGAACCGCCCCCGTGCAGCGAGATCAGCGACATCCAGCCGCCCGTATGCGTGGCCGTCAGGTCCTCCATCAGGCGCGCCACCTCGAGCCGCTGCGATGAGGGGATGTCGGGGCGGCCGGCGAGCACGGCCGAAAGCGAGGCCGCCGTCTCGGGATTGTGGTCCTCGTCCGGACCCGGCAGCGCCACGATCAGGCCTCCCGAAACGTAATGGGCGAGGCGGTGCATGTCGTAGATCTGCGTGGCGAGCAGCAGCTTGCCGACGTTGGAGAACACGGTGTCGGGCATCACCGAGCCGGCCGGATCCTTCATGGCGTAGACGGAGGCCGCCACGCCGCACGCGAAGAAGCCCTCCACGATCTTGATGAGATCGACCATGGCCTCGCGGATATGGCCATGTTTCGCGGGATCGAGGCCGTTCGCCTCGATCATCAGCGCGCCCGCCCCGATCAGAAGATCGCCGAAGCCGGCCCGCGCGCCGATGCAGGAGTGGCGATGGTGCGTCGCGTAGCTCGTGGTGAGGAACCCGGCTTCCTCATGCTGCCCGTCGGCAAAGACGTTGGCCCACGGCACGAACACGTCGTCGAACTGCACGACCCCGGTCGATTGGCCGTATTTCGCGGCATATTTCGCAGCCGGGTCTCCCGGCCGCCCGGCCGGGCGCGAGATCACGGTGACGCCTTCCGCATCGACCGGCACCGCGCAGCAGACCGCGAAATCGGCGTCCTCCGGCGTCATCGTGCGGCACGGCATGACCAGGAACTCGTGCATGTAGGGCGCACCCGTCACGATCGCCTTGGTGCCGCGAATGACGACGCCGTCGGGACGCCGCTCCTTGATGTGCACGTAGACGTCGCGGTTGGCTTGCGCGCCGGGCTTCCGGGAGCGGTCGCCCTTGGCGTCCGTCATGGCCACGCCGAGTGTCAGGTCCTCTTCCTGCACACGGTGCAGATAGGCGAGGAAGCGCTCGTGGTATCCCTTGCCGCCGTTGGCATCGATGCGTTTCGTCGCCTGGAAGATGGCATTCAGGCCATCGTGCGACAGGTAACGCTGCGCGCAGCCCGATTCCTGGCACACGAGCCGCACGGCCTCCAGCTTGTAGAGGAGATCCGTCGACGTCTCGTCGATATGCAGCATCCGATTGACGGTCTTTCCCGACGTCATCTGCCGGGCCGTCATCAAGAGCTTGTGCTGCTCTTTCAGTGCGAAGTCGTAGGTCACGCCGGTTGCCGCCACGCCGGGCGCAAGCAACGGCTCGTCCGCAACGCTCTCGATGCGTTGTCCATTGACGAAAACGCGCGGCTTGTACCGCCTCAGGCTCTCGCGATAATCGGCAGCGGACATCAGCATGGGCGTTCCTCGGCGGCTTCGTGTATCTGGCGCGCGAAGATAGACAGAGGCGGCGGCACGATCAACGCCGCGCCGCGTCCGCTGCGTCCGCGCCGCTCAGCCGCGCAGCTCGCCGCCCGTCGCCTTGTGGACGGCAGCGACGACTTTCGCCGCCACCGCCTCGATATCGGCATCCGTCAGCGTCTTCTCTTTCGGTGACAATGCCACTTCGATGGCCAGCGAGCGCTTGCCGGCATCCAGGCTGCCCCCCTCGAACAGGTCGAAGACGTGAACCGAGGAGATCAGGGCCTTGTCCGCCCCTTGCGCCGCCTTCACGACGTCGGCCGCCGCCACCGTCTTGTCGAGGATGAAGGCGAAGTCGCGCTTGACGGGCAGCAGGTCCAGCGACTCGAGGGCAGGCTTGGCGCGGGTCTTGCGCTTTTCGGGCGGCAGCGCATCGAGGAACACCTCGAAGGCGGTCGCAGAGCCCCCTACGTCCACCACCTTCAACGTCTCGGGGTGCAATTCGCCGAAGTGGGCGAGCACCAGCTTGGGGCCGAGCCGCAGCGTGCCCGAACGGCCGGGATGGTACCAGGCCGGCGCATCGCGCGTGATCTGGGCCTTGGTCGCGTCGAACCCCAGCGACGTCAGCAGGGCCATCGCGTCGGCCTTGGCGTCGAACACGTCGGCATCGGCGACCGCACCGTCCCAGTTGCGGCCCATGCCCGCCAGCCGGATCGCGCCCGAGCGCACGCCGGCGGCCACCATGATCTGGTCGCCCGGCTTGTCGCCGCGATAGGCCTGACCGACCTCGAACAGCGCCACGTCGGCAAAGCCGCGATTGCGGTTGCGCTGCACGGCTGCGAGCAGCCCCGGCAGCAGGCTCGGCCGCATCGTCGTCATCTCCGAGGAGATCGGATTGGCGAGGATGAGGGCCTCCGCCCCGCCGCCGAAATGCTCCGCCTCGTCCTGTTTGATGAACGACCACGTCACCGCCTCGACCATCCCGCGAGCGGCCAGCGCCCGGCGCGACCGGCGCACGCGCTTCTGCAGCTCCGTCAAGGTCGCCCGCGTCACGCCGCCCGATGCCCGGGGCAAGGGCGTCGAGACGATCGTCTCGAGCCCTGCGATGCGCGCCACTTCCTCCACCAGATCGGCGGGACCGTGCACGTCCGGCCGCCAGCTCGGTGCCGTGACCTTGAATTTCGGGCCGCTCCCCGCGATCGCGAAGCCCAAGGCCTCCAGCGTCCGGCGGATCTCCGCGTCGGTGAGCTTCAGGCCCATCAGCCTTTCGACGCGCGCGAATTCGAAATCGACCGTGAACGGCTTCACCGGCGGTTTCCCCGCGATCCGGCGCCTGGACGGCGTGCCGCCCGCCACGTCCAGCATCATGCGCGTCGCCAGGTCGAGGCCCGGCTCGACGTAGGCAGGATCGACGCCGCGTTCGAAGCGATAGCGCGCATCGGTCTGCACGTTCGCCTTGCGGCCGGTAGCGGCCGTGCGCACGGGATCGAAGTAGGCGCACTCGATCAGGATATTCGTCGTCGTCTCGGTCGAGCCGGTGTCCTCGCCACCCAGGATGCCGCCGAACCCGAGCACGGCCCGGTCGTCGGCGATGACGCACATGCTGTCGTCGGTGACGTATTCCTTGCCGTTGAGGCCGAGGAACGTCTCGCCGGCCTTCGACAGGCGCGCGCGGATGGCGCCGACGAGCTTGTCGGCATCATAGACGTGTAGCGGCCGCCCACGGTCGATCGAAACGTAGTTGGTGACGTCGACGACGGCGTTGATCGGCTTCTGGCCGACGGCCTTGAGACGCGCCTGCATCCAGGCCGGCCCCGGCCCGTTCTTGATGCCGCGAATGTAGCGGCCGGCAAAGCACGGGCAGGCATCCGCGGTGTCCGGCGCGAACGTCAGTTGTATGTCGACGGGGCAATCGAACGTGCCCTCGACCCCTGCGATCGGCGTCTCGGGCTTGAGCGTGCCCAGCCCCGCCGCCGCCAGGTCGCGGGCAATGCCGCGCACCCCCGTGCAGTCGGGCCGGTTCGGTGTCAGCTTCACCTCGATGACGGGATCGGACAGGCCAGCCACGTCGATGTAGCGCTTGCCGACCTTTTCGGCGAACTTCGCATCGAGATCGACGATGCCGGTGTGGTCTTCCGACAGCTCCATCTCGCGCTCCGACAGCATCATGCCGTTGGAGACGACGCCGCGAACCGGCTTCTTCTCCAGGGTGATGCCCGTGCCGGGGATGTATGTCCCCAAGGGGGCGAACACACCGACGAGGCCCGCGCGCGCGTTCGGCGCCCCGCAGACGACCTCGACCGCCGGCTTGCCCGGCTCGATCTCGACCTGCAGGACCTGCAATTTGTCGGCGTTGGGATGGCGCTTGGCCTCCAGCACGCGGGCGATAGTGAACTGGCCGAGCTTGGCGGAGGGATCGTCGATCGATTCCACTTCGAGCCCGATATTGTCGAGCTTCGCCTTGATCTCGGCGAGCGTCGCGCTCGTCTCGAGGTGATCCTTCAGCCAGGAAAGCGTGAATTTCATCGGCCCGTCTCGTTCTTGGAATGCGAATGCCCGGCGGACTGCGGCGAACCCCGCGCTGTCACGCCCCGGCGGCCTCGATCCCTATCAGGTTTGGGAGGGTGGGCGCCAGCGTCCCGGCCCACGGCCTAGCTGCTCCCGCAGCTTTGTGCAAGCCGCCGGCCGAAACGACGCACGCGGAAGCCTTTTATTAACCTCTTCGGGCAAGGATTGCGTCCGACCGCTGCGACGTCGCCGCTCCGATGTTGCAGACGCATGTAATTATTGCTGACGGGATCTCGCCAATGAAGCACTGCCTCGTCGTGGACGATTCCGAGGTCATCCGGAAGGTGGCCCGCCGCATCCTCGAGACCAACAACTTCGAGGTGCGCGAAGCCGAGAATGGCGAGCAGGCGATCGCCGCCTGCCAATTGAGCACGCCGGATGCCATCCTGCTCGACTGGAACATGCCCGTGATGGGCGGGCTGGAATTCCTCGGCGCGCTGCGTCTGGCCAATCTGCGTCGCAAGCCCTACGTGATCTATTGCACCATCGAGAACGATCCGGTGGACATCGCGCGGGCTTTTGCGGCCGGCGCCGACGACTACATGCTCAAGCCGTTCGACCACGACACGCTCGTGGACAAGCTGGCGGACGCAGGCCTCAACTAGTGTTCCGGCGCCGACACCTGGTTCCCCGTGCATCGGGCTCTCGACCAAGTGCCGGAGCCAGTAGGAACACTAGCAACACCATGATTCTAGTATAGCTTTTGCATCTGACGTTTGGTACCCACTCGCGGCTGGGACCATGACCAAACGTCAGATGCAAAAGCTACACTAGTGGCCCGCCCGCTGCACGAGAGGCGGTGAATGAACTATCGCCATGCCTTTCACGCCGGAAACTTCGCCGACGTGCTCAAACATGCCGTACTGGCGCTGGTCATCGAGCATTTGAAGCTCAAGCCGGCGCCGTTCCGCGTCATCGACACCCACGCGGGGGCCGGCCTCTACGACCTGACCGCGTCGCAGGCCACCCGCACGGGCGAGGCGCTCCTGGGGATCAGGCGGCTCGCGGGACCTGACGCACCGCCATTGCCGGCCGAGATCGCCCCCTTGCTGGCCCCCTATCTCGCCGCCTGCGCGGCGTTCGACGCCAACGGGACCGTGACGGCCTATCCGGGATCGCCGCTGATCGCGCTCCACGCGATGCGGCCACAGGACCGGCTGATCGCCAATGAGCTACATCCGGAGGACGCCGCACTGCTGAAGGCGGCCATCGGCCGGGACGCCCGTGCGAAGGTGCTCGAGCTCGACGGCTGGCAGGCCTTGAAGGCCACGCTTCCCCCCAAGGAACGGCGCGGCGTCGTCGTGATCGACCCGCCTTTCGAGGTCGAAGGGGAATTCGAGCGCCTGGGAGACGGCCTGGACGAAGCCATGCGGCGCTTTGCCACCGGCATCTATCTGTTGTGGCTGCCGATCAAGTCCCCCGCGAGGGTGGCGGCCTTCAAGGACCGCCTCCGGGCTTCGCCGCACGCCAAGCTGCTGTACGCGGAATTGCGTGTGCGCGCCTTCGAGGCCGAGGAAAAGCTCTCCGCCACCGCCCTGGTGCTGGCCAATCCGCCCTTCCGCCTCGCCGAGCAACTGGGTGTATTGCTGCCGTTTCTCAGCGACCGGCTCGCCCAGGGGCACGGAGCGAGCCATGCCCTCGAGTGGCTGAAGGGTCCGGACTGACCCTGCAGGCTCAAATGCGTGCCAGGCCGCGCCGCAACAGCCCGATGGCGAGCGTCACCGCCGCCCCGCCGACGCCGCTGGCCGAAACCTGGGCGACGAAAGCCGCGGCATCCATCCCCTGCACGGCGAGCTGCTGCATCAGTCCGAGCGCGGACAGGATGATGCTGCCGCCGAGAAGCCCGCCGACGAGCCCGGTCAACAGGTTGCCGGACAGGCCGAGGCTGAGCCCCGGCAGCGCGCGTCCAACCAGAAACCCGCCAAGGCTTCCAGCCGCGAGCTGGATCGCCAGAGCAAGCATGTCCATTCGCCGCTCCCTTTGGGTTGGGCACGTCAAGAGCGGCCGCACGACCGCCCATACCGAACGCATATCCGAGCTGGTGCCGCCGGTCGCGGCCGCTCGACGGATCTGGTGAATGGCCGGCGCGACGCCACACGAGACCGCGATTGTGGATTTTGGGTAACATCCCCGGCCCGTTCCAGCCGCATCCGTAGCAGCATTCAGCATTTGATTTACGGATTGCGTTACAATGATTTGGAAAACGACATTCTGGCCGGTGGAACACTCATGCTCCGATTCCCTCTCGTTTCGGCTTTCGCGCTTGCCGCCCTGGTAGGCTTGGCCTCGCCGTCGGCACAGGCCTTTTCCAGCGCCCCCAAACCCGACGTGGCCCAGGCCGCCAGCGGCGTGACGAAGGTTGGACACTATAAGAAGCGCCGCAAAGCCTATCGTCCCCGCGTCAAAGGATATTACGCTCGTCGCGGCGGCTATTCCTACAGCATCCCCGATATGATCGACACTTACGGCAACAGCCGCACGCTGTATGGCGGCACGCCCTATTACCGGGATCCGGCACTCGATCGCCAGTCGATGGCCGGCCCCTTCGATCACGGCTTCTTCTTCGACTCCGGGCATGGCCCGCGCGGCGGCGATTCGCCTTACATGCACTGAGCGGCCCATCTGCTGCAGCATGCGACGGGCGCCCATTGGGCGCCCGTTTTGCGTCCGGGTGGGCGCAATCTGGACCGGCCGGGAGCGCCGCACGACGGCAACACCCCGACGCCCATCCGCATGATGGCGGCGTGTTTCACTGGCCATCCCCCCACCCGCTGGCTATAGGAGCCTTAACGACGTTATTTTTTTGCCAGGACATACGAGGGCTTCGAAATGTCTCTGAAAACCGCGTTCGCCGGTACGGCCGCCGCGCTGGTGGTTCTGGCCGCGACGATGACGCCGGCCGCCGCCAAATGCACCCGCCTCGGCTTTTCGGTGAACGACTACGGCAAGGACGGCCCGACGAAGGACGCCAAGTCGCTGCTCGACAAGTACATCGCCGACTGGACGGCCCAGCGCGGCATCAAGAAGTACACGACGGGCAAGAAGGACGTGAGCTGCGAGCTGTTTCTCGATTTCGGGTTCTTCGACGAGCACACCTGCAAGGCCGCCGCGACCGTGTGCTGGGGCGGAGAAGGTGGCGGCAGCGCCACCCAGGCGAGTGCAAAGGCCAAGAGCAAGGGCAAGAACAGCGACATCACGACGTCCTCGACCAAGTCCAAGGATGGCGTGACGATGGGCCCGGCCAAGACCAAGCCCTCCATGAAGAAAGTTCCCGCGCTGAAGAAGAAGGACAAGGATCCCGCCTGATCCTTCGCACACCGACGCCCCGCTTCGTTTGCATGGCGACCGTCCCGCGATGACGGTTGGCAATCGGGCGCCGCTGCCTTAACCCGGTTGCGGCGGCGCTTTGCATGTGCGGGGCCCCGCGAGCGCGAGCGGCAGCGAAGAGGCGGGCATGAGCGGGTCCCAGGACATCGTCGTGGAGAAGCAGGGCGCCGTGACGCTGATCACGATCGATCGCCCCGCGAAGATGAACTCGCTCGATTTCGCAGCACATGACAGCCTGGCCGCGGCCTTCGCCGCCTTCGAGGCCGACGCTACGGCCCGCATCGCCGTCCTCACCGGCGCAGGCGACAAGGCCTTTTGTGCCGGCGCCGACCTCAAGACCTACACGGTTGCCTTCGGCACGACACCCGCCCCCGAATTCCGCAAGAAATACGTGCACGGGCTGGGGCTCGGCGGCATCACGCGCGGCATGGACATCGACAAGCCCGTGATCGCAGCCGTCAACGGCTTCGCGATCTCCGGCGGGCTCGAGATCGCGCTCGCCTGCGATCTGCGGTTCGCCTCGCCCAACGCGGAGTTCGCGCTGCAGGATTCCAAGTGGGGCTTCCATGCCTGCGACGGCGGCCTCGTCCGCCTGCCGATGATCGTGGGGATGGGCCATGCCATGGAGATGATTCTGTCGGGCGAGCGGATCGATGCCGCGCACGCCCACCGCATCGGCCTCGTCAATCGCGTCTGGCCGCAGCAGGACCTGCTCGCCCGCACCCTCGACTATGCGCAGATGCTGGCCGAACGCGCCCCGCTCGCCCACCGCTTCGCCAAGCAGACCATGCGCCGCCTCGTCGGAATGAACCTGCAGCAACAGCTCGAAACCGAGGTGCGCTCGTTCCACGACCTGGGTTCCTCGCAGGACCTGAAGGAAGGTACCGCCGCCTTTGCCGAGCGCAGGCCCGCAAGCTTCAAGGGACGGTGAAAACGCACGTGACAATCCCCCGAGGTCGCGCCGCCCCCTGGAACCGCCGCGAGAACCCCGCGTGACCACGACGACCGCAGATCAACCCGCGCTGGCCCTGACCTCGTCCCGGCGCCTCCTCGTGCTGCTGACCGTCGTCATTTCGTCGGCGGCCTATAACGCGGCGACTTTCACCGCCACGGCGATCCTGCCGCAGATGCAGGGTGCTATGGCCGCCACCCAGGACGAGATCTCCTGGACCGTCACGTTCAACATCCTGGCAACCGCCGTCTTCACGCCGATGTCGGGCTGGCTCGTCGGCCGCTACACGCGCAGCGTCGTCATGGTCTGCAGCCTTGCGCTGTTCTCGATGGCGACCTTGATGTGCGGCCTGGCACAGTCGCTGGAGAGCCTCGTCCTCTGGCGCGCGCTGCAGGGTGCATTCGGGGCGCCGCTGCTTCCACTCGGCCAGACGATCCTGCTCGACGTCTATCCACGCGACAGGCACGGCTCGGTCATCTCCATCTTCGGCGTCGCCAATACGCTCGGCCCCATCATCGGCCCGACGCTGGCCGGTTATCTGGCCGAGTACTCGAGCTGGCGATGGGGCTACTACATGATCGTGCCCGTCAGTCTCGCAGCCTGCATCGCCGCACGCTTCACGCTGCCGCGCGAGGAGAAGCCGACCGCGGCCGGGCTCGACTGGATCGGGTTCCTCTCGCTGTCGATCGCCATCGCCTCGACACAGCTCGTGCTCTCGCGCGGGCAACGGCTGGACTGGTTCGAGTCGACCGAAATCCGCATCGAAACGCTCATCGCGGTGATCGCCTTCTACCTCTTCATCGCGCACAGCGTCACCGCGAAGACCCCCTTCCTGAGCCCACGCCTCGTCCTCGACCGCAACTACGCGATCGGCATTTTTCTCATCGTCATCTTCGGCATGCTCAACTTCACGCCGATGGTCCTGCTGCCGCCCTTGCTGCAGAACCAGCTCGGCTACCCCGACGGATTGATCGGCTTCGTCGTGAGCTGGCGCGGCATCGGCGTCATGTCCGGCTTCTTCGCCGCATTCCTGACGACGCGGCTCGATCCGCGCATCGGCATGATCGCGGGCTTCGGGATGCAGATCATCTCGGGCCTGTGGCTGATGCACATCGACTTCAACATGCCGCTGTGGGCGATCTGCACGAACGCCTGGCTGCAGGGCCTCGCCGTGGGCCTGATCTGGACGCCGATCGCCACGTCCGCCTTCTGGACGCTGGACCCTGCACTGCGACCGCAGGGGATCGCTGTCTTCCATCTCATGCGCTCGATCGGCACGAGCTTCTTCATCTCGGTCTCGGTGGCCGAGGTCGTGCGCACGACCGGCGCCAACTACAGCCGCCTGACGGAACTGGTGACGCCCTTCAACAAGCTGCTGCAGGTGCCATCGGTGATGGGCCAGTGGAACCTGGACTCGCTCGCCGGGCTTGCCGCATTGTCGAAGGAGATCAACCGCCAGTCCGCGCTGATCGGCTACACCAATGCCTTCTGGATGTACGCCGTCGTCTCGATGATCGCCATCCCGCTCGTGTTCATGACCGGCAAACGGCGAACAGGGACATAGGCGCGCCGGCCAGTGGCCGGTCGACGCGCCCAGTCGACGCGTCAAGGGCCTACTTGAGACTGGCGCCGAGCAGGTCGCGCGCCACGACGTGACGCTGCACCTCGTTCGGACCCTCGCCCACGCGGCGGATGCGCAGCTCTCGATACCAGCGCTCGAAGGGGAAATCCTTCGTCATGCCGTAGCCGCCGAAGATCTGCATCGACCGGTCGACGACGCGGCCGGCCGCCTCGGAGGCCACGAGCTTCGCCAATCCGGCTTCCATGCGGAACGGCACGCCCTGATCGCATTTCGATGCGGCCGCGAGCGTCATCCACGTCGCCTGGCGCAGATCGAGTTCGTTGTCCACCAGCATCCACTGCACCGCCTGCCGCGAAGACAACGGGGCACCGAACGTCTCGCGCTGCTTGGCGTAGTCGAGCGCCAGCTCGTGCGACTTGTAGGCGGGAGCCAGGCACTGCGCGGCATAGGGAATGCGCTGGCGCGACAACCGCTCGTTGGCGATGGCAAAGCCCTTGTTGACCTCGCCCAGAACGGCACTGTCGGGCACCTTCATGTCGTCGAACTGCAGCTCTGTCGCGTAGTGCGAGGAGCGCAACGTATGCACGATGCGGCGCACGTGGAAGCCGGGGTTCGACGTCTCCACGATGAAGCAGGTGACGCCGCCACGCCCCTTCTCGGGGTCCGTGCGCGCGAACACGAGACCGAAGTCGGCCTTGTCCGCGCCGGAGATGAACACCTTCGAGCCGTTGATCACCCAGCCCTCGCCGGACTTGACGGCACGGGTCCGGATGGCACGCGCCGGATCGGAGCCCCCCGACGGCTCGGTGAGCCCGAAGAAGCCCCTCTTCTCGCCGCGCAGCATCGGCCGCAGGTACTTTTCCTTCTGCTCCTCCGTCGCCTCGTAGAGCTGGGCGAGACCGGCGGTCCCGAAGACGCCGTAGCAGGGCGCATAGAGGCCGGCGCGGTGCTGCCCCATCTCGATCGCCAAGAGGACGCGCGTCGTCATGTCGATGCCCGGTCCACCGAACTCGGCGGGAATGTCGAGACCGTAGAGCCCCATCGATTTCACCTTGGCGACGAGGCGCGCGTGCTCCTCGGGCGGCAGCTCGCTGGCGTCGGGATCGAGCTTGTCCTCCAGCGGCACGATTTCCTCGCGCACGAAGCGGCGGACTTGCGCGATGATGGTCTTCTGTTCTTCGGTGGCCTCGAGATTCATGTCGGCTCCATGGGCGGTCGGGCGTTGTCGGGATCGGTGAGGCGGGGCATTCCCCCGCGCCTCAGTTCGGGCTGAGGCGGCCGAGACGCGGCAACGGCTTGCCGCGGTTGCCTTCCGGCACGTCGCCATGGTCGTGGACGTGCGCCATCAACAGTTCCTGATAGCGCGTGGTGTACTGCTGGTTGACCTCGACGCGGAATTGCGTGGCGCCCGAGGGCGGCGCCTGCAGCGCGCCCTCGACCTCGCCGCGAAGCCCGAACAGCGATCGTCCCCCGGCAAAGCCGATGAACACCACGCCGCCTTGCGCGTCGGCAAGCTGGTAGACGCCGAGCTGTCCGCTCAGCCGCTTGACGTTCTCGGCCGTCAGCGGCGTCCACGCCTTCGTCATTCGGACTGCCATTTCACTTCCTTCTTCTCAATGAACATCCTCGAGCTCCATGAGCTCGATCGCGGCCTGCGAGCGCGCCAGGATCGGCGCTGCCGCCTGCCGTCGCGGGTCGGCGCGATAGGCCTCCAATGCCTCTTTGGAAGCGAACGAGACCACGTGCAGCTCCAGCGTGCCGTCACTGTTTCGCATGCGTCGCTCGAGCCGCCCGCCGTGCTCGGTGAGCAAGGGCAGGACGCGCGCCTCGTAGTCCTGGAAGTCAGCAACGCCATCGCCGGGAACGCGCGCCAGCATGGCAACGGTAAGCGCGCTCATTGTCGGGTGCCTCCTGTCACGGGCATCACGTGCGGCGCCCAGCGAGCACATCCGGATTGACCACGTTGATGGGCGCGCCGTCCACCCACGCCACGATCTGGTCGAAGATGTCGGTGAATTGCAGCTCGTATTCCTCCGCCGTCACGTAGCCGATGTGCGGCGTACACAGCGCATTCGGCAGGCTCAGGATCGGGTCGGCGGTATTGCGCAGCGGCTCTTCCTCGTAGACGTCCACCGCCGCCATGCCGGGTCGCCCGGCGCGTAGCGCCTCGACCAGCGCTCCCGGCGCGACGAGTGGCGCACGGCTCGTGTTGACGAGCAACGCCGACGGCTTCATGCGCGCGAGGTCGGACGCCGTGACGATGCCGCGCGTGCCCTCCACCAGCCGCATATGCAGCGACAGCACGTCGCTGGTCTCGAAAAACGCCTCCTTGCTGGGCGCCACCGCCCAGCCCTCCGCACGCGCACGCGCGCGGCTCGCCTCGCGTGCCCACACCTGCACGTTCATGCCGAAGGCGCGCCCGCATTCGGCGACCGCAAGCCCGATCCGCCCCCAGCCGTAGATACCGAGTGTCATGCCGCGCACGGTATGACCGACGCCGCATTGCCAATTCCCCGCCTTCAGGCTCGCAACCTGTTGGGGCAGCTGCCGCATGGCTGCGAGGATCAGCGCCCAGGTCAACTCCGCCGTGGCATAGGAAGGCGTGCCGGGATGCTGGCTCGACGAGACGACGATCCCGAGCCGGGTACAGGCATCGATATCGATATGCGGGTAGACGCTGCGCTGGCTGATGAGCTTGAGGCGCGGCAGCCGCTCCAGGAGCGGCGCCCGGATCTTCGTGCGCTCGCGAATGAGAACGAGCGCCTCCGTCTCCGCCAGACGTTCCGCCAGCGCATCCACGTCCTGGACATGATCGTTCCAGACCACGACGTCGTGCCCGCCGAGCTTCGCGAAGCACGGCAGCGTCCGGATCGTATCGAAGTAGTCGTCGAGAATGGTGATCTTCATGCCCGGCGCCTCCGCGCGACTATCCTCAAACGCCCTTGAAGGCCGGCTTGCGCTTTTCGAGACGTGCCCGCATGCCTTCCTGGGCGTCCTGGGAGGTGCGCGCCTTGTCGACGATCAGGTCGATGTCCTCGTGCGGGATCGCATCGCGGAACTGCATCTCGCGGTTGATCACCGCCTTCATCGCCTTGAGTGACAGCGGCGCGTTGTCGGCGAGCCGCTGGATCACCGCGCCAGCAACGCTCTCCAGCGCCTCGGGCTCGGCGATGTGGGAGACGAAGCCCAGATCGTGGAAACGGTGCGCGGGCATGGGATCGCCCAGCAGCAGGATCTGCCGCGTCATGGCCGGACCCGCGACTTCGATCAGCTTCTTGGTCAGGAACCAGCTCGGCGCCAGGCCGACCTGCGCCAGCGACATGCCGAAGCGCGCCGCCGTCGAAGCGACGATGAGATCGCAATGCAGCGCCAGCTCGTTGCCACCCGCGATGGCGTCGCCATGCACCACCGCGACGACCGGCAGCGGATAGGTCTCGACGGCGTGCAGCATGTGCTCGATGCCGGATTCGCCTTGCGGGTTCTTCGCCCGCCATTTCATGTCGAGACCGGCGCAGAAGACCGGCCCTGCACCACGGATCACGGCGACGCGCTCGGTCACCGCCGGCGGCGTCTCGAACACGGCCTTCACCTCCTCCATCATATCGCCGTCGAGCGCGTTGCGCTTCTCGGGACGATTGAGCAGGATCGTGCGCACCGCGCCTTCCACTTTCCATTCGACGCTCGCCATAGCGTTTCTTCCCTCGTGCTCGTTCGTATTCATCGATGTCGGTTGCCGCCCGAGCCTCACAGCCCCGGCGGACGGCGATTGGTGAAACCGGTCGCACCCTCGTAGGCCGCCGCGACGCGATAGACGGTGGCTTCGGCAAAGGGGCGCCCGATGAGTTGCAGCGACAGCGGCAGGCCGTCCGCCGTGAAGCCTGCCGGCATCGCCAGCGCAGGTTGCCCCGTGACGTTGAAGGGCTGGCGCGTCTGTCGCGGATAGACCCGCTGGCACGCCTCCACGTCGTCGAGCGGCGGTGGCGGATCGAGGCTCGAGGAGGTCAGCGCCACGTCTATGGTCTCGAAAACAGCCAGCGTCTCCGCCGTCAGCTTGGCGCGCAGGCGCAGGGCGTCGATGTAGTCGGCGGCGGTGACCGTGGCGCCGTCGAGAATGCGCTGGCGGCCGAAATCGCCGTAGTCCTGCGGCCGCTCGCGCATCCACGCGCGATGAATGGCATAAGCCTCCGAGCGCAGGATGATGCGGCAGCACAGGGCATAGTCCGGGCCCGGCGCCAACCGCACTTCGCGTACGTCCGCGCCCAGACCCCGCAGAAGCTCCGCCGCATCGTCGATGGCCTTGATCTGATCGGGATGCGCGACATCGTCGCCGTCGTAGAAGTGGCGCACGAGGCCGATGCGCAGGCCCTTCACGCCGCGTCCCAGATCCCGCGTGAAATCGGGCGCGTCGACGTCGGCACTGCCGGGATCGTCGGGATCGTGGCCGGCCAACACGTTGAGCAGCAGCGCGTTGTCGCGCACCGTGCGCGTCATCGGCCCGACGTGATCGAGCGAGAACGCGAGCGGGAAGACACCGCGCCGCGACACCCGCCCATAGGTCGGCTTCATGCCGACGATGGCACACATCGACGCCGGATTGCGCACCGAGCCGCCCGTGTCGGTGCCAAGGGCCGCCGGCACCATGCCGCTCGCCAGCGCGACGCCCGATCCCGACGACGACCCGCCGGGGAAATGCTTGCCGCCCCACGGATTGACGGCAGGCGGCCACGGCAGGTCGAACGATGGCCCGCCGATGGCGAATTCGTGCGTCGCCAGCTTGCCCATCAGGACGCCACCCGCCGCCATGAGCCGCGCCGTCACGGTCGCATCGCTCCTGGCGACATTGTCGATCAGGATTTTCGAATGGCACGTGGTGGGCACGCCCATCACGTCGATGATGTCCTTGAGCGCGAAGGGAACGCCGTGCATCGGCCCCTTCCAGTAGCCGCCGGCGATCTCCGCCTCCGCCCGCCGCGCCGCCGCCAGCGCCATGTCCGGCGTCATGCGGATATAGGCGTGGAAGCGCGGGTCGAGCTTCTCGGCGCGCGCGATCAGAGCGCTCGTCAGCTCCACCGGCGACAGTTTCCCGCTGCGGATCTGCTCGGACGCATCCGCAATGCCGAGATAGGCGAGGTCGTCGCTCATCGCGCGCCCTCCCGGCCGGGCTTCAACTTGAACGTCAGCGCCATCTCCCGAGCAGCGTCCATGTCCCTGGGGAGGCGCGCGGCGAGTTGCTCGTTGGAACGGATGCTCGCTGCAAGCTGGTCCAGATGATGGTCCGACAGCTTTGTCAGCCCGTGCATCCGGGCGATACGCCTGACATCGTCGCGCGTCATGGAACCTGCCTCCCGCTGTGCTCTGGTCATCCGGCCGCGTACCGTTGCGCGGCCCACCCAAGGGAACACTCAGAACCATTTGATTCCAGTGTAGCTTTTGCATCTGACGTTTGGTTACGGTCCCAGCCGAAAGCGGGGACCAAACGTCAGATGCGCTACACTAGTGTTCCGGCTCCGACACTTGGTTCCCCGTGCATCATGTTCTGGACCAAGTGGCGGAGCCAGAAGAACACTAGCAACACCAAGGTTCTAGTGTAGCTTTTGCATCTGACGTTTGGTCACGGTCCCAGCCGAAAGCGGGGACCAAACGTCAGATGCGCTACACTAGCGCGCGTCTCGTCAGCCTTGGGCGCCCCGATCGCCCATGCCGTTCATGTAGGTGGATGGCCGGCCCTCGAAGCCGGACTTGGCGCGCTTGGCGAGCCAGTAGCGCAGCGGTGGCGGCACCATCATGAAGTCCGGGTCGGCGCCGAGCTTCTGCGCGGCATCCATCGGCCAGTTCGGATTGTACATGATCTCGCGCGCGATCGCGATCAGGTCGGCACGGCCCGATTGCAGGATCGCCTCGGCCTGGTCGGCATGGATGATATGGCCGACCGCCATGGTCATCACGCCCGCTTCCTTGCGGATGCGCTCCGCATAGGGCACCTGGTAGCCGTACTTCTTGGAGCGCACGCTATCCATGGGCGAGCGCTCGAGCGTGCCCCCCGACGAGCAGTCGATCACGTCGACGCCCTTCTTCTTCAGCTCCGCTGCGAGCCGCACGCTCTGGTCCACATCCCAGCCCGCATCGTCCTCGCACGACAGCCGCATGAACAGCGGCTTGTGCTCCGGCCAGACGCTGCGCACGTTCTCGGCCACCTCGATGGCGAAGCGGAAGCGGTTCATTTCCGAACCGCCATATTCGTCCGTCCGCTTGTTCGTGTGCGGCGACAGGAACTGATGGATCAGGTAGCCGTGCGCGCCGTGAATTTCGAGAATGTCGAAGCCGCACTTGTCGGCCCGCACCGCCGCCTCCGCCCACTTCACCGCCATGTCGCCGACTTCGTTGTGCGAGAGCGCGCGTGGCGTCGCCGCCCGTTCGCTGTGCGCGATGGCGGACGGCGCGACGAGTTCCCAACCCTCCCAGTCGTAGATCTCGGGCTCGTTGCCCTCGAGCGGCTTGGCCCCTTCCCAGGGGCGCGCCAGCCGCGCCTTGCGGCCGGAATGCCCGAGCTGGATGCCGGGCACTGCGCCATGCTTGCGGATGAAATCCGCACAGCGCTGCAGGTTGGGGATGAACTTGTCGTCCCATAGGCCCGTATCGCCGACCGTGCCGCAGCCGTTCCGCGCGATCTTCGTGCTTTCCATCATGACGAAGCCCGCACCGCCCGCCGCATACTTGCCGGCGTTCATCAGGTGCCAGTCGGTCGCGAAGCCTTCCTCGGCGGCGTATTGGTGCATCGGCGCGACGACGATGCGGTTCTTCATCGTCACGCCCTTGATCGTGAGCGGCGTGAACAGCAGTGGTTGAGCCATTGTTTCATCTCCCCGGAGCGGGTCTTTCGCCCGCGCATGTCTATCCGGGGAGCGATCCTATACCGATTGTCCGGCGATGGACCAGATCGTATGGACCGGCTTCGTGTTCGCGCGCCTACAGCACCAGAACGCCGGTATGGCGCGCCTCGCCCTCCGGCTCGACGTGAATGAGCACGTCGACGTCGGCGATCTCCTTGGCGATGGCCTCCTCCACGCGATCGCAGATCACGTGCGCCTGCGCCACCGACATCTGGCCGGGCACCACCATGTGGAATTCTATGAACGTCGCGCGGCCCGCGATCCGCGAGCGCAGATCGTGGACTTCGATGGCGCCCTCGGCATTGACGCGGATGATCTCGCGGATACGGCGGCTGGTCTCGGGCGCCACCGCCTCGTCCATGAGACCGCTCATGGATTCGCGCGTCAGCCCCCAGCCCGTCCACAGAATGTTGACGGCGACCGCCGCCGCGAGCAGCGGATCGAGGATCGTCCAGCCCGTGAGCACGACCAGGGTCAGGCCGATCAGCACCCCCAGGCTGGTGATCACGTCGGTACCCAGATGCCAGCCGTCTGCGACCAGCGCCGGCGACTTCTGCTTGCGGCCCCAGAGAATGAGAAAGGCGGCCCAGCCCGTGTTGATCGCCGTCGCCCCTGCCGAGATGAGCATGCCCAGCGTCGTCTCGGTCAAGGTGCGGGGCACCAGGTAGGCCTGCCACGCCTCGCGCAGGATCAGCATGGCCGCCACGATGATCAGCGCCCCCTCCAGCACCGCCGAGAAATACTCCGCCTTGTGATGCCCATACTGGTGCCGACGGTCGGCGGGACGCGCGCTGATACGGATGGTGACGAGTGCCACCACCGCCGTTACGACGTTGACGATGCTCTCGAGCGCATCCGAATAGAGGGCGACGCTGCCGGTCTTGAGGTAGGCGAGATACTTGATCCCCATCACCGCAAGCGCAACCACGATGCTGCCGGCGGCAACCCAGACGACCTTGTCGCGATCCGAAACCACCTGCGGCAATGCCTCCATAAAAATCGAAAGGTCGCGCGGCCCAGGCTGGACGACGCGCGACCCGCATTCGACCCGTCGACGGCATCGCCTTGCGGCAGCCGTCGCCCCCGTCAGCCGACGATTTCGTCGAGACGGAAATTCATGGCGATCTCACGCTCGGCGGCCGCCGGGCTGTCCGACCCGTGCGTGGAGTTCTCGCCCTTCGACACCGCGAACAGCTTGCGGATCGTACCCTCGGCAGCTTCCTTGGGATCCGTGGCGCCCATCACTTCACGATACTTGGCGATCGCACCTTCGCCCTCGAGGGCCTGAACGACGATCGGGCCGGAGGTCATGAAGTCGCACAATTCGCCATAGAACGGGCGCGCCTTGTGCTCCTCGTAGAATTTCTCGGCCTGGGCGCGCGTCCACAGCACGCGCTTCTGCGCGACGATGCGCAGGCCGGCCTTCTCGATCACGGCGTTGATGGCGCCGGTCAGGTTGCGCTTGGTCGCATCCGGCTTGATAATGGAAAAGGTACGCTCGATGGCCATCGTTTTCTCTCGATGTATGAGGGGTGGTTCGTATTGGCGCGGGTTATATCCATCCACCGGCAGGGCATCAAGCGATTAGCCTGCGGCCTCGTGCCCGTACGCTCGGGCGCATGCATGGCTGGCGGGCCGCCTCACCCCTCCGCCAGGCTGGCGCGCACGGCCCCCGCCAGTTCCCGCTGCGTGTAGGGCTTGCGCAACAGGGGCGGGGCGATACCCGTCGCATTATGCTCCTGGGCCAGGTCCGGGGCGAAGCCCGACGTCAGCAGAACCTTGATCCCCGGGCGGTTTTTCGCGACCCATGCCGCGACGTCGAAGCCCGACATGCCGCCGGGCATGATGACGTCGGAGAATACGAGCTCCACGTTGTCTGTCTTTTCCAGCAATTCCACCGCCGCCGGCCCGTTCACCGCGACCAGGACTTCGTAGCCGAGTTCCCGCAACCGCCGCACGGTCAGGTTGCGCACCTCGTCATTATCTTCGACGACGAGCACGACCTCCCCCTTGGCCGCCAGCGCGCCGGGATCGGATGCGCCGGCCGCGTGCACGGGCGCAGCACCGTTGTGCCGCGGCAGGTAAATGGTGACGGTCGTCCCGCTGCCCACCTCGCTGTAGATGCGAGCAAAGCCGCCGGACTGCCGGACGAACCCATAGATCGTGCTCAATCCCAGGCCCGTCCCGCGCCCGGGCTCTTTCGTCGTGAAGAAGGGCTCGAAGGCCCGCGCCACGATATCCGTGCTCATGCCCGCGCCGTTGTCCGAAAGGGCGAGCCGCACGTAATCGCCGGGAACCGCGTCCGTGAGCGTATCGACATCCAGGTCGGTCAACGTGGCGTTGCTGGTCTCGATGACGATGCGCCCGCCGCCGGGCATGGCATCGCGCGCGTTGATCGCGAGGTTCAGGATCGCGTTCTCGATCTCGCTCTGGTCGACCTGCGTCGGCCACACCTTGCCGACCAGGTTCCAGTCGACGCTGATGTTCTCACCCAGCGAGCGGCGCAGCAGCTCCGTCAGCCCCAGCACCGCCTCGTTGATGTCGAGGACCACGGGCTGCAGCGTGCGGCGGCGGCTGAACGTCAGGAGACGCCCCGTCAGGCGCGCGCCCATGCGCGCAGCCTCGTTGGCGCGGCGCACCATGTCGCGCGACTTCTCGTCGTCGAGCGTCATGTCGAGCAACTCCAGATTGCCCGTGATGACCGTCAGCAGATTGTTGAAATCGTGTGCGAGCCCGCCGGTCAGCTGCCCGACCGCCTCCATCTTCTGGGCCTGGGCCAACTGCCGCTCTGTTTCCCTCAGGCGCGCCGTCGCCGCCTCCCGGTCGGTGATGTCCGTGAGGATGCCCGTGAAGTAGCGCTCGCCCGAAATCTCGAACTCGCTCACCGCCAGATGGATCGGGACGGTGGTCCCGTCCTTGCGGCGTACCTCCACGTCGCGCCCGATGCCGATGATCTGCCGCTCGCCCGTCGACAGGTAGCGCTCGAGATAGGAATCGTGCGCCGTCGCGTGCGGCTCCGGCATCAGCATCGCCACGTTGCGGCCGATGATCTCGGCGCGGGTATATCCCGTCAGGTCCTCCGTCGCGCGGTTCGCCGAATCGATGATGCCGTTCGTCTTGATGGTGACGATACCGCTCAGCGTACTGTCGAGAATGGCCTCCAGCCGCTGCGACCCGGCATCGGCAAGGGTGGAAAGCTGCGCGTTCGCCAACAGCAGGGCACGTTCCGCCCGGCGCCATCTGACGTAGGAGCGCGCCAAGGCGGCCACGGCGATGAGCAACACGACCGCCGCCGCATCGAACACGTAGTGTGGAATCTGGATGAATGCGGTTTCCAAGAGACCCGTGCCTTCATGCGGGGCGGTGGCGAAGGCCCCCTGTTGCTGATGCTCGGCTTCCTTTTGGCGCGACAGCCCTTGCAGCGTCAACGGCTCGTGGCGTTCATCGCGCCTTGATCGACGACGCCCTTGCTGCACGGATTGGTCGATCAAGGCGCGACGCCACACGAGACGCCGCACGGGTGGCATCGCATGGCAATGGCCGGCGCGCCGACGACGCGACGCTCCCGCGACATGCCACCCTTGCCGATTGATCAGCGTCATGTGGCTTGCCGAAGGCTCCGGCTAGGCTGATAAATGGACGGGGTGACATATCAACGAGAGCTGCACTGCGTGTCCGCTCGAGCAAGACTCTGGCTCAGACAGCTGAAAAAAGGAGCTAAATGTGTATAAGCATATCTTGATTGCAACGGACGGCTCGGAGCTTGCGGCAAAGGCAATCGAGGCCGGCCTCACCCTTGCCAAGCTGATGGGCTCGAAGGTGACAGCCGCCGTCGTCACCGAGCCCTGGACCGCGATCGCGCCTGGCGAGATCGCCATGGCGTTCCCGGCCGAGGAATACATGAAGGGCGCCACGGACCACGCCAACAAGGTGCTCGCCAGCGTGACGGAAGCCGCCAAGACCAAGGGCGTCAACTGCGAGATCTGCCACGTCAAGGACCGCTACCCCGCCGACGGCATCATCGAGGCCGCCAAGGAGCGCGGATGTGACCTGATCGTGATGGCATCGCACGGCCGCCGTGGCGTCTCCCGCCTCCTCCTGGGCAGCCAGGCCAACCAGGTCGTCATCCACAGCGAAGTGCCGGTCCTGATCTGCAAGTAGTGGCAGCCGCCGTTCGGCTGTCGCCAGCAACGCCCGGCGCGTGCGCCGTCCAGATTGGCCGAAAGACCAACCGATGACCGCGCCCCCGGTGACACTCAAGCGCTCGGTCGGGCTCTGGCTTGCCGTCCTCTACGGCGTCGGGGTCACGGTCGGCGCGGGCATATATGTTCTGATCGGCGCCGCGGCTGGTCGCGCGGGGCTCTACGCGCCCGTGGCGTTCGTCGTGTCCGGCCTCGTCATGGGGCTCACCGCATGCTCCTACGCGGAGTTGGTAGGCCGCCACCCCGTCAGCGCGGGGGAAGCGGCCTATGTCCGGGAGGGCTTTCGCTCCGAAGGCCTTTCCCTCCTCGTCGGCTTCCTCGTCATCCTGGCTTCGATCGTGGCGGCCGCTGCCATCACCAATGGCAGCGTCGGCTATATCCAGACGTTCGTGCCCGCCGACGCGCGGCTGCTGGCTGTCATCGTGCTGCTCGTCATGGGCGCAATCGCTGCCATCGGCATGCTGACTTCGGCCTGGGTCGCAGGCGTCATGACCCTGATCGAGGTGGGTGGACTGCTCATCGTCATCGGCACCGGCCTCCGCGAGCGCCCCGGCGTGCTGCTCGAGCTCGGCAATGCCGTCCCCGCCATCCACGACACCGCGGCCTGGTCCGCGGTCATGGCCACCACGCTGCTGTCGTTCTTCGCCTTCATCGGCTTCGAGGGCCTGGTCAATATCGCCGAGGAAGTCCGCCGCCCCGAGCGCACGCTGCCGCTCGCCATCATGCTCACGCTGCTGATCACGACGCTGCTTTATATCCTCGTCGTATGGATCGCGCTGCGCATCGTCCCGGCCGCCGAACTCGGCGCATCGACGGCACCGCTGGCCCTCGTCTTCGAGCGCGCCACGGGAGCGCCACCCTACGTCGTGGTCGCCATCGCCATCGTGGCGACGCTCAACGGCATCATTGCCCAGATCATCCTGGCCGCGCGCGTCCTCTACGGCCTCTCGGTGCAGGGCACGCTGCCGGCGATCTTCGGCCGGCTCGAGACGGGAACCCAGACGCCCGTGGTGTCCACGGTCGCCGCCACCCTTGCCGCGATCGCATTCGCCACCCTGCTCCCCATCGGCAAGCTCGCCGATCTGTGCTCGCTCGTCATGCTGGCCATCTTCGCGATGGTGAACGTGGCACTGCTCTTCATAAAGCGGCGCGGAACACCCCCGCCCCCCGATACGTTCATCGTGCCCACGGCAATTCCGGTCCTCGCGGCCCTCAGCTGTGTCGGGCTTGCCATCGCCGCCCTGTTCGAAGGTGGCGGCCTGTGACGATTGCCGCATCGCCGCTTGCGGCAGATCAACGAACGAGGGCCCGCAGGTCTGCACACTGCCAGTCCCCGAACGTGGCGTCCCGCAGAGGCGACGGCGCGCGACGTGCGCCCTTGGCAGTGGAGCGGGCGGGCCGATGCTGCTAAGCATTGACGACGCGATTTGAAGAGGCCGGCAAGGGAGAGTTCCGTCATGAGCTACAAGACCATCCTCGTTCAGCTGAATGACGAGCACCGCGTCGAGCAGATCCTGCGGCCTGCCATCCGCGTGGCGATCAAGCATGAAAGCCACGTCATCGGATTGCACATCTCGCCGGGCATCCCCTATACGCCGCCCATCCCCGGCGCCGGCGGCGTGATCGGCCTGATCAAGGAGCACGAGCGCAAGGTCAGCGAGAAGATCGCCGCCCAATTCGACGAGTTGACGAAAGGGCGCGGCTTCGTCACGGAAATGCGCCACCTGTCACCGAAGTCGCACGACGATATTTCCCAGCTCCTGTTGTCGCACGCACGCTCCGTCGATCTGATCGTGGCTGCGGCCCCCGGTGCCCAAACCGAAACCGCGAGCATCATGGATTTCCCCGAGCGCCTGGCCGTCGAGAGCGGGCGGCCCGTCCTCATGTCGCCGGTCGAGGGATACGCCAACGATTTCGGCAAGCATGTCCTGATCGCCTGGAACGGCAAGCGCGAGGCGGCCCGGGCCACCTTCGACGCGATGCCGTTCCTGAAGGCCGCCGAGAAGGTGACGGTGCTGTGCATCGAACAGGTTCGCTCGGAAAAGGATGTCACGCCGCTGCCCGATGTCGCCATCGCCGAGACCCTGGCCCGGCACGGCGTCAATGTCGCGCTGAAGACCGCGCGCGCGCGCGATACCAGCATCGGTGAAGAGATCCTGCTACAGATCACGCAGGAGGAGGCCGATATGCTGGTCATGGGCGCCTATGGCCACACGCGCCTGCGCGAATTCGTATTCGGTGGCGCAACGCGCCACATTGCCCGCAACCTGCACGTTCCGACCCTGCTGTCCCACTGAGAGACCGATGAGCAAACCCAATCACCTCAAGCGCGTCCGCCTCGAGCTGGCCCGTGACCAAGACCATCCCAACGGCAGCCACGAGCACGGCTACGATTTCATCGCCCCCATCGACGAGAAGGGACAGCTCATCCCCTCCGAATGGAAGGAGTTCCGGGAGCGCTGCCGCGTGAAGCGCTTCTGGGCCGGCGAACCGTCAGAGGTCGGCCACATCGTGCGCAAGCCCGGCGGCTCGTGGGCGTTCCACTACGACATCCACGGCCATGCCGACACCGACGAGAGCGGCTATCGCTTCGACGAGCACGTCTTCCTGCCCGGACAGTACGTCTCGATCCGCGAGCACGACGGCGTCCTGCGGACCTTCCATGTGCGCGCCGTCGTCGATCTCGACGACTGACATCTGCCCGACGCCCTGTCGTCCAGCACGCCGGAGCCCCGCCAAGGCTCCGGCGTTGCCGTATCTGCAGCGCCCCGATACGCTCGGCGAAATCGGGGCTCGGCACGTTGCCCGCCAAGAGTGCGGGATGCCGGGCGCCGCTCCGAATTCGCGGACGCAGCAGGGAAAGACCCAACGCCATGATGACCGGCAGACGCCCCACGATCTCATCCATGAACGGCATCGTCGCTGCCGCGCATCCCCATGCGGCCGCTGCCGGGGCATCGATCCTCGCGCAAGGCGGCAACGCCTTCGATGCGGCCGTTGCGGTCGCCTCCACGCTGAACGTCGCAGAACCCTACATGTCGAGCCTTGCCGGCATGGGGCTCGCCACCTGCTGGATCGCCGCGGAGCAGCGCGTGCGCACGCTCGATTTCGTGCCGCGCATTCCCATGGCCTTCCCTGCCGACAAATTCTCCAAGCGCGAGGAATTGGCACGCGGCTCCGCATCCGTCGGCGTGCCCGGAAATCTTGCCGGCTGGATGGAGCTGCTGGAGCGTCACGGCACCATGCCGCTGCGCGACGTGCTGGCCCCCGCCGTGCGTCTCGCGCGGTCCGGCTTCCCGGTTACGGAATTCAATATCGTCGAGAACAACGCCACCGAGCCGGAACTGCGCGCCTATCCAGACCTCTATGGACCCTGGGCGAAGAACTACACCGACGGCAGCGGTCTCCTCGCCAAGGGCGACATCCTGCGCCAGCCGGACCTGGCCGCAACGCTCGAGGGCATCGGCGCGAATGGCCCCGCCGAATTCTACGCGCGCCTCGTCGCCCACATGAAGGCGACCGGCGGCTCCGTCAGCCTCGAGGATATCGCGGCGGCAAGGCCGGTCTGGTCGGCCCCCGCCACCGCCAGCTATCGCGGGCTGACCGTCAACGTGCCGCCGCCCCCGTGCGAAGGCTTCCAGTTCCTCCTGGCACTCGCCATCCTCGACGGCATCCCCCTCGCGCACCTGGAGCGCAACGGCATCGAGCACGTCGATATGGTCTGGCGCGCCATCCGCCTGTCGGCCGGCGAGCGCATCGCGCACAATAACCCGTCACCCGAAAAGCTGGCCGAGATGCTCTCGCCGGCCTACCTCGAAAAGCTTCGCGCGCGCGTGCGTGACGGTAAGCCGATCACCGGGCCGACCGAGCAGTGGATGGAGCCCGGCCCCGATCCCGCCGCCGAGCATCACACCACGTCCTTCTCGGTCGCCGACCGCGCGGGCAATCTCATCTGCATCACGCAGAGCATCGGCAGCCCCTATGGCGCCGGCGTCATCGTTCCGGGCACCGGCGTCACGCTCAACAATTTCCTCTACTGGGCCGACGTGCAGCCCAGGAGCCCCAACCGCTCCAGGCCGGGTGGCGCGCTGCCCATGTGCATGTCGCCGTCGATCTCGCTTAAGGACGGCAAGCCCGTTCTGGCGCTCGGCACGCCCGGCAGCTATGGCATCAAGCAGACACAGACGCAGGCCCTGGTGCAGCGCGTGGACTTCGGCCTCGACATGCAGGACGCCATCGAGGCCCCGCGCGGACGCCTGTGGGATGGCCGCAAGGTCACGGCGGAAAGCCGCTTCGATGCGAACGTGCTGGAGGAATTGCGCGCGCGCGGCCACGACATCGAGGTGGGGCCCGCCTGGACCATGCGGGTCGGCGGCATGCACGGCATCTCGATCGACCCTGCCACGGGTGCCAAGACCGGCGGCTGCGATCCACGCCGCGACGGCTACGTCGTCCCCGCGGCGTGATCGTCGACGGTAGCGGGCGGTCCGGGCGTCAGCCCAGCCGCCCCTCGTAGGCGTCCCGATAGAGCTTCATGCAGATTTGCGGATCGATCGGCAGCGGATTGCCGCCTGCCGTCGGGTCCTTCGGCGCCATCTCGCTCATCAACGCGAAACGCTGGTCGTCGACACCGAACGCGGCCAGCGTATGCGGCACGCCCAGTTCCTCGCGCAGCGCCAGCGTCCAGTCCAGGAAACCCGTGAAGCTGGCGGGCAGGCCCAGATAGGCCGCAGCCCGCGCCAGCTTCTCCTCGATCGCCGGCCGGTTGAAGAGCAGCACGTAGGGCATGAACACCGCATTCGTCATGCCGTGGTGCGTGTCGTAGAGCGATCCCACCGGATGCGACAGCGAGTGGATGGCGCCCAATGCCTTCTGGAAGGCCGTCGCACCCATCGCCGCCGCCGACATCATGTTGGCGCGCGCGTCGAGATCCTGGCCGTCGCGGAAGGCGGCCCCCAGGCTCTCCTTGACGAGCCGCATGCCCTCCACGGCGATGCCGTCGGCGAGCGGATGATAGAACGGCCCGCAGTAGGCCTCGAGGCAATGGGCCAGCGCATCCATGCCCGTGCCGGCCGTGATCACCGGCGGCATGCCCGCCGTCAGCTCGGGATCGCAGATCGTCACCTTCGGCATCATCAGGGGGTGGAAGATGACCTTCTTGGTATGCGTCGTCTCGTCGGTGATGACGCCCGCGCGGCCGACCTCCGAACCCGTCCCCGCTGTCGTCGGCACGGCGATGATCGGCAGGATGCCCTTCGGGTCGGCGCGCGTCCACCAGTCGCCGACATCCTCGAAGTCCCACATCGGCCGCGTCTGCCCCGCCATGAAGGCGATGACCTTGCCCGCATCGAGCGCCGAGCCGCCGCCGAAGGCGATGACGCCGTCGTGCCCGCCCGCCCGCAGGACCGCGACGCCCGCCGCCACGTTGGCGGCGACCGGGTTGGGCTTCACGTCGCTGAAGACCGCCGCGTCGATCCCGTCGGCCTTCAGGATGCCGAGCGCGCGTGCCACCATCGGCATGGCCGCCAACCGCGGGTCCGTGACGAGCAGCGGCCGTCTCATGCCCATGCCGGCCGCCGCTGCCCCCAGCTCCGCGATGCGGCCATTGCCGAAGCGGATCGACGTCGGATAGTTCCAGTTGCCCTTGAGTTGCATGGGCGTTCAGACCTTTCTGAGGTGGAAGCTCTTCGGCCGCGTCGGCATCTCGTAGACGCTCGCCGACAACGATGCCCCGCGCCCGTCGATCGGGGAGAGGCATACGATCTCGCTCATGTCCGTCGGCCCTCAAGAGCGCTCGAAACCGCGCATCAATTCCCAGTCCGTCACCCGCCGGTCGTACTCCAATTGCTCCCAGCGGGCGGTATGGACGTAGTGATCGACGACGCCGTCGCCCAGCGCCGCGCGCATCGCCTGGGAGCCGTCGAGCGCGGCGAAAGCCTCGCGCAGCGTCTTGGGCACGTCCGGCAGCCTGGCCACCGCATAGGCGTCGCCCGAGAACGGCGGGTCGAGCGCCAGGCCTTCGTCGATGCCCGCCAGCCCCGCCGCGATCAGCGCAGCAAATGCAAGATACGGATTGAGGTCCGCACCGCCGATGCGGCATTCGATGCGGATCGCCTGCGAGCCTTCCCCGCACAACCGGAAACCCGCCGTGCGGTTGTCGCGGCTCCACACGGCCTTGGTCGGCGCGAAGGTCCCGGCCTGGAAGCGTTTGTAGGAGTTGATGTAGGGCGCCAGGAAATAGGTGAGATCGTCCGCATATTTCAACTGGCCCGCCACGAACGACCGCATCAGTGGCGACATGCCATGCTCCGCGCCCGCATCGAAGAACAGCGGCTTGCCGCCCGCCGTGTCCCACAACGACAGATGAATGTGAGACGACGAGCCGGCCAGGTCGTAGCGCCATTTCGACATGAAGGTGACCGCCTTGCCCTGCGCGTGCGCGATCTCCTTGATGCCGTTCTTCAGGATCACGTGCCGGTCGGCCATCTCCAGTGCATCGGCGTAGCGCACGTTGATCTCTTCCTGTCCCGGCCCCCATTCGCCCTTCGAGTTCTCCACCGGCACGCCCGCGCCCTGCAGCCCCCGGCGGATGGCGCGCATGACCCCCTCCTCCTTCGTCGTCTGGAGGATGTGATAGTCCTCGATGTAGCTGCCTGCCGTCTTCAGTCCATGGAACCGCTTGGTGGCCGCACTCTCGAAACTCTCGTCGAAGAGATAGAACTCCAGCTCGGAGGCGCACATCGCCGTCATGCCGCGCTCGGCGAGCCGCTCAACCTGCCGCTTGAGCATGGCCCGTGGCGAATGCGGCACGTCGTGGCGGTGATGGTCGAGCACGTCGGCAAGGACGAGCGCCGTCCCGTCCAGCCAGGGAATGCGCCTCAGCGTGCCCATGTCGGGCTTCAGGACGAAGTCGCCGTAACCCTTGTCCCAGCTCGCCGCCGCGTAGCCCGGCACCGGCTCCATGTCGATGTCGTTGGCCAGCAGATAGTCGCAGGCGTGCGTCTCCTCGTGCGCACCGTCGATGAAATACTCCGCCTGGAAGCGCTTGCCGATCAGCCGCCCCTGCATATCGACCATGGCGACCACGACGGTGTCGATCTCACTGCTGGCGACAGCCGTGCACAGTGCTTCGAAGTCGAGATTTCCCGCCATGGCGCCCTCATTCCCCAGATGATCCGTACCCCACTTCGGCGACCGCATCGTGGAGCGCCCTCCCCGGAATGTCGAGGGCGGTATCCAGCTGCGCGGGCCGCGGTGACCGGCGATGCCTTCACGCGATCCTCACCGGTTCATCGCTTGCGCCACGCCTGCATGCGGACAAACAGCAACCGGCTCACGCCCACATGCAACAGCTTGACGCCCAGTGCCGTCGCCACGATCAGCGTCGCCATCGCGGCAGCGGCGGCCGTGGCGCCGGCCTCGTCCATGTGCACGATGGAGATGGCGGCAAGCTTCGTCGTCGCCCCGTAGAGAAAGATCACCGCCGAAACCGTCGTCATCGCATTGACGAACATGTAGACGGCGATGTCGAGGATGGCCGGCAGGCAGATCGGCACCGTCACCCGCCAGAACGTGCGATAGAACGGTACTTTCAGCGATTGCGAAACGGCCTCGAACTCGCCGTCGATCTGCTTCAGCGCCGTCGTCGCCGTGATGTGGGCCGTGGTGTAGAAGTGCGCGATCGAATTGACCGCCAGGAGCGCGATCGTGCCGTAGAAAATGCCGAGCGGATTCCACGGCGCGTTGACGAAGAAGACGTAGCCGAGCCCCAGAACCAGCCCGGGCACCGCCATCGGAATCATCGCCAGAAGCTGGGCGAGCCAGCGCAGGCTCTCCAGTCCCCGGCCCTTTTCGATCAGGTAGGCGCCCGTGAAAACCACCGTGGTGCCGATGATCGATGCCGACAGGGCCATCTGCAGCGACGCGAAATAGGGCCCCCAGCCGTTCGGCTCGAAGTTGGCGAAGTCGTACCACTTCAGCGACAGCTGCAAATTGTACGGCCAGTACGTGATCAGCGACGCCCACACCGCCATCAGCAGCACACTCGTGATGATGCCGCCGACGATCCCGCAATAGAGCGTCATCGCCGTGTCGGTCGCCGCATGCCGTTTGGGTACCAGCGGCACCGCGCGCGCCGAAAGCAGCGCCACCTGCCGGCGCCGCACCAACCGGTCCGCCAGGAACGCCAGGACGGCGGGCGTCAGCAGCACCATGCCCACGACCGCGCCCATGGCGAAATTCTGCTGGCCGACCACCTGCTTGTAGGCATCCGTCGCCAGCACGTTGAACTGCCCGCCGATCACCTTGGCGATGCCGAAATCGGTCACGACCAGCGTGAAGACGAGGATCGCCGCCGATACGAGCCCGTACTTCGCACCTGGCAGCGTCACCGTGGTGAAGACCCGCCAGCGCGCGGTGCCCAGTGCCTCGGCCACCTCGTAGAGCCGCTGGTCGGCCATCGCCAGCGCCGTCATGAGGATCAGCAGTGCGTGCGGAAAGCAGTAGAGCACCTGCGCCAGAACGATGCCGATCGGTCCATAGACCGAGGCCCCCATCAGCAACGACTTCAGGAAGCCCTGGTTGCCGAAGAGATAGATCAGTGAGATTGCCGGCAACAACGATGGCGCAAACAGCGGCAGCATCGCCAGCGCCGTGAACAGCCCCTTTGCCCGCATCCTCGTGCGCGTCAGCGCGTAGGCGTAGACGAAGGCGAGCGGGATCACGATGGCCGTCGTCACGCCCGCCACCTGGATGCTGTTCCACACCGAGGCACTGAGCGCTGGCGTCGAAAAATACGTGACGTAGTTGGCGAGAAGGACGAACCGGCCATTGCCGTCCTGGAAGCTCTCGGCCAAGAGCAGCCCCAACGGCAAGGCGATCGCCACGAACAGGAAAATCGTGAGCGCCCCGACGCCGATGCGCATGACCCAGGTCTCGCGCAAATGTGCAGCAAGGCCCCGGTCGCCGCGCGCCCGGCCGCTGGGAGCAGGCTTGTCGGCCGACGCGAGGCTCATGGCGCCGGCTCGTCCCCTGCGAAGACGCGCAGGGCATCACGTGGCAGCGCGATCTCCAGCGCCTGCCCTTCCGCGATCCCCAGATCGCGCATGGCGTTGGCGGAAAAGTCCGCGATGATCGCCAGCCCATGCACGCCCGGCACCGCAAGCTCCGTCCGGCAGAACGGCCCCAGGAAATCCAGCATGCCGACCTGCGCCATCAGGCGGTTCTCCGCGTCCGCGATGCCGCGCACGCGCACCTCCTCGGGGCGGAACCCCACGCGCACGCGCGCACCCTTGGCCAGGTCGCCCGGCAAGCGCGCAACGCGAAGGCCGTGACCGGCGATCTCGATTTCGTCAGGCCCCGCGACCGTCGCCGCAAGCAGGTTCATGGCCCCGACGAAATCGGCCACGAACGGCGTCGCCGGAGCGACGTAGACCTGCGAAGGCGTACCGACCTGCTCGATCACGCCGTGGTTCATGACCACGATGCGGTCGGCCATCGCCAAGGCCTCCTCCTGGTCGTGCGTCACCATGATCGTGGTCACGCCGAGACGGCGCTGCAAGGCCTTGATCTCTTCGCGCAACCGCACGCGCACCCGCGCATCCAGCGCCGACAGCGGCTCGTCGAGCAGCAGGAGCGACGGCGACGTGGCGAGCGCACGGGCAAGCGCTACGCGCTGCTGCTGGCCGCCCGAGAGCTGCACGGGATACTTGGCGCCCTGGTCCGGCAATCCGACGAGCGCCAGAAGCTCTGCGACGCGGGCCGCGATCTCCCCCTTTGCGCGGCGCCGGTTGACGAGGCCGTAGCCGACGTTGGCCGCCACCGTCAGGTTGGGAAATAGGGCATAGGATTGGAAGACGATGCCGAAGTCACGGGCCGCGGGCGGCAGGTGCGAGACGTCGCGGCCGCCGAGAACGACGCGTCCCGCGTCCTGCGCATCGAGGCCGGCGACGACGCGCAGCAGCGTCGTCTTCCCGCATCCCGACGGTCCGAGAAAGCAGACCAGTTCCCCCTCGCGCACGTTGAGCGAAATACCCTTCAGCGCCTCGAACTGTCCAAAGCGCTTGACGATCCCTTCGACCGAGAGATGAACGGCCGCAGGCGCACGCCTGCCGCGCTCATCCCCACTCGTCCCCGCGGTCGTCTGCATCGCTCCCCCTCGGTTCGCCGTCCCCGTCCCGCCCTTACGACGGCCAGGGCAGCGAGTACGTCTTGACGTTGGTGTAGCTCTTCATCGCCTCCCACACGCCTTCCTTGTAGCCGAGCCCGCTGTCCTTGATGCCGCCGAACGGCGACATCTCGATGCGATAGCCCGGCACCTCCCAGATGTTCACCGTGCCCACGTGCAGCGCGTCGACGAGCTTCGTCGCGTGGTCGAGCCGGTTGGTGCACACACCCGACGACAGCCCATACGCCGTCGAATTCGAAACGGCGATGACAGCTTCGAGATCGTTGGGGCAGCGGATCACGGGAATGACCGGGCCGAACGTCTCCTCGTGCACGAGGTCGCAGGTGTGGGGCACGTGGTCGACGACGGTCGGCGGGTAGAGCGCACCCTGCCGGTCGTTGCCGTGGAGCAGCTTGGCCCCCTTCGCCACGGCATCGACGACGCGCGCCTCGAACTCACGGGCTGCCCGCTCGTGGATGACCGTGCCGACATCCGTCTGCGGATCCATGGGATCGCCCGCCTTCAGCTTGCGCGCCCTGGCGAGCAGCTTCTCCACGAACCGGTCCGCCACCTTTTCCATGCACAGGATGCGCTTCACCGCCGTGCAGCGCTGGCCGGAATTCCTGGTCGCGCCCGCAACCGCCAGTTCGGCGGCCTTGTCGAGATCGGCGTCGGAGAGGTCGTCCAGGATGATCAGCGGATCGTTGCCGCCCAGTTCCAGGACGACCCGCTTGTAGCCCGCCCGCGCCGCGATGTGCTTGCCGACCTTCACGCTGCCCGTGAACGTCACCATGTCCGCGTGCGGGTCGGTGATCATGGCGTCGCCCATCGTGCGCGGGTTGCCCGTCACGATCGATAGCATCTGCGGCGGCAGTCCTGCCTCGTAGAGGATGTCGGCCAGCACCAGCGCGGTGAGCGGCGTCAGCTCGGTGGGCTTGGCCACGATGCGGTTGTTGGTGGCGATCGCCGGCGCGATCTTGTGGCTGATCATGTTCAGGGGGTGATTGAACGGGGTGATCGCCGACAGCACGCCCAGGAGCGGCGTACGCGTGGTGAAGATGCGGCGCGACTTGCCTTGCGGGGTCACGTCGCAGGAATAGATCTCGCCGTCGTCGCGGATCGCGAGTTGCCCGGCCAGCGAATAGACGTCGTAGGCGCGGCCGACCTCGTAGGTGGAATCCTTCCAGCACAAGCCGGATTCCGCGGTGATCAGTGCGGCGATCTCGTCGCGTCGCGCCGCCAGCAGTTCTGCCGTGCGCATCAGGATCTTCTGGCGTTCGTAGCGCGTCAGCTTGGGCTGATAGGCGTTCGCATTGGCGAAGGCCTCCGCCACCTGCCGTGGATCGGCCGCCGGAACGGTCCCCACGATCGCGCCGGTATAGGGATTGCGCACCTCGATGCGCTCGTCGGCATCCACGAGCTTGCCGCCGATGCGCATCATCTCGTGCGGCTTCGTGGGCAGAGCCGGTGGTGCCACCTTGTCCTGCATGATCCCCGTGTCCTCTCAGGCGATATGATTGAGAGCGACGTCGAACACGTCGAAATTCCGCAGCGCACGGCCCTCGAGCCCCGCAAGCTTGCGGTTGGCCAGCATCGGCACGCGCTGCTCGGTAAGACCGCCATGCGAGCGCAGCGGCTCGTCGAGGCCGGAAAGGTCGTGCTTGTCCGCAGATGTGCCGAGCGTCACATGGCGCGTCGAGATCACGACGACATCGCCGATGCGATCCGCTGGCAATTCGAAGCGCGCGCACGCCTCGGCCTGCGTCAGCGCAACCTCCACGCCATCGAGCGCAGCAAGCCTGGCCACGATGGCCCGCTGGTCGGCCCCCGCCGGCAGATAGATCGTGGCAAAGGAGCCGAGCGCCCCGTGATGCACCACGTAGGGATCCGTGATCGGCAGGATGACGCGCGCTGCCCCCCGGCCGATCCAGCCATCCAGATGCGGTTCGAGGTAGACGACGTTGGGCGCCTTCGTCCTGGCATCGTGCTTGTCGTTCATGCCGTGGTCGGCCGTCGCCACGATGATCGCACCCATCGCGTCGAGACGCGCCAGATGGCCGTCGATCATGGCGTAGAAATCGTTGGCGATGGCGCTGCCGGGCCCCGCCTTGTGCTGGATGTAATCGGTGGTCGAAAGATACATGAGGTCGGGGCGGAAGCGTTCCATGAGCCTGACGCCCGCCGCGAAGACGAACTCGGACAGGTCGGCGGAATAGACGTCCGGCAGCGGCCGGCCGACGTACGACAAGGCTTCCGCTAGGCCGTTCTCCGCCTTCGTCGCCTTGTCGGCGCGCTCCGACGAGAACGCGATCGCACGCCCCGTGCCGTAGTCGAGGCCATTGGACAGCAACAGCCGTAACTTGTCCTTGGCGGTCACCATCGCGACCTTCGCGCCCGCATCGTGGACGGCGGCGAGGATGGTCGGCGCGCGCAGGAACTTCGGATCGTTCATCATCACCTCGGCCTTGGCCGCAGGGTCGTAGAAGAAGTTGCCGGCGATGCCGTGCACGGCGGGCGGGCGGCCCGTGATGATCGAAAGATTGTTCGGGTTGGTGAAGCTCGGGATGACGCAGTCCGCGAGGAGGTTCGCGCCGTCCCTCAGCATGCGCGCGAAGAAGGGCGCGCGGCCCGCCGCGATGGTGCGCTCGATGTAGCCGGGCTCCGAGCCGTCGAGGCAGACGACGACCGTCGGCACTGCGGGAAGCGCATAGTTGCGGCCGTTGCAGGTGACGCTGGCAGCAGTCTTGGCGGCAGTGGTCATGGTCGTCCCTCGCTCTGCCTATGAATCGAGGCTTGAAATGCCCATCTCGGTCAGCACCTCGCGCACCGTCGCCAGGAAGGCGCGCATGTCGTCGGGCCCGATGCGGCCGATGCAGCCGATGCGGAAGCTGTCGGCCACCGTCAGCTTGCCGGGATAGATCACGTAGCCGCGCTCCTTCAGGCGGTCATAGAACGCCTGGAACACGAAGTGCGGCGAAGTCGGCATGCGGAAGGTGTAGATGATCGGCGCCTGCAGGTTGCCCGACAGCAGCAGGCGGAAGCCCAGCGCCTGCATCCCCTCGGCCAGGATGCGGCCATTCTCGGCATAGCGCGCGCCGCGCCCGGGCTGCCCGCCTTCCGCGAAGAACTCGGTCAGAGCCTGATGGAACGAGACGATCACGTGAATGGGCGGTGTGAAGCGGTATTGCCCCGTCTTCGCCAGGTTCTGCCACTGGTCGTAGAGATCGAGCGTCAGCGTCGTCGCGTTGCCCTGGCTCTCCTCCAGCGCGCTTTTGCGCGCGAGCACGAAGCCCAGACCCGGCACCCCCTCGATGCATTTGTTGGAGGAGGCCGCGACGGCGTCGAATTCGACGGATCGGCTGTCGAGGGGGAGCGCGCCGAATGCGCTCATGGCGTCGACCAGCAGGCGGCGCCCGTGCCGTGCCACAATGCCGGCGATCTCACCAACCGGGTTGAGAATGCCGCTCGTCGTCTCGCACTGCACGACGAAGACGTGGCTGATGTCCTTGTCGGCAGCCAGCATGGCGTCGAGCCGGCCCAGGTCGGGCGGCGTATCCTCCGGCGTCTCCAGTGTGATGACGGCCCGGCGCGCGATCTCCATGATGCGCCTGGCCCGCTGCCCATAAGCACCGTTGACGAGCAGCAAGAGCTTGCCCGCTGGCGGCACCAACGTCGTCAGCATCGCCTCGACGGCGAACGTGCCCGACCCCTGCATCGGCACAGTGACGAAAGTGCCGGCGCCGTGGATGATCTCCGGCAGCCGTTCCAGGACCTCCGCGTTGATCTCGAGGAACGTGGCATCGCGCGAGCCCCAGTCGCGCACCATGACCTCCTTGACGCGCTTCGAGGTCGTCAGCGGGCCGGGCGTCAACAGCAGAGGATCGCCAGTCTCGGACCGCGCAATCCGCGGTCCGCTGCCGCTCGTCATGATCGTCTCCATCGCCGCGCTCGCTGGCCGGAAAGCTAGCGGTTTGCGCGAGGATGGGCAAACGCGGCTTTCGACTCAGGGGCGCATGGCGAAGGCGCGCGGACCAGGCGTCCGCAGCGGCTCGGCGAGACGCGCGAACTCGCACAGCAGCGGCCGGGTCTCCCGCGGATCGATGATCGCCTCGATGCCGAAGGCCTCCGCCGAGCGGAACGGCGATTTCAGCGCTGTCAGCCGCGCCTCGATCTCCGCCATCTTGGCGTTGCGGTCGGGCGCCGCGTCGAGCTCGGCCCGGTACGCGGCCTCGATGCCACCTTCCAGCGGCAGCGAGCCCCACTGTGCGGAGAGCCACGCATAGCGGATCGCTAGCCGCCCTGCCGGCACGTGCGCGGCGCCGGCGACGCCGAACACGTTGCGCGTGATGATCGTGCACCACGGAACCGTCGACTGGTTGATGGCCGCCATTGCCCGCACGCCATGCCGGATGGTCGCCGTTCGCTCGGCCTCCAGCCCGATCATGAAGCCCGGGCAGTCGCACAGGTAGACGACAGGGATATGGAACGTCTCCGCCAGATCGATGAAGCGGATCACCTTCAGGCAGGCGTCGGCCGTCCAGGCACCCATGACGTGGAACGGATCACTGGCGAGGATGGCGACGGGCAGGCCCTCCAGGCGCGCCAGGCCGGTGATGACAGGGCGTCCGAAATGGCGCCCCATTTCCATGAACGAGCCGCGATCGACGACCGATTCCACGACGTTGCGCATCTTGTAGGGCTGATGCCGGTCGCGCGGCACGATCGTGAACAGCCGCTCGTCGCGCCGCCCGGCGGGATCGTCGCAGGGCTGGCGTGGTGCCACGTCGTAGGTGGACGACGGCATGTAGGACAGGAAGCGGCGCGCGGCCGCGAAGGCCTGCTCCTCCGTGTCGACGGCATCGTCGACGGCGCCCGCCCCGCACTGGATCTCCCAGCCGCCGAGCTTGAGCTTGTCGAGGTTGTTCTTGGAGCCGATGCGCGCCACCACGGGCGGACCGGCAACGAACATCGCCGACGTCTTCTTCGTCATGACGGAATAGTGGCTGGCCGAGACGTAGGCCGCGCCCAGGCCCGCGACGGAGCCCAGCCCCAGCGCCACGACGGGAATGATCCCGAGATTGTCGGCCAGATACTTGTAGCGCTCGAAGTGGCCGTCGAGGCCGCCGGGCAGGTTCGTGTAGCCGCGCGTTTCCGTCGTCTTCACCGAGCCGCCGCCGCCCGAGCCCTCGATCACCCGGATGATGGGAATGCGCAATTCCTGCGCCATGCGCTCGGCCAGGACGGTCTTCTGGGGAATGGTCGCATCGGCCGACCCGCCGCGCACGGTGAAATCGTCGCCCGTCACCACCACGGGACGGCCGTCGATCTTGGCGCGACCGGTCAGGCGGTTGGCGGGCGTGAAGCTGACGAGTTGGCCGCGTTCGTCGTACTGGCCCTTGCCCGCGATCCCGCCGACTTCTCGAAAGGAACCATGATCGACCAGTCCATCGATGCGCTCGCGGATGGTCAGGCGGCCGGCCGTCTTCTGGCGCTCCACCTTCTCCGGGCCGCCCATCTGTTCGGCCAGCTTCTGCCGCCGATGCAGTTCGTCGAGTTCGGGCTGCCAACCCTTGGTCGGTGTCGTCGTCTTGACGCCGTCGTCGTTCGCCATCATGTCGTTCCGGTTATGACCGGCGCGATATTCGGCGCCGCCCGCGTTTTGTTCGTTTCCCCGCCGAAGCATTTGCCGCGGCGGGGTGATCTTCCGGCTCATCGCTCTGGCCGGCAAGCAGAAAATCGATGCACCGAACTCAGCTGCGTCACTTGCGCGGCGGCGGCGCCGTATTCTTGTAGGAGGCCCGTTCCGACAGACGGCCCGCCCACGCCGTCAGGCTGGCATACTTGGGCACGATCTCCCTGCCCAGCGGCCACGCTTGCGCCGTCATGACCATCGGCAGTACGTGCATGTCGGCATAGGTCAGCGCGTCGCCGGC
Source organism: Hyphomicrobiaceae bacterium (assembly GCA_041397775.1). Lineage (GTDB taxonomy): Bacteria > Pseudomonadota > Alphaproteobacteria > Rhizobiales > Hyphomicrobiaceae. The sequence goes on along the minus strand of JAWKWB010000003.1, from coordinate 129,780 downwards.
CAGGTAGCCGGTCTTGGCGATTGCCGCGTCGAGAACCTTGCAGCACGTTTCGATCTCGGGCACCGCGGCATTGATCCGCTGGGTGTCGGGCCCCTTCTCCTTGTCGAAGAAGGCCTGCGGCACCACGAACTCGCGCATGATCCACCGGTCGACCTTGGCGTTGCCGTAGGAGACCCACTGCTCGACGAGCGCGGCCCCCAATGCGCTGTCGGGAATGAATTTGGGGCCGGGGAACGCCTTGTCGATATAGGTCGCGATCGCTTTCGTTTCGAACAACGTCACGTCGCCGTGCCGCATGACCGGGACCTGGCCGGCAGGATGGATCGCCTTTACCTCCGGTGCATGCGGCCGCGACGGGGTCAGCGTATAGGCGACGCCTTTCTCCTCGCACAGCATGCGCACCGCGCGCACGTAGTTCGAGAACGGCACGCCGATGATCTCGAGTTCAGCCATTTGAATTCCTCCGGATGATGGAGCGGACGTCCAATCCGCCACACGGGCCTCAAGGTACGATGGCATCCGGCACGGCATCAACGCTTGGGCGATAGGGCTTGATGTCGATCACCGGTGTGCCATCCAGCAGGTCGATGGCATCGACCTCGACGAGCCCGCGCTCCACATCGACCCCCGACAGCCGCACGACGGAGAGCGAGATCGGATTGGGCCTGACCGGCGAGCGCAGGGCGAACAGGCCTGTAGGTGCTGTCGCCCCCGGCCGCGTGATCTGGATGAGATCGCGGCGCGCCTCGTGCAGGAAGCCCAGAACGATGATGTGCGAGTAGGCCGACAGCCCGACGAGCCCCTGGCGAAACGCGGCGGCGATCTCGATGGTGCCGGGGCGGCGGCGGCTGCGCGCCTCGCTGGTGTTCTTGGGCGCCGTCTGTTGCGTTTCCGGCGTCGATCGCACGACGCCGACGAAGGTGAGCTGGGCGTCGGCGCGCGGCTGCCGGGCCGTCTCCGGCAGCAGCACGTCACCGGGACGGATGTTCATCGGCTCGCTCATCTCGGCCTCTCGTCGTTGCTCATCCTCACCCCGTCCGCACCGGCCGCGCCAGCGGCGCCACGTTGGCCGCCTGTGCTGCCGGCTCGGGCGTCGCGGTCCCCCAGGTCGCCCCGCGCGCGTTCGCCCAGCCATAGGCGAACATCGTCATCAGCGCCGAGGCCGCAAAGCAATAGACGCCGGGCAGGACCCGCGCCTCCGTGTAGCCGGAGGAATTCATGTAGAAGATGATCAGCGCCAGCACCATGACATCCGTCATGGAATAGCGCCCGAGCCACTCCATCACCGAGATCGATTTCTGCCGGAACTCGCTCGAGACGTTGGGCGACAGGCACAGCGTCAGCAGATAGAGCAGCTTGAGGAACGGAAAGACGACGGAGAACACGGCGATGACGCCGCACAGGAAGTATTCCTTGTTGGTGTAGAGCGCCCAGATGATGGTCGCCACGGAATGCTCGTTGGTCCACACGTAGATGGTGGTGAAGCGGATCGAGGGCAGGATCACGCCCAGCGCGAAGCAGATCGCCGCCGTCAGGATGAAGAGCGCGAGCAGGAAGTTCATCAGCGTCGATTGCTGGCGCGATTGCCCGGAAAAGTGCGCCTCGATTTCCTGGCGCATGCTCTGCGCCTTGATGGCACCGAGCGACGAGATGTTGAGCCATGCGTAGGCCAGGATCATGAAGATGACCGCCGCCGTGAAGAAATAGACGCCGGGCAGGCTCGTCGCATCATAGAGGCCCTGGCTCTTCACGAAGAAGATCATCAGTGCCAGCACGAGCACGTCGTGCATCGACCATTTGCCCAGCCATTCGAGCGCGCGCAGGCGCCCGTACTGCCGTTGCAGGGCCTCCGGCGTCATCGTGGTCAGCACGAGCAGATAGAGGATCTTGAAGACGGGCAGCAGGATCGAAAAGACGAAGACGAGGCTGCCGAGGAAGATCTGGTTGCGCGTTAGCAGCGTGCCGACCGTGGAAATGAGCGAGTATTCCGTCGAGAAGAAATAGAACTTGGTCAGCTTGATGCTGGGCAGGCTGATACCGAGCGCCAGCGAGATCGACGCCCCGATGATGGCGAGGCTGAGCAGGAAGCGGCGTCCGCCGAGCCCCCACCTGCGTCGCGATGGTGCCGGTGGCTGCCCCGGTGGCGCGCTCGCCACGCCATCGTCCGATCCTTCCCCGCGCGACATGCCGCCCCCGCAGAAACAATTCCGCGGCCCACCATGCAGCAGGCCGCGGCAATTCCAAGGCGCAACTGGAAGGGAGGCCGGCGTCAGGCCGTCATCGTACCCGAATTGGAGGTGACGCCCTTCTCTCCGAGCAACTCCTGCAGCTCGCCGGCCTGGAACATCTCCTTGATGATGTCGCAGCCGCCCACGAACTCGCCCTTGACGTAGAGCTGCGGGATCGTCGGCCAGTTCGTGAAGGACTTGATGCCCTCGCGGATCTCCATGCTCTCGAGCACGTTGACGTCCTTGTAGTCGACGCCCAGGTGCTGCAGGATCGCATCGACCTGATGCGAGAATCCGCACTGCGCCATGCTCTTGTGGCCCTTCATGAACAGGACCACGTCGTTGTCGGCGATCAACTTGCGGATATGGTCGTGAATGGCCTGCTGGCTCATGGTCATGCTTCCTCTGAAGCGTGTTGGTTCGGTTTCGAATTCGCTCGTCGTGCGCTGGCCCGGCTCACCGCCCACGCATCACATGAGCGCTAGATGGGGTCGCCCCCGGTCCGATGTCAATCCTTCGGAGCGGCCGTCGTCAGCGCCAACGCATGAAGCACGCCACCCATGCGGCCCTGGAGGGCGTCGTAAACCATCTTGTGCTGCATGACGCGCGTCTTGCCTTTGAACGAGGCGGAGACGATGTGCGCCGCATAGTGGTCTCCATCACCCGCCAGATCCTTGATTTCAACCTTTGCATCCGGGATCGCGGCGACGATCAACCGCTCGATCTCCTTGGCATCCATGGCCATGCGGTGCCGTGCTCCTTGTCGTGACCGACGTTCATGTCGTGACTGGCGTTCATAAGATCGTGCCGACCGAAATTCGAGCGGCGCAGTCAAGTTTACATGGGGCTGCCTGTCCGTGGAACACCAAATGCAGGTTGCAGATCAACCAATCGGCGCGACCAGCCGTCACGGCGCCGGGCCGAACGCCATGGTCGGCAGCGCCAACGAGGCCGCCGGCGAGCGGGATCGAAGAAGCCTGCGCAACCGGAAGAGCGACGCGCAGCCCTTCCGCCACGTCAGCGCTTGCGGCAGACCTCGAGGTCCTTGTGCCGCTCCTGGATCGCCTTCTTCCACACGTCGGGAGAGACGCCTGCGCACCACCCCGAATGCGCCCTCAGATCGGCGCTCCAGCCGTCACCCTTGAAACCGCACTTGAATTGCTGGTTGTCCTGCTGCTGCTTCAAGGCGATCTTCGCATAGGACTCGCAATTGGCCTGGGCGGCTGCATGGCCGCTTGCCAGACCAGCCAGGCCGGCGGCCATGATGAAAGCTACGATCGGTCGCCGCATGGCAATCCATCCTCCCCTTTTGGCGTGACGGGGAAGCGCCGCACGCCATCCCCTGTCCTACGCCCCGTTACGCTTTGGAGACAGGGATATCGCAACACGACTGAACCCCGTGTGAACGCCCCCCGTGCGCCCGCGCGCCATTCCGGCCACGACGTGCGACGAGAGCGGCGCCGCAGGGGTCGTGTCGGCGCGAATACTTTGTATAGTTGCGTCGAGATTTCGCCCGCGATGTGACGGGCAGGATCGTAAGGCGGGCCTTGCATGAGCGAAACGGGACGTGGCGTCGACGTGCTGCCGCCTGGCACCAGGATCGATTCGTATGTGATCCGGCGCGTGCTGGGTGCGGGAGGCTTCGGCATCACCTACGAGGCCGATCACGAGCGCCTGGGAAAGACCTTCGCCATCAAGGAGTATTTCCCGCGCGGCTACGCTGGACGCACGGGCGCCACGGTGAGCGCCCTCACGAACGCGGAAGGCACCTACCAGTGGGGCCTCGATCGCTTCCTGCAGGAGGCGCGCGCCCTCGCCCGTTTCCATCACCGCGCGATCGTATCCGTCTCCAACGTGTTCGAGGCCAACGGCACGGCCTACATCGTGCTCGGCTTCGAGAACGGCCGGGACATGCTGCGCTGGCGTGCGGAACTCGGCCGCCCGCCCACGCAAGCCGAACTCGACGTCGTCCTCACCGACATTCTCGACGCGCTGGAAGTCCTGCATCGCACGGGGCTCCTGCATCGCGACATCGCGCCGGACAACATCTACATCCGCATGGACGGCACGCCGGTCCTGCTCGACTTCGGCGCAGCGCGCCATGCCATCGGCCAGCGCTCCACGCAGATGTCGGCCATCGTGAAGAGCGGCTACTCGCCGCCCGAGCACTATACCACCGACGCCCGCAACCAGGGCGCCTGGAGCGACATCTATGCGCTGAGCGCCACGATCTACATGCTGATCACGGGCAAGGCCCCGCCCGAAGCCGCTTTGCGCATGCTCGACGATACCTATGTGCCCGCCACCCGAGCGATCGGCGGCGACTACCGCCCCACGTTCCTTGCCGCCATCGACGCCGCGTTGAGGCCATCTCCCGGCCAGCGCCCGCAATCGATCGAGGCGTGGCGCCGTAGCCTGCTGGGCGGCGAGGAAACCCGCGAAATCGTTTCCGGACCGGGCGCGCGTGGCCCCACTGCAGTCCCGGCACCTGGCGCGACCATCGCCACAGGCCCGGGCAATGCACGGGAAGGCGCAGGAGCGGGCTGGACCGCCATCGGCAATGCCGGCCAGCCTCAGCCGCTCGTATCGCCGCCACCCGCAGCGCCGGCCCGGAAAAAGTCGGCGATGATCGTGGCCGCGGCCGCCCTGCTGCTCGTTGCCGGCATGGCGGCCGTGGCCCTCATGAGGCCCGCCGGCAGCACTGTCGCCGCCGCCTGCGACAGGCTCGCCTCCATTCCCTTCGACCCCAAGGCCAAGGGTCCCGGCGTATCCCTCGAAAACGTCGACCACGCCGAGGCCATCGGCGCCTGCCGTGCCGCTCTCGAGCGCGCCGGCGACCGGGACCGCCCGCGCATCCAGACGCAGCTCGCCTACGCCTACCGCGCCGCCGGTGACTTCAAGAGCGCCCAACCGCTGCTCGTGGCCGCGAGCCATGCCGCCTACCCCGAGGCGCAAGCCCAATATGGTGAGTTGCTCTACGACGGCATCGCGCCCGTCCAGTTCGATCGCGCGGCGGCATGCCGGCTGTTCGATCAGGCGCGCCGCGGCGGCAGCCTCACCGGCCTCACGAGCTACGCGGGCTGCCTCGGCGAGGGGCAGGGGGGCCTCGCGCGCGACGAAGCGCGCTCCCACGCCCTCTACAGGCAGGCGGCAGACCGCGGCATGCGCGAAGGCATGCTGTACACCGGCCTGCAACTGCGCGACGGGCGCGGCGCCGCCCAGGATATTCCCGCGGCCCTGCGCTGGATCGAGGAGGCCGCCGCCAGGAACGAGGCCCGCGCGGACTATCTGCTCGCCGACACCTACCAGTACGGCTACGGCGTGAACACCGACCGTGCGCGGGCCCGGGATTACTTCGCCAAGGCGAAGAGCGGGCTGGAGCGCATGGCCAACGCATTCCATTCCGACGCCATGACGATCCTGGGCGTCATGCATCGCGACGGGCTCGGCACACCGAAGGACGTGCCCCGTGCCATCGACTATTACCGCCGCGCCGCCGCCCTGGGCGCCACCGGCGCAATGCGCGATCTGGCGGTCTTGCTCGGCGCGGGCGAAGGCGTCGCGAAGGATGCGGGCAGAGCGCGCGAACTCCTGCAAACCGCCATCGCGCACGGCGACGAGAGTTCCCAGCACCTCTTCGGCTTCTGGTACGAGGTCGGCTTCGTCGTGCAGCAGAACTATACCGAGGCCTTGCGCAATTATCGCGCCGCTGCCGAGCGCCTCTACGGCCCCTCGATGCAGGAGATCGGCAACCTCTATTACGACGGCAAGGGCGTGACGAAGAACCAGGCCGAGGCGCTGCGCTGGTTCCGGCTCGGAGCGGAGCGCAACAACGCCCCGTCGATCAATAGCGTCGGCGTGCTGATCGACAACGGCGACAGCGTGCCGTCGAACCCGCTCGAAGCCTCGCGCTGGTATCTGCGTGCCGCCAACCTGGGCAATGCCGATGCCATGCGCAATCTAGCCCTTCTCCATCTGCAGGGACGCGGCGTGGCGAAGAACTGCGCCGAGGCACGCTCGTGGTATCGGCGCGCCGCCGACAACGGCAACGCGGACGCCAGGAAACAGCTCCAATCCGCCGACCTCGCCAACTGCAAGTAGCCGGTCCGCCTCGCCCCGCCGTCCTCGCCGCATATTGTCGGGGACAGAGTGGCATTTGCACCGCCCCTCGCTTTCCGAATCGCTCTACGTTGCGAGGCTGTTATCGCCGGAGCGATCATCCGAAATGTCTGCCCTGCCCCGCCAACGCGAGCCGCAAGCCCCCACGCTGGCAGATGCCCAGCGCGTGCTCGAAACCGTGTTCGGCTACAAGACCTTCCGGCCCCACCAGGCCGATATCATCGACACGCTGCTGAACGGCCGGGACGCGCTCGTCCTGATGCCGACGGGCGGCGGCAAATCGCTCTGCTACCAGGTGCCCGCGCTGACGCGCCACGGCCTGGGCGTCGTCGTCTCGCCGCTGATCGCCCTGATGCAGGATCAGGTCGACACGCTGCGCGAACTGGGCGTGAAGGCTGCCTATCTCAACTCCTCCCTCGATCTGCCCGCCCAGCGCGACGTCGAGAACGCCATTCTCGACAGCTCCCTGGATGTCCTCTACGTCGCCCCCGAGCGACTGGTGCAGGATCGCACGCTGTCGCTCTTGTCCGCCCGCGACATCGCGCTCTTCGCCATCGACGAGGCGCACTGCGTGTCCCAGTGGGGGCATGATTTCCGGCCGGAGTACCGCCAGCTCAGCGTCCTGGCCGAGCGCTTTCCCTCCGTCCCCCGCGTGGCGCTCACCGCCACCGCCGACGACCGCACGCGCGACGAGATCGTCCGGGAGCTGAAGCTCGAGAACGCCAGCCAGTTCGTCGCCAGCTTCGACCGCCCCAACATCCGCTATACCATCGCCGAGATGGGCTCCATGAGCGCGCGCGAACGGCTGTGGCAGTTCATCTCCGCCGAGCACGCGCAGGACGCCGGCATCGTCTATTGCCTCACGCGCAAGGGGGTGGAGGAGACGGCGGCTTGGCTGACGGCCAAAGGCCGCACCGCGCTCGCCTATCACGCCGGCATGACGGCGGACGAGCGCCGTCGCGTCCAGCAGCGCTTCCTGAAGGAGGATGGGCTGGTCATCGCCGCCACCGTCGCCTTCGGCATGGGCATCGACAAGCCGGACGTCCGCTTCGTCGCCCACCTGAACCTGCCCAAGTCGATCGAGGCCTATTATCAGGAGACCGGTCGCGCCGGCCGTGACGGCGAGCCGGCCAGTGCCTGGATGGCCTATGGGCTCCAGGACATCGTCACCCAGCGTCAATGGCTCGACCAGAGCGAGGCGAGCGACGCCCACAAGGCCGTTCAACGCCAGAAGCTCGACAGCCTCGTCGCCCTTTCCGAGCTGGCCACCTGCCGGCGGCAGGCCCTGCTCGCCTACTTCGGCGAGCGCATGGCCGAGCCCTGCGGCAACTGCGACAATTGCCTCAATCCGCCGGAGACGATCGACGGCACCGTGATGGCGCAGAAGGCCCTCTCCGCCGTCTATCGCACGAGCCAGCGCTTCGGCGTCGGCTATGTCGTCGATGTCCTGCTCGGCAAGAGCGACGACCGCATCCAGCGCAACGGCCATGACCGCCTGTCCGTGTTCGGCATCGGCGCCGACGTGGGGCTGCAGGAGTGGCGCGGCCTGTTCCGCCAGCTCGTCGCCATGGGCTACCTGGAAACCGATGGCGACGGCAAGGGCACGCTGCAACTGACCGAAGCCGCACGCCCCCTGTTGCGTGGGGAAGAAAGACTGGCCGTCCGCAAGCCCCCCGCCGCCGCACCGCGCGCCTCCAGCCGGGCCGGACGCCGCGGCGGCTCGGGAACCGCACTGCGCATCGCCGCGGCCGACGAGCCCTTGTATCAGGCACTGCGGGCGCTGCGCTCGGAGCTGGCTGCGGCTGCCAACATCCCGCCCTACGTCATCTTCCACGACCGCACGCTGGCCGAGCTTGCCGAGAAGCGCCCTGCCGACATGGAAAGCCTGCACGGCATCACCGGGCTCGGCGAGCGCAAGATCGAGCGGCACGGCGCCGCGCTCATCGGTGTCATCGCACGCTTTGCGCGCCACCCCATGCTGCAGAACAAGCTGTCGGCAACGGTCAACCAGACGCTCGCCTTGCACCTGCAGGGCAACGATGCGGAGACCATCGCCCAGCAGCGTGGCATCGAGCCTGCTACCGTGCTCGGCCATTTCGCCGAAGCGATCGAGGCCGGCCTCATCGAGGCCCGAGACGTTCTGCAACTCGAGGAGGACGAGGTCGACGAGATCCTGGCTGTGTTCGAACGCCTGGGAACGCTCGACTCGGGCAAGCTCGGACCCGCCTTCGCAGCACTCGACGGCCGCTACGACTACGGCACCCTCAAGTGCCTGCTGGCGGAAATCGCATGACGACCAGGTTCCGTGTCGCGCCGACTGTGGCAGGAGGGACACGCACGCGTCACACGCGATGCAGCGGCGTTAACGCCGATTAAACCTCTTGAACACATGGGATATTATGCGTTGCGTGCCTGCTTCGGACGCACGCGCGACCGTCCCGGACGGCTGCCACCATTTCGGCTCCGGAACCTGCGAGACGTCGAGGCCGGTCCGGCTGCCATGCCGCTGCAAGACAGGAGATCTTGGAAGATGAAGAGCTTGTTCGTTCCGAAGGTTTCCGCGCGGCATACCATGCTCGCGGCCGTCGCCCTGGCAACCTTGGCCGCAGGAACGGCGGCGACACCCGCGTCGGCCGACCGCTATGGCCGCCATCGCTACGAGCCCGACTACGGCGACCGCTACGTCGTCGCAGAAAGCCGGTATGGCCGCGGCACCGTCTCCGGTCCCGTGCGTCGCGGGCCGAACGGCCGCTGGCAGGTGCGCATGCCCCATGGCACGTGGATCTACTGCATCCGCAGCTGCTCGGAGACGTTGCGTCGGCAGACGCTCGATTTCTGGGAGAGCAACGGCCAGGACGCGCCCGACACCGGCCCCGGCTACTTCACACTCTGGTTCGGACGGCGCTGACGCCGTCCGCCACCCACCCATCCTCAGGCGATGAACGGGTTCGTCTCGCGTTCCCGGCCGAACGTGCTCGCCGGTCCGTGTCCGCACACGAACGCGATGTCGTCGCCGAGCGGCAGGAGCTTCGTCTTGATCCCTGCGATCAACGCCTCGTGGTCGCCATAGGGAAAGTCGGTGCGGCCGATCGAGCCGGCGAATAGTACGTCGCCCACGAGCGCGAACCGCTGCGCGCGATGGAAATAGACGAGCGAGCCCGGCGAATGGCCGGGACAATGGAAGATCTCGAACGTGTGTCCCGCGACGGTGAGCGTCTGGCCCTCCTCCAGCCAACGGTCCGACGTCGCGTTCTTCAGGCCGGCGAGACCATAGCTGCGCGCCTGCGCCTCCACGCCCGACATCAGGAATTCGTCGGCCTTGTGCGGGCCCTCGATCTTCACGCCGAGCTTGGCGGCAAGCTCCGCCGCCCCGCCGACATGGTCGAGATGCCCGTGCGTCAACACGATCTTCTCGATGCTGATGCCGACCTGCTGGATGGCGTCCTCGATGCGCGGCACGTCCCCGCCCGGATCGAACACTGCGCCCACCTTCGTCGCCTCGTCCCAGACCAGCGTGCAGTTCTGCTCGAAGGGCGTCACGGGCACGATCGCCGCCCGCAATCCGGTTGCCGCATCGCCTTCGGGCTCGTTGTCGTTGGTCATGGGTCCGGCTCCTCGAAACGGGTTTCGGGCTCCGTTTACTAAAAGTCGCCCGACAATACGAATCTTCATGCCAGATTGGACCGCGATCGACATGCCCGACGCCACGCCCCTTGATCCCGAGCAAGTCGCCCGGCGGAGCGCGCGGGCACACTGCACGAGCAACGACAGGAGCCAACCGATGACCTTGGACGCCAGCCCCCGTTCCACGCCACGTCTGCCCGCCCGCGTGCTCGCGGCCGCGGCACTTGTGATCGGCATCGGCAGCACGGCGCTGGCCCAGTCGGGCGCGAACGGGACGCCCACCAATCCCGATCCGGAAAAGGGCCGCCAGATCGCCGAACGCTTCTGCAAGAATTGCCACATCATGGAGGGCGCGGCGCCCACCACCGTGACGCCGGGCATCCCCTCCTTCAAGGCCATCGCCAACAAGCCGGGGCAGACCGGCCGGCACATTCGCGACGTCCTGATCCAGCCGCACCGGCCGATGCCGGACCTGCAGCTCTCCAACGAAGAGATCCTGAACCTGCTGGCCTACCTGGACGGCCTGCGCAGCAATGCGGCCACGCCCTCGTTCCTCACGCCGGGAGACGGCCCCAAGCCCGTCTACCCCCGCCAGGGCTGACGGATCACTCTCCCGGGCACCGCGCCGGCATCAGGCGCGGATGCGATAGCGCGCCAGGCGCTCGTAGGCCGGGCGAGCCTCGTCCGCCATGCGGGCGAGTGCCCCCTCGAGCCGGGGCAACGGCCGCGGATCGGGTGGCCCGAACCCGGTCGAGGCCCATACGTTCGCGTACCAGGCCGGCGCCCACACGCCATCGCTGGCGCGCGGACCGGACGGCCAGCTCAGCATGGCCGGATCGAAGGCGATGCCCAGCCGCTCGCACAGCCGCTCCAGCACGCCGCGGGGATCGGCCAGCACGTCGGCCGTGTCGACCACGGGTGGCGCCTGTCCCAGGCGATCGGCCACCGCGTCGAAGATCGCGATCTGCTGGGGCACGCCGATCTCTTCCAGCGACACCTGCTCCCATGTCTTCGTGTAGCTCGCCAGCACCCGCTCGGGCTCACGGATCAGGAAGGCGTGCACGATTTCCCCGTGCGTCTGCCAGTCGCGTGGAAACGCCGGCAGCATATGGTGCGTCATGTGCTTCTGGTAGAAGACGCGCGCTGCGGGCTTGTCGGGGTCGTGCAATGGCCCGAGAAGCCGCGCCACGACCGCGTCGGGGTCCGTCGGGCCGGCGGCGATCACCGCCTCGCGCATGGGATGATCGCGCCCCGTCGCCGCCAGTTCCGCCGCGTAGAACGGCTCGTCCCAGACGACGCAATCGGCCCGTGACTCGAACGATCGCATCATCGCCGTGGAGATGTTGCGCGGTCCCGACCACATGGCGATGCGCACGACGGGCGCGATGCGGGCAACGGGCGCGCTCATGGCCGCACCGTCTCGCGCATGCAGAGCGCCTTGTAGAGCTGCATCAAGCGCCGCGTCATGGGCCCGGCCGCGCCCCCATCCGGATCGGGCGGCAGGGCGCGCGTGGGATGCCCGATGCGGCGTCCGTCCACTTCGACGACCGGCGTCAGCCCCGCGAACGTGCCCGTGACGAAGGCTTCGTCCGCCCCGTAGACGTCGACCAGGGAAAAGTCCCGCTCGTACGCGGGAATGCCCGCCTCTCGCGCGGCGCGCAGCACGTTGCGCCGTGTAATCCCGCCCAGGCAGTACATGCCGCCCGAGGTCCACAGCTCGCCGCGCCGGATGATGAAGAAATGCGTCGAGTTGCAGGTCGCCACGTTGCCCTGCGGATCGAGCATCAGCGCCTCGTCGGCCCCCGCCTGCGTCGCCTGGATGCACGCCAGGATGCAGTTGAGCTTGGAGTGCGAGTTCAGCTTCTGGTCCTGCTGGTCGGGCCCCGTCCGGCGCACGTGCACCGTAAAAAGCCTCAACCCCTTCTGCGCGATCTCGGGCTTCGGGTTCTTGTACTCGGGAATGATGACCACCGTGGCCGGCCCGATCGTGACGCGGGGGTCCTGATACGGCGTGCGCTTGAGGCCGCGCGTCACCATCAGGCGGATATGGACGCCGTCCTGCATCCCGTTCGCGGCGAGACAGTCAAACACGCGCTGCGACATCTCGGCGGGCGTCAGGCCGATATCCATGAAGATGGCACGCGCCCCCTCGTAGAGCCGCTCCAGATGATCCTGCAGGAGGGGAATGCCGCCCTGGACGAGCCGCAGGCCCTCCCAGACGCCGTCACCCAGAATGAAACCCGAATCGAAAACCGAAACCATCGCCTGCGCGCGTGGCACCAGCCGCCCGTTGAGCGAGATCAGGATTTCGGCGTTGCGCGGATCGTCCACATACTCGTGCGTGGAGGCACCGGCGGTGGCGGAGGCATCGGTCATGGAACGGGGGCTCCTCGTCACGGGGCCGCCCGATACGGGCGGTCGCTGGATCATAGCGGCCATGGAGAGAACCGGAAGAGTGTCTGCGCCATCGGGGACGGCCGGCATCGCGCGCGCCGCACGACGCGAGACCACCCTGGAAAGTCACCCTGGAAAGTCACGCTGGAAAGTCCGGCCCGTCTGGGGCAAATATGCGCCCCGACAGAGAAATCCAGACCCGAGGACATCATGGCCAACACGCCGATCGACTACACCGACCTCCTCCGCAAGGACCTGCCGGCCGCGGCGGCCAAATGGTCGGGCTTCCCCCGTTACAATTTCGTCGGCGGCCATAACGACAGCGCCAGCGTCCCCGTTGAAGAGCTCATCGCGGCCATGACCGCCGTCATGACGCGCGAGGGGCGCACGCTCGCCACCTACAATCTGGAGAGCGGCGCACAGGGCTACCTGCCGCTGCGCCAGTTCCTGGTGAAGAAGCTGGCGCAGGACGCCGGCATGACCTGCTCCACCGACGACATCCTGATCACGTCGGGCTCGCTGCAGGGCCTCGACCTCGTCAACCAGGTCCTGCTCGAGCGCGGCGACACCATCATCGGCGAGGAGACCACCTACGGCGGCTCGTTGACGCGCGTGGCCAAGCTCGGCGTCAAGTGGGTCGGCGCACCCCTCGACAAGGGCGGCATCCGCATGGATGCGCTCGACGCCATCCTGTCCGACCTCAAGGGCCGGGGCGTGCGCCCGAAGTACATCTATACGATCCCCACGGTGCAGAACCCGACCGCGACGGTCATGCCGATGGAGCGGCGCCTGGAACTGCTGCGCCTGTCGGAAGCCTATGGCGTGCCGATCTTCGAGGACGAGTGCTACGCCGACCTCACCTGGGCCGGAGAGCGTCCCAAGGCCCTGCGCGCGCTGGCCGGCGACAATGACCGCGTCATCCACATCGGCTCGTTCTCCAAGAACATCGCCCCCGCGCTGCGCATCGGCTATCTGGTCGCGAACTGGCCGCTGATGGGCCGCATCCTCTCCATGAAGACGGACGCCGGCACCGGCGCGCTCGAGCAGATGATGCTCGCCGAGTACTGCACGAAGCACTTCGACGCGCACGTGCCCAAGCTGCGCAAGGCGCTCAAGCGCAAGCTCGATGTGCTCGTCGAAACGCTGCATGCGGAGTTCGGCACGTCGGCCGAGTTCGACGTTCCCGAAGGCGGCATCTTCCTGTGGGTCAAGCTGCCCGAGCAGGTCGATACGTTGAAGCTCTTCCAGGCGGCGGCGAAAGAGGGGGTCGCCATCAATCCGGGCATCGAATGGTCGAGCAATGCGGAGCTGGGTCGCACGCGCCTGCGCATCTGCTTCGCCAATCCGACCGAAGCGGTAATCCGCGAAGGCGTCGCCAGGCTCGCCGACATCTGCTTCCGTGAATTCGGCGTGCCCGTGCGCAGCGGCAACGTCAAGCGCGGCTGATCCCCGCGAAGACCATGACGTCGACGTGCAGGCTGGACCCGCGCTGGTCCGGCCTGCCGCGGCACGTGACCGGTATTCCTGCGGCAAACGATTTCGCCGCCCGTCAGCCCTGCTTCGAGAACAGGCTCACGTCGAGCGGCCGGACCGCACCCATCCACACCGCGTGCTCGGTGTGATCCTTGAGCGCGTCGCCCGTTTCGGGGTGCACAAGCACCACCAACCCGTCTCGATTGAGCGACAGCCACCCCACGACTTGGCCCAACTTTTCCGGACCGAACGCCAGCTGGCAGCTCCAGTCGGGATGCGGACCCACGGGCCGCTCGTGCACGCGGCCCATGGTCAGGCCGAACATTTCGCTGCACGCCGTGCAGATGCGGCGGGCCTTCTCGAGCGTCTGCGCGTCGAAGTAGACGTGGGCGTGATAGCCGGTGACGGTGGTCATGGCCTCGTGGTTCCTCTCGTATCGTTTACCCCAGGACATCATCTCCCCGAGCCTGCGCAAGGGATAAGCCCGGCGCAAGTGTTGCGGATTGGACAGTGTGGCGGATTGGAAGTCCGCTCCATGTCTGCCGCTGGTTCGTCGAGCGGACGTCCAATCATGACGCCACACTCAGTCAATGATCTTGCTCGTGTCCCTTTTGACCGCAAAGTCCGTTCAAAGCCCACAGAAGAATGAGACGGACTTTGCGGTCGGGACACGAGTGTGGCGGATTGGAAGTCCGCTCCATGTCTGCCGCTGGCTCGCCGAGCGGACGTCCAATCATGCCGCCCCTCCCCGGTTTCCCGGACGGCGCGCGACGCGCGGCGATCCGGGATCTATCGCGGTGCGGGCTACGACGGCCGTGGCCACATGCGGCGGCAACGCCGCGCCTGACAGAACCGGGAAAGACCCCGGCTCGGCACGGCCGGGCTATCGCCCGTCCGCTTGGCCGGGGAACCGGAGAGGGCGAAGGGACCCCATCCGCCGGTTTCCCGGACGGCGCGCGACGCGCGGCGATCCGGGATCCATCGCGGTGCGGGCCACGACGAGCGTGGCCACATGCGGCGGCAGCGCCGTGCCTGACAGAACCGGGAAAGACCCCGGCTCGGCACGGTCGGGCTCCCGCCCGCCCGCTTGGCCGGGGAACCGGTGGGAGGTGAGACCAGAGTGATCCGCGCCGGCTACGGCGAACAACGCTGTTGCTTGCTCGTGTCAACGGTCTTGCTCGTGTCACTTCGACCGCAGAGTCCGATCAATGCCCGCAGAAGAATGAGACGGACTTTGCGGTCGGGACACGAGGCCACGAGATGAATCATGAGCGGTGCCACACCACATTGTGATCGCAAGGCCGCCGCCAGTCCCCCCCGCCGCATGCGAGGCCTTCGCACTTCCTTCGTTCCCCTCTCCGTGGAACACTGACGCCTTGAAACGCACCCATACGGAGGTTGCCATGGAAGGCGGATGTACGTGCGGCAACGTGCGCTATCGCATCGCGGGAACGCCCATCGTCGTTCATGCTTGCCATTGTCGCTGGTGCCAGCGAGAGACCGGCACGGCACACGCGCTCAATGCCGTGTTCGAGGCCGAGCGCGTCGTCCACACGGGAGCAGAGCCCGAGATCATCGACACGCCCTCCGCCAGCGGCAAGGGCCAGCGCGTTGCCCGCTGCCCCGTCTGCAAGGTAGCGGTGTGGAGCAATTATCCCCAGGCCGGTCCCGCCATGCGCTTCGTGCGCGTGGGTACCCTCGACAACCCCGACCTCTGCCCGCCGGACATCCACATCTACACCTCTTCCAAGCAGCCCTGGGTCGCGCTGCCGGAAGGTGCGCGGGCCGTGCCCGAGTTCTATGATCCCAAGGACGTCTGGTCCGACGACGCCCTGGCCCGCTTCCGGCACGCGCGCGAACGCGCGGCATCGCAACGAAGAGACACCTGACGAGGAGACGCCTATGCCCGCCCGCATCATCGGCATGATCGGTGTGACGCCGCCGCAGAGCACGTCCACGCTTCTGGTGCTGGAGGGCGACATCTCCCCCTCCTTCATCGTGGACTTCGCCCGTGCTCACGAGGAAGCGGGCTACGATCACGTCCTCGTGGGCTACACCTCCTCCTCGGCCGAAGGCTTCCTCGTCGCGCAGCACGCCGCCCACCACACCAAGCGTATCGGCATGATCGTCGCGCATCGCCCGGGCTTCGTCGCCCCGACGCTGTTCGCGCGCAAGGTCGCCACCTTCGACCATCTCACCGGCGGTCGCATCGCCATCCACATCATCACCGGCAAGACGGATGCCGAGCAGCAGGGCGACGGCGATTTCTCGCCGAAAGCGGAGCGCTACGAGCGCGCGCAGGAATACCTGCACCTCCTCAAGAAGACCTGGGCCGAGACGACGCCGTTCGACTTCGACGGCCGTTTCTACAAGGTGCGCGGCGCCCATTCCGACGTCCATCCCTTCCAGAAACCGCATCCCCTGATCATGTTCGGCGGCGCCTCCGAAGGCGCCCTCGCCATGGGGGCGGCGGAATGCGACGTGTTCGCCATCTACGCCGAGCCCCGCGCGACGACGGCCGAGCGCATTCGCGATTTCCGCGCGCGGGCCGCCGTTCACGGCCGCACCGTCGGCTTCAACATGTCCGTCCGTCCGATCATCGCGGAGACGGAAGGGGCGGCATGGGACAAGGCGCACAAGATCCTGGACGGCATGACCGGCAAGCTCGGCTGGTCGCGCCAGGAGGGCAGCCGCGCCCCCGTCGACAACGCCGGCAAGCGCCAGTTCGACTTCGCGCAGGAAAAGGACGTTCACGACGAACGCCTGTGGATGGGCATCACCAAGGCGACCGGTGCACTCGGCAATACGTCCTGCCTCGTGGGCACGGCCGAACAGGTGGCCGACGCCGTGCTCGCCTACTACCGGCTCGGCATCTCCTCGTTCCTCATGCGCGGCTTCGATCCCGTCGCCGACACGCGCGCATTCGGCCGCGAGTTGATCCCGCGCATCAAGGCGGGCGCCCTCGCGATCGACCGGCAGATGGCAGCCGAGTGAAGCCTCCTCCACGTCGTGTGCCACGGGGCAAAATCCCAAGGGGTGAGTTTGCAAGCATGACCGACCGCGCAACTCCCGTGCCGCAGTGCCACGCGCCATCGCGCAGCGCGCGAACCGCCGCGCGGCGCCGCCGCCAACGCCTCCTCACAATTCTGCAGTGGACTTTCGGTGCGGTCGCCGTGGTCTACCTCACCCTGCACGTGACGGTGACCGTCAAAGCCTACGCAACCTCCGGTCTCGTCGCCGCCGCAGCAACGCTGGTCACGCTCGGGATCGGCGACTTGTGGTGGAGTGTCGCTGCGTGGCGCACCGGCGACCACCTCGCCCTGGCCATCGCAGGAACCGCGGCGATGGTGGCGTTCACCTCATGGGCGACGCGGGGATGGACGAACCAGATGATGATACGGCTGGCGCTCGCCGACCTCGGCGACCTGGGCGCCGAGATCGAGCGACTGGAACAGGAAACCGGGACACGGGACGACAGCGCGACCCGCCCACCGGACTGACCCCCGCGGGGCCGGGATCACGTCAGCCTTTCGGCTTGTCCACCGGGGCTGTCTTGGCTGGTGGACGATAGGCGTCGTCCGGCTTCGGCTTGTTGCCCTGCGGCTTGGCCACCGTCTTGGCCTCCGGCTTCGGCTTCGGGGCTGCCTTGGCCTTCGCCACCGGCTTTTTTGCTTGCGCCTTCGGCCCGGCCTTCTTGGCTGGCGGCGGCGGCGGCGGTGCCGGCTCGACGAACGCGGCGAACCGCTGTCCCGCAAGTCCGCAGCGGAACACCAGGTCTTCCGTCACCTTGATCAACCTTTGGACCTGGCCGAGCTTTTTCTTGTCGAGGTTCGTCCGGCCCCAGTCGGCGCCCTTGGCGAGGTTCGCCCGCGCGCCACCCTTGTCGAGGACCTGCTCCTCGACCAGAAGCGCGTCGCAGACGTCCTTCGGCAACGGCGCGGAATGCGCCCCGCCGACATGCCCGACCCACAAGCCGAGCCCGGCGACGCCTGCCAGCACGATGCTACGCAACGACCCGATCACGTCGTCTCTCCGGGAACGCGAGGCTTCCACGCCGTACGATCAGGCGTAGGCCGCGATAATGCCGAGGAAATCGTCAGCTTTGAGGCTCGCGCCGCCAACCAGCGCACCATCGACATTGGCGACACCCATCAGCTCCACCGCGTTCGACGGCTTGACCGATCCGCCATAGAGCAGACGCATACCGGCCCCCTCGGCGGCGAACCGCGTCGTCAGGGCGGCTCTAAGCGCGGCGTGCACCTCCGCCACGTCGGCGGCGGTCGGCGTCAAACCCGTGCCGATCGCCCAGACTGGCTCATAGGCCACCACCGTGGTCGCTGCCGTGCAGCCATCCGGCAGCGAGCCCGCGAGTTGCTCCCCCACGACCGCCAGCGTCTGGCCGGCCTTGCGCTCGTCCGCCGTCTCGCCCACGCAGACGATGGCGACGAGGCCGGCCCGGTGCGCAGCCTCGCACTTCGCGCGCACGACGGCGCTGGTCTCGCCGTGATCCGCACGCCGCTCCGAGTGCCCGACGATGACGGCGCCGGCGCCGGCGTCCTTCAGCATCTCCGCAGCGATGTCGCCCGTGTGCGCGCCCGACGCCTTGGCGTGGCAATCCTGCCCGCCGATCCCGATCGCGGAACCGGCCGCAGCAGCCACCGTGGCACCGACGAGTGTCGCAGGTGGGCACAGCATCACCTCACAGCCGGCCTTGCCGAGCCCGGCCTTGAGTTTTTCTACCTCCGCGAGCGAAGCCTTGACGCCGTTCATCTTCCAGTTGCCCGCCACCAGCGGCCTCGGCTTGCCTGCGCTCATCGCCCTGTTCCCCTCGCGTTCATGCTGAGGCCTCACGCATCTGTGCGCGGATCACCGGCCTCGGCTTGCAGCCCATCCCGCCGATTCCTATGATGTGGCGGAACAGCTTTCAACCTCGGCCCGGAGCGATAGCCCGGGCTGCGGCGAAAAGCACATGATTTCTGCTGCGGTCTGGGCCATAAGCAGGGCGCGTGCCCGCGTGGGCGCCAGATCGGGTGGCAGGGCGGCGGCTTTCGGGCCGATCTCAGCCCCCCAACAGGAACAAGGGTCCGATGCTCGATAATCTGCGCAAGGGTGCCTCCAAGGTGATGGGCACGCTTCTGTTTCTCGTCCTTATCCTCAGCTTTGCGCTGTGGGGCATCCCCAACTATACCCGCGACATCACGAGCAACACGATTGCCACGGTCGGCGGAGCCCAGTTGACGGCCGACGAGTTCCGCCGCTTCACCGAGGAGCAGCTGCAGCAGTTGAGCCTGCAGGCTGGCCGCCGCCTGACCCGGGAGAACGCGCGCCTCGCCTACCAGATCCAGCAATTCCAGCAGGGCAATTTCAACGCCGATCTCGACCGTGACCTGCTCGGCTTCCAGATCAACCAGATGTTGCTGGAGGAGAAGGCGAAATCGCTGGGGCTGTCGATGTCGGATGCGACCCTCGTGGCCGCGATCCGCAACGATCCCGCCTACCAGGGCGCCGACAAGAAATTCAGCCGCGAGGTCTTCGACGAGAAGTTGCGCCAGCTCGGCATGACCGAAGCGGGCTACTTCCGCGAGCGGCGCTCCTCGGGCCTGCGCGAGCAGATCCTGCGCTCCCTCGTCAGCGGCCTGGCGCCCAGCAAGGCGATGATCGACATCGCCCACCAGTACCAGGAAGAGAAGCGGACCATTTCCTGGTTCGCGCTCGATCCGGCCAAGCAGCCCAAGATCGCCGATCCCGACGAGGCCAAGCTCAAGGAGCAGTACGAGCTGTCCAAGCGCCAGTTCGTCCAGCTCGAGACGCGCAGGATCACGTTGATGAAGCTGACGCGCGAGGCCATCCGGGCCGGCGCCAAGGTGACGGACGGCGAAGTCAAGGCCGCCTGGGAGAAGGACCCGGAGGCCTGGAACATCCCCGAGCGTCGCCGTGTCCAGCAGATCGTCTGCAAGACCAAGGACGAGTGCGAAGGCGTCGCCAAGGAGATCGCCGGCGGCAAGAGCTTCCTGATGGCCGCGCTGGAGACGAACGGCGCCCGTGGCCGCCTCGACCAGGGGCTCGTGTCGCGCTCGAGCATCCCCGACGCCAAGATGGCCGCGACGGTCTTCGAACTGCCGCTCAACAAGCTGTCTGAGCCGCTCGAGACGCGCGCCGGCGTGCTGCTGGTCCGCGTCACGGAAATCGCAGCCGCCCGCAAGCGCACCTTCGAGGAGGTGGCCAAGGACGTGCACGAGGAACTCGTGCAGCTCAAGGAGCGCGAAGTCGCCACACGCATGCGCGAGCAGATCGAGGACCTCCGCGGCGCCGGCAAGTCGCTGAAGGAGATCGGCGGCAGCATGAAGCTCGAGGTCAAGGAAATCGCCAGCATCGACAAGGCCGGGCGCGGCCCCGATGGCAAGCCCGCCCTGACCGAGCAGGACGCCGCCCGCATCGTGGCCTCCGCGTTCGACGGTCCCAAGGAAGTTCCCCGCGACCCGATCGAGCTCGCCGACGGCACCGAAGCCTGGGTCGAGGTACAATCCATCACGCCCCAGCGCGACAAGCCCCTGGATGAGGTCAAGGACGACGTCAGGAAGCTGTGGATCGAGGCCGAGACGCGCAAGGCCCTGACCAAGGCTGCCGACGAGATCGCCAAGAAGATCAAGGCGGGCACGTCGCTCGCGGACGCGGCGAAGGCGGCGGCGGCGACCGTGGAGACATCCGAGCCGTTCAAGCGCAGCAGTGGCGGCGGCAAGGTGCCCCCCACCGCCATCCGGCTGGCGTTCACGCTGGCCAAGGGCGCGGTCGGCACCGCCGAGACCACCGACGGCAAGTCGCGCGTCGTCTTCGTCGTGACCGACATCACGCCGGCCAAGGCGCCAACTGCCGACGAAGCCGACAAGCTGAAGACGGGGCTTGCCTTCCAGCTCCAGAACGACGCGCAGAGCCTGTACGTGCAAGCGTTGCGCAAAGAGATCGGCGTCAGCATCGACGAGGCCGCCTACAAGCGTGCCATCGGCGCCGACCAGCCGAAGTAGCGCCGGCCCGGGGGGCTGCGGGTCCAGCCCGTCGCCCCCGCCTGCATCTACCGGCCAAACCGCTCCCGAGATCGACCGAAAATGTCCGAACCGACCGTCCCCCAACTCGAGTTCGCGCCCAAGCGCGAGACGTTCCAGCGCATCTACGGCGAGGGCAAGCCGCAGCTCGTGTGGACGCGCCTCGTCGCCGATCTCGAGACGCCGGTCTCGGCCATGCTCAAGTTGTCGCTCGGCCGGCCCATGAGCTTCCTGCTGGAATCCGTGGAAGGCGGCGCGGTGCGCGGGCGCTACTCCATCATCGGCCTGGAGCCCGATCTCGTCTGGCGCGCATTCGGCGAGAAGGCCGAGATGAACCGCACCTTCCAGACGGCCAGCGACGCCTTCGCCGCCGAGCCGCAGGACGCGCTGACCTCGCTCCGCGCCCTGCTCGCCGAATCCCGCATCGAGGTGCCCCACGAGCTGCCGCCGATGGCCGCGGGCATCTTCGGCTACATGGGCTACGACACCGTCCGCCTCGTCGAGCGGCTGCCCGATATGCCGCCCGACCGGCTCGGACTGCCGGACGCCATCCTGGTGCGCCCGACCGTCATGGTCATCTTCGATTCCGTGAAGGACGAGTTGACCCTCGTCACGCCGGTGCGCGTCGCGCACGGCATCTCCGCCGCCGACGCCTACGCGGCGGCAACGGCCCGTCTGGAAAGCGTCGTCGGCTCGCTCGACGAGCCTCCACCGCACGGCGCCATCCCATCGGCCGAGACCTTGCCGGCGCCGGCGCCGGTCTCCAACACCCCGCCCGACGAATACAGGGCGATGGTCGACCGCTGCAAAGAATACATCGCCGCCGGCGATGCCTTCCAGATCGTCGTATCCCAGCGCTTTTCCGCGCCGTTCACGCTGCCGCCGTTCTCTTTGTATCGGGCGCTTCGGCGCACCAACCCCTCGCCCTTCCTGTTCTATCTCGACTATGGCGACTTCGCCCTCGTCGGATCGAGCCCGGAGATTCTCGTGCGCGTGCGCGAGGGTGAGGTCACCATCCGCCCCCTCGCCGGCACCCGGCGCCGTGGCGCGACCCCCGAGGAAGACAAGGCGCTGGAGCGCGAGCTTCTGGCCGACCCCAAGGAGCGCGCCGAGCATCTGATGCTGCTCGATCTGGGCCGCAACGATGTCGGCCGCGTCGCCGAGATCGGCAGCGTCCGCGTCGCCTCTTCGTTCGATGTCGAGCGCTACAGCCAGGTCATGCACCTCTCCTCGACCGTGCACGGCCGCCTCGATGCCTCCAAGGATGCCATCGACGCCCTAATGGGTGGATTTCCCGCCGGTACGCTCTCAGGCGCGCCCAAGGTGCGCGCCATGCAGATCATCGACGAGCTCGAGAAGGAGAAGCGCGGCCCCTACGCCGGCTGCGTCGGCTACTTCTCCGCCGACGGCGACATGGACACCTGCATCGTGTTGCGCACTGCCATCGTCAAGGATGGCCGCATGTACGTGCAGTCGGGTGCCGGCGTCGTCGCCGACAGCGTGCCGGCGGCCGAACAGGAGGAATGCGTGATCAAGGCGCGTGCCCTGTTTCGTGCGGCCGAGGAAGCCGTGCGCTTTGCTGGCCAGTCGCGTCGCGGCAATCGCTGAAGTAGTTATTTGACGATCGGCCCTTTGAGCGGCAGGCGGCGGATGCGCTTGCCTGTCGCCGCGAATATGGCATTCAGCACGGCCGGCGCAACCACCGCGATCGCGGCCTCGCCGACACCGCCCCAGAACTCGCCTGAGGGAACGAGCAAGGTTTCGACCTGCGGCATCTCGTCGAGCCGCAGGACCGGGAACCGGTCGAAATCGCGCTCCACGATGCGCCCCTGCTCGACCGTCGTCTCCTGATGGAAAACGGTGCTGAGCCCGAACGCGACCTGTCCCTCGATCTGGGCATTGACCAGGTCGGGATTGACGACGTGCCCGCAGTCGAGCGCGACGAGAATGCGCGTCACCTTCACCGCGCCCGCATCGTCCACGCGCACCTCCGCGACGGCGGCCGCATAGCTGCCGAAGGCGTTGGCCTGCGCGATACCGCGGCCCGAGCCGGCCGGCATCGGCGTGCCCCACCCCGCTTTCTCCGCCGCCACGGTCAGCACGAGCCGATGGCGCGCGTGCGCTTTCATCATGCCGCGGCGGAACTGGTAGGGATCGCGCTTTGCGGCCGCGGCCAGTTCGTCGACGAAGCACTCCAGATAGATCGCGTTGGCATTGACGTAGACACCGCGCCACGACCCGATCGGCACCCGCGTGCCCCGCAACGCATGGTCGATGTAGAGGTTGGGCACGGAGTAGCCCATCTGCGCCTCGCCGGCCTCCACGTGCAGCCCCTGGAACACACGCGGGTCACGCCCCCGGTTCGACCCGCGAGGATTGCTCGCCGCGATGATCGACGGCCCCGCGATCCGCACGATCAGGCCCTGCAGCTCACCTTTGTCGTCGATGCCGCCCACCAGCTTGGCCTGACTGATCGGCCGGAAATGCCCGTGCGCGGAATCCTCCGCGCGCGACCAGATCAGCTTAATCGGGCGCCCCGGGATCTGGCGCGCGATCTTCACGGCCTGCTCGATGTAGTCGCTGCGCGCCCGCCGGCCGAATGCGCCGCCACTGAGTGTCCGGTGGATCTCCGCCCGCTCGATCGGATGGCCGGCGGCGACGGCCACCGCATGCAGCGCGCCTTCCGCGTTCTGCGTCGCGGCCCACACCTCCACCCGCTCCTGGGTCCACAAAGCCGTCGCAGACATCGGCTCCAGCGTCGCATGATGCACGAACGGTACTGCATAGACGGCCTCGACGCGCTTCGCCGACCCCCGCAGCGCCTTCAGCGCGTCACCGAAGGTGGTGCCCACCAGCGCCTCGGTCGCCTCCAGCCCGCTCCTCAATTGCCGGTCGATCTCGGCGCTGTCGACGGCGGGTCCCTCCGCATCCCGCCACACGGCCGGCAGCGCATCGAGCGCCGTCTTGGCCTGCCACCACGTATCGGCGACGACGGCAACGGCGGTGTCTCCCACACGCACCACGTTCTGCACGCCGGGCCGGTTGGCAATCGCGGCCGCATCGAAGCTCTCGAGCCAGGCGCCGATGCGTGGACTGTCCTTGATCGCCGCGCAGAGCATCCCCGGCAACCGCACGTCGATGCCGTAGACGGCCCGCCCCGAAAGCTTCTCCTTCAGTCCGAACGGCTTGACGGCCGTACCGGCCACCGTCCAGTCGCGCGGCTCGCGAAACTTGACCGTGCGCGGATCGGGCAACGGATATTTCGCCGCCATCGGTGCCAGCCGGCCGTACGTGATCGCGCGCCGCGTCGGGGGATGGCGAACGACCCCTGCGTCTACCTCGAGATCCTTCACCGGCACGTCCCAGGTCGCGGATGCGGCCTGCAGCAGCATCGTTCGTGCGGAGGCCGCAGCCACCCGCATGTCGTCCTGGGAGTTGCGCACGCCGCGGCTCGCCGTCGTGCCGAAATCACCCCACACCCGCCCCTGCGCACGGCTCGCACCCGGCTCGACCATCTCGATCTGCACGCGCGACCAGGCGCACCGCAGTTCTTCCGCAACGAGTTGGGCGAGGCCGGTCGCCGTCCCCTGGCCGAGTTCCGAGCGGGCGATCCGCACGACCACCCGGTCGTCGGCATGGATCACGAGCCACGCCGTCACGGGCGCGGGCGGCGGTGCCCCCGCTGGGCGCTGCGCGTTTGCGCCCGAAACGATGCCGTCCGGCCCGATGCCGAGCGCCAGCGCGCCGCCGGACACGGCAGCGCCCGCCAGGATTGCGCGTCGAGAGGGACCTCTTTTGCCCGACATGGACCTCAGGAAGCCTCGTGGGGACCGGAATTGGATCAGGGTCCACACCGACCCTGACACGGAGCGCTGATCTTGTCGCGAGAATGTGCCGCCGGAAAGACGGCCGACAAGCCTGCGGTCAAGACTGCGCCTTGACGACACGGGCAGCCACGAGCCCGTCGACTTCGGATGCGGACAACCCCAGCTCTTCGAGAAGCGCGCGCGTATCCGCCCCCAACGACGGTGCCGGCGTGTCGGGCTCGCGCGTCACGCCCCCCATGATCACCGGCTGCCGCAAGCTCCGCTTGATCGGCGTCGGCCGGTCGTAATTGGGCTCGAACACGCCCGCTGCCACGAGATGCGGATCCCTCAGCAGATCCTCCAGCGCATTGACCGGACCGCAGGGAATGTCGAGTTTCTCGAACAATTCCAGCCACGCCTTCGACGTCCGCGTCTCCAGCGCCTGCCCCAGCACGACATAAAGGTCGTTGGTGCGCTTCGAACGCTCCGCGTTGTCGCAGAACCACGGCTCGGCCACGATGTCCTCGCGCCCCAGCGCCGTCAATGCTCGCCGCCATTGCTCCGTCGTATAGGGCAGTAGCGCAATATAGCCGTCGCTGGTCTTGTAGGGCCGCCGATTGGGGGACATCGTCCGGTGATAGCCCAGCGCCCCGTCGTCCGTGAAACTTGCGCCC
Source organism: Hyphomicrobiaceae bacterium (assembly GCA_041397775.1). GTDB lineage: Bacteria > Pseudomonadota > Alphaproteobacteria > Rhizobiales > Hyphomicrobiaceae. Next base: position 104,422 of record JAWKWB010000003.1, on the reverse strand, counting down.
ATCAGATGCTCGTTGAGCGTGAAGGCCGCCATCGCCTCCAGCATCGGCACCTCGACATGCTGCCCCTTGCCGCCGTTCCGCTCGCGCCACAGCAGGGCCGCCAGCACGGCGTAGACGACGTGCAATGCCGCCACTTTGTCGGCCGTCACGGTCGGGTGATAGAGCGGCGTGCCGTCCCGCCGCCAGGTCAAGCCCGCCAGACCGGAGGCAGCCTGGATGATGTCGTCGTAGGCGGGCTTTCCCGAATAGGGTCCGGCACTGCCGTAGCCCAGCGCCGCGCAGTAGACGAGCTTTGGGTTGAGTTCGCGCACGACCTCCCACGAGAACCCCAGCCGGTCCAGCGCATCCTGCCGCATGTTGTGGACGAGCGCGTCCGCCGTCCCGATCAGCCGCAGGAGAAGATCCCGGCCCTGCGCGCTCTTCAGATCGATCGACAGCGAGCGCTTGTTGCGGTTGTTGTTCACGAACACACCGCCCAGTCCCGGCGCGCCATGCGGCGGCGTATAGCGGTTCATGTCACCATCGAGCGTCTCGACCTTGATCACCTCCGCTCCCAGATCCCCCAGGAACTGGGTCGCATAGGGCCCCAGAACGATGGTCGTGATGTCGATGATTCGCAGGCCTTTCAGCAGCGGGTACATGCGTGAGTGGGCTCCCATCGAAAACGCGGGTCATGTTTCGCGCACGTTAATGCCCGAACCTGAGGCGGTTGAACAAGCAGCATTTTCGGCTGGCGCCAGCCGCCCCGCGCGCATCTCGCGCACGCCATCTGGCACGCTCCCGCGAACCCCACTAAGCTCGCACCATGACAGACCTCTTCCAGGCTGCCGGTCTCGACCAGGGAGCACCCCGCCCGCTGGCCGACCGGCTGCGGCCACAAAAATTGTCGGATGTCGTCGGCCAGGACCACCTCGTTGGACCGGACGGCACCTTGACGCGCATGCTGAAGTCGGGCCGCATCCCCAGCCTCATCCTCTGGGGGCCACCGGGCACGGGCAAAACCACCATCGCCCGCCTGATCGCGGAAGCCGCCGGTCTCGACCTCGAGCAGATCTCGGCGATCTTCTCGGGCGTGCAGGACCTCAAGAAGGTGTTCGAGCGCGCCCGCGCCCGCCGCCAGACCGGCCGCGGAACGCTCCTCTTCGTGGACGAGATCCATCGCTTCAACCGCTCCCAGCAGGACAGCTTCCTGCCGGTGATGGAGGACGGCACGATCACGCTCGTCGGTGCCACCACCGAGAACCCCTCCTTCGAGCTCAACGCCGCTCTCCTCTCCCGCGCCGCAGTCCTCGTCCTGAACCGCCACGACGAGACCTCGCTGGAGGCACTGCTCGCCAAGGTCGAGGCGGAAGAAGGCCGCGCCTTGCCGCTGGATGCCGACGCGCGTGCGGCCTTGATCGCCATGGCCGACGGCGACGGCCGTTCTGCCATCAATCTGGCCGACGAGGTCCTGACCGCCGTCGCGGCCGGCCAGCGCGCGCTCTCCCGCGACGGCCTGACGAGGCTCGTCCAGCGCCGCGCGCCCATGTACGACAAGAGCCGGGACGGGCATTACAATCTCATTTCCGCCCTGCACAAGTCCGTGCGCGGTTCCGATCCCGACGCCGCCCTCTACTGGCTGTGCCGCATGCTCGATGGCGGCGAGGACCGGCTGTTCCTGGCGCGCCGGCTCGTGCGCATGGCCATCGAGGATATCGGGCTTGCCGATCCCCAGGCGGTCACGCAGGCCCTGGCCGCCAAGGACGTCTACGACTTCCTTGGAAGTCCCGAAGGCGAGCTGGCGTTGGCCCAGGCCGTCGTCTACATGGCGACCGCGCCGAAATCGAATGCGGTATACGCAGCCTTTGGCGAGGCGATGCGGGCCGCCAAGGCACACGGCAGCCTGAGCCCGCCCAAGCACATCCTCAACGCCCCCACGAAGCTCATGGGCGAGCAGGGCTACGGCGCGGGCTACGACTACGACCACGATGCGCCCGACGCCTTCTCCGGCCAGAACTACTTCCCCGACGAGATGGGCCGCCGCCTCAAGTTCTACGATCCGCCCGAGCGCGGTTTCGAGCGCGAAATCACGAAGCGCCTCGCCTACTGGGAGAACCTGCGCAACAAGCGGCAGGCGGGCGATCGTTGATCGGCCACGCTCCCGCCTCGACGTGTGCGGCGCGTGGTGACGCTACGGCCTGCAGAACGTGTGCGTCTTGACGACGCGCTCGGTGGATGCGGGAAACCGCGCCAGCTTTCCTGCCGGCCGCACTGGACGCTTGACCAGTTCACCGCCGCAGTTCGGGCAACGCCCGCCCGGCAGCCGCGTATCGGCACAATCCCGGCAGAACGTGCACTCGAACGAGCAGATCACCGCATCGGCAGCCTCCGGCGGCAGATCCTTGTCGCAGCATTCGCAGTTGGGCTTCAGCAACAGCATGGCAAATATTCCGCATTCGGCATGAACGGGCCGGCGCAACGCGCCATTCCTCGATTGCACTTGGTCGCAGCCTGCATTTGAATACGTCCCAAGGTCGGGCGCAATGCCAACGACCACCTGACGGAGGAACACCATGGATCTGCGCTTCACGCCCGAAGAGAACGCGTTTCGCGCCGAGGTGCGCAAGTTCATGACGACGGAGATCCCGCTGTCCATCCGCCGCAAGGTGATCGAAGGGCGCGAACTGACGAAGGAGGATATCGTCACCTCCCACAAGACCCTCCACAAGCGCGGCTGGGCGACGCCCGGTTGGCCGGTCGAGTGGGGCGGCACGGGCTGGACGCCGGTCCAGTTCTATATGTTCGGCGAGGAGATGCAGACGAACGGCGTGCCCTCCCCCGTCGGCTTCAACGTCTCCATGCACGGCCCCGTGCTCATCCAGTTCGGCACCGAGAAGCAGAAGAAGCACCATCTGCCGCGCATCGCCGCCTGTGACGACTGGTGGTGCCAGGGCTTCTCCGAACCCGGATCGGGCTCCGACCTCGCCTCGCTGAAGACGTCCGCCGTGCGCCAGGGCGACCACTACGTCGTCAACGGCCAGAAGATCTGGACGACGCTCGCCCAGCACGCCGACTGGATGTTCCTGCTGGTGCGCACCGACCCCAACGCCAAGAAGCAGCTCGGCATCTCCTACCTGATGCTCGACATGAAGACGCCCGGCATCACCATCCGCCCGATCATCACCATCGACGGCGGCAAGGAGGTCAACGAGGTCTTCTTCGACAACGTCGAGATCCCCGTCGAGAACCTCGTGGGAGAGGAGAACCGCGGCTGGGATTGCGCCAAGTACCTGCTCGGCAACGAGCGGACGGGCATCGCCCGCGTCGGCGTGTCGAAGATGCGCGTCGCACGCATCAAGGAGCTGGCCCGCAAGGTCGATGCGGGCGCGGGCTCCCTGATGGACGATCCACGCTTTGCCGAGAAGGTCGCCGCTGTCGAGGTCGAGCTGAAGGCGCTGGAGATGACGCAGCTGCGCGTCGTCTCCGAGGATGCCAAGTCCGGCCGTGGCGGCAAGCCCAACCCGGCCTCGTCGATCCTCAAGATCAAGGGCAGCGAGATCCAGCAGATGACGACGGAATTGCTGATGGAGATCGCCGGTCCCCTCGCGCTGCCCTTCGTCGACGAGGACGAGTTGACCGGCCACAACGAGGCGCCCGGCGGCGCCGACTGGGCCGGCCCCACCGCCCCCGTCTACTTCAACAACCGCAAGGTCTCGATCTATGGCGGCACCAACGAGATCCAGCACAACATCATCGCCAAGGCCGTGCTGGGCTTCTGAGGACGGGAGCGAAACGAGGAACAAGGGGCCATGACGCTGGAAACCTGGGCCGCATTCGTCGCGGCCTCCGCCATTCTCCTGGTCATCCCGGGGCCGACGATCCTGCTCGTCGTCTCCTATGCGCTCGGCCAGGGCTGGCGCGCGGCATGGCCCCTGGCTGTCGGCGTCGCGCTCGGCGATCTGACCGCCATGACCTTGTCGATGCTGGGGGTCGGCGCCCTGCTCGCCACGTCGGCGACGTTGTTCACAGCCCTCAAGTGGATCGGCGCCGCCTATCTCGTCTGGCTCGGCGTCAAGCTGTGGCGGGCGGGCGGTGCGCTCCACGCCGGGCCGAGCACCGAGCCGGCCCGGCCCGTGCGCATGATCGGCCATGCCTGGATCGTCACCGCCCTCAACCCCAAGAGCATCACGTTCTTCGTCGCCTTCCTGCCGCAGTTCCTGGATCCCGCGACGGGCGTCCTGAACCAGATGGCGGTCTTCGAGGCGACGTTCGTCACGCTCGCCTTCGCCAATGCCTTCGGCTACGCGCTGCTCGCCTCGCGCGCCCGCGCCTCGCTGTCGCGTGACGGCGTCGTTCGCGCGCTCAACCGGGCGGGCGGTGCACTTCTCATCGGCGCCGGCATCGCTGCCGTCAGCCTGCGCGGCGCCAACTGAACGCAATCGACAAAGAATAATCCGAGGAAACAAAACCCATGGATCTCGATCTCTCCGACGAGCAACGCCTCCTCAAAGACAGTGTCGACGGCCTGCTGAACCGCCGCTATCCCGATCTCAAGGCGCGCCAGACGCTCGCCCGCGAGCCGAAAGGCTATAGCGCCGCGATCTGGAAGGAACTGGCCGACCAGGGCCTGCTCGCCATCCCCTTCTCGGAGGACGACGGCGGCATCGGCGGCGGTGCGGTCGAGCTGATGATCGTCGGCGAGGCCATCGGCCGTTCGCTGGCCCTCGAGCCCTATCTGGCAACGGTCGTTCTCGGCGGCGGCCTGCTGCGCCATGCAGCCACGCCCGAGCAGCGGACCCGCCTCCTGCCCGCCGTGATCTCCGGCGACACCACGCTCGCCTTCGCGCACCAGGAAGCGCAATCCCGCTACGACCTGGCCGATGTCACCGTGACCGCCAAGGGCGACGTCAAGAACGGCTACGTTCTGGAGGGCGAGAAGAAGGTCGTCCTGCACGGCGACAGCGCCGACAAGCTGATCGTCTCCGCACGCATCTCCGGCGACCGCCGCGCGCCGGGCGGCATCGGCCTCTTCCTCGTCGACGCCAAGGCGGCCGGCCTCTCCCGCCTCGGCTACCCCACGCAGGATGGCCAGCGCGGCGCCGATATCACCCTGTCGGGCGTCAAGGTCGCTCCCGAGGATGTCATCGGGACCCCCGGCAGTGCGCTTCCCGCCATCGAGCGCACGGTCCACGAGGCGATCGCCTTCCTCGCCGCCGAGGCGGTCGGCGCCATGGATAGCCTGCAGGAGATGACGCTGGAGTACGTCAAGACGCGCAAGCAGTTCGGCGTCGCCATTGGCTCCTTCCAGGTGATCCAGCATCGCCTCGTCGACATGTTCACGCATCTCGAGCAATCCAAGAGCATGATGTACTTCGCGGCCATGATGGCCGCCGAGGACGACGCCACCGAACGGGCGCGGGCCATGCATGCCGTGAAGGTGCAGATCGGCAAATCCGCCCGCCACATCGGCCAGGACGCGGTCCAGCTCCACGGCGGTATCGGCATGACGCAGGAATACAAGGCCGGCCACTACTTCAAGCGCCTGACGATGATCGAGCTCGCCTACGGCAACACCGACCACCACCTGCGCGAATTGGCCCGCCTGGGCGGCCTCATTCCCGCGGCCGCCTGAGCCCGCGCATCGACCCGCAGGCGTCCCGTTCTCTCGTGTTCCGGTTCCGGCATTTGCATGCCCTTGGCAGGCGTCCGAGAGCAAATGTCGGAACCATAGGGAACACGAGCAACACGAGAGACGGGACGCCATCGCGCAATCCGCGGCGACGAGGACGACGAGACCGCTCCGATGCAAGCGACACCGCCCGAGCCTCGGCTTCCCGCCCACCTGCATCTCGCCGGCATGAGTGTGCCGGTCGTGGCGGCGGGCGTCGTACTGTACGGCCTCGTCTACGGCCGCGACTTCCTCGTTCCCCTGGCCATCGCGGTTCTCTTGTGGAACCTGCTCGAAGCCTTCATCGACGGCCTGCAGACTTGGTCGTTCGGCCCCTTCCGCATTTCCCGCGGCGTTGCCGCCGCGATCGCGCTGCTGGTCATTGCGCTCGCCGTCTATTCGATCGGCCTCGTCGTCTCCGGCCAGACGGATGCCATCAACCAGGCCTGGCCGCGCTACGAGATGCGGCTGCGCACGCGCATGACCGACGTCAGCGCCTGGGCCGGCCCGGACATCTCCGCCAAGGCAGCCGAAGTCGTTTCGCGGCTGCAGTTGTCCCGCCTCGCCGCAGGCCTGCTGTCCTCGGTCCAGTCGTTCGCGTTCACGGCCACGCTGATCCTGCTCTACGTGATCTTCATGATGGTCGAGCGCGGCAACAGCGCCGCCAAGCTCGCCCGGCTCGCGGGCACGGCCGAGCGGGCGGCCCAGCTCGAACGCATCATGGTCGACATCTCCGCCTCGATCCGCCGTTACCTCTGGATCAAGACCGCCATCAGTATCCTGACCGGCGCCTTGAGCTATGCCGTGCTGCGTGCCTTCAAGATCGACTTTGCGGAAACGTGGGCACTGCTCATCTTCCTGCTCAACTACATCCCCAACGTCGGCTCGGCCATCGGCGTCGCCTTTCCTGCCCTGCTGGCGTTGCTCCAGTTCGACGGCTGGACCACTTTCCTCGGTGTCGGCATTTTGTTGATGCTGCTCCAGATCGCCGTCGGAAATTTCCTCGAGCCTGCGGTGATGGGCAGTTCCTTGAACCTCAGCGCGCTCGCCATCATGCTGTCCCTGACGTTCTGGGGCACGATCTGGGGCCTGCCCGGCATGTTCCTGTGCGTGCCGATCATGGTGGTGATGGCCATCGCCTGCGCCAACATCGCCAGCCTCAGATGGATCGCCGTTCTGCTGTCGAGCGATGGCCGCATCGCCCCGCCACCCGACAGCCCATGACGCCGCCGCCAGGATGCCGGGCATGGGCTGTCCGGACATGGGCTTGGCAGAGCTGCGCTTGCCACATATAGTCGCATACCCAGCGTTCCCGTGGCGTTGGGGGGAGCCGGCCGGAGCGCGTTTGGATCGCTTTGAAGAGGCGCGTCCCGGCCATGTTCAAACCTCTGTCCATTGCACTCGATCGCATCATCCACCACGGCGACCTGAGCCTCGTCACGTCCGATGGTGTCCGGCACCGCTTCGGCGACGGCACGGGAACGCCCGTCCGCGTCGAACTCTCCGACAGGCGCCTGGAATGGCAATTGGCGCTCAACCCGCAGCTTGCCGCCGGCGAGGCCTACATGGACGGCCGCCTCGTCGTGCGCGAGGGCGACATTCACGCCTTCCTCGATCTCGTCATCAGCAACATGGCGCTGAACCAGCTGCCGTCATGGTCGATGTGGCTGGAGCACGCGCGCTACCTGACGCGGCGCATCGCACAATATAATCCGGCGGGACGCGCGCGCCGCAACGTGGCGCATCACTACGATATCGACGGGCGCCTCTACGACCTGTTCCTCGACAGCCGCCGTCAGTATTCCTGCGCCTACTTCACCACGCCCGACACGGATCTGGAGGAAGCCCAGGTCGCCAAGCTCGACCATATCGCCGCCAAGCTCGACGTCAGGGACGGCCAGACCATCCTCGATATCGGATCGGGATGGGGCGGGCTCGCCGTACATCTCGCCCAGCATTCGAACGTCCATGTCGACGGCGTTACGCTCTCCATCGAGCAGCTCAAGGGAGCCCGGGCGCGCGCCGCCAGCGAAGGCTCGTCCGACGCCGTGAGGTTCCATCTCCAGGATTACCGCGCACTGAAGGGAACGTACGACCGGATCGTCTCCGTCGGCATGTTCGAACACGTCGGCATCAATCACTTCGACCAGTTCTTCGGCAAGGTTCGCGACCTCCTGGCCCCCGATGGCGTCGCGCTGATCCACACCATCGGCCGCTCCGGACCGCCGTGCGCCTCCAACCCCTTCGTGACGAAGTACATCTTCCCCGGCGGCTACATTCCCGCCCTGTCCGAAATTACCGCAGCGACCGAGCGCGAGGGCCTCCTCGTCACGGACATCGAGGTGCTCAGGCTCCACTACGCCGAGACGTTGCGCCACTGGCGCGAGCGGTTCCGCGCGGGCTGGAACGAGGCGCGCCGCCTCCGCGACGAACGCTTCTGCCGCATGTGGGAGTTCTATCTCGCCGGCTCGGAGTGCTCGTTCCGGCACCAGGGCATCGTCGTCTTCCAGATCCAGCTCGCCAAGCGGCCCGATGCCGTGCCCATCGTCCGGGACTATATGGTCGATGCCGAGCGCACCTTGCACAGGCAGGCGCCCTGGGGCGGAGAATTCGATCAGCCACGGATGGCCGGCGAGTAGGCGGCGGCAGCGCCGGCATTCGATTCGCAAAATTCCGCAAGTAGCGACCCGCGTCGTCTGTGCATAATGGGGACTGGACCGGCACACATCCGTTGGATCTGCGACGCGGCGCCCGCGAATCGCCTAGCGTCCCGCGCATGGCACAAGAACAGCTTCCCCTGCGCAGGTCACCGGCGGGCACGGACACCAGCGAGTCCGCGCCGTTGCGCGCCGCGCCCCACAATCTCGAGGCCGAGCAGGCATTGCTCGGCGCGATCCTCGTCAACAACGAGGCCCAGGACCGGGTGTCCGGCTTCCTGCTGCCCGAGCATTTCTTCGATCCCCTGCACGCACAGATCTTCGAGACGGCGTCCAAGCTGATCGCGGCGGGCAAGCAGGCGACGCCGATCACCCTGCGCACGTATTTCGAGAATGCGGAGCCGATCGATCAGACCACGACCGTCCCTCAATACCTCGGGCGTCTGGCGGTCAACGCCACCACGATCATCAACGTCCACGACTACGGCCGCACCGTCTACGACCTGGCCATCCGCCGCCGCCTGATCCTGATCGGCGAGGACATGGTCAACGCCGCCTACGACAGCCCCATCGACCTGGCGCCGGAGGATCAGATCGAGGAGGCCGAAAGTCGCCTCTTCACGCTGGCCGAGACCGGCAAGTACGGCCAGGGCTTCATGGGCTTCAATTCCGCCCTGACGCACGCCATCGAGATGGCCAACAACGCCTACGCACGGGCGGGCGGGCTATCGGGAACCGCGACCTGCCTGCGCGATCTCGACTCCAAGATGGGCGGCCTGCAGCAGTCCGACCTCATCATTCTCGCCGGCCGTCCCTCGATGGGAAAGACGGCGCTCGTCACCAACATCGCCTTCAACGTCGCCAACGCCTACCGCGCCGAAAAGCAGCCGGACGGCACGGACAAGGTGATCGATGGCGCGGTGGTCGGCTTCTTCTCCCTGGAAATGTCGGCCGAACAGCTCGCCACCCGTATCCTGGCCGAGCAGGCGGAAATCTCTTCGGAGAAGATCCGCCGCGGCATGATCGACGAGCAGGAGTTCAAGCGGCTGGTACACGTCTCGCAGCGGATGTCGCATATCCCGCTCTACATCGACCAGACCGGCGGCATCACCATCGCCCAGCTCGCCGCCCGCGCCCGCAAACTCAAGCGCCAGCGCGGTCTGGGCCTGCTGATCGTCGACTATCTCCAGCTCTTGTCGGGCTCGTCACGGTCGGCATCGGCCGGCCGCGTGCAGGAGATCACCGAGATCACGACGGGCCTCAAGGCCCTGGCCAAAGAGTTGCAGGTGCCCATCATTGCCCTGTCACAGCTCTCGCGACAGGTCGAGCAGCGCGAGGACAAGCGTCCGCAGCTCTCCGACCTTCGTGAGTCCGGCTCGATCGAGCAGGACGCCGACGTCGTGATGTTCGTCTTCCGTGAGGAATACTACGTCGAGCGCACCAAGCCCTCCGAAGGCTCGCCCGAGTTCGCGGCCTGGATGGAGAAGATGCAGATGGTCTCCGGCAAGGCCGAGGTCATCATCGGCAAGCAACGCCACGGCCCGGTCGGCACCGTGACGCTCGCCTTCGAAGGCCAGTACACGCGCTTCTCCGACCTGGCCCACAGCGAATACATGCCCGAGCGGCTCGAATAGCGCCGGGGCACAGCCCGCCGCGACAGGCGGGCTCCTACTTGCGGATGCCGAACAGGTGCTGGCGCAGGTCGCTGCCTTTCGAGCTGAGCCCGCGCTCGACCGGCCGCCCCCTGACGGCGGGCACGACGTGACCGTCGAGCCCCATCTCCCGGATACGCTCGGCTCGCTCTTCCAGCTCACGCTCGATGGCGGCGCCGGCGCTGCCGCTCAAGAACTGCACGCCGACGTTCTGCCCCCTCTGGTGTCGCACCTCGCAGATCGCCTCGACGTCCTTGGCATCGATGCGCAATTTGAAGGTCAACGGCAGCTTGATCGCCTCCAGCAATTCGATGCCGGCGCCCATTTCCGAAAAGTCCCTGACAATGCAATGCACTGGCGCACGTCCGGGAACCAGGACCACGGCCTTCACGCTGCTTTCGCGACGTCCGAACGACCGCCTTTCGATGGGTTTGAGTATTGGGTGCATGGCGCTGTTTCCAATTCCAACTCGTGATCTGCCCTCCAGCCTGTGTCACCTTACCCGTCATTTCTTTCAAAACAGCTTTCAAGAAATCGAAGCATTGTAGCGTCTTGCCCATGCATTCCCCTTTCGCTCCCCCTCGCCGTTGCCAATGGGGGCCACCGCAGCAGCGCTCTCGTTAGAGGGCGCGATCTGGTATCGTGATGCCTCGACACAGGAGCCTTCGCGTGATTCGTGATCCGCATGCCATTCCGCCCAGCGCACGGGCGGTCCTGACCATCGACCTGGGAGCGCTGCGCCGTAATTGGGCGACCCTCGACGCCGCTTCCGGTCGCGCCGCGTGCGCGGGCGTCATCAAGGCCAATGCGTATGGGCTGGGCATCGAGCAGATCGTACGTGCCCTGATCGACGGAGGCTGCACCACGTTCTTCGTCGCCACGCTCGCCGAGGCGCGCATCGTGCGCGACGCGGAGCCGGGCGCCGCCGTCTATGTCCTCGACGGGCTGTTGCCGGGCGCCTGCGCCTACTATGCCGGCTTCGACCTGCGCCCCGTCCTCTCGAGCCTCGAGCAGGTCCGCGAGTGGTGCGCCTATTGCGATGCCTTGGGCCGCCGCCTGCCCGCCGCCGTGCATATCGATACCGGCATGAACCGTCTCGGCATGACGCACCAGGAGGTCGCGCAGCTGGGTGGTCCGGAACGCGACCTCTTCGCGAAATTCGACTGCACGCTGGTCATGAGCCATCTGGCCTGCGCGGACGAGCGCGACAACCCGATGAACGCTGCCCAGAAAGCCAGGTTCGACGCCCTGCGCGCCCTGCTGCCCGATGCGCCGGCCAGCCTCGCCAACTCCGGCGGCACATTTCTCGGGCCGGATTATCATTACGACCTCGTCCGTCCCGGCATCGCGCTCTATGGCGGCCGCGCCTTTGTCGGAGCCCCCAACCCCATGGATTGGGTCGTGCGCCTGCAGGCCCGCATCCTCCAGGTCCGGGACATCCCGGCGGGCGAGCCGATCGGATACGGCGCCACCTATCGCACGGCACGCCCCGCGCGCATCGCGACCATCGCCTGCGGCTATGCCGATGGCTTCCTTCGCGCCTTGTCGGGCCCGAGCGGCACGCCGGGACCGGTCGGATACGTCGGTGCGCACCCTGTTCCCGTCGTCGGGCGCGTGTCCATGGACCTCATCACCGTCGACGTCACGGACGTGCCCGAGCGCGAAGCCCTGCGCGGCGCCTGGGTGGAGGTGATGGGGGCCCGGACCACGATCGACGACCTCACCGATCGCGCCGGGACGATCGGCTACGAGTTGCTGACGCGCCTCGGCCAGCGCGTCCTGCGCGTCTACCGGGATGGTCCCCGCGAGGACGCGGTGTAATGGCCAAGCCCCCGCGCGCCAATTTCGTCTGCCAGAATTGCGGCGGCAGCACCAATCGCTGGGTGGGCAAGTGTCCCGCCTGCGGCGAGTGGAACACCCTCGTGGAGGAAACCGACGCCGGCCCGCCGCCGGGATCGGGGGTCACGCGCACGACACGGGGACGCGCCGTCGCGCTGGAAAGCCTCGCTTCGCGGGGCGAGGCGCCGCCGCGCCTGCCCACCGGCATGCCCGAGCTCGACCGCGTGACGGGCGGCGGCATCGTGCCCGGCTCGGCCTTGCTCATCGGCGGCGAGCCCGGCATCGGCAAATCGACGCTGCTGCTGCAGCTTTCGGCAGCTTTCGCCAATGCCGGCCGGCGGACCCTCTATTTCTCCGGTGAAGAAGCGACGGCCCAGGTCCGGCTCCGGGCCGAGCGGCTCGGCCTTGCCGCCGCGCCCGTCGCGCTCGCCAGCGAGACCAGCCTCGCCAACATCCTGGCGACCCTGGCGGATGGCCAACCGCCGGCCCTGGTCGTCATCGATTCGATCCAGACACTGTGGACCGACCAGCTCGACGCGGCACCCGGAACGGTCTCCCAGGTGCGCGCGGCGACCCAGACGCTGATCCGTTTCGCCAAGCAGACGGGCTCCGCACTCCTCCTCGTCGGCCACGTCACGAAGGAGGGCCAGATCGCCGGCCCGAAGGTGATCGAGCACATGGTCGACACCGTGCTCTACTTCGAGGGTGATCGCGGGCATCCCTTCCGGATTCTGCGCTCCGTCAAGAATCGCTTCGGCGCCACCGACGAGATCGGCGTCTTCGAGATGGTCTCGTCCGGCCTGCGGGAAGTGGCCAATCCGTCCGAGCTTTTCCTGGGCGATCGCGATAGCAAGGCACCCGGCGCCGCCGTTTTCGCGGGTATCGAAGGCTCGCGCCCCCTGCTCGTGGAGTTCCAGGCCCTGGTCGCCCCCACGTCGCTGGGCACCCCCCGCCGCGCCGTCGTCGGCTGGGATGCCAACCGCCTGTCGATGCTGCTCGCCGTGCTCGATGCGCGCTGCGGCGTCGGCTTCGGCCAACATGACGTCTACCTCAACGTCGCCGGCGGCCTCAAAGTAACGGAGCCGGCCGCCGATCTCGCTGCCGCCGCCGCACTTCTGTCCTCATTGTCGGGTGAAGTTCTCCCCGCTGATCGCGTGTTTTTCGGGGAAATCAGCCTCTCGGGGGCCGTCAGGGCAGCGGGACACATGGCCATACGCTTGAAGGAAGCGCAGAAGCTCGGCTTTGCGCAAGCCGTGCTGCCGCAGGCCGGTGAAGTCGACGCGGCCGGCCTTAAAATATCTCTTCAACGGATTTCGCACCTCAAGGAACTTGCGGATATGGCGGGTCCATGCCACTGAACGCAGATAAGTCGACGGTGCATGGAGCGTCCGCAAGCGCGCCACGCCGGCAGCCAGGGACGAATTGAGAATGCTCGGGCCCCTCTCCTATCTCGATGCCGCGCTGATCGCCATTGCGCTGCTTTCCGGCCTCCTCGCCATGTATCGGGGCTTTACGCGGGAAATCCTCTCCATCCTGTCCTGGATCGTCGCTGCGGGCGCGACCGGCTATTTCATCTACGCCTCGCGGCCGGAAGGCAGCCTGCGCACACAGATCGAGCTGCTGGAAAAGAAATTCTCGGTGCAGCCGGTGATCGTGCAGATCGCGCTCGGCGCCATCATCTTCCTGGTCGCTCTGACCGTCGTCCACCTGATCACCACGCGCATCTCCGATTCGGTGCTCGACAGTAATGTCGGCATGATCGACCGCGTCCTGGGCTTCATCTTCGGCATCGTGCGCGGTTTCGTGCTGGTGCTCATCCCCTTCATGTTCTACCAGCAGTTCTTCCCCGAGCCCGACCAGCAATATGCGTGGGTGAAGGATGCCCGGGCGCGGCCGCTTCTGGAAAGCTCGGCCAAGTCCCTTCAGCCCATCCTGGAGCGGATCATCGAGAAGGCGCCAAAGCGCGCCGAGCAGCCGCCCCGCGGATGACGACATGCCGAGCCATGCAGATTGGAAGGAATGTATTTCCCCAGTTGCGCATGTGCGGTGATAGTCAATTCAGCTTTTTGCGTCTAAGAGACTCCAAAATTCCATGACACGGTCGTGACGGCGGCCGGGTCGCTATCTGCGTTGGAACACAGCAACGCTGCAAGCGGAGTACGACCCATGTCGAACGGGCAGACACGGGACAGCCGACTTCAGGACGGCGATGCCGAGCGCAGGATACCTCACCCCGGTGCAAGCCGATACGGCGACGACCGCCTTCGCGAGGAATGCGGCGTCTTCGGCGTCTTCGGCCACGACGATGCCGCCGCATTGACCGCGCTCGGGCTCCACGCCCTGCAGCATCGCGGACAGGAAGGCTGCGGCATCGTCACCTTCGACGGCGAGCGGTTCAACCAGGAACGCCGTCTCGGCCTCGTCGGCGACAACTTCAACCGCAAGGAAGTCATCGAACGGCTGCAGGGGCGCATGGCGCTCGGCCACAACCGCTATTCCACGACCGGCGACGTGGTGCTGCGCAACGTGCAACCACTGTTCGCCGACCTCGACCAGGGTGGCTTCGCCGTCGCCCATAACGGAAACCTCACCAACGCCCTGACGATCCGGCGCGAATTGATCCAGTCGGGCGCCATCTGCCAATCGACCTCCGATACGGAGGTCATCCTGCACCTGACCTCCCGCTCAAAAAAGAACAGGATCGTCGACCGCTTCGTGGATGCCCTGATGCAGATCGAAGGCGCCTTCGCCCTGGTCTGCCTGACGAACGGCATGCTGATCGGCGCCCGCGATCCCGTCGGCATCCGCCCCCTCGTTCTCGGCCGTCTCGGCGAAGCCTATGTGCTCGCCTCAGAAACGTGCGCACTCGACATCGTCGGCGCCGAGTTCGTCCGCGAGATCGAGAACGGCGAGGTCGTGGTCATCACGGAGCAGGGCATCGAGAGCTATCGCCCGTTTCCGCGCCGCCCGGCCCGCCCCTGCATCTTCGAGTACATCTATTTCGCCCGTCCCGACAGCATTGTGGGCGGGCGCAGTGTTTATGAGATCCGCAAGGCGATGGGCGCCGAGCTGGCGCGCGAATCGGCCGTGCCCGCCGATGTCGTGGTCCCCATTCCCGACTCCGGAGTTCCCGCCGCCATCGGCTATGCCTCCTTCTCCGGGCTGCCCTTCGAGCTGGGCATCATCCGCAATCACTACGTCGGCCGCACGTTCATCGAGCCCGAGCAGCAGATTCGCGCCCTCGGCGTGAAACTCAAACACTCCGCCAACCCCGGCGTCATCAAGGGCGCCCGCGTCGTCCTCATCGACGACAGCGTCGTGCGCGGCACCACCTCGAAGAAGATCGTGACCATGCTGAAGGAAGCCGGTGCGCGCGAGGTGCATATGCGCATCTCCAGCCCGCCGATCACGCATCCCGACTTCTACGGGATCGACACTCCCAAGACCGAGGACCTGCTGGCGGCCAACATGACCGTCGAGCAGATGCGGACCTTCATGGGCGCCGACAGCCTCGCATTCATTTCCGTGGACGGCATCTATCGGGCGATGGGTTACGACCGCCGCAATACCCAGGCCCCCCAGTTCACCGACCATTGCTTCACGGGCGACTATCCCACCCGCCTCCTCGATCGCGAGAATTGCTCGGGTCCGCAACTCTCGCTGCTCGAGGAAGTCGAATAGGCGCCGGAGGCCGGCGCCTAGTGTTCCGGCTCCGATACTTGGTTCCCCGCGCATCATACTCTGGACCGAGTGTCGGAGCCAAAAAGAACACTGGCAACCGTATGATTCTAGTGCGTGTGATAGCCACGCGGGCTCTCAGGCCGCCGCGTACCGCTTCAACGCCTCCCGGTCGACGTCGATGCCCAGGCCCGGCCCATCCGGGATGCGCACCACGCCCCCCTCGTGCTCCAACGGCGCGGAGAGCACGGCCTGCCGGAAGGGATGCTCCGACCGGTCGAACTCCAGCATCGGCTCCAGCGGCGTATGCCGTGGCGGGGAATGCGGCAGCACCGCGAGAAGCTGCAGGGAAGCGGCAAGTCCGATCCCCGTCCCCCACACGTGCGGCACATAGCGAACGCCGAAGGCCGTCGCCATGTCTGCGATCTTCTTGCACTCCGACAGGCCGCCCGCCGCGCAGGTATCGGGCTGGATGATGTCGATGGCGCGCCGCGTCAGCACCTCGCGGAACCCCCAGCGCGTGAACTCGCATTCGCCGCCCGCCACGGGAATGGGCTGGCCGCGCCGGACCTCGACGTAGGAATCGAGGTCGTCGGGCACCACGGGCTCCTCGAACCATCCGATATCGAGAGGCGCCACCTTGCGGCCGAGGTCGACGGCCTCGATCGCGTCGAAGCCGTGGTTGGCGTCGAGCATCAGGCCGATCTTGGGGCCGATCGCCTCGCGCGTCGCCGCGATCAACGCGGCGTCCTCGGCAACGCCGAAGCCGATCTTGAGCTTCACGGCCGAGAAGCCTTCCCGCACGTAGCCGCGCACTTCCTCGGTGATGTAGTCGCGTGGATCGCCCGTGCCGCGCCGGTATGTTCCTGTTGCATAAGCCTTCACCTCGCGCCGCAACGGTCCCCCCATCAGGCGATGGACGGGTTGTCCGAGCAACCGGCCCTTCAGGTCCCACAAGGCGATGTCGACGCCCGACAGTGCCGTGACGACGAGCCCTTTCTGGCCCTGGTCGCGGTGCGTGTTGTAGATCGTCTGCCAATGCAGATCCGTCGCCAGCGCATCCTTGCCGACCAGCAGCGGGCGAAAGGCCTGCACCACGGCCGCGTTGAGCCGTGACGGCCCGAAACACTCCCCCCAGCCGCTCACGCCGCACTCCGAGACGATCTCCACGATGCACGAGCCGCGGCTCTCGGTGCGATTGAACGACCATGCGAACGGCTCGCTCAGGGGCGCCTCCAGGACGTAGGTCTTCACTTCTGCGATGCGCATGCCTCACCTCTCCACTGTTCTTGGGCTCTCCCCTGGCGGGAGGTTGCCGCCCTTTGCCGAATCGTAGCAACTAGCCGTAATGGGACTCCGAGCGACGGGGGAAAACTGCCTATGAACGTCATGACACCACCGGCGCAGATCGAGAAGCATGAGCTCGAACTCATCGCGAATGCCACGACCGAGGCTTGCCTCGCGACGCGCGTCCGCCAGCTCAGCCGCATCGTGACGCGCATTTATGATGATGCCCTGCGACCGCACAAGATCACGGCCAGCCAGTTCACCCTGCTGACCCAGCTCGCTCAGACGGACGGCATTACCGCGGCCGAGATCGGCCTCGAGCTCGATATCGAGAAGTCGACGCTCTCGCGCAACCTCAAGCGGCTCCTGGCGCTCGGCCATATCATCATGGATCCGCCGGCAGGGCGCCGCGGTCGTGGCCTCCACCTGACGCAGCGCGGGCGTGGTGTCATCCGCGACGCCTATCCGGTGTGGCAGGCGACGCAGCGTCGCGCGAACGAGATCATGGGACGTGAATGCCGCGAGACGCTCGACCAGTTGCTTGGTCATGCGGAGAAACTCGCAGCAGCCTGACGCACGCCGTCTCGTGTGACGTCGACACAGATTGCTCCCCATCGCTCAAATGCTACGCTCCCTGCAATCGGATCGGGAGGTGGATGATGAGTGGTGGGGATTTTGCTTATGCGTCGGCGGCCGAAATCGCCGGCTTGGTGCGCGACCGTAAGGTCTCCGCCGTCGAGGTGATGCGCGCCACACTCGAGCGGGCCGAAAAAGCCCAGCCGATCCTCAACTGCTTCATCACAATCTGTGCTGACGAAGCGCTGCGCGACGCCGCGGCCGTCGATGCGAAGCTTGCGCGTGGAGAGAGCGCCGGGCCGCTCGCAGGCGTGCCGCTGCACGTCAAGGACCTGGTCAACACCGCCGGCGTGCGGACCACGTTCGGCTCGTACGTCCACGAGCACAACGTCCCGGCGGAAGACCAGGTCTCCATCGCACGCCTGAAGGCTGCGGGTGCCGTATTGTTCGCCAAGACGACCACGCCGGAGTTCGGGCACATGCCCTGGACCGAGGCGCCGCTGTTCGGGCGCACGCGCAACGCCTACGATGCCAGCCGCACGTCCGGTGGCTCCTCGGGCGGCGCGGCGGTCGCCTGCGCGGCGGGCATCGGGCCGCTGGCAGTCGCCACGGATGCCGGTGGTTCGACCCGTATTCCCGCCGCCTGCAACGGCGTCCTCGGCCTCAAGCAGTCGCTGGGACTGATCCCGCACGACACGGCGCCCGATGCGTTCTCCAACATGAGCTACATCACCCCCACCACGCGCACGGTGATGGACACGGGCCTGATGCTGGAGGCGATGGCGGGCTGGCATCCCTCCGATCCCCACTCCTACGGCATGTCGGCCACGGGCTACGTCGCAGCGGCCAGGGCTGAAGGAGACCTCAAGGGGTTGCGCGTGGCGTGGCGTCCCTATCTCGCCAATACGCTGGGCGATGTCGAATATCTGGCGCGCTGCGAAGGGGCGACGGGCCTTCTCGGCGAACTGGGCGCCACGGTCGAACCCATGGGCGACGATCTCGAACCGACGGAGCCGTTCTGGCTCGTGCTCTCGACGGCCATGTGGAACGCGCGGTTTGGCGACCTCCTGCCGAAATGGCGCGACAAGCTCTCGCCGACATTGCTGCGGCAGATGTCGGGCGGAGAGGGCCAGACCGGCGAGATGGTCGGCCGGGCCTTGATGGAACGCACCAGGCTCTATCGCAAGGTACAGCAGTGGTTCGAGCGCTTCGACGTCATCGCCATGCCGGCGCTGTCGCGCACGGCGCTCGGCATCGACGAGGCTCTGTTCGAGCCTGTCATGATCGGCAATCAGGCGGCAGGAAGCGTGCGCCGCGCCTGGTATCCCTACACGCACCCCTTCAATCTCACGGGCAATCCCGCCATCGTCATCCCGATCGGGCTCCATAGCGACGGCCTGCCCGTCTCGTTGCAACTCGTCGGACGGCGCGGGGCCGATGCCCAGCTCCTGCGCCTTGCCGCCTGGTACGAGCAGGCCCGCCCCTGGGATGCCATTCGCCCGGTCATCCCCGGCATCGATTGATCGAAGCCCACGGGCGGCCGGCACCCACTGTTGCAACGGCGTTAAAAAAAGGGCGGCCCGCGGACCGCCCTTTCGCATGTCGCAGCTCGCCGCGGTTTATTTCCACTTCGCCTTGAAGAACTGCGGGATCTCGTCCGACGTCGCCTTGAAGTCCAGGTCCTTGGAATAGACGTAGAACTTGGCGTACGTGAACAGCGGCACCCAGTAGGCCTCGCTGGCGATGCGCGTCAGCGCCTCCTTCCACAGGGCCTTGCGCTTGTCGGGATCGACCGTCGAGTCGGCCTTGCCGATGATCTCGATCACCTTCGGATCCTGCGTCAGGTCGTTCTTGGTGCCGGTGAAGAAGTAGCCGGCGCACGCCGAGACGTCCGGGATCGAGCTCGAGCCCCACGTCATGTTGGTCGCGGAGACCTGCCCCTTGTGGACGGCCTGCACCAGCGGCGCATATTGCAGGAAGTTCAGCTTGGGCTTGAGGCCGACCTTGACGAGATCGCCGATGACCGCCTCGGTGATCTCACGCTCGCGATAGGCGTGCAGATTGAACTCGAAGCCGCTGGGGAACCCGGCCTCGGCCAGCAGCTTCTTCGCCTTTTCCGGGTTGTAGTCGTACTTCGGCACATCCGACGTGCAGGCGAACTGATCGGGATGGCAGGGCGAATGGATGACCTCGGACGGCTCGCCGACGAGGTTCTTGACGATGGCCTCCCGGTTGATGGCGTGCGCGATCGCCTGCCGCACGCGCTTGTCGGTGAAGCGCTTGTCGGGCGAGATCCCCTTGGCATCGAAGTTGATGTAGGAGACGCGCAGCGTCTTCGCCTTCTCCACGGTGAGCGTCGGCGCGTTCTTCAACCGCTCGGCCTGGTCCTTGGGCACGTCCCACACCCAGTCGACCGCCCCCGTCATCACTTCGGCCAGGCGCGTGTTGCTGTCCTTGATGGTGCGGAACTTGATCTTGCCGATTTGCGGCTTGCCCTTGGGGCTGCCGTCCCAATAGCCGGTGTTCTTCTCGAGCAGGATCGACTCGCCCGGCTTGATCTCCTTCACCTTGTAGGGGCCGGTACCGTCGGCGGGAACCGCGCCGTAGTCCTTCTTGCCGTCGGGCGTGGCGGGCGCCTTGTCGTAGTGCCCCTTCGGCATGATGTTGGCCGATCCGGCCAGATAGGTCAGGGCCGTCGGGAAGGGCTTGTGCAGGTTGATGCGGACCTTGTTCTTGTCCACCACGTCGACCGACTTGATCCAGCTCACGTAGGAATAGTTCAGCGAGCCGTGCGCCTTGTTGGTGATGAAATTCAGCGTATAGGCGACGTCGTTCGCATCCAGCTCCTTGCCGGAATGAAACTTCACGCCCTTGCGGATGTCCATGTCCAGGGTGGTGTCGTTCACCCACTTCCAGGCCGAGGCGAGCAGCGGCACCGGATTGTACTTCTCGTCGAGATACACGAGACGGTCATAGATCAGCGAACCGATGATCACCATCTCGCGGGTGTTGAGATAGCTGGAATCGGTGATCGCGTTCTCGCGGTCGGTCGCCCAGACGAGCGTATCGTCCTTCTTGCCGGCCATCGCTGGCGCCGTGGCTGCGACAACGGCAGCGGCCGCCGCTGTCGCGAGCAGGATGCGTCGCATGTGTTTCTCCCTTTTTTTCGAGCCGTAACGCCTGGACCCCGGATGTCCCGGCCTCCGGGTACCAACGATCCCCCGTCGCGCGCCGGGGCGCAAGCCCTCGATGCGCGCAAACTGACGCTTCCCTCGGCAGCGGGTGGCGTGGCCAGTTGTCTCAGCTTTGCATGGCGGACCTGCGACGCCGGGCCGGAGCGTGCCTTGCGGGCGCCACGCCGATCATCGAGTTTGCCCGCAATCGATTCGCGCAGCGTTCGCGCGAATGTCCTCGCCCCATCGAAAGGCCGACGTTTTGTCCGCACGCGCTCCCGCAGCCGAGGCTCCAGCCGGGCTGCCCCCCGTCGTCGAGATCGAGCGCCGCTCCGATCCGATGGTCGCCTTCGGCTGGGTCACGCTCGCCATGGTGCTGTTCGCGATCCTGGCAGCGGGGTCGCGCAAGGCCGCCCTCATGGGCTACGACCCCCTGCAGATCGTCTTCCTGCGCAACTTTTCCGCGCTGATCCTGATGTTGCCCTTGCTCGCCTGGCGCGGCCTGTCGCTGTGCCGGTCGAGTTCCATGGGGCTTTACGGCGTCCGCGTCCTCATCAGCCTCGTCTCGATGACGTCGTGGTTCTACGCGCTGGCGCTGATACCGATGGGCGAGGTGACTGCGATCGGCTTCCTGTCGCCGCTGTTCGGCACGTTGAGTGCGATCGTGTTCCTCGGCGAGAAGGTGCGGCTGCGGCGCTGGACGGCGCTCGCCATCGGCTTCGTCGGCGCCATGATCATCCTGCGGCCCGGTGCCTCGAGCCTGGGGCTCGGCCAGGCCTGCGCCCTCGTTTCCGCCGTTGCCGGCGGCACCATCGGCGCGCTTTTGAAGCACCTCACCAGCTCCGACGATCCCGACAAGATCGTATTCATCACCACGGCCATGATGACGCCGATGTCCCTGGTACCGGCCCTGTTCGTATGGCGCATGCCGGGCATGGACCTGCTGCCCGTGCTCGCCGTCATCGCCGTCACGGGCGTGCTGGGCCATGCCGCGCTGATGCGCGCCTTCCGGGCTGCCGAAGCCTCGTTGATCGCGACATTCGAATTCTCGCGCCTGCCATTCGTCGTCGTCATCGGCTACTGGATGTTCGGCGAGCTGATCGACATGTGGACATGGATCGGCGCCGCCATCATCTTCGCCTCCGCCGCCTACATCACACGGCGCGAAGCAAAGCTGAGGCGCGAGGGCCGGCGCTAACCTGCCGGGGTGCGCGCGTCGGCCTGGGCACGGCGACGGATCACCCGTTCGGCCATCAGCATGATGTCGACGGCGATGAAGGTGCCGTCGACGACGGCGGTGCCACGCCCTTCGCTGCTGGCGCTGACGTAGGCGTCGATGATACGCCGGGCCTTGGCGACCTCCGCATCGGTCGGCGTGAAGACAGCGTTCACCGGCGCCAGCTGGTTGGGATGGAAGATCAGCTTGCCCGCAAAGCCCAGCTCGCGCGCGATCAGCGCATCGGCGCGGGCCGCCTCCGCATTCTTCACGTCGTTGAACTCGGCAGCGTCGATGGCCTCGATGCCGGCCGCCGCAGCCGCCGCAACGATCAGCGCACGTGGGGCAGCTAGCGTGCGCTCCGTGACGGCACTCCCGGTTGCCGCCGTATAGTCGCCCGAGCCGAAGAACAGCGCCGTGGTGCGCGGGCTCGCGTCCGCGATCTCGAGCGCCCGCAGCAGGCCGCGCGGCGTCTCGATGGTGGCGACGATCTCGATGGCATCCGTCCGCCCGGCGCGCGCCTCCGCCCCCTCGAGCCATTGCGTGAGTGCCCGCAGCTGATCGCCGCTCTCGACCTTGGGCACGAACAGCGCATCGATGCGCGCAACGTCGAGGGCCTCCAGATCGGCGGCGAACGCGGCCGTCCCCACCGCGTTGATCCGCACGAGCCGCTCCCGTCCGCCGAAATCGAGCGTCCGCAACGCTTCGGCGATGGCCGCGCGCGCTGCCGGCTTGTCGGTTGGCGCCACGCCATCCTCGATGTCCATGACGATGCTGTCGGCAGGCAATGTCACCGCCTTGGCGATCCGCTCGACACGATTGCCGGGCGTGATCATCATGGTCCGGCGCAGGCGGGGCTGTCCTCGCACGTCGCGTGCTCCTGTCTCGGGCTCTCTGGCTGTCAGGCGTGCGCTCAGGCGTTACGGCGACGCACGTCCTCGAAGTAGGCTTCCACGTCCGCCGCCATCTTGATGTCGGCATAGCGCCGGCCCACGTCGCGCAAGTTGGCGTCGTGGGAGTCCTGGGCGGGATCGCCGCAGCAGTCGTCGACGACCATCGTGCGATAGCCGTAGCTGAAGCTGTCGATGACACTGGCGCGGATGCATCCCGAGGTGACGCAGCCTGTGACGATCGTCGTATCGATGCGGTGCTTGGTCAGGAACGGGATGATCGGCGTCTGGAAGAAGATCGACGGCGCGCACTTCATGAACAGGAAATCGTAGCCCGCCTTCGCAATCAGCGGATCGATCTCCACGGCCTCCTCGCCGGCGAAGAAATTCTCGTAGAGCGCCGAGACCTTCCAGGGCTGCATGTCCCCCTCGGAAAACCAACCGGCCGTGCAGGCGACGACTGGCACGTTGCAACGCCGCGCCGTCTCGATCAGCTTCGCGGTCCGGTCGCGCGCGGCATGGATGCGCGGCGACCGCCCCATCTGGAATTTCGGATCGCAGAACCCCTTCTGGAAATCGACGACGAGCACGGCCGGGTGTTCGCCATAACCGATCTCCCGGCTGCCGTAGCTCGCCTCGGCGAAGACATCGCTCATGCGGTCACTCTCCTGCTGCTGCGCGTGGCACGTGATGCGGGGCCGATCTTGAAGCCATGCCACGTCCTGTCAACCAGCGCCCACGCAGATCAGAGAATGAATTTCGACAGGTCGGTGTTGCGGGCGAGGTCGCCGATGCGGGCCTTCACGTACGCCGCGTCCACCGTATGCGTTTGCCCGCCCTTGTCGGACGCCTCGAACGAGATCTCCTCGAGCACGCGTTCCATCACGGTCTGCAGGCGGCGCGCGCCGATGTTCTCCACCGTGCCGTTCACCTCCACGGTGACATCGGCCAGGGCATCGATGCCGTCCTCGGTGAACACGAGCTCGACGCCTTCGGTCGCCATCAGCGCCACGTATTGCTTGACGAGGCTGCCTTCCGGCTCCGTCAGGATGCGCCGGATGTCTTCCTTGGTCAGCGGCTTCAGCTCCACGCGGATCGGCAGGCGGCCCTGCAGCTCGGGCAGCAGGTCGGCCGGCTTGGAAACATGGAACGCGCCCGACGCGATGAAGAGGATATGGTCGGTCTTCACTGGCCCGTGCTTCGTGGAGACGGTGGTCCCCTCGATCAGCGGCAGGAGATCCCGCTGCACGCCCTCGCGCGACACGTCGGCGCCGCCGCGCGTGCCATCGCTGCGCGAGCAGATCTTGTCGATCTCGTCGAGGAAGACGATGCCGTCGTTCTCCACGGCCTTGATTGCATCCTGGGTGATCTGCTCGACGTCGAGCAGCTTGTCGCTTTCCTGCGCGATGAGCACCTCGTGGCTCTGCGCCACGGTCATCTTGCGCGGCCGCGTGCGCTGGCCGAGCGCCTTGCCCAGCATGTCGCTGATGTTGATCATCCCCATCTGTCCGCCGGGAATGTCGAAGGATGGAAAGGCCGGCGCGGCGTCGGCGACGTGGATTTCGATCTCCTTGTCGTTGAGGCCGCCCGAGCGCAGCTGCCGCCGGAAGCTCTCCCGCGTCTCCGCGCGCGCATTGGGCCCCACGAGCGCGTCGAGCACACGGTCCTCGGCGTTCTTCTCGGCCTGGGCCTTCACTTCCGAGCGGCGCTGATCACGCACGAGACCGATACCGACCTCGACCAGGTCGCGCACGATGGAATCGACGTCGCGGCCGACATAGCCCACCTCGGTGAACTTCGTCGCCTCGACCTTGAGGAACGGAGCGCCGGCCAGCCGCGCGAGCCGCCGCGAGATCTCCGTCTTGCCGCAGCCCGTCGGCCCGATCATCAGGATGTTCTTGGGCAGGACTTCTTCGCGCAGTGCGCCCACGAGCTGCTGGCGCCGCCAGCGGTTGCGCAAGGCGATGGCGACGGAGCGCTTCGCGTCGGCCTGGCCGACGATGTAGCGATCCAGCTCGGAAACGATCTCGCGGGGAGAAAAATTCGTCATGGTCCTCGTCACTCGAAACGACGGCCCGGGCCGCCGGAGAAAGCAGTAGTGGCGCTGGACGACGTGCCCATCCAGCCCCATCGCCCGTCATCTGCCGGTCATGTAGGAAGAGTTCACGTCACGGAGAAGCGCAGCGTCGTCATGCCGATGCGCACCGTGTCGCCGTGCTGCATGGGCCGGTCGCTCGTCAGCCGCTCCCCGTTGAGGTGGATGGGGTTCTGCTTGCCCCCGTCGTAGATGCGAAAAGCGTTGGTCGCCACGTCGTAGGTGATCACGGCATGCTGCAGCCGCGAAATCGTCGTGTCGCCGAAGTCGAGCGGGATCCGGTTTTCGTCGCTGCGGCCAACCTGGTTGCTGCCGCTGAACACCGGGCGCATCTCGCCGCGCCCGGCACCTTCGATGACGACGAGCTCACCGACTTTCACGTTCGATTTGTCGCCCAGGACCTGCGTCGAGACGTTGTCCATGTTGGCCCCGGTCCCGGCACTGTAGGCCGCCGGGATATGCACGGTTTGCGTCTTGTCTCGGTTCGTCATCGCTCACACAACTCCCGTTGCTGCCCGCGGCACCGGCGGACCGTGCCGGCGCATGATGGAGGCGTCTGCGCAAGCCTTGGCCGCGCGGCGAACAGCACGCACGCTTCTCGGAATTCTTAGCACGATCCGCGATCCCCTGGGCAGACCCCTCGATGCGTCTTCCGCGACGCAAAAGGCGCGATGCCGTGGCACCGCGCCTTTCCAGGCTCATCGTCTC
The DNA here is from genome assembly GCA_041397775.1 of Hyphomicrobiaceae bacterium. GTDB lineage: Bacteria > Pseudomonadota > Alphaproteobacteria > Rhizobiales > Hyphomicrobiaceae. Next base: position 79,004 of record JAWKWB010000003.1, on the reverse strand, counting down.
TTGGGCCGGCCCGCGCCTCACTCGCGCGTGGGCTCCTCGCTGGCGCCGTTGACCTCGGTGGCCGCCGCCTCGGTGTCGCGTCGCGGACGCCGCACTGGACGGCGCAGGAACTCGGGCTGCTCGTTCTCGGGTCCGAAGCGCTCGCGGCGACGCGATGCGCCATTGCCCTCCGCACGGCGCGCCGGCGCCTCCGCGCGCGGCTCGCTCGCTTCGCGCACCACCGGCTGCGCATCCTCATTGTAGACGGGTCGCGCGCTCTCGCGGGCTTCCATCGGCGCGCGCTCGTTCATGCGCATCTCGCCGCGCATCTCCGCACCGCGCTCGCCGTCCATCATACGCTCGCCGCCGCTGCGCTCGCCCCGGTCCGCACGTTCGCCGCCGTAGTGACGGTCGAAACCGCGCCGCTGATCTCTGTCGCCCCGGTCGCCACGCTCGCCGCGATCCCCGCGGTCGCCCCGATCACCACGGCCGAAGCGGTCGAACCGGTCGCCGCGCTGGCGGTCGTGCCGATCGTTGCGGTCGCGCTGATGGCGATGGCCATGCTCACGCTGGCCCTGGTCGCGTCCACCGTGCTCGCGCGGCCCCTGCTCGCCGGGTTGCATATCCGCACGATGTGGCTCGTTGGGGAAGCGTCCGGTGACCATCGGCTGTTCGGCGTTGCCCGGATCCTCGCCGCCCTCGTCATCGCCGCTCTCGTCGTCGTCGTTCGCATCGGAACGCACGCGCTGCGGGGCGTTGCCATACTCGTTGAGCTGCTGCGCCTGCTGCTGCTCACGGAAGGCGAGAATGATGCGGTTGTAGTGCTCGGCGTACTGCAGATAGCTCTCCGCCAGCACCGGATCGCCGGACGACTGCGCATCGCGGGCGAGCGAAAGATATTTCTCCGCGATCAGCGACGGCGTGCCGCGAACCTTCACATCCGGACCGTTCGATTCGTAGCTCCGCGTGAGCGGGTTCTGCCCCTTGCGCTGATGGCCGTTGTTCGTATTGCGGCCACGCCCGCGACGATGCTGCTGTCCTTGCCTCATGGGCTCCCGTTCTCACTTTGACGTGCGATTTTCACGACCCAACAAACACGCGATGGTCTGCTTGACGACGCTGCGACATCGATGGAGGCGCCATTGCTGCGGCGCATCATGCGCTCGCGGCGCATTTCATCATGTGGCGCGGTTGTCCCCGGCGTCCCACTCGATAATCATCCCCGTTCTGTACAGGTTGAGCGCTCCGTCCCTCGACAGCGCGACAAGCCCGGCACACGTTCACTGCACTCCGGAACCTTCGGACCCGCGCTCAGCACAGTCGATCCGCGCTCCACCGCTCCCGCATCACTCTGCCTGCTGCATCGCGACGTCGAGGAACGGCACTACGTTCTCGGAGAGTCTCACGAAGTCGGCACCAAGGGGAAAACCCCGCTCGGACGCAACGACCAAGCAATTGCCCAAAGCATCGGCGCGTTTCGCTTCGTACGTGGGATCGACGAGGCGGACGCTACACCGTCACGCTGGCTCGTACAGAACGCTATCTCGTATGTCTCAAGATTCCAAGCTTTTTTTTGGGCACCGCTCAAGCCTGCCGAGCATACCCCAGGCATCGCACGATACCTCCCAGATCGTGCCAGTGGCGGCGTGCTCCACCGAACGGCGCCAAGGGACAATCGTCGGCGATCAGGTTCACGTCGCCCTCCTGGCCCTCGCCGATCTCCAGCAACAGCCAACCTCCCGGTCTCAGCAACCGCGCCGCCCTGGGCAGGATGGCCCGGTAGGCGTCCAGGCCGTCGCGCCCGCCATCGAGCGCCGCGCGCGGATCATGCGCCCGGACCTCCGGCTCCAGGCCGGAAATGTCCTGTGTCGGGATATAGGGCGGGTTCGACACGACGAGGTCGAACGGGCCCGCGATACCATCGGCCCAGGATGCCTCCCGCAGCGACAGTCGCGGCGCCACCCCATTCCGCTCGGCATTCCGCGCCGCTGTCGCGAGTGCATCCCGCGCGATGTCGACGGCGATCCCCTGCGCGGCCGGGAATACGGTCAGCAGCGCGATGACGATCGCGCCGGTACCAGTGCCGATGTCGAGAATGCGGCCGGGCGCCCCACCGGGCCAGGCGCCTTCGTCAGCCAGCTCCCGCGCGGCTTCGACGATCGTCTCCGTATCGGGCCGGGGATCGAGCGTCGCGGCAGTTACCTCGAAGTCGAGCCCGTAGAAGCCACGCGCGCCCAGGATGCGCGACACGGGCTCGCGGCCCTGCGCCCGGCGCGCGACATACCCGGCAAGCGTCGCGACCACTGCCACGCCGATCGCACGCTGCGGATCGGCCAGGACGAGGCCTGCGGCGATGCCGGCGGCAGCGGCCAGCAGTTCCCGCGCATCCCGCTGGGGACTGTCGACGCCGGCAGCGCGCAATTGTGCCACCGCCCAGCGATAGGCCTCGCCCAAAGTCCCCGGTGTCGGTTCCGGTATCATACAGGATCAGGCTGCGCCCGCCCCCTCCATCGACGCCAGCAGGCTCGCCTGATGCTCGGTGACGAGCGCGTCGATCAGTTCGTCCAACCCCTCGCCCGCGATGATCTGCGGCAGTTTGTAGAGCGTCAGGCCGATGCGATGGTCGCTCACGCGGCCTTCGGGAAAATGATAGGAGCGGATCCGTTGCGAGCGGTCGCCCGTGCCGATCTTGCCCTGCCGCTCCTTCGCCCGCTCGTCGTCGGCTTTCTGGCGCTGCAGCTCGTAGAGGCGCGAGCGCAGCACCTGCATCGCGAGCCGCCGGTTCTGATGCTGCGACTTCTCCGCCGAAACGACCATCAGGCCCGTCGGCAGGTGGGTGATGCGCACCGCAGATTCCGTCTTGTTGACGTGCTGCCCTCCCGCACCGCCCGCGCGCATGGTGTCGATGCGGATGTCCTCGGGCTTGATGTCGAGGTCCACCTCCTCCGCCTCCGGCATGATAGCGACCGTCGCCGTGGAGGTGTGGATGCGCCCCTTCGTCTCCGTCACGGGGATGCGCTGCACGCGATGCACGCCCGATTCGAACTTGAGCCGCGCGAACACGCCCTTACCCGTGATGCTCGCGATCACCTCGCGATAGCCGCCCAGATCGTTCTCGGAGGCGCTGATCAGTTCGACCTTCCACCCGTGCAGGTCGGCATAGCGGCTGTACATGCGGAAAAGATCGGCCGCGAACAGGGCCGCCTCGTCGCCCCCGGTGCCTGCGCGCACCTCCAGGATGGCGCTGCGGTCGTCGGCGGCGTCCTTGGGCAGCAGCTGGATCTGCAGCTTGTGGCCCAGCGCCTCGATCCGCTCACCCACGGGGCCGATCTCGTCGCGCGCCAGCTCCACCATGTCCTTGTCGGACGCCTTGTCGGCGATCATCGCCTCCAGGTCGGCCTTCTCGACCTCTGCCTGTCGCAGGTCGTTGATCGTCGCCACGATCGGATCGAGGTCGGAAAACTCCTTGGACAGCGCGATGAAGCGAGCCTGATCCGGCCCGGCATTCAGCTCGGCCTGGATGGTCTGCCAGCGCTCGACCAGGCGATCGAGCTTTGCTGCGGGGATCGTTACCATGATGTCCAGTATTCTCGGTGCCGTGCGCGCCGTCGGCTGCACGATTGCGTTCGGCCCGGAGGTTCGATTGCGCCCCCGGGGGAGGCGTAGGCCGGCAGGTGGCCGGGCGCAAGCGCGGCCTGCCGCGAGCGCGGCGCTCCCAGGCTAGCTCTTGCGCTCGCGCTGCACGCTGTAGCGCGGATTGCGGACGGCCGCTCCGCCATCCAGGTGCGCCTTCAGCCGCTCGCGCAGGTCCTTGTGCGTCGTGTCGGCGATCTTGCCGGCCCGGATGTCGCTGGAAAGGCGCGCCAGGGTGCCATCTCCGTCGTCGTAGAAGGCGTCGAGCAGCGCCAGCGTCGGTGCCTCTTCCTCGACCGCGATCGCCCGCGCCGCGACATCCAGCGCACTGGCCATCATCGCCGCCGTATAGCGCTTGTCGGCCGCAAGCCCCGGCATGATTTCTGCGCGTAGCGTCTCGGCGACGAGCGCCAGCAGTGTTTCTGCGTCCTTGCCGCGTGCCAGCATCAGCCGCGTCCCTTCTCGATCCGGTCGATCACGTCGAGCGCGTCGACCTCCATTTCCGGCGGCATCAGCCCCGTCAGGGCCAGCTCGAGCGAGCGCTCGCCGCCCTTCACGAAGCGGTCGCCCTGCAACAGCGAGATGGTCGCCCACTTGGCGGCGGCCAGCGCCTCGAAATACTGCACCTCGCCAGCCGTGACCGGCTCCCTGGCAACCGCATTGTAGCCGTCCAGCAGGGCTGCGAAGCGCGCGATGCCGCCCGCCACCTTGGCGTCGTTGCCGAAACGCCAGCAACGCGCGATGAACCAGCCGATGTCCTCGCGCGGGTCGCCCCAGTGGCAGAACTCCCAGTCGAGGATCGCGGTCAGGCGCCCACCATCCACCATATAGTTGCCGGTGCGGAAATCGCCATGCACGAGGCCGATGGCGCGTGGCTCGGGCGCATGCGCATCGAGCCAGGACAGGATGTACTCCAGCGCCGGACGGGCCTCGCTGGCACCGTCCAGCCCCCGGCGCAGCGCCGCCACCAGCAGCCGGTTCGGGTTGTACATGGGGATCGGCAGGAACGGCAGAACCCCATCGGCCGGGCGGATGGCATGGATGCGGGCCAGTTCGCCGCCGAGCGCGTGGGCCAGCGCTTCGCCATATTCGGACAGGTTCGGGTCCCGCACGATGCGGCGCGCCTGTGCGTTCCCGGTGACGAGGGCCTGGATCGAGAATGGCGCACCCAGCACGCCCGCATCCGCACACGCCGCAATCGGCGCAGCGACTGTCACCCCGGCCGCATGCGCCGCTTCGATGCAACGGAATTCGGCCACGCGGTCGAGGCTCATGTCGAGGCGTGCCGCCGCATCCGTACGCAAGACCCAGGCATGCGCACCCTGATGCGGACCGCCCGTCACGTCGACGTCGATGCGCCAGTTCTCCTGAACCGCGCCCCCCGCCAGAAGCTCCGCCGTCACGACCGTGACGTCCTGCGCGCCGATGGTTGGCGCCAGCCACGGCGTCAAGCGGCCGATGCCTGCAGGATCGAGCGTGCGCGGCCGGCCTGTCGTCTCCTTCGCGTTCATCGTCACTCCGTCGGCAGGAGGTGGCCGCCATCGACGGTCACGACCGTTCCCGTCATGAACGAGCCCGCCTCGGAAGCCAGCAGCAGCAACGGCCCGTCGAGTTCCTCCAGGCGGCCGAGACGGCGCATGGGCACGTGCGCGATCATGCGCTTGCCCGCATCCGTATCCCAGAAATCGTCGTTGAGCTCGGTGGCGATGTAGCCCGGCGCAATGGCGTTGACGCGGATCTTGTCGCGCGCCAGTTCGAGCGCCATCGTCCGGGTGAGCGCGATGACGCCGGCCTTGGAGGCCGCATAGGCACCCAGCGTCTTGATGGCGCCGAGCCCGACGATAGAGGCGATGTTGACGATCGAGCCGCCCCCGCCGTTGGCCACCATGCGCCGCGCGCCCTCCTGGCCGACGCGGAACACACCGTCGAGGTTGACCTCGAGCACGCCGCGCCACTGCGTCTCGCTCATGCGCGTGATGAAGGCAGGATCGGTCACGCCGGCGTTGTTCACCAGCACCGTCACGGGACCGACGGCAGCCTCTGCGGCATCGAACGCCGCCTTGACGGAAGCGGGGTCCGTCACGTCGAGGGCGACCGGCACGGCCACGCCGCCAGCGGCCTCGATCTGGGCCGCCAGCGTCTTCAGGCGGTCGACGCGTCGGGCAGCCACGACGACCTTGGCGCCTGCCCTGGCCAGCACACCGGCAAAATGCAGGCCGAGCCCTGAGGAAGCGCCCGTCACGAGCGCCACTTGGTCCTTCAACGAAAACATCTCGACAGCTTCCTTCCCATCGATCGTCACCGGCAGGCCCGCGGCGCGGGTGACACACGGCGAAGACATCCGCGCGCCAGCCGGCGCGCAATCGGGGGGAATATGCTGAGAGACGGCCCGCAAGGCAACGTCACATATCACGGCCGACATCGTGGGGCCCCGCCGGGGCGACGCACCGGGCCGCCGTGACGGCCCGGGCACGCGGCCCGATCAGGCCTTCGCCATCGTCTCCAGGCGGTTCAGGATCTGGTCGAGGACGGGCTTCACGACCGGGCCGACGCCCGCGCGCGCCAGGGCCGCGTCGATCATCGGCCGCAGGATCGGCAACAGCGAGGCCACATAGGCGGCAAGCCCCTGTTTTCCGGCCGCCGGAAGCTGCCCGCGCAGCGTTTCGATGCTCTCGAGCTGTTTGCCCATCTCTGTCAGGCGCGGCAGCGCCGAGCGGGCCGACGCCGCGTCGGTCATGCCCGGCAAGGTGCCGCGCAGCCCTTCGGCGAGCGTGCCGATCTGGGCCCCGATGTTCTGCGTTCCCGCGCTGATCTGCGGCGCCGCGGGCAGGCCGGGCACGCGCACATTCCGGCCCAGCACGTACCACGCCGCGAGCGCAGCCAGCAGCAGCCCCGCGACCAGGGGGATCTTGCTGCCCCCGCTGCGCGGCGCAGCCGCCTCGCGCTGCGGGTGCGATGCCACCGGCGGGGGCGTCGCGGCAGCCTCGGGCTTCGGCATCGATGGCAACGCCGAAAGCAGGCCCGTCCCCTTCAGGAGATCGGAGAAGCCCGGCGGCATGGCTGCGGCGATGTTGTCCTTCTGGCTCTCCAAGAGCTTTGCAACACCGGAAACGTCCAGTCCCTGCTCCGTCTTCTGCTGCGCCAGCGTTCCCATGACCACGGGCGCCAGCAGGCCGAGCAGTCCCGACGACGCGCTCGCATCCACGCCCGCGAACTTCGATACGGCACCGCCCAGCGCCCCGACACTCTCCTTGCCGAGCAAGCCACCCAGCATGTCCGAGCCGGAATTGACGAGCGCCTGCTGGCCCGCGCCCCCGATCATCTCGCCCAGCTTGCCCAGAATGCCCGTATCGACGCCCTCGAGAACCTTGCCCAGCGCATCGAGACCGCCCGGCTTCGACGTGGAGCCCATGAGGCTGCCCAGGATCGTCGGTACGATCGCCATCATCGCCTTGCGCACCAGCGGGCTGGAGATGCCCAGCGAACCCGCGATCTTGTCCACGATCATGGGCGATAGGGTCGTCAGTGCCATCGACACGATATTCATCGGTTTCCTCCATGCTGCGAACCGCCGTGGCGATCGCCGGTCAAGGCAATTCGTATCGTTGCAATGGCATTGGCGGCGCGGCGCATATAGCCGATATGACGGCATATGAATTTCCGTGACGCAACTGCCAATACGGCACGATCGTGCCTCACTCCCCCGGCGTGAGCCTGAGCACCTCTGCGTCGCCATCATCCGTCAGCAGCCAGAGCGCGCCATCGGGCCCCTGCCGGACATCGCGGATACGGGCCCCCCTCTCCTTCAGCAGCACGTCTTCGGCCACGACCGTCTCGCCATCGAGTACGAGGCGGTGCAGCGCCCGGCCCGCCAGCGCGCCGACGAACAGGTTGCCCTTCCACTGCGCGAACAGGTCGCCCGTATAGAAGGCCATGCCGGACGGCGCGATGGACGGCACCCAGTAATAGATGGGCTGCTCCATGCCGTCCTTGTGCGTGCCGCTGTGAAGGCGCGCCCCCGAATAGTCGATGCCGTAGCCGATGACGGGCCAGCCGTAGTTGCGGCCGGCGCGGGGAACGTTGATCTCGTCGCCCCCGCGCGGGCCGTGCTCCACGACCCACAAACGCCCCGTCGCCGGGTGGATCGCGGCCGCCTGCGGGTTGCGATGGCCATAGCTCCAGATTTCGGGCCGTGCATCCGCGCGGCCGGCGAAGGGATTGCCGGCGGGGATGGCCCCATCTCCGGAAATTCGCACCACCTTGCCCCAGTGGCGCGTGAGGTCCTGTGCCGTCGCCATGACGAAGCGCTCGCCCAGCGTCACGAACAGCGTGCCGTCGCGCGCGAAGGCGAGGCGGCTGCCGAAATGCAGCCCGCCGCTGCCCGCGGGCTCCTGCCGGAAAATCACCTTGACGCCATCGAGCCGTGCCCTGCCGCCGCGCTCGACCAATTTGCCCGTTGCGACCGCCGTGGCGTTGGCCCGCCCGCCGCGTGGCTCCGAGAAGGACAGGACGATCTCCCGCGTGGCCGCGAAGTCCGGGGCGAGCGCCACGTCGAGCAGGCCGCCCTGCCCTTCCGCTGCGACTTCGGGAACACCGTCGACGGGCGGCGAGATCTGGCCGTCGCGCGTCACGATGCGCAGGCGGCCCGGCCGCTCTGTCACCAGAAGGCGTCCGCCATCGAGGAATTGCAGGCCCCAGGGGTGCTCCAGGCCACGCGCGACGACTGTCACGCGATAGGGGGACTTGGGCGCAGCCGGTGCCCGCGTCTGCTCGGCCAGCGCCGCGCCGCCACTTGCCAGCATGACCACCAACGCGAAGACCACCTGGAGCATGGCACACCGCCTCGTCACGCCGAATCCGGCTCACCGTGCGCAGACTGCACGCGTAATGTGGCGGCGATCAGAACGCCGGCCCGCCATCCTGCACCGCCGGGTGCCGCAAACCCACCGCCGCGATGCGCTGGACGATGCGGTCGGGCGCGGAAAGCCGCACGTGCTCGTAGGCCACGACGTGCAACCGCCCCGCAACGGCGTCCAGCAACTCGCCCGGACGCAGCAGGAATTCGGGATTGCGCGGCCTTCCGAGCCGCTCCTGGCCCAGCGCGAAGGTCTCGTAGATCAGCACGCCCGCCTCGTCCACGGCACCAACGATGTCTGCCAGGAGGGGCCGCCACAGGTAGTTCGTGACGATGACGCCATCGCGTACCTGTCCGCGGAAGGGGGGCGGGGCCCCGCATTCAAGGTCCGCCGCGACCAGCGACACGGCCGAGTTTCCGCTCCAACGGTCCCGCGCGACCGAAATGTCCCGGTCGATACCCACGACCGTGCCGCCCTGCGCCAGCACGGGCGCGAAATGGCGGCCGGCACCGCAGGCGATGTCGAGCACCTGGGCGCCGGGCGGCATCAGCCCCAGAAAGCGCACCACCCAGGGGGAGGGAGGGCGCTGCGACGCGACGTCCCCGCCATCTTCCTGCCCGCCAGCACGCATTCTCTGCCTCTTCCCGATTGTCTTTGCGTCCTCTCCCGCCATATATGGGCGCATGATCGCAACGACCACCATACCTTTCGCGAAGATGAACGGCCTCGGCAACGAGATCGTGGTCGTGGATTTGCGCCAATCGGCCCACGTCTTCACCGCCGAGGAAGCACACGCCATCGCCGGCCGGCCGCGCTCGCACTTCGACCAGCTGATGGTGCTGCACAAGCCGCGGCAACCGGGAACGGACGCCTTCATCCGCATCTACAATGCCGACGGGTCCTCGGCCGGGGCCTGCGGCAACGGCATGCGCTGCGTCGCCTGGCACACGGCGCACGAGGCGGCTCCCGCCCACTTCCGCTTCGAGACGGCCGCCGGCATCCTGACCGCCGATGTCGAGAGCATCGCGCGTATCACCGTCGACATGGGCGAACCGCGCTTCGACTGGCAGAGCATCCCGCTCGCCGATCCCTTCCACGACACGCGCACCATCGAGTTGCAGATCGGCCCGATCGACGCCCCCGTGCTCCATAGTCCCTCCGTGGTCAACGTCGGCAACCCCCACGCCGTCTTCTGGGTGGACGACGTGAACCGCTTCGATCTCGCCCGCTTCGGGCCCCTGCTCGAAAATCACCCGATCTTCCCCGATCGCGCGAATATCTCGCTGGCCCAGGTGGTCAGCCGGTCGCACATCGTCCTGCGCACGTGGGAGCGCGGCGCGGGCCTGACCAGGGCGTGCGGCTCGGCCGCCTGCGCGGCCGCCGTTTGTGCCGCCCGCAAGGGGCTGACCGACCGCACCGTCACCGTGACGCTGCCGGGCGGACCGCTCGAAATCGCGTGGCGCGCGGACAACCACATCGCCATGACCGGACCGGTCGAGCTGGAGTATCGCGACGTCATCGACCTCGCCGCACTCGCAACCTCGGGGGCCCGGTGACCCCGCGATGGCCGAGCCGACCCTCATAACGCTGGGCTGTCGCCTGAACGCATTCGAATCCGAAATCGCCAAGCGGCATGCCGAAGCGGCGGGGCTCGGGCCGGTCGTCATCGTCAACACCTGCGCCGTCACGGCCGAGGCCGTGCGCCAGGCGCGGCAGGCGATCCGCAAGGCGCGCCGCGAGAACCCGGCCGCGCGCATCGTGGTGACCGGCTGCGCCGCGCAGATCGAGCCCGCGCATTTCGCCGAGATGCCGGAGGTCGACCACGTCATCGGCAACACCGAGAAGACGAGCGCGCAGGCCTGGGCCGGCCTTTCGGTTCCCGACAGCCCCCGCGTCCAGGTCAACGACATCATGGGGGTGCGCGAGACCGCGCCGCATCTGATCGACGGCTTCGGCACCCGGGCGCGCGCCTATGTGCAGGTACAGAATGGCTGCGACCACCGCTGCACGTTCTGCATCATCCCCTATGGACGCGGCCCCTCCCGGTCCGTGCCTTCGGGCGAGGTGGTGGGACAGATCCGGCGGCTGGTCGAGGCCGGCTATGCCGAAGTCGTGCTCACCGGCGTCGATCTCACCTCCTACGGGGCGGATCTGCCAGGCACCCCCAGCCTCGGACGCCTCGTGCGCAGCATCCTCAGCCACGTACCCGAGCTCGCACGCCTTCGCATCTCGTCCATCGACCAGGTGGAGGCGGACACGCATCTGTTCGATGCCATCGCCGAGGAACCGCGGCTGATGCCCCACCTGCACCTGTCCCTGCAGGCCGGCGACGACATGATCCTGAAGCGCATGCGACGCCGTCACTTGCGCGCCGATGCCATCCGCTTCTGCGAGCAGGTGCGCCGCCTGCGTCCCGACATGGCCTTCGGAGCGGACCTCATCGCGGGCTTCCCGACCGAGACCGACGCAATGCATGCACAATCGCTGCGTATCATCGAGGAGTGCGGCTTGGCGCATCTGCACGTCTTCCCCTACTCGCCGCGCAAGGGCACACCCGCCGCGCGCATGCCGCAGGTCCCCCGCGACGTGATCCGCGAACGCGCTGCCGCCCTGCGGCAGAAGGGCGAGGCCGGCCTGGCAGCGCATCTGGCACAACAGGTCGGGCGGGAATTGCCGGTCCTGATGGAGCGGGACGGCACCGGCCGAACCCCCGATTTTTCCGAGGTCCTGGTCCGGCACGCGCAGACGCAGCCGAGCAGGATCGTGCCCGTCAAGGTTTCAGTTGCCGGCCAGCGCCGTCTCGAGGGTGAGGTGATCGCGTGAGCGAGGGACGAGAAAAAGGACGCGGCTTCCTGGGCCGCCTGTTCGGCCGCCGTGACGAAAAGCCAGCCGATGAGGCCGCCAAGCCCGAGACGCCATCCACGCCGGACGCCCCGGCCGGCGATCGCGAAGCGCCGCAGCCCGCCAATCCGCCCGAAGACGTGGCGCCGGCGGCCTCCCCGGCCGCAACGCCAGCCGCCGCCTCCGAGCCGGCCGAAGCCGAAGCGGAACCCGCTCCAGCGCCGGCCGAACCCGAAAAGCGGTCCTGGTTCCAGCGGCTGAAGTCCGGCCTCACCAAGACGTCCTCGCGGCTGTCCGACGGCATCACCGGTCTCTTCACGAAGAAGAAGCTGGACGCGACGACGCTCGACGAGCTGGAAGACCTCCTCATCCAGGCCGACCTGGGCGTCGATACGGCCATGCGCATCACCGAGAGCATCTCGAAGGGTCGCTACGACAAGGGCATCGCACCCGAGGACGTGAAGGCCGTCCTCGCCGCCGAAGTCGAGCGGGTTCTGGCGCCCGTGGCCAAGCCCCTCGTCATCGAGCCCACGCGCCATCCCCACGTGGTTCTCGTCGTCGGCGTCAACGGCTCGGGCAAGACCACGACCATCGGCAAGTTGGCCGCCCGGCTCCGCAGCGAGGGCCGCACGCTCATGATCGCCGCGGGCGACACTTTCCGGGCCGCCGCCATCGATCAGCTCAAGGTCTGGGGCGAGCGGACGGGAACACCGGTCGTCTCCCGCCCCGTCGGCTCCGACGCCTCGGGTCTCGCCTTCGATGCCCTCAAGGAGGCGCAGGAAGCCGGCACCGACGTCCTGCTGATCGACACGGCGGGCCGCCTGCAGAACAAGCAGGCGCTGATGGACGAGCTGGAAAAGGTCATCCGCGTCCTGCGCAAGCTCGACCCGACGGCCCCCCACGACGTCCTCTTGGTTCTGGATGCCACCACCGGCCAGAACGCCTTGTCGCAGGTCGAGGTTTTCAAGGAAAAAGCCGGCGTCACCGGCCTTGTCATGACGAAACTCGACGGCACCGCGCGCGGCGGCATCCTTGTCGCAATTGCCGCAAAGCATGGTTTACCCGTTCATGCTATCGGCGTAGGCGAGGGGGTGGACGACCTGCAGGCGTTCGACGCCCGGGAGTTCGCCCAGGCCATCGCTGTCGGCTAGATCACACTAAGGCCTCAGGTTCCGTATTAAGGGGGACATGGATCCCCCGTGTTTCGCGCACAAAGGCAGGAAGTCGATGACGGCCCGCAAGTCCTGGTACCCCTTCAACGCCGAGCAGACGCTGAACATCTCCAGCGAGATCGGGCCGATCTTCACGATGTTCATCGTGAACTTCGCCTTCGGTGTCAAAGCTGGCGTCTGGTCGCTGATCGCCACCACGGCCATGGCCCTGGTCGCCTCGCTCTGGGTGCTGCGCCGCCCGCCGATCATGCCGTTCATCGCCGGCGCCGTGACCGTGACATTCGGTGTGCTGACCCTGGTGACGGGCGATCCCAAGTGGGTCCAGATCAAGGTCACACTGTTCAACGCGCTCGTCGCCGCCCTTCTGTTCGGCGGCCTGATGCGCGGCAAGTACTTCTTCGAATTCGTGTTCGGCAAGACCTTCCGCTACACCGAGCGCGGCTGGTACCTGTTGACCCGCAACGTCGGGATCTTCTTCGCCATTACGGCGATCTCCAACGAACTGGTCCGGGTCGGCTTCGCCACCGCCGAGATTCCCTGCCCCAGCACCTGGATCTGGCTGCTGAAAAAGCCCATGCTCAACGGGCTCGACGTCTGGATGATCTTCAAGCTCTTCATCGTCATGCCGCTGACCTCGCTGTACCTGATATGGCAGGTGCGGCTGATGCAGCGTTATCGCCTGCCCGATCGTGCCCAGGTCGTGACCGTGACGAGCGGCGAGCCCAACGTCGCGGGCCGCAACTGACCCCTGAATGGCCTCACCGAGGCACCGAGGACGCATGACGAGCCAGCAGCAGCCCCCCGAAACCGGCCATTCCGCCGAAGGCTCCAAGCAGGCGATCAAGCTTGCCATCGACCTGGGGCCGCTGCTCGTCTTCTTCGCCGTCTACATGAAGCTCGGCATCTTCTGGGCGACCGGCGTCCTGATGGTCGCGACCGTCCTGTCGATGGTCGCATCGCGCATTTTTCTCGGCCGGATCTCGCCGACGCTCGTGATCACGACGGTACTCGTGGTCGGCTTCGGGGCGCTGACGCTGTGGTTCAACGATCCTAAGTTCATCAAGTTGAAGCCGACGATCATCTACCTGATGTTCGCAGCCGCTCTGATCGGCGGCCATGTCATGAAGAAGCCTGTCCTGCCGCTGCTCCTGGGCGAAGCCCTCCAGCTGACGCAGGATGGGTGGCGCGTCCTGTCGCTCCGGTGGGCCGTCTTCTTCGTGGCCCTCGCTGCCCTGAACGAAGTTGTATGGCGCAATTTCAGCGAAGCCACTTGGGCCAGCTTCAAGGTCTTCGGTTTTCTGCCTTTGACCATCCTGTTCTTTGCGACGCAACTTGGATTCATCGCGCGCCATCAGCTTGTTGCGACGGACACGACCGACAAATCCGCACACTGATCGTCGCGTCGCAACATGATCCGCACACAGCGCGCCTAACAACGATTTGTACGCTCGATCGCGCAAAACAGCTTGTAAAATGCTGTTCTGGACGACATTTTCATAGCATTGTAATCTGACTTTATGTGCAATGTGGAAGATCCGACATGCCAACGAAGGATCGCACAGCAGTCCATCGAGAAAACTCAAACAGAAAATTGGATCCGATGAAGCAAGAAATCCAGACGCGGCTCGACAAGTCTCCGATCCATCTGCTTCACAGAGCTGGACAATGTGCTGGTGACGTCTTCGCTTCCGAGATCGGAGAGACGGACCTGACGCCGCGGCAATACGCCGTGCTGTTGACCGTCTCCTTGAACGAAGGCCTCAGCCAGACCGACCTGGTCGAGCAAACTGGAATCGACCGGTCGACACTGGCCGACATCGTCCGCCGCTTGCTCAAGAAGGGTCTGCTCCAGCGTCGGCGCACGAAGGAAGACGCACGCGCCTATGCTGTCAAACTCACTGAGGAAGGCTGGCGCGTTCTCAAGGCCGCCGAGCCGGTTGTGAAGCGCGTCGATGACCGGATTCTGGCCGCCCTGCCGCAAAAGCAGCGCGAGCAGCTTCTGAGCGATCTGGCCTCCATCGTCGCACTGTTGACCCAGGCCGTCGACGACGCGGCCGCGGGGCGCTGAAAGTGGCATGGGGGCTTCGGCCCCCTCACGTCCACGCGCCCCATCGCCAGCGCACGGCAAGCATCGTCGATTTGACGACGTGGACAAAAAAAGCCCGCAGCGCCAGCGCGCTGCGGGTCGTTTTACATCGGCGAACCCGATCGGGAGGCGTTACGCCGCCTTCTGGGTCAACAGACCGCGCGACGCCAACTCCTCGGCGATCTGGACAGCATTTAGCGCCGCCCCCTTCAGCAGGTTGTCCGACACGATCCACATGACGAGACCATTCTCCACCGTCGCGTCCTCGCGGATGCGCGATACGAAGGTCGCGTATTCGCCAGCCGCCTCGACCGGGGTCACGTAACCGCCGGGCTCGCGCTTGTCGACGACCATGATGCCCGGCGCCTCGCGCAGGATGGAGCGGGCTTCCGCCACCGTCATCTGGCGCTCGAATTCGATATTGACCACCTCGCTGTGGCTCACGAACACCGGCACGCGAACGCACGTTGCCGTCAGCTTGATGCGCGGATCGAGAATCTTCTTCGTCTCCGCAAGCATCTTCCATTCCTCCTTCGTGTAGCCGTCCTCCATGAAGACGTCGATGTGAGGAATGCAGTTGAAGGCGATCTGCTTGGTGAACTTCTTCGGCTCGACCTCCTGGCCCGGAACATAGGTGCCCTTGGTCTGCTGCCACAGCTCGTCCATCGCGTCCTTGCCCGCGCCCGACACCGACTGGTAGGTCGACACGACGACGCGCTTGATGCCTGCGGCATCGTGCAGCGGCTTCAGCGCCACGACCATCTGCGCCGTGGAACAATTCGGATTGGCGATGATGTTCTTCCGGCGGCCCTGGCGCATGTACGCTTCGAGCACGTCCCCGTTCACCTCGGGCACGACCAGCGGCACGTCCTGATCGTATCGCCAGGCAGACGAATTATCGATCACCATGCAGCCTTGCGCGCCGATGCGAGGGCTGTGCTCCTTGGAGGGACCCGAGCCGGCACTCATCAGGCAGATGTCGATGTTCGAGAAGTCGAACGTCTCCAGGTCGCGGCATTTGAGTGTCTTCTCACCGAACGATACCTCGGTGCCCAGCGAGCGCCGGGAGGCCAACGCATGGATTTCCGAGACCGGAAACTTGCGATCGGCCAGTACATTCAACATTTCGCGGCCCACGTTCCCGGTGGCGCCGACAATCGCGATCCTGTAGCCCATGGTAATCGCTCTCGCGCGGACGTCCGCGGCGACCGCCGCCGCGTCTCATACGTTTTTTCCGCAAGCCGCTCACATACGCACAAGGCGCCGAAGCGGCAAGGGAAATCGGCCCGCGGCGGCCGATCTTTTTGCACCTGCACACAGCAGCGCGCGCCGCATACGCACTCTTGGCCGGCGACACCAGCGGCCACCTCGCCCGTGCCGGTCGACATCACGACTTCACGCAAATCCCCGACAAAGTTGCCGCACCATCGCGACGCGGACACGGGAATGCCTTATTCGCGCTCTTACTCCCCATGAGATGGATGCGCGGTTCGACGCGGGACCGTCGACATCCCATGGGGATAGAAGCGCCTGGGGTCTTGCATCGGATCGCGGGAGTGCTGGTATTGAGCCGCAGGCGGCATCGGGGATCGAGAAAGGCTAGGGGACTAATGGTGGTCACGTCGAAGTTCACGTCTTCATTCAAGCGCGCGCTCCACGGTGCGATCGGCGTATGCACTGTGGCCGGTCTCGTTCTCGGCGCATCGTCTGCCCTGGCCCAGGACAAGAAGAAAGCAGCCAAGAAAGCAGAGGCGGCCGCGACCCAGCCGGCAGCCGAGCCGGTGATGTGGGTCAAGCTCTGCGAGAAGGCCCCCGTCATGGACAAGGGCGCCGATGGCAAGCCAAAGCGCGTCGAAAAGGGCATCTGCCTCACGCACCACGAGCGCCTCGACGGCAATACCGGCATGGTCCTCGTGTCCGCCGCAATTCGGCAGGTGGAAGGGCAGGACAAGCAGCACCTGATGATCATGGTGCCGCTGGGCATGGCCATCCAGCCGGGCCTGCGCGCCGCCGTCTACAACAAGGAGATGTGGGAGAAGGCGCAGAAGAACGAGAAGGTCGACGACACCAAGCTGAAGCCGATCCGTCTCAACTTCTCCCTGTGTCATCCCGCCGGCTGCACGGCCGAACTCGAACTCAAGAAAGAGCTGCTTGCCGATCTGAAGAGCGGCGCTGGCATCATGGTGTTCGCCATCAACGCGAACGGCCAGGTCATCGCCTTCCCGGTACCGCTCGCCGGCTTCTCCAAGGCGATCGACGGCGCCGCCGCCGACAACGCCGCCTACACGGCCGAGCGCCGCCGCTTGATGCAGGAAATCGCCAAGCGCCAGCAGGCCGCCCTCGAGGAATACAAGAAGAAGCAGGCCGAAGCCGCCGCGCAGGCGGGTGGCAAGGCTGCCGACAAGAAGAAGTGATCCACGCCTGACGGTCGCCAGTACCAGACCGTCGCTTTCCGATGAAAAAACGGCCGCCCGGGCAATCGGGCGGCCGTTTCGTTGTGGCTGTATCGCAGGGACGGCGCGGGGATCGAGAGCCGCACCGCGCCGGCGGCATCAGTGTGCCTGCACGTAATTGGCGTGATACTGACCGTTCTCCTCGAAGAACAGTTCGGGCACCTGCGGATGGCGCAGTGGCTTGCCGGATTTGTCGGGCAGCAAATTCTGCTCGGACACGTAGGCGATGTACTCCGTGCTCTCGTTCTCCGCCAGCAGGTGGTAGAAGGGCTGGTTCTTGCGCGGACGGATATCCTCTGGGATCGACGCCCACCATTCCTCGGTCGAGTTGAAGACCGGATCCACGTCGAAAATGATACCCCGGAACGGATAGAAGCGATGGCGCACCACGTCCCCTATTCCGAATTTCGCTCGGTTGATCTTGACCCTGGCGCCTCTCTTGCGAGGCGCTGTTTTCTTTGGCTTGCTCATAGCAGTGATATTGGCTGGCAGGCAGCCGCTGTCAATCGAGGCAACTCGTGTTCCGGTGTCGACTTTTGCATCCCCTTGCGGCTCGTTTCAGAGCGCGTGCCGGAAGCGAGAAGAACACCGACAATCAATTGATTCCGACGCATCTTCTGTATCTGAAGTTTGCTGTGCGAGATCTGCCGCGCGCGGCAGCCAGACGTCCGATACGCTCCCCTGGCATTCAGCAGCCCATTTTTCCGGCATCACGCAAGCACCGTTACCGGGGCGGCTGCCGCTTTTCCCGGCGCTTTTGCTGTGCCGCCGCCCGTCTTGCAGCACGCATGGCCAGATTGGCCCAATCTGCAAGTTCGTCGGGCTCGTCGAGAAGGCGCTCGGGCGCCCGCCAGTAGCTGAGCGCAACAGACCTGTTACCTTGCCTCGCATAAGTGAAAGCGGCCAGCCCCTCTCGCGCGAAAAGCTCCTGCGTCTCCGCGTCGGCCTTCAAATAGAGCACCCCATCCACGACCAGCGCGAACATGAGCCCATCGCTGAACAGGCCCACGCCGCTGAACATGCGTCTCCGGCGGACGGGCAGCGCCGTCGCCAGCATGTCCGCCACGTCTTCCGCCAGTCTTTGCGATTGGGACTGTGCTGTCATGGAGCAGCGATCCCGGGATGGCCTGCGGAAGGCTCAGAACGAGCTTCCCGGCTGCTGCAGGAATGCGACTTCTTGAGGTGTCGAGGGGCGGCCCAGCGTGGCATTGCGATGCGGGAAGCGCCCGAAACGCGCGATGATGTCACGATGGGCGATGGCATAGCGCGTCAATTCCGCATCGCCCAGCGCAGAGATCAGCGCCACGCACCGCTCCTGATCCTCGATCCGCTCGCTGTGCTCCAGCGGCAGGTACAGGAACAGGCGCTCGTGCGTGCCCAGGCCGGCATCGAACCCCTTTTCGATCGCCGCCGCACTGAACGCGCGGGCCATCGCGTCTTGTGCGAAGGCAAGCGCACTGCCGCGATGGATATTGCGCGGAAACTGGTCGAGGACGATGACAGCTGCCAGGGCGAGGCGATCGGACGCCGTGGCGGTCTCCACGGGCATTGCCGCCACCGTGCCGATCAGGCCGGCAAAGCGCTCCCGAATGCGCGCATCGAAGGCCTCGTCGCGCTTGAACCATGCCGCCGACGGTGTCTCCACGAACCAGAACGCCAGGACATCGCCCACCCATCCCGGCTCTGCAGGCGTCGCTCCGGCCATGCTCAGCGCTCCAGCGCTTCGAGCTTGTCCTTGGAGGCAGGCACGAGATTGACGCTCTCGCCGCAGCCGCAGGCGCTGGTCTGGTTGGGATTGTCGAAGACGAACTGTGCCGACAGCTTGTCGACCTTGTAGTCCATCACGGTGCCCAGCAGATAGAGGACGGCCTGCGGATCGATGATCACGCGCGCGCCATCCTGCTCCACCACCTCGTCGAGGCGGCCGACCTCGCTCGCCCAGTCCATGGTGTATTCCATGCCCGCGCAGCCGCCCTTGCGCACGCCGATCTTGAGACCGGCGATCCCCTCGCCCTTCGAGGCCATGATGTCTTTCAGGCGCCCGACTGCCGCCGGCGTCATCGTCATGACCTTGGGGCGTGGCCGGATACGGCTGGGTTGTGTCGTCATGTTCGGCAAATCCCTCGGTTCAAGGCCGGTGGTTCCGCATGCGAGTCATATAGGAACGAGCGCAACAAACGGTAAGCGACATCAGAACATGTTGAGGGCGAGGCGCGCCTCGTCGGACATCCGGCCCTGGTCCCAGGGCGGATCGAACGTCAACGCCACGCTGCACCCCTGCACGCCGGGAACCGCACACACGGCATTCTCGACCCACGTCGGCATCTCGCCGGCAACCGGGCACCCCGGCGCCGTCAACGTCATCTCCACCGCCACCTGCCGGTCGTCGCCGATGTCGATCTTGTAGATCAGCCCCAGCTCGTAGATGTCGCAGGGAATCTCGGGATCGTAGACCGTCTTCAAGGCCGCCACGATATCGGCCGTGAGCTGCTCCAGCTCCTCCGCCGAGAACACCGAGCCCTCGACCGGGGTCCCGCCATCGGCGACCGAGCGCGGCTTGCCCACCTCCACTCCCGGTGCAGGAGCAAGATCGGCCGCCGTCTCGGGGCCCAATGCCAGAATGTCTCTTTCGACGGTACTGCCGGCCATCACGCCATCCTCAAGCAAAAAAGTCGTGCGCTTTGATCAGCGCCTCGGCCAGGGCGTCCACCTCGGCCTTCGTGTTGTACATGGCGAACGAGGCGCGACAGGTCGCCGCCACGCCAAGCCGCTCCATCAACGGTTGTGCGCAGTGATGCCCCGCGCGCACGGCCACGCCCGAGCGGTCGATGATCGTCGAGACGTCGTGCGGATGCAGGCCGTCGATGTTGAACGAGACGATCGCCCCTTTGTCCTTCGCCGTGCCGTAGATCTTCAGCCAGTTGAACTCGCCGAGCCGGGCATGGGCGTAGTCGCGCAATGCCGCCTCGTGGCTTGCGATCCGGTCGCGCCCCACCTGCATCATGTAGTTGAGCGCGGCCCCGAGCGCGATCGCCTCGACGATGGCGGGCGTACCCGCCTCGAACTTGTGCGGCGCCTGCGCGTAGGTGATGCGATCCGTGCCCACGTGCTCGATCATCTCGCCGCCGCCCATGTAGGGCTGCATGGCCGCCAGATGCTGCCGCTTGGCGTACAGCACGCCGATGCCCGTCGGGCCATAGACCTTGTGCCCGGTGAAGCAATAGAAGTCGCAGTCGAGATCCTGCACGTCGAGCGTCATGTGCACGGCGGCCTGGCTGCCGTCCACGAACACCGGGATGCCCCGCTCGTGCGCCATGCGGATCACGTCCTTGATCGGGACGATCGTACCCAGCACGTTCGACATGTGCGTCAGCGCGATGATCTTCGTGCGCGGCGTGATCAGCTTGGCGAGTTCGGTGAGCAGCAGCTCGCCCGTGTCCGAGATCGGCGCCCACTTCAGCACGCAGCCCTTGCGCTCGCGCAGGAAATGCCACGGCACGATGTTGGAGTGGTGCTCCATATGGGAGACGATGATCTCGTCCCCTTCCTTCAGCGAGGCGCCGAACGACGATGCCACGAGATTGATCGCGCCCGTCGAATTGCCGGTGAAGATGATGTCGTCGACCGACGGCGCATTGAGGAAGCGGCGCGTGATCTCGCGCGCCTCCTCGAATTTGGCAGTCGCGGTGTTGGAGAGGTAATGCAGGCCACGATGCACGTTGGCGTACTCGTGCTCCAGCGTGTACTGCATCGTCTCGATCACCGCCCGCGGCTTCTGGGCCGAGGCGCCGTTGTCGAGATAGACCAGCGGCTTGCCGTAGATCTCGCGGAACAGGATCGGGAAATCGGCGCGGATCTTCTCCACGTCGAAACCGGTTCCGCCCATTTTCACTGCATCAGCCATTCGCAGTCCCGCCATTCTCGCGCTTCTCGATCTGCCGTTGCCGCAGCCAGCCGCGCGCCAACTCCGCCACCGCCTCTTGCACCGGCCCCGCGTCGAGCTTCTCGATCACCTCGCCCACGAAGCTCTCGATGATCAGCGCCCGCGCCTCTTCGAGGGGAATCCCGCGCGAGCGCAGATAGAACAGCATGTCCGCATCGATTTCGGCGACCGTGCTGCCGTGCCCGCAAGCCACGTCGTCGGCGTAGATCTCCAACTCGGGCTTGGAATCGAATTCGCAGTCCGGCGACAGCATGAGCGCCTGGGCCATCTGCTTGCCATCGGTTAGTTGGGCCTCGGCCTCCACGATGACCTTGCCCTGGAACACCGCGCGGGCGCGATCGTCGAGGACGGCCTTGAAATGCTCGCGGCTCTCGCAACTCAGCGTGCTGTGGTTGATCACCAGCGTCGTATCGATGTGATCGGCGCCGCGGCCCAGCATCGCACCGGAGATGTCGATCTTCGCATCCGGCCCGGTGAAGTCGACGTGCGTCTCGTTGCGCGCGAGCCCGGCGCCGGCCGTGAGCTGGAAGGCATTATACGCCGCGCTGCCGCCCACTTCCACATTGCACTGCGACAGGTGCGTGGCCGTGCTGCCTTCGTTCAGCACCTTGACGTGCACGAGCGCCACCTCGCGGCCGAGCCGGACCGACGTCACCGCGCTCGATTGCAGTGCAGCCGCGCCGAGACGGGCATGCACTTCGATCACCTGGGCGCTCACGCCCGCATCGACCTCCACGAGATTGCGCGTCGCAATCATCGCCGGCGCCGCCGCGCGTGCGAGGAACACGAGCAGGATCGGCTTTTCCGGGCTGGCGCCGATGCGCACGACGGCGCCGTCCGTCACGAACGCATCGTTCAGCGCCAGGACGCCATCGCTGCCCGCCGAGCGCGAGGCACGCGGCTGCGCGACGACGATGGCCTCGCTGCGGGCCTGCACCGACACCCGCCCGCGCGCGCCCTCGAGCCGGGACAATTCCGGCGCGAAATAGCCGTCAACGAGAACGAGCCGATGGGCATCGAGCGCCGCGAAGGGGCCGAGTGCCTGCTCCACCGCAGCCTCCGCGACGCTCAAGCCGCCGCGCTCGGCAGGCGCGAACGCCACCTTCAGCGCGTTACGCACGTCGGTGTACTTCCATTCTTCGATGCGGCGGTGCGGCAGGCCGACCGCGCCGAACCGCGCGATCGCCTCGCGTCGCACGTCCCCGTCACCGGGAAGCCGCGCGGCCACCGCCTCGAAGTTGCGGGCGATCGCCAGCTCGGCTGCTGTTCTCGTCTCGACCACGGTCATGTCCGTTGTCACCTCGCTCACGCCGCCGCCGCCTTGAACTCGGCGTAGCCGCTCTTTTCGAGCTCGAGCGCCAGTTCCTTGCCGCCCGACTTCTGGATGCGGCCATGCGCCAGCACGTGCACGCGATCGGGCTGGATGTAGTTGAGCAGCCGCTGATAGTGCGTGATCACCAGCATGGCACGCTCGGGGCTGCGCAACTTGTTGGCGCCCTCCGAAACGATGCGGATCGCATCGATATCCAGGCCAGAGTCCGTCTCGTCCAGAACGCAGAACGAGGGATCCAGCATCGTCATCTGCAGCACTTCCATGCGCTTTTTCTCACCGCCGGAAAAACCGACGTTGAGCGGGCGCTTCAGCATCTCCTCGGTCACGCCGAGGTCTTTGGCCTTGGTGCGCACGAGACGCAGGAAATCCGGCGTCTTCATTTCCGCCTCGCCGCGCTTCTTGCGCACCGCATTCACCGCCGCCCGCAGGAACGTCATCGTCGCCACCCCGGGGATCTCCATGGGGTACTGGAACGCCAGGAACACGCCCTTGGCCGCCCGCTCGTCCGGGCTCATGTCCACGATCGATGTCCCGTTCCACAGGATGTCGCCCTGCGTGATCTCGTAGTCGTCGCGACCGGCCAGCACATAAGCCAGCGTGGACTTGCCCGAGCCGTTGGGTCCCATGATCGCGTGCACCTCGCCTTTCGGCACGACGAGATCGATCCCCTTCAGGATCTCCTTGCCGTCCTCGGCAATACGCGCATGCAAATTCTTGATCTCGAGCATCGTCTCACTCTTCCTCGGCCATCCATGTCCGGAACGGCGGGCATCGTGTCCGCCGGTTCCGATCCTCTCTCAGCCTCGGGGGCCTCGGTCCGCAATTCGGACCTCAGGCCCTCGGGGCACCATTTTCGAACTCGATCTCGGTCGTGTAGAGCACGCCGAGCCAATCGCAATTCTCTGCCGCCTTGCGCTCGTTGAACTCGACCAGGAACGCGTTTCCCTTCTCCAGTTCCTCGAGCACCGTCACCGTGGCCCCTTGGCGCAGCCGCACGTCGGGCCGCTTGTTCGTCAGCGCGTTGCGTCTCAGGCACTCGCCCGGATCGAGCTCACGCACCAGACGCGCCGTACCACCAAAGCCACTCGGCCGTGCCGCATTACTCATCGTTCCAACTCCTTCGAACAAGACGCCGGACGCACCGTCCGTCTCGCTGCGTTGCTCCCTCGTGCGGCCGCGGCTACGTGGCCACGGCTCTTGCTTCGTCTCCGATGGCACTGGGATTTCCAGCACCCGAGGCGCCCACCTGCGCCTCGTCTTCGATCCTAGACCGGCCCGTCCCCGCCTGCATTGCCTCAATCGCGACGCCGGCCATCATGAATTCGCGTGCTTCATGAGAAAATCCCATCAAGAACCTCGAACGCATGCGCAATGGATCATTCTTGCCCCGCAGCCGCGTCGCCCCCGTTTTTTGCCTTGCCCCAACGCCAGGCCCACTTGCCGTCCGTCCGGCGGCGCATGAAGTCGACGAACCACCAGGCCATGAGCCCGGTCAGGACCGCCCAGGTCACCACGTTCTGCCAGCTCAACCCGCGCTCGCTCATGGCGGGAACCGCGAGCAGCATGATTGCCGCCATGTCGATCACCAGCACGAACACGATGACGGCGGCCCAGCCCTTCCAGTTGCTGGGCGTCGCGCCATAGCCGTACGCTTTCGGCCTGAACCAGTAGTCCTGCATGGCCTCAGCCCACGCTGCCTTCGAGGCTGATGCCGATCAGCCGCTGCGTTTCGGCCATGAATTCCATCGGCAGCTTCTGCAGCACGTCGCGCACGAAGCCGTTGACGATGAGCGCCACCGCCTCCTCTTCCGAAAGGCCGCGCTGCGTGCAGTAGAACAGCTTGTCGTCCGAGATCTTCGACGTCGTCGCTTCGTGCTCGAAGTGCGCGCTGGCGTTCTTCGCCTCGATGTAGGGCACCGTGTGCGCGCCACACTTGTTGCCGATCAGCAGGCTGTCGCAATTCGTGAAATTGCGCGCGTTCGTCGCCTTGCGATGCGCCGAGACCAACCCGCGGTAGGTATTCTGTGAGTGCCCCGCCGCGATGCCCTTGGAAATGATGCGGCTCGACGTGTTGCGCCCCAGATGGATCATCTTGGTGCCGCTGTCGACCTGCTGGTAGCCGTTCGAGATCGCGATCGTTTAGAACTCGCCGCTGCTGCCGTCGCCGCGCAGGATGCAGCTTGGATACTTCCACGTGATCGCCGAACCGGTCTCCACCTGCGTCCAGGAGATCTTGGCGTTGCGGCCGCGGCAATCGCCGCGCTTCGTCACGAAATTGTAGACGCCGCCCTTGCCGTCCTTGTCGCCGGGATACCAGTTCTGCACCGTCGAATACTTGATCTCCGCATCGTCCAGCGCGATCAGCTCGACGACGGCGGCATGAAGCTGGTTCTCGTCGCGCATCGGGGCAATGCAACCCTCCAGATACGACACGTAGGCGCCCTTGCTCGGCGATGATGAGCGTGCGCTCGAACTGGCCGGTATTGCGCTCGTTGATGCGGAAGTAGGTCGACAGCTCCATTGGGCAACGCACGCCCTCGGGCACGTAGACGAACGATCCGTCCGAGAACACCGCCGAATTGAGCGCCGCATAGTAGTTGTCGGACTGCGGAACCACTGAGCCCAGGTACCGGCGCACGAGGTCGGGATGCTCACGCATGGCCTCCGAAATCGAGCAGAAGATGACGCCGGCCTTCTTCAGCTCGCTCTTGAACGTCGTCACCACGGAGACGCTGTCGAACACCGCATCGACGGCCACCTTGCCCGCCATGGCGGCAAATCCGTCGGCGCCCTCGTCCATGCGGCTCGGCTCGCCCTGCTTGCGAACGCCCGCGAGGATCTCCTGCTCCTTGAGCGGAATGCCGAGCTTCTCGTAGGTCTTCAGGATTTCCGGATCGACTTCGTCCAGCGACTTGGGTCCCGAAACGCCCTTCGGCGCCGCGTAGTAATAGAGGTCCTGGAAGTCGATGCGGGGAAAATCGACCTTGGCCCACGTGGGCTCGGTCATCGCCGTCCAGCGCTGATAGGCCTCCAGCCGCCACGCCAGCATCCACTCCGGTTCGCCCTTCTTGGCCGAGATGAACCGGACGATATCCTCGTTCAGGCCCTTGGGGGCCTTGTCGGTCTCGATGGCCGTCTCGAAGCCGTACTTGTATTTGTCGACATCGAGTGACTTGACGTGCTCGATAGTGTCCTGGACTGCGGCCATTCTTCTTATTCCCCACTCATCTTCGATCAGGCCGCCTGCCGGACGCGGGACGTGACCCGCGCCCAGGCGGCGGCGAAAGCTGCAACGTCATTCTCGGTCGTCGTCGGCCCCAGGCTGACGCGAACCGCACCATGCGCGATCTCCGCGTTCACACCCATGGCCGCCAATACGTGGCTTGCGGCCACTTTGCCCGACGAGCAGGCCGCACCCGCGCTGACCGCAAAACCTTCCAGATCGAGCGCCGCCACCAGCGTCTCCGCCCGCTGCCCGGGCATCGCGATCAGGGCGGTCGATACGATCCGCGACACGTCCGAGCACAGCACCACCGTCTGGGGAGCCGTCGCCGCCAGCATCCGCTCGAGATCGTCGCGCAAGGCGCCGATGCGTGCCGGCACTGCGGCTGCCAGGTCTGCCAACGCCACGTCGCAGGCTGCGCCGAAGCCGGCCACCGCCGCGACATTCTCCGTGCCCGCGCGACGGCGCTGCTCCTGGCCGCCGCCCGCAATCAACGGCTCGAAATGAGCGCCCGCGCGCGCGATCAGTGCGCCCGCCCCCTTGGGACCGCCGAGCTTGTGCGACGAGAACGTGAGGTAATCGACGCCCAGAGCGCCGGCATCGACCGGCAGGCGGCCCATGGCCTGCGTTGCATCCGTGTGCACGGCCACGCCGTGGGCGCGTGCGACCTCGCCCAATTCCGATAGCGGCTGGATTGCGCCGGTCTCGTTGTTGGCGAGTTGCAGCGTCAGCAGGACGCGGCCCGCCCCTGCGGCCTTCTCGATCAGGTCCGCCGCCACGGCGACATCCACCTGCCCCTCGCCCGTCACCGGCAATGCGATCCGTGGCACGCCGCTACGCAGAATGGGCGCCAGGACGCTGTCGTGCTCGATGCCCGCGCAAATGAACGTATCCCAGCCGGCGGCCAGAACGGTGGCATTGGCCTCGGTCGCGCCGCTGGTCAGGACGACATCTCCCGGCTTCGCCCCGGCCAGGGCCGCAATGCCCTCACGCGCGCCCTCGACGATGCGGCGCGCGGCACGCCCTTCGGCATGCACCGACGATGCGTTGCCCGCATGACCGAGCGCGGCCAGCATGGCGGCGCGTGCCTGCGGCAGCAGCGGCGCCGAGGCGTTCCAATCGAGGTATGTGCGCGCGTGGCTCATTCAGCCGCGATCCCCGCACCTGCCCGGCCGGCGGCGCGCGCGCGGATCCCTTCGGGGGTGCCGTCGATCACATCCTGCAGCGTCACACGTCCGAGAAATGCAGAAATTTCCTCACCCAGGGCGTCCCAGAGCCCGTGCGTCAGGCACCGCTCTTCCCCCAGGCACGGCAACTCGCCCTGGCTGCCGCAGCGCGTCATGCGCACCTCTTCCTCGACGGCCGCCATGACCTCTGCGACGGTGATCTCGACCGCAGGCCGCCCCAGGCGGTAGCCGCCGCTACGCCCGCGCGCGCTTTCCACGAGACCGGCGCGACGCAGGCGCAGGAAGATCTGCTCGAGATAGGCGAGAGAGATGTGCTGGCGCTCGGCAATGCCCGACAGGGGCGTTGCGTCTCCACCCGCCCGCTTGGCGAGGTCGGCCATCGCCATCACCGCGTAGCGACCTTTGGTATTGAGATCCACGCTGCCACCTTCTGATCCACGCGAGCCCTGGACTGCCGCCAGGAATCTCACAGAAATCACATTGGACTTGCATCGCGCGCCATCTCACGTGCTATGAAGCCCAGCCGTGAGCGCACGCGACTGCGATCGCTCTTTGGAATAATTCTATCCTTGCCGGCTATATGGAAATTCCGAGCGACAGAGTCAAGTATTTTTGCGCAGCAGCGCATGCTTGCCCACGTTCGCAGCCGCAAACAGAGAAAGCGTCCTGATCCGATGCCTGAGATCATCATCAACGGGCCGGCCGGCCGGCTCGAGGCCCGTTATCACCACGTCGGCCGCATCGACAGCCCTATCGCACTCATCCTGCATCCGCACCCCCAGTTCGGCGGCACGATGAACAATCAGGTCGTCTATAACCTCTATTACACGTTCGTCGAGCGCGGATTCTCGGTCTTGCGTTTCAACTTCCGTGGCGTCGGCCGCAGCCAGGGCTACTTCGACAACGGTCCGGGCGAGTTGGCGGACGCGGCTTCCGCGCTCGACTGGCTGCAGTTGCAAAACCCCGACGCCGGCTCGTGCTGGATCGCGGGCGTCTCCTTCGGCACCTGGATCGCCATGCAGCTGCTGATGCGGCGCCCCGAGATCGACGGCTTCATCTGCGTCGCACCGCCGGCCAACCTTTACGACTACAGCTTCCTGGCACCCTGTCCGTCGTCGGGGCTGCTCCTCAGCGGTGAAAAAGACAAGGTCGTGCCCAGCGCCTCCGTCGCGGAACTCTCCGTCAAGACCAAGACCCAGAAGGGCATCAAGATCGACCATACCATCGTGCCCGGCGCCAACCACTTCTTCGCCGATCAGTCCGAATTCCTGACGGAAAACGTCGGCAACTATGTCGACAAGCGCATGGTCGAAATCCTGAAGGCCAAGCGCGAAGCCGAGTAGCGCTTACACACATCCCTCATCGTTTGATGCAAGTCCCGACTTGCCAAGCAGGTGCACGTTTGCTCTCCTGCGTGCGACGGGAACTTCGCAGCCGGGCCGATCGAGAAGCCCGGCGTGACGGACGAGAGGGAGTGTCGCGCTTGAAACGGGGCTGGCAGCTTGCGAGCTTGGGCCTGATGGCCCTCTTTGCCTACGCCATCTGGCTATCGGCGAATCTACCGCTCATCGATGAACTCGGGCCAGGCCCGGGTTTCTTTCCGCTTTGGCTCGGCATCATCGGGCTCTTGCTCGGAACCATTCTGATCGTGCAGGTCACGCGGGCACCCGACGACGGCCCGAGCGTCGCCGAGCTGATGCCGGACGCTGCCGCGTTCTTCCGCATCGGAGCCATCATCGTCGTACTGGCGTTCGTCACGCTGGGCTTCGAGCAGGTCGGCTATCGGATCACCGCGTTCGTTTTCTCCATTGCGGTCCTGCTCGCGCTCGGCGCCCGCTCGCCGGTTGCCATCGGCATCTTCGCGGTCTGCGCCAGCTTCGGCGTCTTCCACGCCTTCTATTACTGGCTGAAGGTTCCCCTGCCCATCGGCACGCTCGGGATCTGAGAGGGGAGCACGCAAATGGACACGCTGTCTTATCTCATTGCCGGCTTCGGTGCCGCGCTTTCTCCCGCCAACCTGACGTTCGCCATCATCGGCTGCGTGCTCGGCACCTTGATCGGCGTGCTGCCCGGAGTGGGTCCCGCAGCAGGCACCGCCATCCTCATCCCGTTGACGTTCAAGCTCGACCCGACCGGTGCCATCATCATGCTCTCCGCCATCTACTATGGCGCGATGTATGGCGGCACGATCACCTCCGTCCTGCTGAACGTGCCGGGCGAGGCGGCCTCCGTGATCACCTGCATCGACGGCTATGAAATGGCCAAGCAGGGCCGCGGCGGAACCGCACTCGGCATCGCGGCGATCGGCTCGTTCATCGGCGGCATCATCGCCACGATGGCCCTGGTGCTCGTCGCCACGCCGCTGTCGTCCCTCGCCTTGAAGTTCGGACCACCGGAATTCTTCGCGCTCATGCTCCTCGGCCTGTGTCTCGTGACGGGCCTTGCCGGGCGTTCGCTGATTGCCGGCATCCTGATGACCGCCGTCGGCCTGCTGATCGCGATGGTCGGCATCGATCCCGTTCGTGGCGCCCCGCGCTTCACGTTCGGCATGCCCGACCTCTACGACGGTGTCGGCTTCATTCCCGTGGTCATGGGCCTGTTCGGCATCGGCGAAATCCTGGCCACCGCCGAAAAGCCCTACAAGGACGTCATCAAGACGAACCTGTCGAATTTGCTGCCTTCGGCGGAGGAATGGCGCAATTCACTCGGCGCCATCTTCCGCGGCACCGGCCTCGGCTTCTTCCTCGGCCTCATCCCCGGCGTTGGATCGATCATCCCCACGTTCATGTCCTACATCCTGGAGAAGCGCATCTCCAAGACACCCGAGCGCTTCGGCAACGGCGCCATCGAGGGCGTGGCGGGACCCGAGACGGCCAACAATTCCTATGCCAACGCGGCCATGGTGCCCCTGTTGACCCTGGGCATTCCTTCATCGCCCACCATCGCCGTCCTGATGGGCGCCTTCATCATCAACGGCCTCACCCCCGGCCCCTTCCTATTCCAGGAGAAGCCCGAACTCGTCTGGGCCATCATCGCCAGCTTCTTCATCGGCAACGTACTGCTGCTGATCCTCAACCTTCCCCTGGTCGGCCTGTGGGCCAAGATCCTCGAGGTGCCTTACCAGTACGTGTGCGCAGGCACGCTGCTGTTCTGCATCATCGGCGCCTACAGCCTCAACCAGAGCACCTTCGACATCTGGCTGATGCTGGGCTTCGGCATCATCGGCTACGCCTTGCGCAAGCTCGACTTGCCACTGGCACCCGCCGTTCTCGGCCTGATACTGGGGCCGCAACTCGAGAAGTCGCTGCGCACGTCGCTGGAAATGTCGGCCGGAGCCTACGACATCTTCTACACGCGGCCGATCACGCTCGTGTTGCTGATCCTGTCGGCCTTGATCCTCGTGATTTCAGCCCTCAATCTCGCCCCCAAGGAGATCCGCGTGAGCGAGGACTGAGGTTTCCAAGCCAAAACCATAGGGAGGAGACGGAATGAAAAAGTCACTGATTGCGGGCCTCGGGCTCGTCGCTGCACTGGTCGCGGGTCCCGCCGTCGCCCAGAATTTCCCCACCAAGCCTGTCCAGCTGATGGTCGCCTATCCCCCCGGTGGCTCGACAGACATCGGCGCCCGCATCGTCGCCGCGATCGCGGAAAAGGACATCGGCCAGCCGATCGTCGTCATCAACAAGGGCGGTGCAGGCGGCCAGGTCGGCTGGACGGAGCTGACACGGCAGAAGCCGGACGGCTACTATATCGGCTTCATCAACCTGCCGGCCACCAACACGGTGATCCTGGACAAGGCCCGTCAGGCGATCTTCGACGAGAAGAGCTTCACGCCGATCATCAACCAGGTGCTCGACCCGGGCGTCGTGTGGGTGAAGGCCGACAGCCCGTTCAAGTCGTTGAAGGATGTCGTGGACGCCGCCAGCAAGAGCCGGGGCACGGTCAAGGCCGCCACGACAGGCATCCTGTCGGATGACCATCTCGCCATCCTGATGCTGGAAGAGGCCGTTCCCGCCGCCCGCTTCCGCCTCGTGCATCTGGCCGGTGGCGCCGCCCAGATGAAGGAGACGCTGGCTGGCAACGTCGACGTGTCCTTCGATAACGTCGGCTCGATCGTGAAGCAGGTGAAGGCCGGCCAGGTCCGCGCGCTGGCCGTCATGGACACCGAGCGCTCGAAGTTCCTGCCCGACGTGCCCACCACGAAGGAGCTCGGCTACCCCAAGATGATCTCGAATTCGACGCGCGGCATCGCCGGGCCGAAGGGCATGGATCCCAAGGTTGTCGCCAAGCTCGCCGACACGCTGAAGAAGGCGATGGACAACCCCGAGCACAAGTCGAAGATGGATGCCGTCGGCCTCGCCGTAAAGGTCATGACCGGCGCCGACTACCAGAAGTATTTCAACGACACGCACGCCCGCGCGAAGCAGCTCGTCGAGTGGGCGAAGTCGCGGCCGCAGAAGTAAGGCGCGCCGCGTTGGCCGAAGTGCCGACGCGGGGCACGTCCGACGGCATGGCAAGGCCCGGTCCCGCGACCGGGCCTTCGCATTTCTTCAGATCTCCAGGACGCTCAGCACGCCTGGAACCGTCGAAATGGCGCCGCATTGCGACGGGCCGACATCGTACTTGCCCGGAAGGACGAACTCGATCTGCCGGCCACCGCGCACCGCGGGCACGCCGGCCACCTCCAGCGACAGACGCACCTCCGCCTTGCCGCCCGGCTTCAACAGCGCCTTGATCTCCTCGAGACTGCCCTTGCGGCCCTGGAAGGCATGGCCGTCGAGCACCACCTTCACGCCGCGCTGCACGCCGGCAGCGGCCGTTTCCAGCCGCTCCAGGCCCTGCACCCGCATCTTGACGGTGTCGCCGTCGCGCTCGGCCTCCACGGTCACGAGAACGGCGGTGCCGGCTTCCAGCAGGTCACGGCAGCGCGCCAGCGTATCGGAAAAGATCACCGCCTCGAACTGACCCGTGGCGTCCGAGAACATGGCGAAGGCGAACTTGTTGCCCTTCTGCGAGCGCCGCTCGCGGGCCGACACGACGATCGCAGCGAGTTTGCCGACCGTCGACGTGAGCCCCGCGCGTGCCTCCAGCGCCGCATATCGCTCGACACCGAGCTTGGGCAGAACCGCCGTGTACTCGTCGAGCGGATGCCCCGAAAGGTAGAACCCGATCCCGGCGAACTCGTTCTGCAGCCGCTCCATCGGCGTCCACGAGCGGATCGGACGCAGCTCGAGCTTGGGCGCGCCGCCCCCCAGGCCGAACAGATCGCTCGTCCCGGCTGCCTTGTCGGCTTCGTGGCGCTGCGCGTGCGCCATGATGGAATCGGCATTGCCGTGCACCAAGGCCCGGCTCGGCTCAAGCTCGTCGAACGCGCCGGCCATCGCCAGCGTCTCGAGCGCCCGCTTGTTGAGCGCCTTGGGATCGAGGCGGCTGGCGAAATCCGTCAGATCCTTGAATGGCCCGTCCTTCAGCCGCGCATCGACGATCGTGCCGACGGCACCCGCGCCGACGTTCTTCAGTGCGGCCAGCGCATAGCGGATGGCGCCATTGTAGATAGGCTTTTCGGGCTCGCCGGCAGCTCCCGCGCTCTTGGCCGGCGCTCCAGGTGCTGACAAAGCACCCGCGCTTGACACCGGCCGATCCGGCTCTGCACCGAATTCCACTTCGGATGCATTGACGCAAGGCGGCTTGACTTCGATACCCGACCGGCGCGCCTCGGAGGCGAACATGGCGAGCTTGTCGGTATTGGCCATGTCGAGCGTCATGGACGCCGCCAGGAATTCCGGCCGATAGTTCGCCTTGAGATAGGCGGTATGGAAGGCGACGAGCGCGTAGGCCGCCGCGTGGCTCTTGTTGAAGCCGTAGCCGGCGAACTTGTCGACCAGCTCGAAGATGTAGGTCGCGTCCTCCTTCTTGACGCCGTTCTTGATCGCGCCTTCGACGAAGCGGGCCTGCTGGGCCGCCATCTCCGCCTTGTCCTTCTTGCCCATGGCGCGCCGCAGCAGGTCGGCCTGTCCCAGCGAATAGCCGCCCATCACCTGCGCGATCTGGATGACCTGCTCCTGGTAGATGATGACGCCGTACGTCTCCTTCAGGATCGGCTCGATCATCTCGTGGGGGTATTCGATCGGCTCGTCGCCGTGCTTGCGGTTGATGTAGGTGGGGATGTTGTCCATCGGGCCGGGCCGGTACAGGGCCACCATGGCGATGATGTCCTCGAAGCGGTCGGGCTTCAGCCGCTTCAAGCTCTCGCGCATGCCCGTGGATTCGAGCTGGAACACACCCACCGTATCGGCCCGCGCGAGCAGGTCGTAGGCTGCCTTCGCCTCCGGGTAGTCGTTGACGATCGAGACCTTCGTCAGGTCGAGTTCGATGCCGCGCCCGCGCTTGATCAGCGCCACCGCCTTCTGCAGCACGGTCAGCGTCTTGAGGCCGAGGAAGTCGAACTTCACGAGGCCGGCCGCCTCGACCAGCTTCCAGTTGAACTGGGTGATGGGAAAATTGGACTTCGGGTCGCGATAGAGAGGCACCAGCTCATCGAGCGGCCGGTCGCCGATCACCATGCCCGCCGCATGCGTCGATGCGTGGCGGTAGAGCCCTTCGAGCTTCTCGGCGACCTCCAGCAGCCGCTGGACGACGGGCTCCTCCTTGGCGGCTTCCTGCAGCTTGGGCTCGCCGTCGATCGCCTGGCGCAAGGTCACGGGGTTCGCGGGATTGTTCGGCACCAGCTTGCAGAGCTTGTCGACCTGCCCATACGGCATCTGCAGCGCGCGGCCCACGTCACGCAGCACCGCGCGCGCCTGCAGCTTGCCGTGCGTGATGATCTGGGCGACGCGATCCTCCCCGTACTTGCGCTGGACGTATTTGATCACCTCGTCGCGGCGGTCCTGGCAGAAGTCGATGTCGAAGTCCGGCATCGACACGCGCTCGGGATTGAGGAAACGCTCGAACAGCAGGCCGAACCGCAGGGGATCGAGATCCGTGATCGTCAGCGCCCATGCGACGAGCGAGCCCGCACCCGATCCACGGCCCGGCCCGACGGGAATGCCGTTCGCCTTCGACCACTTGATGAAGTCGGCCACGATGAGGAAGTAGCCTGGGAACTTCATCTTGACGATCACGTCGCACTCGTAGGCGAGGCGCCGGTCGTAATCCTCGCGCGTGAAGCCTTCCGCGATCTCCACCGCCTCCAGCCGCCGGTCGAGCCCCTCCTTGGCCTGCCGGATCAACTCGTCGGCCTCCGCCTTCACGCGGTCTTTGTCGCTCGCCCCCTGCTCGATCTTCACGAACGCGGGCAGGATGGGCTTGCGCCCCTTGGGACGAAAGGCGCAACGCTTGGCGATCTCGATCGTATTGCCGATCGCCTCGGGAAGGTCGGCGAACAGGCGCACCATGTCGTCGGCCGCCTTGAAATAGTGCTCCCGCGTGACGCGTCGGCGGTCGTCCTCGGTGATGGCCCGGCCGTCGGCGATGCACAACAGGGCGTCGTGCGCCTCGTGGTCGTCGGGCTTGGCGAAATAGCACTCGTTGGTCGCCACCACCGGCAAGGCATGGCGATAGGCGAGGTCGAGAAGCTGCGGCTCGACTTCGGCTTCGCTCGCAAGTCCGTGCCGCTGCAGTTCGACGTAGAGGCGGTCGCCGAACAGGCGGGCGAGTACCAGCAGCCGTTTCTCCGCCTGCTCGGCCTGGGCGTCGCGCAAGGCCCGGTCGATCGGCCCGTCCGGCCCGCCCGTCAGCGCGATGCACCCGGCCGCATGCCGCTCCAGGTCGCCGAGCTTGATGTGCGGCTCCTCGGTGTCGATGGTCCCCAGGTGCGCGCGCGAGGCGAGCTTCATCAGGTTGGCATATCCCGTCTCGTTCATGGCGAAGAGCGCCAGCAGGCCGTCGCGATGCCGCGTCTGCAGCGGCACGCCGGGGCGGCCGGGCACCTCCTTGCGGGCATCGCCGAAGTCGATGGCGAGCGACACGCCCGCGATGGGCTGGATGCCCTCTTTGGCCAGCTTGTCCGAGAAGTCGAGCACGCCGAACATGTTGTTGGTGTCGGTCAGGCCCAGCGCCGGCATCTGGGCAGCTGTCGCGATCTTGGCCAGCGTGCCGATGGGCAACGCGCCCTCGAGCAGCGAATAGGCCGAGTGCACCTTGAGATGGATGAAGCGCGGCCCCGAAGGCGCGCCCGCTGCTACGTTTCGAATCGCGTCTGCCATGGCGCCAATCTAGCGGAACGGCAGGATCTCGGCCGGAGGTTTTCCCCGATCTTCTCCCGCCCCGGCAAGCGACGTCGCACCCATCACAGCCCGCGCTCCAGCGCGATCTTGTCGAAGGCGGCATTGATGGCGGCGAGCTTGCGCTCGGCCACCGCCACGAATTCGGCCGGCACGCCATGTCCGATCAGCTTGTCGGGATGATTCTCGATCACGAGCTTGCGGTGCCGCGCGCGGATCTCCGCGTTCGTTGCCCCCGGCGTCAGCCCGATCACCGCATACGGGTTTTGCAGATCGGCGACGAACAGCGAACGCACATAGAGCATGTCGCTTTCGGGCACGCCGACCGCCTTGGCCGCCTCGCGGACGAACCAGTCCTCCCGCTCGTGCAGGACGCCGTCGGCGGCGGCGATCACCATCAGCGCCTCGATCACGTCGCGCTTCAGGTCGGGCCGGTCCACGAACAGCCGCCCGATGCGCCGAGCGTGCTCCTCGAAGCCCGCCACGTCCTGCTTGGCCAGATCGAAGAGGCGGCGCACGTTCGCGTCCTCTTCCGCCGGCACCCGGATCACCCGCTCGAAAGCGGCCACCTCGTCGTCGGTCACGAAGCCGTCGGAACGCGCCATCTTCGCGCACAGTGCGATGAGCGCGATCGTGAAACGGACATCGGTGCTCGGATCGGTGCCGTCTGCCCCATCCCCGGTGAAGAGCTTCGACAATGCAGCCGCGACGGAGCCGGGCCACCCCCCTGCTGAAACCGCAGCCACCGCCTTTGCCCAGATCGACATGAATTCCGCGTGGTCCCCAGCGATGCTCTCAAGTCTCGATGGCAGCGCTTTCGTAGCGCTCCGTGGCCGCGAGCCAGGCCTCTTCCGCCTCGCCGAGCAGTTTTGCCGCCTGCCCCCGGTCACGCAGCAGCGTCTGGGCCTTGGCCGGATCACGCATGTAGAGATCGGGATCGGCGAGCGCAACATCGATGCGCGCGATCTCGCCGGTCAGCTTTTCCACTTTCTGCTCGGCCTGCTGCATGGCCTTCCGCAGCGGGGCGACCTCGCGGCGCCGTTCGGCCGCCTCACGGCGCTGATCGGCACGGCTCGCCTTCTGGTCCTCTCCGCCTTTTCCACCGCCGCGGCTGCGCGACTGCCCGCCGCGCTCGGCGATCAAGGCCGCCCGATAGGCATCCATATCGGCGTCGTAGGACTTCACGGTGCCATTGCGCACCACCCAAAGCCGGTCGACGCAGGCGTCGATCAGGTGCCGGTCGTGACTGATCAGGATCACCGCGCCTTCGTACTCGTTGAGCGCGTGCACGAGCGCCTCACGGCTGTCGATGTCGAGATGGTTCGTCGGCTCGTCCAGGATCAGGAGATGCGGCGCGTGGAAGGCGGCGATGGCCAGCAGCAGCCGTGCCTTCTCGCCCCCCGAGAGGTTGCCGGTCTTGGTGTCGGCCTTGTCGGCGCCGAACCCCCACGTGCCAAGCCGCGCCCGCCGCTGGGCTTCCGTCGCCTCGGGCATCAGCCGGGTCGCATAGTCGTAGGGCGTCGCTTGCGGATTGAGATCGTCGAGCTGGTGCTGCGCGAAGTAGCCGACCGTTACCTTCGATATCCCGTAGACCGTGCCCGCCAGCGGCGCGAGGCGCCCCGAGATCAGCTTGGCGAACGTCGACTTGCCGTTTCCGTTCTGGCCGAGCAGCGCGATGCGGTCGTCCTGGTCGATGCGCAGATCGAGCCCGCGCAGCACCGGCGCATCGGGCGCATAGCCCACCGAGACGCCTTCGAGCCGCAACAGCGGACTGGCCAGCATCTTGGCCGGCTGAGGCAGCGAGAACGGCGCCACACGATCTTCGACCTGGGCGGCGATGGGTTGCATGCGCGCCAGAGCTTTGACGCGGCTCTGCGCCTGCGCCGCCTTGGTCGCCTTCGCCTTGAAGCGGGCGATGAAGGTCTCGATGCGGCGGCGCTCGTCGTCCTGCTTCTTCTTCAGTTTCAGCTCGAGCCGCTGGCGCTCCCGGCGCGTCTCCTCGAAATCGTCGTAGCCGCCCGTGTAGAGCGTGAGCTTGCCGCGCTCCAGATGCAGGATCTGGCCGACCGCGCGGTTCAACAGGTCGCGGTCGTGGCTCACCATCAGCACGGTGTGGGGATAGCTCTTGAGATAGCTTTCAAGCCAGAGCGCGCCTTCCAGATCGAGGTAGTTGGTCGGCTCGTCGAGCAGCAGCACCTCCGGTTCGAGGAACAGCACGGCCGCCAGCGCCACGCGCATGCGCCAGCCACCGGAGAATTCGCGGCAGGCCCGGTTCTGCGCCGCCTCGTCGAACCCCAGGCCGGCGAGGATCTGCGCGGCACGCGCGGGCGCCGCATGGGCGTCGATGTCGACGAGCCGCTCCTGGATGGCGGCGATGCGATGCGGGTCGGTTGCCGTCTCCGCCTCCGCCAGCAGCCCGGCGCGCTCCTTGTCCGCCGCCAAAACCCAGCCGATCAACGTATCGTCGCCGCCGGGCGCTTCCTGCGCGACATGCCCGATGCGGGCCCCGCTCGCGGTCGTGACTGCCCCGTCGTCGGCGTGCAGATCACCTGTCACGACACGCAGCAGCGTGGTCTTTCCTGCGCCGTTGCGACCGACCAGGCCGACCTTGTGACCGGTCGGAATCGCGGCCGTCGCGTGATCGAGAATGGTCTTGCCCTCGATGCGGACGGTGAGATCGTTGAAGTGCAACATGGGTCGGTGGCCGCTCTCCGCTGGCACGGCGCACGCCGAGCGCGCCGCCTGTCGGCTTGGTCTGGTGGGTCAGGCGCGACGGCGTCTGCCGCAGCGCCCATGGTCACGAAATTTCGGTACGTACGATGGCAGCCCCGTCCGCCAGCGCCTTGAGTTTCCCGAAAGCGACCGCGCGGGGGAGATACTTCATGCCGCAGTCGGGGGCGGGCACGATGCGGGCGGCCGGTGCGAACGCGAGCCCCTGGCGAATGCGCGCTGCCACGGCTTCGGCCGTTTCGATCTCCCGCGTCGACAAGTCGAGCACCCCCAGCATCACCTTCTTGGGGGCGAGATCGCGCAGCACGCCGAGGTCGATCCTGGGCTGCGCCGCCTCGATCGAAATGGTATCGGCACGGCTTTGCGACAGCTCCGCCAGGAAGCCGTAGCTCGTCGGCTTCGACGTCCCCGGAACCACGAGCCCGTAGCCGAAGCACACGTGCACGACGGTCGGCACGGTGAGCCCCTCGAGCGCCCGGTCGATCGCCTTGACGGCATAGCGTTGTGCGGCCGCAGGATCGTTGCGCACCCACGGTTCGTCGAGCTGGATGACGTCGGCGCCCGCCCGCACGAGATCATGCGCCTCCGCATTGACGGCGGCAGCCAGATCCATGGCGAGCGCTTCGGGGTCGCCGTAGTGCTCGTCCTTGGCCTGCTGGCCCATGGTGAAGGGCCCCGGCAGCGTCATCTTCGCCATCCGGTCCGTGTTCTGCCGCAGGAACTGCATGTCGCGCACTTCGACGGGGCCACGGCGCGTGATCCGGCCGACGACCCGGGGCACCGCCGTCTTGATGTTGGCCCGCGACACGACGAAGCCGGGGTTGTCGCAGTCGATGCCCTCCAGCGCCGTCGCAAAGCGGTTGGAATAGCTCTCGCGGCGGATCTCGCCGTCCGTGATCACGTCGATGCCCGCCCGCTCCATGTCGCGGATCGCCAGGATGGTCGCATC
Source organism: Hyphomicrobiaceae bacterium (assembly GCA_041397775.1). GTDB lineage: Bacteria > Pseudomonadota > Alphaproteobacteria > Rhizobiales > Hyphomicrobiaceae. Next base: position 40,397 of record JAWKWB010000003.1, on the reverse strand, counting down.
GTCCTGGGCCTGCTCCAGCCAGGGCTCCGGGACGCGCCACAATTCGTGCAGGCGCGTGCGCGGCACGTGCTTTTCCAGCTTGGCGCGATCGATCAGCCAATCGGGCTGCGGATAGCTGCCGACGACGGCGGTCGGCAGGAGCTTGTCTGTCATGTCGCCCTCCACGTTGGCGATTGCGCGCATTGCGCGTCAGGTGCACGGCACGAGCAGGTGTTTGCGGCATCTGGCCGGCAATGTCGAGCCAAGACGGTTCCCGCTTCCTACTGTCCGCGTGCCCGTCTAATCTCTCGATTCCAGAATTGGCCACAACGGGAGCCGTCATGACCAAGGTGACCACGATCGCGGAACTGGACGCCCTCTACGGCGCCCCCGTGGAAGCCGCCGTGATCAAGGAAATCGATCACATCTCCGATCACTATCGCGCCTTCATCGACAAGTCGCCCTTCGTCGTCCTGGCGACGGCGGGTCCCGAGGGCCTCGATTGCAGCCCGCGCGGCGATCCTGCCGGCTTCGTGCGTGTCGTCGACGGGAAGACCGTCCTGATCCCCGACCGGCGCGGCAACAATCGCATCGATGCCCTGCGCAACATCGTGCGCGATCCCCGCTGCGCGCTGCTGTTCCTGATCCCCGGCATCGGCAACACGCTGCGCATCAACGGCACGGCGGAAATCCTGAACGATCCAGCTCTCAACGAGAGCTTCGCCTTCAACGGCAAGCTGCCGCGCACGGTACTGAAGGTCACGGCCGAGCGCGTCTACTTCCAGTGCCCCAAGGCGCTCGTTCGCTCGCGCTTGTGGAGCCCGGATGCGCAGGTCGCGCGCACCGAGCTTCCCTCGACCGGCGAGATGCTGGAAGCCTTGAGCGCCAGCTTCGACGGCAAGGAGTACGACCGCAACTACCCCAAGCGGCTCGAAGAAACGATCTACTGAAGGATACGTGGGGGCTGGAAGCGGGCCGCTGGACCGCTTAATGCCGAGTTTACGCCACGCTTTGGAGACTTCACTCCGCGCCGTTGCACGGCACGCCTAGCTTGGTCACGGGAGATGCAAGGCCCAGCGCACCGCGCGCCGGGCCTCGTCTTATGAGGGGCCCGTGGACAAGCTCTGGAACGCCTTGTGTGCGCTGTCGCGCGTCGCCGTGTGGTGCGGCGGCGCCATGTTGTTCTTCGCCGCATTCATCGTGACGCTCGAGGTTTTGCTGAGGAAGGGCCTCGCCACGCTCGTGGGCTCGAGCTTCACCTTTTCCGGCTCCGACGAGATCTCGGGCTACCTGTTCGCCATCGGCACCAGTTGGTCGATGGCACATGTGCTCGTCACGCGCGGGCACGTCCGCATCGACGTCCTCTATGGCATGCTCTCCGCGCGCACGCGCGCCTGGCTCGATCTCGTCGCCCTGCTGCTGCTCGGCATCTTCGTCGCCGCCGTCGTCGAGCGCGCCTTCGACGTCTCCTGGACGAGCCTGACCGAGGTGATCCGCTCCAATACCAACCTGCGCATCCCCCTGGCATGGGCGCAGATCCCCTGGCTCGCCGGCCTCGTCCTGTTCGGCCTCACCATCGCCGTCGCATTCCTGCGCGGGGCGGTCGCGCTTGCCCGCGGCGACCTGCCGGCAGTCGCCGCCACCATCGGCATCGCCTCTCAGGACGAGGAGATCGCCAGCGAGCTCGAAGGACTGGGAATCGCCGTCCATCAGGACAAGGACCACTGACACATGCTCGCCTCGGCCCTTCTGATCCTCATCGCGCTATTGGTCGTGAGCGTGCCGGTCGCCGCCGTCATGGGCGTGCTCGGCATGGCGCTCAACAACATGTACGCGATGATGCCGCTGCACCGCGCCATGGGCGAGATCCTCTGGAACTCCTCGAGCGAATACATCCTCATCGCCATCCCCATGTTCGTGATGCTGGGCGAGATCCTGCTCAGGGCGGGCATCGCCACCAAGGCCTACAACGCCGTCGCGCAATGGCTGTCGTGGCTGCCCGGCGGCCTCATGCATGCCAACATCGGCACCTGCGCGATGTTCGCGGCCACTTCCGGTTCGAGCGTGGCGACGGCGGCGACGGTCGGCACGGTGGCCCTGCCCGAGATCGGCAAGCGCGGCTACAACGAGCCGCTATTCCTGGGCTCCATCGCGGCGGGCGGTACGCTGGGCATTCTCATCCCGCCATCGATCAACTTCATCCTCTACGGACTTCTCACCAACAGCAGCGTGCCGCGGCTTTACCTGGCGGGCTTCATTCCCGGCATCCTGCTCGCCTCGCTCTTCATGCTCATCGTGCTCGTGGCCTGCATCGCCGATCCCCGGAAGGGCGGTCGCGCCATCGAGACGACGTGGGCGCAGCGGATCGCGGGTCTCCTCGACCTGATGCCGCCGTTCGTCATCTTCCTCGTCGTGATCGGCACCATCTATGCGGGCTGGGCGACACCCACCGAGGCCGCCTCGCTCGGCGTCGTCGCCTCGCTGTGCCTGGCCGCCTGGGAGGGCAAGTTCTCCTTCGCCATGCTGCGCGCCGTGGCCGAGGGTACGATGCGCACGACGGCCATCATCATGCTCATCATCCTGGCGGCACAGTTCCTGAACTTCGTACTGGCCGCCATCGGCGTCACCGACACCATCGCCAAGGGCATGGAGGCCCTCGGCCTCGGCAAGTACGCCATGATGGTCCTGATCATCGTCTTCTACCTGATCCTGGGCTGCTTCATGGAGACCATCTCCATGATGATCCTGACGACACCCTTCATCTTTCCCATCGTCACCAAGCTCGGCTGGGATCCGATCTGGTGGGGCATCGTCCTCACGATCCTGATCGAGGCAGCCCTGATCACGCCGCCCGTGGGGCTCAACATCTACGTCGTGCAGGGCATGCGCGAGCGCGGACCCGTCACCGACGTCATCCGGGGCGTCCTGCCCTACGTCGGCGCCATGATCCTGCTGATCGCGCTGCTCATGGCCGTGCCCGATCTTGCGCTGTGGCTGCCGACGGCCGTAATGGGCAAAGGGCTCTGACGCCCTCCTGCCATTGGCCGTGTAGCGCCCTTGTCAACGACGCCCTGTGTGGCGCATCGTAGCCCTCGATATCGCGGCCGCGCGCAAAGGATCGGTCGCGATCGGGGAAACGCAAGGCAACAGGAGCGTCGACAATGAACCTCGAAGGCAAGGCAGGTATCGTCACGGGCGCGGGCCGCGGCATCGGTCGCGCGGTCGCGCTGCTGATGGCCAAGGAAGGCGCGAGCGTCATCGTCAACGACGTCGGCGCGGGCCGCGAAGGCCAGCAGGACAAGGACGATTCCGCCGAGCAGGTCGTGCAGGAGATCGTCAAGGCCGGCGGCAAGGCCATGGCCAACCGCGAGAGCGTCACCGACTATCAGGCCGTGGGACGAATGGTGCGCACGTGCGCGGAGACCTACGGCAAGATCGATTTCGTCGTGAACACCGCCGGCATGCTGCGCGAGCGCATGATCTGGAACATGACGGAGGAGGACTTCGACCTCGTCATCGGCGTGCACCTCAAGGGCACCTGGAACATGTGCACGCACGCCACCAAGATGATGCGCAACCAGCGCTTCGGCCGCATCGTCAACTTCTCGTCGGACGCCTTCAAGGGCTCCGTCGGCCAATGCAATTACGCCGCCGCCAAGGCCGGCATCATCGGCCTGACGCGCACCATCGCGCGCGAAGCGGGCCAGTACGGCATCACCGCCAACGCCATGTGCCCGTTCGCCGCCACCCGCATGACCGTCAACGACGCCGTCATCGCCAACTGGAGGCGGCGCGTCGAGAACGGCCTCATGACCGAGAAGGACTACGAGTCGCGCATGGCCATGCCGGGCCCCGAGTACATCGCGCCGATGGTCGCCTATCTGTGCACGGACGCGGCCAAGGACGTGAACGGCCAGATCTTCCACGCCGAGAAGGGGCACTATCACACCTACTACTACGGCGAGGTGAAGCGCTCGATCTACAAGTGGGACGATGGCGGCATGTTCAACGTCGACGAACTCGTCGACATGATGCCCCAGTCGCTCATGCACAACATTCCCAACGAGGCGCCGGCCAAGCCCGACAAGGCCTGAAGGAGAGGGGGCTCCTCCAGGAGCCCCGTGTCTCATCGCTCGAAACGCGAAGCCCCCGACCGGACCACCGGCGGGGGCTTATTCGATTGTCCGAGTCCCGATGCTGGCCGGCGTCAGTGCGCCAGCGCCTTGCCGATCTCCTCGGTCATCTTCTTGGCGTCGCCCAGCACCATGACGGTGTTGTCGCGGTAGAAGACCGAGTTGTCGATGCCGGCATAGCCCGAGGCGAGCGAGCGCTTGTTGAAGAGCACCGTGCCCGCCTTCCACACCTGCAGCACGGGCATGCCGTAGATCGGCGAGGACTTGTCCTCCTCCGCCGCGGGATTGACGACGTCGTTGGCGCCGATGACGTAGACGGCATCCGTCTGCGAGAACTCCGAGTTGATGTCCTCGAGTTCGAACACCTCGTCGTAGGGCACGTTGGCCTCGGCGAGCAGGACGTTCATGTGGCCGGGCATGCGGCCAGCAACCGGGTGGATCGCGTACTTGACCTCCACGCCAGCCTTCTTGAGCTGGTCGGCCATCTCGCGCAGCGCGTGCTGCGCCTGCGCCACGGCCATGCCGTAGCCCGGCACGATGATCACCTTGGACGAGTTCTTGAGAAGGAAGGCGGCATCCTCGGCCGAGCCGAGCTTGACGGGCTTCTGCTCGCCGCCGCCGCCACCCGGCCCCGCCACCTCGCCGCCGAAACCGCCCGCGATCACCGACAGGAAGGCGCGGTTCATGCCCTTGCACATGATGTAGGACAGGATCGCACCCGACGAACCGACGAGAGCGCCCGTGATGATCAGCGCGATATTGCCCAGCGTGAAGCCGATGCCGGCGGCCGCCCAGCCGGAATAGGAATTCAACATCGACACGACGACGGGCATGTCCGCACCGCCGATCGGAATGATGATGAGGATACCGAAGGCTAGCGAAGCGACCGTGATCGCCCAGAACAGCAGCGCGCTGCCGCCCGACTGGCAGAACAGGTAGACCAGCCAGACGATGCCCAGCCCCAAGGCCAGGTTGATGACATGCCGCGCGGGAAGCATGATCGGCTTGCCCGACATGCGCCCAGAGAGCTTGGCGAAGGCGATCACGCTGCCCGTGAACGTGATGGCGCCGATGGCGACGCCGAGCGCCATCTCGAGCAGGCTCGCCCCGTGGATCGCGCCGCGCACGCCGATGCCGAACGCTTCGGGAGCATAGAGCGCGCCGGCCGCGACGAAGACGGCCGCCAAGCCCACGAGCGAGTGGAAGGCTGCCACCAGCTCGGGCATCATCGTCATGGGAATGCGCTTGGCCGTGACCGCGCCGATGACGCCGCCGATGCCGAGGCCGCCGAGGATCAGGATCCAGGTCAGCGGGCTGCCCGGCGCGCCCAGATGCGTGAGCGTCGTCACCACCGCGATGGTCATGCCGATCATGCCGTAGGCGTTACCGGCCCGCGATGTTTCAGGGCTCGACAATCCGCGCAACGCCAGGATGAAGAGGACGCCGGAGGCGAGATAGAGCAAGGCAACGACGTTGGCGGACATTGAGCTTCAAGCTCCTGTTCGGGCTTGGGGGACCGGCGACACGCCGACGGCCGGCGGCGCGACGATGATCGAAACGATGCGGCGCACGAACGGCGCCACCACGAGAACGGCTGCAAACGCGATGGGCCAGGACGACAGCCAGCCGGAGATCCAGCTCGCGACGAAATGATCGACAGGCCCGAGCGCCCGGAACGTCGCGACTCCCGAGACCAGCAGGGACATGAGCCCTGAAAGCAGGCCGCCGAAAACGACTGGCGCCGTCCTGCTGGGAAGTCGCAAATCCCGGCTCATTTCTTTTCTTTTTTCTTGTACATCGCCAGCATGCGCTGCGTGACGAGGAAGCCGCCGAAAATGTTCACGGAGGCCATCACGAGCGCCAGGAAGCCGAAGAACTTGGCGAGGATCGAGCCACTCGACACCATGGCGACACCCGCCGCTAGCAAGGCGCCGACGACGATGACGGAGGAGATGGCGTTCGTCACGCTCATCAGCGGCGTGTGTAGCGCCGGCGTCACCGACCACACCACGTAGTAGCCGACGAAGATCGCGATGACGAAGACCATGAAGCGGTAGACGAACGGATCGACGTCGCCGCCGCCCGCGGCGTGCGCCAGCGTGGGAGCGAGTGCCATCAACGCAGCCAGGACAAGTCGCGCCATCGGATCAGGCCCCCTTCGGCATCAGGTTGGGATGCATGATGCTGCCGCCCTTGGCGACGAGCGTGCCCTGCACCAGCTCGTCGTCCCAATTGACCGCGAGCGTCTTCTCCTTCTTGTCGAACATCGTCTCCAGGAAGGTCAGCAGGTTCTTGGCGTAGAGCGCCGAAGCGTTCACCGGTACCGTGCCGGGCAGGTTGATCGGCCCCCAGATGCGCACGCCATCGGCTTCCACGATCTCGCCGGGCTTGGTCAGCGCGCAGTTGCCGCCGCGCTCGGCGGCGAGATCCGCGATCACCGCGCCGGGCTTCATGGAGGCGACCATCTCGGCCGTGACGAGCTTCGGCGCGGGACGCCCCGGGATCAGCGCCGTCGTGATGACGATGTCCTGCGTCTTGATATGGCCCGCGATCAGTTCGGCCTGCTTTTTCTGGTAGGCCTCCGACATCGGCTTGGCGTAGCCCGCCGCCGTCTGCGCCTGCTTGAACTCGTCGTCCTCGACGGCGATGAATTTGGCGCCGAGCGAAGCCACCTGCTCCTTCGTGGCCGGGCGCACGTCCGTCGCCGACACGATGGCGCCGAGCCGCCGGGCCGTGGCGATGGCCTGCAGGCCGGCGACGCCGACACCCATGACGAAGACCTTCGCGGCAGGAACCGTACCGGCCGCCGTCATCATCATCGGCAGGGCCTGCTCGAACAGCGAGGCGGCGTCGACCACCGCCTTATAGCCCGCGAGGTTGGCCTGGCTCGACAGCACGTCCATGGACTGCGCCCGCGTGATGCGGGGCATGAATTCCATGGCGAACAGGCTGGCACCCGTTGCCGCCAGCGCCTCGAGGTCGGGGCGGTCGTCGTACGGGTTCAAAATCGCGAACACCATGCCGCCCGGCTTCATGCCGGCAAGCTCGCCGGCAGCGGGACGCCGCACCTTCAAAAGGATGTCCGCGTCCGCGACGGTCGCTGCGGCACCTTCGATCATGCTCGCGCCGGCAGCGGCATAGGCCGCATCGGCAAAGCGGGAGCGCGCCCCGGCGCCGGCGGTGATTCGCACGGCGCACCCGAGCCCGACGAGCTTCTTCGCCGTCTCGGGTGTGATCGCGACGCGCGTCTCACCCTCCGGCTCAGGCGTGACGGCAATCGTCACCATGTCAACCGGTATCCTTGTCTCTAGTGTCGGAGATCACCGCGCGAACGAACCCGCGCGACAGTTATTTCACGAGGAAAATCAGCATCCCGAGCAGGATCACGGCGCAGAGCACGGTCAGGATGACAGCACCGCGAACGAACCCCTCGTAGGTACGAAGGTGTTCGCGATAGTCCATGGCCTCGTGGCCGTCGGAAGTATCGATGCTCATCTGGTTTTCTCCAGCGCGCCGCAGCGCGATCCAAGCCTATGCGGCTCTTGGTATCCCAAGGGTGCGCATCCTTCAAGACATGGCCGCGTGCCTGCGCAATTGCGCCGCGCCGCCTAAGGGGGGTGCCGCCTGCACTCACGCCGGGGCACGCGAGTTTGAAGGGCCGCGTGCACCGTCCGGTCTGGCATGTGCGGCGCCGACGACGCATAATCGCTCGTGTAGCGCGTCTGACGTTTGGTACCCACTCGCGGCTGGGTCGTCGACCAAACGCCAGATGCGCTACACGAGGACGGCAGCGACGAGCGGCAATCAAGGATATTTCCTCATGCACATTCTGGCTCGCGGCGATCTTCTCCAGCGCCTCCGGCTCATCTCCGGGCTCCTGCTCTTCATTTTCGCAGCAGCGCATTTCCTCAACACCGCCATCGGGCTCTACTCGCCCCAGTTCATGGACGACGTCGACCAGTGGCGGCGCGTGGTCATTCGCTCCCTGCCCGGCACGATCGTGTTCGGCCTCGCCCTGGTCGTCCACATGGCACTCGGCGTCTGGAAGATCGCGTCGCGCCGGACCTTGTCGCTGCCATGGTGGGAGCTGGCCCAGATCGGCCTTGGCGTCCTCATTCCCTTCCTGTTGCTGCCGCACATCGTCAATACGCGCATCGCCAGCCAGTTCTTCGGCGTCAACGACAACTATCTCTACGAACTCGCCCGCCTATGGCCCAACCAGCCCATCCTGCAGAGTACGCTGCTCGTGCTGGTGTGGCTGCACGGGTGCATCGGCATCCACTACTGGCTGCGCCTCCACGCGCCGTACCGCGCCATGCAGCCCGTCCTCCTGTTCATCGCCATCGCCGTGCCGCTGGCGGCACTCGGCGGCTTCATGGTCGCCGGCCGGTCCGTCGCCGAGCTGATCCAGGATCCAGCAGCCTTCGCCCGCGTGAAGGAGGTGACGAACTGGCCCGACGCCACGGCCGGCGATCTCCTGGCCTGGTATCGCGCGCTCACCCGGCTGGGCTTCCTCGCGGTGCTGGGCCTCCTCGTTCTCGTGTTCGCCTATCGCTATGTCTATGCCGCGCGTGCCTCCACGGTCAAAATCACCTTCGCCGGCGGCCCTGCGGTGACGGTCCCCAAGGGCTCCACACTGCTCGAGATCTCGCGCATGAACCGCATCCCGCACGCATCGGTTTGCGGTGGCCGCGCCCGCTGCTCGACCTGCCGCGTGCGCATCGACGAGGGCGCCGACGCGTTGCCGCCACCCGTCTTCCCCGAGACCGTGACGCTCGCGGCCATCGACGCGCCGGCCAACGTGCGGCTCGCCTGCCAGATCAGGCCCGAGCACCCGATCACCGTGACGCGCCTGCTGCGACCGCTCAGCACCGGCCCCCAGGCCACCACCCTGGTGGAGAGCGACGCCAGCGGCAGCGAGCGCCATCTGGCGGTGCTCTACGTCAACATGCGCGACTATCACGCGCTGGCCCGGCGCAAGCTGCCCTACGACGTCGTGTTTCTGTTGAACCAGTATTTTACGGCCATCGGCGCGGCTGTCCGCTCGCAGGGCGGCACCGTCGACAAGGTTCTCGGCGATGGCCTGGTCGCCGTCTTCGGCCAGCGTGTCGGACCCGACACGGCATGCCGCCAGGCCCTGCGCGCGGTGCGCGCCATCGACCTGGCGCTCGATCATGTCAACGCGCTGCTGGCGCCCGATCTCGGTCGCGCCATAGAGGTGTCGGCTGGTCTGGAGACGGGCCTGGTGATCATGGGCCGCATGGGCTTCGGCGACGCCGTCGACCTGACCGTGGTGGGGGCCCCTGTCCGCAGCGCGATCGCGCTCGAAAAACAGGCGCGGCAGCATGGGACGCAGTTGGCCGTTTCGACGGAGGTCGCGCGACTTGCGGGCTGGGAGGCAGACCCGAGCCAGATCCGCGAGGTCGACATCGACGGCGAGACGCACCCGGTCCGCTTCGTCGAGGTGGCGCGCGGACGCGATCTGGCGGCAAACGTCCTCGCGTCGGCCTCTGCCGAGCGCAGGCCCTCGCAGCCCGTCAGCGCCCCACGCTGATCCCGCTACAGCAAGCCGTTGCGCGACAGATCGTCGATGGACGGCTCGACATGCTGCGTCATGCCCGAAACCTTGACGCCGACGACGGCGCCCAGCAGCGCGCCCACGATCGAGCAGGCCGGCAGGTAGGCCGCCACGCAGGAATCGGCCGAGCAGTTCACCGCGACGATGCTCGCCAGGATGATGCTGGACAGGGCCCCCGCCACTGCGCCGCCCAGAAGGCCGATCACGCCATAATAGATCTGCCGCGCGCGTCGCGAGCGATGCCACGGCGGCACGGACAGCGAAGGGTGAGCCACGGCATCGCCTTCGAGCCAGCTCACGTCGGCCGGCACGACCGGGGCCGGCGCGGCGGGGATGTCCCCGGAGAACACCGAGCCGGCGCCAAGCGGAGCGGCCTCACCCACGACCGGCGCCGCCACACCGTCATCCTCGATACTGAACAGTTCGTCGCGCCAGGCGCGTACGCTCTGCGGCCGGTCCCGGCTCTGCAGGCGCAAGCCATGCTCTATCGCCCGGATGAAACTCAGCCGGTAGGTACCGCGCACCCGGCTGACGAGAGGGGGGAGATCGTCATCGAGCATGCGGTCGGTCGCATCGAGGGGGATTTCGCCGGACAGCATCCGGTAGATCGTCGCAGCGAGCGCATAGATATCCGACCATGCGCCCTGCAACGCCGGCCGGCTCGTGTACTGCTCGGGCGGCGAGTAGCCCCGCTTCACGATCGCCGACATGACCTTGGAGCGTCCGCGAACGGATTCGCGCGCCGACCCGAAATCGATCAGAACCGGCGTTCCGTCGTCTCGAATGAGGATGTTGTCGGGCGCGATGTCGCGATGCAGCAGGCCATGCTCGTGCACCGCATCGAGCGCGCTGAGAAGCGCCAGCACGATCCTGTCCGTCTCGCCCTGGGTCGGCGGCCGGCCGAGTTCCTTGAGCCAAACGCCCAGATCGCGGCCCCGCTCGTAGTCGAGCACCATGTAGGCGGTGTCGTTGAGCTCGAAGACACTCACGACGTTGACGATCGAGGGATGCTTGAAGCGGGCGAGCGCGCGCGCCTCGGCCAGGAACCGCTCCAGCCCCCAGCGGTACGTCGGCTCGCTGTGCGACGTCGATCTGACCGACTGGCCCTCGCGATAGCTGAACTCGTCGGGAATGTATTCCTTGATGGCGTAGTTGCGGCCGAGCAGTTCGTGCTGCGCGAGGTAGGTAATGCCGAAGCCCCCCGCTCCGAGCACGGAGCGGATGACGTAATGATCGATCATCGTGCCCGCCGCCAGCGGGCGCCGCGCGGGATCCTCGAGGGGTACGTCGGCCGGAGGCTCTGCAAGATCCATCGCTGTTACGCCAGCAAGCCTCCCTTGTTCTGCCCGCCGAAGCGGCGGAGCATCTTCTCGTCTCGAGGTCGGTCCAGCCGCATCCCTCGCGGCTGCACCGCGATAGCCTCAGTTCCCGCCCTCGCCAGCCGTCTGGCTCGTCCAGTTGATGATCTGGACGCGCCTGTTCTCCTTGGCGAACGGGTTGCGCTTGTTCTTCAGCTGCGATTTGCCGAAGCCGCGCGCGATCAGGTTCGCCGGATCGAGCTTGAACGTGTCGATCATATACTGACGCACGGCTTCCGCACGCCTCTGCGAGAGAACCACATTGTAGCCGTCGGGACCATAGCCGTCCGTATGCCCGGCGACGACGAACTTCTGCCCCGCCAGCCGCGGATCGGTGAGCGCCGCGCCGAGCTGATCGAGGGAGACTTTTGCCAGGGCGGTCACGGCAGCCGAATCGAGATCGAACAGCACCTCCACGTCGGCGCGCGGCAGGTTCAGCTTTTCCGCCGTCTCCGGCGCCTTCGCCATCTCCGTGTCCGAGGCGAACGGCCGGGAGATGATCGACTTCACCGTGGGACGCACGACGACGGGTGGCGATCCGGACACGGACTGCACGGGCGCGGCGTCCGGCGCAGGCGGCGGCGTCTGCGGATCGTCCGCCCCTCGGGTCAACGTCGGCGTCTGCGTGGTCTCATCCACCGCTGGCACCGAGGGCTGCGAGATGGCGCGGACGGCGGGCCCGGGCGTGCGAGGCGCGACCACCGCCGTTGCCGGTGTTGCCGGTGCTGCCTCGGTTGCCGGCCTTGCGCCCGCGTCGCTTCCTGGCGCGGACGCGGGCGGCGGCGCGGGCGTCGCCACCGCCGCTGGCACAGCAGGACCGGCAGCAGGCTGCGGGGCAGCACCCGGCGGTGGCGCCGCGACGGCCGGCGCCGCGAGCATCGGCGCGGGCGCAGCCGCTGGGGTCTGGGAGGACGGTGTCTGGGAGGGCGGGGTCGCCACCTGTGGCCCTGGCGCCGGAGTGGCTGCCGCTGCGCCGGCTGCGGACGGCGCCGCAGCGCCGCCCTGGCGGGCGCCGCGCAGCTTGTCGATCAGATCCTCGACCGCACGCTTGCCCGATTGCGATTGCGCGCGCCCCAGAAGCTCCTTCGTCGTCGCCTCGCGAGTCTGCGCGAAGCCGGGGTGCGTGGCGGCCACGAAGGCAACCGTTCCAACGACAAGAGTGAGCTTGGTTTTCATCATTGGCGTTCCTCGAAAAAGGCGTGGCCAAGTTCCGCTTACGTTATCCGTAGCCGACTTCAGTTGCAAATCTCGGGCCGCTCGTAGCGCACGCGGCTGTACGCGCGTCGGCTCTGCGGTGCTTTGCCCGACGTCGGCACGAGGCTGCGCTCTGCGGTCTGCGGTGCTGGCGCATCCGAGGTGAGAGCGGGGCCCGTCGGCGTCTGCGGCGCCGATGCCGTCGTGGACGGTGCCGGGCTGCTGTCGGCGCCTTGCGTCAAGGTGGCTGCAGCAGGAGCGGGGCTCGCGTCGGGCGTGCTCGCCGCGGGCGTCGCAGGCTGCGCCGCTGCAGTTGGGGCCGTTACCGCAGGGGTCGTCGCCGGCGTTGCCGGTGGCGTCGTCGCCTGGGCCACCTGCGCGGGCGGCGTCGCCCCAGTCCGGGCTTGTGCCTGCACTTGCGCACGCGGCGCTGCTCCCGCCGGCGGCAACACGACGGGCGCTGGCGCGGCGGCGGAATTTCCAGGCGTCGCCAGCGCTTGATTGGCAACGCGGCTCAAGCCACCCGCCCCGGCCGGCGGCGTGCCCGAGGCCCCTCCGGTCGAGGCTGCACGCATCAGGTCCGGGCTGGCCTGCGCCGCCGTCGCATTGCCGGCTTGCCGCTGCCACGCCGTGTAGCCGATGGCGCCAGCCGCAGCCACCGCGAGGACCAGCGCACCCTTCATCACATTTGCCTTGAACATCATAGCTGTCGTCCTGTCGCTAATTTTGAACATCGTGCAATACGAATGCTGCAAACGCCCCGCAAAGGCAAATAACGACCAGGGCAAATTTTCGTGAACAACGATCAGACCGCACGACACACCGCCCCCGACACAGCCTCGGTACCTGGGCCGGATAAATCCCCGCCTTTCGCGGATACCGCTCGATTTCGGACAAATTCAGTTTCTACTTCGGCAATGTACGAACGCACGAATCGCCGCACGCGCAGCGTATCGACACGGCAGCGTAGGATTACCGCCCCATCCGCAAGATGGCTGAACAGGACCCCGCACCCCCGCATGAAGCGTAGACTCGCAGCCCTGACCATCCTCGTCGCGGCCATCGGCCTGCTCGCCTACCCGGCGAGTGCGCTGCGCGCCATGATCGAGGTGCGGACCGCGCTCGTCGCCGCCGATACCGCCACGCTCGAGCGCCGCATCGACTTCCCGTCCGTCCGCGCCAGCCTGCGCGGCGCCTCGGGCGAGACACGGCAATTCCTGGAAGAAGTATCGGCCCAGGCCGGGACTGAAGCCGCCCCCCGCGGGCTGTGGCAGCGCATCAAGGCCGCCGCCCTGCCGTACGTCACGGATCCCCTGATCGACCGCTACGTCACGGCCGAGCGCGCGCCGCGCCTGTGGTCGATGCGGCAGACCTGGCGCGACAGCATCCGCCCACGCCTGGGCCTGAACACCCCGGCAACGCCGCTGGAAGGAACATGGCTGGCCGACACCGGCATCGATCGCACCTTGGAACTGGTCCGCCGGCTGGAGCGCATCGCGATCGCCGCCCCCCATCGCCTGGAACTCGCCATCCGTGATCGCCACGCCCCTACGCGGCTGTGGCACGCGACGCTCGAATTGCGCCGCCTCACCTGGGTTCTGACCGAGGTGCGCGTCACACGCACCGCAGCGTCCGGCGCGACCACCGCGCCGCCCGCCGCCATGCCACCAGCGTAAGGACGACGCTCACGCGGCCTGCGCCCCCGATTTCATGAGCTTGTAGATGATGCTGTCGATCAGCGCCTCGAAGCTCGCATCGACGATGTTCGGCGACACCCCCACCGTCGACCAGCGCTCACCGGTCGCCTTGTCGCGGCTCTCGACCAGGACGCGCGTCACCGCTTCCGTGCCCCCGGTCAGGATGCGCACCTTGAAGTCGGCCAACTCCACGTCCTTCAAGAAGTCCTGGTAGCGCCCGAGGTCCTTGCGCAATGCGCTGTCCAGCGCGTTGACCGGGCCATTGCCTTCCGCCACCGACCAGATCGGGTCGGCGTCGCCGTCGATGAAGACACGCACGGAGGCTTCCGACACCGTGATCATGTTGCCCAGCGCGTTGTGGCGCTTCTCGACGATGACGCGGAAGCTGTCGACGTTGAAGTAGTGCGGCACCTCGCCCAGCAGACGGCGCGCCAGCAGCTCGAAGGAGGCATCGGCGCCCTCGTAGGCATAGCCCATGGCCTCGCGCGATTTCACTTCCTCGAGCAGCTTGCCCACGCGGGCGTCGCTCTTGGGGATCTCGATGCCGAAGCGCTCCAGCTCGGAGAGGACGTTGGACTTGCCGGCCTGGTTGGAGACGAGCACCCGGCGGCGGTTGCCCACGCTCTCGGGCGGGACGTGCTCGTAGGTCTCCGGCTCCTTGAGGATCGCCGACGCATGGATGCCCGCCTTCGTGACGAAAGCGCTCTCGCCGACATAGGGAGCCTGGCGGCTCGGCGCCCGGTTGAGGATCTCGTCGAGCACGCGGCTCGTCTGCGTGAGCTTGCGCAGGGCCTTGGCGCTGACACCGATCTCGAAGCGCTCCGCAAGGTCCGGCTTCAGCAGCAACGTCGGGATGATCGATGTGAGATTGGCGTTGCCGCAGCGCTCGCCGAGCCCGTTGAGCGTGCCCTGGATCTGCCGGCAGCCCGCGCGAACCGCAGCCAGCGTATTGGCGACGGCCTGCTCTGTGTCGTTGTGCGTGTGGATGCCCAGGTGCGAACCCGGCACGACGCTCGTCACGTCCTTGACGATGGCCTCGATCTCGTGCGGCAGCGTGCCGCCGTTGGTGTCGCAGAGCACCACCCACCGCGCGCCGTTCTCGTAGGCCGTGCGCGCGACCTCGAGGGCAAAGGCGCGATCCGCCTTGTAGCCGTCGAAGAAGTGCTCGCAGTCGATCATGGATTCCTTGCCGGCTTCCACGACCGCCTGCACGCTCTCTGCAACGCCGCGCACGTTCTCCTCGTTGGTGATCTCCAGGGCGACGCGGACATGATAATCCCAGGCCTTGGCGACGAGGCAGACCGCCTCGACGGGCGCTTGCAGGACCCCCTGGAACCCCGGATCGTTGGCCACGGAGCGACCGGCGCGCTTCGTCATGCCGAACGCGGTGAAGCGGGCACGCTTCAGGGGCGGCCGTTCCGCGAAGAACGCCGTGTCGGTGTCGTTGGCACCGGGATAGCCGCCCTCGACGTAATCGATGCCCAGGTCGTCCAGCATGCCCGCGATGCGGCGCTTGTCGGCCACTGAGAAGTCGACGCCCTGCGTCTGCGCGCCATCGCGCAACGTCGTGTCGAAGAGATAGAGGCGCTCACGTTGTGTCATGGGTTCACCAGAGACCGACGAATTTCAGGCTGAATGCGACAGCGACTGCGAGGATCGCGAGCTTGATCACGATGTAGAACAGCCAGTGCCTCGGGAAAGGAGTCTCGGGCGGCTTCATGGCTTTGCGTCCTTCTCCGCAGGCGCGGCCAGCGGCTTGCGCATGGTGGTATTGCTCAGCCACACGTCGCCGACAGGCACGTTGTTGCGCTGGACGGGCTCGAAGCCGCGCCCCAGGAACACGTCGTAGGCCGTATCGCTGACGTCGGCCGTCAAGGCCGTCGCGCCGCGCGCCTTGGCGAGCTTTTCGAGCGCGTCCATCAAGGTCGTCGCCACGCCCTCGCCCACGGCGTAAGGGTGCACGTAGAGAAAATCGACGACGCTGTTGTCCTTGAGGCTGGCAAAGCCGAGCAGTTCCCCGTCCCGCTCGACGAGCAGCGTCACGTTCTGCATCAGCCGCCGGGCGAACGCCGGCCCGTCCGCGGCGCCCGACATCCAGGCGAGGCGTTGATCCTCGTCGTACTCGTCCTGGGTCAGTTCCTCGATCGACTGTGCGTAGAGGTCCTGTACGCGCACCGTATCGGCGGGCATGAACGGACGCATGGGATGATCGGCTGTCATGCTTTCACCTGCCAGTCCTGGGTATCCTGATCGGGGTGCTGGTGGGAGACGATGCTGCCGTACCAGGCCGCCGCCCCCGCCGCTTCGCCGGCGGGACGATCCGGCAGGCCTGCCAGGGCATCGAAGCAGGCCAGTCGCGCCTCCCGCGCGAGCTGGATCGTGGGCGTGATCTCGTCCGCCCGGTCGAAGGCGGCGATCGCCACGTCGACGGCGCCTCCCTCCGGCTCGAATGTGAGGGGCGTGCCGCAGGCGCCGCAGAACCCGCGCCGCACCCTGTTGGAACTGGCGAAGTGGTCGGGCGCACCGCGCGTCCACGTCAGGTCGTGCGCCGACACCAGCAGTCCGCCGATGCCACCGAACGCCTTCTGGCACATGCGGCAATGGCACAGCGACGCGCGGCCCAGGCTCAGCGCCCGAAACCGCACCGCCCCGCATTGGCAACCACCGGTCCACGTTTCACTCATGTGACACCTCCCCGTTCGGCGTCCCGGCCGATGCGCTCCGACAGTCCCGGGCCCAGTGCATCGGGGACCGCGACCTGCCCGAACGACAAGAGGTGACCATCCGGATCCGCCGCAACGAAGTCTCGGCAGTTGTAGGGCTGTGTAGTCGGTGGATCGGGCAGCGCCACACCCGCAGCCTGAAGCTCGGCGTAGAGTGCGTCCACGTCGCGCACGTAGATGTAGGCGGCCCAGTTGCGGCTGACGCTGGCCTTGCCATTTTCGACCAGCGCCAGGGCGAGCGTGACCGTGCCGCGCTGGACGATGGCGAACGACGCAGGCTCCCCCCAGGTCGCCGCGCTGAAGCCGAGCTTGTCACGATAGAACGCGAGGCTCGCCTCCATGTCCGTGCAGTCGAGCACGGGCATCGCGCGCTGGAACTGTGGGGCCGTCGGGGTCATCACCAGCACCGCACCGTCATCGTTTTAGCTCCCAGGTCGTGCCGTCCTTGCTGTCCTTGAGCACGATGCCCATGCCCACCAACTCGTCGCGCAGCCGGTCGGCCTCCTTGAAATCGCGCGCCTGCTTGGCCGCCGTACGCGCATCGACCAGCGCCTGCACCGCATCCGCATCCACCGCAGCGGTTGGCGCCAGCGACAGCGCGGCCGGTGTCTCCCCGCCGTAGAGCCCCATGAACGCCAGCGACGCGCTGAGTTCGGCGGCCTTCTCCCGGTCGCCCCGGCGCGCCGATTTCGCCAGCCCGTGCAGGATGGAGATGGCGCTCGGCGTGTTGAGGTCGTCGCTCAGTGCCGCCACGACATCTTCGTAGGGGGTGTCGGCCGGTGCCACGCCCTCGACCAGTTCGGCGAACTCCTGCAGGGCGTGCTTGGCCTGCGTGACCCGGTCCACGGTCCAGTCGATCGGCTGCCGGTAGTGCGTCGAGAGCATGGCAAAGCGCAGTACGCGGCCGTGCCAGCGCTGCTTGCCGAACACCTCCGACTGCAGCAGCTCGTTGATCGAGAAGAAGTTGCCGAGGCTCTTCGACATCTTCTCGCCCTCGACCTGCAGGAAGCCGTTGTGCATCCAGTAGCGCGCCATCACGGGCGTGCCATGGGCGCAGCGCGACTGGGCGATCTCGTTCTCGTGGTGCGGGAAGACGAGATCGATGCCGCCGCCGTGGATGTCGAAGACCTGCCCCAGGTGCTTGCCCGCCATCGCCGAGCACTCGATGTGCCAGCCGGGACGGCCGGGCGTCGCGATCCCGCACGGGCTCGCCCAGCCCGGCTGGTCCGGCGTCGAGGGCTTCCACAGCACGAAGTCCATCGGCCCCTTCTTGTAGGGGGCGACGTCCACGCGCGCGCCGTGCTCCATCTCCTCCAGCGAGCGGTTCGCCAGGCGCCCGTAGTCGGCCATCGAGCCGGCGTCGAACAGCACGTGCTCCTGGGCGACGTAGGCATGCCCCTTGGCAACGAGCGCCTCGCACAGCGCTTTCATCTCCGCGATGTGCTCGGTGGCGCGCGGCTCCACGGAGGGCGGCAGGACGCCCAGCGCCGCGATGTCCTCGTGGAACTGCGCCGCCGTCTCCTCGGTCAGCTTCCGGATGGCAGCCGTCGGTGCCATGTCCGGGAAGCGCTCGACGGCGCGCGCGTTGATCTTGTCGTCGACGTCCGTGATGTTGCGGGCGTACGTGACATGCTCAGCGCCATAGACGTGGCGCAGCAGTCGGAACAACACGTCGAATACGATGATCGGCCGCGCATTGCCGATGTGGGCGTAGTCGTAGACCGTCGGCCCGCACACGTACATGCGCACGTTCTGCGGGTCGATCGGCTCGAACGCCTCCTTGCGGCGCGTCAGCGTGTTGTAGATCGTCAACGACATCGGTACCCCATTCCGCCTCGAGGCGCGGCCACGGCGTGGCCTCAGCGCGCATTGCCAGCGCTGGCGGGCGAAAAGGGCGTTCTCTGTCAGGAAAAGGGCAAAGAAGCAGGTCGCGCGCCAGCCGGTGAGCTAGCCCGTAATAATAATGCCGCAACAAATGTTGACGGCCGGTTTCTCGACGTTCCGCTTCATGACACGCTTATGCGCGATGGCCGGCGGGCAGGTCAAGCGCGCCGTTGGTCGGATGCCTGCCCGCCGATGCTTCATTCGAAGACCGCGACGACCTTGCCGAGGTCCCCGAAGTCGCCGACGGCCTCCGCCCCCTGGTCGACATAGACGATGCCGGTCATCGAGCCCGTGGTCAGGATCTGGCCGGGGCTCAGCATGTGACCCTGGCGGCCAACGGCGTTCACCAGCCATTCCAGGGCATTGAGTGGATTGCCGAGAACGAGCGTGCCGGTCCCCTCGGCCACCGTCCGGCCGTCGACGACGAGACGCGCCGTATGCTTGGCGTAGTCGATGTTGCGCCAGTCCTTGACGGGTTGGCCCAGCACCATGCCGCCGTTCAGCCCGCAATCGGCAAGCGCGCTTCCCGGCGTGCCGAAGGGCGTGACGTGGAAGCGCGGCGAGATGATCTCGAAGGCGGGGATCACCGCATCGAACGCCTCGAGGATTTCCTCGCGCGTATAGCCGCCGGCCTTCGGCGGCAGCACCTTGGCGACGCGGAAGGCGAACTCGACTTCGAGCGCCACGCCCGGCTTGCCCTCGGCGGGGATGACGCGGTGTTCGAACAGCCCCACCTTCGCACGGGCGGGGCTGCGCATGACGGACGAGCCGAAGAAGGGCCCGAGGAATGGCTCGGTGAGCCCGAAGCGCTGCTGCACGGCATCGAGCGTGGCCCCCGACTTCCAGCCGGCGACGGGCTCACCCCATGCGGCGATCACCGCGCGCTGGATGTCGTAGCCTTCCTCCGGCGTGCCGGGGCGGCAGCTCTCCGGCAGGGCATCGAGCATCCGGCGGCTGCGCCGGGCCTCGATCAGGGCCTGGGCCGCCTGTTGAATTGCTTGTGGTGTCATGGACTTGCCTTTTCTTTCCAGGTTGCGTTCCAGATCGCAGGGGCCGCGGCGCGGCAATTGAGTTGTGCATGGCCGCCCCGCCGCCGGGGCGGTGGCGTTGACCCGGCAATGCAGCACCACCATTATCTCGACACAAGCTCTTGATTGAAGAATCAGGAGTTATTCGCGTGCGCCGCAGGAGGAGATACCTTCCAACGGCGCATTGCGCGACGCCTCCCGGACAGAAACGGGCAGGGCGCGAAGGGACGATTGCCATGACACGACGGGCGGGACGTAGGGCAGTCTTCATGGGTGCGCTGGTGGCTGTGGCCGCCGGCATGACCGTGCTCGGGATCAGATCCGATAGCGCCAGCGCCCAGTCGGGCTGGTGGCCCTGGTCGACCCAGGAGGAAGCGCCACGCCGCCCCCCGCCGATCCGGCGCGAGCCCGCATGGCGCACGCCAGCACCTGAACCCTATCCTGCCCCCGCGCCACAGCCCCAGCCCTGGCAGGGCCAACAGGCAGCCCCCGGGGGCAGCAAGGCCCCCATCTGCCTGCAACTCGAGCAGCGCCTCGTCACCGAGAGCCAGCGCGGCAGCAGCGCCCGCGACCAGCTCCCCCGCATCGAGGGCGACATACGTCAGGCCGAACGTGCCGCACGCGCCGCACAAGCCCAGCTCGAGCGCCTCGACTGCTTCGATTATTTCCTGTTTTCCAAGACATTGCGCCGGTCGCGGCAGTGCATCGACTTGAACGGGCAGGCCGAAAGCGCGCGCCGCAAGGTCGCCGACCTCGATGCCCAGCGCCAGCAGATCCTGGGCTCGCGCGGCCGCTCTTATGCGGACGACATCTATCGCGAGCTGGCACGAAACAACTGCGGCAGCGAATACACCCGTGAAGCGCAGCGGCGCGGCCTCAACAACCCGTTCTCGTCGCTCTGGCAGGACGAAGACAGCGGCACGGGCGGCCGCGGCAACGACTTCGGCGCTCTCCCCTTCGCGACCTACCGCACGGTATGCGTGCGACTTTGCGATGGGTACTATTTTCCCGTGAGCTTCTCGACGCTCAAGAACCACTTCGAGCGTGACGTCGAAATCTGCCAGTCGAAGTGCGCAGCCCCCACCGAGCTCTATTTCCATCAGAACCCGGGCGGCAGCATGGAGCAGGCGATGTCCGTGCGCAGCCAGACGCCGTATACCAGCCTGAAATCCGCCTTCCGCTACCGCAAGGAGTACGTGCAGGGGTGCTCGTGCAAGCAGGCGGAATACATTCCTTCGCCGGCGGATCGTGGCGATCGCAAGGCTGAAGCTCCTGCTACGGACATTTCTGCGCCGCGTCGCGTTCAGCGCTGAAACATCCCGGTTTTTTCGGGTTATCCACCCACGGCGTAAACTATCCGTGGCGCTCGTCCGGTTATTGTCATAAAAATACTATAGGAATTCGTCCACAAGGCCCGGCGTGGGCCTGAGAGGCGGCGTAAATGCGTAATTCAGTTCATCAGTCGGCTCATAAGTCGACGTGCGTCAATCTCCTGGATGGCGTGGACCTTCGTCCCATCGACGCGGATGACTGGTCGCGCGTGCGCGAGCTTCACACCGTATCGTTCGATCGCTTGGGCGCCTCCCAACTCGGCGACGAGCACGTCGCCGCCTTCAAAGACCTCGTCTCCTCGCCCGAATACACCGCGATGTTGCAGCAGGAGAGCCTATGCGGCGCCTGGGTCGACGGCTTTCTGGCCGGCACGTGCGGCTGGGTCGCTGCCAATGATGCCGGCAACGTGGCCAGGCTGACCTCGCTGTTCGTGCATCCCCTGTTCACCCGCATGGGGCTTGGCCAGCTTCTCGTTGCCGATGCCGAGCAGCGGGCACGCAATGCCGGCTTCCAGACCTTCGCGGTTCGCGCGTTGCCTGATGTCGCGGCGTTCTTCGCGCGCCTCGACTACGAGGTGACCTCGCACGGCGTCATGTCGATCATGGGGCCCGTCACCGCGCCCGTCGTCTTCCTGCGCAAGTCGGCCCACATGCAGGGCATGAGCCCCCGCGTCCTGTCGCAGAGCCGATCGCACGACGGCCCGAGGGAGACGGCGCCCGACGCCCCCCACCAGCCCGACAGCTCCGAACTCATCCCGCGCGACCACTGAGCCGCGCCCGGGCACGCTCGCGGCCGATCAGTGGCAGCAGGGCCTTCAACTCCGGACCCGCCTCGCGGCCGGTGAGCGCCAGGCGCAGCGGGTGGAACAGGGCACGCCCCTTGGCGCCCGTCGCGGCCTTGACGGCGGCCGTCCAATCCAGCCAGACCGTCTCGCTCCACGGCTCCTGCGGCAGCACCGCCGCCGCCTTGACCAGGAAGTCCGCATCCTCCACGACCGGCGCCAGCGGGCCGGCAACGACCTGCCACCACGTGGCCGCATCCGCCACCGTCTCGATATTGCCGCGTACCGCCTGCCAGAAGGGGTCCCCGCCCGAGATCCCGGCAGCCGCCAGCCGGTCCGCCACCCGTTCGTAGGGCATATCGTGCAGCAGCTTGGCGTTGAGCGCCTTCAATTCGGCGATGTCGAACCGTCCGGGGGAACGCGAGACCCGCGCCAGGTCGAAGTGCTGACCGAGCTCTGCAAGTGTCGGATAGGCCACGATCGCTTCCGGCGTACCCAGCAGCGCCGCATGGCTCGCCACCGCCATGGGCTCAAGCCCCGCGTCCCGCAAGCCCACGATCGAGAGATCGCCGAGCCGCTTTGACAGCGCCCTGCCATCGGCGCCGACCAGCAGGCTATGGTGGGCAAAGCGCGGCGGCGCGGCGCCCAGCGCCTCGAAGATCTGCACCTGCACGCCCGTGTTGGTGACGTGGTCCTCGCCGCGGATCACGTGCGTGATCCCGAAATCGACGTCGTCGACGACACTCGTGAAGGTATAGAGCGGCGTGCCGTCCTCGCGGATCAGCACCGGATCGGACAGCGAGCCCACGTCCACAGACTGGTCGCCGCGGATCACATCCTCCCAGTTGACCAGCGTCGGCTGGGGCGCAAGCCCCCGTTCCGGGCTGGTATTGTCGAGGCGGAAACGCCAGTGCGGCCGGCGCCCGTCCGCTTCCAGCCCTGCACGCTCGTCCGCCGTGAGGCGCAGGCCCGCGCGGTCGTAGATCGGCGGCATGCCACGGGCGAGCTGGCGCTTGCGCCGCCGGTCGAGTTCATCCTCGCTTTCGTAGCAGGCATAGAGGCGGCCAGCGGCCCGCAGTTCGTCGGCCACCGCCGCATAGCGGTCCATGCGGGCGGACTGGCGCTCCTCCCGGGCCCATGCGAGGCCCAGCCATTCGAGGTCGCGGCGAATGCCCTCGGCGAACGCCTCCGTCGAGCGCGCGACGTCGGTATCGTCGAGACGCAAGAGGAACGTGCCGCCCTCGCGGGCTGCGAACAGCCAGTTCAGCAGCGCGGTGCGCACGTTGCCGATGTGGAGCCGGCCTGTCGGGCTCGGCGCGAATCGGACGACCGGTTTCATGTTGGCTCCGCCTCACGAGCATTGGCCTCCAGCCGCCCAAACGCGCGCCGGAGCGGGCCGCACCCTACACCGGCCGCCGCGTAAGGCAACCCGCCCGAAAGCCCGTGCCGGGGTCCGGGCGTTGACATGGATGCGACGTGAAGCGTACCACCCAGCCAATCCAATCACATCCCATTCGGGCGGCGTCCAGCATGCAAGACACCAAATACAATCCCGCCGATATCGAGGCGCGCATCCACGCTGCCTGGGAAGCTGCCGGCGCCTTCAAGGCCGGCCGGCCAGAGCGGGCCGACGCGCCCGCCTACTGCATCGTCATCCCGCCGCCGAACGTGACGGGCTCGCTGCACATGGGCCACGCGCTCAACAACACGCTGCAGGACGTGCTGTGCCGTTTCGAGCGCATGCGCGGCAAGGACGTGCTCTGGCAGCCGGGCACGGACCATGCCGGCATCGCCACGCAGCTCGTCGTCTCCAGGCAGCTCGCCGAGCGACAGATCGACTACAAGAGCCTCGGCCGCGAGGCTTTCCTGGAGAAGGTCTGGGAGTGGAAGGCGCAGTCGGGCGGCACCATCGTCAACCAGTTGAAGCGGCTTGGCGCCTCCTGCGACTGGTCGCGCGAGCGCTTCACCATGGACGAGGGCCTGTCACGGGCCGTGCTCAAGGTGTTCGTCGAGTTGCATCGGGCGGGCCTGATCTACAAGGACAAGCGCCTCGTCAACTGGGACCCGGAGTTCCAGTCGGCCGTCTCCGATCTCGAGGTCGAGCAGAAGGAGCACACGGGCTCGTTCAAATGGGCCGTCGATGCCAAGGACAAGGACGGCAATCCCGTGCCGTTCAATGCCACGGCGCTGGCCAAGATCCTGGACCGCGATCCCAGCGGCCACATGTATTACATCCGCTATCCCCTCGTCGGCGTGACCTACGATGCCGACGACCCCGCCACCTATATCGTCGTGGGCACGACCCGGCCTGAGACGATGCTGGGCGATACGGGCGTTGCCATCCATCCCGAGAACGAGAAGCTTAAAGGTCTCATCGGCCGGGAGTGCCATCTCCCGCTCACCGGCCGCACCATCCCGATCGTCGGCGATACCTACGCCGATCCGGAGAAGGGCACGGGCGCGGTGAAGATCACGCCGGCGCACGACTTCAACGACTGGGAGGTGGGCAAGCGGGCCAAACTCGCCGTCATCAACATTCTCGATGCCAAGGGCACGCTCAACGAGGCCGTGCCCGACGCCTACCGCGGCATGGATCGCTTCGAAGCCCGCAAGCGCATCGTCGGCGACCTGGAGGCGGAGGGCGTGCTCGAGAAGATCGAGCCGCACACGCATGCCATCCCGCATGCCCAGCGCGGCGATGCCGTGATCGAGCCGTGGCTGACGGACCAGTGGTACGTGGATGCCGCGACGCTCGCCAAGCCCGCGCTCGAAGCGGTCGCCAAGGGCGACACGCGCTTCGTGCCCGAGAAGTACGCGGGCGACTATTTCCGCTGGCTGGAGAACATCCAGCCCTGGTGCATCTCGCGCCAGCTCTGGTGGGGCCACCAGATCCCCGCGTGGTATGGGCCCAAGCTGGGGCACGACGGATTCCCTATTCCTGATGAGCAGCAAGTATTTGTTGCAGCGACGGAAGAGGAAGCAATTGAGCAAGCGGAGAGGGCCTATCCCGGACTCTCGGTAGAGATCATGCATAATGATCTCAGCCACATTGCTGCTGGTGCAGCACTTTCCTACAAGGCGGGCATCCCGGGGTCGGAGAAACTTACGGCGGTTTATCTTCTCCGCGACCCCGACGTGCTCGACACGTGGTTCTCCTCCGCGCTGTGGCCGTTCTCGACGCTGGGCTGGCCCGACGAGACCAGGGAGCTGAAGCGCTTCTATCCAACGAGCTGCCTCGTCACCGGCTTCGACATCATCTTCTTCTGGGTGGCCCGGATGATGATGGACGGCATCCACTTCATGAACGAGGTGCCGTTCAAGGACGTCTACATCCACGGCCTCGTCCTCGACGAGAAGGGCCAGAAGATGTCGAAGACCAAGGGGAACGTCATGGACCCCCTGGAGCTGATCGACGTCTACGGCGCCGACGCGCTGCGCTTCACGCTGGCCGCCATGACCGCGCAGGGCCGCAACGTGCGCCTGTCGAAGCAGCGTGTGGAGGGCTATCGCAACTTCGCGACGAAGCTGTGGAACGCCACGCGCTTCGCCGAGATGAACGAGTGCCGCCGCGTCGAAGGCTTCGATCCGAAGTCGGCGCAGCTGACCATCAACCGCTGGATCGCGGGCGAGACGGAGCGCACGGCTGCCGCCGTGACGGCCGCCGTCGAGAGCTACCGTTTCAACGATGCCGCAGCGATCGTCTACGAGTTCGTCTGGGGCACGTTCTGCGACTGGTACGTGGAGCTGACGAAGCCGATCCTCACGCCGGTTGCTGGTGGGCAACCGAAGGCGGAAGAAAGCACCCCGGTTGCTGGTGGGCAACCGAAGGCGGAAGAAAGCGCCCCGGTTGCTGGTGGGCAAGCGAAGACGCAGGCCATAGCCGAGACGCAGGCAACGACGGCCTGGGCGCTCGACCGCATCTTCGCGCTGCTGCATCCCTTCATGCCCTTCATCACGGAGGAGCTGTGGGAGAAGACCGGCGCGCACGGCCCAAAGCGCGACAGCCTCCTGGCGCTAGCGCAATGGCCGGCATTGTCGGGCCTCTCCGACGCGGCGGCAGACGACGAGATCGGCTGGCTGATCCGCCTCGTCTCCGAAGTCCGCTCGATCCGCTCTGAGATGAACGTGCCGGCCGGCGCCAAGATCCCGTTGGTCATCGTCGGTGCCTCCGAGGAAACGAAGGCACGCGCCGCCCGTCACAACGACACCATCGTGCGGCTGGCGCGCCTCGAAGCCGTCTCCTTCGCTGCGGGAGCCCCGAAGGGCTCCGCGCAGGTCGTCGTGGGCGAGGCGACAGCGTGCCTGCCGCTGGCGGGCATCATCGACATGGGTGCCGAGCGCAAGCGCATCGCCAAGGAGATCGACAAGACGGTTGCCGAGGTGAAGAAGGTGACGGACCGGCTCGGCAATCCGCAGTTCATGTCCCGCGCGCCCGAAGAGGTCGTGGAGGAGCTGCGCGAGCGTCAGGCCGACTGGGAACAGAAGGGCGCCAAGCTGCGTGCCGCCCTCGCCCGCATCGAAGCGGAATGACAGACGTCGCCGCGACGACGGCGCACAACGACGGGAAGGATTGAGCGATGAAGATCCTGGTGATGGGTTCGGGCGGCGTCGGCGGCTATTTCGGCGGCAGGCTCGCGGGCGCCGGCAACGACGTGACGTTCGTCGCGCGCGGTGCGCATCTCGCGGCGATGAAGAGCAACGGGCTGCTGCTCGACAGCCAGCTCGGCAATCTCACCGTCAACCCGGTGAAGGTGGTCGATGATCCCGCGAAGGCGGACAGACCCGACATCGTCATGTTCGCCACCAAGATGACGGACGCGGAGGGGGCTGCCGCCCAGCTCGCGCCGGTCGTCGGCCGGGGCACGCTCGTCATCACCTTCCAGAACGGCGTCGAGGCGGCCGACATCGTCAAGCGCGTGCTGCCCGAGGCGCACGTCGTGCCCGGCGTCGCGCGCATCGCCTCGCACATCTCCCGTCCCGGCGTGATCGAGCATCGCAGCCAGTTCGCCCGCATCGAGTTCGGCGAGCCCGGCGGCGGCCACAGCCCCCAGCTCCTGGCGTTCCATGCCGTGTGCAAGGCCGCTGGCATCGACGCCATCGTGGCCGACAACATCCAGCGCAACGTCTGGCTGAAGTTCGCGATGCTGGCGCCGTTCTCGGGAATGACGGCGTTGACCGGCCATACGTCCGCGCCGCTGCGTGAAAATCCCCGCACCCGCGCGCTGATCGAAGCCGCCGTGCACGAGGTCATCTCGGTCGGTGCCGCCGTCGGCGGCTACCTGAAGCCCGAGGACAAGGCCGCGGTGATGAAGGGCCTCGACAACAATCCGCCCGCAATGACATCGTCGATGGCGCACGACCGGCGTGCGGGCAAGCCCATGGAGGTGGAATTCCTCTCCGGGGCCGTGGTGCGGCTCGGCGAGAAGCATGGGGTTGCCACCCCCACGCACAAGTTCATTGCCGACGCACTCGCGCTCGATGCGCCGGGCAAGCCGAAGGACTGAGTTACAACCGACGAGCGGCCAGCACCGTCGCCCAGGGAGACGACCACATGCCTACGCGCAACATCAGCTTCGTCGGACTGGGTGCCATGGGTGGCGCCATGGCCGAGACACTCATCAAGAAGCAGTTCCGCGTCATCGGCTACGATGTACGGCCGGAGGCCCTGGCGCATCTGGAGAGCCACGGCGGCCGCAGCGCCTCGAGCGCGGAGGAAGCCGCCCGCAACGCCGACATGCTGGTCCTGATGGTCGTCAACGCCGACCAGGCCGAGCACGTGCTCTTCGACGACAACGCGCTGGAAGCGATGAAGCCCGGTGGCACCGTGGTCCTGTGCGCGACCTGCGCACCCGATCGTGTGGGGACCATCGCACACCGGGTCGAACGCTCCGGCCGCCGTTTCGTCGATGCCCCCGTTTCGGGCGGTGTGACAGGCGCCAAGGCCGGCACGCTGACGATCATGGCGGCAGCGCCGAAGGCCGTGTTCGCGGACGCCGAGCCGGTGTTGCGCGCCATGGGTTCCAACCTCTTCCACCTCGGCGAGACCCCAGGCCAGGGCGCCGCCATGAAAGTGGTGAACCAGCTGCTGTGCGGCGTGCATATCGCCGTTGCCGCCGAGGGATTGGCCTTCGCCGAGCACGCCGGCATCGACCCGAAGCTGGCCCTGGAAATCCTGTCGGGCTCCGCCGCTTCGAGCTGGATGCTGAAGGCCCGCGGCCCCCGCATGGTCGATTACGACAACATGGTCACCAGCGCCGTCGACATCTTCGTCAAGGATCTCGGACTGGTTCTGGATTCGGGGCGCGGCGCCAAGATGGGCCTGCCGCTGGCCGCCGCCGCGCATCAACTCTTTCTCGCCGCCTCCGGCATGGGGCACGGCGGCGAGGACGACAGCCAGGTGATCAAGACCTATCGCGCACTGACCAGGAAGGGGTGAGGCCGGCGCGTACGGCCCGAAACGGGGAGGCGACATGGCCAAGGGATCGAAAGCCGACGAGGTCGTGATCTACCACAACCCGCGTTGCGGCAAGTCGCGCGCGACGCTGGCCCTGATCCGCGAGGCCGGCATCGAGCCGCGCATCGTCGAGTATCTGAAAACGCCGCCGTCGCGCACCGAAGTGGCCGATCTCGCCCGGCGCATGAAGCTGCCGCTCGCCGACCTGATCCGCGGCAACGAGGCAGCCTTCGCCGAGCACGACCTGGGCCGCGCCGGCATCACGGACGAGGCCATCCTCGATGCCATCGCGGCACATCCAATTCTGCTCAACCGGCCTATCGTCGCAACCGCAAAGGGCGTGCGCCTGTGCCGACCACCGGAGCTGGTGAAGGACATTCTGCCGGCCACCTGAATTCGAACCAGAGCCTGAATCGCAACGAGGGCCCCGCCATGTCCCAACTTCTCGAGGTCGATAGCGCCGAGGTTCTGATCCTCGTCGACAACGTCACGGACAACCTGTCGAGCGCGCCACGCTTCGTGGAAACGGAGCTGTCGGCCATGATCCGGCGTGGCATCAACGTGCTCTCGGGCGATTGCCTGTGCTGCGCAGCACATGGCCTCTCCTGCCTCGTCACCGTGAAGCGAGGCGGCGAAACGCACACGCTGCTGTTCGATACCGGCCCGGAAGAGGAAGTCTTCGCGCGCAACGTGCAGCGCCTGGGCGCGGACCTGGGCCCCGTCGAAGCCATCGTGCTCAGCCACGGCCACTGGGACCACGGCGGCGGCATGCTGCGCGCGCTCGATCTCATCCGTGGGCGCAACGGTGGCCGCGAGATCCCCTACTACGCCCATCCCGGCATGTTCCATCAGCGCGCGGCGAAACTGCCCAACGGCGGCTACCGCATTATGGAGAACGTGCCCAGCATCGAGGCGCTGACACTGCATGGCGCCCGCGTCGTCGCCACCGACGAACCGGCGACGCCCGTTGACGGCCACTTCTACGTCAGCGGCGAGATCCCGCGCGTGACACCCTTCGAGCGTGGCCTGCCCGGACAGGTGAAGCGCACGGCAGACGGCCAGGGCTGGGAACCCGACGAATTGCTGATGGACGAGCGGTTTCTCGCCATCAACGTCAAGGGCAAGGGCCTCGTCGTGTTCTCGGCCTGCTCGCACGCGGGCATCGTCAACGTGATGACGCAGGCCCGCCGCGCGTTTCCGGACGTGCCGCTGCATGCCTGCATGGGCGGGCTGCACCTGTCCGGCGCCAACGAGGAGATCATCCCGCAGACGATCGCAGCGCTCGGCGGTTTCGGTCTCACCACCATCGCCGCCGGCCATTGCACGGGCTGGCGCGCGATGGGGGCCATGCTCAACGCCTTCGGCGACAAGACGCTGGTCCCGCTCGCCGTCGGCAAGCGCTTCTCGTTCTGAACCGCGACCGGGCGTGCGATGACGGACCTTCTTTTCGTCTACGGCACGCTCATGCAGGCGGCACACGCAGCACGCATTGGCGGTACGGAGCGTGCCCGGCTCGCGCTGTCCGGTACGCATCTGGGGCCTGCGTCGATGCCTGGCCGCCTCTACGACCTTGGCGACTATCCCGCCATGACCGAGCCCAGCGCCGCCGACGATATCGTCCATGGCGAGGTCTACCGGCTGACAGACGCACAGGCGGTCTTTCGCTGGCTCGACCCCTACGAGGGCATCTCAGATGGCGATCTCGCCCCCGAATATGCCCGCTGCGAGCGGTGCGTGACGCTTGTCCAGGGCTGTACGGCACCGGCTTGGGTCTATCTCTGGCTCGGCGCGCTGTCCGAAAGCCAGCTCGTTGCGGGCGGCAGATGGCGCGTCCCCTGAAAGCTGGGTCCAGGTGCAAGAACGGCGCCATCTACGCCTTTCAGCGGGGTGCGCCGGATCGCCCCGCCCGCCTGACATTGCATGGCTGCCGTGCTAGTTTGCATGAAAAATACGCATGCGAGGGAGGCCGACGATGTACACGCAGGCACTCAATTCCGCTGCCGAGGCCGCAGACCGGCCGGAGGACGCCGACAAGCTCGCCCGTTTCCAGGCCACGATCGACCGCGAGGACAAGATCGAGCCGAACGACTGGATGCCCTCGGGCTACGCCAAGACCCTGGTGCGCCAGATCTCCCAGCATGCCCACTCCGAGGTGATCGGCATGCAGCCCGAAGGCAATTGGCTGACGCGCGCGCCATCCCTCAAGCGCAAGGCGGCCCTGCTCGCCAAGATCCAGGACGAAGGCGGGCACAGCCTTTATCTCTATGCGGCTGCCGAGACGCTGGGCGTCACGCGCGAGGAACTCTACGAGCAATTGCTGTCGGGTCGCGCCAAATACTCGTCGATCTTCAACTACGACACCCTCACCTGGGCCGACATCGGCATCATCGGCTGGCTGGTGGATGGCGCGGCGATCATGAACCAGATCCCGCTGTGCCGTTGCTCGTTCGGGCCCTATGCGCGGGCCATGATCCGCATCTGCAAGGAGGAGAGCTTCCACCAGCGTCAGGGCTACGAAATCATGCTCACGCTCTGCCGCGGCACGCCCGAGCAGAAGGCCATGGCGCAGGACGCCTTGAACCGCTGGTGGTGGCCGGTGCTGATGATGTTCGGTCCCTCCGACAAGGACAGCATGCACTCCGCCGATTCCACACGCTGGAAGATCAAGCGGTTCTCAAATGACGAGCTGCGCCAGAAATTCGTCGATGCGACCGTGCCCCAGGGTCATTTCCTCGGCTTGACCTTCCCGGACGAGGACCTGCGCTTCGATGAAACGACACGGCATTGGTCCTATGGCGAAATCGACTGGGCGGAGTTCAAGCGCGTCATCGCGGGAGATGGCCCCATGAACAAGGTGCGCCTGGAGAACCGCCGCAAGACGCAGGAAGACGGGGCCTGGGTGCGGGCCGCGGCGAAAGCCCACGCCGAAAAGCGCCGCGCCCGCGCCGCAGCAGCCCGGCAAGCAGCGGAGTAACGGTCATGCCCGACACCCCCACACCCCTCTGGGAAGTCTTCATTCGCAACCGCACGGGTTTGCCGCATCGCCATTGCGGATCGGTCCACGCCCACGATGCCGAGATGGCCTTGCAGGCAGCCCGCGACGTCTACACGCGGCGCGGCGAGAGCGTCTCGATCTGGGTCGTGCCGTCCTCTGCGATCACGGCCTCCGATCCCGGCGACAAGGAGGCCCTGTTCGAGCCCACGGCATCGAAGATCTACCGGCACCCGACGTTCTACGAGATCCCCGACGAAGTCGGGCATATGTGATGGGACAGGACACGGACGCCATCTTCGCGACATGCCTCGCCCTCGGCGACGACGCGCTGGTGCTGGGGCACCGCCTGTCGCAATGGTCGAGCACGGCCCCCACGCTCGAGGAAGACATCGCCCTGTCGAACCTCGGCCTGGACATGATCGGGCAGGCCCGGCTGTTCTATCAGCTCGGCGCCACGATCGAAGGCAAGGGACGCGACGAGGATAAGCTCGCTTATTTCCGCGACGCGTCCGCGTTCCGTAACCTCCTGCTGATGGAGCTGCCGAACGGCGATTTCGCCGTCACGATGGCCCGCCATCTCGCCGTCGCCGCGTTTCTCGAACCCTATTATCGCGCGCTCGCGGCATCGCCGCACCAGGGGCTGGCCGAGATCGCCGCCAAGGCCGTGCGGGAAATGACCTATCACGTGCGCCACGCGGGCGAGTGGATCATCCGGCTGGGCGACGGCACCCAGGAGAGCCGCCGACGCATGATCGCCGGGCTCGACGCCATCTGGCCCTACACGGGCGAGTTGTTCGCGATGGACGAGGCCGAGCGCAGCCTGGCCGCGGCGGGCATCGTGCCCGACCGCGCCACCATTCGTCCGCAGTGGAACGAGACGATCGCGCGCGTGCTCGCGGAGGCGACACTCGATATGCCCGAGCCCGCCGCGCAACGCGCCGGCGGCCGGCAGGGGCACCACACCGAGCATCTGGCACCCATGCTCGCCGACATGCAATCGCTCGCGCGCGCCCATCCGGAGGCGACATGGTGACGGACACAGCCGCCATCTCCGGACAGACCGCGCCTGCACCCGATGCGGACTTGGCACGGGCTGCAGCGGTGGCCGCCGGCGTGCCCGATCCCGAGATCCCCGTCGTCACACTGGCCGATCTGGGCATATTGCGCAGCGTCATGCGCCGGGACGGCCGCATCGTCGTTGCGCTGACGCCGACCTACACCGGCTGCCCTGCGACGCAGGCCATCGCGCTCGCCGTCGAGGTGGCGCTCACCGAAGCCGGGCTCGCCGACGCGCACGTCGAAACGGTGCTCTCTCCGCCCTGGACGACGGACGACATCACCGAGGAGGGCCGCCGCAAGCTGACCGCGTTCGGCATCGCACCGCCCGCCCGCCGCACATGCGGCGCCCTCGTCCTGGGTACG
This sequence comes from Hyphomicrobiaceae bacterium, assembly GCA_041397775.1. Taxonomy (GTDB): domain Bacteria; phylum Pseudomonadota; class Alphaproteobacteria; order Rhizobiales; family Hyphomicrobiaceae. Next base: position 7,839 of record JAWKWB010000003.1, on the reverse strand, counting down.
CAGGAGATCGCCTGCCCGCACTGCGGGTCGAGCGACACCGAGCGCATCTCCGAATTCGGCTCGACACCGTGCAAGGCGCTGTGGCGATGCCGCGCCTGCCGCGAGCCGTTCGACTATTTCAAGTGCCTGTGAGGCCGCCGATGCATGATTACACGCCCCTGCGCATTGTCGCGGTAAAGCGCGAAACCGCCGATGCGATCTCCGTGACACTGGACGTGCCCGAGGACAAGCGCGCCGGCTTCGCCTTCAAGCCGGGCCAGCATGTGCCGGTGCGCACGGTGCTGGAGGGGGCCGAGCAGCGCCGCACCTACTCGATCTGCTCCGGTCCGGGCGAGCGGGGCTTGCGCATCGCCATCAAGCAGCTCGATGGCGGCCAGTTCTCGACGTGGGCCAACACACGGCTCGAACCCGGCATGATGCTCGATGTGATGCCGCCGCAGGGCCGCTTCGTCCTGCCGGAAGGTGATGGCAAGCCGCGCGATATCCTCGCCATAGCCGCTGGCGCAGGCATCACGCCGATCATCGCCATCGTGCGCCACGCCCTCGCAACGGAGCCGAACCTCCGCGTGACACTGGTCTACGGCAACCGCACCGCTGAGAGCGCGCTGTTTGGCGGCGAACTCGACGATCTCAAGGACCGCTACCTCGACCGCTTCACGCTGCTCAACGTTCTCTCACGCAGCGACAATGCCGATACGCCGATCCTCGCAGGCCGCGTCGATGCCGCCAAGATCCGCACGCTGCTGGAACGGCTGGTTCCCGTCTCGGGGCTGGCCCACGCCTTCCTGTGCGGACCGAGCGCCATGATCAAGGAGGCCCGCGACACGCTGGCGTCGCTGGGTGTACCGCCGCGCCAGATCCATCACGAGTTGTTCTCGGCCGGACCGGCGGTCCAGCGCCAGCCATCGCCCGGCGTGCGCCCGCCGCACACATCGACGCCGGGCGCCGTTACCGAGGTTCTGGCCATCATCGACGGCACGCGGCATCGCTTCGAGGCCCGCGCGGACGAGGCCGTGCTCGATGCCGCCTTGCGCGCGGGCATCCGGGCGCCGTATTCCTGCAAGGGCGGCATGTGCTGCACCTGCCGGGCGAAGATCGTCGAAGGCAGCGCGACCATGCGCGTGAATTACAGCCTGGAGCCCTGGGAGACGGACCAGGGCTTCGTGCTCACCTGCCAGGCGGTTGCGACCGGCGACCGGTTGCTGATCGACTACGATCAGATGTAGCGCCGCCCACGACGGGCGCACAGCGCGGGTGTGCGACACGGGGGGGATTGGGCCGGATGATCAGACTAATCGCGCTGGCGTTGTTTTTCTGTGCGTTCGCGCTGACGCCGGTTTCGGCGCAGACGCAGGATGACACGACGGACAAGCTGATCGCCATCGGCAACACCGACGTCAAGGCCAATCAGAAAAGCGTCGTCGTCGACGTGTCCAAGGCCGAAGGCACGTTCAAGGCATTGCGCGTAAAGTCCAAGCGCGGCGCCGTCGCCATCCGGCGCATCATCGTCACCTATGCCGACGGCCGCGTGCATTACGAGGATCGGGGCGTCATCCGCCTCTCGACCGGCGAGCGCACGCGCGAGATCGATCCGCAAGACGATGCGGGGCGCTTCGTCGACACGGTTGAAATCGTGTTCGATGCGACGGCCCTCCCGCGCAGCCGCCGCAAGGCCGCATCGCTCGAGGTCCTGGGGCTCCAGAGCCTGGAAGGCTCGGTGGCCACACGCGCCCGCAGAACCGATCAGGGCGTGGCCGAGCGTCGAAGCCGCAAGAAGAAGAAAAGCCGTCGCGGCGGCGGGGGCGGCGGGGGTGGTTTTTCGACCCGGTCCATGACCCCGCCGGCCGCCACCGTCGACAAGGCCGCCCCGGCAACATCCAGGTATGCCGAGGTCGAGGTCTATTTCGGCACCACGCGCCAGGAAGGCCCCCCGCGCAAAAGCGTCGCCTTCAAGACTGAAATCCGCTCCTTCGGTGCCGCGCCGGCGCGCGCCATCACTTACGGCAAGGCCATCGTTACCGTGCCGCGCGAGGGACGCGACCGCGGCCAGATCCCGCGCCCCGAGTGGGACCTCGTGCTCTTCACGATCCCCTGGGGCAGCGAGGATCCCGCCCAGCACTTCGCTGTGTTCGAAGTCGGCACGATGTCGCCGGAAACGTTCTTCGCGGCCACGCGCGCGCATCTGGCCAAGGCCAAGACCTTCAAGGACCAGGCCTTCGTCTTCGTGCACGGCTTCAACAACAGCTTCGACGACGCGCTCTATCGCGCAGCCCAGATCACGTTCGACCTCGATTTCGACGGCATTCCGCTGCTGTTCAGCTGGCCGTCGATGGGCACCAAGGGCGGCTACGGCACCGATCGCGAGCGGATCGACCTGTCACGCAATGCGTTGCGCGAGTTCCTGGAGCGGGTGTCGCGCGAGACGGGCGCCAAGCGCATCCACCTCATCGCCCACAGCATGGGATCGGTGGCGCTGCTGCGCGTGCTCGAAGACTTTGCACGCCAGCCGACGGCACGCCGTGCGATTCCCCAGTTCGGCGAGGTGATCTTTGCCGCGCCCGACGTGACCCGGGACAACTTCGAAGACATCGCCCAGCGCATCAAGGGTGTGCGCTCCGGCATGACGCTACTCGCCTCCGCCAACGACAAGGCGTTGAGCTTCTCCGAATACATCCGGCGTGCCAGGCTCGGCGACAAGCCTGCCGGCTACGTTCCGCCCGGCGATCTCCCGTTGGTTACGGACGGCGTCGATACGATCGACATTTCGGCGATCGAGGACAGCCTCTTCGGCCTCAATCACGCGACGTTCGCGGACCGCGAGGTGCTGATCAAGGACATCGCCAAGCTGTTCCTCGAAAGCACCCGCCTGCCCCCGGACAAACGTCTGCCGCAGTTCGAGCCGCACATCCTGCCGTCGGGCGGCACGTTCTGGCTCTACCGGGACGAATAGAACGGGGAGACGAGCACGGCCGGCGTCACGCGACAGAGCGGGTCGCCTGCTCGGCAACGACACACCGGGAGGACTGGCCGGGAAGGAGTGAGGAAGGAGCGAGCGAGAGGCCGCCCGCCGGATCAGCCGGCGCCGGGCGCTTTCTGGTCGAAGCCGACGAAGATCTCGAATTCGCCGGGACGCGCGCCCTCGGGCACGTCGAAGCTCAAGGTCTTCACCGACGAGAAATAGCCGATCGGCTTATCGGCATTGACGGCCACGTTCACAACCGCCGTCTCGCTTTGGATGCGCTGGCGCTTGGCATCCGTGACGAAGATGTTCACGGGCAGCGAAACGTCGCCCGGTCTCCCCCGCGGCCCGAGCAGGATCCGGCCGGAGAAGCCATATTTCACGGTAACGCGGTTGCCGGCCAACTGGCACTCCCGCGCGGTCTGCGTGATCTCGCCGCGATGCACGACGGCAAGGCCATCGCCGGCGCGCCCCGCCTCGTAGATCGTCACGTGATGGTCGCGCGGCCAGACGAGAAAGCGCGGACAGCCACCCGCCACATCGCCGCCGATCCCCATGGAATTGTTGCTGATCGCAGCCGTCAGCATCTTTTCGCGCGTGACGGGCTCATTCGAGTTCTTGGAGGCCGCGCCGCCACCGAACATGCCGCCGCCGATGCCGGAGGTGAGCGAGGACATCCCGCAGCCAGCGGTCACCGTACAAACGACGCCCATGGCCAACGTCATCCGTGCGGCCTGATACAGCCTCGTTGCTTGCATTCCCACCTGATCCCCGTTCGATCCGGGCCGCAGCATCTCACGCGCCGCTGACCACTTCCCCCCAAGCCGAACGGCGCCACCATGGCGCTTGTTGAAATCACAAGTCAAGTGTAGCACCTCGCCACAGCGCCCCATGACCGGGGATAGTTTTGCACCGACGACGCCGTGCAACCACAGGACCCGCACCGACACGATCGACCGAGCCCCAATGCAGACACCTGACAAGAACGCACTGACCGTGCTCCTGGCGGCCCCTCGCGGCTTCTGCGCCGGGGTGGACCGCGCCATCCAGATCGTAGAGCTTGCTCTGCGCAAGTACGGCCCGCCTGTCTATGTGCGTCACGAGATCGTCCACAACCGCTTTGTGGTGGAGGAATTGAGGCAAAAAGGGGCGGTCTTCGTCGAGGAGCTGGATGAGATCCCGGAAACCGAAGCGCCTGTGATATTTTCAGCACATGGCGTACCCAAGGCCGTGCCTGCCGCCGCGCGGGCCCGCAACATGTTCTATCTCGACGCCACCTGCCCACTCGTCTCCAAGGTCCACGTGGAGGCCGAGAACCACAGCCGCGATGACCGCCACGTCCTGCTCATCGGCCACCAGGGCCATCCCGAAGTGATCGGCACCATGGGCCAGATCCCCGATGGTGCCGTGACGCTCATCGAGACGGTGGAGGACGCCCGCAGCCTGATGCCCGACGACGCGACCCGGCTCGCCTACATCACCCAGACGACGCTGTCCGTCGACGACACGGCGGAGATCATCGCCGTTCTCAAGGCGCGCTTTCCCGCGATCGTGGGGCCGCACAAGGAGGACATCTGCTACGCCACCACCAACCGGCAGCAGGCGGTGAAGGCCATTGCCGGCCGCGCCGATTGCGTCCTGGTCGTCGGTGCGCCCAACAGCTCCAATTCGCTGCGCCTCGTCGAGGTCGCCAAGCGCAGCGGGTGCGCCAAGGCCCTCCTCGTCCAGCGCGCGAGCGAGCTGCCGTGGAACGACCTGGCGGGCATTCGCACCCTCGGCATCTCCGCCGGCGCATCGGCACCCGAAGTGCTCGTCGACGAAATCATTGCAGCGCTCGAGCAGCGATTTGCGGTCACGGTCGAGACGGTCCGCACGGCCGACGAGCGCATCGCCTTCAACGTGCCGCGCGAATTGCGCGACGTTCTCTGACGGCAACGGCAGATCGGATCGAGTGGGGACAATCGGCCATGGCCGTCTATACGGAAGTCACGGAGGCCGAGCTCGGCGCGCTCGTCGCCAGCTACGAGCTGGGCACGCTCGTGTCCTACAAGGGCATCGCCGAGGGCGTGGAGAACACCAACTATCTCGTCGTCACCAGCACGGGCCGCTACATCCTCACGCTCTACGAGAAGCGCGTCGACCCCGCGGAGCTGCCCTTCTTCCTGGAATTGATGGAGCATCTGGCGGCGCGCGGCCTCACCTGCCCCGTGCCGCTGCGCGACCGCGCCGGCCGCAACCTCGGCGAGATCGCGGGCCGGCCCGCCGCGTTCGTGACGTTTATCGACGGCGGCTGGATGCGCAAGCCCACCGCCTCCCATTGCGCCGCCGTCGGCGAAGCCCTGGCGCGCCTGCATCTGGCGGGCAGCGATTTCGCCATGCGGCGCGTCAATGGCCTGGGCCAGCAGGCCTGGCGTCCCCTTTTCGAGAAGTTCGAGAGCCGCACCGAGGAGATCGCACCGGGGCTGGGCGATACCATCCGCGCCGAGCTTGCACATCACGACGCTCACTGGCCGCGCGGACTGCCGCAAGGCGTCATTCACGCCGATCTTTTCCCGGATAACGTCTTCTTTCTCGATGGCCGGCTGTCCGGGCTCATCGACTTCTATTTCGCCTGTACCGACGCGCTCGCCTACGACGTCGCCGTGTGTCTCAATGCCTGGTGCTTCGAGCCTGACGGCAGCTTCGATCTCGAGAAGGGGCGCGCCCTGTTCGCCGGCTACCAGCACGTGCGGCCGCTGAGCCCTGAAGAGGTCGCGGCCATGCCGATCCTCGCGCGCGGCGCCGCCCTGCGCTTCCTGCTGACGCGCGCCTACGATTGGATCAACACGCCGCCCGATGCGCTCGTGCAGCGCAAGGACCCCGGCGAATACCTGTCGCGCCTTCTGTTCCACGCCTCGGTGCGCGACGCCACCGCCTACGGACTGGAGACGCGATCGTGACCGGCCGCAAGCAAGCCAAGGATGCCGGCACGGAACCGGCCGGGACGAGTGCGCGGCCCCACGTCGTCATCTATACGGACGGTGCGTGTTCCGGGAACCCCGGTCCCGGCGGCTGGGGCGCGATCCTGATGTCGGGGCCTCACCGCAAGGAATTGAAGGGTGGCGAAGCGCCCACCACGAATAATCGCATGGAGCTGCTCGCGGCCATCTCCGCCCTGGAGGCCCTCAAGAAGCCATCCAGCGTCGCGCTGCACACCGATTCCATCTACATGCGCGACGGCATCACGAAGTGGATCCACGGCTGGAAGCGTAACGGCTGGCGCACGGCCGACAAGAAGCCCGTGAAGAACGTCGAGCTCTGGCAGCGCCTGGAAGCGGCCACGCATCGCCACAAGATCGACTGGCACTGGGTCAAGGGCCACGCCGGTCACCCCGAGAACGAGCGCGCCGACGAACTGGCCCGCGAAGGCCTCGCGGAGGCACGAACCCGGTAGGGCAGGCACACAGCCCCCCCGGTTCCCCGGCCAAGCGGGTGGGCCAGAGCCCGGCCGCGCCGAGCCGCAGCTGGGTTCGTCGCAACCGGTGCAGTCTTCTCCGGTCTCGCCTCTCCTCCGGTTCCCCGGCCAAGCGGGTGGGCGGAAGCCCCGCCGCGCCGAGCCGGGGTCTTTCGCGGCACCATCGGAGCACGGCGTCGCCACGACGCCCAGGCACGGCAGCCACACGCCGCCGCGCCCGTCGTGGCTCTCGCCGCGAAAGGCCCCGGACAGCCGCGCTCCGCGCGCCTTCCGGGGAAACGGTGGGGATGAGTGAGACGGCAAATCTCTGCGAGACGAGCGCATGAGACCCCGCGCGCGGCCCCCCGCTCGGCGCACGCCCGGACACCTCGCCCCCTCTTTGTCTTCCTCGCGCTTGTCGCGAGGACCCATTCAACCGCTGGCCCTGCCGACGCACTGCCGCTCCCTGGTCTCGCCTCCCTCCGGTTCCCCGGCCAAGTGGGCGGGCGGAAGCCCGGCCGCGCCGAGCCGGGGTCCATCCCGGCGCCGTCGGGCACCGCCATGAGACTGCGCGCCGCCTAACCCCTCACGCCTTCTTCGCCCGCCCGCCCAGCATGAGCACCAGCGGAATGGCAATGGCGGATGCGCACGTGTAGAGCACGAAGGCATTCATGTAGCCGATGAGCGCCGCCTGCCGCGTGACCTCCCGGGCGATGGCCGTCATTCCCGACACCGTGTCCGTCGTCCACGCCCCCATCGTCGACGGCTCGATCAGGTGCTTGTTGTAGGGCGTGATGTTCTCCATCAGGCGGCTGTAGTTGGCGCTGGTCGAGCGCACGATTTCAGTCACGCACACGGAGATGAAGAAACTCGAGCCGATGCTGCGCATCAGGTGCATCACCGCGATGCCCTCGGGCCGCAACGCATGGTTCAGCGTCCGGAAGGCCGTCGTCACGATCGGCGTCCAGATGAGGCCGACGGCAAGACCCTGCAGATAGGCGTTGGCGCACAGCGCCGGAAGCTGCGCATTGAGATTGAGGCTCATCAGCCAGAGCCCGGAAATGATCTGCAGGCTGAACCCCGCCACCATCCCGAATCGTGGATCGAAGCGTTGCGCGAAGATCGACGCGAACGAGCCGCTCAGCACCCCCGCACCGCGCCAACTGACCACGAATCCGATCAGGCCATCGGGGTAGCCGAGCTGGTTCTGCATCAAGGGCGGCAAGAGCACCATCGGCGTGAAGTTGAGCATGCCGAAGATCATGATCAGCGAAATGCCGATGATGTAGTTCTTATCGAGCAGCAGCCGCGGACTGATATAGGGCTGCGATGCCGTCGCACTGTGCGCGATGAAGATGTAGAGCGCCATCGCCGCCAGACAGGCTTCCGCGATGATCTCCGTCGACTCGAACCAGTCGAGCTTCTGCCCGCGCGAGAGCACGAATTG
>JAWKWB010000002.1:0-763251 GCA_041397775.1 Hyphomicrobiaceae bacterium | reverse complement strand
CTGGGACCATGACCAAACGTCAGATGCAAAAGCTACACTAGAATCATATGGTTGCTAGTGTTCCTTCTGGCTCCGACACTTGGTCGAGAGCCCGTTGCACGGGGAACCAAGTGTCGGAGCCGGAACACTAGCCTGCACGGGGGTGGCCTTCGCGGGCGCGTTGCAGGCGTCTGGTCAATCCAGACTGGGGATGCGACGATGGCTGCGACAGGCAATCTGTGGGCCCAATGAGCGCGGACGTCGCAAACATCGAGCTGTCACCACTGCGGCGCGGCTTCGTGCTGATGAGCGGCATGCTCACCGTGACGCTCTACTTCACGACGATCCTCGTCGTGTCCACGGTATTGCCGCAAGTGCAGGGGGCCATGTCGGCAACCGCCGACGAGGTGTCCTGGGTCGTCACCTTCAACATCCTGGCGACGGCGATCGCCACGCCCATGACGGGCTGGCTGGTGGCGCGGTTCGGCCGCAAGCAGGTGATGGTCTACTGCGTCGGCGGCTTCACGCTGGCCACGCTGTTGTGCGGGATGGCGCAATCGCTCGAGGAACTGATCCTGTGGCGTGTCGTTCAGGGGGCGTTGGGGGCGCCCACGATCCCGCTGAACCAGACCGTGGTGATGGACATCTTCCCCAAGAGCCGGCACCGCTTCGTGCTCGGCCTCAACGGCATGGGGGTGGTGATCGGGCCGGTCATCGGGCCGACGCTGGCGGGCTACCTCGCCGAATCCTATAGTTGGCGCTGGGCCTTCTACATTCTGGTTCCGATCTGTCTGGCGGCGTTCGTCGGCCTGTTCTCCGCGCTGCCCGGCGACAAGCCGTCACAGAGGACGCGGCTCGACTGGACCGGCTTCCTCTCGCTCTCTCTGTTCGTGGGGGGGCTGCAATACGTGCTCTCGCGCGGGCAGCGGCTCGACTGGTTCGAGTCGCAGGAGATCGTGGTGACGACCGCCGTCTCCATCCTGGCGTTCTACGTATTCCTCGCCCACAGCCTGACGGCGCAGAAGCCCTTCCTGGATCTGCGGCTGCTCTTCAACCGCAACCTGACGCTCGGCTACATCCTCGTTTCGATGTTCGGCATGCTCAACTTCACGCCGATGGTGCTGATGCCGACGCTGCTGCGCCAGCATGTCGAGTATCCCGATGCACTCGTCGGCTGGGTGGTGGGCAGCCGCGGCATCGGCGGCATCCTCGGCTTCTTCGCGGCGATGCTGGTCGACCGGCTGGACCGCGTCTCTCCATTGCCACGGGCTTCCTGCTGTTGTTCGTCTCGGGGCTGTGGCTGATGCATTTCAGCCTCGACGTGACGCCGTTCGAGATCATGCTCAACGGCATCCTGCAGGGGCTGTCGGTCGGCATCGTCATCGTGCCGCTGACGGTTGCGACATTCTCCGATCTCGACCCGAAGTTCCGTCCGGAGGCGACGGGCGTCTTCCATCTGCTGCGCAACGTGGCATCGAGCCTCTTCATCTCGATCTCGGTGGCCGAGGTCGTGCGCTCCACCGGCGTCAACTACGCGCGCATGGTCGAGATGATCAGCGACTACAACAAGGTGCTGACGTGGCCCGACGTGCTGGGGGCCTGGGATTATATGACCACGCGCGGGCTTTTGCGCATCTCCAAGGAAGTGAGCCGGCAATCGGCCATGATCGCCTATCTCAACGCCTTCGGCTGGTTCACGCTGGTGGCGGCGATCGCCATTCCGTTCTCGCTCCTGATCAGTCCGGCGCGTTCGCCGGGCTCTGTGACGGTTGCTCCAGCTCCTCCGTCACGCCAAGCACGATGATGCCGGCGACGATGAGGAGGCAGCCCGCCGCCTGCAGCAGTGTCAGGCTTTCGCCGAAGAAGGCGATGGAGACGATGAGGACGGTCACGACGTAACCATGCACGGCCGCGTAGGCGGGGCCGACGGGGGCATGCTTCAAAAGATTGGTGTAGGTGACGAACGCTGCCAGGTAGCAGACGATCACGCCCAGGACGTATGGCTCGCGCAGCAGGCGGTCGAGCCATTCGGGCTCGCCGAATTCGCCGATGCGGTTACTGGCCAGCTTGACGAAGACATGGGCGGTGGTGTCGATCGCCAGCAGCAGCAGGAAGCCCAGGATGATGACCTTGCGCATCATGCCCCCAGGCCGACGAGCAGCACGCCGAGCGTGATCAGGCTGATGGCGGAAAGCCGTGCCACGGTGATCTTTTCGCCGAAGAACATGCGTCCGCCGACCATGACGCCGACGATGGTGATGCAGCCAGCCATCACGCCCTGGCTGAGCGGCACCAGCGAGATGAAGCCGATCCAGGCGAGGAACAAGGCGATGAAGGCGACGACGGCCAGCCAGACGAGAGGCTGGCGCACCATAGCCAGAATGAACGCAGGCCCATCGGCGCCGCGGGCGCTGCTCGAGGCGGCCTTCAGCAAGAGGTGCGAGCCGGTGTCGAGCACCAGCACCGCACCGAGCAGGATCCAGGCTGTCAGGCTCATGCGCTTTCGAACTCCTTGCAGGCCTCGGCAGACGTTGCGCCGTCGTCACGATTTGTGATGCAACTCGTGAGAGTCCGCATCGGGTGTGGCGTATTCTTGCACAACGATGCTGACGCGAGGTTAGCATCAACCGAGCTTGGCGAATGTCGGCCCGGGAGGCTCGCATGGGTGGCAAGCTGTGCTAAACAAGGCGGTGAGCCCATTTTGTGTTCGCTCCCCAGTTTAGTGCATCTGCCGTTTGGTACCCACTCGCGGCCGGTTTCGCGACCCAAAGGTCAGGTGCGAACGCTACACTGGAAGCAATGAGGCTCTCGTGTTTCCTGTGGTTCCGACATTCGCTCTCGGACGAACTGCCAGGGGACGCAAATGTCGCAACCGGAACACGAGCGCCGCGAGCCTGCCCTTGGCCCAGAAACGTATCCTCTTGATCATCGGCGGCGGCATCGCTGCCTACAAGTGCCTCGATTTCATCCGCCGCGCACGCGAACGGGGCTTGGCCGTGCGTGCCGTCATGACGAAGGCGGCGACCGAATTCGTGACGCCCCTGTCCGTCGGCGCCTTGACCAACGCGCGCGTCTTCATCGATCTTTTCGATCTCGATGACGAGCGCGAGATCGGCCACATCCGACTTTCACGCGAGGCGGATCTCATCGTCGTCGCACCGGCCACCGCCGACCTGATGGCCCGCATGGCGGGCGGCCACGCCGACGATCTGGCGACAGCTGTGCTGATGGCGACGGACAAGCCGGTGCTGATCGCGCCGGCCATGAACCCGCGCATGTGGGAGCATCCCGCCACGCAACGTAACCTCGCCACACTGAGGGGTGATGGCATCCATGTCATCGGCCCGAATAGGGGCGAGATGGCCGAGCGCGGCGAAGCGGGGGCCGGGCGCATGGCAGAGCCGCTGGAGATCCTGGCGGCTGCCGAAGAGCTTCTCGGAGCCCCGGTGTCGGCGCCGACCGGACCGCTCGGTGGGCGCCACATCCTCGTGACGGCTGGCCCGACGCACGAACCCATCGATCCCGTGCGCTACATCGCCAACCGCTCGTCGGGCAAGCAGGGCTATGCCATCGCGGCTGCCGCCGCCGCGCTGGGCGCGCGCGTTACCCTGGTCAGTGGCCCGACCAATCTGCCCGATCCTGCCGGTGTGACCATGGTGCGCATCGAAAGCGCTTCGGATATGCTGGCTGCGGTGCGGGCCGCACTGCCCGCCGATTGCGGCATCTTCGCTGCGGCGGTGGCGGACTGGCGCGTCGCCAATGCAGCGAGCGAGAAGATCAAGAAGGATGGCAAGAGCCGCACGCCGCGGCTGGAGCTGGTGGAAAACCCCGACATCCTCAAGACCATCGCGCACGAGCCGCCCGGTGTGCGGCCGCCGCTCGTCATCGGCTTTGCGGCGGAGACCGAAAACGTCGTCGCCTACGCTCAGAAGAAGCGGAAGTCGAAGGGCTGCGACTGGATCGTCGCCAACGACGTGTCGCCGGAAACCGGTATCATGGGCGGCGATCGCAACACCGTGCACATCGTCACCGGCGACGCTGTCGAGAGCTGGCCGGACCTGCCCAAGGAGGCCGTTGCCCAGCGTCTCGCGTCGCGCGCGGCCGAAGCGCTCGCCAGTCTCACGGGGAAAGCCTGATGGTCCGCAAGCCCACGACGCCGAGCAAAGCCGCCGGGACGAAAGCTGCCAGGACGCCGGCGCGCAATGCGGCAAAGCCCACACGCCCGGCAGCAAAGTCGGCCGCGGTGAAGGTGCAGCAGCTCGCGCATGCGCTGGGCCTGCCGTTGCCCGCCTATCAGACGGATGCGGCGGCCGGCCTCGATCTCGTCGCGGCGGTGCCGGAGGGCAAGCCGCTCGTCCTGCGCAAGGGCATGGCGGCGCTCGTTCCCACGGGCCTCGTCCTCGAACTGCCGGCGGGCATGGAGGGGCAGGTGCGCCCGCGCTCCGGCCTTGCCTTGAAGCATGGCGTAACCGTGCTCAACGCACCCGGCACCATCGACGCCGACTATCGCGGCGAGGTGGGCGTGCTGCTCGTCAATCACGGCGCGAAGGCGTTCAAGGTGACGCGCGGCGAGCGCATCGCGCAGCTCGTGATCGCGCCGGTCGCCCGCGTGACACTCGTTGCGGTGACGCGGACAGGGGCGACCGGGCGGGGTACGGGCGGCTTCGGCTCGACGGGCATCAAGGCGGTACCACGCCGCGCGCTCGCCTCGCGGCGCACGCGCCCGTCCATCCACCGCACGGCGAAGCCGCAGCGTAGCTGAGACGCCGTCCGGGCCAGGTTCGGCCGACAACAACTGCAAGGTTCGCCGTCGCCCGCGCGAACGGCCACACTCCCTCGAATCGGCGATAAGGGCATCGGACAGATGCGGAGTGGCCGATGGAGACGACCCTTTATGCGCCCGTGAAGCGCTTCCTGGAGACGCTGGGCTTCGAGGTGAAGGGCGAGGTCTGCGGCTGTGACGTGGTGGCTCTCGACAATGGTGCACCCGTCGCCGTCGTCATCGCCGAATTGAAGCTCACCTTCACGCTCGATCTCGTTCTGCAGGCGGTCGACCGGTTGCCGGCCTGCGATGACGTGTGGCTGGCGGTGCGTGCGTCGCGCCGGGGGCGCGGCCGGGAAGGCGATGCGCGCGTGCGCAAGCTCTGCCGGTTGCTCGGCTTCGGCCTGCTCACGGTCTCGGAGCGGGGCCATGTCGAGGTGATCGTCGAGCCCGTGCCCTGGAAGCCGCGCCGCGATGGCAAGCGCCGCTCGCGCATCGTCGAGGAACATCGCAAGCGCCGGGGCGACCCCGCGGTCGGCGGCAGCACGCGGCGACCGATCATGACCGCCTATAGGCAGCAGGCCCTGGCGTGCGCGCGGGCGCTCGCTACGGCGCCGGGGCGCCCGCGCGATCTCAAGGCGGACATGCCGGATGCGCCAAAGATCCTGCTACGCAACGTGTATGGCTGGTTCGAGCGTGTGGAGCGCGGACGCTACGGCCTCACCGATCTGGGTCGTGCCGAACTCGCCCGCTGGCCAGAGGCGTAAGTCGCCATGGCCCGCCGATAGCTCCCGCCGAGGCTGCAACGTCAGTGCTACGCGAAGCTGGAAGTACAGTTTCCACTGACGTTGCGACACGTAAGCGGAAGCGTACAGATCTTGCAGCGCAGCGAAATGCGAAAAAGCGCATTATCCATCTGAATTTCATGCGTAAATAATTACTGGCACGCCCCTTGCTGAAGGTTAACCAATCCGCGCGGGAAAAACCGCGCGCGTGAGGCCGGAAGCAAGGGAGGCAGCGCTTGGCAATGACCGAGACATTCTATGAGGTTATGCGGCGGCAGGGGATCACCCGCCGGAGCTTCCTGAAATACTGCAGCCTGACGGCGGCATCGCTCGGACTTGGCCCCAGTTTCGCACCCCAGATCGCCCACGCGATGGAAACCAAGCCGCGCATTCCCGTGCTCTGGCTGCACGGGCTCGAGTGCACCTGCTGCTCGGAGAGTTTCATCCGCTCCGCGCATCCACTCGCCAAGGACGTCATCTTGTCGATGATCTCGCTCGACTATGACGACACCATCATGGCGGCCGCCGGCCAGCAGGCCGAGGCGATCGTGGAGGAGACCATCCGGAAATACGACGGCAACTTCATTCTCGCGTGCGAAGGCAATCCACCTCTCAACCAGGAGGGCATGAGCTGCATTATCGCGGGCAAGCCCTACCTCGAGCAATTGAAGCACGCCGCCAGCCACTGCAAGGCGATCATTTCCTGGGGCTCTTGCGCATCGTGGGGCTGCGTGCAGGCCGCGCGCCCGAACCCGACCCGGGCAACGCCGATCCATCTGGTGCCGGGCCTCGCCCAGAAGCCGATCATAAAAGTTCCGGGCTGCCCGCCGATCGCGGAAGTGATGACGGCCGTGATCACCTACATCCTGACCTTCGACAAGTTCCCCGAGCTCGACCGCCAGGGGCGTCCGAAGATGTTCTATTCGCAGCGCATCCACGACAAATGCTACCGCCGTCCGCATTTCGATGCCGGCCAGTTCGTCGAGGCCTTCGACGACGAAGGCGCGCGGAAGGGCTACTGCCTCTACAAGGTCGGCTGCAAGGGGCCGACGACATACAATGCCTGTTCGACGGTACGCTGGAACGGCGGCTTGTCGTTTCCGATCCAGGCGGGGCACCCCTGCATCGGCTGCTCGGAGGACGGCTTCTGGGACAAGGGCTCGTTCTACGACCGCCTGACCGACATCCATGGGTTCGGCATCGAAGCCAACGCCGACGAGATCGGTGGCAAGGCGGCACTCGTCGTCGGTGCCGCTGCCGCAGCGCACGCAGCCGTCAGCGCAGTGAAGCGCGCCCGCTCCAAGGGAGGCAATGAATAATGCCAGCGATCAAGACGCCGAACGGTTTCAACCTCGATGACAGCGGCAAGCGCGTCGTCGTCGATCCGGTGACGCGGATCGAGGGCCACATGCGGTGCGAGGTCAACGTCGATGCGAACAACTTCATCCGCAATGCGGTTTCGACTGGAACGATGTGGCGGGGGCTCGAGGTCATTCTCAAGGGGCGCGATCCGCGCGATGCGTGGGCCTTCGTGCAGCGCATCTGCGGTGTGTGCACAGGCACGCACGCGCTGACCTCCGTGCGTGCCGTCGAGGATGCCCTGAAGATCAACATCCCCGAGAACGCGAACTCGATACGCAACATCATGCAGCTTTCGCTGCAGATCCACGATCACCTCGTCCACTTCTACCATCTGCACGCGCTCGACTGGGTCAATCCGGTGAATGCCTTGAAGGCCGACCCCAAGGCGACCAGCATTCTGCAGATGAAGACGGGGCCGAACCATCCGAAGTCGTCGCCCGGCTATTTCCGGGACGTGCAGAACCGTCTGAAAAAGTTCGTCGAGAGTGGGCAACTCGGGCCCTTCAAGAACGGCTACTGGACCAATCCTGCCTACCTGTTGCCGCCCGAAGCCGACCTCATGGCCGTCACGCACTATCTGGAGGCTCTCGACTTCCAGAAGGAGATCATGACGACGCGCACCATTTTCGGCGGCAAGGACACCCATCCCAACTGGCTCGTCGGCGGTGTTCCCTGCGCCATCAACATGGACGGCGACCTGGCGGCGGGTGCTCCCATCAACATGGAGCGCCTGAACTACGTGGCCGGTGTCATCGATCGTTCGGTCGACTTCATCGAGAACGTCTACATTCCCGACATCATCGCCATCGGCTCGTTCTACAAGGGCTGGCTGTATGGCGGCGGCCTGTCAGGCAAGAGCGTGCTGGCCTACGGTGACATTCCAGATCGCGCCAACGACTACTCGCCCAAGAACCTCATGATGCCGTCGGGTGCGATCATCAATGGCAACCTGAAGGAAGTGCTCCCCGTCGATCTGCGCGATCCCGCCCAGGTGCAGGAGTTCGTGCCGCACTCCTGGTACGCCTATCCCGACGAGAAGAAGGGGCTGCATCCCTGGGACGGCATCACGGAACCCAACTACAAGCTCGGGGCGAAGACGAAGGGGACGAGTACGAATATCCAGCAGCTCGACGAGAGCGCCAAATATTCGTGGATCAAGGCGCCCCGCTGGCGTGGCCACGCGATGGAAGTGGGACCGCTCGCCCGCTATGTCGTCGGCTATGCGCAGGGTCATCCCGAGATCAAGGAACAGGTCGACAAGACGCTGTCTGCCCTGGGGGTGCCGCTGGAGGCACTGTTCTCCACGCTCGGCCGGACGGCGGCGCGGGCGCTCGAGGCGCAATGGGCCGTGCACAAGCAGAAGTACTTCTTCAAGAAGCTGGTTGCCAACATCAAGGCGGGCGACAGCTCCACGGCCAATACGGAAAAATTCGATCCCAAGACGTGGCCCAAGGAGGTCAAGGGCGTCGGCTTCACCGAGGCCCCGCGTGGCGCGCTGGCGCACTGGATCCGCATCAAGGAGACCAAGATCGACAACTACCAGTGCGTGGTGCCCACGACCTGGAACGGTTCGCCGCGCGACAACGAGGGCAACATCGGCGCATTCGAAGCTTCGCTGATGAACACCAAGGTGGAGCGGGCGGAGGAACCGGTCGAGATCCTGCGGACGTTGCACAGCTTCGATCCGTGCCTGGCCTGCTCGACCCACGTGATGGGGCCGGACGGCGAGGAAATGGCCGTGGTCAAGGTGCGCTGAGGGAGGATGACAAGATGAAGAGAGCGAGAACCATCGCGGCGTCTGTACTGTCGCTTGTGGCGATGTCGGATATGGCCTTCGCCCACACGGGTCACGCCACATCGGGAGCGGCTGCGGGCCTTGCGCATCCGATGGCAGGTTTCGATCACCTGCTCGCCATGCTTGCCGTTGGCGTATGGGCGGCGATGCAATCGACATCACGGGCCTGGGCCGGCCCGGCCGTGTTCGTTAGCTTGCTCGCTGTCGGCGCGGGCCTTGGATACGCCGGAGTTGGCGTGCCGCTCGTGGAGCCGGGTATACTCGCCTCGGTCGTGCTGTTCGGTGCCATGCTCGTCGCCGGCCGTCGTTTCCCCGCTGGCGCTGGTCTCGCCATGATCGGCGGGTTCGCCTTGCTGCATGGGCATGCGCACGGAACCGAGGCCGTCGGTGCGATATCGGGCTACGTGGCCGGGTTCATCGTGGCGAGCGCGTTGCTTCATGTGGCGGGTTTCGCTCTGGGCCGGATGGTTGCGATGATCCGCTACGGCGTGCCCGCGACCGGGTTGGTCCTCATGGCTGCGGGCATTGCACTGGCAGCGGCATAGGGGGCGGCAATGAGCACCGAAACCGCACACACGCCGCATCGCGAGGAGGCTGTCTACGTCTACGAGGCGCCACTGCGCCTGTGGCACTGGGTCAGTGCCTTGTCGATCTTCACGCTGGCCGTGACGGGTTATCTGATCGGGTCGCCACCGCCTTCCGTGGGAGGTGAGGCATCGTCCAGCTTCCTGTTCGGCTGGATACGCTATCTGCACTTTGCGGCCGGTTACATCCTGATGATCGGCTTCCTGTTCCGGATCTATTGGGCATTTGCCGGCAACGAGCACGCCAAGCAGATTTTTCTGCCGCCGGTTTGGAAGCGCAGCTTCTGGGCGGAGTTGGTCCACGAGGTGAAGTGGTATGGGATGGTGGCCAAAGCGCCGCTGAAATATTCCGGCCACAACCCGCTGGCGACGCTCGTCATGCACGTGATGTTCGTCTGGGGCGTCGTCTTCATGATCGTCACGGGACTGGCTCTTTATGGCGAAGGCGCCGGCATGGGAAGCTGGCAGCAGCGGCTGTTCTCCAGCTGGGTGATCCCGCTGTTCGGCCAGAGCCAGGACGTGCACACCTGGCACCATCTGGGCATGTGGGTGTTCATCTGCTTCGTGATCATCCACATCTATGCGGCAGTGCGCGAAGACATCATGTCGAGGCAGTCGATCATGTCGTCGATGTTCTCGGGCTGGCGGACCTTCCGTGATGGCGCGCCGCCCAACGACACCCACTGACACTGTCCCGAAGTTCAGAAATCCCGACGGCGGGGCCCTGGTGGCCCCGCTTCCCGTTCGTGCAACTGCTGCACGCACCATCGGTCGACCACGCCGGGCGCGCGTCGGACGTTTGTCGTTCGCAGGCAGAACTGCGCGCGCTTCTACCATCCGTCGGCTTTCGAACGCCGCCTCGCATTCCGCGCGCTATGCGCCGGAGCCTTCGATGGAAGGAGTCATTCCAATTTTTGGGAGAAATGATAACGTTTCTTCCGTCCGTGGACGGATCGCATGTAAATAGTTCCGCGATTTCAGACGTCTAGGTGAGTGATCAGGCTGGCACGCGCATTGCTAGCTAGTGAATCGTTAACAAACAAATGATCGCGCTCGTCGAAGCGCGGCTGAGGAAACACTCGATCGTGGAGGCTGGCCATGTCTATGGCGCTGCCGACCGTGCTTGTCCTGGGTATCGGCAACCTTTTGTGGGCCGACGAAGGGTTTGGCGTGCGTGCTGTCGATGAACTGCATCGGCAATTCGAATTTCCTGATCGCGTGCGCATTGTCGATGGCGGCACCCAGGGCATCTATCTCGTTCAGCACATTCGCGAGGCCGATATCCTCGTCGTGTTCGACGCCGTGGACTACGGTCTGCCGCCGGGGACGCTGAAGCTCGTCGAAGGCGACGAGGTGCCCAGGTTTCTCGGCGTCAAGAAGGTGTCGCTGCACCAGACCGGCTTCCAGGAAGTGCTGGCGATGGCCGAGATGCTCGGCGACTATCCTCGCCACCTGCTGCTGGTTGGGGTGCAGCCGGTCGAACTCGACGACTATGGCGGCAGCTTGCGACCGCAGGTCAAGGCGCAGATGGCGCCTGCCATCGCTGCGGCCCTGCAGTTCCTCGAAAGGCATGGCGTGCGTGGCGAGGCCCGCGCCAAGCCGCTGTCCGAGGACGCAACGATCTCCACGCCCGAGACGATGATGCGTCACTACGAGGATGGACGCCCCGATGAAGGGGAGGCGCTCCGCATCGGGGATGCGCGGCTTCTGGCGGACGGCCGCTGGACTGGTCCGGGCGACTTCGAGGGCGAGATCGGCCGCATCCTGGCTGCATCGGGAAGAGGTGCGTGATGTGCATCGGCGTCCCCATGCAGGTGGTGGCCATCGACGGTTTTACGGCCAGTTGTGCGGCGCGCGACGGCGTGCATGCCATCGACATGAGCCTGGCAGCCCATGCACAGCCGGGCGATTGGGTGATGGTCTTTCTGGGGGCTGCGCGTGAAGTGATCAGCCCGGAGGTGGCTGGCGCCACGCTCGATGCACTGGACGCGCTGGAACTGGCGATGCGCGGCGAGACCAGCCTCGATCATCTGTTTGCCGACCTCGTCGGACGCGAGCCGGAGCTGCCCGAGCACCTGAGGCGACAACAGGGCAATGCCTCGGCAGGAGACGCCTGATCATGTTCTCACCCCTACTGTCTACGATCATAGATCGGCACGGCTATCGGGTCCTGGCCCATGCGGACATTCCCGCATTCACGCAGGCCCATGATCATTGCGTGCTGTTCTTTGCGGGCGATGCCGCCCGGCTGATGGAAAGCGACGACCTCGCCGTCATCCTGCCGGAGCTGATCAAGGCCAGTGCCGGCGCGCTGGTCCCCGTCGTCGTGGCGCGCGAAAGCGAGCGTGTGTTGCAACGCACGTATCGCTTCGCGGCCTTCCCTGCGCTGGTTTTTCTGAGGCGCGGCGAATATCTCGGTGTCATCTCGCGCGTGCGCGACTGGGCCGACTACATGCGCGAAATCCCAGAGATCCTGGCGCGAGAGCCATGCGAGCCGCCGCCGTTCAAGCTGCCCGGCGGCAATGGCGCTGCACCGACCGCTGGCCACGATCACGACATTCACTGACACGACCTGGCGTTCGCCCCTTTCGGCGGGCAGACACAACGGAAGGTGTAGACATGGCAAATCTTCCCGACGGCGTGCTGACCGGCCCAGGCAGCCAGCCGGAAGACCAGGACGGCACGTTGAGCTACATGGCGATGCCGTCGGTCATGACCGTATTCTCGGCACCGAGCCTCCCCGAGCCGGAAGAGGCAGCCGGGCGTGAAGCCGGCATGGGCGCGCTGCACGATGTCTTGCAAGCGCTCGAACGTGCGCAACATGACGGTGCGGCATTCGCAATCGACATCACGCAACTGGATGCGGCCAATCGCTGGTTCGTGGATCAGGTGCTGGGCGAGGGCGAGGTGTCGATCGTGGCAGGGGCCACGCATCAGGCTCAGGAATCGGTGCTTGCGGGTGTGTGGCGTGTCCGGATTGCCGATCATGACGGGCGTATCGCGTGCGACCTCATCGAGATCGGCAGCTTCCCGCGATCGATACGCGATATGGCATTTGCCGGCGCGCGCCAAAGCGTAGGCATTCCCTCGAGCTTTGCTGCAAATGTCTTCAATGCACCGGCGCTGCTGCCCGAGATCAACGAGCATATCGCAAGGGTGGACACTGCTACCGCCCCGCACGTCATCAATCTGTCGCTGCTGCCGCACACGGTCGAGGATCTGGTTCTGCTCGACGAACTCGTCGGCAAGGGTGACCTCACCGTGCTGTCGCGTGGCTATGGCAACTGCCGTGTGACGAGCACGCGCACCAGCAACGTCTGGTGGGTTCAATACTACAATTCCCAGGACACCTTGATCCTCAATTCGATCGAGATCACGCGATTGCCGGAGGTCGTCTGCGCGGCCGCGGAGGATCTGGCCGATTCTGCTGATCGGCTGCGCGAAATCCTCGAGGTCTACGCATGAGCGAAGCGATTTTCGAAGGTTCGTATGGCGGCGACGCGACCCGGATCAGCTCCGATGCGAAGCTGGAGTGCAAGATCTGCTGGCACGTCTACGACCCGGCCGTGGGCGACGCCTATTGGCAGATCCCGGCCGGCATTGCCTTTGCGGACCTGCCCGAACATTGGAGTTGCCCCAACTGCGATAGCAGGAAGAGCGAATTCATGGTGGTCGACGAGACTTGACGGGGAGCATCCGGGATATGGACTGGCGCGTATGCGACGATGCGGCCGGCATCAGGTCGGACATCGAGCGTTGCTTCCGCCGGATCGAGACGGAGCGCATGTCGGGGGTCCCGATCCTCAATCGCGCGCTGCGGGTCGAGGCCGTCGGTCTCCAGCGCTTCGGCGAGGAATGGCTCTCGATCCTCCTCACGCCCTGGTTCATGAATGTGATGCTGCTGCCCGCGTCGCCTGCCGCGGGAGAAATGTCTGACGGCGCGCGTGCCGGTGCGGTCGGACGCAAGGAACTGGTCGCCTTTCCAGCGGGCCGCTTCGAGATGATCGGAGGGGTCGAGGCGGGGATTGGTCCCTATCGCATGTGCTCGCTTTTCTCGCCGGTTCTCGAATTCGCCGATCATGAGAGCGCGGTTCAAGCCGCGGAGGTCGCGCTCGCAGCCCTGCTTCAAAGCCCCAGCGAAGACGACGCGGATGCCGGGATGGACATGATTTGGCGCGGCGAGAGGCCATCGGTGCCGCGTGGCGGCGAGGTGTCCGAGGTCGCGACGGACGGCCAGGACCGGGGGCTGCGGGGCGGCCCGGGACATCACGACGATGCCGGAGGCGGCTCGAAGTTCAGTCGCCGCGGTCTGCTGCTTGGACGCATGCGCGAGGAGAGCGAACGATGAGCGTTGGAGGTCGGCTGACCATCGACGTTGCTCGTGGCGAGGTGCCAGCCGTGCGCGTGTCGTTCACAAGCCGGGGCGACGCCGCACGTGTTCTCGAAGGCAGAACGCCCGCGGATGCCTTGGCAATCATTCCCGCCCTCTTTTCCCTGTGCGGCAAAGCGCAGTCGCATGCAGCGCGTCTCGCCCTCGATGCGGCTGAGGGACGCGAGCGTGCGCGGGGATGTCTTGCTGCCATGCAGTGCCTCACTGAAATGGAAAGCGTCCGGGAGAATACGCTCAGGATCGCGCTCGATTGGCCACGCTATCTGGGGGAGAGGGCCGACACCTGCGGGTTGAGGTCGCTCATTCGCCTGGTGCCGGATCTGCAGGCGGTTCTGCAATCGGGCAGCGATGCAGATCCGACGGGCACAGGCGGGGGCCTTGCCCATGCGCTGCCGTTGCGTGTCATCGGCACGGCGGAAGGCCTGATCGCCGAACGTGTCTTCGGCGAGCCTCTCGCAGATTGGCAGGCGCGCCAGGATGCCGATGCAGTCCACGCCTGGGCCGCAAAGGGTCGTACGGCGGCGGCCCGGCTCATGCATCGCGTTCATGCGCAGGGCAAGGCCGATGCCGGCTCCATTGCCCTGCATGGGCTTGCGGCGCTGGACGACCATGCCGTGCTGTCGTGGCTGGCGGCGGGCCCCGGCCGGGCTCTGCCGCTGACGTGCGGAACGAGGGTTCCCGAAACCACCTTGTTGGCACGTCATGCGGGGGATCGGCGCATTGCCCGCTCGGACGCGGACAGCCGGGCGGGGCTTGGGCTTTGGGCGCGCATGACCGCGCGCTTGATCGAGCTGTCGCAAGCACCCGGGCGCATGCGCGCGCTCATCGAAGGGCGCGTCGAGCCAGGAGCGGGCCGGGCGCTGGGCCATGCCGTCGGTATGAGCGAGGTCACGACGGCGCGCGGTACGCTTCTGCATGTGGCTGCGGTGGAGCATGGCCGTATCGAGCGCTTTCGCGTTCTGGCGCCGACGCGTTGGAACTTTGGCATCGAAGGCGCGGCTGCGCGCGCTGTGGCGCGCATCGTTGCCACGCACGGGGAGGATGCGCAGATCCTTGCCGAGATGATGGTCGACGCGATCGATCCCTGTGTCGCCTGCAATGTGAGGATCCACTGATGCACGAGATGGCGCTGTGCGAGAGCATCCGCAGCATACTGAATGAACAGAGCCAACTGCAGAGCTTTTCGCGTGTCGTCAGGGTCAGTCTGGAAGTCGGCCCGCTGGTGGGGGTCGAGGTGGAGGCGCTGCGGTTCGGGTTCGATGTCGTGATGCGGGGGTCTGTTGCCGATGGCGCCAGGCTGGAGATCATCGACTGCCCGGCGGAGGCGTGGTGCATGCAGTGCGCCCAACTCGTGCCGATCGCGGCCAGGTTCGACGCCTGCGGAACGTGCGGCTCTCGGCAGCTTCAGGTGACGTCGGGCGAAGAGCTGAGGATCAAGGAATTGGAGGTCGAGTGATGTGCAGGGTATGCGGATGTGGTGACGGCAGCATCAAGATCGAAGGCAGGCCGGAGGAGGGCGGACCGGTCCAGCCGGGGTCCCACGCGCATCACGCGGGTGGCGATGGCGGGCATGCGCACCATCACCACCACGATCATCACCACCACGATGCTCACGCCCATCACCGCCACGATCATCATCATCACGATCAGCATGGCCACCAGCATGATCATGGACATGGGCATGGCGGCGCCCTCCACGACTACGGCGCAGGGGCGGCCGGTGTCAGCGTTGCCGGCATCAGCCAGACGCGCCTGATCCAGATCGAGCAGGACATTCTTGCCAAGAACAACGCTTATGCCGCGGAAAACCGCGCGTTGTTGGCGAAACGCGGCATTCTCTCGTTGAACCTGCTGTCGAGCCCTGGTTCGGGCAAGACGACGCTGCTCGTAGAGACGATCAAGAGACTGAAAGACAAATGGCCGATCGCCGTCATCGAGGGCGATCAGCAGACCAGTGCCGATGCCGCCCGTATTCGCGAGACCGGCGTGCCGGCACTCCAGATCAACACGGGCAAAGGCTGCCACCTCGACGGACACATGGTGGGGCATGCGCTGCAGGATCTGGCACCGGAGCCCGGCTCGATCCTGTTCATCGAAAATGTCGGCAACCTCGTGTGCCCGGCGGCCTTCGACCTGGGAGAAGCCTACAAGGTGGTGATCCTGTCGGTGACCGAGGGCGAGGACAAGCCGCTCAAATATCCCGACATGTTCGCTGCTGCAGATCTCATCCTCGTCAACAAGGTGGATCTGCTGCCGCATCTGGATTTCGACATCGCCGCGGCCGTCGCCAACATGCGCAAGGTCAACCCGTCGGCAAAGGTCCTCGAGGTCTCGGCGCGGAGCGGCGCTGGTCTTGGCAGATGGATTGCCTGGATCGAGGCGGCGCACGCGCTGGAACGGATCGGATTCGATGCCACCGGAAACGCGGCGGAGTGAAGGGGGAGACATGTGTCTTGCACTGCCTGCTCGCGTGGTTTCCCTCGAGGCCGATGACATGGCGGTCGTCGCCCTGGAGGGCGTCAGGAAGAAGGTCTCGCTGGCGTTGATCGATGACGTGGCCGTGGGCGACTACGTCCTCGTCCATGTCGGTTATGCCTTGCACAAGGTCAGCGAGGACGAGGCTGCGCGCACGTTGGCTATGATGGCCGAGGCCGGCGTCCTGGCCGAGGAGCTGAGAGATGCCGAGGGGGCGGAGGCATGAAGTACGTCGACGAGTTCCGCCAGAAAGATCTGGCCGAGAGGGTGGCCGGGGCGATCGCGCGCGAGGTGGAGAGCGGTCGCGACTATCATCTGATGGAGTTCTGCGGGGGGCATACGCACGCGATCTTCCGCTATGGCGTGCAGGACCTGATGCCGGCGAACGTCCACTTCGTGCACGGGCCGGGCTGTCCGGTCTGTGTCCTGCCGGTGCGCCGTCTCGACGATGCGGTGGAGTTGGCAGAGCGGCACGAGGTCATCCTGTGCACCTATGGCGACATGATGCGTGTGCCCGGCACCGGGCGGCGTAGCCTGATCCGGGCCAAGGCGGACGGCGCCGACATCCGGATGGTCTATTCCACCCAGGATGCGCTGAGGATCGCGCGTGAGAATCCGAGCCGCCAGGTCGTCTTCTTCGCCATCGGCTTCGAGACGACGACGCCGCCGACGGCTGTAGCGCTGCTGCAGGCGCGCCGCGACGGGCTGGCGAATTTCTCCGTCTTCTGCAACCACGTGCTGACGCCGGCGGCGATCCAGCACATCCTGCAATCGCCCGAAGTGCGCGATCTGGGCAGCGTCAGGATCGACGGGTTCCTGGGGCCGTCCCATGTTTCGTCGGTGATCGGCTCGGAACCCTACGAGTTCTTCGCCGAGGAATTCCAGAAGCCGGTCGTCATCGCCGGTTTCGAGCCGCTGGACGTGATGCAGTCGACCTTGATGCTGATCCGCCAGATCAATCAGGGGCGGCACGAGGTGGAGAACGAGTACACGCGCGTCGTCAGCCCTGGCGGCAACAAGAAGGCGCAGGCGCTCGTCAGCGATGTGTTCGAACTGCGCGAGACGTTCGAATGGCGGGGGCTCGGGAGCGTGCCCTACAGCGCACTCAGGATCCGCGCCCGCTTCGCCGAATTCGATGCCGAGACACGGTTCCAGTTGAGCGAAAAGACGTCGCGCGAGGTCAAGTCCTGCGAGTGCCCGGCAATCCTGCGCGGCGTCAAGAAGCCGACGGACTGCAAGCTGTTCGGCACAGTGTGCACGCCCGACAACCCGATGGGGTCGTGCATGGTCTCGTCTGAGGGCGCATGTGCGGCCTACTGGAGCTACGGCCGCTTTCGCACAGGGCAGGCGACAGGCGCTTCGAAGAAGAAGGAGGTGGCGGCATGAATGCGATCCCCACCGACCTTCCAGGCCGTCAAGGCGCCATCGACATGACGCATGGCGGCGGTGGCCGTGCGATGGCGGAGCTGATCCGTGATCTTTTTCATCGTCATCTGGGTAACGCGCACCTGGCCCAGGGCAACGACGGTGCCGTCATGGAGTTGCCGTCGGGCCGGGTCGTCATGTCGACCGACGGGCATGTCATCTCGCCGTTGTTCTTTCCTGGTGGCGACATCGGCTGCCTTGCCATCCATGGCACCGTCAACGACGTCGCCATGATGGGAGCAAAGCCTCTCTACATGTCGGCGGGCTTCATCATCGAGGAAGGGTTCCCGCTCGCCGACCTGGAGCGGATCGTCCATTCGATGGCGGTAGCGGCGCGCGAGGCGGGCATCGCGATCGTGACCGGTGACACCAAGGTGGTCGAGAAGGGGAAGGGCGATGGCGTCTTCATCACGACCGCGGGCATAGGTGTGGTTCCCGATGGTGTAAACGTCTCGGGTGACCTGGCGCGGCCTGGACACGTCATCATCGTGTCGGGATCGATCGGGGATCACGGCGTCGCCATCCTTTCGAAGCGTGAGAACCTCGCGTTCGAGACCGAGATCCGCTCCGATACCGCAGCACTCAACGGGTTGGTCGATTGCATGCTGGCGGCCGCCCCGGGCATCCGGGTCTTGCGCGATCCCACACGCGGCGGTCTGGCGGCGACGCTCAACGAGATCGCCCGGCAATCCCACGTCGGCATGGTTCTCGACGAAGGGGCCATCCCGATGAAGCGCGACGTCGCGGCCGCCTGCGAACTGCTCGGTCTCGATCCGCTATACGTGGCCAACGAAGGCAAGCTGGTGGCGATCTGCACACCGGAGGATGCGGGCGCGATCCTCGATGCGATGCACGCGCATGCCCAGGGCCAGGAGGCGGCCATGATCGGCATGGTGATCGAGGATCGGCATGCCATGGTGCAGATGCGCACCAAGTTCGGGGGATCGCGTGTGATCGACTATCTCACCGGGGAGCAATTGCCGCGGATCTGCTGATTGGGGATCGATGACGCCATGCGTATCCTGCTGCTGTGCCACAGCTTCAATTCGCTGACGCAGAGACTTTTCGTGGATCTCGTCGCGGCAGGACACGATGTTGCGGTGGAGTTCGACATCAACGACGCCACGACCATCGAGGCCGTTCAACTCTTCGATCCCGATCTCGTGATCGCACCGTTCCTGAAGCGCGCCATTCCCGAGAGCGTGTGGCGCAAACTACCTTGCCTCGTCGTCCATCCCGGGCCGCCGGGTGATCGCGGTCCGGCCTCGCTCGACTGGGCTATCCTCGAGGGGCGGCGCGACTGGGGGGTGACCGTTCTTCAGGCGACCGGCGAAATGGATGCGGGGCCGGTCTGGGCGTGGAAGCCGTTTGCCATGCGCGCGGCGTCGAAGTCGAGCCTCTACCGCAACGAAGTGACGGTGGCTGCCGCGCTGGCCGTTGAGGAGGCACTGGAGCGGTTCCAGGCGGGAGAGAAAGTGGCACCGGACCAGAGCTCCTTGGCCAAGGTGGACCGGCGCTTTCGCGGTGCCGTGCGCCAAGCGGATCGCGCCATCGACTGGTCCAGCGATGGTGCCGATATCGTGGTGCGCAAGATCGCCTCGGCCGACGGCATGCCGGGCGTCCGCGACCGGATTGGCGCGCGCGAGGTATTCCTGTTCGATGCGCAACGGGCCGATCTCGGCATCTGTGGCGCCACGCCCGGAGATGTGATCGGCCGCACCGAAACTGCGATCCTGCGCGCCACGCGCGATGGTGCGGTCTGGATCGGCCACGCGCGGCTTGCAGAGCCTGAGGCGATAAAGCTGCCGGCGGCGCACGTACTGGGGGATGCCGTTGCGGGGCTACCGGTCATGCAGGGGCCGCGTGACGTCTGGTATGAAGAGCGCGAGGGTGTGGGCTATCTGCACTTCCCCTTCCTTAACGGGGCGATGGGGCGCGCCGCCTGTCAGCGCCTGTTGGCGGCCTACGAGGCGGCCGTGGCGCGGGCGGTGCCCGTGATCGTCCTCATGGGAGGGCTGGACTTCTGGTCGAACGGCCTCGACCTGAACGAGATCGAGGCAGCCGCAAGCCCTGCGGACCAATCCTGGGCAAACATCAACGCCATCGATGATCTTGCCGAGCGGATCGTGAGAACGACCGACAAGGTCGTCATTTCCGCGATGTGCGGAAATGCGGGTGCGGGCGGTGTCTTCCTGGCGCGATGTGCCGACGAGGTGTGGCTGCGCGACGGGGTGATCCTCAATCCGCACTACAAGGACATGGGCAATCTCTACGGCTCGGAACTGTGGACCTACCTGCTTCCCAGGCACGTCGGCAGCGAACGAGCGCAGGCGATCATGCAGCGGCGGCTGCCGATGGGCGCACAGGAAGCGCTGAGGCTGGGACTTGCAGACCGCATCGTGGATGCCAAACGCGATGAATTTGCGCGAACCGTTTCGGTGCTGGCGCGCGAACTGGCTTCGGCTTCGGATCTGTCCGAGCGCATGGCCCTCAAGCGGCGGCAGCGGGAAGCCGACGAAGCGGCAAAACCGCTTTCGGTCTATCGCGACGAGGAGTTGCGAGGGATGCATCGCAATTTCTATGGCTTCGATCCCAGCTACCACGTCGCGCGATACAACTTCGTCCACAAAGTCGCGAAATCGAGAACGCCCCTGACAATCGCACGTCATCGCGACAAGTCCAGGCGCGCGACGGCACTCATCGAGGAAGCCGCATCATGACGCAGCTCCCAACCATACTCGTCGTGGACGACGAGGTCCGCTCGCTGGAGTCCCTGGCGCGTATTCTCGGAGACGACTTCGAGGTGCACACCGCAAGCACCGTTGCCGAGGCCGGCCGGATTCTGGAAAAGGAGTGGATACAGGCAATCCTGTGCGACCAGCGCATGCCCGAGCAGTCCGGCGTCGCGTTCCTGAAGACGGTGCGCGCCCGCTGGCCGGAGATCATCCGCATGATCGTGTCGGGCTACACGGATTCGCACGACATCATCGACGGCATCAACGAGGCGGGGATCTATCAGTACATCACCAAGCCCTGGCATCCCGACACGCTGCTGATGACGTTGAAGAACGCATGCCGGCTCTATGCCTTGCAGCGGGAAAACGAGTTGCTGGCCATCGAGCTCAAGATGGCGCCGGCAGCAGCGAGTAAGGTGGTCGGCGATCGGCGATCGGCACTCAAGAATGCCTACGAATCCGACGACGGCATCGTGCGCACGCCCGAAAGCCCGATGAGCAGGGTTTGCGAAGTCCTGCATCAGGTGGCGCCGTTCGACATTCCGATCATCCTCTGCGGCGCTTCCGGCACGGGCAAGGAACTGGCGGCGCGCGCGCTCCACTACAGGAGCCTGAGATGGAACAAGCCGTTCGTGGTGGAGAACTGCGGCGCGCTTCCCGACCAGCTCCTGGAGAGTGAGCTGTTCGGCCACAAGCGGGGTGCTTTCACCGGGGCAGTGGAGGATCACGTCGGACTATTCGAGCGTGCCGACGGCGGCACGGTTTTTCTCGACGAGATCGGAGAGGTGACCCCCGCGTTCCAGGTCAAGCTGCTTCGCGTGCTGCAGGAAGGCGAGATCCGCCCGGTCGGCAGCGGCAAGTCGCGCAAGGTCGACGTGCGCGTCATCGCTGCCACCAACCGGGACCTGGAGGAGGAGGTTCGGGCCGGGCGGTTCCGCGCCGACCTGTTCTATCGGCTCGCTGGAATGGTGATCGAATTGCCACCGCTGCGCAGCCGGGCGTGTGACGTGCCGCTGCTGGCGCGCACGCTGGTCGAGAAGACGAGCGTGCGGCTCGGCAAGCCGGTCAAAGGGATCTCGGCGGAGGCGATCGACTGCCTGCAGAGATATTCCTGGCCGGGAAACATCCGGGAATTGCAGAACGAGATCCAGCATATGGTGGTCATTGCGGGAGCCAATGCGGAACTGGGTGCGGACCTCTTGTCGCGCAACGTGCTGCTGGCGACCCCCCTCGAGGAAGATATGGTCGAGGACGACGACGCCATGGAGGGGACGCTGAAGGATCGGATGTCCGCACTCGAGGTGCGCATCATCCGGGAAACCCTGATCCGTCATCGCTGGAACAAATCGAAGGCTGCCAAGGAGCTGGGCTTGTCAAGGGTCGGGCTGAGGGGCAAACTCGAACGCTACGGCCTGGAAAATGTGCGCGCACTGCCCAAGAGGCGGATTTCGGGGTGAGGCGCATGGAGTATGAAATGCTGCGCGAAATCGCCCCGAAGCATCCGGCGGGCCCGCTGTCGGCAGCCATGGCCGAGCCCGCGGCCAACACCGAGGACGCCTGGATCGACGTGATCCAGAAGATGGATCAGGTCTATGCCGATCTGGTGCACTCGCAAACCCAGATCGAAACCAAGAACGCGATGCTCGAGGAGGCACAGGCCTTCATCGACTCCGTTCTGTCGGCAATGACCGACGTGCTGATCGTGTGCGACATCGAGGGGCGCATTCAGCGCGTCAACAAGGCGCTCGAGGCGACAACGGGGCAGTCCAACGACAGCCTCGTGGGGTGTCTGATGAGCGAACTGTTCGAGAGAACGACCTTCGATCCGCTCGAGAAGTTCCGCAAGAAGGTTCGGCTGAAGCAACACCTTGCGGACTGTGAGGTCGTGTTGAAGTGCGCGGGCCGGCCCGGCACGCCGCTCGCCGTGAACTGTACGCCGCGCTACGACCACAAGGGGCATCTGGTCGGGATCGTCCTGGTCGGGCGGCCCGTGGGAGAATTGCGGCGGGCCTATCAGGAGCTGGATGAGGCACACAGGCGACTGACCCAGACCCAGCAGCAGCTGATCGTGTCGGAAAAGATGGCGGCCCTCGGGCGCCTGGTCGCGGGTGTCGCGCACGAACTCAACAACCCCATCAGCTTCGTCTTCGGCAACGTGCACGCCCTCAAGCGCTACGGTGCCGCGATTACCACGTATCTGGCGGCATGCGATCGGCACGTCGCGGTGCCAGAGCTCGAGGAACTGCGAGCGAAGCTGCGGATCGATCACGTGCTGCGTGACATCACGCCACTGGTCGAGGGAACGCTGGAGGGCGCCGAGCGGGTCAGCGACATCGTGCAGGATCTGCGGCGCTTCTCGTCGAACCAGGAGGAGCCGCTGGAACCGTTCGACGTGGGCCGTCTCGTGCGGACGGCAGTCGACTGGGTCGTCAAGGCGGAGCGGTCGAAGCCGGCGATAGAGCTCGATGTCCCAGAGCAGCTGGAGATCGTCGGACGGCGGGGGCTCATCCACCAGATCATCGTCAATCTCGTGCAGAACGCCGTCGACGTGTTGGCCTGCAAGGCAGGAGGCCGGATCAGGATATCCGCGAGGGCTGATGCACACATGCTGGTCGTCGAGGTGGCCGATAATGGGACGGGAATTGGCGAGGAGCACTTCGACAAGATCTTCGAGCCCTTCTTCACGACCAAGCCGATCGGGCAGGGGACAGGGCTGGGACTGTACGTCAGCTATGGGATGGCGTTGAAGCAGGGCGGCAACCTGACTGCGGCCAACAATGCACAGGGCGGCGCGACCTTCACTTTGATGGTACCGGCGGATGAACGCATCCAGAAATAGGCTTCACTCAAGCGTGCGCCCGCTTCGCATGATCTGGCTGCAATCGGGCGGTTGCGGAGGCTGCACGTTGTCGCTGCTGGGTGCGGAGGGACCGGATCTGGTGACCAGTCTGGCGGCGGCCGGCATCGAGATGGTGTGGCATCCCTCCTTGAGCGAGATGTCCGGCCGCGATTGTATCGGACTGCTGGAACGCCTGGCATCGGGCGAGGAGGCTTTCGACATCCTGTGTCTGGAAGGTGCGGTGATGTGCGGCCCGGGCAGGACGGGCCGTTTCCACATGATGTCGGGCACCGATCGTCCGATGATGCGTTGGATCGAGGATATTGCGCGGCGCGCGCAGTACGTCATTGCTGTTGGCAGCTGCGCGGCCTTCGGCGGCATCACCGCCGCGGGCGACAATCACGCGGAAGCATGCGGCCTGGCCTACGACGGTCAGTCGCCGGGTGGCCTGCTCGGGGCCGACTTCAGGTCGGGTGCCGGGCTTCCGGTCATCAATATCGCGGGCTGTCCGATCCATCCGGGTTGGCTGGTCGAGGTGCTGCATCTGATCGGCGCCGGCCGGTTCACGACCGCAGATCTCGACGAGTGGGAGCGTCCGCTCGCCTATACGATGCATCTCGTGCATCACGGCTGCGCGCGCAACGAGTTCTACGAATTCAAGGCCAGCGCAGAGAAGTTGAGCGAGCGCGGCTGCATGATGGAGAACCTTGGCTGCAAGGGTACGCAAGCACGCGCGGACTGCAATATCCGCGCGTGGAATGGTGCCGGCTCGTGCATCGCCGGGGGGTATCCCTGCATCAACTGCACCGCCCCCGGGTTCGAGGAGCCGGGGCATCCATTCGCGACGACACCGAAGATTTCCGGAATTCCAATCGGCCTGCCGACAGATATGCCGAAGGCCTGGTTCGTGGCGCTCGCGGCACTCTCCAAGGCGGCGACACCCTCGCGTCTGCGCGACAATGCAACGGCGGAGCATCTGACGGTGCCGCCGGCGAACCGGCCGAAGAAGAGATCATGACCCGGCTGATCGTCGGTCCGTTCAACCGTGTCGAAGGCGATCTCGAGGTGAAGCTCGAGGTGGCGCAGGGGCGTGTGCGGGAGGCTCGCGTCGTCTCGACGCTCTACCGGGGCTTCGAGCGCATCCTGCTCGGCAAGATCCCGGAGGACGCGATGGTCTACGCGCCGCGGATCTGCGGCATCTGCTCGGTGTCGCAATCGGTGGCAGCGGCCAAGGCGCTCGCCGATGCCGCGGGCCTGCGCCCGCCAGAGAATGGTGCGGTCGCGACCAACATGATCCATGCAACCGAAAACGTTGCCGATCACTTGACCCATTTCTACCTGTTCTTCATGCCCGACTTTGCGCGCGACATCTATGCCGGCGAACCCTGGCACGATGCGGTTGTCGAGCGTTTCAAGGCAGTCACCGGTTCGGCGACACAGGACATGTTGCCGGCGCGCGCGCAGTTCATGCATATCCTGGGCCTGCTCGCCGGCAAGTGGCCGCATACGCTGGCCGTGCAGCCGGGTGGGACCACGCGCGCGGTCGCAGCCAACGAACTGGCCCGCATTGCGGCCATCCTCGCGGGATTTCGCGCATTTCTGCAGGCACGGCTGTTCGGCGATAGCCTGGAGCGGGTCGCTTCACTCTCCAATAGGGATGAGCTGGAAGCGTGGGCTGGTGAGCGGCGCGCGGGATCTTCCGATTTCCGCCTCTTCCTGCACGTTTCGCGCGCGCTCGACCTCGAAGCGCTCGGCCGTGGCTATGACCGCTTCATGAGCTATGGCGCGTATGCCGGGCCAGCCGGTGCACTGTTCCCGAGCGGCATCTTCGTACAAGGGGACGTTCTGCCACTCGATGTGGCGGGTATCACCGAGGATCTGACGCACGCATGGTACGATTCCCTGGAAATGGTCGAACCACCGATCGCGGGAACCACCGTCGCCGACTTGTCGCGCGCCGGCGCCTATTCGTGGTGCAAGGCGCCGCGGCTTGGGCGTGACGTGATGGAGGTCGGCGCCATCGCCAGGCAAGTCATCGCGGGCCATCCTCTCATCCGCGATCTCGTCACCCGATCGGGCGGCAACGTTCACAGCCGTGTCGTCGCCAGGCTGCTCGAAATCGCCCGTGTGGTGATCGCGATGGAGCAATGGGTGCGCGCGATCGATCCCGGCGAGGTCTTCAATACGCATGGGGCGATGCCGGCCCATGCAGACGGCGTCGGACTGACCGAGGCGGCGCGCGGGTCGCTCGGGCACTGGCTGCGGGTGCGCGAAGGCAAGATCGAAAACTACCAGATCGTTGCCCCCACGACGTGGAACTTCTCGCCACGCGATGGATTCGGCAAGCCAGGTGCGCTCGAGCATGCCTTGGTCGGCGCACCCGTTCGGGCCGGAGAGACGGAGCCCGTCTGCGTGCAGCACATCGTGCGCTCGTTCGATCCGTGCCTCGTCTGCACCGTGCACTAGGAGATGCCATGTCATCGGGCGCCAGCGGTGTCGAAAGTTGGCTGGTCCGGGTGGCGGGGCTCGTGCAAGGCGTCGGCTTTCGCCCGACCGTCTGGCGTCTGGCGCACGACGAGGGGTTGAGGGGCTTCGTGCGCAACGACGGGCGCGGTGTTGCCATCGAGGTGACGGGACTGCCGGCTGCGATCGAACGGTTCTGCCAGCGCATTCGTGCCGAGGCGCCGCCGCTGGCACGCATCGATCGCATCCAGACGACAAGGATCAGCCCGCCGAAAACGCTTCCAGATGCGTTCGTCATACGGGCCAGCGTCGAAGGCGATATTGCCACCGGCATCGTCCCGGACGCTGCGACATGCCCTGCGTGCATCGCAGAGTGTCGCGATCGCGCCGACCGCAGATACGGCTATGCCTTCACCAACTGCACGCACTGCGGGCCGCGGTTATCGATTGTCGAGGCGATACCCTATGATCGGCAACTAACGACCATGTCGCGGTTCGCGATGTGTCCGGACTGCCGGCGCGAGTACGACGACCCCGCCGATCGCCGCTTTCATGCCCAACCCAACGCCTGCCCCCGTTGCGGCCCGCAGCTTTGGCTGGAGGATCCGAGCGGCCGGCGCTGGGAGCATGATCCGGTCGCTGTTGCTGCACGGCTTCTGCGGGACGGCCGGATCGTTGCCGTGAAGGGCCTGGGTGGCTTCCATCTGGCCTGCGACGCCGCGCGGTGCGATGTGGTCGGCGAACTGCGGCGGCGCAAGGCGCGTGACCACAAACCGTTGGCCGTGATGGTCCGCGACCTGGCCATGGCGAGGTCACTGGCGGACGTGTTGACCGAAGAGGCTGCGATGATGTCCTCCGCCGCCGCGCCCATCGTCCTGTCTCGGCGTCGCGACGGGGCCGCTCTGGCTGCGGACATCGCACCTGGACAGGATCGCGTCGGCATCATGCTGCCGTATACGCCGCTGCACCATCTACTGCTGGCCGAGGTGGGAAGGCCCCTCGTGATGACGTCGGGCAACCTGTCGAACGAGCCGCAGTGCATCGACACGGGAGAAGCCAGAGTGCAACTGGCGGGCATTGCGGATGCCTGGCTGATGCATGACCGCGACATCGCCAATCGTCTCGATGATTCGGTGGTGCGCATCGATGGTCATGGGGCGACCGTCATGCGCCGGGCGCGCGGATTTGCACCGGCGCCCATTGCCTTGGCCTCGAGGTTTCATGCGGCGCCCGAGGTGCTCGCGTTCGGCGGCGAACTCAAGGCGACGTTCTGCTTCTTGCGGGATGGATCGGCGACGCTATCGCAGCACCTGGGGGACCTGGAGGAGCCCGCTACATGCGAGGACTACCGCAGGACACTGGGGCTCTATCGCCGCCTCTACGGGTTCGAGCCTGGGTCCATCGCCGTCGATAAGCACCCCGACTACGGCACGAGTGCCTGGGGGGCGGCTCTCGCCCGGGAGCTTGGCGTCCCCCTCGTGCGCGTGCAGCATCACCATGCGCATCTGGCAGCAGTCATGGCCGAGAACCGGATCGAGCCAGATGTGCAGAATGTCCTGGGCATCATTCTCGACGGTACGGGCCTGGGAGATGACGGCACCATCTGGGGTGGAGAGTTTCTGCTCGGGGGCTATCGCGATGTCGAGCGCGTCGGCCACCTCGAACCGATTGCGCTGGCGGGAGGCGCGGCCGCGGTTCGCGAACCCTGGCGCAACACCGTCGGGCATCTGCGAGCAGCCGGCCTCCTCGATGCCGGCACATCCAGCGAGCGCCTGCCGGCCCTGGCGTGTCTGGGCGAGAAGCCGGTGGCGATGATCAACCAGATGCTGGACAAAGGGATCAACACGCCGCTGGCGTCGTCGGCAGGCCGTCTGTTCGATGCGGTTGCGGGGATGCTCGGCGTTTGCCGGGATCGACAGGCGTACGAGGGGCAGGCGGCCATGCTGCTCGAGGCGCTGGCCGCACCTCTCATGGCCACGGCGAAGCCCTATCCGCTGCGGATTGGAGATGCTGCGCCCGCCGTCGTGAGTTTCTCGCCGATGTGGCCCGCGCTTCTGCACGATCTGGAAAAGGGCGCCGATGCCGGGTTTGTTGCGGCGCGCTTTCATCGCACGCTGATCGATGCGCTTTGGCGGACCGCCGAGAAGATAGCGCGGCATTATCCCATCAGTGCCGTAGCGCTGTCGGGCGGCGTCGCTCAGAACCGTATTCTGCTCGAGGGGCTCGGCGCAGCCCTGGAACGGTGTGGACTGCGCGTGCTCCGGCATCGTCAGGTCCCCGCCAACGATGGCGGGCTATCGCTCGGCCAGGCTGTGGTTGCGGCCGTTGCCTTTCAGGAGCGAGAGGAACGGTAAAGGCAACGGGACATCCCGCAGCGAGACAATCCGAATCCCGGCTCGGTTACGATCGGGATGGAGGCCGGGCCTGAGGCCACGGCACCGGTTCGCAGGTCTGTACGGAGTTGGCTGGGGGACTAGGATTCGAACCTAGACAGGCAGAGTCAGAGTCTGCAGTCCTACCATTAGACGATCCCCCAACAGACCCTATCGGGTCTCGGCGGAGCGATGCCAAAGCACAGCAAGCCGACCGACGGCGCTCAAGGCCGTGTGGATGGGCGTCCTTATGGGTGAACCGGGCCCCCAAGTCAATCGCAAAGCGCTCGCCGTGACGCGAGGTCTGATCGATCCCGGCGGTCTCGGCGTGGCGGGTGCGTTCGGCCCATTTGCAGTCAGGCCTGTGCAGGCGCGCGGGTCGCCGGGTCTCGCGCTCGGGATGTCGCGTCTCGCCGCGCTGTCCCCAGGCGCCGGGGGTATCGTTCTCCGACAAGGGGGCTGGACGCGGTGCTGGTGGGGGCGTGCGCGGCGGCGATGGCTATTCCGCTCGCCGCAGAAATTCAGGGCCCGTTTTGATTCTGGTCATTGTGGCGTGGTCTGCGAAATGCGGAGATCGACGCGCGCCACATCGCGACCGCGAATACGAACATGTCCCGATGATCGGCGTGGAGGAGACCTGAAGAAGAACACCCCAGGAGGGAGACATGCGGGAGACTATCAGAGCGACACTCGGCTATCTGGCCGCGAACGTGGGAAACTGCGCGGTGTGCATGCGCAAGTCTCTGGCGTCGGCTGCGGCGGCATGGGCGGTTTGGGCCGTTGCCGCGGGCCTGAACGCGGATGGTTCGTTGCTGCTCGGCATTGGTGCCGTCGCCTGGGGCTTGTCGGGGCTGTGGGTGCTGCACATCGCGGTCTACGCGGGGCGGTCCCTGGTCGCGGTCAGGTCCGCTGGCGGTGGTCGTTTGGCCAGCCGTGATGGGCAGGCGGAAGCGACGTCCCCTACCGCCGATATCGCCGATATCGGCCGCCGCGGTGCCGTCGCGATCGTGCTCCGGTCCGCGGGGATCGGGCTTGCCGCATCCCTGCCGGCCTTCTGGGCGGCCCCGGTTTATGCGTTCTGCGGCCAGTGCACGCGGAATGCGGATTGCGGCGGCAGCCGCAATGGCTGGTGCTGCAAGAATACGGCACCCGTGAACGCAGGATATGTCTGCAACGAATGCAAGAAGTGCTGAGAGGCCGCGTCGGCGCGCTTTCCGGCCTCGGTCGGGGCGCGCCGACGCTTCGTGTGTCTGCCGTGTTGTGGCTCTCAAGACTGTTCAGTCATCCTGACATCTGCGCACCTTGTAGGTGAGGAGGGGCGACAACACGGCGATCACGGAGACGAGGCCGGCCGCCTCCAGGTCGCCGATGACCTGGCCGATATCCTTGTAGGCCTGCGGCGCCTCCTCGTAGAGGAGTTCGCGATCCTCGCAGATGACGCGGCCGCCGAGCCGGGTGCGCTCCAGATCCTCGACGCGATACTTGTGCGACAGGCGCGGCTTGGCATAGCCGCGCTGCCAGCGCCGGCCCGCGCCATGGGCCAGAGACCAGCCGACGCCCTCGAGGTCGCCGGTGGGGGCAACGAGATAGCTCGGCGTGCCGCGCGATCCGGGAATGACGAAGGCGCCGTGACGGGCACTGGCGGCCCCCTTGCGATGCACCCAGGCGGGCGCGCCCTGCCAATCCTCGCGCGTGACCGTGTTGTGTGGCACATCGGAGACGAGCCGCACGGTGGCGCCGATCTGGCCGGCGAAGCGGTGGGCGAGGAGGGCGCGGCTGGCTGCGGCAAAGCGCATGGCGTGCCCATGCCGGGCCGCGTAGCGGTCGGCTTCGGGCGAGCCGTCGGCCAGCGGATCGGCGCCATGTTCTGCGAGAAGCTGACGATGGATGACATCGCCCAAGCCCCGGCTGCCCGAATGGATCAGCAGCAATGCCTGTTCCTCGTCGAGCCCCAGCGCCGTCATGGCGTCTGCGTCACGCACCTCGGCGACGACCTGCAACTCGGCAAAATGGTTGCCGCCGCCGATGGTGCCGAGGCCGGCATCGCTGGGGCTTTCGGGCAGGTCGTAGCATTCGCGCCAAGCGGCGACGTCGCCATCCCACGGTCGGTCGAGACCGTCGAGACGGCCGGCCCAGCGGTCGAGCTTGAGCTTGCGTCGCGACAGGTCCGTCGCCCACAAGCTCATGGCGCAGCCGATGTCGTTGCCGGCCAGCAGCGGGTAGACCACGTCGCGTGTCACGAACGCGGCGCCGACGGGAAAGCCTTTGCCGGGATGCAGGTCGGGAAAGCCGACGGCCAGTTCGACGCCGGGAAGGCGTGCGACGGTCTTCAGCTGCTCGAGGGCGGCCCCTTCGATCCAGGTCGTCTGGGAGGCGACGAGGCGGAGGTTGGGAAGATCAGGAAACGATTTCGGTGAGATTGAATTGCCCATGACGATCGGTCTCGATGCGCGGGGACTTGCCCGGCGCAGTGGCATCGGGGGTGGTGAAGCGATACGTGTTCGCGATGCCCGTCACGGGTCTCTCCATCGGTTGGTGGGGCGCACGTAGTCCCCGTGTGCCGATCGGGCGCAGATAGCCGCCCTCCATGTCGGCATCATGGCGCGCCGCCACGCTAGTGTAGCGCATCTGACGTTTGGTACCCACTCGTGGCTGGAACCAGCCCAAACGTCAGATGCAAAAGCTACACTAGAAACAATTGGCTCCTAGTGGTCCCTTTGGTTCCGACATTTGCATGCGGACGAACTGCAAGGGGATGCAAATGTCGGAACCGGAACACCAGGCGGGGAGGGGCGTGGCCTGGTGTCTTTCTGGCGCCGCGCGAATCAGATGAAGCTTCGCGGCGAGTGACGGCACGGCAGTGCGAGACGAGGCAGGCGACCAGATGGCTCAGCGCAATTCGACACGACGCGGCAAGGCGGACGGCGAGACCGCGGGCCGTACGGCGCCGGCGGGCCGCGCCGGAAAGACCGCGATACGGGAAGCCTACGAGAAGCGCACCATCGCGCTCGTCTACGACTTCGACGGCACGCTCAGCCCCAAGCCCATGCAGGAGTACACGTTCCTGCCCAAGATCGGGGAGGATCCGAAGGCCTTCTGGGCGGAATCGAACCGCATCGCCAAGGCGCAGGGTGCCGACAGCCTGATCACGTACATGCATCTCATGTACAAGAAGGCCAAGGCGCGCAACGTGCGCATCGACCGCGACGACCTGGTGGCGCTGGGCCGCGACGTGGAGCTGTTCGCGGGCGTGGAGGCCTGGTTCGACGAGATCGCGCAGTACGTCAACATCAGCGCGGAAAATCACGGCGTGGAGCTGCGGCACTATCTCGTGTCGTCAGGCCTGACCGAGATCATCGAGGGGACGCGCATCTATCCGCGGTTCCACAACGTGTTCGCGTCGGAATACTGGTTCGACGCCTACGACCTGCCCTATCCCAAGCGCGTCATCACGGACACGGGCAAGACGCAGTATCTCTTCCGCATCAACAAGGGTGTGGAGGATCTCGGGGAC
Source organism: Hyphomicrobiaceae bacterium (assembly GCA_041397775.1). GTDB lineage: Bacteria > Pseudomonadota > Alphaproteobacteria > Rhizobiales > Hyphomicrobiaceae. Next base: position 731,771 of record JAWKWB010000002.1, on the reverse strand, counting down.
AGCATCAACGAGCACATGCCGGAGGGGACGCGGCCGATCCCGTTTTCCAACATGATCTACTTCGGCGATGGCGATACGGACGTGCCGTCGATGGCGGTGATGCGCAAGAACGGCGGCTATGCCGTGGCCGTGCATCCGCCGGGCAAGAGCCGCCAGAAATGCGTCGACCTCTTCAAGGCCGGTCGCTGTGATTTCTTCGCACCGGCGGACTACACGCGCGGCTCCGACCTCTTCAAGCGCACCTGCCTGTTGCTGGACCGCATCCTCGCGGACATCCGCGTGCGTGAAGAGATGTGGAAACTGGAGCGGTCCACCGTCAAGGCCTGAGGTCTGTCCGGCCTCGTTCCATCTCCTAGACCGGACCGGTCGGCGTCGTGCCGGGGCCAGGTCCGTCGAGTCGTGGATTTCAGGTTTGCTCGAACGTCATCCGATTGGCGGGGGGGCGAAGCCCGGTCCGTCGGCTGGTTGGTGTGTTTCTTCATCTATTTCAATGTCATGTTCATTTCCCGCAACGCCGACGTGCCTTGGACTGAGGTAGAACTTGCTGTGATCGGCAAGTCCGCTCTATGATTGCCCGAAATTAGTGCACCTAGATGCACAATTTCTGGAGGGAGCGACGCAGGTGGAGCGAATGGCGATGCCTAGCCGTCCAGTGTTGGACGTCTCCGAAGAGGAGATGGCACGCGCGCGCCTCTACAACTTTATCGCGGCCCTGCTTTCGCGGCCTCCCACGCAGTTGGAGATCGATGTCGCCAGTGCGTTGAGCGGGGATTCGAGCCTGCTCGGGCAGGCGCTGACGCGCGTTGCGACGGCTGCGCGTGCGACGTCGGTCGATGATGCCGCGGATGCCTTCCAGGCGCTGTTCATCGGGCTGGGGCGCGGGGAACTGCTGCCTTACGGCTCCTATTATCTGACCGGGTTCCTGCAGGAGAAGCCGCTGGCGCGGTTGCGCAGCGATCTCGGCCGATTGGGCGTCGTGCGCGACGCCGACGTATCGGAGCCGGAGGACCATGTCGCTTCGATCCTGGAGGTCATGGCGGGCATGATCGAAGGCCATTTCGGTCCGCAACTGACGCTCGAGGCGCAGAAGATGTTCTTCAATGCGCACGTGGCGTCGTGGATGCCGCATTTTTTCAAAGACTTGGAGGAGAACCGGACGTCGCCCTTCTATGCGGCGCTGGGCTGCGTCGGGGCGCGTTTTCTCGAGGTCGAGGAAGAAGCGTTCCGAATGATCTGAGACGGCATGGCCCCCGAGGGGGTGCCGGTGCTGCAATGGCGCCGTGGACGCTTGAGGCGCGGCGCAAGAAGGAGGCAGACGATGGCTGACGACAAGACCAAGACAGTCGAGGGTGAGGACCGGCGTGGCTTCCTGCGCTCGCTCGGGGTCGGAGCAGTCGTCGGCACGGCCGCGATCGCCACTGGCGCCGTGCCGGCCGCCGCCGAGGAAGAGCCGGCGAAGGAGGGCACGGGCTACCGCGAGACGGAGCACGTGCGGACCTACTACGACCTCGCGAAATTCTGATCACAGCGGGCGGGCGCATGCGCGGTGCAACGCGCGTCGCCCCGGACCCGCATGAAGATGCTTGAGCTGGGAGGATACTCGCATGCTGCGCAAGAAAACGGATCGGGCCGCGAGCGCGACGCGCTTTGCCGCGGCATTGCAGGAGCAGACGAACGGGACGGTGAACCGGCGCACGTTCCTGCGCAACTCGGGGTTGGCGGCCACAGGATTGGCGGCGACGACGGCGTTGACGGCGGGCCGTGTCCAGAAGGCAGAAGCTGCGGGGCCTGCGACCGGCAACATCGAGATCAAAAAGTCGATCTGCACGCATTGCTCGGTGGGCTGCACGGTCGTCGCCGAAGTGCAGAACGGCGTGTGGATCGGCCAGGAGCCGGGCTTCGACAGCCCCTTCAACCTGGGTGCCCATTGCGCCAAAGGTGCGGCGGTTCGTGAGCATGCGCATGGTGACCGCCGCCTCAAGTACCCGATGAAGCTCGTCGGCGGCAAATGGACCCGGGTGAGCTGGGAACAGGCGATCAACGAGGTGGGCGACAAGCTCGCCGCGGTCCGCGAGAAGTCGGGGCCCGACAGCGTCTACTGGCTGGGTTCGGCCAAGCATTCGAACGAGCAGGCCTATCTGTTCCGCAAGTTCGCGGCCTTCTGGGGCACCAACAACGTCGACCATCAGGCGCGTATCTGCCACTCCACGACCGTCGCGGGCGTCGCGAACACGTGGGGCTACGGCGCCATGACGAACTCCTACAACGACATTCACAATTCCAAGGCGATCTTCCTCATCGGCGGCAATCCGTCGGAGGCGCATCCGGTCTCGTTGCAGCACATCCTGAAGGCCAAGGAGCAGAACCACTGCCAGCTCATCGTGTGCGACCCGCGCTTCACGCGGACTGCCGCGCACGCCAGCGAGTACGTGCGGTTCCGGCCCGGCACCGACGTGGCGCTGATCTGGGGTGTGCTCTGGCACATCTTCGAGAACAACTGGGAAGACAAGGAATTCATTCGCCAACGCGTGTGGGGCATGGACTTCATCCGCGAGGAAGTGAAGAAGTGGACGCCCGAGGAGACGGAGCGCGTCACCGGCGTTCCCGGCACCCAGTTGCGGCGGGTCGCGCGGACGATGGCGACCAACAAGCCCGGCACCATCATCTGGTGCATGGGCGGCACGCAGCACTCCAACGGCAACAACAACACGCGCGCTTACTGCATCCTGCAATTGGCGCTCGGCAACGTCGGCGTGGCGGGCGGTGGCGCCAACATCTTCCGCGGCCATGACAACGTGCAGGGCGCGACCGACCTGGGCGTGCTGATGGACACGCTGCCCGGCTACTACGGCCTGGCGGAAGGCTCCTGGAAGCACTGGGCGCGCGTGTGGGACGTCTCCTACGACTCGCTGCTCGCGCGGTTCAAGGACAAGGCGTTCATGCAGAAGCCGGGCATCCCGGTGAGCCGCTGGTTCGACGGTGTTCTCGAGGACAAGAAGAACCTGGGGCAGGCGGACAACATCCGCGCCATGGTGTTCTGGGGCCATGCCCCCAATTCGCAGACCCGCCTGCCCGACATGAAGAAGGCGATGGAGAAGCTGGATCTCCTCGTCATCGTCGATCCCTATCCGACGATGTCGGCGGTGCTGTCGGACCGTACGGACGGCGTCTACCTGTTGCCGGCGGCGACGCAGTTCGAGACGTCGGGCTCCGTCACCGCGTCTAACCGCTCGCTGCAATGGCGCGATAAGGTGTTCGGGCCGTTCTTCGAAGCGCTGCCCGATCACACGATCATGTACAAGCTGGCGCGCAAGTTCGGCTTCGACAAGGAGATGTTCAAGAAGATCAAGGTCGAGAAGGACGAACCTTCGGTCGAGGACATCACCCGCGAGTTCAATGCGGGCATGTGGACGATCGGCTACACGGGCCAGTCGCCCGAGCGCCTGAAGCTGCACATGGCCAACCAGCACACGTTCGACAAGACGACGCTCAAGGCGAACGGCGGGCCGTGCGATGGCGACTACTACGGTCTGCCATGGCCCTGCTGGGGGACGGCGGCGATCAAGCATCCAGGCACGCCGAACCTCTACGACACCTCCAAGTCCGTCGCCGAAGGCGGCCTCACGTTCCGCAACCGCTTCGGCCTGGCACCGCCCAAGCCCTTCGCCAAGGGCAACGCCGACGAGGACAACCTGCTTGCAGTCGGCTCCTACTCGGCCGGATCGGAGATCAAGGACGGCTATCCCGAATTCACGATGGCGATGCTCGTCAAGCTCGGCTGGGACAAGGACCTGACAGAGCAGGAGCGGGCGGCGATCGAGAAAGTCGCAGGCAGCAACGATCCCGCCAAGATGGGCGGCGTCAATTGGAAGATCGATCTTGCCGGCGGCATCCAGCGGGTGGCGATCAAGCATGGCGCGGCGCCGTTCGGCAACGCCAAGGCGCGCTGCGTCGTCTGGAACTTCCCCGATCCGGTGCCGCTGCATCGCGAACCGCTGTATACGCCGCGGCGCGACCTGCTCGACAAGTACGCGACCTACAAGGATCGCAAGCATCACCGGCTGCCGACGCTCTACGAGTCCATCCAGAAGCAGGACTTCTCGAAGGACTATCCGATCATCCTGACCTCTGGGCGCCTGGTCGAATACGAAGGCGGCGGCGACGAGACGCGCTCCAACAAGTGGCTCGCCGAACTGCAGCAGAACATGTTCGTCGAGATCAACACGAAGGATGCCAACGACCTGGGCATCAAGGACGGCGAGACCGTCTGGGTCGAGGGCCCGGAGAAGGGCAAGGTCAAGGTCATGGCCATGGTGACGGAGCGCGTCGGCAAGGGCGTCGCGTTCATGCCGTTCCACTTCGGCGGCCATTTCCAGGGCAAGGACCTGCGGGCGAAATATCCGCAGGGCAACGACCCCATCGTTCTGGGCGAGGCGACGAACACGGCGCAGACCTACGGCTACGACGTCGTCACCCAGATGCAGGAAACCAAGTGCACGCTGTGCAAGATCACGCGGGCCTGAGGAGAGGAAACTGAGCCATGGCACGGATGAAATTCCTCTGCGACGCCGAGCGGTGCATCGAGTGCAACGCTTGCGTGACGGCCTGCAAGAACGAGCATGAGGTTCCCTGGGGTGTGAACCGCCGCCGCGTGGTGACGATCAGCGACGGCAAACCGGGCGAGCGGTCGATCTCGGTCGCGTGCATGCACTGCTCTGATGCGCCCTGCATGGCCGTCTGCCCGGTAGACTGCTTCTACCAGACCGACGACGGCGTCGTGCTGCACAACAAGGACCTGTGCATCGGCTGCGGCTACTGCTTCTACGCCTGCCCGTTCGGCGCGCCGCAGTATCCGAAGGTTTCCAACTTCGGCAGCCGTGGCAAGATGGACAAGTGCACGTTCTGCGCGGGTGGTCCGGAGGCCGACAACTCGGAAGTCGAGTACAAGAAATACGGTCGCAACCGGCTCGCCGAGGGCAAGCTGCCGCTGTGCGCCGAGATGTGCTCGACCAAGGCCCTGCTCGCCGGCGACGGCGATATCGTTTCCAAGATCTACCGCGAGCGTGTGGTGGCGCGTGGCTTCGGATCGGGAGCATGGGGCTGGGGCAAGGCCTATCCCGGTGGCAAGGGCTGACGGCCGGCTTCCGTTCGACGAACCATCGCGGGGGCCGGAGTACCCAATCGACACGGGACTCCGGCCCTCATCGCTTCATCGACCTCGCGGGGCGAGGGATCGTGGGGACGAATGTCCATGAGGACGTCGGCTAGAACCAATCTCGGCGCCTTCTGCGCGCAACTCCTGGCAGGGGCCCTGGCCGTTGTCGTTCTCGCGCTCGGGGGTATTGGATCATCCGATGCACTGGCGCAAAGCTCTGTCCGCCCGCCGGGCGTCTCGATGGTGGAAATGGCGCCCGGCCGCAATCCGAACGTGCGCCCGCCGCAGGATTTCTCCGTCCCGCCCGCGGTCGATCCGACCGGCAAGAAAGGGGCGATCTACGACCACGAGATGTGGCGGAGCATTCGCAAGGGGATCGCCGGTGACGTCTCGATCCCCGACAAGAAGGCAGGGCAACTCATCCAGGCCGACGGCGAGGCTTGGCGGCTCTTGCGGAACGGACCGCTGATGACCTACGGCTGGTATGCGCTGGCCGGCATCGTCGGCGTGCTGGTGCTGTTCTTTCTCGTGCGCGGGCGCATCCGCATCGAGCACGGCTGGTCGGGCCACCTCCTGCTGCGCTTCAACGGTCTCGAGCGCACCGCGCATTGGCTGCTCGCGGTGTCCTTCATCATCCTGGGGCTCAGTGGTCTCAATATGCTCTACGGACGGGCGGTGCTGCTGCCGGTGATCGGCAAGCCGGCGTTCGCGGGGCTGTCGGCGTTCGGCAAGCTGCTGCACAACTATGTCGCCTTCGCCTTCATGGTGGGGCTGGCATTGTCCTTCCTGCTGTGGATCCGGCACAACTTTCCCAACCGGCACGACATCGTGTGGCTGCTCAAGGGCGGCGGCATCTTCACCCGCAGCCATCCTCCCGCACGCAAGTTCAACGCGGGCCAGAAGATCCTGTTCTGGCTGGTGATGCTGGGCGGCCTGTCGATCAGCCTGTCCGGGCTGGCGATGATGTTCCCCTTCCAGTCGGCGCTGTTCGCCAAGACGTTCGGCGTGCTCAACGGCCTGGGCGCGCAGCTTCCCACGACGTTGACGCCGCTGCAGGAAATGCAGTTCGCGACGCTTTGGCACAGCATCATGGCGCTGGTGCTGATCTGCGTGATCATCGGCCACATCTACATCGGTACCGTCGGCATGGAGGGCGCCTTCGACGCCATGGGGACCGGCATGGTCGACGAGAACTGGGCGCGCGAGCATCACAGCCTCTGGGTCGAGGAAGTGAAGGCGTCGGAGGGCGAGGCCGGCAACATGCAACGCGCGGCACCGGCCGAATAGGCGATGAGAGGGAAGAGGGCGGCATGTCCGGCGCGGCCGAGGCTCTCTTGCGAAGCAGTGCTGGCGGGTCTGCATCGCGCCACGGAGTGGGGTGCGCCGTCATCGCCGGTCTGCTTGCAACCTTGGCGCCGGTTGCCGTGACGGCGCAGGAGACACGCACACCGCCACCGTTCGCGGGCGGCGATGCGATCCCGCATACGGGCGCGGTGGACGTGCGTGCGGACAGGCGGGCCGCGGTCGCAAAGCGCCGCGCCGCTGCAGGTAATCTCGTGGGACATGGCGGGCCCGTGAAAGCCGTGGCCGCCGATGCAACGCTGGCGTTCGTGGCCAGTGGCAGCTTCGACTACAGCCTGATGGTCTGGGACGTGCGTGGCGAGCGGCCGCGTCTCGTGCGTCGCCACACCGTGTTCGCAGGTGCCGTCAATGCCGTGCGCTTCGTCCCCGGCAGCGATCGCTTGGTCGCGGGTGGCGACGACGGGCAACTCTGGCTGCTCGGGCGCGACGCTGCGGCACCGGTCGCGCGGCTCGAGGGACACAAGGCGAAGATCAACGCGCTGGCGGTCACGAGCGATGGGCGCTTTGCGGCGTCGGCTGGTTGGGATCACACGGCACGCATCTGGGATCTGGGCGGGCTCCGCGCCGGCCCGGTCCTCGAGGGACATCGCGGACCCGTCAATGCGGTCGAATTCTCGGGCGACGGCGCGACGGTCTACACCGGCGGCACCGATGGTCGCGTGCTCGCGTGGCGGCGCAGCGACGGCACGCAGTTGCGCACCGTGCACAAGCATGGCTGGGGCATCAATGTGCTTCGGCGTGTGGCAGCAGCGGGGTGTGATTGCCTGATCGCGGGTACGTCGAACGGCGCCGTGCTCGTGCTCGATCCGCAGGCCGGGACGATCGTCGCCGAACTGGCGGCACATGCGCGGCCGGTGCTGGCGGTTGCGGTGCTGGCGCGGCCCGGCCTCGTGGCGACGGGTGGGGGCGGCGGCGTTCTCAACGTGACGCGGATCGGCGATTGGAAGCCGATCGCGACGTACCAGAACACCTTCGGCCCGGTGTGGGCGCTGGCCTTCGTCGAAGACGGAAAGGCGCTCTACTATGGCGGCCTCGACGATTTCGTGGCGCGCTGGCAATTGAGCCCGCGCGCACCCTTCGAGCATGCGGACAGCCCGTTTCCCCGCCGCTTCCAGATGGGCGAAGGGCTCTCGTCGGGAGAGCGCCAGTTCGCGCGCAAATGCTCGGTCTGCCACACGCTCGGCCCCGATGATGGCAACCGGGCAGGGCCTACGCTCTACCGCATCTTCGGGCGCAAGGCTGGAACGCTGCCGGGCTATCCCTTTTCCGAGGCCTTGAAGCGCGCCGGCTTCGCGTGGGACGAGGGCACGATCGGCCAGTTGTTCGCGCAGGGGCCGGACGTCTTCACGCCGGGCTCGAAGATGCCGCTGCAGCGGATCACCGACGCGGTAATGCGAGATGCCTTGATCCGGTTCCTGAAATCGGCCACTGCTGAAGGCAGAGGCGGGGCCGCGGCACCTGAGGGTGCACAGCCGGACCCTCAGGCCAAGGGAGAAAAAAGCAGATGAAAGCCTTTCTCGCCAGTCTGGCACTGATCGCCGTGATTTCGACGGCGGCGGCGTTCGTTCTGGGGACGATCGATATGTCCGCGCAGAACGTCTACCAGCAGCATTCGAGCGTGCGCCTGTAAGGACTTGTCCCTCGTCGTGTCGCGTGCCCCCCATGACCTGTTGTTGCGATCGCCGGTCAGGCTGCCGCCGCTGCTGACGTCTTTCGCGCTACGCGATGCCGGGCCACTGCGCGAGGTCGCACCGGCCTTGGCGGCTGCGGGGGCCCTGAATGCAGGGGATGCGATCGTCGGGATGCATCCGGGCGAGGTCGCGCTCGCCATCGTCCTGGAACCGGACGTCGCAGTGTCCGTGGCGCGCCAGATGGCACCGTTGATGATGGTTGCCGTGGCGGAGGCGCTGGGTGCGCTGTTGCCGCCCAAGGTCGCCATCGAGCATGCGTGGCCGGGCGAGGTCATCGTCAACGGCGGCAGCGTCGGGCGCGTCGGCGTTCGGATCGCATCGTCCCCCACGGACGACGCCGTGCCGGACTGGATGGTCGTCGACGTGGCGCTCGATCTTCACGGCACGGGGGGCTCACACGAGCCCGGCGAGCGTCCCGGCACGACGTGCCTTGCCGAAGAAGGTGGCGCGGATCTCGTTTCTGCCGATGTCGTCGTCGCCATTGCGACGCGCTTCTTGTCGTGGCTCGATCGCTGGCAGTCGGACGGTTTCGCGCCCGTCGCGCACGCCTGGCTGTTTCGCGCCCGCGGGCGGACAGAGGAGATCGATCTGCCGCTGCTGCAGCCTGCCGAGCGCGGCAAGGTCGTCCGGCTGCTGGAGGACTGCAGCCTGGATGTCCTCAGTCGTACCGGGGGCGAACATCGCCTCGCCTGGCCGGCAGGAGCGGTCGCCGATACGCCGGCGCGTCGATCATGAAGCTACTCCGCGCCATTCGGTTCGATGCCAGCGATACGCAGGTCTTTGCACGGGCGGCGGAGCCCGACGAATGGCTGGTCAGCGGGGCGGGGCTCTATCACGGCATCACGGACGGCGAATTGAAGGGCAAGCTGCGGCAGGCGTTCGCCAATGGTTTTCTGGGCGTGGGCAGCTTCGGTCACAGTACTTTTGCCTGCGTTGCCCTTGCCGATGCCGGCATTGCCGATGCGATGGAAGGGGAACTCGCACGCCAGATCCTGGAGCGCTATGGCGCGCCAGACCTGGAGGCCGCGCGCGGCGTCGCGCGCGATGAGATCGCCTTTGCCGCCGACCTGTGTCGTGATCTTGCGCCCGGTACCCTCGTCACGGTGAGCCGCGTGCTCGACGCCGATGGCAGCGTGCGCGAAGCTTTTCGCACGATCCGCCCTAGCGGAGATGCCGATCACAACGTGCGACTGTGGAGCGATGGCGGCGATGATGCGTGAGTTCTGGAAATCGGCGGGCCTGCATCTGGTCACGCACCGCGCGGACGGGTGGCTCGCGCCGACGCCCGACTACGTGCGCGCCTATCTCACGCGACCCGAGGTTCATCCCATCGACACGTCCTGCGCGCGGGAGATCGCGCTGCACGAGGCGCTCATCGAGGAGCCGGCGCTGGCCGTTTCCGAGGAGACGCTCGGCGCGCTCGCCGATCCGGACGCTGCCGACAATTATCGCGCAGTGCTGGGTTTTCGCGACCTCTTGCTCGAGGCGGGGACGCTCGAGGAGGCCTATTTGCGGATCGCGCGCTCCGGTCGCATCGCGCTGCCGCCGGTGTTCCTCGATCAACTCGTCCATCTCATCTTGCGCAATGCCCTGTCGGGCACCACCGATCCGATGCGCCTGCGCGCGGCGGAGATCTTCTTTCGTGCGCAGACGGCCTCCACCGATGGCGGCCGCGTGATGCTCGCGGACGAGGAGATCGTCGAGATGAGGTCGGCTAAGGTTCAGGAGACCGGTCTTGCGCAGCTCCTGGCCTCGACCGGTACGCCGCTGCGCCAGGTTTCGCTCGATGTGCTGTCGCAGGAGAATGCCGGCATCTACTGGGACCGGTCCGACCGCTTCGATACGGTGATCGATTTCCGCTTCGGGCAGCCCGCCCCCGATGCCTTCGCGCGCGTTCTGGAAATCTGGCTGCAGCACCTCCTGGGCCTCGAAACGCGCATCACGGCGGTAGGCGAGATCAAGGACAAGAACTGGCGCTGGCACATCGGCCTCGACCGGGAGGCGAATGCGATCCTCAACGCCCTCTACGAGGGGCAGGATCCCGGGCTCGATGCACGCGCGCGCATCGTGGGGCTTTTCCGGATGCAGATCCGCGACGACAGCCGCGTGCTCGACCGCGTGCGGGGGGCGCCGGTCTATCTCGGCCTGGCCATGTCACCAGCCAAGCGCGTCTTGATGAAGCCGCAGAACCTGATCGCCAACCTGCCCCTGCGTGTGGCGACGTGAGTGCTGCCGGCGCACTCAGTCGTCGAGGAAGTCCTCGGGCTTGCGGCCGGTGCGCTGGGCCGATCGCTCGGCTTCCAGATAGTCGTCGGTCGTGCGGATGCGCGGGCGTGAGCCGAGCCGGAACGGGTCGCTCGCATCGCGGGACATCGTGACGACGCGGCAATCGTCGCACATCTGGACGAGGCGGAGCTGGGCTGCATCCTTGAACATGGCATGACCCTCGAGGCGCGCGAGGACCTTTTCGATGCTGGACCTGGTGCCGAAGGGCTTGCCGCAGGAAACGCAGGCGAATGGCTCCTCGCCCTTCAGCACCGTCACGTTGTAGGCGGCGGAGGTGAAGTCGTAGCCGGGCTCGCGCCGCATGACGTGTTCGGGGCAGGTGGCGACGCAGATGCCGCATTGGACGCAAGCCGCCTCGACGAACCCCACTTCCGGCCGGTCGGGATTGTCGGATAGCGCGTTGGCCGGGCAGGCACCGACGCACGACAGGCACAGCGTGCAGCCATCGGCGTGGAGGGCGATGCGGCCATAGGGTGCGCCGTACGGCAAGGCGATGCGATCGGGGCGCGTGGGCGACAGCGCATGCAGGGCGGCGAAGGCGAGCCGGCCCAATTCGCGCTTCGTCGTGGGGATGGCGAAGGTGGCGTGCGCGAGGGGCTCTGAGCGCGGCGCATCCCACAGGAGCGCTTCCAGCACGTCGGGATCGTGCTCTAGCGCGATTTCGATGCGCCCGCCGGCATGGCCGAGGCCCGTGAGCATCTGCGCGATCAGTTCCGCCTGGGCTTGGAGGCCGGACAACTCGCCCGCACGTGACGGCGGCACCAGGATCACGACCCGCGTCGCGCCATGTGCCAACATGCCCGCCAGCAGCTCGTGGCCGAGCGCCGTGGCGGCCGTGACCTGCATCGGCAGGACGTTTGGAGGCAGGCCGCGGCCGAACCGCGCCATCGCGGCGATCAGCGCGCTGCCGTGGGTCTCCTCGTGCAGGAGCAGCACGGGAGCTGCGCCGCCGGCCGCCAGATAGGTGGACAGCAGGATGCGGGCGCGCGCCATGATGTCGGAGGGTTGCGGCAGCACGTGCGTGACGGCGCCGGTCGGACAGACGGCACTGCAGTTGCCGCAGCCCGCGCACGTGAAGTGATCGACCGTGACGGCATCGCCGTCCGGCGTGATGGCGCCCATCGGGCAATTGTCGAGGCAGCGCCTGCAGCCCACGATACCGCTGCGGGCGTGTGCGCATTTGCCGGCATCCAGCGTGACATAGAGCGGCTTTTCGAACTCGCCGACGAGATCGGTCGCCGCAAGGAGGGCCTTGGCCACTGCTGCTGGCGCATCTGGATCGGCCTTGAGATAGCCGTCGCGGCGATCGGGCTCGGAAAGGAGCGCCGGGCCGCCCGTCAGATCGATGACGAGATCGCACGTGGAGCGGGCGCGGTCGCGCGGCATGGCGAATTCGAGGCCCCGCCGCGAGAACGGCAGCATCGGCGCGTAACCGTTCACCTCGACCTCGAAGGCGCCGAGATGGCCGCCAAGGCGCGTGATGCGGCCCTTGTAGATGGGAACGTCGCCGCGCAGCGGGGGAACGACATCGTCGGCGTCAGACAGCAGCAGCGTGACGCTCAAGCGCCCCGCGATCGCCTGTGCCGCCTCGAGTGCGGCCTGGCCGGCGCCATAGACGAGACAGATGCCCTTCGATTCCAGGGACAGCACGCCGGCGGGCTTGGAAACGTGGCCGGCCTCGGCCAGCAGGGCCGTCATCTTGGGAAGGACTTCGGTTGCCGCCGCGCACCAGCCTCCCCGCTCCCGGATGTTCGTGAACGTCAGGTTTGCCGCGTCATGGCCGGCGTCTTCGGCGACTTCGCGGAAGAGCGGCGCCTCCTGTGTGCAGGCGACGTGGACGGGCGTTCCGCCTTGCAGCGCGTCTCGGTAGCTCTTTATGCCGGAGCGGCAGAGTTCGCGATGCACGGGCAGTGCGCCGGGCAGGCCAAGGCCGGCGGCGAGGGCGCCGCCATCGATTTGCATCGTGCCCTGGCAGTTGCAGACCAAGAGCTTGGGCGGGGCGTTCTCTCCCATGAGGGTCCCTTCGGGAAACGGCCAGATTGGCACTGGCACGCCTGTTCTTCGTCATGGCAGGAGATAACAGTGCCGGGCCGGGATCACAAATGCTACGTCTGGTTCGTGTTTTCGCTCGAGGGCCACGCAGGCGCGGCTCGCATTGGCGCGATTGCAGGCCAGGGACAGGTCGATGAGTGGCGAGACGATCATTCGCGTGGGCGTGACGGTGGTACGGGAGCCAAGCCCCAGTCCGTGGGCCGACGTCATCTGGCGTCCGGCCGGGGTGATCCATCCTGCGCCCGCCGATGCGACCTGGCGCGTGCTGCGCGAGACCCCGGAGGATGCCATCTTCCTGGCGGGATGCGCGGATATCGAACTCCATCGCAAGGAGGCTGCGACCTATCTCGACAATCTGTGCGCGGCCGAGCCCTCGCTCTGGGTGGTGCTGCGTCAACGCCCCGGCGAGGAGCCGCCGCTGGAGCCGCACCTCGTGACGCCATCGCTGACGGAAGTGCAGGCTTATGGCGAGGGCGGAGAGGAGATCATCGGGCCAGTGCCGATGCCGCAGGAGATCCGCGATCTCGTGGCCGCCTTCGCGGCGGAGCACTATGAAGAGGAGCGCTTCGTGAAGCGGGCGCGAAAGAACTTCGTCGCCGAGGAGGCTCCCAAGTTCGGCAAGGAGCCGATCTTCGGCGCGCGCAATCGTCAGCGGCGGACCGGCCAGGAAGAGGATGGCGCGTGAGCAACCGGGACGAAAATTTCCTGTCGCGTTGGTCGCGCTTGAAGCGCCGTGGGGACGTAGCCGGCGAGCCGCGCCGGGGGGACGCCTCGCCCGGGGACAAGGCCGTATCCGTGGACGGCGGGGCCGATGCTGCCCCGGTGCGGACGCCGGACAAGGGCGAACTCGATGCGGCTGCGCGCCAGATCGAGGACATCGCAAAGATCAATATCGAAGGGCTGACCTACGACTCCGACTTCGAAGTCTTCATGCAGCACGGCGTGCCCGACGAATTGCGCACGAAGGCGCTGCGCAAGCTCTGGACGACCAACCCCGTCTTCGGGGAGATCGACGGGCTCGACGACTATTGCGAGGACTTTTCGGACGCGGTGTGGGCGACGCCCGACCTGCAGACGGCCTACAAGGTCGGCCAGGGTTTCCTGACCGACGACGAGGCCGCGGAGTGGGACGCCCTGGGCAGGCCCGCGGGAGACGGGACCGCTGTTGCTGATGCGAGCGAAGAAGGCGCCCTCGGCCGGGAAGACGCGGAAGCCAGCGACGCCGCGGCACCGGCAGAAGCAGATCCCACCGGCGCGGGTCCGGATGGGGTTGCGGTCCGTTCCGCATCGGCCGTGGACGAGCCCGACGAAGCGATGCCCGGGGCCAAGCCGGACGCATCGAAGGCCTGAGCGCGAGGGAGACGAAGGGCCGCGCCGCCCTGCCTCTCGACGGCATTCCCGCTTACTCGACAGTTCCGGTACGACGTGCAAGTCTTTCCAGTGTGACGGATTGGAAGTTCGCTCCATTCTGGCCGCTGGCCCGTCGAGCGGACTTCCAATCATGACGCCACACCGAGGCAGTGTTTTTTCTCGTGTCCCTTTTGACCGCAAAGTCCATTCAAGGCTCGCAGTAGATCGAGATGGACTTTGCGGTGGGGACACTAGGTAGCGTCCGCCGAACGGACGCACAGGGGAAACGAAGCGAACGCGAGGGCCGGTATGCTGAAAGACCGCTACGACAATCCGCTTTCCACCTCGTCGCAGGCCGCGCGCGACGCCTACGTGCGCGGCGTCGACCTGCTGCTGTCGGCGAATGCCGGTGCCGAGGCGGCTTTTCGCACGGCCATTGCGGCCGACGAGGGTTTTGCGGTGGCGCATAGCGCACTGGCTCGCGCGTTGCAGATCGCCGGGCGCCCGGCAGACGGTAGGGTTTCGCGCGAACGCGCCGTTGCCCTTGCCGCGGGCACGACGCCGCGCGAGCAGAGCCACATCGCCATCTTCGAGAAGATCCTGGGCGGACAGGGGGCCGTCGCACTCGAGATGATCCGCGAGCACGTCGGGCAGTGGCCGCGCGATGCGATGGCGCTGGCACCGGCAACGAGTGTGTTCGGCCTCATCGGTTTCTCGGGCAAGCAGGGACGCGAGGAGGACCAGCTTGCGCTTCTGTCGCCGCTCGAAGGCGACTACGGTGACGACTGGTGGTTCCGCACCGTTCTGGCTTTCGCCGAAATCGAGCTGGGCCAGTTCGCGCGCGGTCACAAGAACATCGACGCCGCGCTGGAGCGCCATCCGCGCAATGCGCACGCGGCGCATATTCGCGCGCATCTCTACTACGAGGAGGGCGAGCGGCAGCCGGGGCTCGACTTCCTCACCCAGTGGGCCCGCGACTACAGTCGCGAAGGCACGCTGCATTGCCATGTGAGCTGGCATATCGCCCTGTGGAACATGGAAATGGGGCGCATGGACGAGGCTTGGCGCATCTATAGCGACAGCCTGCATCCCGGTGCCGCCTGGGGCCCGCAGATCAACGTGCTGACGGACTGTGCGTCATTCCTGGCGCGGGCAGAGTTCGCGGGCGCCGCGCGCAAGCCGGAACTCTGGAAGGATCTGAGTGCCTACGCAGCCAAGTGGTTCCCCAACCCGGGCGTGAACTTCGCCGACATGCACTCTGCGTTGGCGCATGCCATGGCCGGCGACGGCGAGGCGCTTGCCAAATACGCCGAGCAACCGAAGGGGCCGGCGGGCGACATGCTCGCGCCGATCGCGCGTGGGTTTTCCGCGTTCGCCCGCAACGACTGGGACGGCGCCATCCGCGAGATCGATCCTGTGCTGGCGACGGACGAGCGGATGGGCGGCAGCCGGGCGCAGCGGGATCTGCTCGAATACACGGTCGCCTGCGCCATGCTGAGGGCCGGGCGCACGCAGGACGCGCAGCGCATGCTGCACGCACACCGTCCGCAAGTCGCCGCAGGCCTGATACCGGTCGCGGGGCTATAGGAGGCGTGAGCGGCAGGGCGTGGCGGTCGCGCCGCGCCTGTGGCCATGTTCACGTCTGCGCTTTGTCGACCGTCTCGACTTTGGGGCGCAGGGCGCGTGTCGATGGCTGTCCTGCCGTGTTGGCGGCCTGCTGCAGGTCGTGGCGGAATGCGTCGCGCTTCTCGTGGATCGAGGCGATGACGGGGCCGGTGGGAACGCCGAGGCCGACGAGTGCGGCCTCCGAAAGCTGGAGCGAGGCCTCGATGGTTTCGGGCACCGCGTCGGTGGCGCCGACGGCATAGAGATGGCGCGCATGTTCGGCATCGCGGGCGCGCGTGACGATGGGGATGTCGGGCCTGAGCGCGCGGACATGCTGCACGATGCGGTCGATGGTCGCCTGGTTGTGGATGGTGATCACGACACCGCTGGCCTCCATCAGTCCGCAGACGCGAAGGAAGTCTGGATCACGCGAATCGCCGAAAAAGACGCCATGGCCGTGCCGCCGGTCGAGGGCGACGGCATTGGCATCGCTGTCGACCGCGATGAAGGGCACGCCATGGGCGGCGAGCAGCGAGCAGACGACCTTGCCGACGCGGCCATGCCCGACGACGATCGCGTGCCGGCCCTGCGGTGAGGGCTGGACCTCGAGCTCGGAGTCTGGCGTGGGCTTGGGCGTCGACCATGCGATGATCCTGCGCGCTGCGATGCCCAGCGGCGGGATAAGCGCCATCGACACCGACGTGGCTGCCAGGATCATGCCGAGGAGATCGCGGCCGGCAAGACCCAGTGAGCCCGCCAGGCCAAGTCCCACGAACGCGAACTCGCCGCCCGGCGCCAACAGGAATGCCGTCTCGAGCGCGGCAGGCCGTGATTTCGCGTAGACCCGGGCCAACAGGTAGATGATCAGCGCCTTGCCCACGATCAGTGCGACGACCATCGTGGGCAGCAGGAGGGGGGCACGGGCGATCTCGCGCACGTCGATGCCCATGCCGACCGTGAAGAAGAAGATGCCGAGCAGGAGACCCTTGAAGGGCTCGATGGTTGCCTCGATCGCCTTGCGATACTCGGTTTCCGCCAGCAGCAGTCCCGCGATGAAGGCGCCGAGCGCCATCGACATCCCCGCCTGCCCCGCGATGATGCCCGTTCCGATGATGACGAACAGGATTGCGGCGATGAACAGCTCGCTGGAGTGCTGGCTTGCGACGAGCCGGAACAGCGGCCGCAGGATGAGACGGCCGACGCCGGCGATGATGACGACGGCGGCCAGGGCCTGAAGCAGGGCGGTGGCGATGTATTCCCACAGGGCACCCTGGGCATCGGTGCCGATGATGGTGATCAGCAGCAACAGCGGCACCACCGCCAGGTCTTGCGCGAGAAGGATTGCGAAGCTGGCGCGTCCGGCACTCGTCGTCATGCGGCCTTGCGTGGCCAGCACTTCCAGCACGATCGCGGTCGAGGACAGTGCAAGGCACGCGCCCACGATCAGGGACAGGGCGGGTTTCAATCCGAAGGCCATGGCCGTCGCGGCGATGACGGCCGTCGTCGTCACGACTTGCAGCGTACCCAGCCCGAAAACGAGGCGACGCATCGCCTTCAAGCGCTCGAAGGAGAGTTCCAGGCCGATCAGGAAGAGGAGGAAAACGATGCCGAGATCGGCGATGCCCGCGACGTTCCTGGCATCGACGACCGTCAGCCAGCGCAACAGCGGGATATGGGGAATGAACGTGCCCAGCCCGAGCGGCCCCAGGATGACGCCGGCGGCGAGGTAGCCCAGAACGGGGTTGAGCCCGGAGCGGCGTACGAGCGGCACGACGACCCCCGCCGTGCCCAGCACGACGAGGGCGTCGGAGTAGACGTCCACGTTGAAGGTCGCTGCCATTGTTCCGTGTAACGCGAGAGGTGCAAAAACGTTCCGCTTCGCCGAGAGGCGCCGCGGTGCGGGGCATCAGCCGAGCTTGCCGCGGGCGGCGACGGGGATCACCTCGACGATTTCTCCGCCGCGTACCGCGATCACCTGGTCCACCATGTTGACGACCACGCAGACGTGGTTGGGGATCACGCGCACGACCTCGCCGACCTTGGGCCGTTCGTTCGTGCGGGAGAGATCGAGGAAGCCGTGCTCTTCGGCAAAAGCCTTGATGCGCGCCTGCGGGTATTCCTGGATCAAGCCGTAGCCATCCAGGCCGCCGCCGGGATCGGCGGTGAGCGTCTTGGAGCCGCTGTCGAGGATGCCGCGTTCGGGCGCGGCGCGGCTCACCACCGTCGCGTAGACGCTGAGTGCACAGTCCTCCAATGTCGCTGCCCCGCACGCGACCATCATGCGATCGTTGAAGATCGCGGTGCCGGCGCGGTGCTCGGTGGCGCCAGCGAGCTTGCCGACGTTGACGAGATTGGGTGTTCCGCCAGTCGAGATGATGCGCGGTTCGAGCCCCTGCGCGCGCACGCCGGCGAGGGCGGTGTCGAGAAACCGCTGCGTCTGGGGCCAGGATTGCTCGGTCGGATACATCATGAAGCCGGCAAAGGACAGGTCGGGGCGCTCCTTGATCATGCCGGCGAGCGCGACGGCCTCCTCGGGTGTCTCCACGCCGGCGCGCTTGCGGCCCGTGTCGCACTCGATGACGACATTGAGCGGCCGGCCGGCAATGCGGCCGGCTTCTGGCAGGCCTTCGACCACCATTGGATTGTCGGCAGCGACCGTCACCGTCGCGCGTGCCGCCAGCGCGCCGAGGCGGCCGACCTTCTGGGCGCCCAGGATATTGTAGCTGATGAGGATATCGTCGAGGCCGCCGTCGGCCATCACCTCCGCCTCGCCCAGTTTCTGGGCGGTGATGCCGCGCGCGCCGCCTTCGATCTGCATGCGCGCCAGGAGCGGGCTCTTGTGCGTCTTGATGTGCGGGCGGTTGGCCACGCCTGCCGCGTCGCAGACCGCCTGGACACGCGCGATGTTGCGCGCCACGCGGTCGAGATCGATCACGACGGCCGGCGTGCCGAACTCGCGTGCCACCCGTTCCTTCAAGATGTCGATACTCATTGGCCATGCCTCTCGCGCGTGTCGGTTGCAGCCGACACGATACTCGGTGCGGAGGCTGGCGCAAACGCCTCAACCGTCGATGACGATCTCGTTATGGCGGCTGCCGTGCTCGATGAGGTCGGCGGCGATGCGCGCGAGAACGGGCGCCAGCAGGAAGCCGTGCCGGTAGGCGCCGTTGACGTGGATGCGGTCTGCGGCCGTGATCACGCGCGGCACGTTGTCGGGAAGCGCCGGCCGCAAGCCTGCCGAGAAGTCGAGGATTTCGGCCTCGCCGAAGCCTGGATGCAGCGCATAGGCGAGCCCCAGCAACTCGAGCGCGGAGCGGACGGTCATGGCGCTGTCGTCCTCGCTCTCGATGACCGTGGCGCCGACCATGTACTCGTTGTCGCGCCAGGGGACGATGTAGAGGGGGTGCCGGGGGTGCAGGAGCCGGACGGCGCGGGACAGCTTCACATCGCGCGAGCGGATCAGCACACGCTCGCCGCGCACGGCGCGCAGGTTCGGCAGCAGATGCCGCGCGCCAAGGCCACGGCAGTCGACGATGCGATCCTGCGTGGTGTCGGTGCCATCGCTGGTCGTGCCGAAATGGATCTCCGCACCCGCCTTGCGGGCGGCATCGAGCAGGAAGGCCATGGCATCGCCCGGAGACATGTGCGCCTCGGTCTCGAAGTGGAGGCCGGTGGCGAAGCGCCCGGCCAAGTCGGGTTCCAGAGTGGCGATGGCGTCGGCGTCGAGCGACGTGTGGCAGCGGGTCATGCGCGCGAAGCGGACGAGTTCCGGCCGATCGCGGGCGGCGGCCACCACCAGCGTACCGTTGCCGACGATGCCCGGGAATGTCTTGCGCCAGATCTCGATCGCCTCGAGGCCCAGGTCGGCGATGATGGGCTCGGCGCCTTCCTCCTCGCAGTAGGGCGCGAGCATGGCGCCGGCCAGCCGGCTCGCGGCGGCCGCGAACGGCTCCGGGCTCGCCTCCAGCAGACGCACGCGATGCCCGCGCCGCGCCAGCTCCAGCGTCTGCCACAGTCCGTAGATGCCGGCGCCGAGCACGGTGATGTCGAGCTTGCTCACGGGGATGGCCCTCCGATGCGATGTCCGTGCTGGCATAGCATCGACAGGTGGCTGGTGGGATATGACAAACCAGCATACCCCGGACGCGGGGCATGCCCTCAGAGGAAGCTATAGGGATCGATATCGACGGTGAGGCGCACGTCTCCCTTCACATCGGGGATGTGGGCGAGCCATTCGCGGATGTAGGCTTGAATGTCCTGGTCGCGCGGCGCCTTGAGCAGCAACCGCCAGCGGTGCCGCCCGCGGATGACGGCGATCGGCGCCTCCACCGGCCCCAGCACCTCGATGGCGCGGGCCTGCGGCGCGCGGCGTGCCACCTCGCGGGCGTAGGCTTCGGCCATCTCCTTGTGGCGGGCCGAAATGACGATGGCGGCGAGCCGGCCGAAGGGCGGCAGCATCGCCGATTGCCGCGCGCGGATCTCGGCTTCGAGGAAGGCGTCGCGGTCGCCCGTGATGATGGCTTCCATCACGGGGTGCTCGGGCTGGTGCGTCTGCACGAAGCCGCGCCCGCGGGCGAACGTGCGGCCGGCGCGGCCCGTCACCTGGTGCAGGAGCTGGAACGTGCGTTCGCCCGCGCGTGGATCGGCGCCTTGCGCCAGCCCCAGGTCGCCGTCGACGATGCCGACCGTGGCGAGATTGGGGAAATGGTGGCCCTTGGCGACGATCTGCGTGCCGATGATGAGGTTCGCTTCGCCGGTCTCGATCTTGCCGATGATGGCGCGCATCTCCGTCAATCCGGGAATGAGGTCGGAGGAGAGCAGCACCGTGCGCGCCTCGGGAAAGCGTTCCGCCACTTCCTCCGCGATGCGCTCAATGCCCGGCCCACACGCCACGAGCGTGCCCTCGGCGTCGCATTTCGGGCACTTCTCGGGGATCGGCAGAGAAAAGCCGCAGTGATGGCAGTTGAGCCGGTTGCGATAGCGGTGCTCGACGAGCCAGGCGGTGCATTGCGGGCAGTCGATGCGATGGCCGCACGTGCGGCACAGCGTCAAGGGCGCGTAGCCGCGCCGGTTGAGAAACAACAGCGCCTGCTGGCCGTTGTCGAGCGTCTCGTTGACGGCATCCACGAGGCGTTGCGCCAGCCACTTGCCACGCTCGGGCGGCTCCTTGCGCAAGTCGATCGCCGTCACCTCGGGGAGTTCCGTGCCCGAGAAACGTCCGGGCAGGACGAGATGGCGATAGCGTCCACTGCGGGCGTTGACCTGGCTTTCGACGGAGGGCGTCGCGGAGGCGAGGATCACGGCGGCCTTGCCGATGTTGCCGCGCACAACGGCCATGTCGCGGCCCTGGTAGTGGACGCGGTCCTCCTGCTTGAAGCCCTGGTCGTGCTCTTCGTCGACGACGATGAGGCCCAGGTCGTGGAAGGGCAGGAAGAGCGCCGAGCGCGCGCCCACGACGAGCCGCGCCTCGCCACTGGCTGCCGCGCGCCACACCCGGCCCCGCTCGGCGGGCGAGAGCGCGGAGTGCCATTCGGCGGGCGCGCAGCCGAAGCGGGCCTCGAAACGGCGCATGAACTGGCTGGTCAGCGCGATTTCCGGCAGCATGATCAGCACCTGCCGGCCTTGCTCGAGGGCGCGGGCCACACCCTCGAAATAGACCTCCGTCTTGCCCGAGCCGGTGACGCCGTCGAGCAGGGAGACGGAGAAGTTTCCCGCGTCCACGCTGGCGATGAGGGCATGGGCGGCGGCGTGCTGTTCGGGCGTCAGCTCGACGGTGGCGTGGCCGGGATCGGGGCGCGGGTAGCGCTTTTCGGGGATCACCACCTCGACCAGGCAGCCGGCCTTGACGAGGCCGTCCACCACGCCGGCCGTGCAGCCGGCCTCGATGGCGAGGGCGCCGCGGGCGCGCACCAGACCGTCGGCGGCGACGGCGAGTGCGCGTTGGCGTTCCGGCGTCATGCGCGGGGGAGGCGGCGCGTCGGGTACGTGGGCCACGCCCATGCGCGGCTTCAGCGGCTCGAAGGCGGCGGACGCGCTCATCATCATGCGCACGACCATGCCGAGCGGCGCCAGCGTGTAGCGGGCGACCCATTCAGCAAAGCGCATGCTGTCGTGCGGCAGGGGCGGCACGTCGAGCGGCTCGAGGATGGGCTTCAGCTTGGCGTCGGGCACGGGCTTACCCTGGTCGCCGGCGGGGCCATGCCAGACGATGCCGAGCCGCATCTGCGGGCCGAAGGGCACCAGCACGAACTGGCCGGGTGCCACCTCCAGGCCGTCGCTCAGGCCGTAGTCGTAGGTCTGGTCGAGCGCGACGGGCAGCAGAACGGGCACGCGCACGGGCCCAGCCGCCGCCTTGCCTCCCGTCAGATCGAGCTGCCCTTCCAAACCGTCATCCTTCCAACTAGAAGAAGCCTAGCGAATCACATGCCGCCATATAAGACGCGCCCTTCTGGCGCGGCCGAGGCAGGAAGGGAACGTGCCCCCATGAAATTCTTCGTCGACACGGCCGACGTTGCCGAGATCCGCGAGTTGGCCGACCTGGGCCTGCTCGACGGCGTCACCACGAACCCCTCGCTCATCGCCAAGGCCGGCCGCGATTTCAAGACCATCATCGCGGAAATCTGCGAGATCGTTCCCGGCCCGGTGTCGGCCGAAGTCGCGGCCACCGACTACGAGGGCATGCTGCGCGAGGGCCGCATCCTCGCGGGGATCGCCGACAACGTCACCGTCAAGGTGCCGCTGACCTGGGACGGCCTCAAGGCCTGCCGCACGCTGACGGGCGAGGGCACCATGGTCAACGTGACGCTGTGCTTCTCGGCCACGCAGGCGCTGCTGGCGGCCAAGGCCGGCGCCACGTTCGTCTCGCCCTTCATCGGCCGCCTCGACGATGCCGGCCTCGACGGCATGGAGCTGATCCGCGAGATCCGCGCCATCTACGACAATTACGTCGATTTCCCGACCGAGATCCTGGCGGCCTCGATCCGCACGGTCAACCACGTCAAGGATGCAGCCATCGCCGGTGCCGACGTCGGCACGGTGCCGCCCGCCATCCTCAAGGCGCTCGTCAAGCACCCGCTGACCGACAAGGGCCTGGAACAGTTCCTCGCCGACTGGAAGAAGACCGGCCAGCAGATCGGTTGAGGGCGAGGCGAGGGAAGAGGCCCTTTGGCGCGGACTGGGCGATCAGCACCGCACTGAAAGCCTGTCCCCTTCTTTGTCATCCCGGCGCTTGTCGCGAGGGTCTATTC
The DNA here is from genome assembly GCA_041397775.1 of Hyphomicrobiaceae bacterium. Taxonomy (GTDB): domain Bacteria; phylum Pseudomonadota; class Alphaproteobacteria; order Rhizobiales; family Hyphomicrobiaceae. Next base: position 709,023 of record JAWKWB010000002.1, on the reverse strand, counting down.
TGCCGTTCGTTCCGTCCGCGCGATTGTTCGGTTGGGCGTGCGTGTGACACTCAGGGTATTTCATCCCCGATCGCGCGTGGGAAATGCCCGGGGATATTCTAGGCGTCCACGCTTGCAGGACGATGGGTCCTCGCGACAAGCGCGAGGATGACAGTGGAGGGTGTTGCGGCACGGCGTGTCGCCCCGAGGCAGCGCCTTTGCGTCGCCTACAGCCCCTCCCACCACCTGACGATCCTTGTGCGCATGGCAGCATCGGGGAGGCGACCGAGGCCGGCGGCGACGTTGTCGCGCATGTGGGCGGGCTTGGCCGTGCCGGGAATGACGCAGCCGATGGCTGGATGCCCGATCAGGTATTTCAGGAAGATCTGGGCCGGGCTTTCCGCGTCGATATCGACGGCCCAGTCGGGCAGCGGCTTGCCCTTGACCCTGGCGAACATGTCGGCGCCGTCGAAGGGGCGATTGGGGATGACGGCGATGCCGCGTTCCAGCGCCAGGGGCAGCAGCCGCGCCTCGGCCTGGCGCACGGACAGCGAGTAGGGCACCTGCACGAAGTCGAGGCGCTCGGCGCGCATGATGGCCATCAGTTCGTCGAAGGCCGACGTGGTGTAGTGCGTGATGCCGATGTAGCGGAAGGTGCCCTGGTCCTTCCACGCGCGCAGCGTTTTCAAGTGCGCGCGCCAGTCCACGAGGTTGTGGATCTGCATGAGGTCCATGGTGGGCGTGCGCATCTTCTGCAGGGAGGCGCGCATTTGGGCGATGCCGCCGGCCGCGCCGGTGGTCCAGACCTTGGTGGCGAGGAACGCCTTGTCGCGCGCCGTCATCTCGGCGAGAAGCTGGCCGACGACGGCCTCCGCGCGTCCGTACATGGGCGAGCTGTCGATGACCCTGCCACCCGCCTGGAACAGGATTTCGAGCACCTGGCGCCGCTGGTCGAGGGCGGCGCGGTCCTGGCCGATGTCGAAGGTCTGCCACGTGCCGACGCCGATCAGGGGAAGCTGCTCGCCCGTGGAGGGAATGGCGCGTGTGTGCATTTGGGCTGCCTCCGCTCGGGGAGTGGCGGGTAGGGCAAGCACCGCCGCCGCTGCGGCAGCAGTACCCAGGATCTGGCGCCTGTCGCGTTCGGGCATGGCAGCGCCCCTGGTCCGGTCCAGCCTCAGGAGGCGTGCGGCACGGCCTTGACGACGGCATCGATGGCCATCAGCTCGCGCATCAGGGCTTCGAAGTTCTTCAAAGGCACCATGTTGGGGCCATCGGAGGGGGCCTTGTCAGGGTCCTGGTGCGTCTCGATGAAAAGGCCGGCGACGCCGACGGCCACGGCGGCGCGGGCGAGCACCGGCACGAAGCGGCGGTCGCCGCCCGACGAGGTGCCCTGGCCACCCGGCTGCTGTACGGCGTGGGTCGCGTCGAAAATCACCGGTGCGCCGGTCTCGGCCATGATCGGCAGGGCGCGCATGTCGACGACCAGCGTGTTGTAGCCGAAGGAGACGCCGCGCTCGGTGACGAGCACGTTGGGGTTGCCGCTCTCGGTCACCTTGGCGACGACGTTCTTCATGTCCCAGGGGGCGAGGAACTGGCCTTTCTTGATCTTGATGACGCGGCCCGTCCGGGCGGCGGCGATGAGCAGGTCCGTCTGGCGGCACAGGAAGGCCGGGATCTGCAGGATATCCACCACCTCGCCCACGGGTGCGCACTGGGCGGCCTCGTGGATGTCGGTGACGACGGGCAGGCCCAGGCTCTCGCGGATCTCGGCAAAGACGGGAAGTGCGCCGGCAAGCCCCATGCCGCGCTTGCCCGACAGGGACGTGCGATTGGCCTTGTCGAAGCTCGTCTTGTAGACGAGGCCGAGGCCGAGCCGGGCGCAGATTTCCTTCAGGCCCGAGGCCATTTCGAGCGCGTGGGCGCGGCTTTCCATCTGGCAGGGGCCGGCCAGCACCGCGATCGGCCGCTTCTGGGCAAACGTCACGTTGCCGGCCGTCACCTCGGCGTTGGGTGTCGTCGCTTGCGCGCTCATCATCGCGTCTCCTTCTCGATCAAGGGCGGCCTCACCGGCATCGTGCCGCAGGGGCGCGCCTCAGGCGTGTGCTTTGCGCGGGCCCTTGCGGACGGGCTTGGCGTCCTTGGCCGCGATCTCCTCGTAGCGGGGCAGTTCGTCGTGGACGTCGAACCAGGCGAGCTGATCCTTGACGTAGGCATGTCCCGTGGGCGGCCACTGCGAGGGATCGGCCAGCGTGCCGTGCAGAAGGTGGACCTCCTTTGGCCAGCGATCGCCGGCATAGGCCATCGGCGAGCCGCAGGTGGGGCAGAAATAGCGTTTCACGCCAGGCGAGGACTCGTAGATCGCCGGGTCCCCCTTGAGGTAGCGGAACTGGCCGATATCGACGCCCAGGTAGGTGGCCACGGCGCCCGACACGGCGCGGCGGCAATTGCGGCAATGGCAATGCATGACCCACTTGGGCGCGCCCTCGAACTCGTATTCGATGGCGCCGCACTGGCAGTGGCCACGGGTCAGCGTCGGCGACTTCTTGGCGGCGGAGCCCGGCATGTCGATGGTTCCCTGCTGGCAGTGACGACGGTTCAGCGGGCACTGTAGCGGCTCTGGCGTTTCCTGTCGCGCAGACTTGCGCGCCGCGTGCACGGCAGGCTTGTGCAGTTCATGCGCGGCAAAGCGTTGGGGATCAACGGCCTCGTGCCATCCAGAGGGTCAACATGGTGATGAGGATCGCGATGAATTGAAGGCCGACGCGCCAGCGCATCAAGGTCTGACTGAGGCTGGGGCTCGAATTGCGCCGCATCATGTTCCACAGGCCAGCCAGGAGTACGCCCAGTACGGCGATCGCCGACAGTGTCGTCAAGTTCACCATGGCGGCCGGCATAGAGGATACCTCGCGTGCTGTGGAGCGATCAGTGGTCCGAGGCTTTAGCGGCTCGAAGGCCTGCGAACAATTGTGCCACAAGATCACAGGCGCGCGGAAGGGTGTGTGTCACACCCGGGCCGGCGCGGCGTAACTCGATTGTGCATTGCCCAGTAAAAGAAATGCCGTAATCATAGCGTTCTGAATCGCAGTTGGCGTAGCGGACACGACACTTGTCACGCATCGCAATATCCTGACGATCTCCTCAGACGAAGCGAGGCTGAGCTGCGCCGTTCGAGCCGAAATTCCCTGTCGCTGCAACGCTGGCTGGCGATGGCTACGATCGCTGCGGCATGCCTTGCCGGGACGGCTCGCCCAGGATTTGCCCAATCGGCGAGCCAGGACGTGCGCTCACGGTTGGAAAGTGCGCGCAGCAAGCTCGATCAGCAGCGCAACGTCGAGCGGGAAATCACCAGCCACATCGGCACGCTCGCCACCGAGCGCGACCAGATCTTCCGGCAGCTCATCGATACCGCCCGGCAGGTCCAGACGAGCGAAGGCGAATTGACGGGCATCGAGGTGCGCCAGGCCGAGCTCGAGGGCCAGGAGAAGCTACTCAAGGAATCGCTGGCCAAGCGCCATCATGCGATCGCGGGCCTGTTGGCGGCGATCCAGCGCATGGGGCGCAACCCGCCGCCGGTCCTGATCACGCGGCGGGAGGATGCGCTGACCATGGTGCGCAGCGCCATGCTACTCGCGTCCGCCTTCCCCGAGATGAAGGACCAGGCCCTGGCGCTCGCCGACCAGCTCGGCGAGTTGTCGCGTGTGACGGCCGAGGCGAAGGCGGAGGCGGAGCGTCATCGCGCGCAAATGGCCGGCCTCAACGAACAGCGCACCAAGCTCGCCGTTCTGCTCGAGGCCAAGAAGAAGGCGCTGAGCGACCGACAGAGCGAATTGAACAAGGTGCGCCGTGAGGCGGCCGAGATGGCGCGGAACGTGGAGGACCTGGGCGATCTGATCGCCAAGCTCGACAAGCGCATCGTGCCGGCAGAGCAGCAGGTGCCGGTCGCTCCGCCTGCCGCGGTCGGTGCGCCAGCGGGCGAAACGCAGGTGGCCCTGGCGCCGACCCTGCCGCCGCCAGCGCGCGTGACGCTGCCCGATGCCGTGCCGCCTGCTGCCACCCTGCCGCAGCATCAGGAGCCCGCCAAGGTGGCGCTGGCGGTGCCGGCGCGGCCGCAACCCGTCGTCGTGATCGCGCCGGACGGCCCTGAAAAAGCCGTGGTGCGGACCGATCGTCTGGCACCGTCCAAGCCGTTCCATCTCCTGAAGGGCAAATTGCTGCAGCCCGCGCGCGGGAAGCATGTGCTGGCCTTCGGCGACAAGACCCAATACGGCGGGCAATCGAAGGGCATGGTGCTGGAGACGCGCTATGCCGCGCAGGTAACCGTGCCGGCAGACGGATGGGTGGTCTATGCGGGTGAATTCCGCTCGTTTGGTCAGCTCTTGATCATCAATGCCGGCGAGGGGTATCACGTGCTTCTTGCTGGCCTTTCGCAGATCGATGTCCAGCTCGGCGAGTTCGTGCTGGCGGGACAGCCGGTCGGTGTGATGAGCGCAGCTCCCAGGGGAGCCAAGCCCAAGCCCGGGGAGAGTGCCCCGGTGCTGTATATCGAGTTTCGCAAGGATGGCCGGCCGATCGACCCCGAACCGTGGTGGGCGGCTGCTTCAGGTCAGAGAGGACAAGGATAGGGTGCTAGCATGATCCGCAAATCCGATTATGCATTCTGGACGTTCATGACGCTCGCCGGCCTGGCTGGCGTGACGACCGTGATGAACGTGACGCGGACGTATTCTGCTACCTCGCCGAATGCCGAGATCTATCGGCAACTCGACCTGTTCGGGGATGTGCTGGAGCGAGTGCGGACCGATTACGTCGAAAAGCCCGACGACTCGAAGCTGATCGAGAATGCCATCAACGGCATGTTGTCCTCGCTCGATCCGCATTCGGCCTACCTCAATTCCAAGCATTTCCGCGACATGCAGGTGCAGACGCGCGGCGAATTCGGTGGCTTGGGCATCGAGGTCACGATGGAGAACGGCGCGATCAAGGTCGTTTCTCCGATCGACGACACGCCGGCCGCGCGTGCGGGCCTGCAGGCCAACGACCTCATCACGCATCTGGACGGGGAGCAGATCTCGGGGCTGACGCTCGAGCAGGCCGTGGAGCGCATGCGCGGGCCGGTGAACACGCCGATCACGCTGACGATCCTGCGCAAGGGTCGCGAGGAGCCGCTCGAGGTCAAGGTCGTCCGTGCCGTCATCCGCATCAACGCGGTCAAGTCACGGCTCGAGAGCGACGTGATCTATGCGAAGATCTCGACTTTCAACGAGAAGACGCACGAGAACCTCAGCAAGCAGGTCACGGAGCTGAAGAAGAAGCTGGGCAAGCCGGCGCGTGGCTACATCATCGACCTGCGCAACAATCCCGGTGGCCTGCTCGACCAGGCGATCGCGGTGTCCGACGACTTCCTCGATCGCGGTGCCATCGTCCTGACGAAGGGGCGCAACCTCGAGGAGACGCAGCGCGCCAACGCCCGGCCGGGCGACCTGACGGACGCCAAGAAGATCGTAGTTCTGATCAACGGCGGCTCGGCGTCGGCATCCGAAATCGTGGCGGGGGCGCTGCAGGATCACAAGCGCGCCACCATCATCGGCACGCGCTCGTTCGGCAAGGGCTCGGTGCAGACGATCATCCCGCTCGGCCAGAACAACGGCGCGATCCGGCTGACGACGGCGCGTTACTACACGCCGTCGGGCCGCTCGATCCAGGCGAAGGGCATCGATCCCGACGTCGTGGTCGAGCAGGAGCTGCCGCCCGAGCTGAAGCCGAAGACGGCGGAGAAGCCGCGGGGCGAAGCCAGCCTGCGCGGACATCTGACCGCCGATCCCAAGCAGAAGGGCAAGAACCTCAAGGAAGAATCGGGTTCGTCAGCCTATGTGCCCAAGGAGCCGGAGAAGGACGTGCAGCTTCAATACGCCCTGAAGCTGCTGCGTGGCGAGATAGCAGAGCCGGCGCCAAAGGCTGAAAATGCGGCCCCCGCCAAGGAGGACGCCGACGCCAAGAAGACCGAGCAGAAGAAGTGAGACGGACGAGCGGGCGGCAGACAAGACCGCCCGCTCGCATTTCAAGGGGCAGCCGCGGCGAAAGGGCGGGAGTCGATGGACGTTGATAGCCTCCCGTACCGGCCGTGCGTCGGCTTGATGGTGGTGAACAAAGACGGTCTCGTGTGGATCGGCCGCCGCATCGCGTCGGCGTTGCCAGGTGCACCCGAGGGCTGGTGGCAAATGCCGCAGGGTGGCATCGACGAGGGAGAGGATCCTGCCGCGGCGGCAATGCGTGAACTCCACGAAGAGACGGGCATGCGCACCGGGCGGATCATCGCCGAAAGTAGCCAATGGCATGCCTATGACCTGCCACCAGGGCTGAAGGGCCGGATCTGGGGTGGGCGCTATCGGGGGCAGACGCAGAAGTGGTTCGCCATCCGCTTCGAGGGCGACGACACCGAGATCGACATCAATCCGACCGACCACAAGCCTGAATTCGAAGCCTGGCGCTGGGCTCCGGTCGCCGACGTGCTCGCGCTGATCGTGCCGTTCAAGCGCGATGTGTACCGCGCGGTTCTGGAGGAACTGGGACCACGCATCGCGGCGGAAAGGTGAGGGCGGGGAGAACCGGGATGCTCACGGACATCATGTGCCTGCGCTTGGGACTGGCGATCCTCGGGGGTGGTCTCGGCGTCACGTTGGCCGATGGCTTGGGACGAGGCCCGCTTGCATCTGCGCTGGCCTTTACAGGCGGCGGGCTGGTCGTGGCCGTTGTGGGAAGCCGTGTCGTGTCGCGCTACGTGTGCAAGACCCCTTGACCGCGGGCGATGCCCGGCGACGCGAGGCCGACAAAAACGTCGCGGGCAATTGCACCACCGGGGGGGAACCGCTATAGGGGCCTCGATCCTCGGGATTTTTGCAACGCGCAAAAAGAGAGTTTGGCGAACCGCATGAAGTCGAAAACAGACGCCTCGAAGGCGAAAGACGGTGGTTGGCGCGAGGTAGGAACGGTCTTCCTGCATGCCTTGATCATCGCCTTTTTCGTGCGCGTGTTCTTCTACCAGCCGTTCAACATTCCGTCGGGCTCGATGCAATCGACGCTGTTGATCGGCGATTACCTGTTCGTCTCCAAGCTGTCCTACGGCTACAGCCGCTATTCGCTGCCGTTCGGCATCAATCTCTTTTCGGGCCGCATCCTCTCCAGCGCGCCCAAGCGCGGCGACGTCGTCGTCTTCAAGCTGCCGCGCGATAATTCGACGGACTACATCAAGCGTGTGATCGGTTTGCCGGGCGACGAGATCATGGTGCGCAAGGGCATCCTGTTCATCAACGGCAAGGAGATTCCGCGGCGGCGCGTCGACGACTTCCTGCAGAACGAGGAGGACGGCTCGGTTCGGCGCACGCCGCGCTACGAGGAGACGCTGCCCGAAGGCGTGAAATACTACGTGCTCGATCAGCGCACCGACAGCGACTACGACACCGCAGGTCCCTACAAGGTTCCCGCCGGCCATTACTTCATGATGGGCGACAACCGCGACAACTCGACGGACAGCCGCGTGCCACCGCACCGCTTCGGCGTGGGCTATGTGCCATTCGAGAACTTCGTCGGCCGCGCCGACATCATATTCTTCTCCGCTGCCATCGACGAGCCGGGTTCGTTCAGGCTGACGACGCCCTGGCGCTGGCCGTTCGATATCCGGTGGAGCCGTATTTTCCGAATTGTCCGATAGCGGAGAGGTGAGGTGGCGCGTGCACGCAATGCCAGGAAGGAGATCGAGACTGCGCTCGGCCATACCTTCCAAAGCCGGGCGCTGCTCGAGCGGGCGTTGACGCATGCCAGCGTGCGCGCCGAAAAAGGCGCGCCGGAGGACAACGAGCGCCTCGAGTTTCTCGGCGATCGTGTGCTGGGCCTGTCGATTGCGGAATTGATCATCGAGGAAGACGGGTCGGCCAGCGAGGGCGCGCTGGCGCGCCGCTACAACCGACTGGTGCGCAAGGATGCCTGCGCGCGGGTGGCGCGCGATATCGGCCTCGGCGCGGCCTTGCGCCTGTCGTCGGCGGAAGAAGAGAACGGCGGCCGGGAGAAGGATACGATCCTGGCGGATGCCATGGAGGCCGTGCTTGCGGCCGTATTCCTCGAAAGCGGCTATGACGGCGCACGGGCGGTGGTGCGGGCCCTTTGGGGGCCCTATCTCGCCAAGATGCCGGAGACGACGGTCGATCCCAAGTCGGCGCTGCAGGAATGGGCGCAGGGACGCGGATTGCCGTTGCCGAGATACGTCGAGATTTCACGGGAGGGGCCCGACCACGCGCCGCGCTTCAAGAGCGAGGTTCGGATCGGCGGCTGCAAGCCGGCAAGCGGCGTAGGGTCCAACAAGCGGGCGGCCGAGCAGGACGCGGCCACCGTGTTTCTCATTCGGGAAGGCGTGTGGCAATCCCCACGCGGGAGTGGTGGCAATGGCTGACACAGAGCAGGCGCCCGAGCGCGCGACCCGCTGCGGTTTCGTCGCCGTCATCGGGGCGCCCAACGCCGGCAAGTCGACGCTCGTCAACGCACTGGTGGGAACCAAGGTCACCATCGTCTCGCGCAAGGCGCAGACCACCCGCGCGCCGGTGCGCGGCATCGTCATGGAGGGTGATGCGCAGCTCGTCTTCATCGACACGCCCGGCATCTTCACGCCCAAGCGGCGGCTGGACGAGGCCATGGTGGAGGCTGCCAATGCGACGGCGGGCGAGGCCGACATCATCGCCCTGGTCGTCGACGCGCTGAAGGGCATCGACGAAAACGTGGAGCGCATCCTGACGGCGCTGGGGGGATCGCGGGCGACGAAGCTTCTGATCCTCAACAAGGTGGATCGCATACCCGCCAAGGAGAAGTTGCTGGCGTTGTCGGCCGCACTCAACGAGCGGCTGCGTTTCGAGGCGACCTTCATGATCTCGGCACTGTCGGGTAGTGGCATCGCGGCATTGCGCACCGAGCTCGCCAGGCGTGCGCCGGAGGGGCCGTGGCACTACCCGGAAGACGAGATCACGGACGCCACGGAACGGACGACGGCGGCGGAGGTGACGCGCGAGAAGATCTACGACCAGCTCCACGACGAGTTGCCCTACGCGACGATCGTGGAGACCACGAATTGGAAGGAGTTGCGCGACGGCAGCGTGCGCATCGAGCAGACGATCTTCGTGGAGCGCGAGACGCAACGGCGTATCATGCTGGGCGAGGGCGGGCGCATGATCAAGACGATCTCGATGCGCTCGCGTCAGGATCTGGCGGCGATGTTCGGGCGGCCGGTGCATCTCTTCCTGCACGTCAAGGTCCAGGAGGGCTGGGAGAACGACCCCGAGCACTACCGCGAGATGGGGCTCGAGCTGCCCAAACGATAGGCGCTGACGTACGGGCCCGGGAATGAACTGGGAAGACGAAGGCATCGTGATCGGCGTCAAGCCGCACGGCGAGACGGCCGCGATCGTCGATCTGCTCACGCGCGCACACGGACGGCACCTGGGGCTGGTGCACGGCGGACGATCGCGGCGGCTGCGTCCGGTTCTGCAGGTCGGCAATCACGTGCAGGCAACGTGGCGCGCGCGCCTCTCCGAGCACCTGGGGCACCTCAACGTGGAGATGATCCGCGGGTATGCCGCCGAAGCGATGGCGAGCCCGTCGTCGCTCGTGGCACTGTCCTCGCTGACGACGCTGGCGCGGCTTCTGCCCGAGCGCGATCCCCATCCCAATCTCTTCGAGATCACGCTGTTCGTGCTGGGCTTCCTGGACGATGCCACGGTCTGGCCCGCGCTCATGGTACGCTGGGAAATGGCGCTTTTGGACGAGATGGGCATGGGGCTCGATCTGTCGGTGTGCGCCGCGACCGGCTCGACGCAGGAGCTGATCTACGTGTCGCCCCGCAGCGGGCGCGCGGTCTCGGCGCGGGCCGGCGAGCCCTACAAGGACCGTCTCCTGGCGTTGCCAGCCTTCCTGTCGCCGGGACGTGTGACGGGGACGGTCACGCCCGAAGACGTGCGCAGCGGCTTCACGCTGACAGGGTTCTTCCTGGAGCGGCGCGTCCTGGCCGAAGGGGGCGCGGGATTGCCGGAGGTGCGTGGGCGCATGCTGGCCCAGGTGGAGCAGCTGACGGCTGCCCAGGGCACTTGAGAGCAGATGGCGTGGCCCTGAGTGCCGCGTGGCGAGCCCGGCGGTCGCCGCCGGGGCTCGCCCTGCGCGATCAGGCAAGCGTGCACTTGCCGTTGTTGATCACGGTCACGTCGCGCTCCTTGAGCCGGCAGCGGAACGACACGACGTTGCCGTCCACCCACATGTCCGTGAGGATCGTCTCGCCGGGATAGACGGGCGATGAGAAGCGCACGTCGAAACCGCTGATCCGCGTGTGATCGTACTTGGCAATTTCACGCAGGATCGTGCGGCAGGCGGTGCCGTAGGTGCACAACCCGTGCAGGATCGGCACGGGAAAGCCGACCCGCTTGGCGAGATCCGGGTCGGCATGCAACGGGTTGCGGTCGCCGTTGAGGCGATAGAGCAAGGCCTGATCGAGCCGCGTTTCGGCGGACGCCGTCAGGTCCGGCTTGCGCTCGGGCAGCTGGTGCGGCGCCAGGCCGCTGCCGGCAGGGCCACCGAAGCCGCCATCCCCACGCGCGAAGGTGGTGGAGACGAGCGTGTAGAGTTTCTCGCCCGTCGCCGCATCGCGTGCGACCATCTCCGTGTTGATGATCGCGCCCTTGCCCGGCCCCTTGTCGAACGCCGACAGCACCCGGCTGTCGACGCTGATCTCGCCTTCCGGCTCCAGCGGCTTTTCGAGCATCAGGCGCTGCTCGCCGTGGACGACCTTCGTGTAGTCGTAGCCGCAATCCTTCAACAGCGGTATGCGCTGCAGGACCGTCGCCATGGAGGCTACGGTCCTCAGCTTCTCCTTCTCGAAGGTATAGGCCAGTTCGTTCGGGTCATAGGGGTCGCGGCCCATGCCGATGCCGATGGCATAGAGCATGGTCTCGCGGTCGGTGTAGCTGAAGCGATCGCCGGTGCGCTTCAGCCCCATCAGTGTCTCGTAGTTCAAGGTCATGTGGATGCTCTCCGCAGATCTGCTCAGTCGAGCTCCATGCCGTCCATGCCGGAATTCTTGCGGATCTTGGGCAGCATCTCGCGGAAGAGACGTCCGGCCTCGCGCGGGTCTGCGACCTGTCCGACCTCGGCGCCACGGCGCCAGCCTTCGCAGACGGCAATGCGTCCGAAGCCCGCCTGGAAGACGCGGCCGGTGATGTCGCTCGCCTCCGCGCTGGCGAGATAGACGACGGTCGGGGAGACCCACTTGGGATCACGCGAGGCGCGCTCTTCCGCCGTCAGCTCGCGCAGGCCTTCCGTCATGCGCGTCTGGGCCGATGGCGACAGGGCGTTGACGGTGACGCCGATGCGGCGCAACTCGCGCGCAGCAATGATCGTGAAGGCTGCGATGCCGGCCTTCGCCGCACCATAGTTGGTCTGGCCGACGTTGCCGTAGATGCCGGACGTGGAGCTGGTGTTGATGACGGCGGCCTTGACCGGCCCGCCGATCTGCTTCGATTTCTCGCGCCAGTAGGCGGCGGCGTGGCGCGTGGGGGCGAACGTACCCTTCAGATGCACCTGGATCACCGCATCCCACTCGTCCTCGCTCATGTTGACGAGCATGCGGTCGCGCAGGATGCCGGCGTTGTTGATGAGGACGTCGAGGGTGCCGAAGTGCTTGACGGTGCTGTCGATCAGGTTCTTGGCGCCGTTCCACGAGGAAACATCGTCGCCGTTGACGATGGCCTCGCCGCCCATCTTCTTGATTTCGGCGACCGTCTGGGCCGCAAAGCTGTCGTCGCGCCCGCTGCCGTCGACGTTGGCGCCGATGTCGTTGACGACGACTTTCGCACCTTCCTTGGCGAGCAGCAGCGCATGCTCGCGGCCAAGGCCCCGTCCCGCGCCGGTGACGATCGCCACCCGGCCCTCGCACAATCCTGCCATTGCCGTTTCCTCCGTTGCTTTTGGATGATGGCGGCAGTTTGCGACGCGCACGTCGGGCATGCAACGGGGACTATGATGCGACACGACGACTGTGACGCACCGTCGGGCGGGGCTAATCCTGGCGGTCGAGTTCGCCGGAGGCGGCGAGTGGCCATGTCAACGTCAGCCAGACCATGTAGACGGCGACGGCGAGGAGTGCGGCGGCTGCGAACCGGCCCGCTGGAAAGCCGCCAACGACGATGTGGGCGGCCGCGAGCAGCCAGACGGCGGAGGCGGCGAGGTTGACCCAGACGAGGCGGCGTACGCGCATGGGGTGGAGTGTGCGAACGGGCACGAACGTCATGGCGATGCAGGCTAGAATTACGAGGCTCGCCGCCCAACGCGGCATGGGGATCGCGAAAAGATAGAAGGCAACCACGTTCCAGATGGCGGGAAAGCCCACGAAGCAGTTGTCGTCGGTTTTGCTGGCATTGTCGGAGAAATGATAGAGCGAGGACATCAGGATGCCGAACGCCAGGGCGAGGCCCCAGGTGCCCTGCAGGATGCCCGATCTCAGCAAGGCCAGGACGGGGACGAAGACGTAGGTGACGTAGTCCACCACGAGGTCGAGCCGCTCGCCGGAAAAGCGTGGCAGGTGCTGCTTCACGCCCACGAGGCGCGCGAAGGTACCGTCGATGCCGTCGATGACGAGTGCCAGCCCGAGCCAGGCAAAGCACCGCTCGTAGGCGCCATCGAGGGCTGCGAGCGTGGCCATCAACGCGCAGACGATGCCGCTGGCGGTGAACGTGTGGACGGCGGAAGACCACAGCCAATGCCAGCCGCGGCCCGCAGCGCCATCGGGGATGGCGTCGGGGGGGAGGTCCCTGGGGGATCGCGGCGCGTTGGCCAACGGCTGTCCTCGTCGATGATGGTGTGCGGCGCATCGCGCGCCGATCCCGATTCTTAGCGGTGCGCGACGGCTGGCGCCAGTCGTGCTCCGGCTTCCTGTGTCGGCAGGTGCGACAGCGGCAGCACCGGCAGTCGCGGGCGTTCTGCACGGCGGTGTGGGGCGTATCGTTCGTTCGCCGCGGGGAGACATCATGGGTGCTTGGATGCGCAGGCTTTTTCCGGCATTGTCCACCGCAATCGAAGCCATGGAACGGATGCGATGCGGCTTGCCTATCACACGCTGGACGTTTTCACGGGGACCCGGTTCGGGGGAAATCCGCTTGCGGTCGTGCTCGATGCCGACGGGCTCGATACGGCCCAGATGCAGGCGGTCGCACGGGAGTTCAACATCTCAGAAACGGTGTTCGTGCTGAAGCCGGCCAACCCCGCACATTCCGCCAAGATCCGTATTTTTACGCCGCGCGCCGAATTGCCGTTCGCCGGCCACCCCACGATCGGAACGGCGGCGTTGCTGGCAGAGCTGCGCGCTTCGTCGATGGCCAACATGCGCCAGGCGATCATTGCGCTCGAGGAAACCCTCGGCACGGTGCGCGTTGGGGTACGCATGCCGGCGGGCGAGGCGACTTTCGCCGAGTTCGATGCGCCGAAACTGCCGCAGGATCTGGGCGGCGTGCCGGCGACGGAGGAGATCGCCGGCGCCATCGGCCTGATCCCCAGCGAAATCGGCTTCGAGAACCACAAGCCCACGAGGTTTTCCGCCGGCCTGCCCTATCTGATGGTGCCCATCCGGGACATCGAGGCGCTGGGCCGCGCGCGTGCTGACATGGGGCGTTGGCGGCGGGCATTGGGGGCGGATTGTGCCGTCTTCGTCTACTGCCGCGAGACCGTGCACACCAACCACCATTTCCACGCGCGGATGTTCGCGCCGGACCTGGGTGTCGCCGAGGACCCCGCGACCGGATCGGCGGCTGCGGCCTTTGCCGGGGTGATCGTGCGTTTCGACGACCCGAAGGTGGGCGAACATCGCTGCGTCATCGAGCAGGGCTATGAAATGGGGCGCCAGAGCCACATCAGCGTGACGCTGATCGTGGGAGTGGGGGGCCTGGAAACCGTGCGGATCGGCGGGCATAGCGTGCGCGTCATGGATGGCACGATCGAGGTCTGAGCGCCGTCTCGCAGACCATCGGGGCGCGAAGGCCTTGCCAAGCCTGCCCTGGCGCGGGAAAAATCACCAAGACGCGCGCGGGTCCCGCATCCGCGCGCCCGATACAGGGAACCGAGGCGACGCGCATGTTCACCACGTTCTTCCACGAGCTGAAGGCCGCCAAGGTCCCGGTGACGCTGAAGGAGTACCTGACGCTGATGGAGGCGCTGAAGGCGGGCCTCGCCGATCAACGGGTGGAATATTTCTACTATCTGTCGCGCGCCGCGCTGGTGAAGGACGAGAAGCATCTCGACAAGTTCGACCAGGTCTTCGGCCACGTCTTCAAGGGCCTGGAGCTGATGAGCGAGGCCGCGGACGTCGAGATCCCCGAGGAATGGCTCAAGGTTCTCAACCAGCTCTACCTGTCGGAGGAAGACAAGAAGAAGATCGAGGCGCTGGGCGGCTGGGAAAAGATCATGGAGGAGCTGAAGAAGCGCCTCGAGGAGCAGAAGGGCCGCCACCAGGGCGGCAGCAAGTGGATCGGTACGGCCGGCACCTCACCCTACGGCGCGGAAGGCTACAATCCCGCCGGCGTGCGCATCGGCCAGAAGGAAAACAAGAACTTCAAGGCGCTCAAGGTCTGGGACAAGCGCGAGTTCAAGGATCTCGACGACACGGTTGAGCTGGGGACGCGCAATATCAAGGTGGCGCTACGCCGGCTGCGCAAATTTGCGCGCGACGGTGTTCCCGAGGAACTCGATCTCGACGGTACGATCAAGGAGACCGCGCACAAGGGCTATCTCGACATCCAGCTCAGGCCCGAGCGGCGCAACACGGTCAAGGTGCTGATGTTCTTCGACATCGGCGGCTCGATGGACTGGCACATCAAACTGGCCGAGGAATTGTTCTCGGCCTCGCGCGCCGAATTCAAGCACATGGAGCATTTCTACTTCCACAACTGCCTCTACGAGTTCGTGTGGAAGGACAACAAGCGTCGCTGGACGGAGCGCACGCCGACCTGGGACGTGCTGCACAAGTACCCGTCGGACTACAAGGTGGTCTTCATCGGCGACGCCTCGATGAGCCCCTACGAGATCACGATGGCGGGCGGCTCGGTCGAGCACATGAACGAGGAGCCGGGCTCGACCTGGATGAAGCGGGTCACGAGCATCTACGAGCATGCCGTATGGCTCAATCCCGTGCCCGAGCAGCACTGGGCGTGGACGCCGTCGATCAAGCTGGTGGGCGACATCATGGAGAACCGCATGTTCCCCCTGACGCTCGACGGGCTCGACCGTGCCATGCGTGTGCTGATGCGGTGACGCCCGGGACGGACGCCTGTGGTGCAGGTGGCGCGCCAGCGTGGCGCGAAGAGACTGATTTGCACAGCGCAGCGCCGTCCACGCCTTGACCCGACCCGATTTTCGACGTCACAGTCTCCACAAAAATGGGGGCTGGCATGATGGGTTTCCGTTCGTCGATCTCGTTGATCGCGACCGCGCAATTGGCGGCGCTCCTGTCGGGTTGCTCCAACGGCCCTTCACCGCTCACGACCGCCTCGCTGCTGCCGGGCAGCGCCGCAAAGCCGGTGCAGACCGACCCGGCGACGGATCGCGCCTTGCACGCAGCAGCCACCTCGGCCCGCGCTGCGCACTGCGGCTACAACTTCGATCCCGCGCGGCTCAGGACATCCTATCTCGCCTTCGAGGCGACGCAGGACGGCAGCGCGGAAAAACTGGCGAAGATCGAGAAGGCCTACGACTATACGCGGCAGTCGATCCAGGCTCGCCTGGAGAAGCCCCATGTCTACTGCGATGATGCCCGGACCGCGAAGATCAAGGACGAACTGACGAAGCTGCTCGCCGGTGACTTCACGCCACCGCCGAAGAAGGCGGAGGCGGGTTTGCTCGACATGTGGGAGCGCGGGGCGAACAAGCGGGCGTGGAAGCCCCAGGACGCTTTCCCGAATATGGACGATACGCGGTAAGAGCAGTCGGCTCGGAAACCATTTCGGGACTTGCGTGGCGCACACGCTCGGCCCGCCCCGAGTGCCCCAAATATCCTGAATGCCCGGGGCGAAGCGCCCGGGCGGGCCCGGTGTATCGCTGGGCTCAATGTGTCGCGTTGGGCAGGTTGTCGAGGCTGTCGATGTACCATTTCTCGACCTCGACGATGGCCGGATTCTCGCCGTTCTTGTAGATCCAGCTATCGACGGCCCATTTCTGGCTGCCCGAGGTCTCGACCAGTACGGCCGTCCAATGCGGCCAGCCGCCGACGCCCCGCAGGAGATTTTCCTTCGAGAAGGGCGTGCCCACGGTGTGATACTTGAGGAAGCCGTTGCTTTGCAGGACGGTCAGGTAGCTCGTCGTGTTGGTCGCCTCGTCGACGCAATCCTGCTGTGTGGGATCGCCCGGTGCGGTGAAGTCCATGCCGGGACGATCGTCCTTCGTTCCGATCACGTCGCCCGTGCGCGTTTCCATCCAGCCGACGGCATAGGCGACGGCGCGTCGCTCCTCGGCGGGTGTGTCGGCGGCGCGCGTCTTGTCCATCAAGGTCTTGATGGCGGCGATGTCTTCGTCGGTGAAGCGGAAGCGGGTCTGCATCTTGCAGCCGTAGGCATGGCAGACGTAGACGGTGTTGCCCTTGGGCGGGCGCGTCGCGAAGTCGTCGAAGTGCTGGCTGACCGGCCCCAGACGCTCGTGCGTGCAGCCGCCGATCATGGACGCCAGCACGGCGGTGATCATCCAAGCCCGCATCATCCCTCCCCTTGCGCAACCTTGGCTGATTAGCAGCGCGCCGATTCAGCGCCAAACAGAACTGTTTGAGGATGCACAGGAAATCCACTAGTGTTCCGGTTCCGACGTTTGCATCCCCTCGCGGGGCGTCCGAGAGCAAATGTCGGAACCAAAGGGAACACTAGCAACACAATGATTTTAGTGTAGCTTTTGCATCTGAGTTTGGTCACGGACCCAGCCGCTGGCGGGTACCAAACGTCAGATGCGCTACACCAGCTTCCGCGGCATGTCGAAAAACACACCAGTACACGTGATCGGAGGCGGGCTCGCAGGCAGCGAGGCCGCATGGCAACTGGCGCAAGCCGGGGTGTCCGTCGTCCTGCACGAGATGCGCCCCGTGCGTGGCACCGAGGCGCATCAGACGGACGGACTGGCGGAACTCGTGTGTTCCAACTCCTTCCGGGCCGACGATTGGGCGGCGAATGCCGTGGGGCTGCTGCATGAGGAGATGCGACGGCTGGGCTCGCTCGTGATGCGGGCGGCCGACCAGCACAAATTGCCCGCCGGAGGCGCGTTGGCGGTCGACCGCGACGGGTTTTCCGAAGCGGTGACGCAGGCCATCGCCACGCACCCGCTGATTTCCATCGCGCGCGAGGAAGTCGCGGGTGTGCCGCCTGCGGACTGGGAGAGCGTCGTGGTGGCGACCGGCCCGCTCACCTCTGCCGCCCTGGGCGCTGCCATCGGCTCCCTGACGGGCGAGGCCGATCTCGCCTTTTTCGATGCCATCGCGCCGATCGTGCATGCGGAGAGCATCGACGAAGGCGTCGCCTGGCGGCAATCGCGCTACGACAAGGCGGGGCCGGGCGGCACGGGCGCCGACTACCTCAATTGCCCGATGAACCGCGAGGAATACGAAGCCTTCATCGATGCGCTGCTGGCCGGCGACAAGACCGAATTCAAGCAGTGGGAGGGCACGCCCTATTTCGATGGCTGCCTGCCGATCGAGGTCATGGCGGAACGCGGGCGCGATACGTTGCGCTATGGACCGATGAAGCCCGTGGGCTTGTCGGATCCGCGCACGGGCGCCAGGCCCTGGGCCGTCGTGCAGCTGCGCCAGGACAACGCGCTGGGTACGCTGTGGAACATGGTGGGCTTCCAGACGAAGCTGCGCCACGGCGAGCAGAAGCGCATTTTCCGCATGATTCCAGGGCTCGGGGCTGCGGAGTTCGTGCGGTTGGGCGGTCTTCACCGCAACACGTTTCTCAATAGCCCGCGCCTGCTCGATGCGCAGCTGCGGCTGAAGGCCATGCCACGCCTGCGCTTTGCTGGCCAGATCACGGGGGTGGAGGGCTATGTCGAGAGTGCTGCGACCGGGCTGATCGCGGGCCGGCTGGCGGCAGCGGAACATCTGGGACGTCGCCTGGACGCACCACCGCCGACGACGGCGCTGGGTGCGCTCGTCGCGCACATCACGGGCGGTCATGTGAGCGTTGAGGACGGCGGCGCGCGCTCGTTCCAGCCCATGAACATCAACTATGGGCTGCTGCCGCCGATGGAGGCGCCCGAGCGCGATGCGGACGGTCGGCGGCTCAAAGGCAAGGAACGCACGCACGCCAAGAAGCGCTTGATGTCGGAACGGGCCCTGCGTGATCTCGAGGCGTGGCAGACGGCATGCATGGCCAGCGGGCCGGTGACGTGATTGCCGCTGCCGGCATCACTTCCGGTGCGGGCGGATCAACCAGAAGTTCAGGCTGTTGACGACGATCTGAGCGTCCGCGTCCACGCGCGATGCGGCGGCGTTGACGATAATGAGCGTATGCTCGGCGCCATCGATGTTCGCCGTGATCGCGAGGGGAGGCGGCGACTTGCCGTTCTCGCGTGCGTCGGTCACGCCGAAGGCGTGCCTGGCCAGTTCTCCGTTCGTCGCGGTCAACGGCGTGATGTCGAAGCGCAGGTCTTGGCCGCCGGCTTCGGCGATGCGGAGGGTCGTGCCGTCGAGCGTGGTGGTGAATACACCCTGGGGCTTGGCGGCGATCACGAGCCTCCCGCCGACGCGCTGCGTCGCCTGCAGGATGCCGATGAGTTCGCCTCCGGCTGCAACGGTGAAGTTGCCCGGCTTGCGCGCGTAATAGCCCCCGTAACGCCGGCGAACGCGGGTGCCGTTGTAGCCAGCAAGCCCCAGGCGCTCGCGCACCGCGGCGCGAAGCTTTGCGTTGGATCTTCCAGGCGTCAGCGTTGCCGATTCGAATGGATTTTGGGGCGTGCCCGCGAACAGCGGGGCGATGAGATCGAGCCGGCCGGCGCGGTCGATGTAGTCGATGGCGCCGGCGATGCGCTGCCGGTCCGACGCCAATGCCGGCTTCAGCGGCAGCGGATCGGCCACCCGGCCATCGCGAACGAGGCCTGCGGCCTCCAGGCGCGTGAGAAGGCCCGAGACCTGATTGCGGATCGACCAGCCCGCCATGCCCCACGGTCCGAGGCTGGCGAAGGCGACGAGCAAGGCCAGGACGGCGGGAATGACGCGCAGATCGGCCTTCTCGCCACGCACACCGATGGCGATGCCGACGAGGGCCAGCCACACGCCGGCAAGCGCGATCATGTAGCGCTGCGGTGTCAGGCCGTAGTCCTGGATGCGCACCCCGATGGCGATGGCGAGGAGGAGCACGGGCACCAGCAGCAGCCATGGCCATGCGCGCCAGAACAAGGCGACCAGCGGGCCGCCGGTGTGGCGTGTCGGCCAGCCCGCCAGTGCGGTGGCCGCCATCGCCGCGCCGTAGCTGAGCGTCAGGGCGCCCAGACGCCCTTTCGGCAGCGTCTGCTCGATGCCGATCTTGACGGCATAGACGTGCAGGATCGTCGCGTAGACGAGCAGCAGAGGGACGAGGATGAACTGGACGAGCACGGCGATGGAGCGCGATGCGAATTCGTTCTGCTCGCCCTGCACGACGGCGGCATCGAGATCCCGCGGGATGAGGCTCATCCAATAGATCGGCGCGACCAGGGTCAGGGCCACGATCCAGACCTTCTCGTGCATCGAGACGGGGATTTTCAAGCCGAACAGATATTGCAGCGATCCGAGGATGGCGGAGATCCCGCCGCCGAAGAGAATGGCGCCGATGAGCGACGTCGCACAGCCCAGCCACAGGTTGTGGTTGAAGAGCCAGAATGCGCCGTTGTGCGGCTCACGTCCGGTCTGGGCCGCCAAGCCCACGCCGAGTGCGAGCGCGGCGATTGCCAGGCCCCACGTCAGGTCGAGGCGGGGGCCCGCAAGAACCAGGGCCGCCAGCACGGCGGCGCCGGACAGTGCCAACAGGTGTTCGCGCGTGCGCGGCATGGCGCGGGATTGGGCGAGGAGCGCGGCTGCGAGGCCCCAAGCGACGGTGGCGGTCAGTCCCAGTGGAATGCGAACCGCCAGGTCCTCCACGCGGGCGCGATGATGGAATTCGCCGAGCAGATAGGCGGCCAGCAGTACGCAGCCGGCGAGGGCCAGTGGAAAGCGCTGGGCGATACCGGCGATCGCGGGCAGCGCGGTACGGATCCGGCCTGAACGTGTGCGGGCATCCATATCGTGCTCTCCGGTCGTGTCGTGGAAATGATCCGGCGGAAATTTCAGTGCGTCGCATAACGGGCGAGTACGCGGCGCGCCTCCACCACGACGGCATCGGCGATGGCGGCCTGTCCTTCCGCCGTCGGATGAAAGGCGCCCGAGTATAGACTTGCGAGCAGAACCTGGAACCACGAAAGCGTGCTCTTGGGGATGGCTTTCTGCATGAACGAGCGGGCGACGTGGAAGTTGGCGGTCATGAAGGCGTCGTTGGGCGTGCGGAACCAGCGCTGGCGCTGGACATAGGGCTGCCAGTCCGCGGGGTTGAAGGGCACCCAGCGGCCGTCGATGCGGCGGGGCAGCCTGAGGTCGTCGGCGCGCGTGGCCCATTCTTCATGGTTGGTGGAGCAGATGCTGCGCCCAACGAACAGGGGCCTATGGCGCTCCACGAACGTCCAACCCAGCTGACGCGATGAACTGCGCATCATGTCGTTGAGGCGCTCGCCGGCGACCATGGAGTCGCGCGCCTGCGCCGCCTTCAGCTCGAAGTCGGGCACGACGGTCATGCCGGCGCGGCCGTCGGGACAGATCGAGCGGCCATCGTCGAGGAGGGTCAGCGACGGATAGCCCACGAGCAGCACGCGGTCGGATTCGCCCCAGGGCACGTGCAGGATGTTGTGCATGGCCCGGTTCAGCGATTTGTAGCGGAACTCCAGCGCGTCGATCAGGTCGGCTGCTTCCTTGAAGCCGTGCACCTCGCCGAACCAGCCACCCAGGCGGCGCAGCACCGACTTGTCGGCCAGGATCGCATTGGCGACGAGACGGGAGAACCCGACGTCGTTGCCACCCACCGACAGCAGCACGAGATCGATCTTGCGGGCTTCCTCCAGATCGCAGCGCACGAGCACGAGGCCGCCCTGCAACTCGGGGATATGGCCCTTCATGTGGTAGGCCTCCGGCAGGTCGTAGGCGTTCACGTTGCGCTCGCCGCATTGGGCGCGCGCGGCCGCCGACAGCTGCGATAGATCGGGCGGATTGGGCACCCATTCATGGCCCTTGTAGCGCAGGAAGAGGCCGTTCACGGTCTCGGCCCCCGAACACGCGAAGCTCATGAAAGTGACGGCGCGATGCGGGTTTTCCACGGCGAGCTGCAGGGCTGCGCGCAACTGGTGCGAATAGATCGAGCGATGGCAGGCCTGGTCGAGCCAGCGCGGATTGGCCTTGATGAAGCCGGCGTCGCCGATCTGGGACCAGTCGCCCACGCGCGCGGGATAGCCGGTGAGGGTGGCCGCACTCTTGCCGCCGGGATAGTCGACGACGCGGTCCCGCGAGAACCGGACGGGAACGTCGGGATTGCCTTCGCCCGAGCCGAAGCTGTCGCCCAGCCCCAGGATCAGCACGTCCTTGATGGCGACGGGCGTGCCGGCGACCTCCACGCCGCCGACCTCGACGGAGACGCGCGCGCCGGAGGGATAGGGGATCTCGAGGATGACCGGCGTGTCGCAGGGAAAGGTAACGGCAGCCCCGCGCCGGCGTCCCCCCTTGGGCGCCGTCAGCCAGGTGCAGTCGACCCGCGTCGCGTCCTCCACGTCCTTCAGCGTGGCGATGATGCGATGCGATCGCGGGTTCATGTAGTCGCCTTGGCCGGCACAGGTGTGCCGGTTGCGCTGCGGCTCCCAGCAGGCCGCATCGAGCACGCCGGCGGCCCAGCCGTCGCCACCGTGACGCCGCGCCAGGGCGCGCTCGGCCGACAGGACGGGGGAGGCGATGCGTTCGTTCTCGCTCAGCGCCTCGAAGGTGGCGCGATGCATCTCGGTATCGGCGGGCTTGCCGAAGAATCGGAACGGATTTTCGAGGCGCCACTCGATCCGCGGCTCGGCGGCGGCCGTGCCGGTCAGGGCCAGAGCGGTGGCAAGGGCAATTGCCAGCCGCATCACTATCGTGCGCGTCATTCAATCCCTCGAAGGTTTCCAACGCCCCCGCCGGGAGCCGGCCGAACGCAGGTGGCGGACCTCCCGGTCAACTCATCACGGACGCCCAGACATCCAGCTCCGTGTCATCTGCCACATTCTGCGGAATGGTGAAACGTCAGCTATCTGATCAGGTCGCAAAAACTCTGTTCTCTTTTGCTCGGAAAAATAGGGCTCGACCATGGCAAGGGGGAGGAAGGCTGTGCGCTGGCGCCGCGGCAGCGTGGCGATCGCCCGCCGGGCGCGCATCAGGGCAGAACGGGCCTCGGTCTCGAGCGCCAGGGCAGCGACCTCGATCCCCGCGCACGTCGTCGTGTCGTAGGGCCGGCGATCGAGGGCGTCGGGAGCGATGCCGGCAGCCAGCAGGGCGTCGGCGGGAATTGGGAAACCACCGTTGTGAAGGCGTTCTGGCAGGCGTCCGAGGGCACGGGCGAGACCATAGGCGAAGCCGGCGGCATCGGTATCGGGGGGGCCGAGCGTTCCGCCGAGAATGCGCGTTGCCAGCTTGAAGCCGGTGCCTTCGATGGCGGCGAGATGCCGGCGCAGGGCCGCCATGTCGGCATGCGGCTCGCCGGTGAGATCGTGGGATCGCGCATCGATGATGGCCAGAAAATCCGGAGTGGCCAGCCGATGCGTGGTGATCGCTGCGCCGAGGAGAGGCAGGAGCGGGTGCTCGCCGGTTTCACCGCTGGCGAGGTTCGCCAGGGCATCGCGCCACCATTGCAAGCGCAACTCGCCCATCATCGGCTCGCGGACGCGGGCTGGAATGCAGGCAACTTCGCCCATGAACGCGGCAAGTGCGATGAGATGCGGCTGGGCATCGGCAGGCGCCAGGAGGGCGGCCACATAGCGGTCGGGCTCGGCCTTGCGTGCGGCCTCCAGGACGATCGGATCCATTGGAGAGGACTCCACAACAGCCGGGGCAGGGTGCGACGTGCGCTCAGTAGAGGTGCGCCGCCGCTACCATGGCGAACGTCACCGGCAGGGCAAGCACGAGATTGATCCGGGCATAGGTGCGGATGCGGTTGCGCGCCTGGATCTTGCTTTCCGTGTCTGCGGAGGCCTGGCCGGTCACGATGCGCAGGCTCGGCCACAGGACGAGGTGGACGATGCCCCACATGGTGATGGCGCCGATGGTGCCGAGCCACAGCAGGATGGCTTTCGCCGGCGGCACGTAGACGGCCGACACGAACACCCATCGGTCCAGCATGTAGCCCGTCGTCAGCAACAACACGAAACCGCTCATCAGCGCCAGATGCGAGGCGTGCCGGAAGAGCGTGGCGACGCTGGGGGCGATCAGCTTGAGGATTGCCGCCCGTTCGGTGTCGTCGGCGGATTCGATGGCGGTGAGCTGCACGAAATTGACGAACCAGATCATTCCGACCCAGACGATGGCGGCCGTGACGTGAACGAAGCGCGCCAGGAAAGACAGGAGGCCCAGTCCATCCGCGGTCGACGCATAGAGCCAGCCGCCGAGCAGGACGGCGCACACGATCAGGCCGGCCGTTGCCGACGCACGTGGCGTTGTCGTGATGAGCGCTTTCATGCCTTGGGCCTCGTCAGTCGATCGCGATGAGGGCGGCGCCGACGGGTCGACGTTCGCCCAGGAGTATATTGTACGTCCGGCAGGCAGCGCCCGTATCCATGACATCGAGGCCGATGCCAGCCTCGCGAAATGCCTTGCGCACGTCGGGCGCGGGAAAGACCTGGGACTGCCCCGTGCCGAGCAGGAGAAAGTCCAGCCCCTGAGGACGGGCCAGCACGGCCGCCAAGGAGGCGCGGTCGATCTGATCGGGGGCAGTCACCGGCCATGCGGCGATGCCCGCCGGCAGGCAGACGATCGAGCCGCGATGGCTCATGCCGGCAAAACGGAAACCGCCGTTTCCGTAGGCCTCTATGGCAGCCCTGCCGGGAAAGAACCCCGTTGCCTCGGGCACTGGCTGGACCTCGTTCTTGTCGGGCTCACCCACGCGCGGGGGGCATTACGCCTTGGCGTTGCCCGCGCCCTTTTCCTCCCCAACGATCGTCTCACGCTTGATGTGCATGTAGTCGAGGACGGGAGCGGCAATGAAGATCGACGAATAGGTGCCGACCACGATGCCGAACAGCATGGCGAAGGTGAAGTTGCGGATCACGGAACCGCCGAGCAACAGCAGGGCGATCAACACGATGATCGTCGTCGAGCTGGTCAGCAAAGTGCGCGACAGCGTCTCGTTGATCGACAGGTTGAGCAACTCCTTCAGTTCCATGCGCTTGAAACGGCGCAGGTTCTCGCGGATGCGGTCGGAGATGACGACCGTGTCGTTCACGGAGTAGCCCAGGATCGTCAGGAGTGCCGCCACGGTCGACAGATCGAACTCGAGCCCGAGCAGCGAGAACAGGCCCACCGTCAGCAAGGTGTCGTGCGACAGCGCGAGGACGGTGCCCAGTGCGAACTGCCACTCGAAGCGGAACCAGACGTACAGCACGATGGCGAAAATGCCCGCGAGAACGGCGATGGTGCCGGTGCGCCGCAGCTCGGAGGATACGGCTGGGCCCACGACTTCGACACGGCGCAATTCATAGGCCGCATCGACCTTGCTGGTGACCTTCCGCAAGGCGATCTGTTGGGCTTCCTCGCCGCCCGGCTGCTGCTCGAGGCGCACGAGAACCTCTCCCGCGCCGCCGAACTGCTGGATCTGGACGTCGCCGAGCTTCAGGGCGCCGAGGTCACCGCGCAGGGCGGCGACGTCGGCGGTGCCCGACTTCGCCTTCAGCTCGATCATCGAGCCGCCCTTGAAGTCGACGCCGTAGTTGAGGCCCTTCGCAAAGAAGAGCCCCAGTGAGATTACCATGGCGGCAACCGACGCCCAGAAGCAGATGTCCTTGAACCGCATGAAGTCGATGCGGGTGTCGTGCGGGAAAAAGTCGACGCCCTTGAAGTTGGGTATCGGAAGCATGTCTCGTCCTCACCCTCTCGATCAGACCGGTACGACGATCTTGTGCGCCCTGGCGCGCTGGCCAGCGAGCCACCAGGCCACCAGCAGGCGTGTCACGGTCACGGCTGTGAAGATCGACGTGAAGATGCCGACCGAAAGCGTCACGGCGAAGCCGCGGATCGGGCCGGCACCCAGAATGAACATGATGATCGCAGCCGCCAGCGTCGTGAGCTGGCTGTCCAGGATCGTCACGAAAGCGCGGCTGAAGCCCGCCTCGATGGCATTGATCGGGGAACGGCCGGAGCGGACCTCCTCGCGGATGCGCTCGTAGATCAGCACGTTGGCATCGACCGCCATGCCCAGCGTGAGGACGAGGCCGGCGATGCCCGGCAGCGTCAGCGTCATGCCCACGACCGACATCGTCGCCGTGATCAGCAGCATGTTGAAGAACAGCGCGAAGACGGCGATCACCCCGAACGTGCCGTAGGCGAAGACCATCAGCACGCAGGTGGCGATGGCGCCGACGACGGCAGCGGTCTTGCCGGCGGACACAGAGTCCGCGCCCAGCGACGGGCCCACCGTGCGTTCCTCGACGATGGTCAGCTCGGTCGGCAACGCGCCCGAGCGCAACTGCAAGGCCAGCGTGGTGGCGCTATCGGGCGAGAAGCGGCCCGAGATCTGGCCGGAACCGCCCAGAATAGCCTCGCGAATGACGGGCGCGGACAGCACCTGCTTGTCGAGCACGATGGCGAACGGGCGGCCGACGTTGGCCTGGGTAAAGCGTCCGAACTTGCGGGCCCCGGCCTGATTGAACCGGAACGAGATGATCCATTCGCCCGTGCGGCTGTCCTGACCGGGCTGGGCGTCGACGAGCTCGTCGCCCTGCACGATGGGAATGTCGCGCAGCAGGTAGCTGTCCACGTAGCCGTCCTGCGAGGGGTAGACGGCGAAACCGACGGGGGGCCGGCCCTGCTGGGCTTCGGCCGGGGTCATGGAGGCATGGACTTCGTGAAAAGAGAGCTTCGCCGTCTTGCCGATCAGGTCCTTGAGGCCCTTGGTGTCGGAAAGTCCCGGGAACTGCACGAGGATGCGATCGCTGCCCTGCCGGACGACCGTCGATTCGGATGTACCCAGGGCGTTGACGCGCCGGTTGATCGTCTCGATGGAGGCCGTAATGGCGTTGGTCTGCCGGTTGAGGAAGCCCGCTTCGGTGGGCGTCAGGATGATCGAGGCCCCTTCACCCTTGGCCACCGCGATATCGGTGCCGGCCGTGCCGATCAGCGCGTTGCCGATCTGCTGGGCGACCTTGGTGCGCAGCTCCTTGACGGCGGCATCGGAGTCCTGGGGCTTGAGCAGCGTGACGCGCACGGTGCCGCCGACGACGTTGACGCTCGCCGGGTAGAGCTTGGCCTCGCGAAGGACTTTGCGGGCATCTTCCCGCAACGAGGAGAGCCAGTCCTTCTTCAACTCGTCGCTGTTGGCGGCAAGAAGCAGATGGGCACCGCCCTGCAGGTCGAGGCCGAGGGGCATCTGCGCTTTCGGCAACCAGTCCGGCCAGGCCTTGACCGTCTCCTTGGAGAACAGGTTGGGCAGCGACAGGATCAGTCCCGCGAGACAGACCGCGACGATGGAGAGGGACTTCCAGCGAGCGAAATGCAGCATGGATCAGCCTTCGTGAAACGGGTCGATGCCGGCGACGGTGCGCCGGCGCGGCGATCAGGTGCTCTCCTTGACGGGCTCGCCCTTGCCGTGCACGCCGGCGATGGAGCTGCGCGTGACGCGAACGCGCATCTGCTCGTTCAGCTCGACCTCGATCTCGGCATCGCCGTCCTTGACGCGCGTCACCTTGCCGATGAAGCCGTTGCCGAGAATGACGGTGTCGCCACGGCGCACTTTTTCGACGAGTTCGCGATGCGCCTTGGTGCGCTGCTGCTGCGGGCGGATCACCAGGAAGTAGAAGATCGGCAGCATCAGGGCCAAGGGAATCAGCATGCTCGTGAGCGGGTCGCCGCCGGGAGCTTGGGCATAGGCCGGTGTGATGAAGAGCATGAGTGACGGTCCTCGGGTGAGAAATGCGCATTGCCCTCCCTGCAGCCGTTTTATCCGGCGCAGCGGCGGGCTTTCACGCTTGCAACTCGGCGCGGACTATAGTGACCGCCGGCCCGAATGCAACCGAAAGCCATGCGGTGGCGGCAATAGGCGCCGTGACGGGGGCGAAAGTGTCGTCTATAGAACGCCGCCGAACACATTCGCATCGAACTGAATTGGAGCACTGAGCAGATGCCGACCGACATGGCCCTCGTAGAACGTCTTGAACGCCTTGCCGCGGCACTCGAGCGCATCGCCCCGCCCGCCGCCCCGCCGATCGACTTCGACGTCGCCGAAGCATTCGTCTGGCAGTCCTCGCCGGAAGCCTTCATCCCCGTGCCCAGGGTCAGCCGGCAGCCGCTGCAACTTCTCAAGGGTGTCGAGCGGGCCTGCGATCAGCTCTACGCCAATACCAAGCGGTTCGCCGACGGGCTTCCCGCCAACAACGCGCTGTTGTGGGGCGCGCGCGGCATGGGCAAATCGAGCCTCGTCAAGGCGATCCACGCCGAGGTGCGGGCCGGACTGGCCAAGAGCGGCTCCAAGAGCGACATCAAGCTGGTCGAGATCCATCGCGAAGACATCGCGGCGATGCCGCGCTGCCTGTCGCACATGCGCGCCAGCCAGCATCGCTTCATCGTGTTCTGCGACGACCTGTCGTTCGACCGCGACGACACCTCCTACAAGTCCTTGAAGGCCGTGCTCGACGGCGGCATCGAAGGTCGCCCGATGAACGTGATTTTCTACGCCACGTCCAACCGTCGGCACCTGATGCCGCGGGACATGATGGACAACGAGCGTGCCACCGCGATCAATCCTGGGGAAGCGGTGGAGGAGAAGGTGTCACTGTCGGATCGCTTCGGCCTCTGGCTGGGCTTCCACAACGGCTCGCAGGACCAGTATCTGGATATGGTCCGCGGCTATGCCGCCTACTACAAGTTCAATATGGTCGACGAGGAACTGGTGCGCGAGGCGCTGGAGTGGAGCGTCACGCGCGGTGGCCGCTCGGGCCGCGTCGCCTGGCAGTTCATCCAGGAAATGGCGGGCCGCCTCGGGATCAAGCTCGAGGCTGCGTAACGGATCGCGTGCAGATCCATCCCCGGCGGGAGGGCCGTCCGATGAGTGTGGTCGTAAACGAGATCCGCACGGGGGTGTATCTCGACTCCGTCGCGCTGATGCGTGTGAGCCGTGAGATCGCCGCGCGCGAGGGCGTCGAGGAAGCCGGTCTGATGATCGGCACGCCGGCCAACCGCGCGATTCTCCGCGATGCGGGCGTTCTGAACGAGGTGGGCGAGACGGCCGGCGCCGGCGATCTCGTCATCGCGGTCCGCGCCCAGACGGCCGCCGCCGCCGAAGCGGCGATGGCCGAAGCCCGCCGGCTCATCGATCGCGGCAGAGCCTCGCCTTCGGGGGGAGCGGAGGGGGCAGCCTGGCGCCCACGCACGACACGGGCGGCACTGCAGGCACTGCCCGAGGCCAATCTGGCGCTGATCTCGGTTCCCGGTGACTTTGCCGCTGCCGAGGCCCGCAAGGCGCTGGACCGCGGCCTCGACGTGATGATCTTCTCCGACAACGTGCCGCTCGCCGACGAAGTCGCCTTGAAGCAGCGGGCGCGCGCGGCCGGCCGCATCGTGATGGGGCCGGACTGCGGCACGGCGATCATCGGCGGCGTGCCGTTGGCCTTCGCCAATGCAGTGCCGCGCGGGGACATCGGTGTCATCGGAGCTTCGGGGACGGGCATCCAGGAGGTGACGTGCCTCGTCGCGCGGCTCGGCGGGGGCATTTTGCACGCCATCGGCACGGGCGGGCGCGACCTGTCGGCCGAGGTGGGGGCGATCACCACGCTGACGGCGCTCGACATGCTCGAGGCCGATGCGGCGACGCGAACGATCGTGCTGATTTCCAAGCCGCCGGCCGCGCACATCGCGCGCGCGGTGCTCGATCGCGTGGCGCAGATCTCCAAGCCCTGCGTGGTTTGCTTCCTGGGCAGCGGCGAACTTGCAATGCCGGCAAACGCACGGCTTGCGCGCACGCTGGAAGACGCGGCGTACCTGGCGACGGGCCGAACGGCACCCCGGGCCGATGCGGGGCCAACCGCGGGTCCGGCCAGGGGGCCGCTGATCTGCGGGCTGTTCTCGGGCGGCACGCTGTCGGCGGAAGCACAGCTCGTGCTCGCGGATGCCGGCCTGACGTTGCGCTCCAATGCGCCGGTGCCGGGTGTCGCGGCGATCGCGGGCGACGATCTGGGGGCGGGGCATACGCTGCTCGATCTGGGCGATGACGAATTCACGCGCGGGCGCCCCCATCCGATGATCGAACCGGCGACGCGCGATGCCTTCGTCGCGCGTGCGTGCGGAGAGGCGCGCATCGGCGTACTTCTCGTGGACGTGGTGCTGGGCTATGGCGCGCATGCTGATCCGGGCGGGCATCTGGCCGATCAACTGGCTGGATTGGCGTCGCGACCGATCGTCATCGCTTCGGTGACGGGGACGGATGCCGATCCGCAAGGCTACGCCGCGCAGGTGGCCAAGCTCGCGGCAGCCGGCGTGCATGTGGCGGCTTCCAATGCGCAGGCGGCGCGCTGGGCCCTCGCGGCCGTCGCCGGTCTGCCTCGTTGAGTGCAACGATCCCTATCGTTTCGATCGGCCGCCGCGCTGCGGAGGACGTCACGCGGGCGCGCCGGGCCGATGTGGTGGGCGTTTTTGCATCGAGCTTTCATCTCGAGACTGATGCGGGTCGGCTCGTGTGCATCGGTCACCCGCGGATCGGCAACGGACCGGTCAATGCGCTGGCCGTGTGGGATGATGATCTCGCCACATGCGCTGCGCTCGGCTTGCATGTCGGGCAGGTTGCGGCAATCGGTAATGACGAAATCGCGTTGGCCGGCGGCCCGGTATTCCGGTTGGACGCGGCAAAGGTCTGGATGTGGCCGGCGTGGCCCGTCATGACGTCACGACAGGCGCAGGCTGACCTGTGCGACGAGGTCACCGCGTACGTGCGTGATACGGCCCCCGCAGAGGGTCTCGCGCGCGTCCTGCTCGGTGAAGAACCACGCGAACGCCTGGCTCAGGTGCTGTTTCGAACCGCGCAGGCCCACGTCGCCACGCTGCGCGGCTGGTGCGACGGGCTGGGGGGCAGAGATCGCGCGAGCGACGCGCAGGCCGAGGTGGCTGCGCGCGGCCTCGTCGGTCTCGGGCCGGGCCTGACGCCATCGGGCGACGACTTTCTCTGCGGCATGCTGGTGGCGTTGCGTGCTGTGGGCGAGACGAAGGCGGCAGAGGACCTGGGGTTCTGGATTTCTCGCGCGCCGGCCGATGCGACGACGCGGCTTAGCCGCGCCTTCCTGGCTGCGGCGCGCGACGGCGAGCCGACAGAGGGGCTGTATGCTGCCGTCGCCGGCGTGCTGGCGGCTGATGCCCGCCTGCTCGGTCACGGACTGGAGTTGCTTGCCGCGACGGGGCATTCGAGCGGCTGGGACATGCTCGCGGGGGCACTGGCGGTGCTCGCCCGCCGCGAGTGGTAACCGCGTGCGGGCGCTGGTCTGGGATGCGTCAGGCCGCCGCGCGGATCTTTTCCAGCACGGGCAGGATGAACGTGCGGAAGTGGGCGGGGTTCTCGCTCATGGGGAAGTGGCCGAGCCGCGACATGATCGTCACCTCGGCGCCCTCGATCTTGGCCGCGGTGCGTAGCGTATCCTCGGGCGTGCAGGAGAAATCGTATTCGCCGGTGAGCATGTAGAGCGGGCACTTGCTGGTGTCGATGCGGGCCACCACGTCGCGCAGGTCGCCATCGACGCGATAGAAGTGGAGATCGCCCTTGAACACGCCGGGACCGCCGGACTTATACATCCAGAGCGTCTCGTGGCGGGAGGCGGCCGGGCTGTGCGGAGCCATCATGCCCGATACGAGACCGGCACAGACCTCGCCGCCATGCACGTCGGGGCGATGCAGCCACGTCGTATCGTACCAGGGCTGCTGGTAGTCGGCGGATTCCAGGCCGATCAGGGCACGGAAGCGCGTGGGATGCTCGGCGGCGAGATTGAGCACGAGCCGTCCGCCGATCGAACACCCCATGACGACGGGCTTGTCGAGCTGCATGGCGTCGCAGACGTCGAGCACCATCTGCGTGTAAGCCTTGGTGGTGAGCTGGTACTCCTCGCGCTCGAAGCCTTCCGGCGGCAGCGATTTGCCGTGCCAGGGCATGTCGAACACGATGACGCGATAATGCTTCGTGATCTCCGCATCGTTGAGGATGTGGCGATACTGGCGACCGTCGGCACCGGCGGTATGCAGGCAGACGAGTGGGATGCCCTGGCCCGCCTCCTCGATGTACAGGCGGTGCGGGCGGCCGGAGATGGCCATGTGCAGATAGCGGCCGACGATGGGCTCGTAGCGCGGCGTCACGACGATTGTCCTTTCGCAGTCAGCGCGCGCGGCGCCGTGATGATGTCCTTGACCACCTGCAGGCTCCCCATGAACGGCTGGAGGTTGCCGGAGATGACGATGCGGCCGGTCTTGGAGAGGGCCAGAACATCGTGGAATCCAGCCTCGGGGTAGGGCTGCAGCAGCTTCATCCACGTCTCGGGCGCCGCGCTCACGGAGAAGTCCGTG
Organism: Hyphomicrobiaceae bacterium; assembly: GCA_041397775.1. Lineage (GTDB taxonomy): Bacteria > Pseudomonadota > Alphaproteobacteria > Rhizobiales > Hyphomicrobiaceae. The sequence continues at coordinate 677,177 of JAWKWB010000002.1, read as the reverse complement.
TTGCGCATGAGGAAGGGGCCGCGCACGACCTCGCGCACGCGCCCTTCGGCGACGCTGACGATAAGGGCCTGTGCACCCACGACGATCTGGAAGTCGCAGGTGAAGAGGCGGCCGCGCCGTTGCAGGTCGGGATCGGCACCCGTGAGGGCGGGGAGTTGCTCGAAGAGGCGCACGACGGCCTCTTGCGCCGCCCAGGCGGCGGTGTCGGGTGTCGAGGTCATGTCCTTGCGTACTCCGTGCGTCAGATGGTGACGAGGCTGCCGGCCAGCATCACCACGCCGACGGCACCGACCATGGCGCCGGCGGCACGCATGGCGCGGGACTGGTGCAGATCGCTCGTCACGACGCGGTGCGTGGCCGCCATGGTCGCCCAGGCGATGCAGCCGGCGACGACCGCGATGCCGACGAGGTAGGCGCCCACGACCTGGCGTTCGGCCCCCACGATGCTCTCGCCGAAGGCGTAGCCGTGGAAGATGCCGGCGAGCGCGGCAAGGGCGAGCCAGCCGGAACGCGAGCCCGAGGACATCGCGATCATGCCGCCGGCCATCACGACGCTGAGGGCGACGAGCTGCTCGGACATGGGGACGTTCAGGCTGGCGAGGTGCGCCATCACGCCGGCGGTGGATGCCGCCACGAAGGCCGCGATGAGGGCTCCACCCGATCCCACGAGAGCCGCCGCGATGCCGATCGCGACGATGAAGGCGAGATGATCGAGGCCGATGACGGGATGGCCGAGGCCCGACAGGAGCCCCTGCATGAAGGTGCCGGGGAGTTGGCCGTCCATGGCGTGGTGGGCGCTGGCCGGCAGCGCGGCGAGGGCCAGGATGCCGGCGGGAAGCGCGAACCGGACGAGCGGGCGAGACGGAAATCGCATGGGTGTTCTCCTGTCGGGTTTCAGGCTGCGGCTTTTTTAGGGACGACAGGAACGGCGGTTCCCACCATGCAGTCGCGCGTGATGATCGCGGCGAGTTGGTCTTCGGTCCAGCCCTCCGTGCCGCGTGGACGCATCGGCAGGACGAGGTAGCGCAGCTCGGCCGTGGAGTCGTGCACGCGCACCTCGACGCCGGGCTTGAGGGCAAGGCCGAACTCGTCGAGCACACTACGGGGATCGACGACGACGCGCGAACGGTAGGCGAGGCTCTTGTACCAGGCGGGCGGGATGCCCAGCAGGAGCTTGGGGTAGCAGGAGCACAGCGTGCAGACCACGACGTTGTGGACCTTTGCCGTGTTGGCGACGGTGCGGTAGTCGGCAAGCGTGCCGATGTCGATGCCGAGCCCCGCGAGCGCCCCGCGCGTGTCCTTCAGGAGATGTTTCTTGAAGTCGGGATCGAGCCAGGCCTTGGCGACGACCTTCGCACCCATGGCGGGTGTGCGGCTGTCCATGAGGTCGACCTGGCGTGCGATTTCTTCGCCCGTCAGCACGCCCTTTTCGACGAGCAGCGAGCGCACGGCCTCTTCGAGCAGCTCGTAGGGGCTCATTTCGTCGGCGTCGTGGTCGCGTTGCGGGGGGTGGGGATGGTCGAGGTCGTGACTGTGGTCGTGACCATGATCGTGGCCATGGGCGTGATCGTGATCGTGCGCGGAATGGGTCATTTCTTCTTTCCTCTCGGCGCCAGCAGCCAGTCTTCCTGCACGTCCAGCTCGAGTTGGTCGTTGGCGTCGCCCTTGTAGCGCGGCCAGAGGTCTCTCTGTTGGAAGCGCACCTTGTACCAGTACATCAGGGGGAGGCCCGGCTTGTGATAGGCCATGCGCGAGGGCTCGTGCATGCGCCCCTGGATTTCAGTGATCACACCCGTCTTGCCGCGGATGTAGACGGGCGTGCGGTTGTGGCCGACGACGGTCCTGTTGTCGATGCGGACGGCATCGCCGATCTTGAACTGCGGCTCGAGCGCGGGAGAGTGCTTCATGGCCACCTACCAGGAGACTTTCTGCTTGGACACCTTGCGGCCCGCCTTGGCGTTGGCTTTCGCCAGCTCGGCCACGCGCCGGTCGACCTCCTCGCGCGTCAGGATCTCCTGTTCGACGACGAGGTTGCGGACGGCTTTGATCCATTTGTCGTAGTAGCCGATGGTGTCGTAGTCCTGCTGGCTGTAGTCCTCGATCGTGCGGCGCAACGCGTCGATCTTGAAGGCGCCCTTCTTCGGGCCGGTGAGCAGCATGAGCATGGCGTCGGTGCGCTTCTCCCACAGCTTGAGATCGTGCTCGTGTCGATCGATGGGACCGAAATCGAGGCCGCCGATGTCGTGCATGGCGCGACCGCCCGCGTCCGCGCGCTCGTTGGTTCTTCTCTCTGGATTGCTCATCGTTATCCCCGCAGGTTCATGCGGGCATCATGCAACTGCATTTCGCCGTTGAAAAGAGGGGGGCGACGCCGCAATCGCGCGGCCTGATTTACATCACGCCTTGCGTTAGACTGGCAGCGATGAAGTCCAAGGAGACGCCATGAGCGAGACTTTGCAATTCCTGCGCACGCGCCGATCGGTCAAAGTGGCGCAACTGGCCGAGCCGGGGCCGGTCGCTTCCGAACTCGACACCATCCTGACCTGTGCGGCACGCGTGCCCGATCACAAGCGCGTCGTGCCGTGGCGTTTCATCGTCTTCGAGGGTGAGGCGCGCGCGCGCTTCGGCGAGGTGCTGGCGCGTGTGCTGCAGGAGGAGGACAAGGACGCCCCCTCGCCCGTGCGCCTGGAGACCGAGCGCGGCCGCTTCCTGCGCGCGCCGCTGGTCGTCGCGGTGGTCAGTCGGGTCAAGGAGATGCCGGGCGCGCCGGAGTGGGAGCAGGTGCTCTCGTGCGGGGCTGCGACCTACAATCTGTGCCTTGCGGCGAACGCCATGGGCTACGGCACGTGCTGGATCACGGAATGGTATGCCTTCAGCAAGGGGGTCGCGACGGCGCTGGGCCTGGGCGCCAACGAGCGCATCGCGGGCTTCGTCTACATCGGCACGCCGAAGGAGCGGCAGGACGACCGCGAGCGTCCCGTCCTGTCCGAGATCGTCAGCCGCTGGAACGGCTGACGATCGTCTTGCTGGTGCGGGGCGGCCTGGATCTCAGGCCGTCGCCTTCGACGCCGCGCGCCGGGCGAGCACCGCGATCAGGTTGGCGCGGTAGGCGGCGCCGGCGTGAATATCGGTCATCAGGTCGTCCTCGGCGACGGTGATGTCCGAAAGCGCATCGGCCGTGAACTTCGCGGCCAGCGTCGCCTCCATGTCCGGCAGGCGGAAGACGCCGCCCTGGCCGGCGCCGGTGACGGCGACGCGGACGGCATCGGCCGATTTCGACACCATGACGCCGACGAGGCAGTAGCGGGACGCGGGGTGGGGGAATTTCACGTAGCCCGCGCGCTCGGGCACGGGAAAGCGCACGGCGGTGATGATCTCGCCCGTCTCCAGCGCCGTCGTGAAAAGCCCTTGGAAATAGTCGTCGGCGGCGATCTCGCGACGGTCGGTCACGACGGTGGCGCCAAGGCCGAGGACGGCGGCGGGATAGTCGGCAGCCGGGTCGTTGTTGGCGAGGGAGCCGCCGATCGTGCCGCGGTTGCGCACGTGGGGGTCGCCGATGCCGCCGGCAAGCTCGCTCAGCGCGGGGATCAGCCTGGCGATCTCGGGCGACGCGGCAACGGCTGCGTGCCGTGTCATGGCGCCGATCGTGATCGTGCCGCCCTCGACCGTAATGCCGGCAAGGCCCGGCACGCGCTCGAGATCGACGATATGGCTGGGGGCGGCAAGCCGCTGCTTGAGCACGGGGATCAAGGTCTGGCCACCCGCGAGGAAACGCCCGTCCTCGGCCTCCGCGACCGTCTTGGAGGCTTCGGCCAACGTGGCGGCGCGACTGTAGTCGAAGGAATGCATCGCTCAGCTCCTCGTTGCGGCCATGGCGCGGGCGCCGGTCAGCACGGCGTCGACGATATTCTGATAGCCCGTGCAGCGGCAGATATTGCCTTCCAGCTTCTCGCGCACCTGCGGCTCGGTGATGTCGGGATCGTCCTGGGCGATGGCTACCGCGGCCATGATCATGCCCGGCGTGCAGAAACCGCATTGAAGCCCGTGATGGGCGCGGAAGGCCTGCTGCATGGGATGCAGCGTGTCGCCGGTCGCCAGTCCCTCGATGGTGGTGACCGCGGTGCCGTCGGCCTGGACGGCCAGCATGGTGCAGCTCTTCACGGAGCGGCCGTCGACGTGCACGGTGCAGGCGCCGCACTGGCTCGTGTCGCAGCCGATGTGCGTGCCGGTCAGGCGCAACGTATCGCGCAGGAGGGAGGACAGGAGCTGGGTTGCGGCCACGTCCAGCGTGTGTGCCGTGCCGTTCACCGTCAGCGAGATCTTGGGCATGGGGGCGTGCTCCCTTGCGTGTTCATCGTGCTGTGGCCGGCGGTGCCAATGGCCGGCCCATGCGCGTGGCGGATGATCGTGGCGGGATGTGCGCCGCCACGATCGCGATCGTTCCGGAGCCTGGTGCTCACTTCATCGGCGAGTGGGCGGCCGGGATCATGACCATCGTCGACATCTCGTCGATCAGCGGACCGCCCTTCTTCAGGAACTCCTGCCAGCCCGGATCCTTCACGGCAGCCGCGCGCGCGGCGGCGCGGGCATTGAGATCGGGATAGGCCCAGATGTGCACGACCTCGTTGGGCTGGCCGGCCTCGGTCTGCCAGAGGCCCACGATCTTGGAGTACTTCTCGCGCACGGGCAGGGCCGCTGTGAAGTGCCCGCACCACTCCTTCGCCGCGCCGGGACGCAGGCGGTAGTAGCGCAGCTCATAGATGTTGCCGGTCGTGTCGGGCTTGTTGATGCCCACGACCGGATTGAGCAGGCGGATGTCCTGGCGGACCAGGATCGGGCGGATCAGCGGCAGGTATTCCTTGCCCCAGCGCTCGTTCTTGCCCAGCTCGGCGCGCAGGCGGGCGCGCTCGTTGAGATCCGCATAGCTCCACAGGTGCACGACCTGATTGAGTGGGCCGATCTCCGTCATCCAGTAGCCTTCGAGTTTGCCGTAGGTGTCGCCGCGGATGTCGCGCGCGATGGTGCCGGAGTTCTTGGCCATCTCGCCGGCCGTTCCAGCCTTGGCCGTGTAGATGCGCAGCTCGTGGATCATGAGCGTTTCTCTCGTTTCCTGTGCTTGATGTGCAGGGGATCTTATTTCTGGGTAGATCGTCGGGCCGGCACTTTAGTGCGCGGCACGGAGGCTGTCACGCGACTGGCGCCGGCCGCTGCAACGAAACAGGGCGGCCCGATGGACCGCCCCGAAATCTCACCCTGGCGCCTGTCCGGCGATCTACTCGAGATTGGTCGCCGAGGAGACTTTCGGCGCCTTCTTCTTGGCGACGATGCGCTTGGCCGACGAGAACTTGCGGCGCGGCTGTGCCTCGTCGGCAGCGTCGGCCGTCTCCTTGGAGACCATGCGCGGCTTCTCGTTGTCGTGCGTGGCGGCTGCGCGACGGCTGGAGCGATATTGCGCGGCGCGGGGAACGCGGTGACGCTCGGCGCGCTCGGAGGGCGGCGGGGCGGCGGAGGCATAGCCGCCGCCTTTGTAGGAGTTCCAGGTCACGAGGACCTTGGTGCCCACGGGGACGCGCGGATAGAGATCGACGACGTCCTGATTGTACATGCGGATGCACCCCTTGGAGACGGCCGAGCCGATCGTCCAGGGGGCATCCGTGCCGTGGATGCGATAGGCGGAAGAGCCGAGATAGAGCGCGCGCACACCCAGGGGGTTCAGCGGATGGCCGCCGGGCACCCAGTTGGGCAGGCGCGGATTTTCACGGCGCATCGTCGGCGTGGGCGTCCAGGACGGGTTGACGCGCTTCATGCTGACGCTGGTGGTGCCCTGCCAACGGCTCTGCTCGCGCGGGACGGCGATGGGGTAGCTCAGGGCGTGGCCGCGCTGCGTCACCAGATAGAGGCGGCGGTCGGTGAAGCTGACGATGATCTGCCCCGGCGCGAACTGCTGCGAGAAGTTGACCGAGGTGCGGCCGCTACCGCCGGCAATCGTGTCGCCACCCCACAGCCAACCCTGTGCCTGGGCGCTGCCCAGGCCGAGCAAGGTGACCGATGTCAGCGAAGCTGCGGTGAGCAGCGTCGCGAAGCCTTTGATTACTCTCATCGTCATCTCCAGTCCCGCCGGATAGTTCCACGCACCGCTCTCGTCCCTGGTGCGCCCCTATCTGCTTGTGCCTCAGCTTGGTGAATATCTTCTTGACAGCTGTTTCAAATCACTTGCGCGACCCTCTCTCGAGGCCGCGAGCCGGAACATCGGTCCAATTCTCGTCTGGCAGGCACGTCGCATCGCAGTGGCCCCCCACAACAATAGCGAACGCAGACCTCCAGTCGCGGTTCCCCGCTGGTGGACTCGTTCTTTCGTTCCAGTGTGGATCTAATTGGCCATGAGCCTAGGTCGAGCGCAACAGTGACGAGGCGTCTGGCGGGCGGGATTGTGGCGCTGGCGTGTCGTTTTGCAACGATTGTGGGAATTGGGTCACAAGTTGAAGTCTTTGCAGGGCTTTTTGCAACGGCTTGTGCTCGCCGTGGGTACTGACGATGGGGCGCTGCGTGGCGTGGCGCAGCGATGACATGCAGATCATGTTTCATTTTTGTTCTTGAATTTTCTTGACGCGAATGGTGCGCTTTATTAGAACATAAAAAGAACAAATGTGCTGCTTCGGTGCTTCTCGTGCGCAACTCCCGTGTCATTGCCTCTCCTGCGATCCGCCTCGTACCGCCGCCTGCGCGGGGGGCGGACAACCCGGATCTCCTGTCGTCCCGCGGGGATGTGGAGGACGCGGGTCTGGAGCGGGATGCGGGGCGCGATGCAGAGGCGCGCCTGGCCTTGATCGAAGGTCTCAGGCATCGCATCCGCAAGATCGAGCGGCATGGCGTCGTGTCGCGACGATGCGAAGGCGGGGCGGAGACGGCCTTGCCGCCAGACCGGTTCGTTTGCCCAGCAGGCGCGGAGGGCTCCGCTCTCTCCCCGGGGATGTGCCCCCATCCCATGAAGGAGCCCTCCGCCCTGCACTCCCCTCGGCAGGTGCCGGACGCCGACGGGGCGTTCTCCACTTGCCCGGAGCCGCGCGCGGCGCCGGGGTGGTCGCTGGGCGTGGACGTGGTGGATGCCGTCCTGCCGCACGGCGGGCTCGACCCGGCAGCGGTGCACGAGATCAAGCCGGCCTGCTATCGGGACTGGTCGGCGGCGATCGGGTTCGCCTTGCGGCTGGCGTCACGCCGCCGCGACAGCCTTGCACCAGGGGGCGTGGATCGCCGTCCCATCCTGTGGTGCTGGCCATCGGTGCGCACAGGCGATCTCGGCCAGCTTTATTGGCCGGGGCTCGTCCGGCTCGGCATTGCGCCGACCGATGTCATCGTGGTGGAGACGCGCCGCGCCAGTGAAACACTGTGGGTGCTGGGCGAGGCCTTGCGTTCCAATGCCGTCGCGCTGGCGATCGGCGGCCTCGACGGCGTCGATCTGACGTCGGCCCGGCGCTTGAGCCTGGCGACGGCGGCGAGCGCGACGCCATGCCTGCTGCTGACAGCACCGGCCACGCCGGCCTCGGGCGCGACGGCGACGCGCTGGCGGGTCGGGACGGCTCCCAGCGGACCACATCCGCTCGATGCCGCATCGCCGGGAGCCATGCGCCTCTCCCTCGTTCTCGAACGCTGCCGCGGCAGCTTGCAGGCCCTCGACGAATGTTCCCTCAGCGTGGAGTGGTGTGATGTCTCGCGTCGTTTCCGTCTGGCTGCCCGAATGGGCGATCGAGCAGATCGCGCGCCGTGGGCTTACCGGCGCTCCGGTGGTGGAGCCGCTCGCGCTGGTTGAGAGCCGGGCGAATGCCATCCGCATCACCGCAGCCAATCGGGCCGCACGCGAATTGGGAATCGTGGCCGGGCTGCCGCTGGCCGATGCGCGCGCCGCCATGCCGGGCCTGCGCACGCTGCCGGCATCTCCGCTTCGGGATCGCGCGGCGCTGGCGGGGCTTGCCCGCTGGCTCGGCCGCTATGGTCCGAGCCGCAACCGCGACGGGGAGGATGGCGTCTGGATCGACGTGACGGGCGTACCGCACCTCTTCGGCGGGGAGGGCGCGCTTCTGCGCGATCTCGTCGGGCGGCTCGCCGCACGGGGGATCACGGCCCGGGTGGGGCTCGCCGATACGCCGGGGGCGGCCCACGCGCTCGCGCGCTTTGCCACGCATGAGCGTGCGCCCACAGCCGTCGCGGCACCCGGCTGCGCGGCCACGCGAGAGGCCCTGGCGCCGTTGCCTGTCGCCGCGCTGCGGCTGCCGCCTGAAAGCGTATATCTGCTGGAGCGGCTCGGCCTGAAGCGGATCGGGGTGCTGCATGGCGTGCCGCGGGCCGCGCTCGAACAGCGTTTCCGGCGTGTGCGGGGGCGTCACGGCGCGCGGGAGGTGCGCGAAGCGGCGGCCTCCGTCATCCTGCGTCTCGACCAGGCGCTGGGTGTGATCGGGGAGCCTCGTGCGCCGATGCTGGCGCCGCCGGAGGCACATGCCCGCCTCGTTTTCGAGGAGCCACTCGTCACGGGCACGGGCCTCGTGGAGGCCTTGCAACGGCTCGCGGCGATGCTCTGCGGCAAGCTCGCGGCACAGGGGCTGGGGGGGCGCCGTTTCTCCCTGCATCTCTCCCGCGTCGACGGTACGGCAGCGCGCGTGCGCATCGGCACCCGGCTGCCCGGCCGTGACCCTGCACATGTCGTGCGGCTGATGGAGGAGCGGCTCACGGCCATCGATGCGGGTTTCGGCATCGATCTCATGGAGCTGGAGGCGGCGGGACTCGAGCGCGAGGCGTCCGAGCAGGGAGCGCTGGTCGAGGGGGATGTGCAGCGCGCGGCGCAGGAGGCGGCTTGCGCCCTGGTCGACCGGCTCGTCAATCGCCTGGGCGGGGCGGCCGTCCTGCGGCTGGCGCCGGTGTCGAGCCACATCCCCGAGCGGGCGCAGTGCCTCGTGCCGTATGCCGCGGATGGTGCAAAGGCGCCGGCCAGCGCTCCGCCCCGTCTCGTGGTGCGTCCGACGCTGCTCTTGAGCCCGCCCGAGCCCGTCAGCGTCATTGCCGAGCTGCCCGATGGTGCGCCCGCGCGCCTGCTGTGGCGCCGGGTGCAGCGCCGCATCCTGAAAGCCCAGGGACCCGAGCGCATCGCGCCGGAATGGTGGCGCAGCCTGCCTCTGCATCGCGAGGAGGCGCCGAATGGGGATGCAACGATCGCGCGTGGTCCGCGCGATCGCGACTATTACCGGCTCGAGGACGAGACGGGGGCGGGCTACTGGGTGTTCCGCGAAGGTCTCCACGGCGGAGAGGACGAGGAGGAACCGCGCTGGTTTCTGCAGGGGCTGTTCGCATGACGTCACTCCATCCCTCGCGCCATCGCAGTGCGCCGCCCGTCTATGCCGAGCTGCAGGCGGTGACGAACTTCTCGTTCCTGCGCGGGGGGTCGCACCCGCACGAGCTCGTCGCGCAGGCGAAGGCGCTCGGACTCGCGGCTCTAGGCGTTGCCGACCACAACACGCTGGCGGGCGTGGTGCGTGCGCATGCCGCTGCCAGGGAAGTGGGGTTGCGTCTCGTCGTGGGCGCGCGCCTGTCGTTCACCGATGCGCCCGATGTCTTGTGCTATCCGCGCGACCGTGCGGCCTACGGACGCTTGAGCCGCCTGCTGTCGCTCGGCCAGGGGCGGGCGGAGAAGGGCGGCTGCATCCTAGGCCTGGAGGATCTCGCCACCTACGCCGAGGGGCAGGTGCTGATCGTGCTGCCACCCGCCGGCTGGAGCTGGCGTGGGGATGACGCTGCGCCGCATGATGGATTTGCAGCGGATCTGGCGCGCATCGCCGCGCAGTGTGGCGGCGCGCACATTCGTCTCGCAGCCTCCCACACCTACCGTGGCGACGATCGTGTACGCCTTGCCGCGCTGGCCCGGCTGGCGGCGGATACGCGGATCGGGCTGCTTGCCACGGGCGACATCCTCTATCACGCCAGCCATCGCCGTCCCTTGCAGGACGTGCTGGTGTGCATTCGCGAAGGCGTGACGATCGCCGAGGCGGGCCTGCGGCTCGATGCCAACGCAGAACGCCATCTCAAGGGCCCGCAGGAGATGGCGCGCCTTTTCCGCCAGTATCCCGAGGCGCTGGCAGCGGGTGCCCGGATACTGGAGCTGTGCACCTTCTCCCTCGACGAATTGGCCTATGTCTACCCGGACGAGCCGGTGCCGGCGGGCAAGACGGCGCAGGCGCATCTGGAGGATCTGGCGCGAGAGGGGGCGCGGCACCACTTTCCCGACGGCGTTCCCCAAGCCGTCACGCACACGCTGGAGCGCGAGCTGGCGCTCATCGACAGCCTGTCCTACGCGCACTATTTCCTCACCGTGCACGACATCGTGGCCTTCGCGCGGGCCCAGGGAATTCTCTGCCAGGGGCGCGGCTCGGCGGCGAACTCCGTCGTGTGCTACTGCCTCGGCGTCACGGCGGTGAACCCCACCGAGGTGGACCTGCTGTTCGAGCGCTTCGTCAGTCCCGAGCGCAAGGAGCCACCCGACATCGACGTCGATTTCGAGCACGAGCGGCGCGAGGAGGTGATCCAGTACATCTACGCCCGTTACGGGCGTGACCGGGCCGGCCTGGCCGCGACCGTCATCTCCTACCGGGCCCGCTCGGCGGTACGCGAAGTGGGCAAGGCCATGGGGCTGTCGGAGGATACGGTCGCCGCGCTCGCGGGCATGGTCTGGGGCACGCGCTCGGGGGGAGCACTGCCCGAGACGCACGTGCGCGAGGCGGGCCTCGATCCGGCCGACCCGCTGCTTGCCACCGTGCTGGCGCTGGCCGACGAATTGATCGGCTTTCCCCGCCATCTCTCCCAGCACGTCGGCGGCTTCGTGCTCACGCGCGATCCGCTGGTGGAAATCGTGCCCGTCGGCAACGCGGCGATGGCCGGACGCACCTTCATCGAGTGGGACAAGGATGACCTTGCCGCGCTCGGCCTGCTCAAGGTGGACGTGCTGGCGCTGGGGATGCTCACCTGCATCCATGGCGCCTTCGACCTGCTCGGCCGCCACCACGGCGAGCACTGGACGCTGGCCAGCGTCCCGCGCGAGGATGCGGCCGTCTACGACATGCTGTGCCGGGCCGATTCCATCGGCGTCTTCCAGGTCGAGAGCCGCGCGCAGATGAACATGCTGCCACGGCTGCGCCCGCGCACCTTCTACGACCTCGTGATCGAGGTGGCGATCGTGCGCCCGGGGCCGATCCAGGGCGACATGGTGCATCCCTACCTGCGCCGCCGGAACGGGCTCGAGCCCGAGGTTTATCCCGCGCCGTCGCCCGCGCACGGCGACAAGGACGAATTGCGCCGCATCCTCGGCAAGACGCACGGCGTGCCGCTGTTCCAGGAGCAGGCGATGCGCATCGCCATGGTGGCCGCCCGCTTCACGGACGGGGAGGTGAACGAGCTGCGCAAGGCCATGGCCACGTTCCGGCGGCGCGGCACCATCGGGCTTCTGGAAGAGAAGATGATCTCGGCCATGGTCGCGCGCGGCTACGATCCCGATTTCGCCGGCCGCTGCTTCAACCAGATCAAGGGCTTCGGCGAGTACGGCTTTCCCGAGAGCCACGCGGCGAGCTTTGCGCATCTCGTCTACGTCTCGTCCTGGCTGAAGTGCCACTATCCCGCGGCCTTCGCCTGCGCACTCGTCAACGCGCAGCCCATGGGCTTCTACGCGCCGGCCCAGATCGTGCGCGATGCGCGCGAGCACGGCGTGGAGGTGCGCCCGGTCGACGTCAATCTTTCGGACTGGGATTGTACGCTGGAAGATGCGCCGCGCGGGCTTGGCCCCGCGTTGCGTCTGGGCCTGCGCCAGATCGACGGGCTTGCGGCAGCAGAAGCCGAAAAGCTCGTGCGCGCCCGCGATGGCGCCCTTGCGTCTTGTGCGCATGAAGCTGCGGGGCGAATGCCCGCGCGCCTGCCTTTCCGCGATGTCCACGATCTGTGGCAGCGGGCAGGCACGCGGCTCGACACGCTGGAACGGCTGGCGGCGGCCGATGCATTCCGCTCGATGGGCCTCGATCGGCGGCAGGCGCTATGGGAAGTGACGGCGCTGGGGGATGCGCGTCCATTGCCGCTCTTCGCCTGGAGCGGGACGCGCGAGACGGGCGCCGAGCCAACCGTGGCCTTGCCCGCCATGCCGCTCTCCGAACACGTCGTCAACGACTACCAGACGCTGCGCCTGTCGCTGAAGGCCCACCCCGTCAGCTTCCTGCGCGCGCCGTTGTCCGCCGAGCGCGTGCGGGATTGCGCGAGCCTGCGTGCCGCCAGGGATGGCGCCTGGGTGGCGATTGCAGGCGTGGTGCTGGTGCGCCAGAGGCCCGGGTGGGCCAAGGGGGTCGTATTCATGACCATCGAGGACGAGACCGGCATCGCCAACGTGGTGATCTGGGCCAAGACGCTCGAGCGCTACCGCCGTGTCGTCATGACGGCCCGCCTGATCCTGATCCGTGGCCGCGTCCAACGCCACGAGGACATCATCCACGTCGTCTCGAACGTGCTGGAGGATCGCAGCGACATGCTCGCCACGCTCGTCGAAGGACACGGCATCCCGATGCCGGTCTCCACCGCCGCGGTCGACGAGGCGCCGGGCCCCGATCCCGGACAGGTGCGCAATCGCGGCAGCCCGCGGCCCGTCCAGCCGGCCCGCGCGCATCATCCGCGCAACGAGCGGATCATTCCGCCTTCGCGTGATTTCCACTGAGGGCGCGGAGGTGCGCCACACTGGAAAAGGCATGGTTCGGGCGGGACGCTTGGCGGGAAGAGGGAGATAGGGAGAAAGGGAGAAAGGGAGAAAGGGAGAAAGGGAGAAAGGGAGAAAGGGAGATAGCAGGCCGCGTTGCCAGCCTCGGCGGGCATGCGCGGCGTCAAACCACGGTGTCCGGCTCGAGGGCGCACCTGGGGCCGTTGCCCAGCTCGATCTGGAAGGTCGCGTGCGAGATGCCATGCGCCCGGCCGAGTTCATGGGCGGCCCGGTCCAGGAAGGCGTCGCCGGGGTGGCCGGCCGGCATCACGAGATGGCAGGTGAGCGCCGTCTCGGTCGTGCTCAGGGGCCAGATGTGGAGATCGTGCAGGCTTTCGACGCCCGGCAATGCCGCGATATAGCGCCGGACGCCCTCGGAATCGATGTTTCGCGGCACCGCGTGCAGCGCCAGATCGACACTTTCGCGCAGCAGCGCCCAGGTGGCGACGACGATGACGGCGGAGATCGCGAGGCTGACGAGCGGGTCGAGCCACAGCCAGCCCGTCCACATCAAGGCCAGGCCCGCGATGACGACGCCGAGGGAGATCGCCGCGTCGGCGGCCATATGCAGGAAGGCGCCGCGGATGTTGAGGTCGTGCTTCTGGCCGCGCATGAACAACAGCGCCGTGGCGGTGTTGATGACGACGCCGATTGCGGCCACCGCCATGACGATGCCCGCCGCTACGGGCTCGGGCGACTTGAAGCGCAAGATGGCTTCCCACACGATGCCGCCGATGGCGACGAACAGCAGGAGGGCATTGGCGAGGGCGGCCAGGATCGAGGAGGAGCGCAGGCCGTAGGTGAACCGTCGCGTGGGTTGCCACTTCGACAGCGCCGCCGCACCCCACGCGAGCACGAGGCCGAGCACGTCGCTGAGATTGTGGCCGGCATCGGCCAGCAGGGCCATCGAATTAGCATACAACCCGAAACCCGCCTCGACGACGACAAAGCCGATATTCAGCGCGATGCCGATGGCGAAGGCACGGCCATAGCTGGCGGGCGCGTGTGCGTGGCCATGCGAAAGCCCATGTGAATGCTCGTGCCCGTGCGCGTGATGATGATGCTCGTGAGCGGCCACGTCATTATCCCTCGTGTCCGCCGGTGTGGTGCGGGCCGGCGGGTGCGACTCGATCTTAACGCGCCGCGGGCATTTGCGGTTCTCTTCCGGAGATCGGATGCCTGCGGCGCTTCGTCAACCGTGCCACCCCTGGGGGTTGGCGCACGATTGGCAATCGCGGTAGGTGTCGCGAAGGCAAGGAGGTCGATGCGGTATGGCGTGCGATAGGAGCGGCGCGGTCAGGAAGGACCCGGTCGGACGCGGGTGGTGGACGCTTGCTGCATTCCTCGTCGTGGTCGTCATGGTGCTGGGGCGTGCGCCGGCTGCCGTTGCGCAGTGGTCGCGCGATACGCCGGAGGCAGCGGGTGGTGCTCAGGCGGCACGGCCCGATGGGCCCGTCTTCGCCAAGACGTTCATGGTGGTGACGGCCAATCCACTGGCGAGCGGCGTGGCCCGTGACATCCTCCGCGCCGGCGGTAGTGCCGCCGATGCCGCCATCGCCGCGCAACTCGTCCTCGGTCTCGTCGAGCCACAGTCGTCCGGCCTGGGCGGTGGGGCCTTGGCGCTGCACTGGGATGCGTCACGCAAGGCGCTTCGAACCTACGACGGCCGGGAAGCTGCCCCTGCGTCGGCCAGGCCGGACCGCTTCCTGAAGGATGGCAAACCCATGCCATTCGCGCGCGCGGTGCGCTCCGGGCTGTCGGTGGGCGTTCCCGGCACGGTTCGCTTCCTGGAGACATTGCACCGCCGGCACGGACGGCTGCCGTGGCCGGATCTCTTCGCACCCGCGATCAAGATGGCGCGCGAGGGGTTTGCGGTTTCGCCGCGGCTGGCGCACCTGCTGGCCAACGACAGGCCCGAGACGTTCTCGCCGCAAGCGCGCGCCTATTTCTTCGATCCCCAGTCCGGTGGCAGGCCCGCAGGCTTCCGGCTCGAGAATCCCGACTACGCCCGGACGCTGGAACGCATCGCGGCAGGGGGGGCCGATGCCTTCTACACCGGCCCGATCGCCGATGCGGTGGTGGCGGCGGTGGCGCGGGCGACGCCGATCCCCGGCGACGTATCGCTTGGCGATCTGGCGGCCTACGTAGTGAAGGAGCGGGCCGCCGTCTGCGTGCCCTATCGCACCACGCGCGTGTGCGGCATGGGACCGCCGTCGAGCGGCGGCATCGCCATCGGCCAGGCCTTGATGATGCTCGATGGGTTTTCCCTGGGCGCGGGGCCGCGTGCGGCACTGTCGCCCGGCGCGCTGCACCTGATGGCCGAAGCCCTGAAACTCGCCTTCGCCGACCGCAACCGCTATGTCGCCGATACCGATTTCGTGGACATGCCCGACGGCCTGCTCGACCCCGGATACATCGGCCGGCGGCGCGCGCGCATCGACCGGTTCCGCCCCGCACGGCACCCGCCCGCGGGCATCCCGCCGGGGCGGCGGCGCGTGGATTTCGGCGTCGATGCAACTTTTGAAGCCAGCGGCACGAGCCACATCTCCATCGTCGATCGCGACGGCAACGCGGTGTCGATGACGACGACGATCGAAGCGGGGTTCGGCTCGGGGATCTGGGCGGGGGGCTTCCTGCTCAACAACGAACTGACGGACTTCTCGTTCCGACCGGTCGATGGCTCGGGGCGGGCGATAGCGAATGCGGTTGGCGCGGGCAAGCGGCCGCGCAGTTCCATGAGCCCGACGCTGGTCTTCGACCGGGACGGCAGGCTTTCGATCATTGCGGGGTCGCCCGGCGGCAGCCGCATCATCCCGTATGTTCTCAAGGCGCTCGTCGGCTTGATCGACTGGAAGCTCGATCCGCAGGCGGCGGTCTCCTTGCGCAACTTTTCCAGTCCGTCCGCCGCGCTGGAACTCGAAGCCGTGCGCGCGCCCGTCGCGGATCTGCTGGCGCATGCGCGTGAGAGCTTCGAGGTCGTCCGGCTTTCGATCGGGCTGAGGCCACTCGGCCAGTCCGTGGTGTTCAAGGAAATGACCTCGGGACTGGGGGTCATCATGCGCCAAGACGCGGGCGGCTGGATGGGCGGTGCCGATCCTCGGCGCGAGGGGCTCGCACTGGGAGATTGACGCGTGCGAGTGCGCGCCCGGTGCCGCGTGCTGATGCTCGAAGGGACCCGCCCGGAGTGCTGTCGGTGCGCGACTTTCAACATCGTGTGAGAACAATGCGAATTGCGTGGGTTGCGCCGTCGTGTCCGTTGACACACTGTGGTCTGAACAGCGATAAATCCGTCTTGGTTAACCTCCAGAATTGATGGTGGGTGCGATCGATGACGAAGCTGGGCTCTGCTTGGATTTCAACACGTCTGCTGCTGGCTACGGCGCTCGTCGCAGCACCCCTCACCATGGGCTCCGTGATGGCGGCGGAAGCCAATCTGGCGGGATCGTGGAGCGGTGGGGGCTCCGTCAATTTCGCGTCCGGCGAGAAGGAGCGGGCACGCTGCCGGGCGACGTTCCGGCGCAACTCCTCGCGCACCTATTCCATGCGTGCCACTTGCTCGACGCCCTCGGGCAGCGTTTCGCAGAATGCCCAGATCACCCGCATATCCTCGACGCGGTTCAGCGGTGAGTTCCAGAATTCGGAGTACGGTATCAGCGGCTCCATCTACATCTCGCTGCGCGGCAATCGCCTGAGCGCGTCGCTGGTCGCAGGCGGCGGCTCCGCCAACTTTTCGCTGAGCCGATAGCTCTCGAGTGCCAATCCTGCTGTCGTACGCCAGCGGTCCGAGACGCCGGGGCTCGGGGGGCTTCATGCCGGTAGTGCGCCGGCGACGAGGCGTCCGAGCACGATCAGTTCCGGGCTCGTCTTGCGATAGATCTCGCCGATCCGAAAGAAGTGCTGGCGCTCCTGTTCGTCAGGCATGGGATGGCGCGTGGGCGTTGCCGGCAGGGTTGCCAGTACCGCGGGCGCGGCCGCATCGATGCGGACGCGGATCGTGTCGAATGCCGTGGCGATTTGCGGGTCGGCCAGTCGCGGCGGCAGCACGATTGCGAGGTGGGCCAGAAAGGCCGGCCAATGCGCGAGCATGCGATAGAGGCCCGGGACGAATGGCGCGCCGTCGCGATAGGTCGCGAAAGCCAGAAGGGCCTCGCGGAGCGGCGGCGCCACAGTGTCGAGATGGACCATCGGCGGCGGGGCCGGGAGGGGGGCGGGCGGCGACCAGGAGTGGGCGGTCACGGTCCCGCCCGGCCGATCACCGGAGAGGAGCCGCTTCACAAGCGCGGCGAACATCATGTTCACGGGCGCCACGCGCACGAAACCCTCGGCTGTCGCCCGGATCGTGGCCAGGCCTTCATCATCGACGTTCCACACGGCCAGGGCGGCACGGGAAAGAGGGGGCAGCGGGGTGACGGCGAGGTCGCCGCCCGCCTGCCATGCGGCCTGCTGGGCGGTGCCCGACCCGAAGGCGGGGCCGACTGCCTCCCACGCCCATTCGAGGACGCCGGGGCGGGTCGCGAGGTGGCGCTGGATGGCGGAGACGTAGGGCACGCCCCACAAGTGGCGCACGTCTGCGAAGATCGCGGCAATCTCTCCTGTCGCGTCGTTCTCTGCAATCTCGCTCAGCATGACGATGGCCTCCCCTGTCGCGGCATGGGCGAGGTTAGCGGCCGCAGGCGCCGTCGGCCAGGGCGAGGCGCAGGAAGATCGTGCCTGCAACGGGTGTGTCGTAGTAGGGCGCGATCTCGACGAAGCCGAGTCCACGATAGATCGCGACGGCTTTCGCCATCGACGGCAGCGTGTCGAGACAGAGTGCGCGATATCCGAGCCGCCGGGCTTCGGCGATCACCGCATCGACGAGTGCCCGCCCGAGCCCGGTGCCGCGGGCGGCGGGCGGCACGTAGAGCCGCTTCATCTCGCATGTGTGCGGTTCGGCCAAGAGACGCAGGGCGACGCAGCCGACCGGCACGCCGGCAGCGTCGCGGGCGAGCAGCAGGGCCCCGTGTGGCGGCGCATACTTGCCGGGAAGAGCGGCCAGTTCCGCCTCGAAGCCCTGGTAGGCGAGATCGACGTCGAGCGAGGCGGCATAGGCGCGAAAGAGCGCGGCGACGGCCGCCACATCCACGGGGCGGGACGCCTGTTCGATGGTGAACTTTGCTGTGGCGGGCATATCAATTCTCGAGATCGCGTCGAAGCGTGAGAGGCTAGCAGCGCAAGGGCGCGCGGTGCAACGAGCCCGCGACGACTGCGACGACCGGGTTTTGGAGCAAGTCGCGACGCGGCTATGATCGTGCATCAGAATGGATGCGGGGGAACACCGGCATGACGCCGATAAGGGTGCTCGTTTGGTTCGCCTGCGCCAGCCTCCTGGGGGCACCGTCGGCCGTGGCGCGCGATCCCCATCCCGGCATCATCGGCAGGGACGACCGTCAAAGCGTGATCGACGGCGGCGCGCCCTGGGATGCGGTGGGACAGGTCAACGTCGCGCTCTATCGGACACGACGCCAATGCACGGGTACGCTGGTGGCGCCAGACGTGGTGGTGACGGCCGCGCATTGCGTCATCGACGCCAGGACACGGGCGCCGTTTCCCCTGCACGCGATCCACTTCGTCGCGGGCGTGAGCGGGGGGACGCACAAGGGACATTCGACGGCGCGGTGCCTGCGCTTTCCGTACGCCGTTACGCCGCATCCGGCAGCGGCGGCGGGCGCGGAGACGGCGGGGCGGGCGACGGCGATGGCCGCACTGGCGCGGGATGTCGTCGCCGTGGTCCTCGCGCACAGACTGCCGCTGCCGCCTTCACCTCTGGCGCGCGATGGCATCGCCAAGGCCGGTTTGGCGTTGACGCATGCCGCCTATCCCGCGGATCGCAGGCAGGTGCTTTTGGCGCACCACGGCTGCCGCCTGCTGCAAACGGACCGAACGGGGCGCCTGTGGCTCAACGATTGCGATACGCATCCCGCGAGTTCGGGCGGACCGCTGTTTGCCGACGACGGCGGCACGTTGAAAGTTGCCGCGATCATGCTGGGCAGCCGCGCGCGTGTCGCCAATGTCGCGCTGCCGGTTTCGCAGTGGCGCGGCCTCGTCGAGAACGCGACCTGCCCGTGACGGCGCGATATGCGACGCTGGTCTGTCGCCTCAGTCGAGCAACCAGGGCGCGGCGGCAGCCTGCGCGATCTGGCGCACCTGTGCCAGTAGTCCCGGGCCGACGGGGATGCCGTCGCGCATGCGTTCCTCGGCAAGCTTCCACTGGGGATCGCCGGCGACCATGACGGGGCGGGCCGGATCCACGGGGGTGGTGGCACGCAGGGTGCCGAGGAAGCTCGCAACATCGGCCTCGAAATCGCCGGCACCGCGGAAAATGGCGGGGTCGATGGCCATGAAGAAATGGCCGATGTCCATGCCGACGGGTTTCTTGGTGTGCTCGGGATCGGTGATGAGCGTGGCACCGGACAGGCAGGAGGCGAGAATGTTCACCATGACGGCCAGGCCATAGCCCTTGTAGCTCGAATTTTCCGGCGAGCCGCCGAGCGAGGTGAGGAAGCCGCCTTTCTCCTTGGCAACCAGCGGATCGTTCGAGGGACGGCCATCACGATCCAGGACCCAGCCGTCGGGCGTGGGCAGGCCCTCGTTCGCCTTGTTGCGGATGCGGCCGGCGGCAACCGTCGTCGTGGCCATGTCCAAGAGGAAGGGAACGCCATCGGCGCTGGGGGCGGCGAACGACCAGGGATCGGTGCCCAGCCGCGCCTGTTTGCCGAACGTGGGTGCCACCTGGATGCCCGATGCCGACGTGCAGGCCATGCCGACGAGACCGGCGTTCGCGGCCATCAGCGTATAGAAGCCGGCAGCGCCGAAGTGGGCGGAGGCCCGCACCACGACCGCGGCCATGCCGACGGTCTTGGCCTTTTCGATCGCCGTCGTCATGGCGAAATGGGCGGGCACGTGTCCGAGCCCGCCGCCGCCGTCGACAACCGCCGAAACGGGGGTCTGGGAAACGATGCGAGGGCGCGCGTCCATGCGGGCGCGGCCGTTGCGTCGCAGCGTGTCGTAGCCCGGGATCATCGAAATGCCGTGGCTGTCGACGCCGTGCAGATCGGACCAGGCGAGAACTTCGGCGGTGATCTCGGCGTTGTCCTCGGGCATGCCCCAGCCGCACAGGATTGCCTTCAACTGCGCGCGGTGATTGGCGTACGTGGCGGCCATGCGTCATCCTTCAGGGAAATTGTGGGGCTGCAGGGAAATCGTCGGGCACCTACCGTCGATGATTTGGAGGCGAGGGACAAGAGGGCCCCCGAGCACCGGCCGCGGGTGCTGGCAACGGGGTGGCGCGCGGCGCATGCAGGCCGCTGGGGAACGCATGCGGGGGGACTGGCGAGGCGGCGCACTCTCGCGCGATAAGGGTATCATCTACGGAGGTTTCTGGCTGGGGCGCCAGGATTCGAACCTGGGAATGGCGGAATCAAAATCCGCTGCCTTACCACTTGGCTACGCCCCAAAGCGCGGCGGACCATAGCGACTCGGGTTGCCCTTCGCAACAGCGAGAATTGGGCCATCTGGGGATGCCACCATGCCGGTAGCGGAGAGGCCCCGAAGCCACGGCAGGGCGGCATCGCGTCGCTCCATCGTGACGGACCTGCAAAAAGGCGTTATCAGCATGTCCGGACATATCAGCCACCGGACGGCGCGTGCCGTCACCAGGATCGAGAGCGAACATGACGAAGACGCCCCGCCAGATGACACTCATCGGGTTCATGCAGGCGCAGAACTGCTCGAACTATGTCGGGTCCTGGCGGCACCCGCATTCGACGCCCGATTTCCTGGGGCCGGAATATTTCCAGCGCATCGCGCGGGCGCTCGAGTACGGCAAGTTCCAGCTCGGCTTCTTCGACGACCGCCTGGCGATGCCCGACATCCTCGGCAACGACCATGCCGAGGCCGTGCGCCATGGCATCCGCGTCGTGAAGATGGACCCGGTCACGATCCTCGCCTGCATGGCCATGGCGACGAAGAACCTGGGGCTGGGCTCGACCTATTCGACGACCTACTACCAGCCCTTCCACGTGGCGCGCCAGATTTCCACGCTCGACCTGATGTCGGGCGGGCGTGCGGCCTGGAACGTGGTCACTTCGCTCAACAACTCGGAAGCACAGAACTTCGGCCAGGACGAGCACCTCGAGCACGATCTGCGCTACGACGTGGCCGACGAGTTCATGGAGGTCGTGCTCGGCCACTGGGACACGTGGGAGGACGATGCCATCGTCGTCGACAAGGCGAGCGGCCTCTTCGCCCATCCCGAAAAGGTGCACCGCCTCGACCACAAGGGCAAATGGTTCAAGTCCAAGGGGCCGTTCACGGTACCGCGCTCGCCGCAGGGCCGTCCCGTCATCATCCAGGCCGGCCAGTCCGGCCGCGGCCAGACGTTCTCGGCGCGCTGGGGTGAACTCGTCTTCTGCGTCTATCCGAACCTCGAGATCGGCAAGCGCACCTACGACGCCTTCAAGAAGCAGGTGGCGGGCTTCGGTCGCGATCCCGCCAGCGTCGCGGTGGCCCCCGCCGTCTATTGCGTGACGGGCGAGACCAAGGCGATGGCCGAGGACAAGATGGCGGAGATCGACAGCCTGGCCAAGCCGGTGGACGGGCTGGCACTGCTTTCGGAGGTGCTGAACTTCGACTTCTACTCCAAGCCAATGGACAGCTCGTTCAACGACGACGAGCTGGCGTCCGTCAGTGGTCTGCGCGGCATCGTCGATCGCGTCGTCCAGCTTTCGGGCAAGCGCAACCCCACGATCGCGGATTTCGTGAAGTTCTCGAATCGCGGCACGGTGCGTGAATTCCCACGCTTCGTCGGCACGCCAAAGGATGTGGCGGACGGGCTCGAGGAATGGTTCAATACGTGCTGCGACGGCTTCGTGGTGGCGGCGACGCATCTGCCAGGCTCCTACGAGGACTTCTCGCGCATGGTGGTGCCGGAGCTGCAGCGACGCGGGTTGCACCAGAAGGACTACAAGGGCACGACGCTGCGCGAGAACCTCGGGCTGCCGAAGGCCCAGATCGGCGATTGGAAGCTCAAGGCGTAAGCGCGGGTCGAACGTGGCCGGCGTGTTGCGCCGGTCACGAACGAGCAGGGAGACGCATGGATCAGGCCAAGTTTCGCAACCTGATGCGCCAGCAGGCTGGCGCGGTGACGATCATCGCCGTCGGCGAGAAGGGCAACCGCACGGGCCTCACTGCCACGGCGATGTGCTCGCTCACAGACAGCCCGCCCATGATCCTCATCTGCGTCAACCGCAATGCCAGTGCGCACGCGCCGATCAAGGCGCAGCGCTGCTTCTCTGTGAACGTGCTGTCGAAATCCCAGGAAGAACTAGCGCGGCGCTTTTCCAGCAAGAAGCTGGAGGGCGAGGCGCGTTTCGACGACGAGAGCTGGACGACGATGGTGACAGGGGCGCCGCTGCTCAAGGGCACCGCGGCGAGCCTCGACTGCGAATTGGCCGACGAGCACGTGTTCGAGACGCACTCGATCTTCATCGGCCGCGTGCGCGAGGGCAGCTTCGACGACGAAGCCCATCCCCTCGTCTACTTCCGCGGTTCCTTCTGCGGGTTGACGGGCGGCGCCGACAAATAGGCGAATGGTAAGCGCGGCGCCGTCCTCGCACGGGGCGGCGAACCCCGCGGCCAGTGGCGATACGACGATCTCGATCAGCTGAGGTCGAAGACGTCGGTGCTCAAGTAACGCAATCCAGAATCGACGACGAGGGTTGCGACGGTGGCCCCGGAGCCCAGCCGTTCCGCCAGCCGCAACGCGGCAACGACGTTGGCGCCCGTAGACGTGCCCGCGAAGATGGCCTCCTCACGTGCCAGCCGCCGCGCCATGGCCTTGGCGTCCTGCGACGACACGGTGAGAATTTCATCGACTTCGCTCGGGCTCCATAGGGGTGGCACGAAGCCGACGCCGATGCCTTCGATCTGGTGCGAGCCTGCCGGCCGGCCCGAGAGCACGGCCGATTCGTCGGGCTCCACGGCCGCGACGAGAACATCGCTCTTGTGCCGCCGGATCGCCCGGCTGGTGCCGTGCAGCGAGTGGGCGGTGCTGACGGAATGCACGAAGGCGTCGACGGCGCCTGCCGTCTGCCGCCAGATCTCTTCGCCCAGTCCGAAATAGCCGGCCGTTCCATCCTCGTTCTTCAGTTGATTGGCGAGCCAGTGTGAAGGCCGTTCGGCGATCTCGCCGGCCTTGGCGATCATGGCGTCGACGAGGTCTTTGGTGATCTTCTTTTCGACGCTCTGGATTTCGGTCACGTCGGCGCCAAAGGCGCGCATCGTTCGGCCCTTTTCCGCGCTGAAGGCGTCGGAGTAGACGAAATGGGCCTTGTAGCCGAGCGCGCGCGCGACGAACCCGAGCGAGATGCCGGTCGTGCCGGCGGTATATTCGACGATCGTGCCTCCGGGCGGGAGAAGGCCTTTCGCAATGGCGCCTTCGACGATGGCGCGCGCCACGCGGTCCTTCATGCTGCCTGTCGGATTGGCGGATTCGAGTTTGGCGACGATGCGGGCGCTTCCGCGCGGAACGATCCGCCGCAGTTCGACGAGGGGTGTGTTTCCGATCGCATCCAGGATGGTCGTGCCTGCCGTCATGGCTCGCGGTTCCGTGTGAATGATCCGTGCTCCCAGGCATGTCCTGCAGCACGAGAGGCAGGCGCTCGTCAACTGCGACGAGCGGCCCTGGCAAGCGGCCGGGGTGTCCCCGATGCAGCAATGGGCGGTCGCGACGTCTCGCTCAGAGGCCTGTGCCGGGGGGGCTGCGCGGTGCCCCCGCGAGTAGAGCCTCCGCCTCTGCTGCGATGCGCTGCACGATCTCGCCGGCCGGTGCAATGGCGTGGATGATCCCGGCCGCCTCGCCGAACCAGACGCCGGTATGGTCGGGATCGCCGTCCGTGAACGCCTTGCGGTACTTCGGGCCTTCGACGGCGACGCTCTTTTCCAGTTCCTCTTCCCGCCCGTGCCAGCGCTGCGTGAAGGCGTTGCGGCGGACGCGCGCCGTGAAGCCGCGTGGCCATGCGATCTGTCGCGCGATGTCGGGCGTCGTCGTCCGGATCGTATCGTCGCCGGTGGATTCGACGATGGCGTCGTGATGACGGGGGCTCACCAGCGCTTCTGCCGCTGCCCAGAAGCGCGTGCCGATCAGCACGCCGTCGGCGCCCAGCATGATGGCTGCGGCCAACCCGCGCCCGTCACCGATCCCGCCCGCAGCCACCAGCGCGGCGTCAGGCGCGTGCTCGGCCAGCAGGTCGGCTGCCTCCGGCACGAAGGTCAAGGTTCCGCGCAGGGCGCCGTGGCCGCCGGCCTCCGCGCCCTGGGCGACGACGACATCGGCCTGCACGTCGATGGCGTCCCAGACGTGGTCGATGCTCTGGCACTGCAGGATGAGCTTGGCCCCTGCGGCGCGGATCTCGTCGACGAAGGGCCGAGGGTCGCCGAACGACAGCATGACCGCGGCTGGCCGATGCTTCAGCACGGCGGTCAACAGCGATGGCGACTGCCTCAGCGACCAGGTGATGAAGCCGACGCCGACCCGTTCGCCGCCTGCCGCCGCGAACTGTTCGTCCAGCCAGGAGGGGTCGCCGTAGCCGCCGCCGATCAAGCCCAGGCCGCCGGCCCGGCTTACAGCGGCAGCCAGTGCGCCGCCTCCGGCAAAGGCCATCGGTGCGGAGAGGATGGGGTAGCGGACGCACAGGGCTCGGGTCAGCCGATTGGTCAGTCTGGTCATGGGGTCGCCTCCCTTGCGTCCGATCGCTAACGCGCAGCCAAATTCTATGCAAATGAATTATTGTGACCTATTATTCCCATTATGAGAATGATCGATCTCGACTCCCTGGACATTTTCCGTGCCGTCGCCCGCGAGGGTGGCGTCCTGCGTGCCGCGGAGACGCTCAACCGTGTCCCCAGCAACGTCACCACGCGGATCAAGCAGATGGAAGACAGGCTCGGGGTCGAACTGCTTCGGCGGCAAGGTCGCAACGTCGTGCTCACGCAGGCGGGCCAGACGCTCCTCGTCTATGCGGAACGGCTGCTGAAGCTTGCGGGCGAGGCCGAGGCGGCGACGCGTGGCGCGCCGAGCTTCGGTCAGCTTCGGCTCGGCTCGATGGAAAGCACGGCGGCCAGCCGGCTGCCCAAGGTGTTGGCGGACTTCCATCGCCGGCATCCCGGCGTCGGCCTGACCATCGAGACGGGAACGACGGGAGCATTGATCCGCAAGGTGCGGGACTATCAGCTCGACGCGGCATTCGTCGGGGAGCCGTTCGCGTCGGACGGCGTGAACGCGCAGGCGGTGTTCGAGGAAACGCTCGTTCTGGTGACGGCGCGCTCACAGAGAGCGCTGGCGGGTGCCGGCGACCTGTCGTCTCGGACTATTCTCACGTTCACGAAGGGCTGCTCGTATCGCAAGCGGCTCGAAGGCTGGCTGTCCAGCCAGGACATCACGGTCGAGCGCGTGCTGGAGTTGGCGAGCTACCAGGCCATCATCGCGTGCGCTGCGGCAGGTGCTGGCTGCGGGATCATGCCGATGTCGGTCGTGCGGTCGCTGCGGGCGGCGCGCGACATCAGGTGCCATGCACTCCCCGACGAGGTGGCGCGCAATGCGACCCACCTCGTCTGGATGGGAGCGCCGTCGTGGCAACTCGAACAGTTCATGTCGCTCGTGGCGGGCATCCACGCGCAGGGTTGATCGTCGCGGTGGTCTGCGAACACTGCCCGACGGCGACCCCGCGCGAGAGCCGCCGCCGTTCTGCTGATGGGCTGGATCACCCGGCGATCACACGTCCACGCCGAGCATGAGGCCGATGTTCTGGACGGCGGCGCCCGATGCGCCTTTGCCCAGGTTGTCGAGCCGTGCGACGAGCACGGCCTGCCCGTGCCTGGCGTTTCCGAAGACCCGCAGCTCCAGCACGTTGGTGTCGTTGCAGGCGAGTGCGTCGATGCGGCCGCCCTTGGTCGATGCGTCATCCCCGGGGATCACCTTCACCCACTTGCAGCCGGCGTAGTGGCTGGCGAGGGCCGCTTCCAGGTCGGCCGGCGCGGGCCTGCCCGGCAGCGTGTCGAGATGGAGCGGCACGCTCACCAGCATGCCCTTGTGATAGTTGCCGACGGAGGGGACGAAGATCGGCCGCCGCGTCAAGCCCGAGTAGAGCTGCAACTCGGGCACATGCTTGTGCTCGAGGCCGAGGCCGTAGACCTCGAACAGGGGTGCCTTGCCGGTCTCGTAGGCCTCGATCATCGACTTGCCGCCGCCCGAGTAGCCGGACACGGCGTTGACGGTGATGGGATAGTCGGCGGGGATGAGCCCGGCGTCCACCAGCGGCCGGATCAGGCCGATGCCACCCGTGGGGTAGCAGCCGGGGTTGGAGACACGCGTGGCCTTGGCGACGGCCTCGGCTTGCGCGGCATCAAGCTCGGGAAAACCGTAGGTCCAGTCCTTCGCCACCCGGTAGGCGGTGGACGCATCGACGATGCGCGGGGCGGCGGCGCCCAGGTCGTCGGCGAGTGCCACGGCTTCCCTGGCGGCATCGTCGGGCAGGCACAGCACCACCAGATCGACCGACTTCATCAAGGCCTGCCGTGCGGCGGGATCCTTGCGCTTGGCCGGATCGATGCTCTGCACGGCGATGGCCGGCACCTTGGCCAGCCGCTCACGAATCTCGAGGCCGGTCGTGCCCGCCTCGCCGTCGATGAAGACCGAAGCCTTGGCCCGGTTGTGGCCCAGACCGGTATCGCTGGTCGTCTCAGTGCTCATGGCGCTGTGTTCCTTTGGCAGATGCACTTCAGGGGGGTGTCGGGAAAATCAGGCAACAAAAAAAGCCGCGGCTCTTGGCGCGGCTTCGTGGGATGACGGGTCTTGCGGTATTCAGGCAGACGTCATCGCAGCCGCGGAGCCAAAGGCGCGCGGCGACGTCGCAGAGCCGGAAGAATGTTGCTTGTCTCGTTCATGGGCGCAAGCTTATGCGCAGGAGTGGCCATGCGTGTCAACGGCTCGTTGCGCGGCCTGTTGCGGGCCTCGGGTCGCGCATCTGGCGGCGCGCGCCGCGGCGGTTGACAGGAGGGCCGGTGGCGACGACACAATCGGTTCCCACGCCAGAAGCGAAATCCCCCGCAGCGGGACCTCTCACAATCGGATCAGCGCCATGCCCTTCGAGCCTGCCAGCGACATCCTTTCCGCCTATACCGTCCTCGATCTGACGCGCGTGCGCTCCGGTCCGACCTGTGTGCGCCAGCTTGCCGACTGGGGCGCCAACGTCATCAAGATCGAAGACCCTGAGTCGGACAAGGTGGGGTTGGGCGGCCCGCGCTCGGGGAGCGATTTCCAGAACCTGCATCGCAACAAGCGTTCGATCACGCTGAACCTGAAGGACCCCGCGGGCAAGGAGGTGTTCCTCAAGCTGGCCCAGAAAGCCGACGTGATCGTCGAGAACTACCGCCCCGACGTGAAGAACCGACTGGGCATCGACTACGCCACGGTCTCCAAGCTCAATCCGCGCATCGTCTATGCCTCGATCTCCGGGTTCGGCCAGGACGGACCGCTGGCGAACCGCCCGGGCTTCGACCAGATCGCGCAGGGCATGGGCGGTCTCATGTCGATCACCGGCGAGCCGGGCAAGGGCCCCATGCGCGTGGGCATTCCGATCGCGGATCTGACGGCGGGCATCTTCTGCAGCCAGGGCATCCTGCTGGCGCTGATGGAGCGGGAGAAGTCGGGCAAGGGGCAGTGGGTGCAGACCTCGCTGCTGCAGGCCCAGGTCTTCATGCTGGACTTCCAGGCGACGCGCTGGCTGATGGACAAGGAGGTGCCGCCGCAGGCTGGCAACGACCATCCCACCTCCATCCCCACCGGCGTGTTCAAAACGTCGGACGGCTATATGAACATCGCCGTCGCCGGCCAGAAGATGTGGGAGAAGTTCGCCTCCCTGTTCGACGATCCGGGCTTCAAGGATGCCGACTTCGCCGATGCCAAGGGCCGCTCCAAGAACCGCAAGAAGCTGAACGCGCTGATCGAGAAGCATACGATCGAAAAGCCGGCGGCCTATTGGATCGAGATGTTCAACGCCAACGGTTGCCCGGCCGGCGAGATCAACAGCATCGACCAGGTGTTCGGGCTGGAGCAGGTGCGCCACCTCGGGCTGGCACAGCCCATGGACAGCCAGGAACGCGGCGCGACCGAGGTCGTCGGCCAGCCGATCCTCATGAGCCGGTCGAAGGCCTCCGTGAAGCGCCCGCCGCCGACGCTTGGCCAGAACACCGAAGAGGTGCTGGGCGAGGTCGGCTACAGCGCCGCCGATGTCGAGAATCTGCGCAAGAGAGGCGCGGTGTGACCGGCCTTACAACGTGACCATGCGACTTTGCGCCCGGTGGCTGGAGACGGCGACCGGGCGTCGCTTTTCTGCCTCGCGCATGGCGTGACGCGACGGCCACAGACGCCGTCGTCGTATTCATTGCGAACACAATCCCTCCCCATTTCGCCGGCTGAAGTCGCAGTATCGATTGCACCTGCGTTTTCAGCGCACATCCACGATCAGGGGAGCTAGTCCTGTCATGAAGCTACCAACACGCCTGCGGACCGTGCTCGTCGCGGCGATTGCGTGGGCCGGCCTGTCCGGCGCGGCGCTGGCCGATAGCGGCTGGGTATCGCTGACGATCTACAAGGCTGGCTGGATCATCGGCGGTTCGGGCGGCGGGGGCACGCTCGATTTCCACGGCCGGCGCTACAGGCTGTCCGTCGGGGGCCTCGACTACGGTCTCGTGTTCGGCGGCTCCAAGACGCATTTGAACGGGCGGGTGCGCAATATCCGCCGGCCCTCCGACGTGGCGGGCGTCTACGCAGCAGCCGGTGCCGGTCTGGCTGTCGGTGGCGGCGCGCGTGCGATCGTGCTCACCAATCAGAAGGGCGCCGTGCTGGAACTCTCGGGGCGGCAAGTCGGCCTGATCGCGAACCTCGATCTGAGCGGGCTCGCGATCTCGCTGGATTAGTGTTCCGGCTCCGACACTTGGTTCCCCGTGCATCGGCCTCTGGACCAAGTGTCGGAGCCAGAATGAACACTAGCAACACTATGATTCTAGTGTAGCTTTTGCATCTGACGTTTGGTCATGGTCCCAGCCGCGAGTGGGTACCAAACGTCAGATGCGCTACACTCGTGTTCCGGCTCCGACACTTGGTTCCCCGTGCATCGGGCTCTCGACCAAGTGTCGGAGCCAGAAGGAACACGAGCAACACCAAGGTTCTAGTGTAGCTTTTGCATCTGACGTTTGGTTACGGTCCCAGCCGAAAGCGGGGACCAAACGTCAGATGCGCTACACTAGCGGCAGGCCGGGGGGCGTGCTGCATCGGCAGCCGGTGTTGCGGTCACGCGCCTGCGGCGCCGATCGGCGTTCGCCATTGCGCTGCTATCGGGGCGACGGCAGTGCGGCCTCCAATTTGTCGAAGCTGCCGGTCCAGCCCACGGTCATGCCGCTACGCTGCTCGATGAACGCGGCGATGTCGGCAGGCGTCGCTTCGCGCGGTTCCCAGAGCACCCTGACGCGTGTGCGATCGGGCGCCTCGGAGGCCAGTTCCACCGTGGAGAGCATGGTGAGCGGCCAATCGGCGAAAAACGGCGGGCGGATGATCCGTTCCTTCTCGTCGCAGAACTGTTGCGTGTATACGATGAGGCCGGGCTTCTCGAGCGCTTGGTACGTCACGCGCCCATGCATGACGGTCCCGTCGGCTGCCGTCATCTGATAGAGCGACGTGCCCCCGACGCGCGGCTCGGCACGCAGGAATCGCATCGTCGCGCCGGTGGGCGGCAGCCAACCCGCGAGATGCTGCGGATTGGTCCACATTTCGTAGACGCTCGCGATGGGGGCATCGAACGAGCGCGTGATGAAGAATTGCTCCGCACCCGCGTACCGCTGTGCCAAATATTCCCCCAGGCGGTCCCAGGTCGCCTCGCCGCCGGCCTTCTTGATGAAGCCGCGGGCTGCATCGGCGGCTTCCGGCGTTGCCAGCGCCATGCTGAGATCGAGCTGGGTCCGGCCGTCGCGCTCGGTGAAGAGGACCGTCATGCGGAACAGGGGCGGGCGGTCCTTGTGGCCGCCGTGGTCGTAGACCATGCGCTCCTGCGGCTGGACGTCGAGATACTGCGTCGTATTCTCGTAATCGGTGCCGTCCGGGCCGTGCATCGTGTAGTGCCAATGCCCGCCCGTGCGCAGGTCGCGGCTGTGTGTCGTGATCGTGAAGCCGCGTGGTCCCCACCACTGCGCCACCTCTTCGGGGATGGTCCAGGCCTCCCATACCGCCTGCAGCGGCGCGTCATAGACGCGGGTGAGGGAGATGACGTTGGTCCTATGTCTCGTGGCCATGATCGGCTCCCTTGGATTTCGATTTCAGATAGGCACCGAGGCGGTCGAGCTGGTCTTCCCAGGCGACCCGATACTGTTCCATCCAATCCACTGCTGCGCGCAGTGGTTCCCCGTTGAGTTGGCAGGGGCGCCACTGCGCCTTGCGGCCTTTGGTGATGAGACCGGCATTCTCCAACACCTTGAGGTGTTTGGTGATGGCGGGAAGGCTCATGTCGCGCAAGAACGGCTCCGCGAGATCCGACACGTTGGCCTCGCCTTCGGAAAGGCGGGCAAGGATGGCCCTCCGCGTGGGGTCCGCGAGGGCCGCGAACGTGCGGCTGAGGGGGTCTCGCATCTTTATTGACCGAATTGTTAATTAACTGATTGGTGAAATAAAGCGTAAAAGCGCTTCGTTGTCCAGCCCCGAGCGGACGGGGTCGGAGTGACGGTGCCGTGGCGCTGCGGAGCGGGTGGTGCAGCGCGGGCAAGGGCACCGCGCGCTGCAGAGACCCATCTGCTGTCGAACTGTTTTGAATTTCAGACCTTGCAGCCTAAACTGGTCGGCATCGCCCGCCCGCCCAAATCATCGGACCTCGACATGGCCTTTGCCGATACGCTGAAGACGCTGCCTGCGGTTTCGCATCTCGCTGCGCTCCGCCTCGTGGATGCCGAGAGCGGGGCGGTGGTCGCCACGATCGAGAACAAGCCCGGGCAGACGGGGTCTCTGGTGGTCTATCATCATCTGGGTGAAGCGTTCGGGGCAATCACGCCGGAGGCCGCCGCGCGCGGTCTGGAACTCTACGGCGAGCATACCGCCGACGCGCGCGCCAATCCCGGCAAGCATCCCAACGTGGATCGCCTGATCGGCCTCCTCGCCAGCGGCAAGACACTGCGCGTGACGGTTGTGCCCAAGGGCTGAGATCGGGTTGGCGCGGGTTCCGGTCGCCCCATGCCGCGGTCAGTCGGCGTGCGCATTTCTGTCTCTATAAAATCATTTAATTCAACATCTTAAACTAATCACGTGCATTTCATGGTTGTCATCTGTTGTGATCTCCAGTCGTGAAATTGCCGCAGGCCCGTCAACAAGTCGACCCGATCGGACGGCCAGATCCACCCATCGCACGTAGCGAAGTTGTCGTGGCAGCGCAAGCCGATAACGCACCGCCCCAGCCG
Source organism: Hyphomicrobiaceae bacterium (assembly GCA_041397775.1). GTDB lineage: Bacteria > Pseudomonadota > Alphaproteobacteria > Rhizobiales > Hyphomicrobiaceae. The sequence goes on along the minus strand of JAWKWB010000002.1, from coordinate 645,874 downwards.
CGAACGTGAGAAACGGATCATGCTCGGCAGACCGAACCGGACCTGCACGAGCGCAACAGATGGGACAGCCGAGAAACCCCGCATCGAGGCTGTCTCCGGCTCGGCTCGCAGCGTTCTGCGTATCGAGAGTCCGAGCCTGCTTCCGGAAGGCCCATTCGGCGCCGCACCGCCACACACCTCCCTCCCCGAGGCGGCGTTGGATGTGCCTTCCGGCAGCACCCTTGCAGAAGTGCGAACGGGGTGGTGTCACGAACCCAGCGTGTGCATGCGCAGGCTTGAACTGACGGCGGTTCTGGACTAATTAAAGAATATAACACGAACAAAATAGCGTTGTGCGCCGCCGCATGGCCTGCAATCGGGCTTCATGCATGGTTCTATCGGCCCATGGGTCGCGGCTCTTGCGAGTTTGCGGTGGATAAGGTCTCGAAAGGCGGGAGCCGTCGATTGCAAGATCGATATGGTGCCCGATAAGGCCCGGGGCGTGTTCGCTGACGGTGGCCCGTTCCGTGGAGGCTTCGTATTCGGCGCGCAAGCGGCGCGCAGTGCGACTGGCCTCCGTTGCCGTGGGTCCGGGCAGCGTGCAGCGCGCATCGGACCGAGTGAGGTGGGTCATGCATTGCATGATCCGGGAAGGAGTGAAGCAATGGCTGGTTCCGTCAACAAGGTGATCCTCATCGGCAACGTCGGCGCGGATCCTGAAATCCGTCGCACCCAGGACGGCCGCCCGATTGCGAACCTGCGCATCGCCACCAGCGAGTCGTGGCGGGACAAAGGAAGTGGCGAGCGCCGCGAAAAAACCGAGTGGCATCGCGTGGTGATCTTCAGCGAGCCGCTGTGCAAGGTGGTGGAGCAATACGTCCGCAAGGGCGCCAAGCTCTATATCGAAGGCCAGCTCCAAACGCGGAAATGGCAGGACCAGCAGGGCCAGGAGCGCTATTCCACGGAAGTGGTGGTGCAGGGCTTCAGCGGGAGCCTAACGATGCTCGACGGCCGCAGCGGCGGCATGGGCGGTGGCATGCAGGAGCCGGGTCAATCCGACTACGGCAACGACATGGGCGGTGGATACGAATCGGAGCCGTCGCGCCGGGCCCCCTCGCGGCCGAGCAGCGGCGGCGGCAGCAAGGGCGGGTTCGACAAGAAGATCGACGACGAGATTCCCTTCTGAGACGGCGCCGCGTCGGGCAGCTGCGGGACGAGCCGGGGCGAACCCGGCGTGACCGTGCGATGATGTCGGGCGCGCGATGATGTCGGTGCGGCGGGCTGGCCCACTGCGGTGGCATGACTGCGCCGATGTCGGTAGCAGGGCCGCGACAGGGAGCGGTGCCACACGGCATTCGGGGCTCTCCGTGTTCAAGTCTTCCCGGTGTTCAGGGCTTCTCCGTGTTCTCTGGGCCTGTCGCCTGCAGCGCCTTGACGCATCAGTGGAACTCCATTAATGGAACTTGCGGATCGCGGACCTCGCAATGGGTCCGCGTTTCGTTTTGGCCCTTCCGTGGCGCCGTGCTCGTCGAGCTTCGCGCGCCTGTCGGCATCCCATCCAGCGGATGCAAAGGAGGAAGGCTGTCATCCCGTGGATAGTGAAAGACGGAGACTTCTGAAATGACCAAGCGCGTCCGCGCTCAGCACAAGATCGACCGCCGCCTGGGTGAAAACCTCTGGGGCCGTTCGAAGAGCCCGATCAACAAGCGCAGCTCGCGCCCCGGCCAGCACGGCGAGCGCCGCGCAGGCAAGATGTCGGATTTCGGCACGCAGCTGCGCGCCAAGCAGAAGCTGAAGGGTTACTACGGCAACCTCACCGAGCGCCAGTTCAACCGCATCTATCAGGAAGCCACGCGCCTCAAGGGCTCGACGTCCGAGCACCTGATCGGCCTGCTCGAGCGCCGCCTGGACGCGGTCGTCTATCGCGGCAAGCTGGTGCCGACCGTGTTCTCGGCCCGCCAGATCGTCAGCCACGGCCACATTCTCGTCAACGGCCGCCGCGTGACGATCCCGAGCTTCCGCGTGAAGATCGGCGATGTCATCGAGATCAAGGAGGCTTCGCGTCAGCTTCCCGTGGTGCTCGAGGGAACGAAGAGCGCCGAGCGCGACGTGCCCGACTACATCGAGGCCGACCACAACAAGATGTCGCTCAAGCTGCTGCGCGTGCCGGCGCTGGCGGATGTGCCCTATCCCGTCCAGATGGAGCCGAACCTGGTGGTCGAGTTCTACTCGCGCTGATCGGGTTCACCCCTGCGACGTTCTGCTGGAGCCGCCGCGAGGCGGCTCTTTGCGTTTGGGGGCTGCGACACATCCGCATGGCCGCGGCAAGAGGCGGGTGCGGCCGTCAGTGCGACGGCGCCCCGGGGTGCCCCCTCGCCCCTCCTCTCCAGCGCGCGACCTACAACGCGATGGCGATGTTGCCGCTGGCGTCGAGGTGGGCCCGCGCGCCCGGCGTTACGAGTACCGTGGCATCGTATTCCTCCACGATGGCCGGGCCGGTGATCGGAGTGGCAAGGTCGGAGCGGCGCAGGACGGGCGTCTCGAGCCAACCGTGCTCCGCGCCGAAGTACGCCTTGCGCGGTGGCTGGCGCGGAGGCTCGTCGCGGCTCATGCGCAGGGACGCGGGCACTCCGTCGCGAGCGGAGCGGCCCTGACCGACGACATGGATCGCAACGAGCTCCACGGGCTCGTCCTTGCCGGCGCGGTGGCCGTAGATGCGCTCGTGCTCGGCTCCGAATGCCTCTTCCAGCGCGCTGGCCAGTGCGGCGTCGACGGGCCCGCCGGGCACGGGCACGACGAGTTCGTAGCTCTGGCCCTTGTAGTGGAGGGCAGCGGAGCGCGTGACGCGCATCTGTTCAGGCGTGAAACCGTCGGCTGCAAGCTGGGTGCGCGCATTGGCTTCGAGCGCTGTCCAGGCCTGGTCGACTGCGTTGAGGTCGGCGCCGCGCAGAATGCGGCGAAAGGTGCGGGCGTAATGGTGCTCGACGTCGGCATAGAGCAGGCCGAATGCGGAGAACAGTCCAGCGCCCGGCGGCACGAGGATGCGCTTGATGCCGAGCATCTGTGCCAGGCCGCAAGCGAACAGCGCGCCATTGCCGCCAAAGGCGAAGAGGGCGAAGTCGCGCGGATCGCGGCCGCGTTCGGTGGAGACGGCGCGCAGGGCGCGGATCATGTTGGAGGCGGCGATGCGGTGGGCTCCCAGGGCGGCCTGCTCGACCGTCAGTCCCAAGGGCCCGGCGACCTGCTCGGCGTAGGCCTTGCGGGAGCGTTCGGCGTCGATCTTCAAGGCGCCGCCGACGAGATGGCTGGGGTTGATGTAGCCCAGGACGACGTTGGCGTCGGTGACGGTCGGGATCTCGCCACCCTTGCCGTAGCAGACGGGTCCCGGAAACGCTCCGGCACTTTCCGGTCCCACCTGCAAGGCGCCGCCCGCATCGACGCGGACGAGTGAGCCGCCGCCTGCCCCGATCTCGGCCAGGTCGATGGCGGGGACCTTCAGCGCGTAGCCGGCGCCGGTCAGCAGGCGCGAGCCCGCCATGAGCCCCGCACCCACGGATTGCTCCTGGGCGCGCATGACCTGTCCGTCCTCGACCATCGAGGCCTTGGCGGTGGTGCCGCCCATGTCGAAAGTGATGATACGGGCCAGGCCTTCCGCGCGCGCAACCTTTTCGGCGCCCACGACACCCGCGGCGGGACCCGATTCGATGATGTTCATAGGCCGCTCGCCAGCGTCACGGTCCGTCGTGAGGCCGCCGTTCGACTGCATGATGAGGAGCGGTGCGGGGATGCCCGCCTTGTCGAGGCCGAGCCGCAGAGCCTTCAGGTAGGTGGCGACGACGGGCATTACGTAGGCATTGATGACCGTGGTCGAGGTGCGCTCGTACTCCTTGATCTCCGGCAGGACCTCGTAGGAGATCGAAACGGGAAGCCCCGGTGCCTTGCGGGCGATGACGTCCTTGATCGCCAGTTCGTGCGCCGGGTTGGTGAAGGAATTGATGAGGCAGACGGCGATGGCGTCGACCTTCTCGGCGAGAAGAGCATCGACCTGCGCTTCGGCGTCCGCGATCGAAAGCGCGCGCTCGACGGCGCCGTTCTTGTCGATGCGCTCGTCGACGACGCGGCGCAGGTAGCGCTCGATCAGCGGGGGCGGTTTTTCCCAGGCGATGTCGTAGAGGCGGGGCATGCGCAGCGTGCGCAGTTCCAGGACATCGCGAAAGCCCCTGGTGGTGATGAGGCCGACGCGGGCGCCCTTGTGCTCGAGAATGGCGTTGGAGGCGACCGTGGTGCCGTGGCGTATCTCGTCGACCGCGCTCCCCGTCAGCTGGGTCTCGGCGAACACTTCTGCCAGGCCATCGACGATGGCCTGGGCGTAGTTGCCCACGCTGGACGAGATCTTCTTGGTGTGGATCGTGCCGTCAGCGCCCATGAGGACGATGTCGGTGAACGTGCCGCCGATGTCGACACCGACACGGAAGGGCACTGCGCGCGATTGGCTCATGCGTTTCTTGCTTTCGGTTGGAATGTCGAGGGGGTGGAGGGGCGTTATTCTGCGGCCTTCGGCGCGGAAAGAGGATCGTTCCACTGCACCTTCGGCGGGCGCGTCCAGCCCCGCGCGGCGCGGATCGCGGCCTGTGCCGTGGCCGTGGCGGGGCGATCGATCTGCCATGTCGCCGGATCGATCACCACGCCGTAGTCGGTCCGGGCCCTGGCGAGCGACAGCAGCTCGTTGCGCACGTCCTTCAGGACCAGATCAGGGTCGCGTTCGAGCGGGTCGCCCCAGCCGCCACCGCCGGGATGGACGTGCCGGAAGACTTCGCCCTTGTAGAAGGTGCGTGTGAGCTTCGACGTCAGGGGCTGCCGGCTTGCCTCGGGATCCAGATAGTTCTGGGACGGCTCGCCGGGGCTTCCCCCGTACAAGCCGAAGGGGCGGAAGGTCTTGCGATCCGAGCGCACCTGCAACGTCGCCTCGTCGGTATCCAGGCGGTAGTCGCGGAAGTAGGGCACGCCGCCGCGCCATTTGCCGGCGCCCGCCTTGTCCGGCACGAATTCGAAGGCGAGCACCGAGATCGGCTGTTCGGCTTCCGTCACCTCCACGGAGGGCAGCGCCATGTTCGCGAACATGTGGCTGTTGCCGCTGAGTCCGTCCGCCCAGGGGCGCGCACCCCAGGCGCCGCAGGTGAAGTCGACATAAACGAAGGGCGTGCGATCGGGGTAGTAGCCGCCGATCGAGATGCCGGTGTTGCCGCCGTCGCCGGCCGCCTTGACCTTGTCGGGCAGCATCATGGCGAGGGCGCCGAACATGCAGTCGACCATGCGGAAGCCGGTGAGGCCACGCGCAGCGCAGGCGGCCGGCAGCACGCCGTGGCCGACCGTGCCGGGCGGGCAGATCACTTCGATGGCACGGAACACGCCTTCGTTGTTGGGAATGTTGGGTGGCAGCACCGAGCGGATGGCGCAGTAGGACGCCGATTTGGTGTAGGACAGCGTGTTGTTGATGGCGCCGCGCACCTGGGGGCTGGTGCCGGTCCAGTCCACCAGCATGCGGTCGCCGGTCTTGGTGATGGTGACGAACAGGCGGATCGGCTTGCCCAGGTCGATGCCGTCGTCGTCGATCCAGTCCTCGAAGCTCCACTGTCCGTCGGGCAGGTCCGCGAGGGCGGCGCGTGTCAGGCGCTCGGCATAGTCGATGGTCTCGGAGAGGAGCCGCTTCGTCATCTGCGGCCCCCACTTCGCGACGACGTCCGCGAACTGCTGCTCGGCGATGTGGCAGGCGGCGAGCTGGGCGCGCAGATCGCCGAAGACCATCACGGGAACGCGGACGTTCTTCTCGATGATGGTCATCAGCGTCTTGTTGAGAACGCCCCGGTCGTAGAGTTTCATGGGGGCGATGCGCAGCCCTTCGGCGTAGATCTCCGTGGAATCGGAGGCGTTGGAGCCGGCGACACGTCCGCCCACGTCCGTGTGGTGGCAGACGGTGCAGGCGAAGGCGAGCCGCTCGCCCTCGTGATAGAGCGGCTTGAAGACGAAGATGTCCGGCAGGTGCATGCCGCCGTCGAACGGGTCGTTCATGATGAAAACGTCGCCGGGCGCCATGTCGTCCCCGTAGTGGCGCATGACGGCCTCGAGGGCGGTGGGTGTCGAGCCCAAATGGCCGGGCAACGTCAATCCCTGGGCGGCAAGGCGTCCCTGGCCGTCGGCAAAGCCCGTCGAGTAGTCCATGTTGTCCTTGAGCACGGCCGAGTAGGTCGTGCGAAACACGGTCAGCGCCATCTCGTCGGCAATGGAGAAGACGGAGTTCTTGAAGAGCTCGAAATCCACGGGATCGATGCTGGCGGTCACGACTGGCTCCTTCGTTGGCGGCGGACAGATTGCGGGAAGGCGCCGCGCACTTCAACCCGCATGCACGAGGGGCGCGTGGGAGGGGCAGGCGTTCAGCCCGCTGCGAATGAAGGACCCGATCGGCCTCGTGTCGTGTCGCGCCGATCGATGGCGCTCGGGTGAGCTACAACCCGGACGGGTTGTCGCCACGTTGGCTGCGAAAGCTCCGTGAAAAGACCGACAAGACCTTGCCGGCCCGGCCGGATGCGGCAGAGAGCTGCCGTATTCGGGGGCGCGCGGCCCAGGTCACGCGGCGTCGGGGGGCGCTCATGCACTGCGAACGGCGGGGAGGGCGTCGTCACCGGGCGGGGCCGTCAGCGTCGCGCAGGTGCGTTCGAGCGTGGGGTATGTGCGCGGCCTCAGGATGCGAGGATTTGCCCTTCCCCGACTCTTAAGTATTTGTTAACCATTGCGGCGCAGCTTTCCGGCACGAACAGAGTCGTCGAAAATCTGGCTATCCCTCTGCCCAAGGAATGGCTTCGAGAGACGTGATTGTTCGATGCCCACGCTGCACCGGAGCGGATCAGCCTGCTCTGGCACGACCAAGAGAGAGCCATTCTCTTCATTCGACCCAGTGGTGCGGCTCGGTTGGTGTCAACACACCACCGAGCCGTACTGCATTGACGCGGGTCGCGAGGCCGGTGAGGTCGTCGATGTCGACGGCGAGACCACTCAGGGTTGCAGGGCCGTTCGCAGGTTCGAGGCGACCGCGGGGAATGCGGCTGACAAAGCGATTGACCGGCTCTTCCGGATCCATGCCCAACACGGACTCGTAGTCGCCGCACATGCCGGCGTCCGACATGTAGGCGGTGCCGCCGGGCAGGACGCGCTCGTCGGCCGTTGGAGCATGCGTGTGCGTGCCGATGACGAGGCTGGCGCGACCGTCGAGAAACACGCCCATGGCCTGCTTCTCGCTCGTCGCCTCGGCGTGGAAGTCGAGCACGATCGCGTCGGCACGCTCCTTGAGCGGGCTCATGCCGATCTGCGCATCGACGGCGCGGAAGGGGCAGTCCAGCTCGGGCATGAAGATCCGGCCCATGGCGTTCATCACGAGCACTTCGGCGCCGTTGCGGGCCCGGAACAGGCCGCAGCCTTTGCCGGGCGTGCCCTCGGGATAGTTCAGCGGCCGCAGCAGACGTTCCTGGCGCTCGATGAAGACGAGGGTTTCGCGCTGGTCGAAGGCGTGATTGCCCAATGTCAGGACATCGGCACCGGCATCGAGCAGGTCTTCGGCAATGGATTCCGTCACGCCGAAGCCGCCGGCGGCATTCTCGGCGTTCACAACGACGAAATCGAGCTTGTAGCGGCTGATGAGGCCGGGCAGCGTTTCGACCACGGCCCTGCGCCCGCTGCGCCCGACCACGTCGCCCAGAAAGAGAAGTCGCATGCGCCTCCTGGCGTCACCTGCAGGCGCGGATCGGCCCGGCCGGTGTCAAGATCCAATCGAGGTGCTCGTCATAGTCGAGATGAGGCACCGCGTCGACCTCCTGTTCGGCGAACGCCAGTCCAACCGTGGTGACGGCTGCTGCCTTGCGGAGGCCGTGGATCGTGCGGTCGTAGAAGCCACCGCCATAGCCCAGCCGCAGGCCGCTGCGGTCGTAGGCGAGCAGGGGGACGAGGAGCACGGACGGCTGCAATTCCGGCTGCGTCGCCTTGGGCTCGCGAATGCCCCACACGGCCGTATCCATGGCATCGCCCGGACGCCAGCGCCGGAACAGCAGCGGCTTGGCCTTGCCCTGCATCACGGGCAGGCAAAGATCATAGCCCGCTTCCGCCAGTCGGCGCAGCAGCGGCATGGTGTTGATCTCGTCGCCGAAAGAGAGGAACCCGGACACGACGGTGCCGGGCGGGGTGCCGAGCCATCCGAGCCCCAATGCGGCGACCGCCATCGCTCCATCGGAGCGCTGTCCGGCGGGCATGGCGCTGCGCCGCGCCTTCATGTCGGCGCGGAACGCCGCCTTGACTGCAACGATGTCGTGGGAGGTTGTGGTCACGAGCGATACCTTTGGAGTGCAGAGCCGCGATGGCCGTTGGGCGGTCGATCCCGCGTGGTCCCTACTATTGTAGGTGGGCACCATTTGGCCAAGCCCACGAGCCCGGCCAGGGACAGCACCCTTGCGGAGAGTATAGGCCCCCGGGTCGTTTGGCCCTGACGCACCCCGCAGCCCTGCGCAAGGGAATGTAGGTGATGTATCGCAAATTACCAATCGGCCCGGGTGCCTTTATCCTCAGGCGCCGACGGGCGGGGCGCGATGCGAGAAAGCCGTCTCGGCGCTGGTCATGAACTCCAGCAGGGCCGCCTTGCCGTCCTCGGTCGCGCGACGGGCGCGGCGGAAGGCGTTGGCGACGTCCTCGGGATCGCTGACGCGCTCGCCCCAGCCGCCCAGCTCCCGGGCGAGTGCAGCGTAGTTGCCGCCGAGATCGCGTGCATTGTGGCGTTCGTGGCTGAGCTGCATGTGCGGGATCTCGATGGCCATGGTGCCGTTGTTGAGCACCACCGTCAGGATCGGGATGCCCGCGCGGACGGCCGTCTCGAAATCGAGACCGGTCATGCCGAATGCCGCGTCGCCCATGAAGTTGACGCACAACTTGTCGGGAGCGGCGACCTTGGCCCCGATCGCGAGGCCGAGGCCCGTGCCCAGCTGATGCGATTTGCCCCAGCCCATGTACGAGCGCGGGCGGGTCGCCCGGTAGAACGGAAGGATCTGATCGCGCGGGCTGCCCGAGTCGTGCGTGACGATGGCGTCCTTGGGATCGACGACGCGCATGAATTCGGTGATCACGCGATAGGGGTTGATCGGCGTCTCCTTGGAATTCAGCCTGGCGCTCCATTGTGCGAGCCACTCCTGGCTGAGACGGGCGATCTCCTGCGCGGCGGTTGCGGGGCGCTGGGTCTTGCCGAGTCGCTCCTTCACGGCTTCGACGAGCTGCTGCAGGACGAGCTTGGCATCGCCCAGGATGCCGATCTCGCAATTGTAGGTCTTGTAGAGGTCGCGGGCGTCGTTCGTCGCGTGGATGATGCGCTTCTCGCGCGCGATCGCGGGACTGGTGATGCGGTGGGGCGTGAAGCTGCAGCCGATGCCGAACACGACGTCGGCCCGGGCCAGGACGTGATGGCCGTGGCCCGTATAGACGATGCCACCGGTGCCGAGCGCCAGGGGATGGTCTTCGGGGAAGCAGCTCTTGCCGTCGACCGAGGTCATGACGGGGGCTTGCAACAGGTTCGCCAGGGCTTCGAGTTCGTCGCTCGCCTCGGCGTAGAGGACGCCCTGTCCGGCATAAATGAGTGGCGTGCGGGCCTCGAGCAGCATCGTCGCGGCGCGGTCGATGTCGCCGGGATCGCCGGCCGAGCGCACCGGGCGCACGACCTCGTAATCGGGCATGCCGTCGAGCTTAGCCTTCACCACGTCCATCGGCACTTCGACCATCGTCGGTCCGAGACGACCGTTCTTCAGAGCATTGAAGGCCCGGCGCATGACGGCGCCGGTCTGGCCCGGCAACGTGATGGGCTCGACCGACTTCGTGACCGAAGCATAGGTTCGTGTGGCGTTGAACATCGGGAAGGTGTGCGCGACGTCGCGCGGGTGGCCCAGCGGCAGCAGCAGAACCGGGCTGGAGTCGGAGAATGCGGTGGCAATTCCGGGAAAGGCATTCTCTGCGCCGGGGCCATACTGCATGGCGAACGCCGCGGGCGGGCGGCCATTGATCGTGCGGGCGAAGCCCGAGGCCATGTCCACGCCCACGCGCTCCTGGCGGCAGATGACGGGTTTGATGCCGGCCGCGACGGCCGCTTCGATGATCGGGGTGGTGGGAAAGCAGAACAGCGTCTCGATCCCCTCGCGTTTGAGGATCTGGGCGATGGCGTCCATCACGAGCATGGCGGTGTCTTTCGTGGCTGTCGTCGATTGCGGTCCGGACGTCAGCCTAGGCTAGCGTCCCGACCGCAAAGTCCGTCTCATTCTCCTGCGGGCTTTGAACGGACTTTGCGGTCAATGGGACACTAGCAAAAACATTGGCTTAGTGTGGCTTCATGATTGGAAGTCCGCTCGACGAGTTCGCCGCGAGAATGGAGCGGACTTCCAATCCGCCACACTCGTGTCCCGACCGCAAAGTCCGTCGCAGTCATCGGCTGGCTCGGAACGGACTTTGCGGTCGAAGGGACACGAGCAAGACCATTGACACGAGCAAGCAACAGCGTTGCTCGTCGTAGCCGACGCAATACGCTCTGGTCTCACCTCTCCCCCGGTTCCCCGGCCAAGTGGGCGGGCGGAAGCCCGGCCGCTGCCCGAGCCGGGGTCTTTCCCGGTGCTCTCGAGGCACAGCGTCGCCACGTCCGTCGCAAGCCGAACCGCGATAGATCCCGGATCGCCGCGCGTCGCGCGCCGTCCGGGAAACCGGAGAGGGTGGCGCGAAGACTTGTTCGCCACAGCCGGTGCCATGCGCCCTGGTCTCACCTCTCCCCCGGTTCCCCGGCCAAGTGGGCGGGCGGAAGCCCGGCCGTGCCGAGCCGGGGTCTTTCCCGGTGCTCTCGGGGCACGGCGCCGCAACGTCCGTCGCAAACCGAACCGCGATGGATCCCGGATCGCCGCGCGTGACGCGCCGTCCGGGAAACCGGGGGAGTGTGGCGTCATGATCGGACGTCCGCTCTCAAAGCCAGCGGGAAGAATGGAGGGGACTTCCAATCCGCCACACTCGGCGTGCGAGGCACGAAAGGCGTCTCGTGGCGGGCGTCTCGTGACGGGCCTTGCGCCCGCGAAAACGACGGCCGCCTCGCTCAGTTTTCCTCGAAGCGGCGGCTGGTATCGCTGAGAGAGCGCATCCGGGCCTCGGCGATGCGCTGCTCGAGCGAGCCGTGGCGCAATGGCTTGTCGGGCGGAGGCGCGGGTGCGGCCGGGGCCTCGGAGACGGTGGAGGGTTCGGGGACGGGCTCGTCCGTAACGCTCGCCGGGATCGGATCGGGCGTGTCCTGGGGTGTGGGCGCCGTGGCAGGCGCGGCCTGATCCGGCAAGCCCAGCAGGGGCGGCTCGGATGCATCGGGCGATGGCGAGGGCGCCGACTGCGGTGGGGGCGGCTGCGGAATTTGCGGTGCAGCGGACGTCCGCAGTTCCGCCATCGCGGTTTCGAGCTTGCCGCGTGTGTCCCAAAGCTCGTCGGCGATGAAAAGCGATGCCATGAGCAGCAACCGATCGTCGCCGATCTGGCCGAAGTCGGCGACGAGGCGGTCGACGTGCGTGGCCACGTGCCTGGACAGGTCGAGCAGGCGGCTCTCCTCGCCTTCGCCGCATCGCAAGCGATAGGTGCGCCCGTTCAATGTGATGGTGACCTGGCCCATTCCCTCCTCGGTCCGCTGTTGCGCGTCGGTGGTCTTACGGCGGACGTGGCAAACGTCAGGCTTTGGCGGAAGTCTGGAGGGAGTCGATGACCCAGGCAATGCGGTCCGACACGTCGGCGTTGACCTGCTCGAGCATGGCGATCCGTTCGAGGGCGGTGTCCAGTTCCATCCGGAGCCGGTCGCGTTCTGCGGCGAGCGACGCCAACTGCGCCGCGAGGCTCTCGACGGTCGTGTCCGGCTCTGCGGACTTCACGCGAGCAGGTGTCGCCTGCTTCCGTGGCTTCTTGCTCCGCTGCTCCACCATATCCCGCCTCCGCACCGACTTCGGAGTCTCGAACGCCCCCCGAGACGCCTCCGTGTCGATAGCGACCTTTCTTCGATTCGACAGCAATTTGCGAGCGTGGTCGCGCACCCGGTGGCAGCCGATCACTGCATGTCGCAAACCGGCCGGTCGGACCATAATGACACGGCGAGAGCGGCGTCAAATAACGATACCGACGAGGGGCGGTCTCATTCACTGTTCAATTTTTCCGGTCGCATTGACAGTTGCGCCCCGAGGGAACAAGGTCGCGCCGCACGACATTTCGTGCGCCTGCGCCAGCAGGGAGGCATCGGTGCGCGTGTATCGGGTGCCGGCCCGCTGGAGCGCTGTCGCGCGCGCGTAAAGCCAGATCACACGATCGCGAACTTTTCAGAACAGGGAACTCTCCACATGGCAATCAAAGTCGCCATCAACGGCTTCGGCCGCATCGGCCGCAACGTCCTGCGCGCCATCATCGAGTCGGGCCGGACGGACATCGAGGTCGTCGCCATCAACGATCTGGGCCCGGTCGAGACGAACGCCCATCTCCTGCGTTTCGACAGCGTGCATGGCCGCTTCCCGCACGAGGTCAAGGTTTCCGGCGATACGATCGACGTGGGCCGCGGGCCGATCAAGGTGACGGCCGAGCGCGATCCCGCCAAGCTGCCGCACAAGGCCATGGGCGTCGACATCGCGCTGGAATGCACGGGCATCTTCACGTCGAAGGAGAAGGCGTCGGCGCATCTTGCGGCCGGTGCCAAGCGCGTGCTCGTCTCAGCCCCGGCGGACGGCGCGGACCTGACCGTCGTGTTCGGCGTCAACCACGACAAGCTGACGAAGGATCACCTCGTCGTCTCCAACGCATCGTGCACGACGAACTGCCTGTCGCCGGTGGCCAAAGTGTTGAACGACACCGTGGGCATCGAGAAGGGCATCATGACGACGATCCACGCTTATACCGGCGACCAGCCGACGCTCGACACGATGCACAAGGATCTCTACCGCGGCCGCGCCGCGGCGCTGTCGATGATCCCGACGTCGACGGGCGCTGCCAAGGCCGTCGGCCTCGTCCTGCCCGAGCTCAACGGCAAGCTCGACGGCTTCGCCATGCGCGTGCCGACGCCGAACGTCTCGGTCGTCGATCTGAAGTTCATCGCCAAGCGCAAGACCACGAAGGACGAGATCAACGAGGCGATCAAGCGCGCGGCGGGCCAGGAGCTGAAGGGCATCCTGGGCTACACCGACGCGCCCAACGTCTCGATCGACTTCAACCACGATTCCCACTCCTCGATCTTCCACATGGACCAGACCAAGGTCATGGACGGCACGATGGTGTCGGTGCTGTCCTGGTACGATAACGAGTGGGGTTTCTCGAACCGCATGAGCGACACGGCCGTCGCCATGGGCAAGCTGCTGTAACAACGGATTGGACGCAGGAACCGAGGGCCGCGAGACACAACGTCTCGCGGCCTTCTCCGTTTCAGGCGACCGGACTAGCATGGCGGTACATAGCAGGGGAGACCGCCATGCCGTCGTTCGAAGAGCAGTCCAGCGCTGCGAGCCAGTCGCTCCAGCGCGTCGCCCAGCCGCTCGGTCACATCCTGACCGAGGCCTTCCACCTCGTCGGGTTGTTCGCGATCGGCGCCGCCACCGTTTGGGCGGGCGTCGTCTTCTTCATCGAGCTGACGAACAAGGGGCACGCGTCGATCGAAGACCTGCTGCAGCTGTTCATCTATCTCGAAATCGGCTCGATGGTGGGGATCTATTTCCGCACCAACCACATGCCGCTGCGCTTCCTGATCTATATCGGCATCACCGCGCTGACGCGGCATCTGATCGGCTGGGTCAATCACGAGCCCAAACCCGACCTCGGTGTCGTCATCCTGTCGAGTGCCATCCTGATCCTGGCGCTGTCCGTCTTCGTGATCCGCTTCGCGTCCTTCCACTATCCGGCCGGACCGATAACGGGCGATCGAGGCGATCTGGCCGACACCGATCCTCAAGTTCGCCCGTGACGGCTCGCTCGGTCCGGACTGCCGCCGAGGGCGTTTCTCCGCTATAATTACCTGGAGCACCGGACTTTAGTCCCGGTGCCTCGATGGCGGACACCAATCCGAGGAGGAGTCCATGGCAGCCTATACCTGCGAGAAGTGTGGCATGAGCGTCGGTACGATGACGTGCGGCAAGTGCGGCGCGGAACTGCGGCACGCCACCATCACGCGGCCCGACGGGTCGAGCGTGCATGTCTCGGAATGCCCCAACGGCCACGGCAAGGTGAAGTCACCGATGTGCTGCGGCCAGGACATGACGCGGAGCACGGGACAGTAGTCGCCGAGCGCGCGCAACCGCTCAAGTCTCGTCTATTTCAGAAACGCCAACCCACCGCGGCCTCACCCAGCGAAATTTTCGTGTGGGCTTGTCGGGTGCGCCGAGGCGAGTCTTGAGCCGGGGCGGGCAATCCTTGCTGGTGAACACATTACTTGAAGTGCGAGCGTTTCAGGTCCGGCGCATCAAGAGGGGTTGCATCATGCATGTGCACGGCAGCTGTCATTGTGGTGCGGTCAGGTATGAAGCCGACGTCAATCCGAAGCACGTTGTCGTCTGCCACTGTACCGATTGCCAAGCCCTGTCGGGCACTGCCTTCCGTGTGGTCGTGGCGACCACACCGGGAACTTTCCGCCTGATCCAAGGTGAGCCGAGGACCTACGTCAAGATCGGCGCGAGCGGCAATCCTCGAGAGCAGACGTTCTGCGGAGCATGCGGCAGCCCAATCTATTCGGCGCCTCCGGGGCCGCAGCCCAAGGTGGTGTCGTTGCGCATCGGAACTCTTGCACAACGCGCGGATCTGGTGCCGTCTCATCAATTCTGGTGTCGCTCATCGCTGCCTTGGCTGCCCCAACTTCTTTCGGTGGAGCAAGTTGCGACGCAACCGGTGTTCGAGGCCGATGGCGGCTTTGTGCCCGACTAGATTGACACGCGCGCCGCGACCTCATTCTCTCGACCCATGCGTAAACCGGCGAACAAGCAGCACGGATCGAAACGACCGGGGGAACCGCGCCCCGTCACCGCGTCGTACCTGCGGAATGCGGCGACGCATTACCTGTCCGGGCGCTCGGCGAGCCGGGAGATGGTGCGGCAGACGCTGGCGCGGCGGGCCAAGCGGCGGCTATGCGTGACAGCGCTGGAGGACACGACGCTTCAGCTGATCGAAGCGACACTGGACGGCCTCGCCGAGGTCGGACTGCTCGACGACGCGCGCTTTGCAGAAGCGCGGGCGGTGAGCCTCAAGGGCAAGGGGTTTTCCAGACGGCGGATCGGTCTGGGACTGAAGGCGAAGGGCGTCACCGCCGAATTGGTCGAGGTTGCGCAGGAGGACGTGGACGACCTCGCGCAGGCGCGGCGGTTCGCCGAGCGCAAACGTCTTGGGCGGTGGCGGCCGGGCGGTGACGACCCGGGATTGCGGGACAAGGACCTGCGTGCCCTGGCGCGGGCCGGGTTCGGCTATGCGATCGCGGCGAAAGCGCTGGCCGCCGTCGGAGACGAGGATTGAGCGGGCGTGTCTCGCCAGCGCCTCCCTGCGCCGAGGGTGGTTGCCAGCGACGGCTTGCCGGACGCATGATCGGGCCCTGCGCAACGCCCCTTTCGCTTAAAGGATGCTCCATGACCGACGCTGCCGATCTCGCCGATCCCAACCCCTCGCGGCCGAGCGCCACGATCATGCTCGTGCGCGACGGCAGCGCGGGTATCGAGATCTTCATGGTGGTGCGGGACCGCCCGATGGATGGCGCCATGGGGGCGGTGGTGTTTCCCGGCGGCAAGGTCGACGAGGAGGATCGTCATCCCGAGAACTGGGGGCATCTGTCGGCCCCCCAGACGCACCCGGATCTGCCGTACTGGCTGGCCGCAATGCGCGAGACCTTCGAGGAGGCGGGCGTTGTCATCGCTCGGCCCGAGGGGACGACTGCGGGCGATATCGTACCGCAGCGCGCCCGCGAGATGGTCGCGAAGCACCGCGAGGCACTTCTCGATCGCAATGTGACGTTCGCCCAGATCATCCGGTCCGAAGGCTTGGTTCCCGCCCTCGATCACATGGTGCATTTCGCCCATTGGCAGACACCGCTGGGCATGCCCAAGCGGTTCGATACGCACTTCTTCCTGGTTTCGGCTCCCGAAGGGCAGGAGCCCATCCACGACGGCCGTGAGATGGTCGACTGCTTCTGGATCTCGCCTGGAAAGATCGTCGCCGAGGCGGCGGAAGGAAAGCGCACGCTGGTGCCGGCCACACGGCTGAACCTGGAGCTGCTGGCGGAGAGCGGGACGGTGGCGGAGGCGATGGAACGGGCACGGCAGCGCCGGATCGTCATGGTGCGGCCCGAGCGCTTCAAGACGGAGAGTGGCGGCTGGTCCGTGCGTATCCCGGCCGAGGCCGGCTACCGGACGACCGTGGTGGCTTCGAGCCGGCAGCGCTGAGGGGAGGAAGCGGCAGGCGGCCCGGCGAGCGGCCTGCCTGTCGCGACGCCACACGAGGCTACCTGCCGCAATCGATCCGCGAACGAGGCGCACGTGGGCGATCTTCCCGACCTGCCGAAGACCGAAGCGGCGATCATCGCGCAGACGAATGCTTTTCGCCGCGAGCAGAAACTCGGCGCGCTCAAACCCGACGACGCGCTGACGCGGGCTGCCCGTCTTTTTGCGGAGTATCTCGCGCGGACGGGCAAATTCGCGCACGAGGCCGACGGCCGCCAGCCCTGGGACCGGACGAAGGCAGCCGGCTACAAGCATTGCTCGATTGCCGAGAACCTGGCGTCGAACCTCGATAGCCGAGGCTTCACGTCTCTCGCGCTGGCAACGCAGGCCATGGACGGTTGGAAGGCCTCGCCGGGGCACCGTGCAAATCTCGTGCGCGGCGAGGTGACCGAAATCGGCGTCGGCATCGCCCGTGCACCGACGGAGCACCCGAAGTTCATCTCGGTGCAACTGTTCGGGCGGCCGGAAAGCCTGAAGTACAGTTTCCAGATCGAGAACCGCGCAAAGGCAGCGATTTCCTACAAGGTGCTCGGACGCGCGAAGTCTATCCCGCCTCGCACGATTATCACGCATACGGTGTGCGAGGACGGCGCAATCGTTTTCGAGAGTGCGGGCTCGTGGTTCGCCGAGCCGCGCGTGATCGGGCAGTTCCAGGCCAGGGGCGGTGCGGTCTATCGCATCGCCGAGGGAGCGGACGGGGCGCTTCGCGTCATCGTGGATCGCGTCGAGCCATAACGCTGGCCCGGTGCATAAGGGTGTATGCTGACAGCCGAATTCCAAGACGCCGCGTGTGTTGCGCCTGGGGCACCCGAGGGCGACGCACGCATGTTAGAGTGCTCCTGTTTCGACGCTCAATTCGTGTTCTACCGGCGGTTTGTGTGGAGTTCTGCCGTGGCGCCAATTTCGATAATGCGAACGTCCCTCGGGCTATCGATCGGGACCGCAATCCTGGGACTAGCGTCGCTGATCGCGAGCACGCCGGGCAACGCCCAGGCGCCGCGATCGCAGCTCGGTTTGGAAACGCCGCGCGTCACGCTGGCGCGAGCGCAGGTGCGGAGGGAGAGCCGGCGCGGGCGTTCCAATCGCGATCGGGGGGCGCGGGGCGAGGCATCACCGAAACGGACTGTCAAGCCACAAGGGCCGCGCGTGCCGCTGGTGGCCATCGTGTCCTTGCGTAGCCAACGGATCCACGTCTACGGGGCCGAGGGGGTCGTGGCGCAATCACGGGTGTCGACGGGGCAAGCGGGCCATCGCACGCCTGCGGGTATTTTCTCGATCCTGCAGCGCAACCGCCATCACGAGTCCAACATCTACAGCGGCGCGCCGATGCCCTACATGCAGCGGCTGACGTGGTCGGGCATCGCGCTGCATCAGGGTCATGTGCCGGGTTATCCTGCGTCGCACGGATGCATCCGGCTGCCGGGCGGGTTCGCCTCCAACCTTTGGGGCATGGGACATATCGGCATGCGCGTGTTGGTGACGCCTGCCGACGTCGCGCCCGTCCCGATCGCGCACGCCCACCTGCCCCAGCCGGTGATGACACCGATTGCGAGCATTCCCGGCATGGTGTCACCCGTCGTGCGGACGGCGTCGGCGTCTGAAACCGGGGCGATACAGGATGTGACGGTCGTCGCTCCCTATAAGCTCGCCGTCGCCCGCAAGGCGAAAGCCCTGGAGGACCGCAAGACGACGGCAGCGGCCGTGAAGCCCGCCTTCGGTGTGGCTGCCGAGCGGGCCGCGGAGGCCAATGCCGCTTCGGCGGCGCTGCGGGCAGCGGTGCGGGCGCTGGCGGTTGCCGAGGAGGACCTGCGCGCCGCGAACGCAGCAAGAGTGCGCGCCGAGGACGAGGCCGGCAAGGCCAAGGTTGCCACCGCGATGACGGAGGCGAGTGTTCGGTTGGCCACGGCGCAGGCCGCGCACGGAACCGTTCGCGCCGAGGAACGCCGGCTTTCTGACGCGGCGTTCGATGCGGTGAAGGAGGCCAAGGCTGCGACCGCGGCGGCGGAGACGGCCAAGGGCGCGGCGCGCGAGGCGGCCGTGGCTCTGGAGCCGGTGTCGGTGTTCGTATCGCGCAAGGCGGGACGGGTTTACGTGCGACAGGGCTTCGTGCCCCTTCACGACGAGCCGATCACGCTTGCCGATCAGGATCGTCCGACGGCACGCACGTCTTCACGGCCATGGATGCCGCCGACGGTGGCGCGCAATTGAGCTGGAGTGTCGTCACGCTTGTCGACCGCCAGCGGGCGACGCGACGATGACGATGACGGCCGGCAGCGCCGCCGGGCCAAGCATCGGCCAGCCGAGGCAGCGGCAGCGGATGTCGACCCATCGACGGCACGGGAAGCGCTGGAGCGGTTCACCTTGCCCGAGGCGACGCGGAAGCTGATTGGCGACCGGCTGTGGCCGGGTGCCTCTCTCATCGTCTCGGATCATGCGATCAGCGGCGAAACGGGCCGTGGCACCGACTTCGTGGTGCTGACGCGCTGACGCCGCGCGAGGCTGCGCGCGGGGCGCAGCCTCCCCTTTTTCCCGGCGGCCTGCTTGCCGGCAAGGCCGCGTCAGCCAGAGGCCGGGGACGGTGCGTGGCCGTGTCCGTCCTTTGGCATTTCCGCCAGCTCGATGACGAGGTTGCCCGTCGTTTTCGGGTCGAGGAAGACGATGCGGCAGTTGCCGTGCCCGAGGATGGGCTGCTCGGTCTGGAAGCCGACGCCTTTGCCGCGCAACTCCGTCATGGCAGCGTCGATGTCGTCGACTTCGAGGCAGATGTGCCAGAGCCCCTCGCCATGCTCGGCGATGCGCTTCGACGTGCCGGAGCCGGGTTGGTCGGACTCGAGCAGTTCCAGATAGGTCTCGCCGACGGGCAGCATCGCCAGCCGGGTGCCATGTTTGGGCAGGTATTCCTCGTATTCCATGGCGATGCCGAGCTTGTTCTCCAGAATGTCGCGCATGCCGTTCAGGTTCTTCACGGCGATTGCGATGTGCTCGATCCGCTTGATCTTCATGGGCGCTCTCCTTGGCGTTGCGGCGACATGGCCGGCATCGTGCATCGGAAGTCGGTTCCAGGCCATGGCCTTGCTGCGCGCTTGCGAGAACGAACCGAAGTCGCGTCATGGCGAGGGGTCTATCGAATGCTAGCCCGTGCGCCAGCTGGCGGATGGTTCTACCTGGGCTCGCCCAATCCGGATGCCATCGCGGCGCTGGAATGCCCTACCAATGCCACGTGCGCCGCGCATAGTTGGTCCGCGCGGCGTTGCCGATGCGTGCGGACGCGAACATGCACGGCGGCCACGAGGAATGGGCTATCCTGGCATGTCTGTGTCCGACGATGGATGAACGGGTGCTGCGGCGCGGCCGCTGGTTCTCGTGCGTTGGGCAACGGAATTCGTGCCAACAGTCGTGGCGGACACAGCGTCCGTCGTTTTTTCGCAGATGAGGTCTTTTATGCGCGCTCTGATGGCGACGCTCGCCGCCGGTCTCAGCATTTTGGGAGGTGTCATGGCCGATGCCGAGGCTGCTGATATCAAGTCACAATCGCGGATCGTGGATGTCACGGTGTTTCCGTCCGGCGCGGAGGTGCAGCGCACCGCGAAAGTGAAGGTGCCGGCCGGTGACCACACACTGCTGTTCCTCGACCTGCCGGCCCAGACCATCGCGAGTTCCGTGCGGGTCGAGGGCCGCGCGAGTGGAGGGCTCGAGATCGGATCGGTCGATACGCGGCGCATTCGCGTACCCCACGCCGATCCGGCCGCCCAGGAAAGCGAGCGGCGGCGGCTCGAGGAGGAGATCGAGAAACTCAACGACGAAAAGGCGCTGCTCGATGCCGCCACCATGGCGGCGGCCAAACAACTCGCACTTGTCGAGAAGCTGACCGAGCTTCCCGTGAACCCGACACCGGCGGGGCCGCAAGGCGGGGCTGGTCAACCCGACTGGAACAGCATCTTCACGCTGATCGGCCAGCGCGCGCAGGATGCGCAGAAGGCGCAGATCGATGCGCAGCTGAAGACGCGCGCCATCGACCGCAAGATCACGGATCTCAAGAAGAAGCTGGCGAGCCTGGCGCCGGCGCCTGTCGAACGCACGGAGGTCAAGGTCAACGTGCAGGCCCGTGGCGACAGCGAGGCCGACCTCGTCATCCGCTATCAGGTGTCGAGCGCCTCGTGGGTACCCTACTACGATGCCCGCCTGGCGACCGGCTCGAAGACCGATGCTCCCGCGCTGGTGCTCGTGCGGCGGGCGTCGATCCAGCAGCGGACGGGCGAGGATTGGGTCGATGTCGGCGTGAAGCTGTCGACGACGCGGCCCGGCAGCGGCAGCGCGGCGCCCGAACTCCATCCCATGATCGTCGATTTCCAGCCGGACATGCCACCACCGCGGCCAGTGGCAATGCCGGCGCCGGCGATGGCGCCCGCTGCGGAGAATGCCCGCTCGCTGAGGGCGAAACGATCCATGCGCGGTGCGGTGGCCGACAAGATGGCGGAGTTGGTCGTCGAGCAGCGCGCCCAGGTGGATGCTGCTGCATTCCAGGCCGTGTTCACGCCTCCAGGCAAGCTGACCGTGATGGCCACCGGCGAGCAGAAGCGGGTACAGCTCGACGAAGTTTCGCTGGCCCCCACGCTGGTCGTTCGCACCGTGCCGCGGCTCAATCCCAAGGCATACCTCTACGCGAAGGCCTCCGTGCCCAAGGAGACACCGTATCTGCCCGGTCGTATTTCGCTGTTCCGCGACGGTACGTTCGTGGGTACGGGACGCCTGCCGCAACTGGCACCGGGCGAGGAACACGAGCTGGGCTTCGGCGAGGACGACGCAGTGCGCGTGAAGCATGCGCTCGTGGAGGAGAAGCGTGGCGAGAGCGGCCTCATCACGTCGGTGAAGACCGACCAGCGGAGCTTCAAGATCAGTGTGAAGAACCAGCATCAGCGCGCCATCCAGCTGACCATCCTCGACCAGATCCCGGCCTCCAACAACCAGGACATCAAGGTGGAGCTCCTGACGCGCACGCCACCCAGCCGCCAGAACGTCGAGGACCGGCGCGGCGTGCTGGCCTGGGACCAGAAGCTGGAGGCAGGCGAGGAGCGCGTGCTCGAGTTCGGCTACAAGGTGCAGTGGCCGGCGGCAAAGAAGGTCCAGTACAACTGACGAGCAAAGGGGGCCGCGATGGCCCCCTTTTTTGACAGTTCGATCATGGGCGCCTGCCATCGCCTCAGACGGGCTTGAGCAGGACGTGCTTCTTCTTGCCGAGCGAGAGTTTGACGACCCCTTCGCCGGTCAGGTCGGCAGGGCTCAGCTTGGCCTTGTCGTCGGTCACCGGCTTATCGTTGACGCGCAGGCCGCCGCCCTGGACCTGGCGGCGCGCCTCGCTGTTCGACTTGACGAGCCCTGCCGTGACGAACGCGGCCAGCACGCTCAACTCGTTGCGAATATCGGCCTCGGGCACTTCGATGGTGGGCAGGTCCGTCGCCAGCGCGCCTTGCTCGAAGGTCTTGCGGGCCGTTTCTGCGGCAGCGTCGGCCTTTTCGCGGCCGTGGATGAGAGCAGTGGCCTCGGTCGCGAGCGTCTTCTTGGCTTCGTTGATCTCGGCGCCCTGCAGCGCTTCCAGCCTGGCGACCTCTGCGAGGGGCAGCGTCGTGAAGAGCTTGAGGAAGCGGCCGACGTCGGCATCTTCGGTGTTGCGCCAGAACTGCCAGTAGTCGTAGGGGCTCAGATGATCCTCGTTGAGCCAGACGGCTCCGGCCGCCGTCTTGCCCATCTTGGCGCCGGACGAGGTGGTGAGCAGGGGGCAGGTAAGCGCGTAGAGCTGATGCGTGCCCATGCGCCGCCCCAGGTCGACGCCCATGACGATGTTGCCCCATTGGTCGGAGCCGCCCATCTGCAGGTTGCAGCCGTAACGCCGGGCCAGTTCCACGAAGTCGTAGGACTGCAGCAGCATGTAGTTGAATTCGATGAAGGACAGCTCCTGCTCGCGCTCCAGCCGCATCTTGGCGGAATCCATCGTCAGCATGCGATTGACGGAGAAATGGCGGCCGACATCGCGCAGGAACTCGATGTAGTTGAGAGGGGCCAGCCACTCCGCGTTGTCGACCATGACGGCGTCGCGCTTGCCTTCGCCGAAGGAGAGGAAGCGGGAGAAGACGCCCTTGATGGCGTCCTTGTTGGCATTGATGGTCTCGACGGGCAGGATGCGCCGTGTCTCGTCGCGCCCGGAGGGGTCGCCGACACGGGTCGTACCGCCGCCCATGAGGGCGATGGGCTTGCCGGCGCCGGAGGCCTGCAGCCAATGCATCATCATGATCGAAAGCAGGTGGCCGACATGCAGCGACGCTGCCGTGCAGTCATAGCCGACATAGGCGATGATTTCGCCCTTCGCAGCGAGAGCATCGAGGCCGGCCGTGTCGGAGCACTGGTGAATGTAGCCGCGCTCGGTCAGAATGCGCAGGAAGTCGGAGCTCGGTGTGGGCATTGCGGCAGATCCCGGGATGAGGGCGGTGGGCGCCAAGCACGGGCGCCCGATCGCGTTGCTATTCGCATAGGAGTGGACGAATGAGCAAGGTCATGCGCGCGATTGGACTGATGAGCGGCACCTCGATGGACGGGATCGACATCGCGTTGATCGAGACGGACGGGGAGGCCCGTGTCCGACGGTTGTCGGGAACCAACATCGACTATCCCGAGGCCTTCCGGGGGCGGCTTCGCGAGGCGCTGGTGCTGGCCAGGGATCTTCAGGACCGCGACGCACGTCCCGGTCTGCTCTCGGAAATCGAGGTCGAGCTGACGCAGCGGCATGCAGAGGCCGCGCGTCGTTTCATGGGTGATCTCGCACTGCAGCCATCTGCGGTGGACGTCATCGGGTTCCACGGACAAACCGTGCTGCACCGGCCCGAGATCGGCCTGACGATACAACTTGGCGACGGTGCGGCGCTGGCTGCTGCCACCGGCGTCGATGTCGTCTTCGACCTGCGGGCTGCCGACTGCGCGGCGGGGGGGCAGGGCGCGCCGCTGGTGCCGGCCTATCACCGGGCGCTTGCCGCGCGTATCGGGGAGCGGCCGCTGGCGTTCGTGAACATCGGGGGCGTGGCCAACATCACGTGGATCGGGCGCGACGGCAGTCTGGTCGCGTTCGATACGGGACCGGGCAACGCCCTCATCGACGACTGGATGGTCTCCCATACGGGGCAGGCTCGCGATGTCGACGGGCGGACGGGAAAGCGCGGGGCGGTCAGCGATGCCGCGTTGCACACGTTTCTCATGCATCCCTATTTTGCCAAGCCGGTGCCGAAGTCGCTCGATCGCAATGCCTTTCCCATCGAATACTGCACGGGGCTGTCGGTGGAAGACGGTGCGGCGACGCTGACGGCGCTGACGGCGGAGGCGATTGCGCGGGCTCGCGAGCACCTGCCGCAGGAACCGGAATTGTGGGTGGTTTGCGGAGGCGGACGCCGCAACACCACATTGATGGGCATGCTGGCCGAGCGGGTCGAGCACGCCGTCGCACCGGCCGAGGCGCTGGGCCTCGATGGCGACAGCATGGAGGCGGAGGCCTGGGCCTATCTGGCGGTCAGGTCGCTTGCCGGCCTGCCGATCACCTTCCCGATGACGACGGGTGTCGTTGCCCCGATGACGGGCGGCCGCCTGGTGCGGGCGGCTTGAGGGGCTGGCAGGCAGGTCGGCGGCGCTTGCGGCATGCGGTGCGGCACGCGGCATGCAAGGAGGCTGCTATCGGCTCTCGCGCGCCCGGATTGGCACATGCTCCAGTTCACGTCGTGGCGGCGAAGGCCGACCCAACGAACGGGAGCCTCAGATGCCGCAACTCGATCCCCCGGAATTCCTCACGCTGAGCCTCTATGCGACGACGATGTCGCTGATGGTGATCGTGCTTTATGCGTCGGCGGAATCGGTGCGCCGCTTCTTCGCCATCGTGGCTATCGGCGTGGGCGCATTGGCGACGGCCTGCCTCATCGCCCTTTACGACGGTCGGGCCTATGTCTGGTTTCCCGAGACTGCCCCGGCCACGGTGGGCACGCAAGCACCAGCCCCCTTCAAGCCGGCACCGGGAAGCCGCGTCTGAAGGTGTGCAGTCAGCGGTTGAGGGCAGTGACGAGCGCTTTCACGCTGCCGCCATTCTCGTCCACGTAGCCCTCGAAGAGCTTGCGTAGGAACGGGGTCATCCAGAAGCCGTAGACCATGGCGTCGCGCACGCGATACGTGCTGCCGTGCTTGGCCAGGAGCCAGCGGACGTCGTAGGTGGAGCCATCCCGCATGAAGATGCGGCTGTCGACCATCAGGCCCGAGCCACCCTGCACGCTGGATAGGATCTGATAACGGGCGACGGGATACTTCGGGGCCTCCTTGGCGGCATACCGACCGATGAAGCGCACCATGCCCGCGTAATAGGTGGAACGCACGTCCGACGTCAGCTTGCGGCGGTGCGTTCCCAACGAGTAGATCCCGATGTAATTCACGTCTGCGTAGCGCCGGATGACCGTCGCAACGGCGTCGGGCGAGCGCGACCGGGAGGCGGTCAGGAGTTCGCGCGCGACCTTGTTCATGAACGCGACGGCGGGATCTGCGGCATGTGCCACCGTGCCCAAGGACGCGGCGACAGTGAGGAGAAGTGCAAGACCCGCGGCGCGCGCGGCTCGCATCGGTGCGATCATCACTGAGCTCATATCGGTCCCCGGCCCGGCGTGGTCCCGCAACCACGGTCGTTGATTTGCGAATTGCACTGAATCACAGCCCGTGACCGGCGTCAAAGCGGCAGCGCGAAGTGAGGCTGCGGGCGTGGCATCCCGGTCACGCCAGATTAATCTGGCCTTGCAGTTTGTCGATTTTGCGATCAGCGCCGCGGGTCAGGCCGCGCGCAGTCCGCCGGCATAAAGCGTCCGCGCCGGCACCTCGGGCAGTCCCAAGGTCGCGGTCGCCTGATCGATGGTCGCCTGGGAGATCCTGTCGGCGGTCGACAAGAGCAGGGTCTTGTCTGACTGGGGATGCACCAGGATCAGTTCGTGGCGTGTGCCCGAAAGGGACGTGCGGACGTGATGGGCGACGCCGGTATACGTCGACAGCGGCGCCTCCCAGGAATGCTGGCCGAAGGCCCCGCGCACCGACACACGCACCGTCGTTGCGTCGATCTCGACGCTGCGACGAGCGGCAAAACGGGAGATCGCGCGCTTCAGCGGAATGGCGAACAGGGCAGCCCACACGATCAGGCCCAGCGTCGCCTTGGCGGCGGCGGACGGATTTTCGGCGATCAGCGCCATGGCCGAGGTCGCGTCCGCGTTGCTGGCTGCCAGCATCGTGACCGTGAGCGACAGCAGCAGGATCGCGGGAGCAAGCAACAGCAGCCGCGCGATCGTGGCGGCGCGCGATGCGCGGGATTGAAAACGAATAGGGAGTGCTTCGAGACCCGAGTGACGGGTCACGGCATCGATGGCCGAAATTGTCATGGGCTTACAGTTCGTGGCTGACGCTGGATTGGTACATGTTATCCGACGGTTCTGTATTTCTTGTTAATCGTAAAACTCTCTTCACCTTAATGCGTGTGCCGATCATGCGCAGCCCCTCGCAGGTGCGAAACAGACTTGCTGGCAACTCTGTGACGGGTTTGCAACGCCGTTGCCGGCGCCGAATAGGAACGCCGAGCCTGCCTACGCAGAATCATGCTTGACACATAAAGATATCCTTATATTGATCTGGCCCAGCGGAGGCCGACGTGCTCGATCCAAGGACGACAGTGGCGATCTTGAAGGTGGCGGCGGAACCGACCCGCCTGCGCATCCTGCTGCTGCTGCGCGATTGTGAGCTGAATGTTAAGGATCTCACCCGGATCCTCGGCCAGAGCCAGCCGCGCGTGAGCCGGCATCTCAAGCTCATGGCGGAGGTGGGGCTCGTCCAGCGGCACCAGGATGGAAGCTGGGCCTATTTCCAGTTGAGCGACCATGGGGCCGCCGCCGACGTGTTGCGGGGCATCCTGGCAAGGGTCGACGGACGTGACGGAACGCTGACCCGCGACGCGCAACGGGCGGAAGCGATCAAGGACGAACGCGAGGCGGCGGCGCAGACCTATTTCCGCGAGCATGCGGGGGACTGGGACAAGATCCGGGCCCTGCACGTCGCCGAGCAGGCCGTGGAGGCTGGCGTGCGGGCGGCCTTGGGCGATCGGCCGCTCCATACGCTGGTCGATCTGGGGACCGGCACCGGCCGGATGCTCGAACTGCTAGCCGACCGCTACGAGCGGGGCATCGGGCTCGACATCAACCAGACGATGCTGGCCTACGCGCGCATGAAGCTGGAGGCGGCCGGGACGGCGAACGCCAGCGTGCGCCACGGCGACCTCTACGACGTCGCCCTGCCGAGCGCGTCGGCGGATGCGGTGGTGATGCATCAGGTGCTGCATTTCCTGATCGAGCCGCAGCACGCGATACGCGAGGCTGCGCGCATCCTCGCGCCCGGCGGGCGCGTCGTGATCGCCGATTTCGCGCCGCACGAGCTGGAGTTCCTGCGGGAGCGGTTCGCCCATGAACGGCTCGGCTTCCCGATCGGTCAGGTCAAGGAGTGGCTTCAGGCGGCGGGATTGACGGACGTGGATGCTCGCATCGTGGCCTCGTCCAACCCCGATGCGACAGAGAAATTGACGGTCACGCTGTGGACCGCCGTCAAGCCCGCGCGTGCGGGTGTGCGGATGGATCCCGGCCATGCTTTGAAGGTGGAGGCGTCATCGCCATGACAGAGAGAATGGAGCGCCGCAGCCGCATCGTCGGCAACGGCGACATCGAGGTGTCCTTCGAGTTCTTCCCGCCGAAGACGGAGAAGATGGAGGAGAGCCTGTGGCAGGCGATCCGGCGTCTCGAGCCGCTGTCGCCGCAGTTCGTCTCGGTCACCTACGGTGCGGGCGGGTCGACGCGCGAGCGCACGCACAACACGGTGGCGCGCATCGTCACACAGACGCGCATGAAGCCTGCCGCGCATCTCACCTGCGTGAACGCGACGCGCGCGGAGGTCGACGAGGTCGTGCGCGGCTATCATGCGGCCGGTGTTCGCCACATCGTGGCGCTGCGTGGCGATCCCCCCGCAGGCGTAGGGACGCGTTACGAACCGCATCCGGGCGGCTATGCGCGCACGGCGGATCTGATCGCGGGCATCAAGCGCATCGGCGATTTCGAGATCTCCGTCGGGGGGTATCCCGAGAAGCATCCAGAGAGCGCGAATTTCGAAGCCGACATCGATCACCTCAAGGGCAAGGTCGATGCGGGCGCGGACCGCATCATCACGCAGTTCTTCTTCGACAACGCGCACTATCTGAGGTTCCTGGAGCGCGTGCGCGCCCGTGGCATCTGGTGCCCGGTGATCCCGGGCATCGTTCCGATCCACAACTTCAAGCAGATCTCGGGCTTCGGCGCCAAGACCGGTACGACCATGCCAGCCTGGCTCGCGCGCCGCTTCGAGGGGCTCGACGAGGACCCGCAGACGACGCATCTGGTGGCTGCCGCCGTCGCCGCCGAGCAGGTGCTCGACCTGGTGGATGCGGGCGTGCGCCAATTCCACTTCTACACGCTCAACCGCGCCGACCTCGTCTACGCCATCTGCCACCTCCTGGGGTTGCGGCCGAAGGTGGCCACGGTGAAGGAGGTGGCCTGATGCCGGCATCGTGCCTCCATATGACGCTGGTGACGCTGGGCGTGCGCGATGTCGCGCGGGCGACGGCGTTCTATGAGGGCATGGGGCTGACGAAGGCCGGCTTCGATAGCGCGGACGTGACGTTTTTCGACATGGGCGGGACGGCGCTCGGGCTCTACGCGCGGGACGCCCTGGCCGAGGACGCGGGCATCGGCGCCGACGGCCACGGCTTTCGCGGCATCACGCTGGCGTGGAACCGGCCGACGCGGGCAGACGTGGATGCTGCGATCGCGCGCGCCGTGGGGCTCGGCGGGACGCTCGTCAAGGCCCCTGCCGAAGTCTTCTGGGGCGGCTACTCCGGTTATTTTGCCGATCCCGACGGACATCTGTGGGAAGTCGCCCACAATCCACTCTGGCCTTTGCGCGACAATGGCGCGATGGAGCTTCCCGCGCCTGCGACCCAGAAAGGGGAATGACATGACGATCGATCGAGCGTCTGCAGATCGCGCGGCCCGCACGGCCGCCCTGCGCGCGGCTGCCGCGGAGCGCATTCTGGTGATCGATGGTGCGATGGGCACCATGATCCAGCGCCACAAGCTGGGCGAAGCCGAGTACCGGGGCGAGCGCTTCAAGGACTGGTCGCGCGATGTCAAAGGCAACAACGATCTCCTGGTGCTGACGCAACCGAAGATCATCCAGGGCATTCACGAGCAGTATCTGGCTGCTGGCGCAGACATCCTGGAGACCAATACGTTCAATGCCCAGGTGATCTCCATGGCCGACTACGGCATGGAAGAGCTGTCCTACGAGATCAACGTCGAGGCGGCCCGCCTGGCGCGCGCGGCCTGCGATCATTTCGAGGCCGGAAACGCCAAGCGCCCCCGCTTCGTGGCCGGAGCCGTCGGCCCGACCAATCGCACCGCCTCGATCTCGCCGGACGTGAACAATCCCGGCTATCGCAACGTCTCGTTCGATGACCTGCGGGCGGCCTACAAGTCGCAGGTGAAGGGCCTCGTCGCGGGCGGCGCGGACATCATCCTGATCGAGACCATCTTCGACACCCTCAATGCCAAGGCGGCGGGCGTGGCGACGCTGGAAGCCTTCGACGAGACGGGCGTGACGCTTCCGATCATGATCTCCGGCACCATCACGGACCGGTCCGGGCGCACGCTGTCGGGCCAGACGCCGACCGCCTTCTGGTACTCGATGCGGCACCTGAAGCCGTTCTCCATCGGGCTCAATTGCGCGCTGGGGGCAGAGCTGATGCGGCCTTATCTGGCCGAACTGTCGACGGTGGCGGACACGCTGGTGTCGGCGTATCCCAATGCGGGTCTGCCCAACGCAATGGGCGAATACGACGAAACCCCGCACGACATGGCCTGCCAGATCGAGCCGTGGGCGAAGGATGGCCTCGTCAACATCGTCGGTGGCTGCTGCGGCTCGACGCCCGATCACATCGCGCACGTCGCCGCACACGTCATCAAGCACAAGCCGCGCAAGCCGCCCCACATCGCCCCGAAGATGCGTTTGTCGGGCCTGGAAGCCTTCGTGGCGGGGTGACGCGAAATCGCGAGCCCTGCGGCCCCCCGCCGGCCGCGCCGCCCAAGTCAGATCCTCGTGTTCGATCGGTAGCTCAAAATGACCACCTCCTTCACCTCCGGCGCCGCCTTCATCAATGTCGGTGAGCGCACCAACGTCACGGGATCGGCGAAGTTCCGAAAGCTGATCGAGGCCGACGATTATCAAGCCGCACTCGCGGTGGCCCGAAACCAGGTCGAGAACGGCGCGCAGATCATCGACGTGAACATGGACGAGGGGCTTCTCGACAGCGAGAAGGCGATGACGACGTTCCTCAACATGATCGCGTCGGAGCCCGATATCGCGCGCGTTCCCGTGATGATCGACAGCTCGAAATGGTCGGTGATCGAGGCGGGTCTCAAGTGCGTGCAGGGCAAGCCGATCGTCAATTCCATCTCGATGAAGGAAGGCGAGGCGCAGTTCCTGGAGCAGGCCCGGAAGTGCCTACGCTACGGCGCGGCCGTGGTCGTGATGGCCTTCGACGAGCAGGGCCAGGCCGACAGCAAGGCGCGCAAGGTCGAGATCTGCTCGCGGGCCTACGAGTTGCTGACGGAAACGGTGGGCTTCCCGCCCGAGGACATCATCTTCGATCCCAACATCTTCGCGGTGGCGACGGGCATCGAGGAGCACAACAACTACGGCGTCGATTTCATCGAGGCCGCGCGCGAGATCAAGCAGCGCTTCCCGCTAGTGCATATCTCGGGCGGCGTGTCGAACCTGTCGTTCTCGTTCCGCGGCAACGAGCCCGTCCGCGAGGCGATGCATTCGGTGTTCCTCTATCACGCCATCAAGGCGGGGATGGACATGGGGATCGTCAATGCGGGCCAGCTCGCGGTGTACGACAACATCCCCGCGGATCTGCGCGAGCTGTGCGAGGACGTGGTGTTGAACCGGCGTCCGGATGCGACCGATCGCCTGCTCGAGGCCGCCCCCCGGTTCAAGGGTGAAGGTGCCAAGAAGAAGGAAGTCGACCTGAAGTGGCGCGACGCCCCGGTGAAGGAGCGGCTGGCGCACGCGCTGGTGCACGGCATCACCGACTTCATCGAAATCGACACGGAGGAAGCGCGCCAGCAGGCGGACAAGCCCCTGCACGTGATCGAGGGGCCGCTGATGGCGGGCATGAACGTCGTCGGCGACCTCTTCGGCGCCGGCAAGATGTTCCTGC
Organism: Hyphomicrobiaceae bacterium; assembly: GCA_041397775.1. Lineage (GTDB taxonomy): Bacteria > Pseudomonadota > Alphaproteobacteria > Rhizobiales > Hyphomicrobiaceae. Next base: position 615,004 of record JAWKWB010000002.1, on the reverse strand, counting down.
CGCAGGTGGTGAAGTCGGCGCGCGTGATGAAGCAGTCGGTCGCGTATCTGCAACCCTATCTGGAGGAGGAGAAGCGCGCCTCCGGTCTCGACGAGATGCCGGCCGCCGGCAAGATCGTCATGGCGACGGTCAAGGGCGACGTGCACGACATCGGCAAGAACATCGTCGGCGTCGTCCTCCAGTGCAACAACTACGAGGTCGTCGATCTGGGCGTGATGGTCTCCGCGCAGAAGATCCTCGAGGCGGCCAAGACGGAGAAGGCGGATGTCGTCGGCCTGTCGGGCCTGATCACGCCCTCGCTCGACGAGATGTGCTTCGTGGCCGCCGAAATGGAGCGCGAGGGCCTCGATATCCCACTGCTGATCGGGGGGGCGACGACGAGCCGGGTGCATACGGCGGTCAAGATCAGTCCGAACTACGAGAAGGGGCAGGCGATCTACGTCACGGATGCGAGCCGCGCCGTCGGCGTCGTGTCGAGCCTGCTGTCGGACACCGAGCGGACGCCCTACATCGCCAACATCCGCGGCGAATACGAGCGCGTGCGCGAGGCGCATCAGCGCGGTGAGGCATCGAAGCGGCGCATCACCATCGCGGAGGCGCGTGCCAATCGCTTCCAGATCGACTGGAAGAAGGCGCGCATCAAGCCGCCGGGCTTCCTGGGCACGCGCATGTTCCACGACTACGACCTCGCCGAACTCGTGCGCTACATCGACTGGACGCCTTTCTTCCAGACCTGGGAGCTGACGGGCCGCTACCCCAAGATCCTCGACGACAACGTCGTGGGGCCGGAGGCGCGCAAACTGTTCGGCGATGCACAGGCGCTGCTGGAGCGCATGGTCGGGGAGAAATGGGTGAAGGCGCAGGCTGTCGTGGGTTTCTGGCCGGCCAACGCGGTCGGCGACGACATCGAGGTCTACGCCGACGAGACGCGCAGTGAGCCGATCGCGACCCTGCACACGCTGCGTCAACAGATGGCGCGCGACAACGCGCGCGACCGCGCCCACACGGCGCTCGCCGATTTCATCGCGCCGAAGGAGACGGGGATTGCCGACTACATCGGCGGCTTCGCCGTCACCGCGGGCATCGGCGAGGAGGAGGCGATCCGTCGCCACATCCCGGCTACCGACGACTATCAGCGCATCATGACGAAGGCGCTGTGCGACCGGCTGGCGGAGGCCTTTGCCGAGCGCATGCACGAGCGCGTGCGCAAGGAGCTGTGGGGCTACGTCAAGGGTGAGCGGATGACTAACGAGGAGCTGATCCAGGAGAAGTACGTCGGCATCCGCCCGGCGCCAGGCTATCCCGCCCAGCCCGACCACACGGAGAAGGCGACGCTCTGGCACCTCATGGATATCGAGCGGGCGGCGGGCATCGAGCTGACGGAGAGCTTCGCCATGTGGCCGGGTGCGTCGGTCTCCGGCCTCTACTTCGGTCATCCCGACAGCCATTACTTCGGCGTCGGCAAGATCGAGCGCGACCAGGTGGAGGATTACGCCCGGCGCAAGGACTGGACGGTCACGGAAGCCGAGCGGTGGCTGGCGCCGGTCCTCAACTACGACGCGCGCGCTTTGGCGAAGGCGGCGGAGTGAGCCGGGTGAGGTAAGCGTGTGGTTAGAGCGCGAGCCTCTTGCCGTCGGCGGGCTTGTCCAGCACGAGCCGGAAGGCGATGATTTTCTGTGTGCCTGCCTGGTCCAGAATGGCGATCTGGATCATGGCGCTGCCGTTCTCGAAGGTGCCCTTGAGCACGTAGGAGGATACGCTCCTGTCGGCTCGGCTCAGGCGAAGATGGCGCTGGAGAGGATCCAGCGCGACGAGGCGGCCGAGCTGGGAGATGCCGGACCAGCCATGCGTGGTCGACGCCTTGCTCAGGTCCGTTCTGACAGGCTCGCCCAGGTAGTCGGCGACGGGGGCGACCTTCCAGGTTTCCGAGAACGAGCCGAGAAATTCCTTGATATAGACCTCATGCCGGCCCGTGGCCCGATAGGCTTGGTACCCGGCGTAGGACGAAAGGCCGAACCCGACGAGCGCGAAGGCGCCGAGGGCCATCAGAAAACGCTTGATGAAATGCATGAAGCTCTCTCCAATTCACGAGAGGGCATCTTATTGGCGTGCACTGAATGTTTCGTTCGCCGGGTCGCTTCAATTGAAAGCAATGCGGGCGTGATGGGAGCGGGCGAAGGCTACCCGCTCCAGCTCTAAGCCTGCAGGCGTACCTCTCAGCCCGCCATCGCCTTCTTCAGGTTCTGGTCGATCTTGTCGAGGAAGCCGGTGGTGGAAAGCCAGCCCTGATCGGGTCCGACGAGCAGAGCCAGGTCCTTCGTCATGAAGCCCGACCCACGGTGTCGACGCAGACCTTCTCCAACGTTGCCGCGAATGTGGCGAGCGCCTCGTTGCCGTCGAGCTTGGCGCGATGGGCGAGCGCGCGCGTCCAGGCGAAGATCGACGCGATCGAGTTGGTCGAGGTCTGCTTGCCCTTCTGGTGCTCGCGATAATGGCGGGTCACGGTGCCGTGGGCGGCTTCGGCCTCCACCGTCTTGCCATCCGGCGTCATCAGCACGGACGTCATGAGGCCGAGCGAGCCGAAGCCCTGGGCCACGGTGTCGGACTGCACGTCGCCATCGTAGTTCTTGCAGGCCCAGACGTAGCCGCCCGACCACTTCAGCGAGGAGGCCACCATGTCGTCGATCAGGCGGTGCTCGCAGGTGATGCCGGCCGCCTTGAAGGCATCGGCGAATTCGGCCGCGAAGATCTCCTCGAACAGCTCCTTGAAGCGGCCGTCGTACTGCTTGAGGATCGTGTTCTTCGTGGACAGGTAGAGCGGATACCTGCGGGCGAGCGCATAGTTCATCGAGGCGCGCGCGAAATCCCGGATCGACTCGTCGAGGTTATACATGGCCATGGCGACACCGGCGCCGGGGGCCTGGAAGACCTCCTTCTCGATCACCTGGCCGTCGGTGCCCTCGAACTTGATGGTCAGCTTGCCGGCGGAGGGGAACTTGAAGTCGGTGGCGCGGTACTGGTCCCCGTAGGCGTGGCGGCCGATGATGATCGGCTGGGTCCAGCCGGGCACCAGGCGCGGCACGTTCCTGCAGATGATGGGTTCGCGGAAGATGACGCCGCCGAGGATGTTGCGGATGGTGCCGTTCGGCGAGCGCCACATCTCTTTCAGATTGAATTCCTTCACGCGGGCCTCGTCCGGCGTGATGGTGGCGCACTTCACGGCGACGCCGTGCTTCTTGGTGGCCAGTGCACTGTCGATGGTGACCTGATCGTTGGTCTTGTCGCGGTTCTCGATCGACAGGTCGTAATAGTCGAGGTGCACGTCGAGGTAGGGGTGGATCAGCTTGTCCTTGATCATCTTCCAGATGATGCGGGTCATCTCGTCGCCGTCCATCTCGACGATTGCGTTTTGAACCTTGATTTTCGACATGTTCGACAAGCCACCTTTCAAGCCGCGCGCGCGAGGAGCGCCCTGGGGGAGAAGATCCGTATACGCGCCATGCGCGCAGTTTCCCCGAGTTCTCGCGCGCTCTATAGCATCGCGATTTGGAGGCTGAAAGATCATTACATCCAAAGATCTAGGCGACCGGCTCGGTGAAAGGCAAGCAGGCGTTTGCAGCATCGGGGGCAATGTGAAACCGCCCGGCGCATGTTGGCACCGGGCGGTTTCCTGGGCAGGCTTCGTCGTGTAGGCGCGTCGCCTCAGAGGGCGGTCAGCGCCTCGTTCAGCGTCTTGCTCGGGCGCATCGCGGCCGACGTCTTCTCGAAGTCGGGGCGATAGTAGCCGCCGGTATCCATCGGCTTGCCCTGGGCCGCGATCAACTCGGCGTTGATCTTGGCCTCGTTGTCGGCGAGCGACTCGGCCAGGCGCTGGAAGCGCGCCTGCATCGGTCCGCTGTTGCCGCGCGCGGCCAATGCCTGTGCCCAATAGAGCGCCAGGTAGAAATGGCTGCCACGATTGTCGATCTGGCCGACCTTGCGTGCGGGCGACCGGTTGTACTCGAGGATGCGGCCATTGGCGGTGTCCAGCGTCTCGGCCAGCACCTTCACATCCTCGTTGCCGGTGGTCTGGGCCAGATGTTCGAGCGACGCGCCCAGGGCGAGGAACTCGCCCAGCGAATCCCAGCGCAGATAGCCCTCCTGGTTGAACTGCTCGACGTGCTTGGGGGCAGAGCCGCCCGCACCCGTCTCGAACAGGCCACCCCCGGCCAGCAGCGGCACGATCGACAGCATCTTGGCGGACGTGCCCAGCTCCATGATCGGGAACAGGTCGGTGAGATAGTCACGCAGCACGTTGCCGGTGACGGAAATCGTGTCCTCACCCTTGCGGATGCGCTCGAGCGAAAACTTCATCGCTTCGACCGGCGCCAGGATGCGGATGTCGAGGCCGCTCGTGTCCTGGTCCTTCAGGTACGTCTCGACCTTGGCGATCAGCTGGGCGTCGTGCGCGCGGTTCTTGTCGAGCCAGAACACCGCGGGGGTATTCGTCAGGCGGGCACGGCGGATACCGAGCTTCACCCAGTCCTGGACGGCGACGTCCTTCACCTGGCACATGCGGAAGATATCGCCTGCCTCGACCTTCTGCTGCAGCAGCACCGTGCCGTCCTCGGCGACGACGCGCACGGTTCCGGCGGCGGGGATCTCGAAGGTCTTGTCGTGCGAGCCGTATTCCTCGGCCTGCTGCGCCATCAGGCCCACGTTGGGCACCGAGCCCATGGTCTTGGGATCGAAGGCGCCGTGTGCCTTGCAGTCCTCGATAACCGCCTGATAGAGCGTCGCGTAGCAACGGTCGGGGATGGCGGCGATGGTGTCGTGCAGCTTGCCGTCGGCGCCCCACATGCGGCCGGATTCGCGGATCATCGCGGGCATGGAGGCATCCACGATGACGTCGCTGGGCACGTGCAGATTGGTGATGCCGCGATCGGAATTGACCATCGCGAGGCCGGGCTGCTTGGCGTAGGTGGCGGCGATGTCGGCCTTGATCGCGTCGCGTTCGGCGGCAGGCAGGGTCTCGATGCGCGTCAGCAGATCGCCCAGGCCGTTGTCGGGATCGACGCCGAGGCGGGCAAGGGTTGCACCATGCTTGTCGAACACGTCGGCGAAGAACACGGAGACGGCGTGACCGAAAATGATGGGATCGGAGATCTTCATCATGGTCGTCTTCACGTGCAGCGAGAACAGCACGCCATCCTTCTTCGCAGCCGCGATCTGTTCGGCGTAGAAGGCGCGCAGTGCCGTGCGGCTCATGACGGAGGCGTCGATGATTTCACCGGCCACCAGCGGTGTCTTCGCCTTGAGCACCGTGACGGCGCCGTCATTGCCGGCCAGCTCGATGCGGGCGTTGGTGGGCGCCGCGATGGTGGTGGCGACTTCCGACCCGTAGAAATCCCCGCCGGACATGTAGGCCACGCGCGATTTTGAGTCGGCACTCCAGGCGCCCATCTTGTGCGGATTGTTGCGGGCGTACTGCTTCACGGCACCAGCCGCGCGACGGTCGGAATTGCCTTCACGCAGCACGGGATTGACGGCGCTGCCGAGGACGCGGCCGTAGCGTGCGCGGATTTCCTTGTCCGCCGGCGTCGCATCACTGTCGGGGAAGTCGGGCACGTCATAGCCCTTGCCCTGCAGTTCCTTGATCGCCGCCTTGAGCTGGGGGATGGACGCGGAGATGTTGGGCAGCTTGATGATGTTGGCGTCGGGCTCCTTGGCGAGTTTGCCGAGCTCAGCCAGTTCGTCGTTGATCCGCTGCTCCGGCTTCAGCTTTTCGGGGAAATTGGCGATGATCCGGCCCGTCAGCGAAATGTCCTTCAGCGTCACTTTCACGCCGGCCGCGCCGACGAAGGCTTCGACGATCGGCAGCAGGGAATAGGTCGCGAGCCCCGGCGCTTCATCGACCTTCGTCCACATGATTTCGAGATTTGACATGGGTAGCACCTTTGGTGGTCGTGCCTGGTTCAGCCGAACGAAATGTGGGCATCTGCGGGTGCGGGAAAGGCCTAACCCCTCCCGGGCCCTCGAATGGACTTTGCTCGGCGCGGTGAACGTCAGCCAGGGGATTCCGGCTGTTGGGAATTCGGCGCGCACCATAGGGCGAGCCGATGGGAAAGCCAAGCGCGTGTCGCCGCTTTCGACAGGTCGAACGGGGGTGTCAAGCGCCTCGCAGCGCGGCAGGAGACACGTCAGCGCAAGGCCTGGGGCCAGTCGGCAAAGGCGTCGGCGGAAAGCGCGCGCATGTCGAGCACGGTTTTTGCGACCCGTACCATCGCCGCTGGGGCGCGCGGTGCGCCGAGGGGGGTGTGTTCTGCAAGGCGCGTCAAGGACGCGGCCGTGCCGTGGCAGCTCAAAGCAAGGACATCGGCGCCGGCGCGTGGGCAGATGTCGTTGCCAGCAGGCCGACGAGGCAGCTGGCAGCCAGGACGGCCAGGGGATTGGCGGCAGCAGGTCCGAACGCACCATCGAAAATCGAACGCGCCATCTGTTGGTCTCCACGCCTACGGCAACTCTACTTTGCAGATCGAAGATTGCCGAAAGATCGTTACGGAGCCCTTAAGCCTTGTCTCGTTGCGGCATGAAAAAAGGGGCGCCGGCATCTCGCCTCGCCCCTTCTTGTCGTGCATTCATGCCGCGATGGGATGAACCGGCGGGTGCATCAATCGTCGCGGAACACTCGCTCGCGTCGCTCGCGCCGTTCCTGCGCTTCGATCGAGAGCGTGGCGATGGGTCGGGCATCGAGGCGCTTGAGGCTGATCGGCTCGCCGGTCTCTTCGCAATAGCCGTAGGAGCCATCCTCGATGCGGGCCAGGGCGGAGTCGATCTTGCTCATCAACTTGCGCTGGCGATCGCGCGCCCGCAATTCGAGTGCCCGGTCGGTTTCGGCCGTGGCGCGGTCGGCTGGATCGGCTTGCTGGGACGAGTCGTCGTGGAGACCTTTCAGCGTCTCCATGTTCTGGCGGAGGATGTCCTCCTTCCACGCGATCAGTTTGTTGCGGAAATAAACCCGCTGCCGCTCGTTCATGAAAGGCTCGTTGTCGAGCGGACGATATCCGCTGGGCAGGACGATCTCACTTTTCACGAGTTGGGCCGCCTGGTTGGCCGTGGCTGGCGCGGTCGTGGCGACTTCGCCTTTGCTCGCCTTTGCGGTGCCGCCGCTGTTCTTCGACATTGCCGCTCCTCCGCGAGAGAAAGTGTTTGCTTTGGATGACCTCGAAGGCCTGTGGGAGCCCTTATGTGCGCGCTCGCTGCTCTTTGCAACCGTGGATCTGGCGACAGCGGCTTTCGGACCGCGTGCGGTAGCGGCTTTTTCCGACTTGGGCTTGTCGTTCTTGATCGCGGCGGCCTTGGCCGGGCTCGCTTTCGCGGCGGCCTTGCCCTTCTTCGTGGGCGCTGGTGCGGCTGCCTTGGCAGGGGGCTTTCCGACAGGCTTTGCGCTGGCCTTGGCGGGTGACTTGTTCTTTGGGGGCGGGGCAGTCATGGCTGCCTTGGTGCGGCGTTCTGCGGCCTTGGGCGTCTTGCCGTTCTTGGTGTCTGCCTTGGCAGTAGCCGGAGGGGGTGGTTTCTTGGCGGCCTTGCCGCCGTTCGTCTTGGCCGACTTGGGAACGCTCGTGGGGCCGCGGGTCGCGGCGCTCGATTTCGTTCGCTGTCTGTCTCGGGTGCCTACGACGAATGCCATGCGACTCCGATCCTCAGTTTTTCGGCGTGATGTGTCTACGACTAGAGTCGTAGACGCGGACGCGACGCACTTATTAAGTTCCTGATTTCGCCAGTCAAGCAAAAGTCTTTCGGCAACCTGAATGATGTGTGTCACGGTTGGAGCGCAGCCGTGGTGTGAATGGAAATATGCAATCAGAGGTAGATTTTTCGTGTCGCGTTAGGGTTATCTTAATTGGATGAACGCAATCTGGGGTTGTCTCGAGCGTCGATCCTCCCCCAACGAGCTCCCCCCAAATAGATCGCCTTTCGAGATGTTCGTGGTTTCGGTTCTGCCCCGGAGGGCTGCCTCTTCCCCGAGGTGCGCTTTCCGGCCTGCGCAGAGGCGGCGTCGCAGCCACGATCCGCGCATGTCTTTGTCCTGGATCCGCGCTTCTCCCGACGCGGATCCAGGGCGAGACAACCCAGCCGCTCACCAACCGCTCAACGCGGCGCTGCTGCCAGCGGACCGTCCAGGCTCCTGCCGCGGACATCGGGATGTCCAATCGACAAGTGGCGGTCGCGTCTTGGCAGGGACGGGGATCAGCTCCCACGTCCTGATCGTGTTCGTTCGCATCAGGCCTTCTTCTGCGGCACGCTCACGATTTCCATCGGTGCGGCGTGATAGCGGAAGCCTTCGCCGTTGCGGGCGAGGTAGCCCATGCCCGGCCAGGGGAAGTGATAGGCCATGATCGGGATCTTCTTCTCCGCCAGCATGGTCAGGTACTTCACGCGCGTCTGGGCGGATTGCTTGGGATCGGTGTCATAGGCGAACTCGAGGCGCGGCCGCTCCACGAGCAGCACCTGATGGTGCGTCAGGTCGCCGATGAAGCAGGCATCCTTCCCCTCGCTCGACAACATGAAAATCATGTGGCCGACGGTGTGGCCGGGGGCTGCCATCGCGGTCACACCCGGTAGGATCTCCTGCCCGTCCTTGATGAACTTGATGCGATCGCGATAGGGCAGCAGGTTCTTGCGGGCGTGGGCGACGAATGCCTTGTTCTTCTTGGGATCCTTGTCGTCGGTCCAGAAGTCGAAGTCTGCTTGGCTGATGTAGACGGTGGCATTGGGGAACAGCCGCCGGTTCTTCGCATCCACCATGCCGCCGATGTGATCGATGTGGCCGTGGGTGATGACGAGCGAGTCGATTTGCGCAGGGTTGATGCCGGCTTCGGCGAGGCTGCGCATCAGGCGGCCGGTGGTGGGACCGAACATCTTCTGCGTGCCCATGCCCGTATCGAACAGAATGAGATTGCTGCCCGTGTTGACGACGGGCGAATTCTGCTCGAGCACGACGTTGGTGGGCGACAGGAAATTGTCGGTCAGCATCTTGGCGATTTCGTCCTTGGTCGCCCCGAGAAAGGCACCGGACGGCTCGCCGAGCGGCAATGGCCCATCGGAGACCATCGTCACCTGCATCTTGCCGTGATTAAAACGATAGAAGTAGGGCACCTGTGTCTTGAGGTGCGGCGCCTTGGCCGAGGCAGAGCCGCTCGCCAGCCCGGATAGGCTGGCACCGGTGACGGCTGCTGCTCCAAGAAGGGCCTGCCGACGCGACAATGAAACGTCCGTCATGGTTTCCTCCAATGGTCGTTGGGGCGGAAATTGCCCTGCGGCAGGATATGTCCGCTGGGCATCGTGCGCAGGGGGGCAGTCTCGCGCCTGCGAATGGGGCCGAGCGCTTCGGATGTTGCCGCGAATGTTGTGGCCGCAGCGGGCACGAGCGACTAACGTGGCCGCCGAAAAAAAATGACAGCGAAGTGGAACGAGGTGCGCGCGCCCATGCAGTTCGACGGCTACGAGATCGACATCATCGTCCAGGGCTTCCCGGGCAAGAGCGTGTGCCACGGCGGGCTCGGCTGGAGCAGCGTCGTGCTCTTGCGCGGCCAGGGGCGCGTTGCCCTCGTCGATGCCGGCACCTTCAGCATGCGCTCGCTGGTGATCAAAGGCCTTGCCGAGCGCGGCTTGAAGCCTGCCGATGTCACGGACCTGATCCTGACCCACTCGCATTGGGACCACTCGGTGAACTGGCCGTTGTTCCGGCACGCCCGCATTTATCTCGGCGCCGTCGAACTGGCCTGGGCGCTGAAGCAGCCGTGGGGCGAAACGCCCGTGCCCGAACTCTACGTGGAGCGGCTGGAGAAGTGGGAGACACTGCGGACCATCGCGGACGGGGAGGAACTGTTCCCGGGCATGACCGCACACATCGCACCGGGCCACACGCCGGGCTGCCTCGTCTACGTGCTGCACGGCCGCGAGAAGGATCTCGTGCTGACGGGCGATGCCGCCAAGAACCGCGCCGAACTCGTTTCGGGCAACACGGACATGACCTACGATCCCGCGATCAGCCGGGCCTCGATCGAGATGATCTGGGGCCATTGGCGCCGGAAGCCGGGCAGCGTTCTCATCCCCGGTCACGATCTGCCGATGACACAGAACGGCGGCGCGATCGCCTACCTGGGCAAGCGCGAGGCAGCCATCACGGCGTGGTACGGCAACGACATGGAGACGACGACGCGGTTCGAACTCACGGTGCAGTGACCGGGGGAACCCGGACCGATGCGATGACCTCAGGAGGTACTTGCATGTCGCGTGGATCGAAGGTGTTTCGGCCCGAGGACGTGGCCGAGAGCAACGCCACCGGGTATCCCGGGCCCTATCGTGAATTGAACACGAAACGCTATGCGCGGCGGCTCGCCGAGCATGCGGGCCTGACGAACTTCGGCGTCAATCTCGTGCGCATCGTGCCGGGTGGGCAATCGTCGTGCCGGCATGCCCATGCGGTGCAGGACGAGATGGTGCTGGTGCTGGAAGGCGAGATCACGCTGGAGACGGACGCCGGCGAAGAGATCGTCACGCCCGGCACCTACATCGGATTTCCGAAGGGAACGGGAGATGCGCACCGCTTCGTCAACAAGTCCGGCAAGGATGTCGTCTTCCTCGTGATCGGCGATCGAACCAAGCCCGACGATGTCATCTACCCGGATGTCGACATGCACGGGCACCATGGTCCCGATGGCACGTTCATCTACACACGCAAGGATGGCACCCCATATTGAGGATGGGTTTGCGTCGCGGGAGCGGCCTTGCCGCGCCGGAGCGCTTGCGGGACAGCCCTACAAAAGCCATAAGCGCGACCGAACCAGTGGGCCGACTGCCTCGGTTCGATCACATTGGAGCATTTGCTTGAAATCGATCGTCACTTTCTCAGCCCTGGCACTGGCCGCCGGGCTCACGCCGGCACTCGCGCAGGCGCCCAAGGCCTCTCCGGCCGACACGCTGGTCATCGAGCTCAAGACGGGCAAGGTGCTCGTGCAGTTGCGTCCGGACCTGGCGCCCAAGCATGTCGCGCGCGTGAAGCAGCTGGCCAAGGAAGGCTTCTACAACGGCATCGTCTTCCATCGCGTCATTCCCGGCTTCATGGCGCAAACGGGCGATCCCAAGGGCACGGGCACGGGCGGCTCGTCCTATCCCGATCTTCCCGCCGAGTTCACCTCCTGGGCCTACCTGCGCGGCACCATCGGCGCGGCGCGGACGCAGAACCCCAATTCCGCGAACAGCCAGTTCTTCATCTGCTTCACGGATACCGGCTGCAGCTTCCTGCGTGGCCAGTACACGGTCTGGGGGCAGGTGATTTCGGGCATGGAGCACGTCGACAAGGTCGCCAAGGGCGAGCCACCGGCCAAGCCCGACAAGATGCTCAAGGTCTACGTGCAGGCCGACGGCCCGAAGAAATAAGTGCCGTGTCTTCGAGTGGGTGACATTCCGCGTTGCCGTCGACGGCAGCCCGGCGGGATCAGCGCCCGCATCTTCCCGCGACGACCCCGATAACGAAAGGAACGACCAATGGCCGACTTCAAGGATCCCGAGAACACCCTCGTCCTCGAGACGACGCAGGGCCGTGTCGTCATCGCGCTGCGCCCGGATCTGGCGCCCGGCCACGTGGAGCGCATCAAGCAGCTCGCGCGTGAGGGCTTCTACGACGGCATCGTCTTCCATCGCGTGATCGACGGCTTCATGGCGCAGACCGGCTGCCCCAACGGTACGGGAACGGGCGGCTCCAAGCACCCCAACCTCAAGGCCGAGTTCAACGCCGAGCCGCACGTGCGCGGCACCTGCTCGATGGCGCGCACCTCGATGCCGCATTCGGCCAACAGCCAGTTCTTCATCTGCTTCGACGACGCGCGCTTTCTCGACAACCAGTACACGGTGTGGGGCAAGGTGATCGAGGGCATGGACAACGTCGACAAGATCAAGCGCGGCGAGCCGGTGCAGAACCCCGACAAGATCACGTCGATGAAGGTCGCTGCCGACCTTTGATCCAAAGCCGAGGAGAGGGCCGATGTCGAAGCCCAATGCAGGCGCAGGCCTTCTCCTCACTGCTTTCTCGTCGCCGACTGCCGCCGCCGATCCGGCAACGCGCCTGCTGCAACGCTGATGCCGGACCGGGGACACATCGACCGCCGCACGGCACTGGGGCTCGGGCTGGCAGGATTTGCAACGGCGGGGCAGGCCGGCATGAGCGATGCATTCGCGGGCAAGCCCGCCGTGACGACCGGGGCCGAGGCTCTCGTTTCACGCGCGTTCGCCGAACTTGGCGGAAAGCGCGTCGGTCTCGTCACGAACCACACCGGCCGTGTGGCGGGCAAGCGTCTCATCGACGTGATGGCCGCTTCGAAGGCGCTGAAACTTTCAGCCATCCTGACACCCGAACACGGCGTTGCCGGCACCATCGAGGCCGGGGCCAAGGTGGCCCATGGCGTCGATAGGGCCACGGGCCTTCCCGTGCATAGCCTCTACGGCAAGACCGCGAAGCCGACGCCGGAGATGCTCGCGGGGCTCGACGTGCTCGTCTTCGACATGCAGGACATCGGTGCGCGGTTCTACACGTACATCTCGACCATGGGCCTGGCGATGCAGGCGGCCGCCGTCGCACGCCTGCCCTTCGTCGTGCTCGACCGGCCCAATCCCCTCGGCGGTGCGTACGTTTCGGGTTTCGTGCTCGAGCGCGCACACGCTTCGTTCGTCGGTCTCTATCCCATTCCCATCGCGCACGGCCTGACGGCAGGCGAGCTTGCGCGCATGATCAAGGGCCAGCGATATCTGCGCGGCCTGGCCGACCTCGATCTCCAGGTCGTGAAGCTGGAAGGCTGGCGACGCGACATGCTGTGGCCCGATGTCGGGCACGCCTGGGTCGCGACCAGTCCGAACATCCCATCCTTCGAGACCGCGCTCGTCTATCCGGGAACGGGACTGCTCGAGCAGACGATTGCAAGCGAGGGGCGGGGCACGACGGAGCCTTTCCTGCTGGTCGGGCATCCAGCTGTCGATGCGGCGGCCGTGGTGCGCCGGCTCGGTGATGCGCGGCTGCCGGGGCTTGCCTTCGAGGCGACCCGCTTCACGCCGCGGCCAATCAAGGGCGTCGCCACAAAGCCTCGCTTCTCGGGGCAGGAAATTCCGGGGATCCGTATCCGGGTCACGCAGCCGGGGGCCGTCAGATCCGTCGAGGCCGGCATCCATCTCCTCGTCGCCATCGACGCTGCGGCCCGGGCGCGCGGCACGATCGGGATCGTCGAGAATGCCCAGTACTTCGGACGCATCGCCGGCACGGGGCGCCTCCTCGAAGCCTTGGATCGCGGGGCGGGCGCGGACGAGATCATCGCGGGCTGGCAGGCCGAGGTCGCCGCGTTCGTTGCCAAGCGGCAGAAGTATCTCCTTTATTGAGCGCCTGGCTCGTTGACGCCGACGTCCGTCTGCGAGAGGAGAGGGCATGCGCACCGACCTCTTCGATTTCGATCTGCCCGACGACCTGATTGCACTTCGCCCGGCCGAGCCGCGCGATGCCGCACGCCTGCTCGTCGTGCGCCCGCAGGCCGCGATTCCGGTCCCTCCATTCGCTGCGACGGCCATCCTGGAGGATCGCCAGGTCTGCGACCTGCCTTCCCTCCTGCGTCCCGGCGATGCGCTCGTGGTCAACGATACCAAGGTGATCCCCGCCGCGCTCGATGGCACGCGCACGCGGGCGGATGGCGCGATCGCACACATTTCGCTGACCCTGATCCGGCGTCTCGACGAGAGCCATTGGCGCGTGTTTGCACGTCCGGGCAAGCGGCTGGCGGTCGGCGACCGCATCGTGTTCGAACGTGAGGGGCGGGTCTGCTTTGCCGGTGCGCTTTCGGCGACGGTCGAGCGGAAAGGCGAGGCGGGGGAGATCGACCTCGCCTTCTCGCTGCACGGGGCCTACCTGGACGAGGCGGTCGCGACCCTCGGCAACATGCCGCTGCCGCCCTACATCGCGGCGCGGCGGGCGGCGGACGCCACGGACGCACAGAGCTACCAGACCATGTTCGCGGTGAACGAAGGGGCGGTTGCGGCGCCGACGGCGGCGCTGCATTTCACGCCGGATCTCATCTCCGCTCTCGATAAGCGCGGTGTTTCCCGTCACACCGTTACGCTGCATGTGGGGGCGGGCACGTTCCTGCCGGTCAAGGCGGAAGACACCGACGCGCACCAGATGCATTCGGAGTGGGCGGAAATCTCACCAGAGACTGCGTGTGCGCTCAACCGGGTGCGTGCTGCAGGGGGGCGCATCGTCGCGGTCGGGACCACACCGCTGCGTGTTCTAGAAACGGCTGCCCGCGCCGATGGAACCATCGCGCCCTTCTCCGGGGAAACCGACATCTTCATCACGCCCGGGTATCGGTTTCGTGCGGTCGACGTGCTCATGACGAATTTCCACCTGCCGCGGTCCACCTTGTTCATGCTGGTCTCGGCCTTCGCGGGGCGCGATACCATGCGGCAGGCCTATGCCCATGCCATGGCGGCGGGCTACCGGTTCTATTCCTATGGCGACGGCTCGCTGCTCTTTCGCGCGGGGTGAGTGGCGCGCGGGAGTGGCGCGCGGGGGCCGATGTTGTGATCGGCGGCCGGGGCGTCTATGTGATGCGCAAATGCGCGATGCCCTGCCGGGCCGCCTCCACGAACGCGAGCAAACGTGACCTATGAGCCAGTTTTCGTTCCGCCTGATCGCCGAGGAAGGGTCCGCCCGGCTCGGGGAGATCGTCACGCCGCGCGGCATCATCCGCACGCCGGCGTTCATGCCGGTCGGTACGGCGGCGACCGTGAAGGCGCTCTATACGCATCAGGTCGACGAGGCTGGTGCCGATATCCTGCTCGGCAATACCTACCACCTCATGCTGCGGCCCGGCGCCGAGCGGGTTGCACGGCTGGGCGGCCTGCATGCCTTCATGGGCTGGAACAAGCCGATCCTCACGGATTCTGGCGGCTTCCAGGTGATGAGCCTGTCGAAGATCCGCCGGATCACGGAGCAAGGCGCGGAGTTCCGCTCCCACATCGACGGCTCCAAGCACATGCTGACGCCGGAGAGGTCGATCGAGGTGCAGTGCCTGCTCGGCGCCGACATCCAGATGCAACTCGACGAGTGCATCGAATATCCCGCGACCCATGCCGAGAGCGAACGCGCGATGGAACTCTCGCTGCGGTGGGCGGAACGCTCGCAAGCTGCCTTCCAGCGCATGGCGAAGCCGGGGCAGGCGATGTTCGGCATCGTGCAGGGCGGCATCTACGACGACTTGCGTCGGCGGTCGGCCGAGGCGCTCGTCGCCATGGACCTGCCGGGCTACGCGGTCGGCGGCCTGGCGGTGGGAGAGGGGCAGGACGTCATGCTGCGGACGCTGGAAACGACGCTGCCGTTTCTACCGCGGGAGAAGCCTCACTACCTGATGGGCGTGGGGACGCCGCACGACCTGATCGAAGCGGTGGAGCGCGGCATCGACATGTTCGATTGCGTCATGCCCACGCGCAACGGGCGGCACGGCCTCGCCTTCACGTGGGGGGGCAAGGTGAACCTGCGCAACGCCCGCCATGCCGACGATCCAGCGCCGCTGGATCCGGAGAGCACATGCCCGGCAGCGCGCAACTACTCGCGCGCCTATCTGCATCATCTCGTGCGTTCGGGAGAGCATCTGGGCGCCATGTTGCTGTCGTGGAACAACACGGCATTCTACCAGCAACTCATGCAGGCGATGCGGCTGGCGCTGGCCGAGGGCCGCTTCGCGAGTTGGGCGGCGGAGACGAAGGTCCGCCTCGCCGCCCGCGACGGCTGAGCGCCGCCGCCGTTGCAATGACCGTAGGACCCGGGTGCGCGCTACTTGCGCGTGGCCTGCACCAGGTTCGACTGTCCGGGGCGCCAGCGATAGCCCAGGCTGAAGTCGAACTTCGGTGGCTTGCCCTTGGCGAAGAGCTCTTTCATCTTCGTCTGGTAGTTGTGCTTGAACACCGGGATCGGCGCCGTGTAGACGCCGTAGGGCTGCAAGGTCCACTCGTCCTTCTTGAAGAAGGAGAGCGGCACGCCGGTGTCGTCCTGCAGGATCGTGCGGCTGTTGGCGAGGACGAACTCGCGCACCGTCGAGAACACGGAATTGTGCATCAGATAGGACGCACTCTTCACGAAGGCATCGCCGGGGGCGAGCGTCTGGCAGAACTTCAGGAAGCCGCTTTTGGCGACGCCGGAATTGGCCAGATCCGTGCTGAAGTAGTAGAGCGTACGCTCTTCCTTGTCGGGCCCCACGAACGTGATCTTGAGGGCACGGGGGCGGTTCTTGTAGTCCTTCGGCGCATCGCCGGAGGTGGTGACCTTGCCGTCCGCATCGAGGTTGACGTAGGCGGCGTCCTTCACGGTATTGCCCGCACGCGACAGGAACACGTAGAGGATCGGCATCACGCCGGGCAGCGGCCCCTGCGCGAGATGCTTGCCCATGTCGAGGGTGATGAAATAGCTGAAGCCCATGAGATGGCGCAGCGACGTCTTCAAGGGCGCCAGCGCGGGACCCATGCGACCCTTGCGGATCTTGGCAAGGTCGGGAATGAGGCCAACCGGCTCGAGGCCGGCGAGCACGTATGTCTTTGCTTTCGGAAAGAATGCCTGCCCGTAGAGGATGTCGGGACCGCTGAAGAAGTAGAACAGCGTCTTCTGCGGGGTCTTCAAGTAGCTCTCGGAGAAGGTGCGGACCTTGGAGAGCTGGCGCTTTTCCAGCGCCGCCCATTCCTTGTCGAAGAACTGGGCGTGCTGCTTCCAGCCCGGATCGTTCATCAGGGCGTGCAAAGGTGAATTCGCCGGCACGCTCAATCCCGCCAGGATACGTGCGGTGTCGTCGATGCTCGCCGGCGGGGCTGCCGCCTCGGCTGTTGCGTCCCGGGGTAGAGCCAGCGCCAAGCCGGCCAGCGCCCAAAGCATGACAAGCAGTCGTCGCATTTCTCGATGGCTCCCGATTCGACCGATGATTTCTGCAGAATTCTACGACTCGAAGACGATCTGCAAACCGTCGTAAGCGGGTGCGACGTTTTCGGGAAGCTCCTTCGCGAGCTTTTCGTAGTCGAGGTCGATGTGCAAGTGCGTGAGAAATGCGCGCTTGGGCTTCAGCCGCTCGATCCAGCCGAGCGCCTGTTTGACGGTGAAGTGCGAGGGATGCGGGATATAGCGCAGGGCATCGACGATCCACACGTCCAAGCCCTGCAGCAGGGCTGCCGATTCATCGGAGAGGTCGCTGATGTCGGGCGAATAGGCGACATTGCCGATGCGGAAGCCGAAGGACGTGATGTCGCCGTGCTGCTGCGCCACCGGGAGCATCTCGATGGGTCCGGCTGCGCCGTGGATGGTGACGGGCGATGCGGCCTTCAGATCGTAAGCGTTGAGGATCGGGGGATAGCCCGAATTGGGTGGCGCCTCGAAGCAGTAGCCGAAGCGCGACGTCAGAGAGGCGCGTGTTACGGCGTCGAAATAGACGTCGACGCGCTTGCGCATGTTGAAGGCCAGCATGCGCAGGTCGTCGATACCGTGCGTGTGGTCGGCGTGATCGTGCGTGTAGAGCACGCCGTCGACGCTGCTGATGTCGGCATCCAGCAATTGCTCGCGGATGTCGGGGGGCGTGTCGATGATCGCGGTCGTGCGGCCACGCCCCGAAAAGCGCTCGACGAGTGCGGAGCAGCGGCGGCGGCGGTTCTTCGGGTTCTTGGGGTCACAGGCGCCCCAGTGATTGCCGAGACGTGGCACGCCGCCCGACGACCCCGTTCCCATGAGGGTGAGGCGGTAGCTCATGCGGCCTCCTGCTTTAGGGCGTCAGCGGGCACCTTGGCATAGAGCCGCTGGAAATTCGCGGTGGTGATGCGGGCCATCTCGGCGGGGCTCACGCCCTTGACGCGCGCGAGGGCGGCAGCCGTGTGCACGACGTGGGCGGGCTCGCATCGCTTGCCGCGATTGGGCTCGGGGGCGAGGTAGGGTGCATCCGTCTCGACCAGGAGCCGGTCGAGCGGCACTTCGGCGGCCAGCGCCCGCAAGGCGTCGGCCTTCTTGAAGGTGATGACGCCGGAGAAGGAGACATAAAGCCCCAGGTCCACGGCGCGCCGGGCCAGTTCCACCCCGCCGGTGTAGCAGTGCAGCAGCGCCTTGAACGGCCCTTTCTCCATTTCGTCCTCGAGGATGCGTGCGGCGTCCTCGTCGGCGCTGCGCGTGTGGATCTCGAGAGGCAGGCCGGTGATGCGGGCGGCTGCGATGTGATTGCGGAAGCCCTGCGCCTGGGCCTGCGGGCTCGAGTGCTCGTAAAAATAGTCGAGACCCGCTTCGCCGATGCCGACGCACTTGGGGTGTGCCGACAGCCGCACGATCTCCTCGACGGGAATGTCCAGTTCCTCGTGCGCGACGTGGGGATGCGTGCCGACGGTGAAGAAGACATTGGGATGCGCTTCGGCGATGGCGCGGTAGGTGTCGAAAAGGCGCACGCGCGTTGAAATGGTGACGAGCACCCCGACGCCCGCCTCCTTGGCGCGCGCGATCACCGCATCGCGATCGCCATCGAAGGCCGGCCCGTCGAGATGACAATGATGATCGACGAGCATCATGCCGTCTCGTCTTTGACGGGCTTGGGGGCCTTGGCCTTCTTCGGCGCCTTGGCTGGCGCCGCGCCAGCATCGGCATCGGGCCGCACGTAGCGCGGGAATACGCCGACTGGCGGTGGCAGGAGGGTGCCGGGCACGAGGCGTCCCGCTGCGCCCAGGTGTGCGAACGTCGCGCGCTCGGCGGGCTGGGCCAGCAGGCCGAGGAGTTTTTCGGCGGACTGCGGCATGGCCGGCTGCGCCAGGATGGCGAGTTG
Source organism: Hyphomicrobiaceae bacterium (assembly GCA_041397775.1). Taxonomy (GTDB): domain Bacteria; phylum Pseudomonadota; class Alphaproteobacteria; order Rhizobiales; family Hyphomicrobiaceae. The sequence continues at coordinate 596,150 of JAWKWB010000002.1, read as the reverse complement.
GCGCACGACTTCAGCCGTCACGTAGAGGATCGTGCCCTTGCGCTCGACAGACAGCGTCTTGTCGAACGGCTTCTCGCTGGCGAAATACCGGTCGGCCTGGCCGATGACATCCCAGACGGCGTCGAGCCATGCCTTGATCGACTGGGAATTCATGGCCGTGCGTGCCGCCGGATAGAGGGCGTCGGCTGCGGCCAGAAGCGCCTCGTCGGCATCGGTGAAGGCGCCGGGGGTGGGGACCTTGCCCTCGAAACCCTTGGCGATCATCGACAGGCAGCGTTGGGCGAGGTTGCCCAGGCCGTTGGCGAGATCGGCGTTGAGCCGCGTCTCGATGGCGTCCGCGCTGTAGCTGCCGTCCTGGCCGAACGCGACTTCGCGCAGGAAGAAGAAGCGCACGGGATCGACACCATAGGTGCCGACCAGATCGAAGGGGTCGATGACGTTGCCGACCGACTTCGACATCTTCTCGCCGCGGTTGGTCAGGAAACCGTGGCCGAAGACGCGCTTGGGCAAGGGCACGCCGGCCGACATCAGGAAGGCTGGCCAGTAGACGGCATGGAAGCGCACGATGTCCTTGCCGATGACGTGCACGTCGGCGGGCCAGTAGTGGCGGCGGCCATCGTCCTTCTCGTTGAGGAGGCCGGTCGCGGTGACGTAGTTGTTGAGCGCGTCGACCCACACGTACATGACATGGCCGGGCTTGCCGGGCACGGGGATGCCCCAGTCGAGAGTGGTGCGCGATACCGCCAGATCTTCCAGACCGCTCTTGACGAAGCTGACGACCTCGTTGCGCCGCTCGGGCGGCAGGATGAAATCCGGATTGGCTTCGTAGTGAGCCAGCAAGGGCGCCTCGTAGCGCGACAGGCGGAAGAAGTAGGTCTCCTCCTCCGTCCATTCGACCGGGCTGCCCTGGGGACCGAGCCGCACGCCGTTCTCCACGCGCGTCTCGCTTTCGCGATAGAACGCCTCGTCGCGGACCGAATACCAGCCGGCGTACTTCTTGAGGAAGATATCGCCGGCAGCCTCCATGCGCCGCCACAGCTCGGTGCAGGCCTCGTAGTGGCGCGGCTCCGTCGTGCGGATGAAATCGTCGTTGGACAGGTCGAGGGCCTTCGCCATCTCGCGGAAGCGGGCGGAGTTCCGGTCGGCCAGTTCACGCGGGGTGACGCCTTCGCGTTGCGCGGTCTGCTTCATCTTCAAGCCGTGCTCGTCCGTGCCCGTCAGGAAGAGCACGTCGCGGCCGTCGAGACGCTCGAACCGGGCGATGGCGTCGGTGGCGATCGCTTCGTAGGCGTGGCCGATGTGGGGCACGCCATTGGGGTAGGAAATCGCGGTGGTGATGTAGAATTTCTCGCGCGTGGTCATGCGAGGCCTTGTGTCCGTTGATTGTCGAGGGGACACAGGGCCCGGTGCCGCTTGGGGCATTCAGGCGCGCGCGACCGTCTCGATGCGCCGAAAGGTTTCGAGAATCAATGACTTGCGATCGAGATTGAGCGCTTGAGTCTCACCTTTCTCTCGCGCGATTGTTTCCCACAGCTCGGCCCACGAGGCAAGCGCTGCATCGGCGATGAGACGTTGTGCCAGCCGGCCCGGACCAGCCTCGGTCTCGCCGGTGGCGCGCGCCCGTGTCATCAGCGCGATCTGACGTAAAAGCAGATCGAAAAACAACTCGAAGCGCGCGGCCGATGCGGGCGAGGCCAACTCGTCGCCGAGGGCATGTACCTTGGGCCAGTCGAGCTTGCGGCTGGCGCCCAGCAGGGCCTCGATGCGCTCCTGCAAGTCGAGGCCTTTCAGACCCCACAGCATCAGCAGGCGGCGCACGCTGCCGTCGGCGATGGCGGTCAAATGGACCCATTCCGACGGGCCGGGAGGCTCGATGTCGGTGCCTTCGAGGGCCTTGAGCGCCGCCAGCTTGAGGTCCTGCGTGCCAAGTGCATGCAACTCGAGCATTCGGCATCGCGAGCGGATGGTCGGTAGGAGGCGTCCCGGCGCGGACGTCACCAGGAGAAAGAACGTGTTGGCGGGTGGTTCTTCGAGTGATTTCAGGAGCGCGTTGGCGGCAGCGGTATTCAGCTCGTCGGCGCTGTCGACGATGACGACACGGTTGGCATCGTGGGCGGACGTGTGGGTGAGGAACGACCGCAGCCGGCGCACCTCGTCGACGGGAATGCCCGTGGTGAAGCGCTTCGTCCGGGTGTCCCAGACGCGTCGCAGCAGGAGCAGGTCGGGGTGGGAGAGTGCCGCGACCTGCCGGGCCGCGGTCGTCTCCGGCGGCACCTCGAGACTTTCGCCGAAGGCGTCGCGCTCGCCGGGTCTGGCCAGCAGATGGCGCGCGAGGCGCCACGCCAGCGTCGCCTTGCCGACCCCTTCCGGTCCCGCGATGAGCCAGCCGTGGTGCATGCGCCCCTGTGCGACGCCGTGGGTAAGGGCGCGTTCGGCCGCATCGTGGCCGAAGAGAGCGGCCGTGTGGCGCGGGTGGGGGAAGTCCTCGAGCCGGTCGGCCTCGGGAAGGGTCTCTATCTCCGGCGCGATGGGGGCACGGGCCATCAGCCGCGACCCCGCCGGATCAACGGCTCGACGGCTGCAGCAACCAGCGATGCGACGACGTCGGGAGGCTGGGCGGCATCGATCAGCCGGCAGCGCGCGGGTTCGGCTGCGGTGATGGCGAGATAGGCCGCGCGCAGGCGGGTGTGAAAGGCCAGGTCGCGCGATTCGAAGGCGTCGGGTGCGCTGTGGGATGGCGTTGCCTGGGTATTGCGGTTTCGAGCCCGGCGAAGACCGGCCACGGGGTCGAGGTCCATCACGAACGTGAGGTCCGGCAGGTCCGGCCCGACGACGAGCGATTCGAGCGTGGCCAGGGTCGAGGGCGGCAATGTACCGGCTGCGCCCTGATAGGCGCGGGTGGAATCGAGGAAGCGGTCACAGATCACCCATGCACCACGCGCCAGTGCCGGCCGGACGAGGGCGTCCAGGTGATCGACGCGGGCGGCATTGAAGAGCAGCGCCTCGTGCAGCGCGCCTCCCGGCGGCAAGGTGTGATCGAGCAGGATGTCCCGGATGCGCTCGGCGCGCGGGGTGCCACCGGGCTCGCGCGTCAGCACCGTGGCGATGCCGCGGGCTTCCAACGTCGCCGCGAGCAGGCGCGCCTGGGTGGATTTTCCCGAGCCCTCGCCGCCTTCGAATGTGATGAACGTGCCGCGTGTCATGCCCGGCGACGCCGCCTGGCGCCGCGCTCTCCCGAATTTCCTCGTCAAGGGAGCCAGCGGAACGCCATGTGCAGCAGCGAGTCAAGTCCGCGCCGAACCACGCCGCCACCATCGACGTCTTCACCGGCGTAGAGCGGCACCTCGCTGACGGCATTCGACGTGCTGGTGACGCGCAGGCGTGCGACCTCGGCCCCCTTGCGCAGCGGCGGCTTCAGCGGTCCCTGGTAGATGATCTCCGCCTTGAGTTTCTGGTTGGCGGGATAGCGCGGCAGGACGATCGTCACGTCGCCCTTGGCCTGAAGCGGCACCCACATGCGCGTGCCACCCCACACACGGGCCTGTCCGATGACCTGGCCGGCATCGAAGAGCTTGATGTCGGAGATGTTCTTGAAGCCCCATTCGAGGAGGCGGATGCCCTCGTTCTTGCGTTCCTCGGGACGCTGCAGGCCGTTGATGACGAGGATGAGACGCCGGTTCTCCTGCTTGGCGGAGGCGACGATGCCGTAGCCCGCCTCCTTGATGTGGCCGGTCTTCATGCCATCGACGCCCAGGGATGCGCCGAGCAGGGGATTGCGGTTGATGAACTTGTGCTTGCGGTAGGGAAACTCGCGCACGGAATAGCGATAGTATTGGTCGGGGTATTCGGTGATCAGGTGGCGTGCCAGGATGGCGAGATCGCGGGCCGTGGTCAGATGCTCGGGGTGATAGAGGCCCGTGGCATTGCGGAAGGTCGAGTTCTTCATGCCCAGCAGCCGGGCTTCCTGCGTCATCAGCGCGGCGAAGGTCTCCTCGCTGCCGGCGATGCCTTCGGCCAGTGCGATGGCGGCGTCGTTGCCGGACTGCACGATGATGCCTTGCAGCAGGTTGTCGACGGTTTCCTTCGTCTTGACCGGCACGAACATCGCCGATGTACCCGATGGCGCGCCGCCGCGCCGCCAGGCGTTGACGGACATCAAGACCTGATCGTCGAGCTTCAGGCGGCCGGCCTTCAAGGCCTTGAAGACGAGCGCGAGTGTCATGAGCTTGCTCATGCTCGCCGGCGACATCGGTTCGTCCGCCCGGTGCTGGAACAAGATCGCGCCCGAGGCGGCGTCCATCAGGATCGCTTCGCGCGCCTTGGTCGTGACGTCGGTCTGGGCGCTGTTGGCTTTGGGGCTGGCTGCGGATGCGGGCGAGCACAGAGGCGGAATCGCGAACGCCGTCAAGGCGATAACGAGACGGCACCACGCCCGCACAGCTGTCGATGTGCTAGGGACCATGAAGTCTTCCAGTATGCCGTGGAGCTTTGCGGACACTATCAGTGCTTCGGTCGCGAGGGTCAACCATCGGCGCGACACAGTGGCTCGAAGACCGCGCCGCAAGGCCCTCGACCGGAGCCTGGGCGCCCCATATGGTGGCTTTACAAGAGGGAACGACTGACACGGAGATAGGTTTTTCCGGGATGACAGAATCGAACACGTACGACGAAGATTTTTTCCACGAGGAGTACGACGTCATCGTGGCGGGCGCTGGTTCGGCAGGCTGCGTGGTCGCGAGCCGGCTGACGGAAGATCCTTCCGTGTCGCTGTGCCTGATCGAGGCCGGCAAGCGCGATCGCAATCCCTGGATCCACGTGCCCCTCGGCTTCGGCAAGGTCGTGCCGAACCCGCGCCTCAACTGGGGCTATCTCACGGAGCCGGAACCCGGCCTCAACAATCGCCAGATCACGTGGCCGCGCGGCAAGGTTCTGGGCGGATCGGGCAGCATCAACGGCCTCGTGTTCCTGCGTGGCGCACCGAGCGACTTCGACGAGTGGGAGAGGCTCGGCGCCAAGGGCTGGAGCTACGCGGACGTCCTGCCCTATTTCAAACGCTCCGAGCACAACGTGGACGGGGTCGACGCCTGGCGTGGCGAGGGCGGGCCGATGACCATTTCCAGCATCAAGGACCCGTCGCTGCCCGCGCGTGCGTTCGTGGAGACGGCCCAGCACCTGCAGATCCCGCGCAATCATGATTTCAACGGCGAGAAGATCGAGGGCGTGGGCTTCGTGCAGCTCAACGTGCGCAACGGGCGACGTGTCTCGACGGCGGTAGGCTATCTCAAGCCCAATCTGGCGCGCCAGAACCTGCGCCTGATGACGGAGACGCACGTTTGCCGCATCCTGCTCGACGGCAAGCGGGCGGTGGGCCTGGAGGTGGAGCAATTCGGGCGCATCAAGCGCATCCGGGCACGACGGCAGGTGATCGTCTCGGGCGGCTCGATCAACTCGCCGGTGCTGCTGCTGGCCTCGGGCATCGGCCCGGCCGCGGAATTGAAGGCGATGGGGATCGACGTCCAGCACGACCTGCCCGGCGTCGGCAAGGATCTGCAGGACCACCTGATGGTGCGCATGGTCTTCAAGTCGAAGGCCAAGGGCACGCTCAACGAGATCATGCAGAGCCCGATCAAGCAGGCGGCCATGGCGTGGCAGTACCTGACGCAGCGCAGCGGCCAACTTGCGGTGGGCGCCACGGAAGCGACGATGTTCGTGAAGTCGCGGCCGAGCGAGGCCGTTCCAGACCTGCAGTTCCAGTGCGTCAACTTCTCGACGGAAGGGGCCTTCAAGGTGGGCCTGCATGCCTTCCCGGGCTTCATGTTCAATTTCTGCATCTGCCGGCCCTACAGCCGGGGCGAGATCACGTTGCGCGATCGCGAGGGGCGCGACCCCCCGCGCATCCAGCCCAACTACATGACGCACGACGAGGACTGGCGGATGATGCTGGACGGCTGGAAGCTGGCCCAGCAGATCCGCGATACCGCGCCCTTCAAGGATCTCATCGAGAGCCAGCACCTGCCGGGCCCCGAAGTGCAGTCACCGGAGGACTTCAAGGAGTACGTCCGCAACAACGCCTCGACGGTCTATCACCCCTGCGCCACGTGCCGCATGGGGGTCGACGATCGGGCGGTGACGACGCCGGAGCTGGCGGTGCGCGGCATCGAGGGGCTCAGCGTCATCGACGCCTCCGTCATGCCGATGGTGCCCTCGTCCAACATCCATCCCGCGACCATCATGGTGGCGGAGAAGGGTGCCGAGCACGTCAGGGCGCGCCTGAGGGCGCAATGAGCCGACCACGAGTGTAGCGCATCTGACGTTTGGTACCCACTCGCGGCTTGGCTCGTGACCAAACGTCTGATGCAAAAGCTACACTAGAAACAATTGGTTCTGAGTGTTCCCTTGGGTTCCGACATTTGCACTCGGACGAACTGCAAGGGCATGCAAATGTCGGAACCGGAACACGAGCATGATCGCGCGTCGGGGCGATCGCGAACGTGCTTGCGTCAAGATTTCGCGGCATGAACGTTGCCGTGGAATGTCCAAATGCGAGTGCGCGTGGGCCGGACGTCGCGCGCGTGTCGTGGGAAAGGACTGAGAGCCGAATGCCAGGCGAAAAGCACATCATTGTCGTCGGGCACGCTGCACTCGACCGCATCTACCGGATCGAGAGTTTTCCGCCGGAACCCACCAAGGTGCGGGCGTTGGAGGCGATCGAGGTCGGCGGTGGCATGGCGGCGAACGCGGCGGTTGCGATCGCCCGTCTCGGCGGGCGGGCGGAGCTGTGGAGCCGCGTCGGCGACGATAATGCCGGCGCCATCATCCGGGCGGGGCTCAAGGCGGAGCGGGTCGACATCCGTGCGCTCGAGACGTTCGAGGAATCGCGGTCCTCGACTTCGGCGATCATCGTCAATCGCGAGGGCGAGCGCTTGATCGTGGGCATGCGCGACACGTCCATTCCGGCGGGAACGAGCTGGCTGCCGTTCGAGCGCATCGCCAAGGCGCACGCCGTGCTCGCCGACCTGCGCTGGCTGGAGGCGACGCGGACGGCCCTGACGCGGGCGCGGGTCGAGGGGGTGCCGACGGTCCTCGATGCGGATCTCGGCGCGCGCGAAGCCCTGCCGGGGCTGCTCCCGCTCGCCGACTATGCGGTGTTTTCGGCGCCGGCCCTGCGGGAGGTGGCGCCGGGTGGCGACGACATGGAACGATTGGCGTGGGTTTTGAACCTGGGCGGCGGGCTGAAGCATGCCGGCGTGACGCTGGGTGGGGAAGGTTACGCCTGGCGCCAGGGTGATGGCACCATCGGGCGTCAGCCGGGGTTTGCGGTCGACGTCGTGGACACGACCGGGGCGGGTGATGCTTTCCATGGCGCTTTTGCGCTGGGGATCGCGGAGGGCCGTCCGATGGGCGAGGTGGTTCGGCGCGCTGCTGCTGCGGCTGCGCTCAAATGCACACGGCTCGGCAGTCGGGCCGGGTTGCCCGACGAGAAGACGCTCGCCGCCTTCCTTGCCGCCAGGGATTGATGCCGCGGCGTCGCGGGCCGTTGGCAGGGACCGGGGCGTGCATTAAATAGCTGTCATGGTCACCGTTCTCGACAAAACGCCTCGTCATCCCGAGAAGGCCGCGCGGCCCGATACGCCGCTGCTGCGCAAGCCGGACTGGATCCGCGTCAAGGCACCGGTTTCGGCCGCCTACGCCGCCACCCGCGACATCGTGCGCGGCCAGGGCCTGCATACCGTGTGCGAAGAGGCGGCCTGCCCCAACATCGGGGAGTGCTGGACGAAGCGCCACGCGACCATGATGATCATGGGCGACACCTGCACGCGGGCGTGCGCCTTCTGCAATGTCGCCACCGGGTTGCCCAAGCCGCTCGATGCGGACGAGCCTGCGCGGGTGGCGGAGGCGGTGGCCAAGCTCGGCCTTGCGCATGTGGTGATCACATCGGTCGATCGCGACGATCTGGCCGATGGCGGGGCCCGGCATTTCGCCGAGGTCATCGCGGCGATCCGGGCAGGCGCCCCCGGCACGACGATCGAGATCCTGACGCCGGACTTCCTGCGCAAGGACGGGGCTCTCGAAGTGGTGGTGGCGGCGCGACCGGACGTGTTCAACCACAATCTCGAGACGGTCCCCTCGCTCTACCTGCGCATCCGCCCGGGCGCACGCTATTTCCATTCGCTGCGGCTCCTGCAGCGGGTGAAGGAGCTCGATCCGACGATCTTCACCAAGTCCGGGATCATGGTGGGGCTTGGCGAGGAGCGCGAGGAAGTGCTGCAGGTGATGGACGACCTGCGTTCGGCGGATGTCGATTTCCTGACCATGGGGCAGTATCTGCAGCCCACGCGCAAGCACGCCGAGGTCAAGGCCTTCGTCACGCCGGAGGCCTTCAAGTCCTACGAGCGGACAGCAAAGGCGAAAGGCTTCCTGGTGGTGGCCGCCACGCCTCTGACGCGCTCGAGCTATCACGCCGATGCCGACTTCGCGCGCCTCAAGGCGGCCCGCGCGGCCCAGCGCGTGTCTTGATCACGGGGCCAGCCGAACAGCGTATCCTCGTGATCGGACCCAGCGGGGCTGGGAAATCGTCGCTGGCGCGCGCCATCGGCGGGGCCTGCGGATTGCCTGTATTTCATCTCGACCGGCTTTATTGGCAGCCCGGCTGGCGGGAACCGGACAGGACGGAATTCCGGGCGAAGGTGCAGGCCGTCGCGGCACGGCCCGCATGGGTGATCGATGGTGGCTATCACAGCAGCCTGGACCTGCGCTTGCCGCGCGCCACGCATCTCATATGGCTGGACCTGCCGCGTCGGATCTACGCGCTGCGGGCGGTTCGCAGAATTCTCACCTATCATGGCCGGCAGCGTCCCGATGTCGGGGAGGGCTGCCCGGAGTGGTTCGACCGCGACTTCCTCTTCGATTGGGTGTGGCGCTATCCCACCCACGGCCAGCCGCGTGACAAGCGGGTGTTCGAGGCGTTACCACCGACTATTCGCGGCATCAGGCTTGCCACGCGCGCCAATGTCCGCCAATTCATCGCGCAACTACCGACTTCCTTGACCGACGAGACCTGAGCAACGACACGCCGATGCCCGCATTCGAGACGACCCGCCGTGTGGCCTTCACCCCGACGCAGATGTTCGACCTCGTCGCCGATGTCGAGCGATATCCCGAGTTCCTGCCGCTGTGCGAGGGGCTGCGTGTGCTGTCGCGCGAGCAGGCAGAAGGGGGCGACGAAGTGATCGTGGCCGCCATGGACGTGGGCTACAAGGCGGTGCGGGAGACCTTTACCAGCCGCGTGCGGCTGGACCGGGCGGCGCTGCGGGTTTCGGCCGATCTCGTCAACGGTCCATTCCGCCACCTGGAGAACCGGTGGTCGTTCGTCGAAGCGCCGGGGGGATGCGATGTGCGCTTCGCCATCAGCTACGAATTCAAGTCGCTGATGCTGCAGATGCTGATGGGGGCGCTGTTCGACCAGGCCTTCCGCAAGTTCACCGAAGCTTTCGAGGAGCGGGCGCGCCGCGTCTACGCAACGACGGTGTCGACCTGAGACACCGGCGGGGGCGCGTCAGCCCAGAATGACGGTTGCCGTCGCCATGGCGGCAATGCCCTCGCGCCGGCCCGTGAAGCCGAGCTTCTCCGTGGTCGTGGCCTTCACATTGACGCGGTCGCGCTCGATGCCCAGCATTGCCGCTATCGCGGCGCACATGGCGTCGCGATGCGGGCCCATGCGGGGGGCCTCGCAGAGAATGGTCACGTCGACGTTGGTAATGCGGCCGCCACGGGCATGAACGCGGCGCACGGCATCGGCGACGAAGATGTGGGATGCCGCACCCTTCCACTGCATGTCGCTGGGCGGGAAGTGCTGGCCGATGTCGCCATCGCCGATGGCGCCCAGCAGGGCGTCGGTCAGGGCGTGCAAGGCGACGTCGGCGTCGGAATGACCTTCGAGCTTATGCGTATGGGGAATGCGCACGCCGCACAGCCAGACGTGATCGCCCGCATCGAAGCGATGGACGTCGAAGCCGGAGCCCGTGCGCACGTCGACGAGGGGCGCGATGCCGCGTTTCAGCGCCTGCTCGGCCATCTCCAGGTCCTCCGGTGTGGTGATCTTGGTATTGCGGTCGCTGCCTGCCACGACCGCGACCGGCAGGCCCGCCCATTCCGCCAGAGCCGCATCGTCGGTGAAGGTGTCGATGCCGGCGCCTGCGGCCTTGCGGTGGGCTGCCAGCACGTCGTCGTACCGGAATGCCTGGGGGGTCTGGGCACGCCAGAGCCCGGCCCGCTCGACCGTGCCGGCGATGGTGCCGTCGCCGTTGGTGCGCTTGAGGGTGTCGGTCACGGCCAGGCCCGGGATGGCGCCCGCTGTCTGTTGCAGTGCGGCAATGACCGATGTCAGGATCGCATCGGAAACGAAGGGGCGGGCAGCATCATGGATGAGTACGCCGCGCGGGCGGTGATCCTTCAGCGCCTCGAGGCCGCGCAGCCCGGATGCCTGCCGCGTGGCGCCACCGTGGACGGGGGATAGGACCTTGCCGGCCGGCGTGCCGATGGCGGCGGCGCAGGCGTCGGCATCGTCGGGATGAATGACGACCTGGACGAGGTCGATTTCGGGGTGCTCGGCAAAGGCACGCACGGTTCTGGCCAGGATCGTTTCGCCGCCAATGCGTGCGTATTGCTTCGGCACGCCTGCGGCTGCGGCGGCGCGGGAGCCGCGTCCGGCGGCTAGAATCACGGCGGCGATGGTCAAGGCGTCATCCAATGGCTGGAATGCTTATGCGCTCCCCATAGAGCTTTTGCGCGCCCCCGGCAAATCTCCCATGCATGCCTTATTTTGCGCTTGCGAAGTGAAAGCGGCGCAGATACCCTGCCTTAAGTTAGTGCATATGAAAAATATGCCGTATAAATAGGCAGCAACGTGAGCAAGAAACAGGCAGACGCTGGTGACGCGCGACTGGGGGATCTTCCGATTTCCTCCGGCGTGCTGTTGGCTCCGATGACCGGCGTCAGCGATCTGCCGTTCCGGCGGCTGGCCGATGCACTTGGCGCGGGAGCGGTCGTCTCCGAGATGGTCGCCAGCCGCGAACTCGTGTCCCAGCGGCCGGATGTGGTGCGGCGCGCCGCCGGCGAGGGGCTGTCGCCTCATATCATACAACTCGTGGGCTGCGAGACGCATTGATGGCCGAAGGTGCCCGCATGGCCGAGGCCGCGGGCGCTGAGATCATCGACATCAACATGGGGTGCCCTTCACGCGAGGTGACGGGGCGCCAGTCCGGCAGTGCGCTGATGCGCGAACCCGACCACGCGCTGCGCCTGATCGAGGCTGTGGTCGGTGCCGTCAGCGTTCCCGTGACGTTGAAGATGCGGCTGGGCTGGGACGAGGGCTCGTTGAATGCGCCCGATATCGCGCTCAGCGCCCAGGATGCAGGTATCCGGCTCGTCACCGTGCATGGGCGTACGCGCTGCCAGTTCTTCAAGGGGCAGGCGGATTGGGCGAAGGTTCGGGCCGTCAAGAACGCGGTCCGTGTTCCCGTGATCGTCAACGGGGATATCGCGACGCCGGACGACGCGAGGACGGCGCTCGAACAGTCGGGCGCGGATGGCGTCATGGTGGGACGCGGGGCCTATGGGGCGCCCTGGGCGCCCGGCCGCATCCGCACGGCGCTGGCGACGGGGCGAGACCCCGGTGCGCCGACGCTGAAGGAACAAGGCGCGATCGCCGCTGCTCACCTGCGCGCCATGCTGGAGCACTACGGCAGCTTCCATGGCCTGCGTAACGCGCGCAAGCACATCGGTTGGTACCTCGTATCGAGCGCGGTCATGGAGCCGGTCGCGAAGGAATGGCGCCGGCGGCTGTGCACCGAGGATGATCCGGAGCGCGTGCTTTCCGGCCTCGCTACGTTCTACGCCCAGGCCCAGGAGATGGCAGCATGAGCGAGACACGTCCCCCCGACCGCCCAGTGCAATCGACCGGCGGTCGTCGCCACATCGAGCACGATCTTCTCGTGGGCGCCTTGCCGCATCCCATCCTGGTGTTGGGGGAGGACGAGCGCGTCCTCTATGCGAACACGGCTGCGGAAATCTTCTTCGAGACGAGCCAGGCACGGCTCAAGCTGTTGAAGATCGAAGAGATCGTGGCGTTCGGCTGCCCCCTGGTGGCGCTGGCGCAGCAGGTGCGGCGCACGGGGGCGACGGTCAACGAGTACGGCGTGGAACTCGCCACACCGAAGGTGCCCTCGCCGCGCCTCGTCGACATCTACGGCGGCCCGTTGCCGGAGAACCCCGACCTGACGCTCATCATGCTGCAGCAGCGATCGATGGCGCAGATGATCGAGCGACAATTCACGCACCGGGCGGCAGCCCGCTCCGTATCGGGGCTTGCCGCCGTTCTCGCGCACGAGATCAAGAACCCGCTGTCGGGGATCCGGGGGGCGGCCCAGCTCCTGGAGCCGGGGTTATCCGACGACGACCGGGCGCTGGCACAGCTCATCTGCGCGGAAACGGATCGCATCCGCAACCTGGTCGACCGCATGGAGGTGTTCGGCGACGAGCGGCCGCTGATCAAGGAGGCGGTCAACATCCACTCCGTGCTCGATCACGTGAAGCGGCTGGCAGAGACCGGGTTTGCCGCAACGATCCGCATCGTGGAGGAATACGACCCTTCGCTGCCACCGCTCGACGCCAACCGCGACAAGCTCGTGCAGGCTTTTCTCAATCTCGTGAAGAACGCCGCCGAAGCGATCGGGGACAAGCGCGACAACGGCAAGATCACGATCCGCACGGCCTTCAAGCCCGGTGTGCGCCTGAGCGTGCCGGGGTCCGACACGCGCGTGTCCCTGCCACTGAGGATCGAGATCGAGGACAACGGGCCGGGCATCACCGACGACATCAAGCCGCATCTGTTCGAGCCGTTCGTCACGACCAAGCGTACGGGCAGCGGGCTGGGCTTGGCGCTCGTCGCCAAGATCGTGGGCGACCACGGCGGCATCATCGAGTGCGAGTCGGAGCCGTCGCGTACCGTGTTCCGTGTGCTCCTGCCGTTGCAGGAACGCCCCTATCGCAGCACCACCCGAAGCTGAAAGGTCTCGACACATGGCACGCGGGACGATCCTCATAGCCGACGACGATGCAGCGATCCGCACCGTCCTCAACCAGGCGATCGCACGGGCCGGCTACTCGCCTCGCGCCACGGGAAACGCGGCCACGCTCTGGCGCTGGGTGGCGGAGGGCCAGGGCGACGTCGTCATCACCGACGTGGTGATGCCCGACGAGAACGCCTTCGATCTTATTCCGCGCATCAAGAAGGTGCGGCCGGACCTGCCGGTGATCGTGATGAGCGCGCAGAACACGCTGATGACGGCGATCACGGCGGCCGAGAAGGGCGCCTACGAGTACCTGCCCAAGCCCTTCGACATCGCCGAGGTCGTGAGCGTCGTGGGCCGTGCGCTGGCCGAACCGGGGCGCCGCAAGCCCAAGCCTTCCGAAGCGCAGGGCGAGGAACTGCCGGTGATCGGCCGCTCCGGCGCCATGCAGGAGATCTATCGCGTCCTGGCGCGCCTGACGCAGACCGACCTGACCGTGATGATCACGGGCGAATCGGGAACGGGCAAGGAGCTGATCGCGCGCGTGCTGCACGATTTCGGCAAGCGCCGGCATGGGCCGTTCGTCGCGCTGAATATGGCGGCGATCCCGCGCGAACTGATCGAGAGCGAGTTGTTCGGGCACGAGAAGGGAGCCTTCACGGGGGCCCAGAACAGGACCGAGGGCCGCTTCGAGCAGGCGGAAGGCGGCACACTGTTCCTCGACGAGATCGGCGACATGCCGATGGAGGCGCAGACGCGGCTTTTGCGCGTGCTGCAGGAAGGTGAATACACCACGGTGGGCGGACGGACGCCGATCAAGACCAACGTGCGGATCGTCGCCGCCACCCATCGTGACCTGCGCACGCAGATCCAGCAGGGGCTGTTCCGCGAAGATCTCTACTATCGCCTCAACGTCGTGCCGTTGCGTCTGCCGCCGCTCCGGGAGCGCCTCGACGACATCGGCGATCTCGTGCGTCACTTCCTGCGCCAGGCGGAGAAGGAGGGCCTGGGGCAGCGCGAGATCGCGCCGGCTGCGATCGATCGGCTGAAGCGGCACAGCTGGCCCGGCAACGTGCGCGAACTCGAGAACGTGGTGCGCCGCCTCGTGGCGCTGAACCCGCAGGACACGATCACCGTCGATCTCGTCGAGAACGAACTCCTGGAAAGCACCGCGCCACCCAGGGTCGAGGCGGAAGCGGGATCGCCGAAGGAATTGTCGGAACTCGTGGAGCGGTTTCTGGCCGAGCATTTCGCGGGCTATGGCCGCGAGCTGCCGCCTCCGGGTCTCTACCGGCGCATCGTGCGGCAGGTGGAGCTGCCGCTCATCACGGCGGCACTGGCGGCCACGCGCGGCAACCAGATCCGGGCGGCGGAGTTGCTCGGTCTCAACCGCAACACGCTGCGCGAGAAGATCCAGACGCTCAACATCCAGGTCTTCCGGGGGCCGCAGGCCGGTTGATCGATCAGCCGGCCTGGAACAGGCGCACGGCCTCGTCCTGCTCGAACAGGTAGAGCAGGAGGCGTAGCGCCTGGCCGCGGGGGCTGGTCAGCTTGGGGTCGCGGGAGAGGACGAGCTTGGCATCGTCACGTGCGGCTGCCAGCAGATCGACGAACGAGGGCACCTCCGCCACGCGAAATTCGGGTGCACCCGATTGCCGGGCGCCCAGCACCTCGCCGCCGCCGCGAAGCTCGAGATCCTTTTCGGCGATGAGGAAACCGTCCTCCGTCTCGCGCATCATCTCTAGTCGCGATTGCGCCGTCTCGCCCAGCGGCGCCTTGTAGAGCAGCACGCAGAAGGACTGGCGGCTACCGCGCCCCACGCGGCCGCGCAACTGGTGGAGCTGGGCGAGGCCGAAGCGCTCGGCGTGCTCGATGACCATGATCGAGGCATTGGGGACGTTGACGCCGACCTCGATGACGGTGGTCGCCACCAGGATATCGAGCTTGCCGGAGGAGAAGGCCTCCATGGTCTTATCTTTGGCGGCGCCGCTCATGCCGCCGTGCAGCAGTCCGACGGTGTCGCCGAAAACCTGGGTCAGGTGGGCGTGACGTTCCTCGGCCGCGGCCAGTTCGCTCGATGTCGTGCTTTCGATGAGTGGACATACCCAATAGATCTGGGCGCCCTGTGCGAGCGCCCGGCGGATCCCCTCGACCACCTCGCCGATACGTTCGGTGGATACCAGCGTCGTCGTTACGGGCTTGCGGCCGGCTGGCTTTTCGGTCAGCCGCGAGACGTCGAGATCGCCGTAGTGCGTCATGAGCAAGGTGCGGGGGATGGGCGTCGCGGTCATCACCAGCACGTTGACGCCATGCTCGCCACCCTTGGCCTGCAGCGCCAGCCGCTGATGCACGCCGAACCGATGCTGCTCGTCGATGACGACGAGGGCGAGATCGCGGAAGATCACGTCGGGCTGGAAGAGGGCATGCGTGCCGATGACGATATCGATCTCGCCGGCCGCCAGCCGCTCCAGGAGCGCGGCACGCGGGCGGCCCTTGTCGCGTCCCGTCAGCAAGCCGATGCGCAGGCCCGCCGCCTCGGCGAGCGGCAGGATGGTCTCGGCGTGCTGGCGGGCGAGGACCTCTGTCGGTGCCATCAGGGCCGCCTGCGCACCGCTCTCGACGGCTGTCGCCATGCTCATCAGGGCGACCACGGTCTTGCCCGAACCGACATCGCCTTGAAGAAGACGCAGCATGCGCGAGGGGGATGCCATATCGGCGCCGATCTCCTGCAGCGCGGTCCGCTGCGAATTGGTGAGGTCGAACGGCAAGGCCGCGGCGATGGCACGACGGATGCGGCCGTCGCCGCGCGTGCTACGGCCCGGGCGGGCCTTGAGGCTGTCGCGCACGAGGCCCAGCGCGAGTTGGCCCGCGAGCAACTCGTCATAGGCGATCCGCTGCCAGGCGGGGCCGCCGGGCGAGATGTCGTCCGGCTCGGCCGGGCGATGCAACTTGGCGACGGCTTCACCGATGCCGGGCCAGCCCTGGGCAGCGAGCCATCCCGGCTCCTGCCACTCCGTCATGGGGGCTAGCCGCGCGACCGCCTGGCGTGTCGCCTTGGCGAGAACCTTTCCCGACAGCCCGGCGGTCAGAGGGTAGACCGGCTCGAGCTTGGGCAGGTCGTCGCGCCGGTCGGCGTCGACGATCCAGTCGGGATGCGACATCTGCAGTGTATCGCCATAGCGCTCGATGCGGCCGGATACGTAGCGCAATTCGCCGACGGGAAGCTGGCGCTCGATGAAGCGGCGGTCGGCATGGAAGAAAACGAGTTCGATGCGCGCGGTGTCGTCCTCGGCGAGGATCTTGTAGGGCGCCTTGACGTTGCCGCGCGGGGGCGCGCGGTGCTTCAGGATGCGGACACCGAGCGTGGCGATGGTTCCAGGCACCGCGTCGGCAACGCTGGGGTTGGCGCGGCGGTCGATGACGCCGGTGGGCAGATGCCAGAGCAGGTCGAGGATGCGGGGCTCTGTCACGCCGGGCGGCAGCCTCAGCGCCTTGCGCAGCAGCACGACGAGGCGCGGGCCGATGCCGTCGAGGCTCTGGGCCGATGCGAACAGGGGATTAAGCAGGTCTGGCCGCATCGCCTTTACAGGTCACGTTTGGCGGGCAGGTTCCGACAAGAAGCCGCGCCGCGGGATCGTCTCGACATCGTCAAGCCTAGACGCTTGCGGGGCAGCGGCAAAGCAGGAAGCCCGCCCACCCTTCAAGATCAGACCTTGCCTGCGATCTTGAGTGCGAAGGCATAATCCAGGGCAATTTCGCGCAAGGCCTCGAAGCGTCCCGACGCACCGCCGTGTCCCGCCTCCATGTTGGTCTTGAGCAAGACGAGATTGCCGCTCGTATTGCGCTCGCGCAGCCGGGCCACCCACTTGGCGGGCTCCCAGTAGGTGACGCGGGGATCGGTGAGCCCGCCGTAGGCGAAGATATGGGGATAGGGCTTGGCCTCCACGTTCTCGTAGGGGCTGTAGCCGCGGATCGTGGCGAAATCCTCTGCCGAGCGAATCGGATCGCCCCACTCCGGCCACTCCGGCGGCGTCAGCGGCAAGGTGGCGTCGAGCATGGTGTTGAGCACGTCCACGAAGGGCACGTCGGCGATGATGCCGAGGAACAGGTCGGGGGCCATGTTGGCGACCACGCCCATGAGCATGCCGCCCGCCGAGCCGCCGTTGGCGACGATGCGCCCGCGGCGCGTCAGCCCGATCGAAGCGAGATGCTCGCCGGCGGCGATGAAGTCGGTGAACGTGTTGGTCTTCTTCTTCAGCTTGCCGTCCGTGTACCAGTGATAGCCCTTCTCCTTGCCGCCGCGGATGTGGGCGATGGCGTAGATGAAACCGCGATCGACCAGGGACAGGCGATTGGTGGAGAAGCTCGCGGGGATGGAGATGCCGTAGGCGCCATAGCCGTAGAGCAGCAAGGGGGCGGAACCGTCGAGCGGCGTTCCTTTGCGATAGAGCAGGGAGATGGGGACGAGCGCGCCGTCCTTGGCGGGGGCAAAGAGCCGCTTCGTCACGTAGGCCTGGGCATCGTGGCCGCTGGGGATCTCCTGGCGCTTGCGCAAAGTGCGTGCGTCGGTTGCCACGTCGTAGTCGTAGACCTCGGACGGGGTCGTCATCGACGAATAAGTGAAGCGCAGTGTCGTGGTGTCGAATTCATAGCCATGGGAGATGCCCAGGCCATAGGCCTCCTCGTCGAAGGCGATCGTGCGTTCTGCGCCGGTGGCCAATGTGCGGATGACGATGCGCGGCAGGCAGTCCTCGCGCTCGAGCCGGATCATGTGCCGCGCCAGAAGCACCGTATCCAGGATGAGGCAGCCCGGCTTGTGCGCGACCAGCTCCGTCCAGTTGGCTTCCTCGGGCGCATCGACGGGGGCGGTGCAGATGCGGAAATCCTCCGCGCCCCCGGAATTGGTGGCGATGTAGAGCAGGTCGCCGTTGTGCTCGACGCTGTATTCGTGACCGTGCCGGCGGGGGGAAACCAGGCGCATGGGGCCTTCGGGCGCCTCGGCGTCGATCAGGTAGACCTCGCTCGTCTGATGGTCGTGCGCATCGATCTGCAGGAAGCGGCCCGATTGCGTCTGGCCGACGCCGACGTAGAAGCCGGTATCCTTCTCGTCGTAGACGAGCACGTCGGCCTCCACCGGCGTGCCCACGACGTGGCGATAGACCTGCAGTGGCCGATGATGCGCGTCGAGCCTGACATAGAAGAGCGTGCGGCCATCGCGCGCCCAGACGATTTCGCCGCGGGTGTCGGGGATCGCGTCGGCAAGATCCTGGCCCGTCGCCAGATCGCGAATGCGCACGGTGTAGAGTTCGGAGCCCTTGTCGTCGACGGCATAGGCGAGAAGACGATGATCGTGGCTGTGCGCGACGTCACCGAGGGCCCAATAGGGCTTGCCTTCCGCCTCTGCGTTGCCATCGAGAATGATCGTTTCCTCGCCGCCGCCGCGCGGGCATCTGACGAGACGAGGATACTGGCCGCCCGTCACGTAACTTGCGAAATAGGCGTAGGGGCCGTCGGGCGCGGGGACGGTGCTGTCGTCCTCCTTGATGCGCGCCTTCATCTCCTGGAACAGGATCTCCTGCAGGTCCTTCGTGTCGGCGAGCTGGGCGTCCGTGTAGGCATTCTCGGCATCGAGATGCGCGCGGATCGCGGGATCCAGGACACTTGGATCACGCATCACGTCCTGCCAATTGTCGGCGCGCAGCCAGCCGTAGTCGTCGACCAGCGTGACGCCGTGGTGGACCGTGGTCTGCGGCCGCTTCTCTGCGCGGGACGGCGCCACCTGAGCGATCGGGGTCTTCTGGTCTTGCATCGCGACACTCTCCACACGCGAACGGCTGACGTCTGCGAAGTCACATGGCGATGTGCGGCCATGACGCCGGCCTGCCGTGCCGGGAAGCGGGCCTGCCGATCCACGGGGACATCGACATCGGCGCGCCGCGCGCGGGCCTGCCACGTGGCAGCGGCATCGAGGCTGCACGAGCCCGACAAAGCGCTCCGATTAAGCATTCCTCATGGCGCTGCGCAACGTGAAAGCGGGGTGCGAGCCGGCGCATGGGCGTGGCGCATCAGCGTCGGGAACGCAGGGCCCGTGGGGGCGTAAGGCACGGGGTCGTCGTCGCTCGGGTCCAGGCAATTTCATGAAAATTGCACAATAATGAGCGGCTGGGGCGGGTTATAGTTAATGTTCGTTTACGATGTTTAGGGGATATACATCGAACTTGTATACCGTTCGATCAAGAATTATCGAGGTCGTGACCAGCGATGATTGTTATTGGCGGCCAGTTGAGCTAATTGGCAGTGCCAAGGCATTGATTGGCTGACCCTCGCGGGCGCCAAGTATTCGCGACTGTAACCTGTCCGCGCAGGACCGAGGTTGCGCACATCGCGAGCAAAAGGACGTCTGAGTATGGAGAAGTTCGAGCGCAACGACCTGGTGGGCCTGACGGCCGATATCGTGTCGGCCTATGTGAGCAACAACAACGTGCTGGCCAACGAGCTGCCACAGCTTATCGGTGACATCCACAAGGCCCTCCTGCAGGCGTCCGATGGCGTCGTGCCCGAGCCGATCGAGGGCGACGACCTGCGCCCGGCCGTCCCGATCAAGAAATCGATCACGGACGACTACATCGTCTGCCTCGAAGACGGAAAGAAGTTCAAGTCCCTGAAACGGCACCTGCGCACGCACTACAAGCTGTCGCCGGATCAGTACCGCGCGAAATGGAACCTGCCGGCGAACTACCCGATGGTCGCTCCCAACTATGCGGCTGCGCGCTCGCAACTGGCCAAGAAGATGGGCCTGGGCACGCGGCGCGAGCGCTGAGCCTCAGTCCTGCCGGGGAGCAGCGAGGACCCTCTTCGCCGGCGCTCGGGGCATGAGGGCGGACAGGGCCGCCGTTTCCGCCTGATAGGCACGCAAGAGCGCGGCATGCCGCGCCAGATCGTAGGCCCAATATCCAGACTTGGCCCGCCGCCGCTCCTCGCGCAGGGCGCGCGCCATCTTTGCGACGAGCCGCTGCCGACCCGCGATGCTGTTATCGGCGATCTCGGCCGGCCACATCGGAATGAGCCGCGGCAGGTCTCGCGCGCGCTGGTAGGCACCGGGCGGCATCGGCGCTGGCGGGAACGAGCCGTCGCGTCGCCGCGCGGTTTCACCAAGAACTTTCTTGTCGTCGTCGCCTGCCATGTGTCCTCGCCTGGCGTGACATTGCGGGCAGGATCGTCCCATGCCGTGGGGATGCGGGGATAAGCCGAGGAGGGTGTGCCGGGCTGCGTCTGCACAGCCGCGGGTCGGCTCGGTTGACAGCCCATGGCGAAGCGTACTTGTCTGGGGGCTGCGTAAATCGAGCGGGCCGCGCCATCGCCTTTGCGGCGCGATCGGGGGGCTTGGCAGCGAGAAGACGGGCGGCATGGCGTCGTGGCGAAGGGGAGCGGTTGTGTGGTCGGCCAGCGCGGGTATCGCGGCGCTGGCGTGCGTGGCTGCGCCTGCCCTGGCGGACACCTGCGTGCGCGCGGACTTCGAGGCGGCGGTCAATTCGGCGGCCAAGACGCTGCGTGGGCTCAGCCGCAAGAACACCCCGGACTTCCAGGGGCGGCTCAAGACGCTCAAGGAAAAGCGCGGCTGGACGCATGATCAGTTCCTCAAGGAGGCCGCCCCGCTGGTCCAGGACGAGCGCACCATGGACTTCGACCGGCGATCGAACGCGGTGCTGGAGGAAATCCAGCGGCTGGGGGCGGAAGGTGCCAATGCCGAGAAACCCGATTGCGCCGCGCTTGCGCAATTGCAGCGCCATATGGCGGCGCTCGTGAGCATCCAGACGGGGAAATGGGACTACATGTTCTCCCGCGTCGACGCCGAGTTGCGGAAGTGAGTTCCACGGCGGTGCCCTGGCGGCGGTAGTGTCTCAGTTTGAATTTCGACCCTAGTTGGCTATGGTTCGCCATGCACCACGTTTCCTGCTATGCTTAGCGACAAGCAAAGACAGGAGGCACCATGCCTAAAGGCCCCAAGGGCGAGAAGCGCCCTGCCGATGTGATCGGCAACGCCATCAAGGTGGCTAAGATAGCCACTGGCGAGGAAGAAGACGAGATCGAGCGCGATGACGACGGCAAAGACAAGGCCGCGGTTAGTCTTGGGCGTCGGGGCGGGAAGGCGCGAGCTGAAACTCTAACTGCCGCGCAGCGCGCCGAGATTGCTAGTGCCGGCGCCGCTGCCAGATGGAAGAAGAAGCGCTAAGCGCTCTTCTTTTCAGCGTCGTCGTCCTCAGCCTCGGCCTTTCTGAGGGCTTCTCGCTCCTCGACGTCCATCGTTAAGTCGAGCACGAGTTGAATCGGAACGTCTGGCTTTCTGAACTCGTTGAAGTGGTCGGCATCCATCTTTAGCTTGTATGCGCCGTCAACGAGACTGTCGCGGCGCTGTCGAAACGCCTTCTCGACGAAAGCCTGCGGGGCGCTGTCAGCGTCTCCCCAGAGACTGAGTTGCACCCCACCTTTCTTTTCCCGCACACATATGACGGCGCGGTACTCTCGTCCTGAAGCGTCGGTGCGCGTTTGCTCCCGCAACGCGTCAGCCATTTCGCGATTAAATATCTTGCTTACGTCAGTGGGACGTGGCTTCCAAAGCCCCTTTCGCGTCGCCCACTCGAAGCAGTCGCCGATTGCAGATGGCTCCTCGCCATGCTCATCTACGTAAGCTGCCCAGATCTCCTGCATCTTCTTCGCGTATGACATCCGACAAACCTCAGAGACTGACGGCCGCAACCGTTCCCCATCCATCAATCATGTTCCTCTCGGCAAGGGCCGCCGCGAGGCACTTTCGGACTCCACACACGGAACTCGACAGATACTTCCTTAAGAAGCTCCACTTCTTGGTAGCAAACTGGTACTGCCCAACAATGATCGCAGGATGCACAGCAAGGCGCTTCGAAAACCCGATCACGTCTTGCTCGGAGACGAAGTTGCCCTTTCTCGCGATGAACGATGCCATCTCAGACCTCGGCACGCAGAAGTCAGAGGCGGCCTCATTTGCCTGCCGCTCTTCGATCTCTACTGCGTCTGGAGCCAGGGTTGTTTCGTCATCGAACACTACCGCGTCGCGACCGTGCCCGCGAAGCACATGCTCGATCTCGTGCCGCAGAACGAACCAGAAGTTGTCAAGCCTATCGAAGCGATTAGAAATCGCTACTACTGGCTCATCATCCGACAACCAAGTACAAACGCCGTCAATCTTCGCGCGTGGAAGTGTCTCCACCACCACGAACCGCACACCTGCATCAGAGAGCATATCGCAAGCAGCAATTGCGTCCTCTGGAGACGTCCGGAGTGCAGCCATTCGATGCGTCGCAGCAAGCAGACGATCTGCGGAATACGGAGCTACTTTGACGTAGCGAGCCATCTGACGAACGCGATGAAGCCATGCCAACTGCTCCGGAGTCGCCCTCTCGTCGCTCGACTTCTTCGCGGCATGTGCGGTCGCGCGCGCATGCTCACCCAAGTGCGGCACATCGGCCAGTCTCTTGACCTCAAGGAATCGCATCATCTGGGCGTCAAGCAGTTCAGCGTCGGTGTCTTCAACCCAGCCGCGGGCAATCATTTCGCGCAGCGGATACGTTCCCTGCCACATACTGCGTTTCTGAATAGCGAGGCTGCCTGGGCCGACATTGGCTAGGTCGTATTGCTTTTGTAGATTGGAGAAAAACTCCGCCGGCATGCCCAAAGCGTCCTCAAGCGCCACAGCCATTTGGGCCGTAATCGCGTGCTTCCCAGACAGGATGGGGTTCAGCTGCTGTGGCGGCATCTCAAGGACAAATGCCAAGTCAGCTTGGGTCCAGCCGCGAGCATCGAGTTCCTCCTTGACGAAGAACCCCGGCGGCTCGTGCTTGATCTGCCGGCTAGTCATTTTTCGCGTTCCTTATCCGCAAGATCGAAATCTGGCTGAGGTCTTCGTTGCCAGTCGCTCCCCGGACGTCCATGCGCCACGTGTCGATAACCGCTATCGAGCCGGCATTCACGCCAGCCTCTTGATATCGAAATGCCTTCCAACGCGAGATGTGCTCATACCTCGGCACGGCACGTAGGAGGTCCGTTCGTTGAAAAGCCGCGCGCATAACCCGAATCGGGAACCCAGAGGCGACCCATTGTTCAGCAAGATTTTCTGTCAACTCTAGCATTCACGACTTTCATAAGAACAAAGCTAGCACTGATTTGCCTCTGCTGCAAGAGGAAAATAAGCACGGTGTACTTATTTGAATTTTCCTTCTTGACGGTAAGCAAGGTGTATTATATATTTTTACCCATGAACAAGCTGCCCACACACAAGCGCGCCCAAATCCTCGCAATGCTCTGCGAGGGTTCCTCCATGCGGTCGATCTCGCGGGTGTGCGACGTGTCGATAAACACGGTTGCGAAGCTGCTGGAGGACGCTGGTAAGGTCTGCATGGCCTTCCATGACGAGAGCGTGCGCCACGTTCAGTCCAAGCGCGTTCAGATGGACGAAATCTGGAGCTTCACGGCAGCGAAGCAGAAGAACGTCGCCAATATGAAGAAGCCCGTCGAGGGCGCTGGCGACACTTGGACGTGGACGGCGCTCGATGCGGACAGCAAGCTGATCCTGCAATGGTACGTTGGCGACCGCTCGGGCGAGACGGCCAAGTTCTTCGTGGATGGCGTTGCCGAGCGGCTGGCCACGCGCGTGCAACTAACCACGGATGGCCTCAAGGCTTACCTTGAAGCCGTCGAAGGTGCCTTCGGTGCCGATGTGGACTACGCCCAGCTTGTGAAGATCTACGGCGCCTCTCCCGAGAGCGCCAAGGGCCGCTACAGCCCTGCCGAATGCACGGGCATCGTCAAGACGCCCATCGAAGGCAAGCCCGACGAGAAGCACATTTCCACGAGCTACGTTGAGCGCCAGAACCTCACCATGCGGATGAGCATGCGGCGGTTCACCCGCCTCACCAACGGCTTCTCCAAGAAGCTGGAGAGCCATATCTACGCCATCTCACTTTACTTCGTGTTCTATAACTTCTGCCGGATTCACAAGACGCTCAAGGTGACGCCGGCCATGGCCGCTGGCATCGCTGACAAGCTGATGAGCTTTGAGGATATCGTGGCACTTATCGACGCCGTAGCACCTGCGCCGGGTCGGCCAAAGACCTACAAGAAGCAAGCAGTCAACGCCTAACCTGTGGATTGCGCACAGGCTGTGAGTCGCATCGTTCCCGAATCGCCATAGAAACGCGACGGCCCGGCCATCGCTTGCGACGATGCCGGGCCTGATAGCAACCCGCCGTTGGGCGACGGGCCTTGTGATCACGGGATATACGTTACAGACTCGACACATAGGGTCAAGCGCTCAACGGTCTTTCTACAGGAAAGATCGGAAATGCAGGCTAACACGCCATGCGAGGCTCTAAACCAGGGCCGTCGGCTTGAGGTTCGTTACCACGGGTTTACGCGCGTCGTTGAGGTTCATGCTTGCGGCATCACTACTGCCGACAACGCTGCAATGCGCGTCTGGCAAGTCCGTGGCGGCAGCGTCAGTAACGAGAGGACAGGTTGGAAAGTCCTGCTTCTCGATGAAGCCATCAGCTACGGGGTTTTGGACGAGGAGTCCGCCGCTCCTCGCATCGGCTATCGACGCGGCGACCCATTGTTCAGCAAGATTTTCTGTCAACTCTAGCATTCCGCAATCGCACGGCCCGGCTGGATATGCCGGGCCGTTGTTCACTGCGCAATCTGACCAATGCACTTCCATTGTGGGACCTCCCCCCATATTTCAAACTGAGACACTACCCTGGCGGCGGATCGCGTGCGGCGGGGCGGGCGGCATGTTCGTGGCGATGGGCCTCGGCCGCTTCTCCTACACGGCGATGGTGCCGGCTCTGGTCGAAAGCGGGCGGCTCGATGCGGTGTCGGCAGGCCATGTCGGCACGGCCAATCTCGCGGGCTTCCTGATCGGCGCGATGCTATCGATCCCGCTGGCGCGCCTCATGCCACGGGTCCGATTGCTTGGGGTGGCCGTGCTCGTGGCGCTGGCGGGGCTCGGCGCATCGGCGCTCTCCAACGCATTCGCATGGCTTGCCGGCTGGCGCGGGCTCATCGGCGTGGCGACCGGCATCGTCATGGTGCACAGCCTCGCCCTGATCACCGAGAGCGCTCCGGCCGATCGGCGCGCGGAAGGGGCGGGATACGTCTTCGCAGGCGTCGGTGGCGGCATCTTGAGCTCTGGTATCCTCGTGCCTGCGCTGCTGGGCCTGGGGCTCGACGCCTGCTGGTGGGGCCTGGGGGGCATCGCCTGCCTGGGAGCGGGGATCGCATGGTGGGGATGGGCGGGGGTGCCGGGCGAGCCTGCAACGGACCTGTCGCTGCCGTCGGGCATCATGGCTCCGCGCGGGCCGCTGCTGGCCTTGATCGCCGCGCACGGGCTGTTCTCGATGGGGATCGTGCCGCACACGCTCTATTGGGTGGACTTTCTCGTGCGTGGACTGGGGCTGGGGACCGCTTTCGGCGGGATGCAGTGGAGCCTCGTTGGGATTTTTGCCGTGCTGGGACCGTTTCTGACAGCGCAGCTGGCGCGGCGTACCGGCACTTCGGTGGCGCTGGTCGTGGCCTTGGTGGTGCTGGGCCTGGGGATTGCGGGACCATGGCTGTTGCCGACCGTTCCCGTGCTGTTTTTATCGACGGCGATCTTCGGCGCGCAGCCGGGTATCTCCAGCCTGATGGCGGCGCGGGCGCGGGATCTGGGCGATCCCACGCAGATGGGGCGCGTCATGCGCCTGATGATCCTCTCCAACAGCGTGGGCGCAGTCGCCGGTGGCGTGCTGGTGCCGTGGATCTATGCCGCCTTCGGCGGCCACGCGGCGGTGTTTCTCACCGGTGGGCTCGCCATGCTTGCGGGAGCGGCGGTGGTGCTGCCGGCGGCGGTGGCGGTGGGGATGGCGCGGCAGCCGGCGCCCTGAAGACGCGGCGTATCACGATCAGCGAGATGTTCCAGGCCACGGTGATCGCCAGGCCGATGCCCAGGGCGAGAGGCGGGCCGATGTGCAGGATGGTGAGGTTGACGACGGTGAAGGCCAGCACCATCCCGATAAGCCCGCCCAACGTATGTGCCAGCAGGGCAGCGGTCGCGGGGCCGCCGATGCGGGGATGGAGGACCATGATCAGGCTGGTCATGAGGACGGGCAGCACGGAGAGAATTCCCGTCACCTGGGCCGGCACGAAGCTGCTCACGACGATGACGACGCCGGACAGGCCGCCGCACAACACCGCACGCAGCGGCAGGTCCATCCAGCCGCGTTCGGCCTGCCGGATGGCGATGCCACGCGTGTAGCCCTGTGCCAGCGGCACGGCGACGGCATAGATCGGGGCGACGAACAGCACGGCTTCCACGACCTGCCACTGATTGGACTGCACGATCACGGCACAAGTCGTCCAGGCGCCGAGCGCGGCGAGGATCGAGGCACCGGTTCCCCAGCCCGCACGTGCCGCGAGGCAATAGGCCAGCACATAGACGGGGTTGGCGCCGCAGATGGCGATGCTGCCGACTGTCGAGGCCCAAAGATACTGGGCGTCCCGCTCCAGGGCGAGCATGAGATAGATGGGGCCGGTGTAGAGCGGCAGCGACGCCACCATGCCGCCGAGGAAGGGGCCGAGTTTCTCGGCCAGCACCGCGATGGTTACGACGAAGACGGCCACCATGCTCATGCGAAGCAAGAGCTGCGGCGTCGCGAGGGTGATCAGGATGTCCAGCGTCGTGCTCACCGCTGCAGCCTCGTCGTGGGGCGTTGAGGAGGGGCGTGTCGGGTGGTCTGCGCCCCGGCCTATGGGCAGCGCTGCCGGTATCAGCCGATGCGATGCCAACCGTCTGCGCCCAGCCGATCCTGTGGCGTGAAGCGCGATTTGTAGGCCATCTTCTGCGAACCTTCGATCCAGTAGCCCAGATAGACGAACGGCAGGTCGAGGCGGCGTGCGAACTCGATGTGATCGAGGATCATGTAGCTGCCGAGGCTGCGATCCGTCATGTCCGGATCATAGAAGCTGTAGACCATCGAGATGCCGTCGGAGAGCCGGTCGCAGAGCGCCACGGCCACGAGCGTGTCCTCGCTGGTCTCGCCGCGCCCGGCTGGCCGGCGATACTCGGTGACGAACGTCTCGACGATGGAATCCTCCACCATCATCGCATAATCGAGCACGGTCATGTCGGCCATGCCGCCGTCGCCGTGGCGCGTGTCGATGTAGGCGCGGAACAGGCTGTATTGCTCAGACGTGGGGACGGACGGGCGCTGGGCGGAGACGAGGTCGGCGTTGCGCGCGCTGACACGCTTGAAGCCCCGCGACGGCGTGAATTCGTTGACGGCGACGCGCACTGAAACGCAGGCCTGGCAGCCGTCGCAATAGGGCATATATGCGATGTTCTGGCTGCGCCGGAAGCCGCCCTTCAGCAGGTTGTCGATCAGGTAGCGGGACTTGTCGTGCGTGAGGTGCGTGAAGAGCTTGCGCTCGTGGCGGCCCGGCAGATAGGGGCAGGGCTGGGGAGCAGTGACGTAGAACTCGGGAAAATTTTTCTGCTGCTCGCTCATCTGGTCCCCTGGGCCGATCGACGGACTTGCGCCGCCATCGCCGAACGGAACGGCGGGCGCGATGGCCTCGTCCGGCGTTTCGTGATGGCACCTGGGCGGCAAAGTCACAGTGCGACGTGATCGGTCTTATACGCTTCCACAACGACACGCTCACGCCGGCGGGGCGTTCGTCCCCGTGCTGCGAGCGCCTGCACTGTAAGAGCGTGCGGGGGCTGCGATCAAGTGTGCCAGCAACCGGGCCGCCCGCTTTGCACCGCTTTCGCGGGTGCTGTCAGCGCTGCGCGTAAAGGTCTGCCCAGGCCGGAACGGCGCCGGCGAACGGCAGTGCGGTTGCGGCGTAGACACCGCGCGCTATGGCGCGTGCGAGGCAGTCGGCTGCGGCCTGGCCGAGTTCGGTCAGGCCGGCCGGTCCCTGGGGCGCGGGGCCATGCTGGGTGGCCACGGCAAAGACGGTATCGCCATCCATAGGCGCATGCGCAGGCCGCAAGGCACGGGCCATGCCGTCGTCGGCCATCTGGGCGAGGCGCTTGGCTTCGGCCTTCGTGAGGGTCGCGTCGGTGGCGACCATGGCGATCGTAGTCGAGGGGGGCTGTCCGCCCTTCATGTGCAGGCGCAAGGCGCCTTCGGGCAACGCGGATGGCCATCCATGCCCGCCGAATTCGCGGTCGTGCTCCAGTGCTCCCGCCCAGAAGTGCGGCCCGCGCGCGATGGTGGCGCTGCCGATGGCATTGACCACGACGATGGCGCCGACCCTGGCGCCGCTTTGGGTTGCGGTGCTCGCGGTACCGACGCCCCCTTTCAGCGTCGCGGTGGTCGCGCCGAAGCCACCGCCGACCGTGCCCAGCGCGACAGGTCCCGATAGGCTTTCCGCTGCCGCGCAGGCTGCCTGCCACCCCAATTCCCAGTAGGGCGGCTTGCGGCCCCAAGCCTTGTCGCCGCCGTTGAGGAGATCGAACGTGATCGCCTGCACGACGATGGGTACGATGGTGGGGCCGACGGCAAGCCCGATGCCGGCCTCGCGCAGCCGGGCCATGACGCCCCCTGCCGCATCGAGGCCAAAAGCAGAGCCGCCCGACAGAACGACGGCATCGACGCCCTGCACCGTCATGTCGGGCTCGAGCAGGCCCGTGTCGCGTCCGCCCGGTGCGCCACCGCGTACGACCACGGACGCCACGTTGGGTTGCGCCACGAGCACGGCCGTCACGCCAGAGGCCAAGTGCGCATCGTCGGCGTGTCCGACCCGGAGGCCCGCGATGTCGGTAATACAATTGTGAAGTCCCGGCGTCATGGGCGGCCTCGCGGGGCTGTGGGCGCGGATCGGCCGGCCGCGCCCTTATGCTCGCTTTGCATATGACACAGGCCTGCCGCTTTCGACAATGAAACAGGCCCCGTGCGAGCGGGTGTGCCGATGCGGCGCCGAGGAACCCGGCTCGTGCCGTGTCACCAACAGTGAAGCGGAGGATCTCATGCAGCGGAACGTCAAGCAAAGCCAAAGCAGGAGGTCGTGGGTCGACATCGCGGACCGTGGTGCCGACCCCGAGGAGTTGCGGACCGCCATCAAGGCCGTGAACCACGAAATCGTCGCTCTGCAGGCCGCAGGAGAAGATGTGCCCACGCGGCTGATGCGTCTCTCTGAGGCGTTGGCGGCTGAGTGCGTCGCCCACTCCCAGGGGCGCTGATTACAGAAGGCCTGGTCGCTGGCGGTCGTCATCGTACGCGCGGTCGCCAGCGCCCCTCCTGCCACGTGTGCGGGAGAAAGGATTGCACCATCGCATCTCCCGTCGCTGCGAAGGCGATGGGTCCGAGCCCCGTCTGCAGTCGAACGCGATACAAGGCTTCGACGATCGCGTCGGTTTCGCCCGATGGCGCTGCGGCGCGGGCTGCCTGCCATAAATCCAGTGCGATGCGCGCAAGGTTGGGAAGGCCGCCGGCCATGGCGGCGTTGCCTGGCCAGGGCAGCATCAGGAAACGCATGTCGTCGGTGGAGGGCTTGCCGGTTCGGGGTTCGAAGCCAGGCGCGGCGCCCACGGCTTCCCCGCCGACGATCATGGCCCGGCTGCCGCGTTCGCGCAGACGCCGCGCGAGGATGCCGGCCTCGATGGGCTGAGCGGGAAGTACGACGCCGTCGACGCCGGCTGTGACCAGGCGTTCGACGAGCGCATCATATTCGGGCTCGGCGGCGGTGTAGATCTCGCGCAGGGCGAGACTGCGCCCCTGTGCGGACAAGGCGCGCGTGATGTCGTCGCCCAGGCCGCGGGCGTAGGCGCTCTTGTCGTGGACGAGGGCAATGCGGCCTGCCGCAGCTGGGGGGCCGAGCTGGCGCACGATATCGGCCGCGAGATGGTCTTCGCGCGGTCCCAGGCGGAAGATGCCGCGACCGGGCGGCGGTATGGTCAGATCCTTGATCCGGACGCCCAGCGCGATCAGCGGGATGGCGTGGCGCACGTAGACTTGCGCGGCCGCGACGGCGGCACTTCCGCAGCTATGACCGATGACGAGGGTGGCGCCAACGGCGACCGCCTGCCCGGCGACGATTGCAGCCTCGTCGGCGCGGCATTTGTCGTCCAGGGCCACGACACGGATGGATTGGCGGGTGCCGCCCGTCGCGCCCGGTCGCGCCTCGAGTGCATTTCGAACGGCACGGGCGATCCCGGCGGCGTCGGCGCGCGCTGCCGCGCCGGTGCTGTAGACGGCGGCAATGACGATTTCGCGCGAGGCCTCAGCCGCCGAGGCCGTGGGCATGCCCAGGCCGGCCACGACGATCACGCCGAAAGAAAGAAGCCGGCGCCGCAGTGTGGCGACCGGCTTCCTCGTCTCGCGGGATTTCCGGCGCATGTGCCGGACCTGCCTCAGTTCTGCACGTAGGTGATCTTATCGCCGACCTTCTTCCACGTGTACATCACGTAGTCGGGGCGGGTGATGTCGCCCTTCTGGTCGTAGCCGATGTCACCGATCACGGTCTTGAAGGTCTTGCCCTTGATGGCGGCGGCCACCTTCTTGGGATCGTTCGTCTTCGCCTGATTGGCGGCGTCGGCGACGATCTGGAGCGCGGCGTAGCTGTAGAGCGTGTAGGATTCCGGCTTGAAATTCTTGGCCAGGAACTTCTTCACGACCGCGGCCGCCTCAGGGCGCTTCTGCGGGTCGGGCGGGAACGTCATCAGCGTGCCTTCGACGCCCGGGCCGCCGATAGAGGCGAACTCGTCGGTGGTGATGCCATCGCCCGACATCAGCACGGCCTTCACGCCCTGGTCGCGCATCTGGCGCACGATCAAGCCGCCTTCGGTATGCAGGCCGCCCCAGTAGACGACTTCGGCGCCAGCCGCCTTGATCTTGGAGACGAGGGCCGAGAAATCCTTCTCGCCGGTGTTGACGCCCTCGTAGAGGACCTCTTTCACGCCGAGCTTGTTCATGGTCTTCTTGGTTTCGTCGGCCAGGCCCTTGCCGTAGGTCGTCTTGTCGTGGACGACGGCAACCTTCTTGCCCTTCATGGGGCCGGCGATGTACTTGCCCGCGACCTCACCTTGCTGGTCGTCGCGACCGCAGGTGCGGAAGATGCCCCACATCTTGCGCTCGGTGATTTGGGGATTGGTGGCCGACGGCGTGATCATCAGGATGCCGTTCTCGGCATAGACCGTGGACGCGGGCATGGTGACGCCCGAGTTGAAGTGTCCGATGACGAACTTGACGCCATCGCCGACGAACTTGTTGGCGACGGAAACACCCTGCTCGGGCTTGGAGACGTCGTCACCGTAGACGAGCTCGATCTTCTGACCGTTGATGCCGCCCTTGGCATTGATGTCCGCGGCAGCCATTTCCGCGCCGTTCTTGAGCTGCGCGCCGAACGCCGCGTTCGGACCCGTAAGAGGTCCCGCAACGGCGATCTTGACCTGCGCATGCGCCGTCCCGCTGACGGCGAGGCCTGCAGCAAGCGCAATTCCCGACCAAACGAGCTTCCTCATCAAGTACTCCCCTTTTCATGGTCGATGCACAAATGGGCATCAGACGGGTGGGCATCAGACGGGCCCGGCCCGCCGGAAGGTGTCTTTTTCACAGGAAATGGTGGCAAAGTCACGCCCATTCCCGCGCCATCAGACGGAGGTCTAAACGGGCAGCGCGGCGGGCCTCACCGCGTCGTGCCGGTGCTGTCGCGCCAGGCGTATTGCACCGCCATCTGCCGGCGCCGAGAGTGCAGGTGTCCGATCGTTGCGATCACGAGCAGGACGACGAGATCGACCAG
The DNA here is from genome assembly GCA_041397775.1 of Hyphomicrobiaceae bacterium. Taxonomy (GTDB): domain Bacteria; phylum Pseudomonadota; class Alphaproteobacteria; order Rhizobiales; family Hyphomicrobiaceae. Next base: position 564,270 of record JAWKWB010000002.1, on the reverse strand, counting down.
GTAGCTTTTGAGCGAGAGCAGCGTGCCCGAAAACACGGCGCTGTGGATGAAGCGCACCGCGGCGGCCAGAAGCACCATGTAGAGGGGAATGGCCCAGAACGGGCGCCACGTCTGGGCGACCGTGCGCCCCGTGACGAAGGCCGCCAAGCCGCCGAGCACGACGGTGACGATGAGGAAGATCAGGCCCCGCGGTTCAGGGGCGTCATACAACCATTCGGGCATGTCTTGCGCACTCGCCAAGCCGCGTTCGATGCAAGGCTAAGGCGTGGCGGCGCCGAGGTCAAAAGCAAACGTGCCGAATGTCGCCGCCGAACCAAGGCGGCCCACGAAAAGTGCCGGCAGCAGGAACCTGCTGCCGGCGAAGTGCGGAGTTGTCGGTGACGGTACTTACTTCAAGACCGTCTGGTTGATCTGCTCGAGCGGCAGCTCGGGCATCAGATCGGGAACCTTGCCTTCACCGGTGTGGCGCTTCAGGTTGAACATGCCGTTGCCGCGGAAGTAGAAGTCCTTGGCGACCATGCCGAACACGCTGAGGTCGAGGTTGTTGACGTCACCGTTGCCGGAGACCTCGATCCGCTGGCGGGGGGCGTACACCATGCCCTGCAGCTTGAACGAACCGCCGCCCTGGATATTGGACTCGCCGTCGGTGTTGGCGTTGGGGTGCTGGATGATCAGGAAGCCCCGATAGCTCGCGGTGTCGTGACGCCCGGAAAGCTGCGTGCTACCGCCGCCGATGATCTGGAATTTGGAACCAGCGCCTTCCAGGTAGAAGAGCACGTTGGTGCCGAGCGCGGTGGAGCCCGACTGCACGTTCAATTCGCCGTTGTCGATATAGTAGATGCCGGGGTTGAACGTGACCGTTGCGCCAGCCTGGATGTTGATGCCACCGCAGTAGCGACCCGGATCGAGCGTGAACTCACCCTTCTTGAGCGAAAGGTTCGAGGCCTTGCAGGTGATCGCCTTGTAGGGCGGGCTGAACGTCGCCTCGTAGGTGCCGCCCGAGTAGGCGCCGACCTTCGCGAACGGGTCGTTCATCGTCTTGCAGCCGGTCTTCGGCTTCGGGCTGAACGTGCTCTCGTCGGACAACGAGGCGCTGCCGACGGCGCAGAAGCCTTTGTTCGATTCCGCACGCGCCTGGGAGCCGCTGGAGTTGATCGCGGAGGCCTTCGACGAGTTGGTGTGGGCCCAGCAGTCACCGAGCTTGACCTGGTTGTCACCCTGGATGTGGATGCCGTTGTCGCTGTTGGGGTCGAGCGCCAGCAGGCAGACCTTGCCGCCGGCGACCGTGGTCGTGGTGGTGACGTCCGTCGCCTCGACGGTGGCGGAGACCGACATGGTCAAGGACGGCACGCTGACGAGGCCGAGGAAAGGCGTCCCCACGGTCGTCGTTGCGGAAACCGTGACCTGCTTGCCAGAAACCGTCACCACCGGCGTGACGCCCCTGAGGCCGCTACCGTTGAGGTTGCTCTGGAAGAGAGCGGTGGCGGCCGCGATGCGGGTTGCATCCGTTGCCTCGACCTGACGGGTGCCGCCGAAAGCGCCGGCTTCCGCTGCTGCCTGCAACCGTGTGCGCTCGGACATCGCCCGACCGTAATCTACAGTACCACCGGCGAGCACGGTAACAGGGAGCAGCGCAAGAGCGCCGATCATTGCCACGTTGCCGCCGTCTGCGCGAGCGAACTTCGAATTGCTCCACCACTGTGTGATCATTGTTCTTGTCTCCAAACGCTTTCGTGTGTCGCATACCTAGCGTCGATAAACAGCTTTTTGCCAGAAAGGTTTTGTTGGGGATTTAATCCGGCTGGGGCAAATTTCATAAAAATTCTATCAATCTCGTTGTTCCACCCCTGCGATTGCGGACAATTGTCACTAAATTTTCCGCGAATATCCGGGTTCGAAATAGCGATCTGGTCATGCGTTTTGACTAGGATGTGTTCACGGTTTGCAAATCAGGAGCATCACCATGACGACACGCATCGCACGTTGGAGCGCCGCACTCTGCACTCTTGTGGCATTCTCTCAGCCCGTCGCTGCCCAGGATCTCTCGGCGAACATCTCGTGCCTCACGGGCCGCGTCGCTGCCAACGACTGGGCGAACCTGGCCCAGCGCGTGTCGGAGAGCTATTGGGACCACAAGGGCGGCGTCAGCCTCACCTCCAGCCTCGGCAACGTGCAGCTTCGTGTGCTCGATCCCTACGACCAGTCGGTGTGCGACGACACCGCCAACAACACGACCTCGTGCACGTTCCGCACGGATCTGAACAGCATTCCCTATTTCAATATCATCGTCGACAACCAGAAGAATGCCGAGGGCATCAGCTACAAGATCTGCGCATACTGAAGGCGAAGGCCGACGATCACGGGCGGTTCAAGTGTTATCAATAAGGGCGGAGCGGCGATGGCTGCTCCGCCCTTTTTTTGTTCAAATGTCTCATAATGCGACGGGGAATAGGGGTGTTGCGCCGCTCTTTACGAATGTTGATGTTAATGGCGGCCCTCTTCCAGTAACCATTCAGATCCCGGATCCACTCGCGATAATCGAGGACGATATGCAAGTCTTAAGATTGGCGCTGCTGCCCTGCTTCTCGCGTTAACGACCTTCGGTCGCATTGACGATCTCGTTCGCTCTGGCGCTCGCGATCGGTACGCCTCTCGGCAGGTGGTTGCTCATTCCTCTGGCAGTGTCGGGCGCCATTGCGATCATGGGCCTGCGCGATGCGACGCAAGAGCGCCACTCCATCCTGCGCAACTATCCCATCCTCGCGCACATGCGATATTTCCTGGAAGAAGTGCGCCCGGAGTTGCGCCAGTATCTCTTCGAGAGCGAGAAGGATGGCACGCCATTTTCGCGCGACGTGCGGGCGATCGCCTATCAACGGGCGAAGATGCAACTCGACAAACGACCCTTCGGCACGCAGCAGGATGTCTATGCCGAAGGGTATGAATGGATTGCGCATTCCATCGCGGCTTGCGAACCGGAAAAACAGCTTTTCCGTATTCGCGTGGGTGGTTCGGAGACGGCCAAGCCCTACGAGGCGTCGGTTCTCAACATCTCCGCCATGAGTTTCGGTTCACTTTCCGGTAACGCAATTCGCGCTTTGAACATGGGCGCGAAGCTCGGCGGGTTCGCGCACGACACCGGCGAAGGCGGCTTCAGCCCGTACCATGCCGAGCACGGGGGCGACATCGTCTGGGAGATCGGTTCGGGCTACTTCGGGTGCCGGAACCCGGACGGGTCCTTCAACCCCGAGGTGTTCGCCAAGGTTGCCGCCGGCACCGACCAGATCAAGATGGTGGAGCTGAAAATCAGCCAGGGCGCCAAGCCCGGGCACGGCGGCGTGTTGCCGGCGGCCAAGATCACGCCGGAGATCTCGCGCATCCGGGGCATCCCGATGGGGCGCGATTGCATCTCGCCGCCCTGCCACTCGGCATTCTCGACCCCGATCGAGCTGATGCAACTGGTCGGGCGCATGCGCGCACTGTCTGGGGGCAAGCCGACGGGGTTCAAGCTGTGCATCGGCCAGACGGCGGAACTGCTGGCCATGGTCAAGGCGATGATCGAGACGGGGATCACGCCGGACTTCATCGTGGTGGACGGCAAGGAGGGCGGCACGGGGGCCGCACCGCTGGAGTTCATCGACCACATCGGAATGCCTCTGCGCGAAGGACTGTCGCTGACGCACAACGTGCTAGTGGGAGCGGGTTTGCGCGACCGCATCCGGATCGGCGCCTCCGGCAAGATCGTGACGGCATTCGATATGGCGCGCGCGATGGCGCTCGGGGCCGACTGGTGCAATGCGGCGCGAGGCTTCATGTTCGCGGTGGGCTGCATCCAGGCGCAGAGCTGCCACAACGACAAGTGCCCGACGGGTGTCGCCACGCAGGATCCGACGCGGTCGCGTGCCCTCGTCGTGCCCGACAAGGCCGAGCGCGTGCGCAACTTCCACCACGCCACGCTGGAGGCGCTGGCGGAGCTGATCGCAGCGGCGGGCCTGAAGCATCCCGGCGATCTCAGGGGGCAGCACATCTATCGCCGGATCTCGGTCACGGAGGTTGCGACCTACGCGGACCTCTATCCGCTCATGCAGCCGGGAGAGCTTCTCCGGGGCGCTCGCGATGCGCGTCTGGCGGCGGCCTGGCAGGCTGCGCGCCCCGACACGTTCACCGTGGCCGGCTGACGCGCGGCCCGGGAACGTGTGCGGGGCCCCGCATGGTGGCCCAGCGCGTACAGATCCGCTAGGACTGGCAGGTCCCTAAGCTCCCGAGCCTGTCCGGAGACAACGCATGAGCATCACCCTTTGCCGCCCCGAGGAAGTCGGCCTCGCCGCCGGCCGCCTGTCCCGCATCTCGACGTGGATGCGTGCCCAAGTCGACCGCAAGCGCGCGGCCGGCATGGTCACGCTGGTTTCGCGCAGGGGCCGCATGGCCTTTCTCGATGTTTGCGGTGCCGCCGACATCGCGCGGGACAAGCCGATGAGCGCGGACACGATCTTCCGCATCTATTCGATGACGAAGCCGCTCACGAGCGTCGCCATCATGATGCTCTACGAGGAGGGACGCTTCCAGCTCGACGATCCCATCAGCCGGTTCGTCCCGGCGTTTGCGGGGCAACGGGTCTTGAGCGGGGGCAGCCGCGGCAAGATCGATACCGTGCCGGCGGTCCGCGACATCACCTTCCGCGACCTGCTCACGCATACGTCCGGGCTGACCTACGGCTTCATGGAATCGACGTTGGTCGATGGGCTCTACCGCGCCCACAAGATCGACTTCCAGACGCAGGAGACGACCCTTCAGGACCTCGTCGAGCGGGCTGCGAAACTCCCGTTGCTGGCGCAGCCGGGGACGCGCTGGAACTACTCCATCGCCACCGACGTCCTGGGCTATCTCGTGGAAGTGATCTCCGGCGAGCCCTTCGAGCGCTATCTGGTGGAGCGGGTGATCAAGCCCCTGGGGCTCGTCGATACGGACTTCCATGTGCCGGAGGGCAAGCACGCGCGGTTGGCGGCCAACTATGCGCCCGACGGCAGTGGCGGCCTGGCCGAGATCGACGATCCCACGAAGAGCCGGTATCTGAGGCCGCGCACGGTGAATTCCGGCGGCGGCGGTCTCGTCTCCACGGTGTCGGACTATGCGCGCTTCTGCCAGTTCATGCTGAACAAGGGGGCGCTCGACGGCGTTCGGCTGCTCGGCCGCAAGACGGTCGCGTTGATGACCTCCAATCATCTGGGCGGCGACATGGCGGCGATGGGCACGCCACGGTTCTCCGAGACGACCTACGAGGGCATCGGCTTCGGCCTCGGCTTCTCCGTGATGATCGATCCAGCGCGCGCGCAGATCGTGGGCACGCCGGGCGAGTTCGCCTGGGGTGGCGCGGCGTCGACGGCTTTCTGGGTCGATCCCGCCGAGGAGATGTTCGTGATCCTTTTGACGCAGCTCATGCCGTCGTCGGCCTATCCCTTCCGCCGGGAGCTGCGCGTCCTCACGTATCAATCGATCGTGGATTGAACTTGGGCGACGCAAAACAGAAAGCGGCCGGGGCACCTTGCAGGGAACCCCGGCCGTTCCGTTTGTCGAGCGGAGTGACGGGGGATCAGACCGCCGCCGCAAGGCGCTTCAGATACCACTCGCCGTCGCCGAACAGCGTCTCGCACATGGTGAGGCGCTTGTAGTAGTGGCCGATGACGAGTTCGTCGGTCATGCCCATGCCGCCGTGCAGCTGGATGCCCTGGGCACCCACGAAGCGGCCGCATTGCGCCGTCTTGACCTTGGCCATGGCGACGGTACGGCCGGCGTCGGGGGCGTTGTCGTCCACAGCCTGCAGGGCCGCGTGCACGATGGCGCGCGCTTCCTCGGTCGACACGCTCATGTCGACGAGGCGATGCTGCAGAACCTGGAATTTCGACAGCGGCTGGCCGAACTGCTGGCGCGTCTTGAGATATTCCACGGTGATGTCGGTGACGGCGGCCATGGCACCGACGGCCTCGGCGCAGGTGGCGATGACGCCGCGGTCGATCAGGGCCTCGATGTCGCCCATGCGGTCCGCATCGCTGCCGCCGAGCAGGGCGGAGGCGGGCACCTTGACGCCCGACAGCGTGATGGCGGCGCCCGGACGGCCGTCGAAGGCCGGGGCCGGCAACAGCGAAACGCCGGCTGCCGTGCGCGGCACGAGAAACAGGCCCACCGGGCCGTCCGCCGCGCCGATGCGGGCCGATACCACGAGTTGGTCGGCAGCATGCGCGTGCAATGCGAAGCCTTTCTGACCGTCGAGGACGTAGCCGCCGCTGTCGCGCCCTGCGACGGTCTTGACGTAGTCGCGCGCGTAGCCGGCTTCAGGCTCCGTGTGGGCCCAGGCGAGCATCAGGTCGCCGGCCGCGATCTGGCCCAACAGCTCCTTCTGCGCGGGCGTGCCCAGGCGCTCGATGGCGCCGCCGCCCATGACGACCGTGCCCAGCAGTGGTTCCAGCACCATGAACCGGCCGGCCGCCGCCATGACGATGCCGAGTTCGGTCATGCCGGCGCCGAGACCACCCGCGTCCTCGGGCATGGCGACGCCGAGCCAGCCCATTTCGGCATATTGCTTCCACTCGGCGCGGCCGAAGCCCTCGCCGCCGGGGGCTCGTGCCAACTTCTTCCACTGCTCGAAGGAATACTTGTCGCCCAGCAGCTCCAGCAGGCTGTCGTGGAGCTGCGAGCGCTCCTCACTCGAAAGGGATGCCATGTGTCTCAAGTCTCACGATGTGAATGTCGAGGAATGGTGCGCGGGCCTCACAGGCCCAGCGCGCCCTTCGCGATGATGTTCTTCTGGACTTCGCTGGAGCCGCCGTAGATGGTGGCCGCGCGGCGATACAGGTGCTCGTAGATGACGTCTGCCGAAGACTCCGGCCCGATCATCTCGCCGTTCCAACCGGCATTGAGCGCCTCGTGCTGGTAGACCATGCCGTGCCGGCCGAGCACGTCGATGCCGGTCTGAAGGATGCCCTGCTGAAGCTCGGTGCCGCGCAGCTTGAGCGCGGCGGCCCCCATCAGCGATGGCGCGCCGCTGGCGCGCGCGGCGGCGAGTTGGTCGGCCATCAGCGCCTTGACGGTGGCGAGGCTGACTTCGAGTTCGGCCAGGCGCCGCTTCATGAAGGGATCGTCGGCGAGTGCTTCGCCGCCATCGCGCGTCTCGGCCATCAGGGCGCGGATCTGCTCGATGTTGCCTTCGACCTTGGCGACGTCGACGTTGCCCACGCGCTCGTTGGCGAGCAGGAACTTGGCGTAGGTCCAGCCCTTGTTCTCCTCGCCGATGCGGTTCTTGATGGGCACGCGCACGTTGTCGAAGAACACCTCGTTGAGGTGATGGCCCAGCGTGATGCCGATGATCGGGCGCACGGTGATGCCCGGCGTCTTCATGTCGATGAGGACGAAGGAGATGCCTTCCTGTTTCTTGGCGTTCTGGTCGGTGCGCACGAGCGCGAACATCCAGTCCGCCCAGTGCGCCGTCGACGTCCAGATCTTCTGGCCGTTGACGATGTAGTCGTCGCCATCACGATCCGCGCGCGTCTTCAGCGCGGCGAGGTCGGAGCCGGCGCCTGGTTCCGAGTAGCCCTGGCACCACCACAGGTCGCCCTTGATGATGCCCGGCAGGTGCTGCTTCTTCTGCTCCTCGTTGCCGAAGGTGTAGATGACCGGTCCGGCCATCGTCGGCCCAAACGACATCAGCGGGGGCGCGCCGGCACGGCCCAATTCCTCCTGGAAGGCCAGGAACTGCTCGGGCGCCCAGCCGAGACCACCGTGCTCCGTGGGCCATTTGCCCGTGTTCCAGCCGCGCGATCCCAGGCGCTGGAGCCACGAGATGTACTCGTGCTTTTCCAGATGCTGTCCGCGTGCCTGCTTCTGGCGGATGGCTTGCGGCAATTCCTTCTCGCAGAAGGCTTTGACCTCTGCGCGGAAGGCGTCGAGTGCCGTGTTTCGCTCGACCGACCTGATGAACATCGAAGGCTCCCTCGTCTCGGATGTGCGTTCTTCCCGGATCAGACGCTAAGTGGACGCCGCGCACTTGGCAACACGTCGTGGCAACGTGGCACAGCAGCGTCCGGGCGCTGAGGGGGGCGGGCCGCAAGGATTGGCCCCCCGTGATTGGCCGGCTGACAAGAGCGCCCACGCCGGGGCAGACTGCTCCATCGCAAACAAGGCGCGATCGACCGCGCAGAAAATTCAGGAGGAGACAATTCCATGAGTGGTTTGCTTGCGGGACACATCGCCGTCGTGACAGGTGGGGGATCGGGCATCGGCCGCGCCATCGCGCTGGGCTATGCGGGGCAGTGCGCGAACGTCGTCATTCTCGACGCCAACGCGGAGGCCGGCGCGGAAACGGCACGGCTGGTCACGGCGGCGGGGGGCACTGCGACGAGCATGACGCTCGACGTCACCGATCGGGAGGCCTGCCGTGCGGCGGCCGGCGAGATCGCGGCGAAGGTCGGGCGCACCAGCATCCTCGTCAACAACGCCGGCATCAACCGGCGCAATTCCTTCACGGCGGACGCGGCGGCCGTGATCAAGGATTGGGAGGACATCATCTCCATCAATCTGACGGGCGTCTTCAACGTCACGCACGCCTTTCTCGATCAGATCCGGGAGAGCAAAGGCCGCATCGTCAATATCGGGTCGATCCAGTCGTTCGTGCATGTGCGCACGCCCAACTCCCCGGCCTACACCACGTCGAAGCACGGCGTTCTGGGCTTCACGAAGGCGCTGGCGGCCGACCTCGGCAAGTTCGGCGTGCGCGTCAACGCCATCGGTCCGGGCCTGATCGAGACGCCTCTCAACGAGCAGGCGCGCGCCAACAATCCCGAACTCGTGCGCATCTTCCTCGATCACACGCCGCTGGGGCGGCCCGGCAAGCCCGAGGATATCGTGGGACCGGCGATCTTCCTCGCCTCCGACCTTGCCGCCTACGTAACAGGTACGATCGTGATGGCCGACGGCGGCTATCGCACGATCTGAAGAACGGGCGGGCTGCGGCATCGGCTCCGCAGCCCCTGCGCCCCGCGTCAGAGTGTCTGCATCCAGGCTTCGGGCACGAGGCGATAGCGATCGCCGTCCCTGGCGATGTGGGAGAAGCCGGGGAAATGCAAGTGCATGCCGGTGACGAGCAGGCGCTCGCTGGCAACCATGTCGAAGACCCGCCGCCGTGTCGCGGCTGCAGCGAGCGGGTCGGTATCGACGACCATCGCGACCTCCGGCCGGGGCACCTGCACTTCGGGCATGTGGACGATGTCGCCCCAGATCAGCAGGCGCTCACCACCCGATTCGACGAGATAGGCGGTGTGGCCGGGCGTATGGCCATGCGCGGGGATCGCCGTAACGCCCGGGAAGACCTCGCCCTTGACGAATGTTCGCATGCGCTGGCGATAGGGCAGCGTCTGCTCGCGCGCCTGTTGGAACATGAGTTTCTTCTCACGCTCGCTGCCGCGTGCCATGGCGGCATCGTCGAACCAGTGCCTGGGCTCGTTCTCGTGCACGACGAGCTCGGCATTGGCGTAATGCGCCTGGCCCGTGGCCAGGTCGGTCAGGCCTGCGGAGTGATCGGGATGCATGTGGGTGAGCAGGATCGTGTCGATTGCATTGGGGTCGACGCCTGCCGCGGCGAGGTTGGCGAGCAGACGACCCGCCGTGGGCCCGAGGTAATCGCCCGACCCCGTTTCGACGAGCGCGAGGCGGCCGGCGGAGCGGATCAGGAAGGCGTTGACGGAGAGGACGAAGGCGCTGCGATAGGCTGCCGCGAGGCGCTCGGCGCCCTCCTCGGCGGAGACGTTCAGCATCATCTCGTGCGTACGCTCGAGCGTGCCGTCGCTGAGCGCCGTCACGACGATGTCGCCGATGCGGCGATGGTAGATGCCGGGGATTTGCCGTATCGGGCCTTGCGTCATGGGGATCTCCTGGCCTGCCAGATGCGTGTGCCGATGCAGAGGTCTTGCTCTGCACCGGCGTGGGATGGTCGATGGAGACAATCGGCAGCGGTCAGACGACGCCGTCCTTCTTCAGCGCGTCCAGATCGCCCTTGGAAAGGCCCAACCATTCGCCGTAGACGCCCTGGTTGTCGGCACCAAGCACGGGCGATGCCTGCACCGGCACGTAGCTGTCCGTCATCTTCACGGGCCATCCCGGAATGACCACGGGGCCGCGCACGGCGTGCTCGACCTCCACGAAGATCTCGCGCTCGCGCATCGTGGGATCGCTCATCAGCTCGTCGGTATCGAGCACTGCGCCACAGGGAACGCCTGCATCGCCGAGGATCTTCATCGCGTCGTGCTTGGTATAGTTCACCGTCCAGGCTTCGATGTGCCTGTTGATGATGTCGACCTTCTTCACACGAAGCTGAGGGGTGGCATACTCGGGATCGTCCTTCAGCTGCTCTGCTCCGACGATCTTGAGCAGGCGGTCCCACTGCTGGTTGTTGGCACGGCTCGTATAGATGTAGACGTAGTCGTTGTGGCCGCCCGGCGCGCACTTGAACACGTCCGAGGGCGCATTGGTGCCCAGCACCACCTGATTGCCCATGCGCGGGCACGCCTTGCCGTGCAGCAACTGCGAGGCGTAGGCGATGCGGCAGTAGTTGACCATCGCGTCCTGCATCGCGACTTCGACCTTCTGGCCGCGACCCGTGATCGTGCGTTGGAACAGCGCCGCAAGCACGCCGATGCAGGCGTGCAGGCCCGTTCCCGTGTCGCCCAGCGTGACGCCCGGCTTGATCGGCTTGCCGTCGGGATCACCCGTGATCGACATGACGCCACCGCAGGCCTGCGCGATCATGTCGAAGGCGAGGTTCTTTTCGTACGGGCTGCCTTTGCCGAAGCCCTTCACCGTCGCGTAGATGATGCGCGGATTGAGCTTGTGCACCTCCTCCCAGGAGAAGCCGAGCTTCTCGATGACGCCGGGCGCGAAGTTCTCCGCGAAGATATCGGCCTTGCGGATCATGTCGCGCAGCATAGCCTTGCCGCGCTCGCTCTTGAGGTTGAGCGTCACCGACTTCTTGTTGGCGTTGAGCAGCATGAAATAGTAGCTGTCCGCGTCCTTGCGCTCGGAAGAGGCGTTGCGCCCCTGCTCGCCGCCGATCGGGTTCTCGACCTTGATGACGTCGGCGCCGAGCCAGGCGAGCGTTTCCGTAATCGACGTGCCGGCTTCGAACTGCGTGAGGTCGACGACCTTGATCCCGGCAAGGGCCGGCGGCGTCCCGGCCTGGTTCGGCGTGGCGCTCATGATGTCTTCTCCTGGCATCGTGATGGGTTTTCGAAAATCCGTGCGAGATTGCTGGGCCAATGAAACGCGCCCTGTCGACGCTGGTCAACCGGTTGCTGCCCGGACCGGCGCAACGGCGGCATGCCGCTCGGCCGGCTCGGCCGCTTGGCCGGGGAAACGGAAGCGGAAGGGTCAATGGAACCCCATGCTCGTTTTCCCGGAAGCCGCGCGTGGCGCGGCTGTCCGGCAACCTTTCGCGGTACGGGCTGCGGGGGACGTGGCGCCGCCGTGCCCGGCGGCAACGGGAAAGACCCCGGCTCGGCGCGGCCGGGCGTGGCCCGTCCGCTTGGCCGGGGAACCGGAGGGAGGGGGAAACGGAGGGGCGGGGACGCGCGGCGTGTCGTGAGAAACGGGGCGCGGGCAGAGCCCCGGGGACAAGGCGTTGTTCCGGGAACGAGGCTTTGCCGGTGCTCCTCGGACGGGCGGCATTTGCCTCGCGACGACCTGGGAGAGGATGCAAATGCTGCAACCGGAATACTTGGCGGTCAGTGATCCTTGGGACGCGCCTTCTCGAAAGCCGCCTTCTTCTCGGGCGAGGCCTCGGTCTGGTAGCGCGACTGCCAGTCCTTGTAGGGCATGCCGTAGACGATCTCGCGCGCCTCGTCCTTGCCGAGGTCGAGGCCCTTCTCCTTGGCCGCGTCCTGATACCAGTTGGCGAGGCAGTTGCGGCAGAAGCCGGCAAGGTTCATGAGGTCGATGTTCTGCACGTCCGTACGGCCGCGCAGATGCGCAACGAGCCGCCGGTAGGCCGCGGCCTCGAGTTCGACCTGGGTCTGGCTATCGGGTTTGTCGCTCATGGCATCCTCCAGGCTATGAAGTCGTGGCTGGCGCCGGGACGGCACCGTGCCGGCTCTCATCTCTCAAGATCGGTGCGCCGCAGCCAGTCGTCAACGATGGCGATGGTGCGCTGGGCCCAGTCGTCCTGGCCGGCGGCATCGGCCACGAGATCCTGGCGGTATTCGATCAGGACGTTGGGCAAGCCGCGGTTCGTCGCATGCTGCCACAGGCAATCGCCTTCGAGACTGCCCTTGTAGGGCTCGTTGTCGCCGACCGCGAGCGCGGCGTCTGCGGCAAAGCCGTCGACGAAGAAGCGGGCCGTGACGGCGTCCTTGTCCCAGAGAATGCCGACGTGCCAGGGCCGCGCGGCGCCCTTCCAAATGGGGGTGAAGCTGTGCATCGACAGGATCAGCGGACGCACGCCTGCGACCAGGCATTGGGCGATCGTACGCTCGATCTCAGCATGATAGGGCGCATAGTAGAGGCGGAAACGCTTCTCGCGCTCGGCTGCGTCCAGATCGCGGTTGCCGGGGATGATTGCACCGTCGGAGAGGCGCATGATCATCGTGGGATCGTCGGCCCCGCGATTGGGATCGATGAGGAGCCGCGAAAAGCGCGACAGGACTGCCGGCGCACCGAAGGCCGCGGCGACGCGCTGCGTGATGGCGGCTGCCCCGATATCATAGGCGATGTGGCGCTCGATCTGGTTCGCCGGCAGGCCGAGCGTGCCGTATCCCGGCGGGAAGGCGTTGGCGGCGTGGTCGCAGATGACGATCAAACCGGCGTCGGCGCGGCCCGGCAGGACGCGAACGCTTTCAGCCTCGACAGCGTCGACCATCGGGGATTTGGAGACGATCTGGTGCATGGCGCGGTTATATAGGCGGGTGGCGGGGCAATGGGAATGGGTGTGCTCAAAGATCGCGTTCCCAGACCTCGTTGACCATGTCGCAGCCGAAATCATGGGCCGGGTTGGAGGAAATCAACGCGAAGCCCAGGCGTGCATAGAGGCGGCGGGCGGGCAACAGGATGTCCTGGGTCCACAGTGTCATGCGGCTGTAGCCGGCCCGGCGGGCGAACTCCATCGCGGCCGACACGAGACGCTCGCCGAGCCCTGTTCCGCGCATCCCCGGTTCAACGTAGACGAGCCGCAGCTTGGCGACGTCCGGCGTGACCCGCACGACGAAGGCGGAGCCGACGATGGCGCCGTCACGTTCGGCGATGCCCGACCACATCGTGGCGGGGTCGAAAGTATCGAGGAATTCGGCGGCGATGCGCGACACGAGGGCCTCGAATGCCGCGTCGAAGCCGTATTCGGCATTGTAGAGAACGGCGTGCCGGTGGACGACGAAGCCGAGATCGCCGACGCGGTGCGGGCGTAGCACGATATCGCCGTCCCTCGCAGAGGTTGTGCGATGCTGCCGGTCTGTCGTCATCTCGCTCACTCTCTTTCGGCGCGACCTTGCCCGCGACGGGACATGCAAGGCGCATGCAACGACAAGCAGCGGCCGCTCTGCAACCTCGTGTTCCGGTTCCGACATTTGCATCCCCTCGCAGTTCGTCCGAGAGCAAATGTCGGAACCAAAGGGAACACGAGCAACACTATGATTCTAGTGTAGCTTCTGCATCTGACGTTTGGTCAACGACCCAGCCGCTGGCGGGTACCGAACGTCAGATGCGCTACACTCGTGTTCCGGTTCCGACATTTGCATCCCCTTGCAGTTCGTCCGAGAGCAAATGTCGGAACCAAAGGGAACACGAGCAACACTATGATTCTAGTGTAGCTTCTGCATCTGACGTTTGGGCAACGACCCAGCCGCTGACGGGTACCAAACGTCAGATGCGCTACACTAGGCCTTGTACTCAGTTTTCTCTAGCCGTGGGACTCGAACAGTGATTCAAGCTGACAAACAGCGGAGCTTGGATCATGCGCTACGATCTCACGGACTTCGAGTGGAGCGTCATCGAGCCGTTGCTGCCCATGGATCGCCGGGGGCCTAAGCCCCGGAACAATGTGTGCGAGCGCAGGAATCGGGTCGTCGCGGGGGCGAGGCGGGGTTAGTGTCGCGGCCAGATCGCAACGCGAGGGGAGCCCCCCATGACTATCGAAATACCAAATGTGGAGAGCCCGGCGCGCACCGCCGGCTCTCCGCGCGATTACGATCAGATCCGCCGTGCCATCGCCTTCCTGTCCGAGGTCTGGGAAGAGCAGCCGTCGCTCGAGCGCCTCGCAGCGCATCTGGATCTGAGCCCCGCACACACACAGCGACTCTTCAAGCGGTGGTGCGGGCTGTCGCCGAAGGAATTCGTGCAGGCCATCACCATCGACCGGGCGCGCGAGCTTTTGAGCGATTCGGCAAGCGTGCTCGAGGCGGCGCACGAGGTCGGGCTTTCGGGAGGCGGGCGCCTGCACGACCTCTTCGTCACGCACGAGGCCATGACGCCGGGCGACTTCAAGCGTCGCGGTGAAGGGCTGGAGATCGCCTACGGCTTCCACTGGACACCGTTCGGCGACACGCTGGTGCTCGCCACGCCGCGCGGGCTGGCGGGGCTGGCCTTCGTCAACGAGGACAAGGGCGAGACGCGCGCAGACGCACTTGCCGACATGACGCGGCGGTGGCCCAAGGCCCGGTTCGTGGAGAATGCAGCCGCGACCGCCGCCTACGCCGCGCAGGTTTTCGATCCCGCGGCCTGGACACGCGAGCAGCCGGTGCGACTGGTGCTCATCGGGACCGATTTCGAGGTCCGCGTCTGGGAGGCGCTGTTGCGCATCCCGATGGGGCGGGCGGTGACGTATAGCGACATCGCGCGTCATCTGGGCCAGCCCACGGCCTCGCGTGCGGTCGGCAGCGCGGTCGGCCGCAATCCGATCTCGTTCGTGGTCCCGTGTCATCGCGTGCTGCGCACCGACGGCAATCTGGGCGGTTACCACTGGGGTTTGACGCGCAAGCGCGCCCTGATCGGCTGGGAGACGGGCCGCGTTGCCCAGCACGCGGCCTAATCGGTCGGCAGCACGATCAAGTGGTTGGGCAACTCGTTGGGGTCGACGGTGCCCGGCGGGAAGTGTTCGGCGAGGTGTCTGCCCACCTGCGCCACGGCTTCGGCAAAGCCATCGCCAGCCCGACCAGCGCCGATCGCGGCGGTGAGTTGGTCCACGATCCTCTGCCACTCTGCTTCGGGAACTCGCGCGTGGATCCCCGTGTCCGCGACGATTTCGACGTAGTGCTCGGCAACCGACACGAAGATGAGGACGCCCGTACGGCCCGCCGTGGTGTGAAGGTTCTGCGCCAGGAATTGCTCGATGGCGCGCCGGTGCGCCCGGCTCTTCTTGATAGTGCCCGGCACGATCCGGAAGCGGATGGGCTGCCAGGACAGCAGCAGCGCGAGGCTTGCGAACACCGCCAGTTGCAGCAGGTAGATGTGCTGGATCGGCCACCACGTCCAGAAGATGAGGGGAAGGGGCACGGCGAGGGCGGTGAGAGCGGCCCAGAGAATGGGCACATGCGCATAGCTGGCGCTGTAGGCCGTGATCATGGCGACGATCTCGCCCGACGTGCGGCGCTCCGCAGCCGTGATGGCTGCCTGAACGCGCTGGGCCTCGTCTTCGCTCACAATGCTCATCGCCCGATCTTTCGTCTCACGCGGTGCGCCGGCGCATGCCGGCCCCCGTTGCTCCCACGTCCTACCAGCTTCCCGAGGCACCGCCGCCGCCGAAGTCGCCGCCGCCTCCCGACCAGCCGCTGTCCCCGCCGCCGCCCGACGGCCAACTGCCATGGCCGCCCCAGCCGCCCGGCGCAACGATGATGCCGCCGCCGCGTCGCTTGCGGTCGTGCGGGTTGGCCCGCATGCGCTTGGCCTCGCGGTACTGCATCCAGACGACGAATGCGACGAAGGCGGCAAATACCAGGAACGTGAGGATCGCCTCTTCACGATCCGCCTGATCCTGGCGGGTCCGGTAGATCGACCACCGCTCCTTCACGGCCTGCGCATCACCAGCCAGCGTGTCACGGATGTCGCGCACGCCCGCCAGGATGCCGCCGGAGAAATCGCCCCGCCGGAACGCCGGCAGGATCGTGCGTTCGATGATGAGACCGGACATCAAGTCGGTCAGCTGTGGCTCCAAACCGCGACCGACCTCGATGCGCACCTTGCGCTCGTTGGGGGCCACGATCAGCAATACGCCGTTGTCGACGTCCTTCTGGCCGATGCCCCAGGCGCGGCCGAGCTGATAGCCGTAGTCCTCGATCGGATAGCCCTGCAGGGTGGGCAACGTCACGACCACGATCTGGTCGGAGGATTTCGCCTCGTACTCCCTCAGCAACGCCAGGATGGACGTCCGGTCCTCGGCGTTGAGCAGGTTGGCCTGATCGACGATGCGTCCCGTGAGCGTGGGGAATTTGGGCTGCGCCGATGCGCTGGCGATGCCGGCAAGGATCGCCATGAGGGCAAGGAGCATGCAACGAATGCCCGCGCGGTGACGCAAGCTCCGCGCTGGCGCCGCAATCTGCGTCTTCGCACTGGCAGGCCCGGGATGGGCACGCGCCGTCATCGGACAGCCGCCGTCACTTCTTGGTGCCGAAATCGACCTTTGGCGTCTTCACCTCCTCGGCGGGAATGTCGAACGTCGCCATCTCCTTGGCCGATGCGTAGAGCACCGACTTCCAGATGCGGCCGGGGAAGGTGTTGAGCTCGGTATTGTACTGGCGGACCGCTTCGATGTAGTCGCGCCTGGAGATCGCGATGCGGTTCTCCGTACCCTCGAGCTGCTGCTGCAGGGCCAGGAAATTGGCGCCCGACTTGATGTCGGGATAGCGCTCGGCCACGACCAGGAGCTGGCGCAGCGCGCCGCCCAGCGTCGCCTGGGCTTCCTGGAACTTCTTCATGGCCTCGGCATTGGTGAGGATGTCGGCGGGGACCTGGACGCTGGTCGCCTTGGTGCGCGCCTCGGTGACCTGGGTCAGCACGGATTTCTCCTGTTCGGCGAAACCCTTCACGCTTTCCACGAGATTGGGAATGAGGTCCGACCGGCGCTTGTACTGGTTCAGGACCTGCGACCACTTGGCCTTCGCGTTCTGCTCGTAGGTTGGGATCGCGTTGACCCCGCATCCGGCCAGGCCCAGCGCGCCGGCCAAGACGAGGAGAGCCACGAGGGGTCGGAGAATTGGGCTGATCGACATGTGTTCGCCTCCAGAAGGGAGCGTCGTGCGCCGGTGGCTGGCGTCGGCCGGTCCTGCGGCAGCGCTCGCGGCTCTATTGGTAGCACGGCCGCGCTCCGGGCGCATGTCCATCCCTGAACTGATCGTATGCAATGGCGGCATTGCTCCCCCGGCACGGAGTTTGAGCGCTCGTTCAGCAAAACCGACGATTTTCTCCTGCCACCCCCTCGATGCTGGCATGCTTCCTGATGTGGCGTGATCAGTTTCTACCGGGTCCGTACCGGCAACGGCCGGGGTGGTGTCGTTTCGAGCAAGGGGTGTCAGGAATGTTCGCTAAGAGAGTCGTCGCGCTGGCGGCGCTGGCCGCATTTCCGTTCTTCACGGCGGATGCCGTGCTGGCGGGCGGTTGTGGTCCCCAACGATCGGAGTGCTACGAGCGCGTGCGCACGCCCGACGTCTATGCAACCGTTGCCAGGCCGGTGGTCGAGCGCCCCGGGTACTGGACGACCCATCGCAGCCCCGCCACGTACGGCACCATCCGGCGCCGTGTCCAGGTCGCGCCGGCGCGGGCCTATCACACCTATTCCGAGCCGATCTACACAACCGTCGTGCGCCAAGTCGTGGTCGCCCCGGGCGGCTATCGCTGGGAGCGAACGGTCGACCGTCATGGCCGCGAGCGCATCTGCAAGGTCGCCGTTCCCGCGCAGACGCGCATCGTCCACGAGCGGGTTCTGGTGGAGCCGGGGCGGCGCGTCACGCACGTGGTGCCGGCGGTCTATCGGGACGTCGCGCGCACGGTCGTGCTGCGCGAGGCGCAATCGCATCGCGTCTATCACGAGCCGGTCATCGGCGTTCGCCATCGGCAGGTGCTCGTCCGCCGCGGGGGTACGCACTGGCAACGCAGCTGGTGAGCAGCGTAACGCTCCCGCGGTTTCCCCGATGCCGCGCGTGGCGCGGCTGTCTTGATCGATCGCGATGCGAGCCACGACGGTTCTGGTAACGCGGTGCCCGACGGAGCCGGGAAGGGCCCCGGCTCGGCGCGGCCGGGCTCACGCCAACCCGCCTGGCCGGGGAACCGGTGAGGAAGCGAGGGAACGTATGACCGGGGAGCGAGGAAGGTAGGGGATCGTCGCCGGCGGGCTGTTGCTGCCTATGTCGGCGCCGGCAGGCTGCGGGCCTTTGCGCAGGCGGACGGACTTCCTGTATGGTGCGCGCGATCGTCGCAAGCGACGCCCGGTAACTCCTGCGGAGGCGCACCCCAGTGTTCTACGAGACCCAGACGAACAAGCATGGCTTGAAGCACGATCCCTTCAAGGCGCTGATGGTGCCGCGGCCGATCGGGTGGATCTCCACCGTCTCCAACGATGGTGTCGCCAATATCGCGCCCTACAGCTTCTTCAACGCCATCGGTGAGCGGCCGCCCTACGTGGTGTTCAGCTCGGCCGGCATGAAGGACAGCCTGCGCAACATCAACGAGAACGGCGAATTCGTCTGCTCGCTCGCCAATTGGGATCTGCGCTACGAGATGAATGCCACGTCGGCGGCCGTTCCCTACGGTGTCGACGAATTTCCGCTTGCCGGGCTGACGGCGACGGCTTCCAAGCTCGTCAAGCCGCCGCGCGTGAAGGAATCGCCCGCCGCCTTCGAGTGCAAGACCTGGAAGGTCATGGAGCTGCCGGGAATGACGCCCGATACGCCTTCCAATTACACGATCGTGATCGGTCGCGTCGTTGGCATCTACATCGACGAAACGTACATCAAGGACGGGATCGTGGACACGGGTGCGATGCGACCCATCGCGCGGCTCGGGTACATGGACTACGGCGTCATCAATCCCGAGAACGTCTTCACGATCAACCGGCCCGAAGTGGGGCCGGACGGCAAGGTCGTCAACATGCGGCCCGAAGGGGGCTTCGACGGCAAGTACCGCTGATCGGCCGGCAAGCGAGTTGGGGGACATGAGTACGAACATCAAGGACGCCGCTGCGGGCATGCAGACCGTGCGGGCGTGGGATGGACCGACGCGCTTGTTCCATTGGTTGCTGGTCGCCAGTGTCGTTGCGGCCTATGTCACGCGCCACTGGGGGGATGCGGAACTGCGCTGGCACACCTGGAACGGCTATGCCGTTCTGGTGCTCGTCGTCTGGCGGATCATGTGGGGGTTCGTCGGCTCGTCGACGGCACGTTTCCGCGCGTTCTTCTATTGGCCCTGGCAAGCGGCCAGCTACGGCATCGACTTCCTGTTGCGGCGACCGCGTCATTTCCTCGGCCATAATCCACTGGGCGGGAACGTCGTCTTCGTACTGCTGGGCCTCGTCGGCGCCATGGGGCTTCTCGGCCTCTTCGCCTACGACGATCACGACGCCAACGCGGGCGGGCCTCTGGCGTCCAAGGTGTCGGACCCCGTCTGGGCCCTGGCGACGAAGCTGCACATGCAGCTTTTCGACGTTCTGATGATCGTGATCGTTCTGCATGTCGCAGCCAACATCCTCTATCGCTTCTGGAAGGGTGAAAATCTCGTCCGGGCGATGATCACCGGCCACAAGCCGGCCCAGACCTATGAAGACCAGCAGGAAGCGAAACTGGAGGGCGTCGGGCGGGCGCTCGTATGCCTCGTGGCGGCGGTGTTGCTGGTATTCGGCGGTATCATGACGGCCGGCGGCAAGCCCTGAGCCCACGTCGATGCGGCGTAGATGGCCAGTGGGACCGGTGCCCAGGGTCGGCCATGCGGGTGCGCTGCGGGCGTGCGCCATCTTGCGGCGGCGGCCAGGGTCTGCTTGATCGCGGGCAACGTCTGGTGGCAGCGGCTGGTTGCGCGGGCAGTGATCGGATCGACGGGTAGGACATGGATATTTCGGGTGCGCAGCAGCCTTTGCGTGGCTTTCCGGCGTGGATGCGCCGGCTCGTCCCGGGCCTCTGCGGCGCCATTCTGGCCGGAGGCTTGGGGCATGCCGCGGTGGCCCAGACTGCGCCTTCGCCAGCGGGCGCGGCGCCCTCCGCCACACTGACGCCGGGCGCCTCCGAAGTGGCGCCCGCGACAACGCCGGCAGCGTCGGTCGCGCCGGACGAGCCACCCAAGCCCCGGCCTCTCATTGCGCCGACCGAAGCACGCGCGGCCAAGGCGTTCTCCGTGCTCGAGAAGCACTGCGCGCGCTGCCACCAGGCCGGCAAGCTCGACCGCGTCGCCCCATCGGCCAATTTCGGCAACATCCTGCGGCTCGACGACCTGGCGCGCCTGCCGTCACTGGTCCGGCCGGGCAATCCCGATGGGTCGCGGCTCTATACCCAGGTGGTGCGGGGGCTCATGCCGGTCGACGCCGGGGAAGAGGGAGGAGCGGCCCCCACGCCCGACGAGGTCGCAGCGCTGCGCGATTGGATCGTCAATCTGCCGCCGCCCACAGCGCATTGTCCCGGCCGCACGCCGGTCACCGGCCGACAAATCGGGGAGGCCATCACGGCGACGTTGGAACAGGCCGGCACGGCGGCGGCAAGCCTGCGCTTCGTGTCCCTCGCCCACCTCTACAACGCATGCCACGACGATGCCGACATGGTGGGCTGGCGGCAGGCGGTGCGCGCGATCTTCAATGGCTTGAGCTGGCGGGAAGCGCTCATTTCGGTCGAGCCGATCGATCCCGCGCGCACGATCTTGAAGGTCGACCTGCGCGAACTGGGCTGGGTCGCCGGCCATTGGGAGCGTATCCTCCAGTCCGGCGCCAATCCCATGTTGCGCGCCCTCGCCCTGCCCGAGGCGACAGTGGCGAAACTGGAAACGAAGGTTCCAGTCGTGCGGGGTGACTGGCTGGCCGATACCGTGATGAAGGCCCCCCTCTACTACGAACTGATGGGGTTGCCGGAGCTGGGGACGGAGGTCGCCAAGATCCTGCAGATCGATGCGGAGAGCCTGCGACGCACCACAAAGGCGGTTCGTGGTGCCATCCGTCCCTCGGAATTCTCCGATGCCGGCCGCATGATCGAGCGCCTTACAGCTCCCAAGAGCACGCTTTGGCTGGGGTATACCGCAGCGCGCCGCCCGGGCGTGCGCGAGCCCGCCGATCCCGTGCCGCCGCTGGTGCTTCCCCCCCATGATGCGGCCCTGGCGCTCTTCACCTTGCCCAACGGCTTGCCGGGCTTCTACGTGACGAACCCGCGCTCGCAACGGCTCGACCGGGTTCCCGCCGCAGCGCACCGGCCGTCCAGCGGGCCGGCAAAGGGCGTCCAGGCAGCGCTGGGCTGCGTTTCCTGCCATGCGGGCGGTCCCGTTCTGCCCGTCAGGGCGACGTCCGCGGTCGCGGGGATCGGGTCGCTGGTGGCGGCCGACCGGGAGCGCATCGCCACGGCCCAGCAGCGGGTGGGGCTTTTCCCGGGCATGACAATGGATGGGGTCGCGCCCGTTGCCGCTCTGGCGCGGCAGTTCGGGTTGCCTCTCGACGCGCGCCGGGCGACGGCGGAACTGGAAACCGACGAATCGGGGCTGCAGGTGGTCGCCCATGCGCAGGACAGCGACGCGAGCAGATTGGCGCGGCGTCTGCTGCAGGCCGACGTGCCGCGCGCGCAATTCGAGCGCGCCGTGCCGCAACTGCTGGCCGCACTCGGTGCCAAGGCCCTGCAACCCGATGCGGAAGGGGCGATCTATCCCGAGGCGCGGGACGACGAGCCGGCGGCCGTGCTGGAGGTGGTGACCGACAAGCCGTCTTACGCGGTCGGCGACAGCGTCGTCGTCAGCGTCACGACGAACGTGGACTGCCACCTCACGCTGGTGAGCATCGATGCGCGCGGGCGCGGCACCGTGATCTTTCCCAGCGATTTCGAGCACAGCAACCTGCTGGTGGCAGGGCGGGCCTTGCGCGTCCCGGGTGAGGGGGCGCCCTATCGTTTCCGCGCCCGCGAGCCGGGGCGGGAAACCGTGGTTGCCAATTGCAGCCCTTCGGCCCTGCCGGTCGACGGCATGAAACACGATTTCGAGCGGCAAAGGTTCACGGACCTGGGAAACTACGGCTCCTTCCTGACACAGGCGCTACAGCGACAGCAGGCGGCGGCCAAGCCATCGGCGCCGCGAGGTGCCCAGCGGCATGGCCGGACTGCGATGAAAGCGTCTGCCGGGACAGCCAACCGGGCCGTCTCGCCCGAGGAGATCGCGCGAACGGCGATCACGTTCGAGGTTCGCTAGATTCGGCGGCAGTGTCGCGCTCGGGCGGGCGATCGTGTAGATCGTCGGGCAATCGCGTGCGTCACACGAGACGCCAACGACGCCAAGGACGAAGACATGAGCCCCCATCGAGGCCGCGCCTCCCCTGCCGACGCCGGCACCGTGAAAGGCGCGCCCAAGGACCTGGATAGCCAACTGCGGGCGCTGCGGGCGCTGGCCCCTTACATCTGGCCGCACGATCGTCCCGATCTCAAGCGCACGGTCGTCCTGTCGCTCGTCCTGATGGTGCTGGCGAAGCTCGTCACCGTCGTGATGCCCTTCACGTTCAAGTGGGCGACGGATGCGCTGGTGGCGGCGGCCGGAGGCAAGCTGCCCGATGCGACGGCGTTGGGCTGGCTGATCGGCGCGCCGGTGGCAGCAACGCTGATCTACGGCGGGACGCGCATCACCATGGTGCTGCTGACGCAGACGCGGGAAGGCATGTTCGCCAAGGTTGCCATGCACGCGGTGCGCAAACTGGCGCTGTCGACGTTCGAGCACATGCACGACCTGTCGCTGCGTTTTCACCTGGAGCGCAAGACGGGCGGATTGACGCGCGTTCTGGAACGCGGCCGCACGGGCATCGAGAACATCACGCGCATGACGCTGATGACGCTGATCCCTACGATACTCGAGTTCGCGCTCGTGCTCGTGGTGCTCGCGTACGAGTTCGACTGGCGCTACGTCGTCGTCGTGCTGGGCATGATCGCGACGTATCTCATGTTCACGATCCGGGCGACGGAGTGGCGGGTGCAGATCCGCCGCAGCATGAACGAGAGCGATACCGACGCCAATACCAAGGCGGTGGACAGCCTATTGAATTACGAGACGGTCAAGTATTTCGGGGCCGAGCAGCGCGAGGCGCAGCGCTACGATGCCTCGATGGCGCTCTACGAGCGGGCCTCGATCAAGACCTATACGTCGCTGGCGGTGCTCAACACCGGCCAGGCCATCATCTTCACCATCGCCATGACGCTGTGCATGGCGATGGCGGCGCGCTCCGTGATGCGCGGGGAAAGCAGCGTCGGCCAGTTCATCATGGTCAACGCGCTGATGCTGCAACTCTTCATTCCCTTGAATTTCATGGGCATGGTGTATCGCGAGATCAAGCAGGGCATCACCGATATCGAGCGCATGCTGGACATCCTGGAACAGGCCCCGGAAGTCGCCGACCGGCCCGATGCGACGCCGCTCGCGGTATCGGGGGGGACGATCCGTTTCGAGGACGTCGCCTTCCACTACGATCCCGAGCGACAGATCCTGGACGGGCTGTCGTTCGAGGTGCCCGCCGGCAAGATGGTGGCCATCGTCGGCCCGTCGGGTGCGGGCAAGTCCACCATCAGCCGCATCCTGTTGCGGTTCTACGATGTGGCGGGCGGCCGGGTGACGATCGACGGGCAGGATCTGCGGGCCGTGACGCAGGCCAGCGTGCGGGCCGCCATCGGCGTGGTGCCGCAGGATACCGTGCTGTTCAACGACACCATCCTCTACAACATCCGCTATGGCCGTCCGGACGCGAGCGATGCAGACGTCAGGGAGGCTGCGCGCCTCGCCCAGATCGATGCCTTCATCCAGACCCTGCCCGAGGGCTACGACACGATGGTGGGCGAGCGCGGGCTCAAGCTGTCGGGGGGCGAGAAGCAGCGCGTGGCCATCGCCCGGACGATCCTCAAGAGTCCGCCGATCCTGATGCTGGACGAGGCCACGAGCGCGCTCGACAGCCACACGGAAAAAGAGATCCAGGACGCACTCGACCGCATTTCCAAGAACCGCACGACCCTCGTCATCGCGCACCGCCTCTCCACGATCATCGCCGCCGACAACATCCTCGTCATGGAGAAGGGGCGGCTCGTGGAGCAGGGTACGCACGGCGAGTTGATGGCCAAGGACGGCCTCTATGCCTCGCTGTGGAACCGGCAGCGGCAGGCGGAGGCAGCGCGCGAGAACCTGGCGCGGGCGCTGGAGGAGGAAAAGCGGCTCGAAGGCGACAAGATCAGAACGGGGCGGATCACTGCGGAAGCCGATGGCGGCGCTTGATCCACCGCAGCGAAGCATCTTAGATTTTCGCTGCGTCGCGAGACGACGCCGGACAGGTGGGGCATGACGGACAATTGTACGATCGAGCCGATGCGGGCCGACGACTATGCGGCAGTCCGCGTGATCTATCAGGACGGCCTGTCGAGCGGCATCGCCGCATTCATGCAGACCGCGCCGGACTGGACGCGCTTTGCAGCGGGACACCTCGAGGTCGGCCGTCTCGTCGCCCGCGATCAAGGACGCATCGTGGGCTGGGCGGCCCTGGGTGCCGTCGCCGACAGTTGAGGGGCCGCCGGCATCGCTGAGGTCAGCGTATATGTGGCGGGAACGGCGCGCGGCAAAGGCATCGGCCAAAAGTTGCTTGCAGCCGTCATAGCGGCATCGGAAGCGGCTGGGTACTGGACCGTGCAGGCCCAGATCATGGCAGCCAACACGGCAAGCCGTGGGCTGCATCTCAAGGCGGGATTTCGCGAGGTCGGCGTGCGCGAGCGCCTGGGCCATATCGGCGGCGTCTGGCACGACGTCCACATCTACGAGCGCCGCAGTCACATGACCGGCGGTCCCGGCCTGCCGACCCGCTCGTGCGGACGATGATTGCGGCCCGGAACGAATTATCCATTCCCTTCTGGCATATTGGACGGCGTTGACGCGTAAGCAGCGCCCGAGCGAGTGGCCGACCTTTGAGCAACGAGACGCATCCCAACGACGTGCCCACGCCCGTCCCCGGCCGGCCGCGCTCGAGTTATCTGGCGCGGCTGGGGCTCTATTGGAGCCTGCGCGG
Source organism: Hyphomicrobiaceae bacterium (assembly GCA_041397775.1). Lineage (GTDB taxonomy): Bacteria > Pseudomonadota > Alphaproteobacteria > Rhizobiales > Hyphomicrobiaceae. The sequence goes on along the minus strand of JAWKWB010000002.1, from coordinate 539,057 downwards.
GCTGCGCGTCGTGGGGCATCTGGCGAGCGTGGCTCTGCAACTCGCGCTGGCGCTCGTCGTCATCTTTGAGGAATGGGGCTGGCAACCGATCGCCCGGCTTGCCGCGCGCATCGCCCGATGGGCACCGATCGCGCGCATCGAAGCCGTGATCGTGCGGCTGCCGCCCTATCCCGCGCTTCTCGTTTTTGCAGCACCGTCGGTTCTCCTGTTGCCGCTGAAGCTCGCCTCGCTCTGGCTCATCGCCAACGGCTATGTGATCTGGGCGACGCTGCTGTTCGCCTTCGCCAAGGTGGCGGGAACGGCATTCCTGGCGCGGCTCTTCCAGTTGACGCAGCCGGCGCTGATGCAACTTGCGTGGTTTGCCCGGCTCTATGGCATCTTCGTTCCCTGGAAGGAGGAGATGCTCGCCCGCCTGCGCGCCTCGCGGGCGTGGCGCATCGGGCGCGTGGTCAAGTCGCGGATCAAGAAAGCCGTGCGTGGGGCGTGGGTCCGCTGGCGGCCCTCGCTCGAGCCGACATTGGCATGGCTGCGCGGGCTGTTGCGACGCTGAGCTGCTTCAATCCTCCACGAACTCGTCGCGCCGGTAGCCCTGGAGGTAGAGCAGGGCGGTCAGATCGCCGTGCGTGATGCCGGCGTGGGCTTCGGCGGCCACCACGGGCTTGGCGCGATAGGCCACGCCCAGACCCGCCGCCTTGATCATGGCGAGGTCATTGGCCCCATCGCCGACGGCCAGCGTCAGGGGGGCGGCGAGCGCGTTGCGGGCGGCCAGTTCCCGCAGCGTGGCGAGCTTTGCCTCCCGCCCCAGGATCGGACCGACGACGTCGCCCGTGAGACGGCCATCCGACATGCCCAGTATGTTGGCGCGTGTCTCGTCGAAGCCGACCCGCTCCATCACGCGCGTGGTGAAGAACGTGAAGCCACCCGAGACGAGTGCCGTATAGGCCCCGTGCGCGCGCATGGTGTGCACCAGCGTGCGGGCGCCGGGCATCAGCGTGACGCGCTCCAGGTAGACTTTCTGCAGATCGTCCTCGCCGATGCCTGCGAGGAGGCCCAGCCGTTCCCGCAACGCAGCCTCGAATTCCAGTTCGCCGCGCATGGCGCGCTCGGTGATGGCAGCGATCTGGGCCTTGAGACCCAGCACGTCGGCCATCTCGTCGATGCACTCCTGCTGGATGATGGTGGAATCCATGTCGGCAACCAGCAGGCGCTTGCGCCGATAGGCGATGTCGTCGTCGACGACGTTGACGTCCACGGGAAGCGCGCCCACTGCCGCCTCGGCCGCGCGCCGCAAGGCGTCGCGGTCGATGTCTTCGGGCGCAGCCAGGAGGAATTGCCAGGCTTCCTGCGGCCCGAGTTCCTGCCGGTCCAGGATCTCGTGCCCCTCGAGTGCCCTGGTGACCTCCGCGATGCGCGCAGGGGTCAGCAGGCCGCTTGCCGGCGGGGTGGTGAGGACGAGGGCGAGGCAGATGGTCTGCGGCATGGGGGCAGGGCTCCGGGGGATCTCGTCTGGCGACATAGGCGAGCACGGCGCGCCGGGCAACCCCGCAATAGCTGGAGTAGGGCATCTGACGTCGGGCACCCGCTCGCAGCTGGGTCCGTGACCCAACGTCAGATGCAGAACACTAGCAATTTCCGCGAAATCGGCCGCGGCACTTTGCCCGTGCTTCATCATTTCCGTTCGAGAGGTGCGTCACCCGCTTTGCCTGGGCGCCCGGCTCGGCTAAACACGCGGCCATCATCTGCCATTGTTCGAGCCCTGGAGCCCCCCATGACCGCCATCGTCGATATCATCGGCCGCGAGATCCTCGATTCACGTGGCAACCCGACCGTGGAAGTCGACGTGCTGCTGGAGGACGGGTCGCTCGGCCGCGCCGCCGTTCCCTCCGGCGCGTCGACGGGTGCCCACGAGGCGGTCGAATTGCGCGACGGCGACAAGTCGCGCTACGGCGGCAAGGGCGTGCAGAAGGCCGTCGATGCCGTCAACGGCGAAATCTTCGATGCCATCTCGGGCATGGACGCGGAGGACCAGCGGCGCATCGACCATGCGCTGCTGGCCCTCGACGGCACGCGCAACAAGAGCCGGCTGGGCGCCAACGCCATTCTGGGCGTGTCGATGGCGGTCGCCAAGGCGGCGGCGCTGACGCGGGATCTGCCGCTCTACCGCTACGTCGGCGGTGCGCACGCGCACGTTCTACCCGTTCCCATGATGAACATCGTCAATGGTGGCGCGCACGCGGACAACCCCATCGATATCCAGGAATTCATGATCATGCCGGTCGGCGCGCCGACCTGCCGGGATGCCATCCGCGTCGGCTCGGAAATCTTCCAGACGCTGAAGAAAGGGCTGTCGGAGGCCGGGCACGGCACCAACGTCGGCGACGAGGGCGGTTTCGCACCCAACCTCAAGAGTGCCGACGAGGCGCTGGGCTTCATCATGAAATCCATCGAGAAGGCGGGCTACAAGCCGGGCGTCGACGTGATGCTGGCGCTCGACTGCGCGGCAACGGAATTCTACAAGGACGGCAAGTACAACCTGGAAGGCGAAGGCAAGTCGCTCGACGGGGCAGGCATGGCCCGCTACCTCGCCGATCTGGTGGCGCGTTATCCCATCATCTCGATCGAGGACGGCATGTCCGAGGATGACTGGGCGGGCTGGAAGGCCTTGACGGAACTGATCGGCAACAAGTGCCAACTCGTCGGCGACGATCTCTTCGTCACCAACACCGAGCGGCTGTCGCGCGGCATCAAGGAGGGCATCGCCAATTCGATCCTGGTGAAGGTCAACCAGATCGGTTCGCTGACCGAGACGCTGGAGGCCGTCGACATGGCTCATCGCGCCCGCTACACGGCCGTCATGTCGCATCGCTCGGGCGAGACCGAGGACGCGACCATCGCCGACCTGGCCGTGGCCACGAATTGCGGGCAGATCAAGACCGGCTCGCTGTCGCGCTCGGACCGGCTCGCCAAGTACAACCAGCTCATCCGCATCGAGGAGCAATTGGGCGACATCGCGCGGTATGCCGGCAAATCGATCCTGAAAGGCGCGTCCGCCTGAAATTCGCCTGATTATTGTTTCGGCACCTGACGGGTCTTTACTCGCGCTTAACCGGGCTGGGCTATAACGACCTTGTTACCGGTTGAACAGTGAGTGTCTTCCGTCAGTGCCGCGTTTCCTTCGACATGATGGCCCCCGACGCCCAAGACGACGCAGTCCTGTGTTGCTTGTGTGTTTCAGTCTGACGGCGTACTTCGGCTATCACGCTATCCAAGGCAGGCACGGTCTCGAGGCGCGTTCCAGACTGATCAATCGCTCCGCACAGCTGGAGCGGGCGATCGGAGCCCTCGAGACCGTGCGGGCCCGCTACTGCAGCGGGAAGTCACGCTGCTCGATGAACGCGCCCCCCGATCCCGGCTACATCGATGAATTGGCCCGCACCGAACTCGGTTTCGCGCGCGCCGGCGACCATTTGATCATCGAGCGGCGTGCCGCGCGCACAGGCCGCTGATCGCCTCCTGCTGCGGGCTGCGATCGCCATCCTCCGACGAGGTTTCTCGCCGGACTGCGGCCCATCGTCCAATTAACGCCACCGCCGCTGGGACTGGCATCCCGATGCCCCCTCGTGTAGGGTCGGCTTCAGCACAACACCGTTCGATATCGCCGATCCGGAAGGGGACTCCATGGCGCTTGAGGGCACCACAGGCACGAGCGACGGCCTTACGGCAGTAGCCGGTACTCCGATGACGCAGTTCACGCGCGAAGAGGAGCTCAAGGCGTATCGCGACATGCTGCTGATCCGCCGCTTCGAGGAGCGCGCGGGCCAACTCTACGGCATGGGGTTCATCGGCGGGTTCTGTCATCTCTACATCGGCCAGGAAGCCGTCGTCGTCGGCCTGCAGATGGCGGCCAAGGCGGGCGACCAGGTCATTACGACCTATCGCGACCACGGCCACATGCTGGCCACCCACATGGACCCCAAGGGCGTGATGGCCGAATTGACGGGCCGCCGCGGGGGCTATTCCAAGGGCAAGGGTGGCTCCATGCACATGTTCTCCAAGGAGAAGCATTTCTACGGCGGCCACGGCATCGTGGGGGCTTCGGTGCCGCTGGGGGCGGGGCTCGCCTTCGCCAACAAGTATCGCGGCAACGACAACGTGTGCTGGTGCTATTTCGGCGACGGTGCCGCCAACCAGGGGCAGGTCTACGAGACCTTCAACATGGCCAAGCTCTGGCACCTGCCGGTGATCTTCGTCATCGAGAACAACCGCTATGCCATGGGCACGGCGATCGAGCGGGCGGCAGCGACGACAAACTTCGCCATGCGCGGCGCCTCCTTCGACATTCCCGGCGAGCAGGTGGACGGCATGGACGTGCGCGCCTGCCGTGCGGCCGGCGAAAAGGTCGCGGCCTGGGCGCGTGCGGGCAAGGGGCCCTACATCCTGGAAATGCTGACCTACCGCTATCGCGGCCACTCCATGTCCGACCCGGCGAAGTACCGCACCCGCGAGGAAGTCGACCGGGTGCGCGAGGAGCGCGACCCGATCGAGCGGGTCCGGCGCCGGCTGCTGGAGAGCAAGATGGCGAGCGAGGAAGAGCTGAAGGTCATCGACGGCGAAATCCGCCAGGTCGTCATTGCCGCCGCCGAGTTCGCGCAAGCCGATCCCGAGCCCGATCCCAAGGAGCTCTGGACGGACGTGCTGCTGGAGGCGTGAGAGGACGTGCGATGACCGAGCACGCCAAAAGGCCCGCGACGTATGCCGACCTCGAGGCGGTGCCCCCGCATCTCTGGCACCTCGATCCGCGCGCCAAGACGCTCGAGGTCTTCCAGCGCCCAGACAAGAACTGGCTGCTGACGCATACATCCGTCGACGTGGAGGACGTTTGTGCGGCCCCGTTCGACGCCATCACCTTCTCGCTCGGCCTTCTGTGGCCGTTCGATGCCTCATCCGTTGAACCGACATCCAACGAGCAGAAATAGATGCCCACCCAGATCCTGATGCCCGCCTTGTCGCCCACCATGGAGGAGGGCAAGCTCGCCAAGTGGCTCGTCGAGGTCGGCAGCCGCATCAAGCCCGGCGATATCATTGCCGAGATCGAGACCGACAAGGCGACGATGGAGGTCGAGTCGGTCGACGAGGGCACGGTTTCGGAGCTGCTGGTGGCGGCAGGCACCGAGAAGGTGAAGGTCAACACGCCGATCGCGGTGATCCGCGCCGATGGCGAGGCGGCCAGTGCAACCGCTGCGGCGACGCCTGCGCCCGCATCGAAGGGCAATGGTGCAGCGCCTCCGGCCGCACCTGCGGTGGTGGCACAGGCGGCGCCGCCGCCGATGCCCGCTGTCGTTACGGCGCCTGCCGAGCCCGACTATGCCGGCGAGACCATCGCCCAGACGATGCGCGAGGCGTTGCGCGACGCCATGGCCGAGGAAATGCGCCGCGACGCGGACGTCTTCCTGATGGGCGAGGAGGTGGCGCAGTACCAGGGCGCCTACAAGGTGAGCCAGGGCCTGCTGGACGAATTCGGCGACAAGCGCGTCATCGATACGCCCATCACGGAACAAGGCTTCGCCGGTATCGGTGTCGGCGCAGCGATGGCCGGCTTGAAACCCATCGTGGAGTTCATGACCTGGAACTTCGCCATGCAGGCGATCGACCAGATCATCAATTCGGCCGCCAAGACGCTCTACATGTCGGGTGGCCAGATGGGGTGCCCGATCGTCTTCCGCGGTCCCAACGGGGCTGCCGCCCGGGTCGCCGCCCAGCATAGCCAGTGCTATTCGTCCTGGTATGCGCATATTCCCGGGCTGAAGGTGGTGGCGCCGTCGAATGCCGCCGATGCCAAGGGGCTGATGAAGGCCGCGATCCGCGATCCCAATCCCGTGCTGGTGCTCGAGAACGAGATCCTCTACGGCACCAGCAGCCCGGTGCCGAAATCGGCGGACTGGATCGTGCCCATCGGCAAGGCGCGCATCGTGCGGCCGGGCCGGCATTGCACGGTCGTCTCCTTCGCGCGCGGCATGCAGTATGCGCTGGCCGCTGCCGATCAGCTGGCCAGCGAGGGCATCGAGGCCGAGGTGATCGACCTGCGCTCGCTGCGCCCTATAGACTGGGACACGATCCTCACCTCCGTGCGCAAGACGAACCGTCTCGTCACCGTGGAGGAGGCGTGGCCGGTCTGCTCGATAGGTTCGGAGATCTGCGCGCAGGCCGCAATCCAGGCCTTCGACTATCTCGATGCGCCGCCGGCCAAGGTCAACGGCGCCGACGTGCCGATGCCGTATGCGGCGAACCTGGAAAAGCTGGCTCTGCCGAACGCCGATCAGGTCGTGGCGGCGGTCAAGAGTGTCTGTTACGCCTGAGGTGATGCCATGCGCCGTCCCGTATCTGCAACCCGACGCACGTCCGGCGACAGTGCCACCATCGTCGTGCGCGCGGGCGAGCGGGACCTGGGCGCCATCACGCAACTGGGCTCGGACGAGGCAGACACGTTGTCTGGCAACTTCGTCAATCGGCCTGCCTACACGGACTTTGCCGAGACGTTCGTGGGGCTTGCCCGGGCCCTGCAGGCGGGCGATGGGGACGCGGTCGCCGCTGCGCGCGCGGCGCTGAAGGCTGCCGATATCCAGGTGTGGCACACGGTTCACGAGATGCAGATCGACGATCCGGGAACGCTCACGATCTCGGGCGGGCGCGCACGGTTCCGGCCCAATGGCGCGTTCCTGATGATGCGTACGGGTGGGCTGTGACATGGATGCCGCTTCGCACAGCCTGTCGGGAAGCTGCCACTGCGGCGCCATCCAGGTGACGATTACGGCCACGAAGCCGGCGTCGGAGCTGCAGGTGCGCGCGTGCCAGTGCGGTTTCTGCCGGCGTCAGGGCGCAATGACGATCTCGGATCCGGCCGGTCGTGCCGTGATCGAGATCGCGGCGGGGGCGATGCAACCCTATGCCTTCGGCACGCGCACGGCGACGAGCCTGCTCTGCCGCCACTGTGGCGTCTACGCTGGTGCCTACCTGTGGGAGGGCGCGCACGCCTGGTCGATCGCAAACGTACGCGGCCTGGCCATCCCGGGGTTCGAGGATCGCGCCGGCGAGCCCATGCACTACGAGCACGAGACAGCCGATCAGCGTGTCGCGCGCCGCAAGCAGCGATGGACGCCGACCGAGATCCGTTTCAAACTTTGAACGCCAAGACAACGAGAGCCGATCCGCCCATGCCCACCCAGATCCTGATGCCCGCCCTGTCGCCCACCATGGAGGAGGGCAAGCTCGCCAAGTGGTTGGTGAGCGAAGGGCAGAAGATCCGCGCCGGCGATATCATCGCCGAGATCGAGACGGACAAGGCCACCATGGAGGTGGAGGCCGTGGACGAGGGCGTCGTCGGCCAGATCCTGGTGCCTGCGGGTACCGAAAAGGTGAAGGTCAACACGCCCATCGCGGTGCTGCTGGGCGAAGGGGAAAAACCCGGTGCCAGCCCGGCGCCCGTAGTCCCGCCCGCGCCCCAGGCTGCTGCTCCATCTGCGCCCGCGGTGCCCGCTCCCGCGCCCGTCGCGGCATCTCCGCAGCCCGCGGCGGTTCCTGCAGCGACGGCGCCAGCCCCGGTGGCAAGCCATGGCACACGCCAGTTCGCATCGCCGCTCGCGCGCCGGCTTGCCAAGGAGGCGGGCCTCGATCTGGCGCTCGTGCAAGGCTCCGGGCCGCATGGCCGCGTCATCCAAAAGGATATCGAGGCAGCCAAGGCCGCTGGAACGGGCAAGGCCGTACCAGCCGCGCCGCAGGCCTCCACCGCCGTCTCGGTGGCTCCGGCGGCAGCTGCGGCATTGCCCGCGGCGATGTCGGACGACAAGATCCTCGCGCTCTACGAACAGGGCAGCTACGAGGTTGTCGGCCATGACGGCATGCGCCGCGTGATCGCGCAGCGCCTGACGCAGTCCAAGCAGACCATTCCGCACTTTTACATGACGCTCGACTGCCGCCTCGACAACCTGCTGTCGGCGCGCGAGCGCATCAATGCGGCCTCACCGAAAGAGGGGCCACGCGCCTACAAGCTCTCGGTGAACGATTTCATCATCAAGGCCTGGGCGCTGGCGCTGCAGGCCGTCCCTGCCGGCAATGCGACCTGGACCGAAGCAGGCATGCTGCGGCATCGCCATTCCGACATCGGCGTCGCGGTGGCGGTGGAGGGCGGGCTGTTCACCCCGATCATCAGGCACGCGGAACTGAAGACGCTCGGCGAGATCTCCAACGAGATGCGGGATCTGGCCGATCGCGCGCGCCGCCGCCGCCTGCAGCCGCACGAATACCAGGGCGGCACGACGTCGATCTCGAACCTGGGCATGTACGGCATCAAGAATTTCGATGCCGTGATCAACCCGCCGCATGCCACCATCCTGGCGGTCGGCGCAGGAGAGAAGCGCCCGGTCGTCGTGGGCGACAGCCTGCAAGTCGGCACCGTCATGTCCGTCACGCTGTCGTGCGACCACCGTGCCGTCGACGGCGCCATAGGCGCGGAACTGCTGAACGCATTCCGCATGCTGGTCGACGATCCCGTGCGCATGCTGGTCTGAAGGCTTCGGCCGGCTCCCTTGATGCGGCGCTTGTGGTGGTTGCCGGCGATTTTCGGCGATTAGTGATTCTGGGCGGGCTGTCGCAACGCCATGTGCGACAGCGTGACGCTTCAAAGATGTTTTTCAGCGACTCGTAACTTCCAAAATGTGGTTTAATCGCCACAGCCCTTCGATATCTGCACGTTTCCATTGCAACTCGGCCATAACCTGGGGCTAACTTGCTCCAGGTGCTTGTCGCCCGCGGCTGGGGGGCCTTAGGTCGATAGCGAGTAGGCGTTGGTTGAAACATGTCGAGCTCTCGCTCCGAAAGGACGAGCCTTATCAGGAAGCACCTCATGCCTTCGATGAAAATCTTGACCGCGCCCGTCGTTCTCGGACTGGCCCTTACGCTTGGCGCATGCGCGAGCGAGAATATTCTCGCCCCGGCGAACACCACGGCGTCGATCGCCCCCGCCAAGCCGAAAGTCGATCCCGCTTGCGCAGCACTCGCCGCCAAGATGGATTCCATCCGCCAGGACGGCATGACGGACCGAGTCGATCAGGCGTCTCACGGCAAGACCAAGACCGTCAACGTGAAGCGCGAGTCGCTCGGCAAGATGTCCGAGTACACCAAGGCCAGCACGGAATTCCAGGCCAAGTGCACGACCTTCCCGGTCTCTGCGAAGGCGGCGGCAGTGCCTGCTGCCAAGCCGGTCGCAACCAAGGCGGTCAGCAAGGCGGCTGCGGATGCAGCGGCTAACAAAGCCAAGGCCAAGGCGACCGCAGCAGCGGCGAAGGCCACGGAGACCACTGTCGCAAAATCGCAGTAATTCATCGTTCTAGTCACGCCCTGCATTGTTGCAGCTTTGCATCCCGTTCCCGAGGAGGTGCGGGGGTGGTGTTGCAAGGCTTGCAACAGAGGGCGTGATTGGCGACGATAGGTTTCGTTGGCGCCCGCAGAGTCGCCCCAACCAAATCTATCGCTACCAAGGAGCCTACCTCATGGGTCAGTTCGGCCGGTCTGCGTGCGGCATTCTCTGTGTCACGGGCGCAGTCCTGTTGGCAGGATGCGCTGCCGAGAGTGCTGGCGGTGGCGATCCCGGGTATCGTCCGCTGCCTCAGGGGCAAAGCTGCCAGACGATCCGTGCGGAGCTCAATCGCATGGACTCCAGGGGCGTACCCTCCAAGATCGAGGCGTCGCAGTCCGGTCGCAAGCTGTCGCCTGGCGACAAGGCCGACGTCGATCGCTACAATAATCTGCTGGGGCAGTATCTGGGCGGTCGTTGCCACGTCTGACACGAGGCACGCGCGTTCCAATCGACAGAAGCATCGCAATGGGTTCCGACTGGCCGTCGGGGCCCATTTGGTGTTCAGTAGAGGCCACTGCGGAATCTGTGTTCTGAAAGGTTGAGCCAGTCCATGTCAGAGACGTCCTTCGATGTGATCGTCATCGGTGCAGGCCCTGGTGGCTACGTCACGGCCATCCGTGCCGCGCAATTGGGCTTTCGCACGGCGATCGTGGAACGCGAGCATCTGGGCGGCATTTGCCTGAATTGGGGATGCATTCCGACGAAGGCGCTGTTGCGCTCGGCCGAAGTGTTGCACCTGGGCCAGCACGCCAAGGACTACGGCCTCAGCCTGGAGGGGAACCTCAAGCCCGATATCCCCGCCATCGTGAAGCGGTCGCGGGCCGTGTCGACACAACTCAACGGCGGCGTCGGCTTCCTGCTGCGCAAGAACAAGGTCTCGGTGATCTGGGGTGAAGCGAAGATCGATCGCCCGGGCCAGGTCACGGTCCGCGCCCCGCAGAAGCAGCCGATGCAACCCCAGGCGCCCGTGCCGAAGGGGACGCTGGCGGCGGGGACCTACCAGGCCAAGCACGTCATTCTGGCGACGGGCGCGCGTCCGCGCGTCGTCCCGGGTCTGGAGCCTGACGGGCGCCTCGTGTGGACGTACTTCGAGGCGATGGTGCCCACGGCGCTGCCGAAGTCGCTGCTCGTCGTGGGTTCGGGCGCCATCGGCATCGAATTCGCGTCGTTCTATCGTGCCATGGGCGCGGATGTGACGGTGGTCGAGCTTCTGCCACGCATCCTGCCCGTGGAGGATCACGAGATTGCAGCACTTGCCCGCAAGCGACTGGAGAAGCAGGGCATCCGCATCATGACGGGTGCCAAGGTCGTGGGGCTGGAAAAGGGCGGCGACAGTGTCGTCGCCACGATCGAGGACGACAAGGGACAGCGGAGCCGGGCAGAATTCGCGCGCGTGATCTCCGCCGTCGGTGTCGTCGGCAATATCGAGGGGCTCGGGCTCGAGACGCTCGGCGTCAAGACCGACCGCGGTACGGTCGTTACGGATGGGCTGGGGCGCACGAGTGTGCCCGGCATCTACGCGATCGGCGACGTCGCAGGCCCGCCGATGCTCGCCCACAAGGCCGAGCACGAGGGCGTGCTGTGCGTCGAGACCATCAAGGGCCTGCCGACGCACGCCATGGACAAGCTGCGCATTCCCGGCTGTACCTATTGCAACCCGCAGGTCGCCAGTGTGGGCCTGACCGAGGCAGCGGCGAAGGAGCAGGGCCGCGAGATCCGCGTCGGCCGCTTTCCCTTCCAGGGTAATGGCAAGGCCATCGCTCTGGGAGAGCCGGATGGCCTCGTGAAAACGATCTTCGACGCCCGGACCGGACAGTTGCTGGGGGCCCACATGATCGGCGCCGAGGTGACCGAGCTGATCCAGGGCTTCGTCGTCGCCATGGGGCTGGAGACGACGGAAGAAGAGCTGATGCACACGGTCTTCCCGCATCCCACCCTTTCGGAAATGATGCACGAGAGCGTTCTGGACGCCTACGGCCGCGTCATTCACATGTAGCGGTTGACGTCGCGGACGGCGAGTGCGCAGAGCAGGGCCCAGGGAACTGGGGCCTCGTGGGGCTTCGCACGCGCGACGGGAATCGCCGTGCTCGACAGCACGGGAGACTCAGCACAACACTGCAAAGTGTCGCGGGCCTAGTGTGGCGCACCAACGCAGCGATAGATCCGGCCCGCTCTTTGGATGGAGACGCTCATGGATGCTGCTTCTCTCGTCGTCATGCTCATCGTCGGGGCCGTCGCGGGTTGGCTGGCGAGCCTCGTCGTCGGCGGCCTCAAGTGGGGGCTACTCGGCTATATCGTCGCCGGCATCATCGGCGGTGTGGTCGGCGGCTGGCTCCTGCAGGTGGCGAAGGTGAACATCAACCTCGGCCACCCCATGGCCAACAGCATCGCCATATCGGCGATCGGTGCCATCGTCGTCATCGTCCTGGCACGGTTGCTGGGGTGAGGCGGGCCTCGGAGGCCGGGGATCTAGCGCTGGCTGCCGATGCCATCGAGGATGGCGGCCATGCGGGCGAACTCCGTGGGCGTAAGGTTTTCCGCGCGCTGCATCGGGTCGATGCCCGCGCGTTCCAACAGTAAGCCCGGCTGCGGCACCAGGCCTTTCAGGCTTTGCCGCAGCATCTTGCGACGCTGGCCGAATGCGGCTGCCGTGACACGGCCGAGCGTGACGACACTGCACGCAGGGGTGCAGGTCAGCCGCGGTGTCAGGACGACGACGGCCGATGCAACCTTGGGCGGAGGCGTAAAGGCTTCGGGGCCGAGGGTGAGGGCGATGCGGGCTTCGCAGCGCCATTGCGCGATCACCGCCAGGCGACCGTAGGCCTTGGTTCCCGGCGCCGCGACGATGCGCTCGGCCACCTCCTTCTGGAACATCAAGGCCATGCGCTGGTACCAGGGCGGCCATGGCTCCACCTCGAGCCAGCCGATCAGAAGTTTCGTTGCGACGTTGTAGGGGAGGTTGGCCGCGATCACGGCCGGGCCAGCGGTGGGGCCGAGCAGGGCGCGCCAGTCGACGGCCAGGGCGTCGCCCATATGAATGTCGAGGCGGCCGGGATAGCGGGCCTCGATCTCCGCCAGTGCTGGTGCGCAGCGGGGATCGGCCTCGACGACGACGACCCGCTTCGCGCCCTCCATGAGCAGGCCGCGTGTCAGTCCACCGGGGCCGGGGCCGACTTCGATGGCGGTGACATCCTGCAAGGGGCCGGCGGCGCGGGCGATCCGGCGCGTGAGGTTGAGATCGAGAATGAAGTTCTGGCCGAGGCTCTTGCGTGCGCCCAGGTCGAACGCCCGAATGACCTCACGCAGCGGCGGCAGGCCATCGGGCGAGGCATTGCCGGGTTCGGGCGTCGGCGCCGGCTGGTCGGGCGTGTTCATGCGTGGGCGGCCATTGCTCGGGCCATGTCGGCCGCCATGTGCATGGCCGCGACGACACTCGTCGCGCGCGCACGCCCGCTGCCTGCGATGTCGAACGCGGTCCCGTGGTCGGGCGAGGTCCGCACGAAGGGAAGCCCGAGCGTGACGTTCACACCTGTATCGAAGGCCAGCGTCTTGATGGGGATGAGGGCCTGATCGTGATACATCGCCACGGCGACGTCATAGCGGCCACGGGCCTCGGCGTGGAACATGGTGTCGGCGGAATGCGGTCCCGTCACATGCAGCCCCTCCGCCTGCAATGCGGCGATGGCCGGGGCGATCATCTCGATTTCCTCGCGGCCGATGGTGCCGTTCTCGCCGGCGTGCGGGTTGAGGCCGGCGACCGCGATGCGCGGCGTGCGCCCACCCAGGATGCGCTGCAAGTCCTGTGCGATGATGCGCACTGTCGCCATCAGGTGATCGCGCGACAACGCGGCGGGCACCTTGGCGATGGGAATGTGGATGGTCAGCGGGACGACGCGGATGTCGTCGGATGCCAGCATCATGACGGGGTGCCAGATGCGCTCCGGTCTGTAGCGGCCGGCCAGCTCCGCCAGGAATTCGGTGTGGCCGGGATGGGGGAAGCCTGCAGCGGTCAGCACGAACTTGGCGATCGGGTTCGTCACGACGGCCGATGCCTCGCCATGCATGACGAGGTCCACGGCCCGCTCGATGCAGCCGATGATGGCGGCGGCATTGCGCGTGTCGGGTTTCCCAGCCACGACGGTGGCGGCGATCGGCATGGCCATGACATCGATCGCGCCACGGCCGCAGCCAGTCGCGTGCGCGGGCGAGGCAACGGTTCGGATGGCAATGGAGAGGCCTAGCGTCCGGCAGCGGGCGGCGACGGTTTCCGGGTCGGCGAGCAGCACGAAACGGGGCAAGGCCAAATCGGCAGCGGCTGCCGATAGCGTAATGTCCAGCCCGATGCCGGCCGGGTCGCCCATCGTCACCGCCAGCGGGAGGGCGGCTGCATCATCTGCATCCCGGTTCATCGCGCATGCCCTCGCTGTCGATCCTGCGGCATCTGTGTTGCGCCTCAGCGGATGTCGATCAGGGCGTCCTTGCGCAGGTCCTGCAGATAGCGGCGCGCAAGGCGCTCGAATTCGCGCTGCTGCAACTCGTTCTCGGCCTTTTCGCGCTTGGACTGGTCGCCCTTGACCGCACGCCGATTGCAAACGGCATACAACTCGACACCGGCTGCGGTGAGATTGGCCGGGATCATCTCACCGTCCTTGGCGTTGAGGACGAGGCTTCGGGCAGGTTCGGACAACGTGTCCGGCTTCTTGTAGCCGAGCGTCTCGAGCTTTGCGCCCGTCGTCTCCTTCAGCAGCGCAGCGGTGGATTTGCAGCCCGAGAACTTGCGGCGAAGCCGTTCTGCCTCCTGGAGGCGCTGCGCCATGATCTTCTGGTCGATCTTGCCGGGCATGCTGAAGACGACGCGCTGCAGCTCCAACTCGACGAGATCGCCGGCATCGCTGGTGGCGCTGGCGACGGCCTTTTCGATCTCGCGATTGGATATGGAGATCATGTGCCCGAGTTTGCGCCGGATCACCTCGCGCCAGATGAGCTGGGTGCGGATACGATCCTTGAGCAGGGCGGGGTCGCCACCCTGGGCCTTCAAGTTGGCCTCGAACTGCTTCATCGGCACATTGTTGCGTTCCGCGATGCCCTTGTAGGCGCGGTCCGATTCCTCCTTCGGCACGTTGATGCGCAGGCGCTTGGCTTCCTGATGCTTCAAGCGCTGCTCGATCAATTCGTCCAGTGCGGCCTTGCGCAGGCCGGGGATGGTGCTGGCGCGTGCGCTCTCCACGGCCTGTCGTTGCAGGGAAACGACGAACTGCTTCTTGCGTGCTTCGAAGGCGGCGATGATCTGCTCGCGCGACTTGCCGGGGTTGGCCTTGATGGTCTCCTGGAGGATCGCCTTCAGGCGTTCGTTCGTCCTGGGATTCTCGGCGATGGCCTTCATCTGCGCGCGGGCGCGGTCCTGGATGTTGGCGCTGAGCGAGAGGAAGCGGGCCAGACGGTCGATCTCGAAGCGCGTGATCGGCTCGTCGTTGACCAGAGCTGCGATGCCTTGCGGCGTGCTCTTGCTGGTGCCCGGATGCTTGTTGCTGGCGACGGACTTCGGCCGCGATTTCTTCTTCGGCGTCGCAACAGGCTTTTTCTGCTCCGGTGGCGGCGTCGCTCCAGGCCCGGGCGATGGCAGCACGGGTCGCGCGAACATGCCGGGCAGGGGGGCTGCCGGCCCCGGGCTGCCCGATGGGGTGCCCACGACGACGCCAGGCATGGAAGAGCTGGTGCTGCGCGAGGGCGGCATGGTCACGACGATGCCCGGTGCCGTGCCACCTTGCTGGGCAGCAGCGGGTGACGGGCCGGTCACTGCGAGGCAGGTTGCAGTGAGCGTGCCGTAGACTGCGACGTGCCGGCTGCCAAGAAGCAGTCGCTCGACATAGCGCCGCGTTGCTTTGGAACAGGTCATCGTTCGTCAAGGCTCCGGCAGGTCATTCGGTCAGGGAATTCGGCTCTTGGCCACGGACACCGCAGCGCGGGTGCGCAAGTGGCCACGACACACGATAGCGCAAGCGCTTGTCGATTCGTCGGGATTATCCACTGCGAAGACGGCCATGCAGTGGCAGGCCGCAGCCTGTCGCGACGATCAGTTTTGTGTCTGTTCCGTGCCGAAGATGTTGTTCAGCTGGTCGTTCTTGTACTTGAAGTCGCCCAGATACTTCAGTTCGAACCGCAGCATCAAGCTCCGATCGGGCTTCAGATCGAGCGAGGGATTGTCGATGTGGTTCTCGGTGTACGTCGCCGTCAGCACGAAGCACTCGTCGGCATACTTCAGGGCAGCGATCTGCTGCAGCAGGAAGTTGGAGTCGAGGTCGTATCGGGCCGAGCCGATGATCGACCAGCGATCGGTCAACCGCACCGTGGCGCTGCCGAGCAATTCCTGCTCGCTCTGATAGAGCTGCAGCAGGGCATCGTCGCGCGTGTAGGAATACTGACCCGCCAGCGCCAGCGGGCCGAACGACAGGCTCGAATAGACGTTGGCGCGCCGCAGCGACAGCTCCGTATCGTCGAAGCGGCCCTGGGCGACGACCCGCCAGTTGTTGTTCGGGACAAGGTAGGCACCCAGAACATAATCCGACTTCGAGGTATCCAAGCCGCTGCTGGGCGAGAAATTCGCAACCAGCGTACCATTGAGGCCGTTCGGCGCCAGGCCCGGCGTAGCGTAGGGGTTCTCCCCCGCCAGGTGGAAGCTCTGGCCGGCGATCAGCCGGGCATAGGGACCGCTGTTGGACTGGAAGGTGTACTGCAGGCCCACGTTCGCACGCGTGCCGCTGTCCGTCCGATCCCAGCCGGAGAACTTGTCGACGTCGAAGATCAAGGTGTCGTCCCAGACGAGGCTACGCGCGTCCTCGTCGGGCATGCGCACCTGCGACAGGTGGTTGGGCCGCGCGATGATCTGGCCGATCGGCTCGACGACGTGCGATGCGTTCGCCGTATGGGCGACGAAGGGGTAGGCATAGGTGAGGCCAGCGGCTGCGATGCCGCGCGTGAACGTGTCTTCGGGGATGGAGACACCGGTATTGGGATCATAGCCGTTGGTGAACTGGCCGGCATCGGCGCGGGCGCGGGCGAAGGGGGTCCAGACCTGGCCGATCCCGTCGACGAGCTTGCGCCGCCAATCGGCCTGGACCGAGAGGCGATTGCTGTCCGTGCCGTCGCTGCGCGAGAGGCTCAGCGCGTTGGCGCTGAAGCTCAACTCACCGCCGAGCACGGGCTGGCCGACGATATAGCGGTAATCGATGACGGGATGAACCCGGCTCTCCGACGCGGCCGTATCCTCGAGCAGCAGACCACCGAACTGGTAGAAATTGATGCCGAGGTAATTCCGGTCGCTGATGCCCTCCATGAAGATCCGGTTCACGCGATCCGTAAGGAGGACGCTATCGAACTTGTAGAAGCGGCGGAACGTGTCGTCGCTTTCGAGCGTGATGTCCCAGCCGAACTTCCACCAGGAGGCCAGCGAGAACTGGCCCTTCGTCTCGACCGTGCCCCGCCACCCGTCGAGCTGGGCACGCCGCGCCGCCGAGACGTCGGCGGGAAGCTTGCTGCCATCCTGCTCGATGCCCGCGATCTTGATGCTGTACTCGCCGCGAATGCTGCCGAGGGCCACCTTCTGCCGCCAATCGCCCTTCCAGAGCACGCCCTGCTCGGACATGTAGAGGGGATGGAACAGGAAGTCGTAGTGGGCCGACAGGGCCATGTAGTAGGGCACCTCGGTCATGTAGCCGAGGGCAGAATTGTACCCGATCTCGGGAATGAGGAAGCCAGTCCTGCGCTTCACGGACGGGTCGGCGTGCGTGAAGTAGGGCATGTAGAAGATCGGCACGCCCAGCAGCTCGAACTGGGCGTCCTGATAGCTGATCGAAGCGGCCTGCTGGTCGTGGATGATCCGCTGGGCGCTGATGCACCAGAGCGGCGGCTTGCCGGGATCATTCTTACACGGCGTGAACTTGCCCTGCTCGAACTCGCTGACGTTGCCGTCCTTGCGCACGGCCCGGCGCGCGGCAATGCGTGAATCGTCCTTGCCGACGACGCTCAGGCTCTGGACGAAGGCGTCGCGGAAGTCGTCCGTCGTGACCAGCTTGTCGGCGCGCACGATGTTGCCATCGGGCTCCTTGATCTGGGCGTTGCCTTCCGCGGTCAGCGTGTTGGCGGCCTGATCGTAGATGACCTGATCGGCGGTGAGAATGTACTCGTTGTAGTAGATCTCGACATTGCCGCGCGCGATCACGCGGTTGTTGCGGGTGTCGTAGATGAGCTCGTCGCCTTCGAGCAGGAGGGGCGACGCCTTGTCGATCTTGCGAGCCTTCATCCCCCCGAACGGTCCCGACTTCGTGCTGTTGCCGAAGCTGGACGGCGTCTTGGTGGATTGACCGGGAGCGATGAGGTTTTCCGACTGCGCCCGCGCTTCATTCGGGAAGGCGGTCACGACGGCGAGCAGCAAAGCGAAAACGGCCGCGCCCACGAGATCGAGCCTCGTGATCGGCCTGCGTTCTGCTTGCTGCAGCGAACGACGCATAAACCTCAACCATCCTCTAGGTGCAGAAGCACCGTTATAGCTGCAAACAAGGCGACGACGGGTGGAGTCCACACCGCAACCGCTGGCGCAGCAAGACCTGCTATTCCAGCCTGTCGAGAAACTTCAGCTGCCAGGAAGAAGCCGACTCCCCCAACCATCCCGGCGATGACCATAGTCTGGATGCCCCCCGACCGGAATGACCGCAAAGACACAGTGGCAGCCAAAAGGACCATCACCAGCAGCAGGATAGGACGGGATAGGAGCATCTCGTATTGGACCCGGAAGCGGGCGGCCGATAGTCCCGCTTTTTCAGTCACTTCGATGAGGCCTGGAAGGTCCCAGATGGACACGGTGATCGCCGTGCCCAAGGCGTCGGCAACCCGCTCCGGCGTCAGGAATGTGCTGACCGTGTAGACATCGAAATTCTCCGGCTCTCGTCCAACGCGCGATACGACGGCTTTTTCGACTTCCCAGAAGCCGTCGCGCAGGAAGGCACGGGCGCCGTCGACCCGTTCGACGAAGCGGCCCGTCTTGTCGAATTGCACGAACATGACGGATGTGAGCAGGCGCCCGTTGGGCGAGGCTGATCCCGCGTTGAGGACGGAGGCGCCGTCGTTGCCGTCCTGTCGCAGCCAGGCGCCGCTGCCGTCGCTGCGCAGCACGGTCATCTCGCGGCCGAAGGCTTCGGCGAAGATGCGTTCCGATTCCTCGCGAGCCCAGGCCGCCAGGGGGTTGTAGAGCGTGACGGATGCAACTCCGATGACGAGGGCGACGATCAATCCCGGCCGCAGGAACTGCCACACGGACATGCCGGCGGCCCGCATCACCGTCAGTTCCGACTTGCGATTGAGGGTGAGGAGGGCGCCGATGGCGCCGACGAGTACGCAGAACGGCAACAGGATTTCGGTGTAGGCCGGCAGCCGCAGCGCCGCCATGTAGGCAATGCGGACCGAGGGTACGCGGCCGTATTTTCCGGCTTGGCGGAGCAACTCGACGATGTCGATCATGAAGATCAGCATCGCGCAGAGCGCGAACGTGCTGATGATGCTGATGAAAAATCGGCGGCGCATATAGCGACTGATGGTGCGCGGGCCGGTCATGACGAAAGCCCCCGCGGTTGCCGGGGCGCGTCATCGGGTTTACGCCGCTGGAAAAGCGCGCCGAGGCGTTCGATGAGCGCATCGCTCGATGTCGCCAACGCCGCGCCCACGCGGCTTTGCCGGCGCGGGCTCATGCCGCGCTGTGCCATCGCCAAACCGATGAGAATAGCGCCGATCGGGATGGCGTAGACAATTGCCGCGGCGTTGGGGCGCACGGCGATCATGTTGGTGCCGGCCAGGCCTGCGAGACGACATCCCGCGGACATCAGGAAGGCGGCAACGATCGCCTGCACCCGGTTCTGTCGCGTCGTCTGGGCCTGGCCGATGAAGGCAACCGCGAGGAGGACGAAGGCGAAGGGATAAAGGGGACTCGACAGGCGCTCATGCAACTCTGCGCTGAGCAGGCCCGGCTGCTTCTTGGCCAACTCGTCGTCCGGCTTCGGGTTCACGAGCTCGTCGTAATAGCGTTCGCGCGGCTTGAGGACGAAGCCTTGGTCCTTGCTCTCGAGCCGCTCGAGATCGATCGCGTAGCGCACGAATTCGATGATGCGAACGGGCTCCTGCGGCCCGGCCCGGCGCAGAATGTGACCTTTCTCCATCAGCAGGAAGGAGGTGCCGTCGCTCTTGATGATCCAGCCGCGCTCGGCGAGGAACGTGGAGACCTGCTTCTGGTCGCGGGCGTCGTGCATGACGAGGCCCTGGAGTTCGCCGTCGAGCGTACGGTCGCGGATGTGGAATGTCAGGTTGCCTTCGGGACTGGAAAAGCGCCCGGGCTGGATGACCTGCGTGATGAGGTCGGTGCGCACCTGGATCACGTATTCGCGCAGCAGCCTGAGGCTCCAGGGCATTCCGATGTGATTGACGGCGGAAACGGCAAGCGAGACCAGCAAGGCGACGGCCAGCAGGGGGCGGGCGACGGACCAGATCGTTGCGCCACCCGCCGTCATGACGATGAGCTCGCTGTCACCGTTGAGGCGGTTCAGCACGTGAATGGTCGCGACGAGCAGGGCGACGGGGGCGATCAGCGCCATCAGGTTGGGCAGCGCCAGCAGCGTCATCTTGATGAACAGCCAGACTTCCTGGCCTTGCGACGTGACGAGATTGAGCTGCTTGAGGGCGAGGGCGATCCACACCACACCCGTCAGCGACAGCAGGATGAGCGTCACCGCACCGAGCGTCTGCCGCAGGATGTAGCGAAAGAGTATCGTCACCGTGCCGCCGATGTCGCGCTGCTCGTGTTCCGGTTCCGACATTTGCCTACCCTTGCCGTTCGGCCGAGTGCAAATGTCGAAACCAAAGGGAACGCTAGGAACCAATTGTTTCTAGTGTAGCTTTTACCTCCGACGTTTGGTCGCGGACCCAGCTGTGAGCGGGTACCAAACGTCAGATGCGCTACACTCGCTGCACTTCTTTGCGCACCGACTCGATGGAGGAGGCGCAACTCGGTTTTGCTAGCAGAGCACTGCCGGCCTCGAAAGCGCGTTCGCATTGCCGTCATGCTCCCCCCTTCGCGGGCCCCCGCCCGAAACGCAACGGCCATTCGGCAGATATGCCCGCTCCCACACGATCATGACCAAACTGCGGCCCGAAACCTGGGCAAGAACGGTCCCGCGCGAGGTTTCGCACTTGTTCCGGCAACGAAATTATGTTGAGCGACATCTACCGTCGGCCCGACCATTCATTGCCGCGCGGCATCGGCATCCCCGCTCGATGCGCCGCCTTTCGCTTCGCCAGCTTCAAGTCCCGGAGAGCCCATGTCCGAACAGCCCGAGATTCGTTTCGTCGCCCAGAGCGCGACCGCATCGTCCACGGTCGTCTGCCTGCTGGGGCGCGATCAAGCGCTGGGTGAGCAGGCAGGCCGGATCGACAAGAGAAGCGGCGGCGCCCTCAAGAGGGCTTTGGCGGCGGCAAATTTCCAGGGAAAGACGCGTTCCAGCCTGGAGATCCTCGGCGCAGCGGGGCTCGACAACGGCCGCGTGATCCTCGTGGGGGCGGGAGATGCAACCGGGGCGAGTGAACTCGATTGGACGCGGCTCGGTGGTGTGATCTACCGCCAGGTCGCCCAGCGCACGACGCCGGCGGCAAGCGTGTTGATCGAAGGCGTGGGCGTACACGAAGGAGAGGTCGCGGCCTGGATTGCGGAAGGTGTGCTTCTGGCTGCCTACACCTTTACGAAGTACCGCACGCGCCGGGGCGAGGAGAACGGGGACAACGGCGCCAGCCAGAAGGCGGTCACCCGCATCGACATCCATTGCGCCGATCCAGCCGCCGCGGAAGCGGCCTTCGAGGCGCGCCGCGCCGTCACGGAGGGCGTCTATCTCGCGCGTGATCTCGTCAACGAACCTGCCAATGCGCTCGGGCCCGTCGAATTCGCGGACAGGCTGGCCAGGCTCGCCATTCCCGGTCTCGAGGTGGAGGTTCTCGGACTGGACGAGCTGAAGGCCCTCGGGATGGGTGCGCTGATGGCGGTGGGCCAGGGCAGTGTGCGCGAGGCTCGCGTCGTGGTGATGCAGTGGCACGGGGCCAAAAAGGCCCGCGCCAAGCAGCAGCCGTTGTGTTTCGTGGGCAAGGGCGTGTGCTTCGACACTGGCGGCATCTCCATGAAGCCGGCAGCCGGCATGGAGGACATGAAGGGCGACATGGGCGGCGCGGCGTGCGTCAGCGGCCTGATGCTGGCCCTGGCGCGCCGCAAGGCGCCCGTGAACGCGGTGGGCATCGTCGGCCTGGTCGAGAACATGCCGTCGGGCAATGCAACGCGGCCCGGTGACATCGTCACGTCCATGTCGGGGCAGACCATCGAGGTGCTCAATACCGATGCCGAAGGGCGCCTCGTCCTGGCGGATCTGCTCTGGTACATCCAGGACCGGTTCAAGCCGCGCTTCATCATCGACCTGGCGACGCTGACCGGAGCCATCATGGTGGCGCTCGGCAAGGAGCATGCGGGGCTCTTCGCCAACAACGACAAGCTGGCGCGGGAGCTGGCCGAGGCCGGCACGGTGACGGGCGAGAAGGTCTGGCGCATGCCGCTGGCGCCCGCCTACGACAAGCTCATCGACAGCAAGACCGCCGACATGAAGAACATCGGTGGCCGGTTCGGCGGGGCGATCACGGCAGCCCAATTCCTGCAGCGGTTCATCAGAAGCGGCGACACACCGTGGGCGCATCTCGACGTTGCGGGCGTGGCCATGGATTCGGGCCGCACGGAGATCAACCAGAGCTGGGGCTCGGGCTGGGGAGTGCGCATGCTGGATCATCTCGTTGCTGCGTCCTACGAGTGAGGTTCGGTGGACCAGACACGGCGGCGCGCTGACCGGCGCGTCGCTGGCCAATCGTTACGGCTTCGTGGCGTTCGCTAAATTATTGATACTGTCTGTATCGGCGATTATATTTTCCATAATATATATTATGCGAACAACAAGTGCGATGGGCGGACGGCCAGATTTCTCGGAGCCGATGGTCAAACCCGGGCGCGGCGCGGTTTCTTCGCCCACGACCACGGTCCGCTAATCCGCTCGTTGCCCCTTCCGTCATGACATAAGGTTGCACATGGCCGGCTGCCGCCCGACACATGTCGCGGGAGTGGGCGCCCCGCTCTTTCGCTCTGCCTGCCCTTCCCGAGGAATGCCGTTCGATGATCAGTTCGCCGAAGAAATCCATACAAGATCTCATCGCCGTCATGGCCGCGCTACGCAATCGGGATGGCGGCTGCCCCTGGGATCTCGAGCAGAACTTCGCCTCGATCGCACCCTACACGATCGAGGAAGCCTACGAGGTGGCGGACGCCATCGCGCGTGGCGACATGGCCGATCTCAAGGAGGAGCTTGGCGACCTCTTGTTGCAGGTCGTCTATCACGCGCGGCTCGCCGAAGAGGATGGCGACTTCGACTTCTCCGACGTCGCCGACGGCATCACCCGCAAGATGATCCGGCGGCACCCGCACGTCTTCGGGGATGCGGAGGCGCGCTCGCGCGGCATGGCGAAGGATTTCTGGGAGCGCATCAAGGCCGAGGAGCGGGCCGAAAAGGCGCGGGAGCGCGCCCGCCTCTCGGGCGAGGCACCGCAAGCAGCCAGCGAATCTGCTACCGCTCCCCCTTCTCTGCTCGGCGATATTCCCGTCGGGCTGCCGGGGCTGACACGTGCCATCAAGCTGCAGGACAAGGCCGCGCGCGTCGGTTTCGACTGGCCGAACCTGACGCCGGTGCTCGCCAAGCTGCGCGAGGAAGCCGGCGAACTTGAAGAGGCCATCGCCCAGTGCGATGCCGCCAGGTCCGATCCCGAGTTGCAGCAGCGATGCGCGGAGGAATTGGGCGACCTGCTCTTCGTCGCTGCCAACATCGCGCGGCATCTGGAGGTCGATCCGGAGGCTGCAATTCGTGCCGCCAACAGAAAATTCGAACGCCGCTTCCGCCACATCGAGACGGAATTGGCGGCGCGTGGCTCGTCGCCGGAGCAATCGACGCTCGAAGAGATGGATGCCATCTGGAACGAGGCCAAGTCCGGCGAACGCAAGTAGCCCCGGGGGCTACTGCCGGTCGTGGATCGCCACGCCCGCCCTGTGCAGCCGCGCCTGGAGACGTCCGCGCTTGGCCGGATCGATGCGGAGCGTCAGCGTGATCGCTCCATCCTCGGTCACGTCGCGCGATAAGACTTCCGTATTTTCGTGCAACCACGCGACGAGGCTGCCGTCGGCGGCCGGAACCGAGACGGAGACGATCCGGTCATTGCCGGCCAGCCGCTCGTCGATCCGCGCCAGGAGCGTATCGATGCCCGCCCCCGTCACGGCCGAGATGAGCACCGGCGTACCGTCGGCTCGGCGCGCCACGTGCGCCATTTCATCCTGCTGCTCGGCATCGAGGCGATCGACCTTGTTCCAGACCTCGAGGATGTGAGCGTCCGGGCCGCTGACCGCGATCCCGATCTCGTCCAGCACCCGCTCGACGTCCACGCGCTGTGCGGCTCGTTCGGTGTGGCTGACGTCCTGGACATGCAGAATGAGGTCGGCCTCGATCACCTCTTCCAGGGTCGCCCTGAAGGCTGCGACGAGCATCGTGGGAAGGTCGGAGATGAAGCCCACCGTGTCCGACAGGATCACGCGCCGACCGCCGGGCAGGCGGATCTCCCGCATCGTCGGATCGAGCGTGGCGAAGACCTGATCCTTGGCCATCACCGCGGCGCCAGTAACGCGATTGAAGAGCGTCGACTTGCCCGCATTGGTGTAGCCGACGATGGCGATGATCGGATAGGGCACGCGCCGCCGGCCGGCGCGATGCAGTTCGCGCGTGCGCACGACCTTGGCAAGCTCTTCGTGGAGCGAGTCGATACGATCCTGAATGATGCGCCGGTCGAGTTCGAGCTGCGTCTCGCCGGGACCGCCAAGGAAGCCCGCACCACCGCGCTGCCTCTCGAGATGGGTCCAGCTCCTGACCAGCCGGCTCTTCTGGTAGGTCAGATGCGCCAGCTCGACCTGCAGCCGGCCTTCGCGTGTGCGTGCGCGCCGGCCGAAGATCTCCAGGATGAGCCCGGTACGATCGAGCACCTTGGCGTTCCAGGCTCGCTCGAGATTGCGCTGTTGTACGGGGGACAAGGCGTGATCGACGATCACCAGCTCGATCTCGTCCCTCTCGACGAGCGTCTTGAGTTCATCGACCTTGCCCGAGCCGATCAGAGTGCCGGGTTTGGGTGCGTTGACGGTGACAAGCTGGGCCCCGCGCACGTCGAGATCGATGGCCTCGGCCAAGCCGCGCGCTTCCTCGAGCCGGTCTTCGGGGCTGTGCAAGGTCGTCGCGGCGCGCGCGTCACCCGGCGCGCCAGGCGCTCGTCCGCGCGTCGCCCGGGGCCCCAGAACGGGTACGATGACGAGCGCGCGTGTCGGCTCTCGGCGCAGATCGATCGGCTTCCTGCGCCGGCCTTCGCTCTCTCCAGATGTCTCGTCGCCGGGTGCTATTGGAGCGTACCGAGTTGCATCAGCCGGCGTCGCCCGGTTCCTGATCCATCAGGTTCACCGGTCCGCCCGGCATGATGGTGGAAATCGCGTGCTTGTAGACGAGTTGCGAATGTCCGTCCCGCCGCAACAGGACGCAAAAATTATCGAACCACGTCACGACCCCCTGGAGCTTCACGCCATTGACGAGAAATATCGTCAGCGGCGTCTTCTGCTTCCGGACGTAATTGAGGAAAGTATCCTGGAGACTTGGCGATCGCTCCGCTGCCATGGTCGTGCGTCCGTTCTTCTTTTCGTTGCTCTGGCCGGACAGCCTGATAATTCGCAAAAGCACGCCCGTGTCCGACGTCAAGGGCTGAACCTGGGCGGTATTATGCACATTATTCGCCCGACTGGAACAATCTGGCGAAAAGAATGCCAGGTTTGTTCCATGTTCCTTCGTCGGAGCGGGGACGACGGCTCGGTTCGAGGTCAGGCGTCTGCAATTTCCGCCACATCGTGGAAGTGAGATCGCAACTTTTGGCTGAGGAGCCCCGGCGCCCCGTTCCCGATGGGCTTGCCGTCGATGGCGACGACGGGCATGACGAGGCTCGTTGCCGACGTGATGAACACTTCGCGCGCGGCAAGCGCCTCGGCAACCGTGAACGGCCGTTCGACCACTTCGATCTTTTCGCGGGCCACGAGATCGAGCAGCGTGCGCCGCGTAATGCCCGGCAGGATCCCATTGTCGAGTTGCCGCGTCACCAGGCGGCCGTCCTTGTCGACCAGCCAGGCGTTGGCCGAGGCGCCTTCGGTCACGAAGCCCTTCTCGTCGATGAACCAGGCATCGTTGGCGCCCTCCTCGCGGGCAGCCTGCTTGGCCAGCGAGGCCGGCAGCAGCATCACTGTCTTGATGTCGCAGCGCTCCCAGCGGTTGTCGGGAACGGTCTTGACCTTGATACCGGCAGCTGCCGCAGCATCGGCCTTGGCGCGCGAGGCATGGCGGCCGATGCACACCACCGTCGGCGGCGTTCCCGCGGGCGGGAAGAAGAAGTCTCGCGGACGTGCCCCGCGCGAGACCTGGAGATAGAGGGAGCCGTCGCGCACGCGATTGCGGCGGATCGTTTCGCGCAGGACCCGCGACCAGGCGCCTCGGCTCATGGGCGCATCGATGCGCAGTTCCCCGAGCGAGCGGTCCAGCCGATCCATGTGGCGCGTCTCGTCGACGAGGTGGCCGTCGCGCACCTCGATCACCTCGTAGACAGCATCGCCGAACTGGAAACCCCGATCCTCGGCCGAGACGGCGGCTTCCGCATAGGGCACGAACTGGCCGTTGACATAGACTTGGCGCGACATCGCCTTCCCCCTCAGGACTTCATCGAAAATGCGATCAGACTTTCGGCTCGCCGGCCCGCTGGTCCGAGCCCACGCCCAGCGCGCGCAGCTTGCGATGCAGCGCGGAGCGCTCCATGCCCACGAACTCGGCCGTGCGCGAAATATTGCCGCCGAAGCGATTGATCTGGGCGAGCAGATATTCGCGCTCGAAGATCTCGCGGGCCTCGCGCAGGGGCATCGACATCAGATGCTCGGCGCCGCCATTGACGGGCAGGGGAACATTGGAGCCGATTTCGTCGGGCAGCATGTCGGCCGTGATGACCGTGCCCGGCTCGCCGCCCGCCAGGATCATGAGGCGCTCGATGTTGTTGCGCAGTTCGCGCACGTTGCCCGGCCAATCGTGCGCCTGCAGGACGGCGATGGCGTCGTCGCCGATCTTGCGCGGCATCAGCCCCGTGGCACTGGCGATCTGGCCGAGGAAGAATTCGATCAGCGCGGGAATGTCGTCGCGACGCTCGGCGAGGCTTGGCACGCGCAGCGGCACCACGGCGAGGCGATGGTAGAGATCCTGCCGGAAGCGGCCGTCCTGCATTTCGCGCTCCAGGTCCCGGCTGGTCGACGAGATGAGGCGCACGTCGACGGACACCTTCGGCCCGCCGCCCACACGCTGGAACTTCTGCTCGACGAGGACGCGCAGCACCTTGCCCTGCGTTTCCAGCGGCATGTCCGCCACCTCGTCGATGTAGAGCGTGCCACCGTGTGCCTCTTCCAGCGCGCCGACCTTGCTCGGCCCGGTGCGGTCCTCGGCGCCGAACAGTTCCTCCTCGACGCGCTCGGGTGCCATGGCGGCGGCATTCAGCACGACGAACGGCCCGTCGGCGCGGATCGACTTCGCATGGATGACGCGGGCCGCCAGCTCCTTGCCGGTACCCGACGAGCCGCGGATGAGAATGCGGCTGTTGGTGGGAGCCACCTTGTCGATCTGGTTGCGCAGCTGATTGATGGCGGCGGACTTGCCGACCATCTCCGAGCTCTGCACCTGGCGCTCGCGCAGCACCTTGACCTCGCGCTTGAGCTGGGACGCCTCCAGGGCCCGCAGCGTCACGAGGATCAGCCGTTCCGCCTTGAACGGCTTCTCGATGTAGTCGTAGGCGCCGCGCCGGATCGCCGTCACGGCCGTCTCGATGTTGCCATGCCCGGAGATGATGACGACGGGCAGATCGGGGTGCTGCTTCTTGATCTGCGAGAGGACCTCGAGTCCGTCGAGCCGGCTCCCCTGCAGCCAGATGTCCAGCACGATGAGGTGCGGTCGCCGCTCCTCGATCGCCTTCAACGCCTCGTCCGCGTCGCGGGCCGTGCGCGTGATGTGTCCCTCGTCCTCGAGAATCCCCGAGATGAGGTCCCGGATATCGGCCTCATCATCGACGATCAGGATGTCGGATGGCATAGCTCACTCCTTGACGGTTCGTTACTGCCGCTCAAGCGGATTGTTGATCGTTCTGCCGCGCTGCGCGGCCGTCTCCCTCGACGAAACCTTCTGTCGCACCGGGCGACGCCTTCCTGGGCAATACCAGCCGGACGAGCGCGCCGCGCCGTCCGTTGACGACCTCGGGGGCGTCTTCCATGGTCAGGCGGCCGCCGTGCTGCTCCACGATCTTCTGCACGATGGCCAACCCCAGTCCCGTGCCCTTGCGCCCCTTCGTCGTCACGTAGGGTTCGAGCAATTTCGACCGGTTTTGCTTGGGCAGCCCCATGCCGTTGTCGATGATCTCGATCACCGCCTCATGCTCGTCGTGGCGGACGACTGCGTGCACTTCGCCCTTCCAATTCTGCGGACGATCCGCTTGCTCTGAAAACGTCTCGATGGATTCCGTGGCGTTCTTCACGAGATTGGTCAATGCCTGAGTGACGAGGCGCGCGTCACAGATCAGTGTGACGGGCGTATCGGGCAACGTCATCTGATAAGTGACGGCGGGATGGCTCTCGCGGAAGAGGATGACGGGCTCCTGCACGATGTCGCGGACGTCGGCCATCTCCATGCTGGGCTTGGGGATGCGCGCGAAGGCGGCGAACTCGTCGACCATCGTCTTGATGTCACCGACCTGGCGCACGATGGTGTCGGTCAGCTTCTCGAAGGTGGCGCGGTCGTTGGTGATGCTCGCGGCATACTTGCGGCGAATGCGCTCGGCGGAGAGTTGTATCGGCGTGAGCGGGTTCTTGATCTCATGCGCAATGCGCCGTGCGACGTCGCCCCAGGCGGAGGAGCGCTGTGCGGCGATGAGTTCGGTCACATCGTCGAAGGTGACCACGCTGCCCCCGACGCGCGCGCTCGCCTGCTCGTGCGTCACGCGGACATTGAACGTGCGCTCTTCGTCGCCGACGAGGAAGGTCGTCTGCGCCTGATGGGCGCTTCTGCCCGTCGTCTCTCCACCACCCTCCACGACGACGGCGAGTTCGGGCACGACCTCGCCCAGGCGGGTGCCGACGAGTTGTTCGGACGAGCGGCCGAGGAAACGCTCCGCCGACGAGTTCGCCAGGCGCACGCGGCCTTCCGCATCGAGGCCGATGACGCCCGCCGACACGCCCGACAGCACGGCCTCCATGAAGCGGCGGCGCTCGGACAACTGGTCGTTGGCCGTTGTCAGATCGGTGTGCTGGCGGGACAGCTCGCGCGTCATGAGATTGAAGTCGCGCGACAGCCGCCGCAGATCGCCCTCCCCGCGCCGGAGTGGCAGTTCGACCGACAGATCGCCCTGCGCCACGCGCTGGGCCGCGCCGATGAGGCGGCGGATCGGTGCCACGAGATGCCGGGCGAACCACAGGCCGACCCAGATGGCGGCCAGGATGCCCGTCAGCGAGATCATGAAATACATGACGCCGTGCACGAGGCGCAGCGGACCGCGTGCCGCACGCAGGCGCTCGTATTCGGCGACGGCGGCCTCCGTGCGCCGCAGATGGCCCACGACCTTGGGATTAACCGCACGGGCCACGTAGAGGTACGTATCGGGGAACAGGGCCAGCCTCGTGACGGCGGCCACGCGATAACTGTCATGGGGAAGGAGGATGGCCACGTTGCCCGCGCGGGCCTGGGCGATGATCTGCGGCGTGGGCGGCTGGTAGACGACGCGGGTGTCGCTCGCCCCCTCCAGCTTGATGTTGCCGCGATCGTCGATCAGGGCCGCGATCGAGAGATCGCGCAGGCCCGCCTGGGCGATCAGCAGATTGCGCAGTTCCACGCTGTTGCCGAGATCGGGACCGGCCAGCGACTTGCCGACGTCGTCGAGATCCTTGGCCATGTTGACGACGTCGGTGCGGATGACCTGGCCGTGCTCCTGCAGGTAGGCCCGTGCCACGTCGAGCGAACTCGCCACGATCGTGCGCGTGCGGTTGGAGAACCAGCTGTCGAGAGAGCGCGAGAAACTCACCGTTGCAGCCAGCGCGAGCAACAACGCCGGCGCGGCCGCGATCAGCGTGAAGAGGCCGACGATGCGCACGTGGATGCGTGCGCCAGCCACCTTGCGTTGCCAAGCGCGCCACAGGCCCAGGGCCTGGACGCTGAGCACGGCGAACATCGCGATGATCAGCAGGATGTTGATCAGCAGCGCGACGAGCACGACCTCGTTGCGCGGAGGAATAGGCGACAGACCCGTCAGGATGAGATACGTGGCCAGCGCCGACACGATCGACAGGACGACGACGACGAGACCCGTCCAGAAAGCCCAATCGCCGCTGCCCATGCCGGTTTCGAGGCGCTCGTCGGCATCGCCACCGACGGCGTCGCCCTGCTCCGCCCCTTCGGGGGGCTCGTCGTCCCATTGCGAGCGCATCCTGTCGGCGGCAGCACGCGTGCGCGCCTTGGCTTCGCTCAAGCTGGGCAACCGGAAATTCACGGAGCAAGCGCCTCGTTTTGGTGTCAGGGGTGCCACAAGGCCCGCTTCGCGTCTGGCAGCGTTGCCACATGCGCTTTGCGATCTGGCGCCGAAGGGGCACAACTGACGCTCAACTGTGACATTTTCGCGACATTTGAGCCGGATAGCCCGAGGCAAAACGCGCGTCAAGCAAAGAGCCTGAAAAGTCGCGTGGCCGGGCCTGGGATTGCGTCGCTGTTCATGCCGGCGCTGCGCGCAATGCGTTCCGTGCCTGCGTTTCGCCGTCGCAGGCGGCACTCCACACGCGCGACGTCGGACATCGCCGGTTTGTCGGCGCGCAAGGTGCGCCGGCGGCAAGGGTGACATTGTCACAGACGTGCCCTGCGCACGCGCCTACAAATGGGTGCGTCGAGAACAAGGAGGCTACGATGACCTGTAACGTCGGTGGCATTGATCGCATTCTGCGCGCGATCGTCGGTTTGGCGTTGATCGCTCTGGTATTCGTCGGACCCAAGACCAATTGGGGCTGGATCGGGCTCATTCCCCTGGGCACGGCGATCCTGGGCTGGTGCCCCCCCTATGCACTCCTGGGGATCAGCACCTGCAAGAAAAGCTAGTGCTCTGGCGGCCCAAGGCCGCTACGCCGATATCATGACGGGCGCGGGGCATACGTTCGCGGCGGTTTCGCCGCTGCCCCGATGCCCTCCGCCGACCGGCCGCACGGTCCGGTTGCGGCACGCGACGACAACATGAAGGAGCGACACCCGTGAGCTATCCCGTGGACATGTCGGTCCGTCCTGACGTGACGGCCTTTTTCGATCCCGATACCAACACCATCAGCTATGTGGTGAAGGATCCCAGCTCGAGCGCCTGTGCGGTGATCGATCCGGTACTCGATTTCGACTATGCCGCCGGCCGCCTGTCGTTCACCTCCGCCGACAAGATCATCGCGCACATTCGCGAGCGCGGCCTCGAGTTGCAGTGGCTCATCGAGACGCACGCGCATGCCGATCACCTCTCCAGCGCGCCCTATATCCAGGAGAGACTGGGCGGCAAGATCGGTATCGGGTCGCAGATCAAGGTCGTGCAGGAAGTCTTCGGCAAGGTGTTCAACGAAGGCACCGAGTTTCGCCGGGACGGCAGCCAGTTCGACCGCCTGTTCGAGGATGGCGATACCTATCGCATCGGCGGCATGGCGGCATTCGTGATGCACACGCCCGGGCATACGCCGGCCTGCATGACACACGTCATCGGCGATGCGGCATTCGTGGGCGACACGCTCTTCATGCCCGACGGCGGGACGGCGCGCGCCGACTTCCCCGGCGGCGATGCGCGGATCCTGTTCCGCTCCATCAAGGCCGTGCTGTCATTGCCCGGCGCGATGCGGCTCTTCATGTGCCACGACTACGGACCCAACGGTCGCGACATCCGCTGGGAGACGACGGTGGCGGAGGAGCGCACCAACAACATCCACGTCCGCGACGGGATGACGGAGGACGAGTTCGTGGCGCTGCGCGAGGCGCGCGACAAGACGCTGGGCATGCCGCGGCTGATCCTTCCCTCGCTGCAGGTGAACATCAAGGCGGGCCGCATGCCCGAGCCCGACGACACGGGCAAGCGCTTCTTCAAGCTGCCGCTGAATACGATCTGAGCGGCCCACTCGCGGGCCGAACAAGGACAGGTGCCGTTCGCGATCTGCGGCGGCGCCTCTTTTCGTCGGTTCGGCGGCGCCCGCGAAGCGACGCACCGAAACGAGAACAGCCCGACATCAAGCCGGGCTGTTCGCAATCATGACGTTGCCGACGAACTCGTCGCCCGGCCGCTCAGCGCAGGTTGCCGCAGAAGCGCTGGATGCGGCGGCAGGCCTCCTCGAGGTCTTCGTTGGACAAGGCATAGGAGATGCGGAAGAACGGCGACATAGCGAAGGCCGCGCCGTGCACCGCCGCCACGCCCTCTTCCTCGAGCAGCGCCGTCACGAAATCCTCGTCGGTTGCGATCTTCTTGCCCGAAGGGGTCGTCTTGCCCAGCGTCCCCTCGCAGGACGGGTAGACGTAGAAGGCCCCCTCCGGCTTCGGACACTTGATGCCTTTCGACTGGTTCAGCATCGAGACGACGAGGTCGCGGCGGACCTTGAACTTCTCGTTGTTGATGGGGATGAAGTCCTGCGGGCCGTTCAGGGCTTCCACGCCCGCCCACTGCGAGATCGAGCAGGGGTTGGAGGTGGACTGGCTCTGCAGCTTGCCCATGGCCTTGATGAGCGGTTCGGGACCGCCCGCGTAGCCGATGCGCCAGCCAGTCATACAATAGGCCTTGGACAGGCCATTCACCGTCAAGGTGCGGTCGTAGAGCTTCGGCTCGACCTGCGCGATCGTCCAGAACTTGTGGCCGTCGTAGAGCAGGTGCTCGTACATGTCGTCCGTCATCACCCAGACATGGGGGTGCTTGAGCAGGACGTAGGTGAGCGCCATCAGCTCTTCCTTCGAGTATGCCGCGCCGGTCGGGTTCGATGGGGCATTGAACATGAACCACTTGGTCTTGGGCGTGATGGCCTTGTCGAGCACTTCGGGCCGGAGCTTGTAGCCGTTTTCCATCGTGCACATGGCAAAGACGGGCTTGCCGCCGCACAGCTGCACGATGTCGGCATAGGAGACCCAGCACGGCGCGGGGATCACGACCTCGTCGCCGGGATTGATGGTCGCCATCAGGGCGTTGAACAGCACCTGCTTGCCGCCCGATCCGACCGTGATCTGGCTGCGCTTGTAGGTCAGCTCGTTCTCGCGCTTGAACTTGCCGACGATGGCATCCTTGAGCTCGGGCATGCCGTCCGCGTCGGTGTACTTGGTCTTGCCGGACTGGATCGCGGCGATACCGGCATCCTTGATGTTCTGGGGCGTATCGAAGTCGGGCTCGCCCTGGCTCAGGATGATGATGTTTTTGCCTTCCGCGGCGAGCGCGCGCGCTTTCGCCGACACGCCCATCGTCGCAGAGGGAGAGATGCGGTTCAGGCTGTCGGAGTAAAAGCCCATGGCACTGTGCCTTCCGGGTCAAGGTTGCGGTTGAAGCCCGCGCATGCGCGCGAAGCGCGGGGACCATAGGCGCGCGACCATTGCTGTCAAGGCAAAAGGCCCACGATCGGGCGCAACGCGGCAATGCGCCCGGCGATCCACGGATGACGCCGCCCCGCGCGCGGGCTAGTTTTCCGCGCAATGAAACCCACAAGGAGAACGACCGTGAGCGCAGGTCTCTTGGCAGGACTACGGATCATCGAGGGCTCGGCATTCGTCGCCGCGCCGCTGGGCGGCATGACGCTCGCCGGGCTCGGTGCCGATGTCATCCGCTTCGATGACGTCAACGGTGGCCTGGATGCCAACCGATGGCCCGTCACCAAGGAGGGGACGAGCATCTACTGGGCCAGCCTCAACAAGGGCAAGCGCTCCTTTGCCGTCGACCTCCGGAGCCCGGAGGGACGCGAGCTGATCGCGGCGCTCATCACCGCACCGGGGCCCGATGCCGGCATCTTCTCGACGAACCTTCCCGCACGCGGCTGGCTCGCCTACGAGACCCTGGCCAAGGGCCGCGCCGATCTCATCGCCCTCAACATCCTGGGCGCCCGCGACGGATCGGCCCAGGTCGACTACACCGTCAATTCCGTGACGGGCTTCCCGATGATCACCGGACCTGTCGGGCATCGAGGGCCTGTCAATCAGGTGCTGCCCGCCTGGGACATCGCCACCGGGTACGCCGCCGCCGTCGCGCTTCTGGCCGCCGAGCGGCAGCGCACACGCACAGGGCGCGGACAGCTCGTCAAGATCGCGCTCCAGGACGTGGCGCTCGCGGCGACGGCGGCGCTCGGCTACCTGGGCGAGGCGGAG
Source organism: Hyphomicrobiaceae bacterium (assembly GCA_041397775.1). Classification (GTDB taxonomy): domain Bacteria; phylum Pseudomonadota; class Alphaproteobacteria; order Rhizobiales; family Hyphomicrobiaceae. The sequence continues at coordinate 505,043 of JAWKWB010000002.1, read as the reverse complement.
ATCAACGATGTCGACCGGCCGCGCTATGGCAACGAGGTGTTCGGCACCTTCGCGCGCGATTTCGCGACGAAAGATGACCGCGCCATCATGATCTGCGTCTTCACGGCGCGCCAGCTCGATGCGCTGGCCGAAGCCGGCGGCCTGGGAGCTCGGTTCAAGGCCATCGAGGAGGCCCGCAAGCTCGACCTCCACGACGAGGCGCACCGCTGGGAAGCGCGCGGCGAACTCGCCGATGTCATCGCTCCCTGGGTTGCATCTCTCACCCTTGCCGAGGCGACCGAGAAGCTGACCAAGGCCGGCGCGCTATGGGCCCCGTACAAGATGCCGCGTGAGCTGGTGGCGGGCGATCCCCTGCTGACCCAGAACCCGATGTTCTCGCGCGTCGACCAGCCGGGCATCGGCCAGCTCTGGTCGGCGGCCTCGCCGTTCGAATTCTCCGATGCGGCGCGGTTGCCGGCCAAGCCGGCCCCCGTCCTCGGCCAGCATACCGACGAAATTCTCTCCGGCATCCTCGGCTTGTCGAGTGGCGCCATCGGCAAGCTGCACGACAAGGGTGTGGTGAGGGGCCCGCGCAGCTGATCGAACATGAGTGCGCCCCGGACAGCGGCGATGTCCGGGGCGTCGAGGAAACGGATCAGCAGCGAGCGTCTAGTATTCCGGCTCCGACACTTGGTTCCCCGTGCATCGTACTCTGGACCAAGTCTCGGAGCCAGAAGGAACACTAGCAACACTATGATTCTAGTGTAGCTTTTGCATCAGACGTTTGGTCACGAGCCAAGCCGCGAGTGGGTACCAAACGTCTGATGCGCTACACTAGCGCAGCGAGAACTTGTATGTCAGGCCGACGCCGCCGAAGAGCTGATGCTCGGAAGCGGTGATCGGGCTGTCGGCCGCATCACCCAGCAGATGGGCGTATCGGCCTGTCAGCTTCAGCGACCACAGGTCGGTGAGGCGAACGTCGGCAGTCATCCCAAGGAACGCGTCTTTCAACCCTGCATCGGCCTGGAACTGCGCGTGCGCCGAGGTGATCGCCTGCGCCGCGCTCACGCCGAAATAGCTCTGCATGTAGTCGTCGTTCGCCCAGCTCGCGCCGGCGACAGTCGTCAAGGCGATGCGGCTCGACAGGTTGTGCTTCAATTCGAGGCCGAAGCGGGCGACGCCGCCCGTGTCGTCGCCGCTGACCTGATGATGGTAGCTGACGAACGGGAACAGGGAACCGAACCGATAGCCCGCATAGCCGCCGACGACCACGCCGCCGTCGATCTCGCCCATGCCGAGCAACCGCGGCCCGTCGCTCTCCTCGCGACCGAAGCGATAGCCGAACAAAGGGCCGGCCTCGAACCCGCCGGCGCGAAAGAGCCGCAGGCGAATGTCGTCGACCCCCTCGACGTCGATCAGGCCCGCAGCCTTGCTGTCGGGATCGAGATCGATCAGCGGCACGCCGACGGCCTCGTAGCGGTTCGAGCCTTCGTAGGTCGGTGTGACCACGACCATGCCGCCGATGCCGACCTGGGACGGCATGCGAAGCCCATTGGCTGATGCCGTCGGCACCAGCGTGGCAACGAAGGCCATGGCGACCGCGACACGCGCAACCCGGCGGACCAGCGCTGAAATTCCCGGCATTTGCCTCACAGGCAGACCTTTCATTGCAGGAAGCTCATTGCAGGAAGCCCGGCGTCGGAACGCGAGTATTTCCGACGTCGCCCTGCCGCGCACGCACGGCGGCCGTTGGGGCTTTTTCGGGCTCGACCCTGCCACCGGTGGTCCCGGGAGGCAAAAGAAATGCAGGCGGGAACCGCGGGAAGCGGCCAGATTGCCGGGCCTGTGGCATCGTTCGGCCACACATGGCGCGCGGATTTTCCCGTGGGGCCGGAAACATCGGCCCCGGCGGAACGGACAGGGCCCGGATCACCGCTCGCATGCGGTGCCGGGCCCGGTCGGAGTCGGCTGTGTGGAACGGCAGGCTTACTGGAGTGTCACGCCCGTTGCCGCCGCGATCTCCTCACGCGTCACGCCAGGCGCCAGCTCGACGAGCTTGAGGCCGGCCGGCGTCACTTCCATAACGCCCAGATCCGTGACGAGCATGTTGACGACGCCGAGGCCCGTCAGCGGCAGGGTGCATTGCGGCAGGATCTTCATGTCGATCGAGCCGTCCTTCTTCTTGGCCGTGTGCTCCATCACGACGATGACGCGCGCGACACCGGCGACGAGGTCCATGGCGCCGCCCATGCCCTTCACCATCTTGCCGGGGATCATCCAGTTGGCCAGGTCGCCCTTCTCGGACACCTGCATGGCGCCGAGAATTGCAAGGTCGATGTGGCCACCGCGGATCATCGCGAAGCTGTCGGCGGAGGAGAAGAAGCTCGACCCCTCGATCGTGGTCACGGTCTGCTTGCCGGCGTTGATCAGGTCGGCGTCGACCTCGTTCTCCGTCGGGAACGGTCCGATGCCGAGGAGGCCGTTCTCCGACTGCAGCATGACGTCCATGCCGGCGGGAATGTAGTTGGCGACGAGCGTCGGCAGGCCGATGCCCAGGTTGACGTAGAAACCGTCGCGCAGCTCCTTGGCGGCGCGCTCGGCCATTTGCTCACGGGTCCAGGCCATGGGGCTGCTCCTTCAGGATTTGCGGACGGTGCGCTGCTCGATGCGCTTCTCGGGGGCGGGGTTGTGCACGATGCGCTTCACGTAGATGCCGGGCGTGTGGATCAGATCCGGGTCCAGCGCGCCGGTTTCCACCAGTTCCTCGACTTCCGCGATCGTCATGCGGCTCGACGAGGCGACGTTCGGGTTGAAGTTGCGTGCGGTCTTACGGAAGATGAGATTGCCGGCCTTGTCCGCCTTCCACGCCTTCACCAGTGCCACGTCGGGACGCAGCGAGCGCTCCTGGACGTACATGCGGCCGTCGAACTCGGCCGTGGGCTTGCCCTCGGCCACGATCGTGCCGTAGCCGGTCTGCGTGTAGAAGGCCGGGATGCCCGCACCGCCTGCGCGCAACTTCTCGGCCAGCGTGCCCTGCGGGGTGAACTCCAGCTCCAGTTCGCCCGCCAGGTACTGGCGCTCGAACTCCTTGTTCTCGCCGACGTAGGACGCGATCATCTTCTTGATCTGGCGCGACTTGAGCAGCAGTCCCAGGCCGAAATCATCGACGCCGGCGTTGTTCGAGATCGCCGTCAGGCCCTTCACGCCGCTGTCGCGCAGTGCCGCGATCAGCGCTTCGGGGATGCCGCACAGGCCGAAGCCTCCGACGGCGATCATCTGCCCGTCCTTCACCACGCCATCGAGCGCGGCTGCCGCGCTCGGATAAACCTTGTTCGCCATCTTGCGTCCTCGGGCTCGCCCCTGCGGTCGTCGTCGTCACCGCTCAGGGGCCGTCGTTTCGCGTTTCGGATACGCGCACGATAAAGCACCTCGCTCGCCAACGGGCAAGACGCAACGGTGCCGCCTCAGGTCTGGATCGCGGGCACGGGGGGCCGGGAGATGCGCCGCAGATGCACCGAGGCCGCGATCAGGATCGCCATCACCGCACTGAGAAGCGCGAGGCAGGCGCCGAAGCCGCCGGTCAGATCGTGGACGATGCCCAGCACCAGCGGGCCACTGGCGCCGCCGACCTCGGCGGCGGAGAAGAACAGGCCGCTCGCGGTCGCCGCGTTGCGCTCCCCGATGCCGGGCGTCTCGACCAGCGTCAGCATGGCGACCGTCATCATCGACGAGCGCGCGATGCCCTGCATCGCCAGCCCCAGCATCAGCAGCGGTCCTTCATCGACGCGCAACAGCAGGCTCGCCAGTAGGCCCGCCGCGAACAGGCCGCCCAGCATGGCGTGCCGGCGCTGCGGCGTGGCGAGGCGCGGAATGACGAGCGATCCGGCCAGCCCGACCAGCGTCGGCACCGTCGCCCAATAGCCTGCGGCGACCGGCGTCATGCCCTTGGAGCGCAGCACCTCGGGCAGCCAGTTGTTGAGCCCGTGATTGAACAGGAAGATCCCCACGCTCATCATCAGCAGCAGGCGAACGGCGTGCACCGACAGCAGTTCCGAGAGTGTGGCGCGCTTGGCGCTGGCATGGCCGGCGCGCGCGGAGACGTCGGCCTGCCTGATCGCCGGCAGATGGGCGATGACCAGCCACGCGATGCCCGCCGCGATGGCAATGGCGGCCCAAACGCGCGAGACGGCGCGCCAATCCCCGCCCAGCGCCGGCATGAGGAACGAATTCGTCATCGACAACGAGAGGATCGAGCCCAGCGCGGGCCCGGTGATGTAAATGCCCATGGCGAGCCCGCGCTGTTGGCCCTGGAACCAGCGCGCCACGACCTTGGGCGCCCCCGTCGAGATCAACGGGCCGCCGATGCCCAGCACGGAGACGGCGGCCACCAGCGTCCAGAAATCGACGGACCAACTCCGCAACAGTCCCGAAAGGGCAACGGAAACCGCCCCCAGGAACAAGCCGTAGCCCGTGCCGAGGCGATCCATCAGGCGGCCCGACGGCACGGCGGAGGCGATGAACATCAACTGCCAGGCCCCGAACACGACGCCCATGGCGCCATGCGTGATGCCGAGGTCCGCGGTGATCGTGGCGACGAGCGGGGCGAGGCTGACCGTCGTCATGCCGAAAGTTGCATAGACGAGCCAAACGCCGAGCAGCACCAGCCAGCGTATCGGCGAGGCCGGGCCCTGCGGCACGTCGTCGTCTGCACCCGACGCCAAAGGTCCCCTGGCCAAGCTGCCTCTCCCCTGCAATTGCGGCGGCCACCATAGAGGAGGAAGGGCCGCGATTAGAACTCGTCAAATAGATCGGGCGGGTCTGCGTCGGGCGCCGGGCTCACCTGATCGACCCCGATGCCGATGAGGCGGAAGGCGCGTCCATCGGCCTCCTTCTCGATCAGTGGCAGCGCGGCCTCGAGGATCACGGCGGACTTGCGCGTCGGGAAGGACAGCTTCTTGTTGCGGGTCAGTTGCTTGAAGGCGGCCGTCTTCAGCTTCACGACGACGGTGCCGCCTGCGAGCCCCTTCTTGGCAAGCTGTGCGGCGACCCGTTCTGCCAGCGGCGCTGCCGCCTTCGACAAGTCGCCGAAATCCGCCGTGTCGGTGCGGAACGTCGTTTCCGCCGAAACGCTTTTCGTCGGCCGGTCCGGCGTCACCTGGCGGTCGTCGCGGCCATGCGCGAACTGGGCGAGGCGGCGACCGAACTTGCCCAGGCGGCCGACCAGCTCCATCTCGCTCATGCGCTGCAGGTCGCCGATCGTGACGACGCCCATGCTCTCAAGGCGTCTCGCCGTGGCGCCGCCCACGCCGTTGATCTTGGCCGCCGCCAGGGGTGCGAGGAAAGATGCGGCTTCGGCCGCGCCGATGACGGAGTAGCCGCGCGGCTTGCGCAGCTCCGATGCGAGCTTGGCCAGAAACTTGTTGGGCGCCAAGCCGACGGAGACGGTGATGCCGACTTCGTCCTCAACGCGCATGGCGATCCGTGCCAATGCCTCGGCGGGCGAACGATCGTGGAGGCGGTGGGCGGCGTCCAGATCGAGATAGGCTTCGTCCAGCGAGACCGGTTCGATGATGGGCGTCTCGTCGAGGAAGATCGCGCGGATGACCTCGCTGACGCGGCGATAGCGCGCCATCTCGGGCGGAATCACCGTGGCCCCCGGGCACAGCTCGAGAGCCCGGAACATCGGCATGGCAGAACGGACCCCGAAACGTCGCGCAATGTAGCAGGCCGTCGTCACCACGCCGCGCCCGCCCGCATGTCCCACGATCACCGGCTCGTCGGCGAGTTCGGGCCGGTTGCGTTTCTCCACCGAGGCATAGAAGGCATCGCAATCGATGTGCGCGATGTGCAACGTCTCGAGTTCGGGGTGTTCGACGAGGCGCGCGCTGCCGCAGCCGGGACAGCGGCTCCCTCCCGGCTCGTGCAGTTCCAGACAATCCCTGCAAAGCATTCGTGCCATGGCTGCACATAAGCAGAACCGACCGCGCGCCGACAACATCCCGGGGGATTAGCGATGCGGGGGGCGTGGCAGGCCTTGACCCCGATGCGGCGCCAAGAGCATCAGTTGTGCAACACCACGCACGTCGCCGTCATGACGCCCGCCGGACGGCCGGAAGGATCGAGATGTCCCGCAACCAGTACGATTGCACGAAATGCCCCGGATATTGCTGCAGCTATCCGCTCATTGCCCTGGACAAGCGCGATGTCGAGCGCCTGGCCAAGCATTTCGGCCTGCCCTACGAGGAGGCGGAGAAGAAATTCACCAAGCGGGCGCACGGGCGCAAATACGTCCTGCGCCGCAAGGCCGATCCCCACTACGGCATGATCTGCCGCTTCTTCGATCAGCAGGCGCGGAACTGCTCGATCTACGAGGCGCGGCCGGGCATCTGCCGGAGCTTTCCGGGACAGTCGCGGTGCGGCTACTACGACTTCCTGGTGTTCGAACGACGGGCCCAGGACGACGAGAACTGGGTGGCCGTTACCAATAACAGTTAGCAAAGCCAATCGAAGCCGGCGATGGAACGAGTATTACGCTGGCAAAGACGGCCGTTCTCATTATAAATTGTTCCCAATGCTCGATCTTTGAGCAGAGGAGGCAATTTGCGGATGACCAGCGCGCGGGAAAAGCTGGAAATCACGCCCAAACTCATCGATCTCGGTGACGAGGTCATCGCCGTCGGGCACATCGCCAGGGCGTCCTGTGTGAGTGGGCATCCATTTCGATTGGCGGGAGCTGGCGGCGTGCTGCTGGCCGTTGCGGCGATCGGCTACGAGTTTGCGCTGGGCAAGGGGCTCGGCGCCATCAATGCAGGCGGCTCGACGCCGATCTGGCTGGCCCTGGTTGCCGCCGGTATCGGCATTTTCGCCACCGTCTACCAACGCCGGGCTCTCACCATCGCCACCAGCGACGGCCGCACGCTCGTCATTCCCGGTGCCCGCGATGCCTTCCTGCGCGAGGTGGTCGCGCGGATCGGTGAGGCGATCAGCGCACGCCCCGGCGAGCACCTTCACTATGTCGTGGACCTCAAGGCGGGGACGGTTCGGCCGGTCCTGGGCGGCGCGAACCCTCCGGCCGAGATTCGCGATCTACATGGGCCGGCTGCGGTGCCGCAGTCCCAGGTGGCAGCGAGCATCGGTGTGCCGGTGGCCCAGCGCGAGCCTGCCTCGGGCGAAGCGCCGGCTGGCGGTTGGAACGGTGCTGCTCCCATGAACGGGCAGCCCTCACAGCACCTGCCGCACGCGCGCGATGCGATCGTCGTTCCAAACCGGCCACAGCAGGCCCATTGGGCCTCCGCGCAATGGACTGCGGCCGCGGACGAGGGCGATCCCTTCGCCAACGGGCCGCAACCGAACGGTGCGGTCCCCTCCGGTCCGCACGGGGCTGCCGCCGTCGCCACGGCCGCGGTCTCCCCCCTTCCGCGTCGCGAGTTCGATGCGCTGATCGCGTTGGTGATGCGGTCGAACATCCAGCACAAGGCGACCCTTCTCGACCTGTTGAACGTCGTTGACGATCACATGAAAGGCGGCCAGACCGGTCCTGAGGACGCCCGGGCGCACTGGCAGAGCTTCTCGGGCTATGTCGAGCAGTACCTGGTCGATGTGGAAGGGCTCGTGCCGATGACGCGCCGCGTGGGGCGCAGCCTGCCGCTGCATTGAGGCCGCGCGACCTCTTTTTCGAGGTTGCGTATGGACGCGCAAGACGCGCGTTGGTTGGTCGTGCGCAATCCTTCATTGACCATGTTCGCACATGGCGGCGCTCCATGCCCCCCGTGTTTCCACCCTCGCAACCACTCCGTGTGAGCATTCCGCCGTTGGGCGTGCGGGGGCACAGGGAGCATCACGTGTCGAAACTCGATCGGAACAAGACCAATCACGTCGATCGCCTCAAAGAGCTGGCCGACCGTGTGTCGCTGCGCTCCTTCGGGGCCGGCTCGGATGCCGATACCCGGTTCGACCTGGAAACCGATCAGCAGGACCGGCGCCTGCGGGCGCATCTGACGGAGGTGCTCGATCTCGTCGCCTGCGCTCTGGCCGGCGCCGTCATCACGGGCCTGATCTTCGCGCTGAGCAGCGATGGGCTGAGCCTGCTTCTGCTCAATCCGCTCTATCCCACGGCCGTTCTCCTGGGCGTGGTGTCGCTCCCCTACATCGCACCGGCCGCCTCGGTCACGCGGGACACGGAACTGGCCAAGATCCTGCTCCTGGCGAGCGCCATCATCTGGGGTCTCGCCCTGGCGCCGCTGTTTCGCGCGCTCCCGGCCGCGACCGGCGTTCAGCTGCTCGTCCTGGCGGGGGTGATGACGGTAGTGCTGGGCGCGGGCGCCGCCCTCGTCGGGCTGACCACCTCGCGTGACTTGCGCGCGCTCAGCCGGCATGGGCGCCAGGCAGCCATCGCCCTCATCGCCGCCACCGCCCTGGCGCTGGTGTTCCGACTGCCTTCAGCGACCCAGGCTGCGTTGTCGGTCGCCGTCATGGCCTGGAGCCTCGTCGCCGTCGCGCGCCTCGCCCAGGTGACCAAGGATGTGCTGGATCACGCCGACGACGAAGACCGGCGTTGCACCCGTGCCCACATCGCCGCCACGCAGCTCCTGGGACCGATCCTGCTTACGGGCGCCCATCTCGTCGTCGTACTGCGCCTGTTGCCCTGGTGAACGTAGTCCGGAGGGGCGTGCCCCTCCCGGCGAATTTTCCGCCTTGCATCTGCCGCATAAGACCTGTGCGCGCGCATTCGAGTTGCATTGCCGCCGAAGGTCCTTTCGGCTACGACGGGCGGCATGAAAAAGCCCGCCAAGTCTCCCCCGAAACCCGCTGCCAGCGCCAAGACGATCCACGTTCGCGGCGCGCGCGAGCACAATCTCAAGAACGTGGATCTCGAGATCCCGCGCGATGCCCTCATCGTGTTCACGGGATTGTCGGGGTCCGGCAAATCGTCGCTCGCCTTCGACACGATCTATGCCGAAGGCCAGCGCCGCTATGTGGAGAGCCTTTCGGCCTACGCCCGCCAGTTCCTGGAGATGATGCAGAAGCCCGATGTCGACCACATCGACGGCTTGTCGCCGGCCATTTCCATCGAGCAGAAGACGACGTCGAAGAACCCGCGCTCCACGGTCGGCACGGTGACGGAGATCTACGACTACCTGCGCCTGCTGTTCGCGCGCGTGGGCGTGCCCTACTCGCCCGCCACGGGCCTTCCCATCGAGAGCCAGACCGTCACCCAGATGGTCGACAAGGTGCTGGCGCTGCCCGAGGGCACGCGCCTCATGCTGCTGGCCCCGGTGGTGCGCGGCCGCAAGGGGGAGTACCGCAAAGAACTCGCGGAGTGGCAGAAGAAGGGCTTCCAGCGGGTCAAGATCAACGGCACCGTCTACGAGATCCCCGACGCGCCCAAGCTCGACAAGAAGTTCAAGCACGACATCGACGTGGTGGTGGATCGCATCGTCGTCAGGAAGGACATCGGCGCGCGGCTCGCCGACAGTTTCGAGACGGCTCTGGCGCTTGCCGATGGCCTCGCGCTGGCGGAGCTCGTCGACAAGCCGCTGCCGGAAGCGGAGACGAAGGCGCCCAACCGCTCCAAGAACGACACCCACGAGCGCATCATCTTCTCGCAACGCTTCGCGTGCCCCGTGTCCGGCTTCACCATCGAGGAGATCGAGCCGCGGCTGTTCTCGTTCAACGCGCCGGCGGGCGCCTGTCCGAAGTGCGATGGGCTGGGGACCGAGCTGAAGTTCGAACCCGACCTCGTGGTGCCCAACCAGGACCTGTCGCTGAAGGGTGGCGCGGTCTATCCGTGGGCCAAAACGGGCGCCACGTCGCCCTACTACGAGCAGACGCTGCGCGCCATCGCGCTCCACTTCAAGGTGGACATGCACACACCCTGGGTGAAGCTGCCCAAGAAGGTGCGCGACGTCATCCTGCACGGATCGGACGGCGAAGAGATCGAGTTCGTCTACGAGGACGGCCTGCGCAGCTACCGCACGTCGAAGCCGTTCGAAGGCGTCATCGGCAACATCGAGCGGCGCTTTCGCGAGACGGACAGTGAATGGGTGCGCGAGGAGCTGTCGCGCTTCCAGGCCGCGCACCCCTGCGAGGCCTGCAACGGCTATCGCCTGAAGCCGCAATCGCTCGCCGTGAAGGTCGGCGGCCGCCACATCGGCGAGATCTGCGATCTGTCGATCCGCGCGGCCAACATCTGGTTCGACGAAGTGCCCGCGACTTTCACCAGGCAGCAGACGGAAATCGCGACGCGTATCCTCCCGGAGATCCGCGAGCGCCTGCAATTCCTCAATGACGTTGGGCTCGACTACCTGACGCTGTCGCGTGCATCCGCCACGCTGTCGGGCGGCGAAAGCCAGCGCATCCGCCTCGCCAGCCAGATCGGCTCGGGCCTCACCGGCGTGTTGTATGTCCTGGACGAACCGTCCATCGGCCTGCACCAGCGCGACAACGCCCGCCTGCTCGAGACGCTGCGCCATCTGCGCGACCTCGGCAATACAGTGCTCGTCGTCGAGCACGACGAGGATGCGATCCTGACGGCGGACTACGTGGTGGATATCGGCCCCGGTGCCGGTGTCCATGGCGGCCAGATCGTCGCCCGCGGCACGCCCGAGGACGTGATGGCCGATCCGGCCTCGCTCACCGGGCAATATCTCACGGGCGTGCGCCAGATCCCCCTGCCCAAGACGCGGCGCACCGCGTTCCGGGGGCGGCACATCAAGGTGGTGGGCGCACGCGAGAACAACCTCAAGAACGTGACCGCCGAGATTCCGCTCGGCGTGCTGACCTGTGTCACCGGCGTCTCGGGCGGTGGCAAGTCGACGTTCCTGATCGACACCGTCTACAAGGCCGTCGCGCGCAAGCTCAACAACGCGCGCGAGGCACCGGGCCGTCACGACCGGATCGAGGGGCTGGAACATCTCGACAAGGTCATCGACATCGACCAGTCGCCGATCGGCCGGACGCCTCGCTCCAACCCCGCCACCTACACGGGCGCCTTCACGCCGATCCGCGAGTGGTTCGCGGGGCTGCCCGAGGCCAAGGCGCGCGGCTACGGACCGGGCCGGTTCTCGTTCAACGTCAAGGGCGGGCGCTGCGAGCGCTGCCAGGGCGACGGCGTCATCAAGATCGAGATGCACTTCCTGCCGGACGTCTACGTCACCTGCGAGGAATGCAAAGGCCACCGCTACAATCGCGAGACGCTCGACGTCACCTTCCGCGAGAAATCCATCGCCGACATCCTCGACATGACCGTGGAGGAAGGCTGCGGTTTCTTCCAGGCCGTGCCTTCGATCCGCGACAAGCTGGAGACCTTGCATCGCGTCGGCCTCGGCTACATCAAGATCGGCCAGCAGGCGACGACGCTGTCGGGCGGCGAGGCCCAGCGCATCAAGCTCGCCAAGGAATTGTCGCGGCGCGCCACCGGCCGCACCGTCTACATCCTCGACGAGCCGACGACGGGCCTGCATTTCCACGACGTGGCCAAGCTGCTGGAGGTGCTGCACGAGTTGGTGGATGCGGGCAACACCGTGGTCGTGATCGAGCACAACCTGGAAGTCATCAAGACCGCCGACTGGATCATCGACCTGGGGCCCGAAGGGGGCGACGGGGGCGGTCGCATCGTGGCCGAGGGCACGCCCGAGCACGTCGCGGAGGTCGCGGAGAGCTACACCGGCCAGTTCCTGCGAGACCTCCTCGCCCGCCGCCCGCACGGCGCGGCATCACAGCCGGCCGGCAACGGCCGTGGCCGGGGACGCGGCAGGAAGGAGGCGGCGGAGTGAATTGACGCGCCGGTCGCCGATATACGGGCCACCGGCCGCCCCGTTCTCGCCCCGTTCGTCCGCGAACTGACGTAGGACAAGGCGCGGAAGCGATTCGCCTGTTAGGGCGTCACAGATGCGTCCCCCAACCCCGTATCGGGTCAGAACCTTGCAAGGGAACCAAACATGAGCACGATCTCGCGCGCCGCTTCTGCCATCCGTCTCGCCTTCGGCGCCGCGTTGGCCGTGGGAGCCTTGACCGCTATGGCCCCCACATCCGCCGATGCGCAAGCGCGCGTGATCGCGGGCACGCTGACCTGCAAGGGCAAGCCCACGGTCGGCCTCATCGTGGGGTCCAGCCAGGCGTTGCGCTGCACCTACGTGCCGGCTGGCCCCGGTGAGGTGCAGCACTACGCGGGCACCATCAACAAGGTCGGTCTCGATGTCGGCTTCAAGTCGGAAAGCATCATCGTCTGGTCGGTGCTGGGCTCGGGCGCCGTCTTCGCGCGGACGGAGCTGGCCGGACAGTATCTCGGCGCCTCGGCGGAGGCTTCCGTCGCCCTGGGGATCGGCGCCAAAGCCCTCGTCGGCGGGAGCAAGAATTCCGTCGTGCTGCAGCCGCTGAGCGTGCAGGGGCAGACGGGGCTCAACGTCGCAGTCGGCGTGACGAGCCTGACGCTGCACTGAGGCTGCGGGCGCGGCGATCCGAGCGCGTTGCCGTGGCGGCTTTCGCGGTATAGTGGGCCACGGCAACACGCAGCACAGAGCGCGCTCATGACGACGCCGACAACCGCCGCGACCCTCGCCTACCGCCGCTCGCCCGACCAGGATCATCGCGCGGCGGCGCACCACCCCGTGGTGATCGTCGGCGCGGGGCCTGTCGGTCTGGTGCTGGCGCTGGATCTGGCAGCCAAAGGCCGCCGCAGTGTCGTCATCGACCGGCGCACGCAGCTCTCCGACGGCAGCCGCGCCATCTGCTGGTCGAAGCGCACACTGGAGATCATGGGGCGCCTCGGCCTTGCCGACGATCTCGTGGCGCGCGGCGTCACGTGGCAGACCGGCAAGGTTTTCCACCGCGACCGCGAGGTCTACGCCTTCGACCTGCTGCCCGAAGCCGGACACCAGCGGCCGGCCTTCATCAACCTTCAGCAATTCTATTTCGAGGCCGCCTGCATCGCCGCCGCCGAGCGTTCGGGCCTCGTCGACCTGCGCTGGGCCAGCGAGGTCACGGCGCTGCAAGCCCAGGGCGACGGTGCCCGCCTCTCCATCGCGACGCCCGAGGGCTCTTATGCGCTCACGTGCGACTGGCTGATCGCCGCCGACGGGGCGCGATCCATGGTGCGCCAGAGCCTGGGGCTCGGCTTCATCGGCCAGACCTTCGACGACCAGTTCCTGATCTGCGACATCAAGATGACCGTAGACCGGCCGACCGAGCGCTGGTTCTGGTTCGATCCGCCGTTCAACCCGGGTCGCTCCGCGCTCCTGCATCGTCAGGCCGACGACGTGTGGCGGCTCGATTTCCAGATCGGGACGCATGCCGACCGGGACGAGGAAATGCGGCCCCAGAACGTGGCACGGCGCGTGCGCGCGATGCTCGGCGAGATCGATTTCACCTTCGAATGGATCAGCTGCTACCGCTTCCAGTGCCGGCGGCTGGAGAATTTCCGCCATGGCCGCGTGCTGTTCGTGGGGGATGCCGCGCATCAGGTGTCGCCCTTCGGCGCGCGTGGCGGCAACTCCGGTATCCAGGATGCCGACAATCTCGCCTGGAAACTCGATCTGGTGCTGGCGGGCACGGCACCTGCAGCCCTCCTCGACAGTTACGGCATCGAGCGCCAGCAGGCGGCCGACGAGAATATCCTGAACTCCACGCGGGCCACGGACTTCATCGCACCCAAGGGGCCGGGGGCGACAGCCTTGCGAGACGCCGTCCTCGACCTTGCAGCGCGCGAGCCCTTCGCACGCAGGCTTCTGAATTCGGGCCGCCTGTCGCTACCGACGACCTATGACGGCTCGCCGCTCAATAGTGCGGACGGCTTCGACGCGGGCGACACACCAGCGGTGCGTCCCGGTGCGCCCGCCAGCGATGCCCCCGACATGGATTCCTGGCTGCTGGCGCGCCTTGGCGCCGGCTTCACGCTGCTGGGCGTCTGGGATCGCGACCGCCCGCCGCCGGAGGGCTGGCCGGCATCGGCGCAGCACGTCGCGGGCTGCCACATCACGCCCGTGGTGGCGCACGGCCCCGAGGCGCGCGCGCGTTACGGTGCAGTCGACGCCCCGGCGATCTACCTCCTGCGGCCGGATCAACACGTGGCCGCGCGCTGGCGCGCCTGCGATCCAGCCGTGATCGCCTCGGCCGTCGCCCGCACGACCCACAACGCCTGAACGAGGCCGACGATGCCGCTCCACCACGACAACCAATTGGCCGATCCCGACGCCGCGCTGGCGATGCTGACGGCTGCGCATCACGGTCTCGATGCCGGCGCGAGCGCCGCCCTCAATGCGCGCCTGGTCCTCATCCTCATGAACGAGGTCGCCGACCTCGCTACGTTGCAGGACGCCATCGCGACCGCGCGCCACGGCCTGTCACCTGCGGCCGCTCCGGTCGCGTCTCAGTAGGCCGTTTCCGACTTGAGGCAGCTCAAGGGCGTGCGCGCGATGATCGCGAGATCCTTCCACAGCGACCAGGCGTTCAGGTACTCGATATCCTTTTCGATCCTGTGCGCCAGCATCTGCGGCGTCGTGATCTCGCCGCGATAGCCCTCCACCTGCGCCAGGCCGGTGATGCCGGGCTTGACCTGATGACGGCTGCGATAGCGGGCGAACACCTCGGCGAAGCGTTCGTCGTGCGCCAGGGCATGGGGACGCGGGCCGACGAGGCTCATTTCCCCCTTCAGCACGTTGTAGAGCTGCGGCAGTTCGTCGATGCTCCAGCGACGCAGGAAGCCACCCACCCGCGTGATGCGCGGATCGTTCCGCGTCGCCTGGGGCACGTTGGGGCCGTCCTGCAGCACATGCATCGTGCGGAACTTCACGACCTCGATGGTCTCGCCGTTGAGGCCGGTGCGGCGCTGCCGGAAGAACACGGGGCCCTTGCTGTCCAGTTTGATCGCGGTGGCGGCGAGCACCAGCATCGGTGCGAACAGGAGGGCAAGGGCGACGCCCAGGACACGATCCTCGACGGATTTGATGATGGGCTGCCAGTCCGACAGCGGCTTGCGCTTGACGTCGAGAAGTCCGACGGGGCCGAGGCTCGACACGCTCAGGGCGGGCCCCTCCTCGACGAGGTCGGACGCGATGTGCGTGACGATGTGCAGGCTGACGGGCAGATGCTGCAGCTTCGCCGCGATCCACTGCGTGCGCTGGTCGGCTGCCTGCGGCAGCGAGATGATGATGCGGTCGATACGGCCACTGCGGGCCCGCTCCACGAGATCGTCGAGGCGGCCGGCGATCCTGGGACCATCGAAATCAACGCGCGACGTGTCGTTCCGGTCGTCGTAGAGACCGGCGAAATAGAGCCCCAGGCCCGGCGTCTCGAGATAGTCGCGCACGCGGCGTGCGACCGGGCCGTTGCCATAGACGGCGACCCGCGTGTCGAAGCGGCCGGCCTCGGTCATGCGGCGCAGAATGTAGTGGGCCGCGTTGCGCACGTTCAGCAGCAGCATGAAGCTCATGGAGATCCAGACCGCGTACCAGACCCACATGTGCATCTCGCGAGGCGCGAAGGGCAATCCAAGTCCCAGCAGCGCCGTCAGCGCGATGCCCAGCGCGCCCAGCAGATACGCGGGGCTCGTCGGCAGGTCGTTGACACGGTTCTCGTCGTACATGCCGAAGTTGCGCAGGCACGCATAAACCACCGCCGCCGAGATCAGGCAGATCTGCAAGTGCTTGAGCCAGTCGACAGGCAGATTGCCCCCGAACTGATAGATGAGCGCAGGCGCGATGCCGCCAGCGACGACCGCGACCATGTCCATGAAACCAACGAGATCGACAGCGATCCGGCGCGAGCTGCGCTGCTCGTCGGCCTCGATACGCTGCAATGGACCGGCGTTTGCCACGCCCTCGGCAACACCCATGGAACCCGCCCCCGACGCATTACTTACTTGTCAGCCATGGCCCGCGCCACGCTTCGGGCGATTTGAAACGGAGGGGGTAAAAAATCGGAGAATGCGCCGATGGGCCGCCAAAGGCCAAGTTGCGGTCTGTCGCCTCGCTCGCAGGCGCACGAGTTGCATCCGCTCCGACAAGGTTTACAAGCGATAGAGCGAGGCCGCCCCGTGCACGATATCGTACTCGCAGAACAGGCGGGGATGGTTGGCCGCGCTGATCAGAAGATAGGGATTCTTGTAGCGCGCGTTCCACAGCGCATTGTCCACCTGCCACAGGTAGACGTCGAGATTATTTTTTCCGATCAATAGCTTGACCTGCGCGTCGCGATCCCAGAGCGTGGCCGAGCCGGGCGTCTGTACGCGCGCATGATCCTGGCACGCCTTGACGGCCACCGCGCGGTAGGCGGCGACGACGGCATCCTGTGCCGCATTGCGGTAGTGATACTCCTGGAAGCCGACTTTCAGTGCGGCCAGCAGAGCCAGGATGTAGACAAGGCCCCTCATTACGGCACTCCGCGCACGCGGGAACGGGACGAAATTCCCGTTCACTGTCGGAGAGCACGGTGAATCCCAGGTTAACCGAGGGGCGTCGCGGCGTCGCAAAACGATGCGCCGGCACGGAGAACCGGAGCCGCATGCCGTTCTCCGCGCCTGACGGCGTCAGCGATCGACCAGCAGCTTGCCGATGCGTTCGATGGCGCGTTTGATGTTCTCGGTGGAGTTGGCATACGAGAAGCGGATGAAACCCTCGCCGTGGATGCCGAAGCTGGTGCCGGCGACCGTGGCCACGCCCGCCTCCTCCAGCATGCGGTTCTGCAGTTCCTTGGCGCTCAGTCCCGTGCCCGTGACATTCGGGAAGGCGTAGAAGGCACCGCCCGGATTGACGCAGCGGAAGCCCGGCAACTGGTTGAGCATGGGCACGATGACGCGACGGCGCTCGTCGAAGGCCTTGACCATGGCGGCGACCTCGTCCTGCGGTCCCTCGAGCGCTGCGATGCCTGCGAACTGGGTCGGCGCGTTGACGCAGGAATGGCAGTTGACGTTGAGCCGCACGACCTGATCGACGATCGACGTCGGCCACACGGAGAAGCCCAGTCGCCAGCCGGTCATTGCGTAGGTCTTCGACCAGCCGTCGAGCACGATCAGGCGGTCGCGGATCTCGGGATACTTGAGGAAGCTCTCGTGCTGGCGGCCGTCGTACAGCATCTGGCTGTAGATCTCGTCCGACAGGATGGTGACGTGGGGATGCTTCTCCAGGCCCTTGATCAGCTTCTGGATCTCGGCCGCGGGCACCGCGCCGCCGGTCGGATTGCCCGGCGTGTTCAAGATGACCAGGCTCGTCTTCGGCGTGATCTGCGCCAGCACTTCGTCGGCGCTGAAGGCGAACTCGTTCTCTTCGCGCAGCACGATCGGCACGGCCTTGGCGCCGGTGTACTGGATCATGGAGCGATAGATCGGGAAGCCGGGATCGGGGTACATGATCTCCATGCCCGGCGCCCCGAACATGAGGATGGCGAAAAACATCGTGGGTTTGCCGCCCGGCATGATCACGACGTTGTCGGGGTTCACGGCGACGCCATGACGCCGGTCGAGATCGCGCGACACCGCCTCGCGCAGCGGCAGGATGCCGTTGGCGGGCGTATAGCCGTGATGGCCGTCGCGCAGCGCCTTGACGGCGGCCTCGACGATATGGCCGGGCGTTTTGAAGTCGGGCTGCCCTATCCCGAGGTTGATCACGTCCTTGCCCTGCCGCTGCAGCTCGGCCGCGCGCGCCAGGACCTCGAAAGCCGTCTCGGTGCCGAGGCGTTTCAGGTTTTCGGCCAGAAGCATGGGGACATCTCCTCCGGTGTTCATTCGCCGCCCTTATGCACCGCCGCCGTGCCCGCGAAAAGGGGATTGCTCGGCAAGCCCACATCCCGGCGCGGGGAAAGACGGGCAGGCACGAGCGGGCATCGGGTGCCGCCTCGTCCTTGCCACGTCACTGCCTCTGGCCAGCCGCTGGGAGCACGCATAGGATGGGCCGCATCGAGCGGCCGTTCCCGTCTCCGACCCATTCCAACGAGACCCTGATCACAGCAGGGCGACGAGACGATCAACCAGACAAAAAGGAAACCCAAGCATGGCTATTGGCTCCGATATCGTCGCGAAAGCGCTCAAGCACGAAGGCGTTGCGGACTTCTTCTACATCATGGGCGGTCCGATGCTCGCGGTGGAGTCCGCCTGCCTGAACCTCGGCCTGCGCGGCATCGACGTTCGCCACGAGCAGGCCGCAGCCATGGCCGGGTTCGCCTATGCGCGCCTCCTCAACAAGCCGGGCATCTGCATGGCCGCATCGGCCCCGCCACCACCAATCTCGTCACCGGCGTGGCGCACGCCTGGGCCGACTGCACGCCGATCGTTGCCCTGGGTGGTGCGGCGCCCGTCTCCACGCGGCATCACGGCGCCTTCCAGGACACCGACCAGCTCGCCCTCTTCCGCCCGATCACGAAGTGGTCCGACCGCGTGCACAACGCGCGCCGCATTCCCGAGCTGATCCATCTCGCCATCTCGAACGCGATGTCGGGCCGCACGGGGCCCTGCTATCTCGATCTGCCTGGTGACGTGCTCTATCAGGAGGTGGACGAATCCAAGATCGAGTATCCCGATCCCTTCGACTACGCGAAGCGCGCCCGCCCCGCCATCAACAGCAACGACGTGAAAGCCATCGTCGACGCGCTGGCGCAGGCCAAGCAGCCGGTGCTCGTGACGGGTTCGGGCGTGCAGTGGTCGGAAGCGGAGCGCGAGATGCTCGACTTCGTCGAGGCCGCGGGCATCCCCTTCTACACCACGCCCCAGGGCCGCGGCGTCATCCCCGAGGATCACAAGTACTGCTACCTGACCTCGCGGGCGGCCGCCTTCCGTGACGCGGACCTGATCCTCGTCGTGGGTACGCGCGTCAACTACGTCATCGGGCATGCCGCACCGCCGCGGTGGAACGCGAGCGCCAAGATCGTGCGCATCGACGTCGATCCCAACGAGATCGCGTCGAACGCGCCGCGCAAGCTCGACATCGGCGTGGTGGCGGATGCCAAGGTCGCCTTCCAGCAGCTCACCGATGCGATCAAGGGGCGGGTGACGCCGGCCAGCTACGAGACGTGGCGGGAGCGCCTGCGCTCGCGCAACGTGCAGAAGCTGGCGGAAGCCGAGCAATCGCTGTCCACCGACCAGTCGCCGGTGCACCCGCTGCGGCTGTGCAAGGAAGTCCGCGACTTCCTCGACCGTGACGCGATCCTGTGCGTCGACGGGCAGGAGACGCTCAACTACGCCCGGCAGGCGATCCCGCAGTACGCGGCGCGCCAGCGCATCAACTCGGGCGCCTACGGCACGATGGGTGTCGGCATGCCGTTCGGCGTCGGCGCCAAGGCGGCCTGCCCCGACAAGCAGGTGGTGGTTCTGCATGGTGACGGTTCGTGGGGCATGAACTCCATGGAGTTCGATACCGCCATGCGCCACAACCTGCCGATCCTCGTCGTCATCAGCCAGAACGGCGGCTGGACGGGCGATCCGGACCGCAACAAGCCGGGCCGCGACCTTGGCTATCCGCGCTACGACAAGTTCGCGGAGTGTTTCGGTGGGCATGGCGAATACGTGGAGAAGCCGGAAGACATCCGGCCGGCGCTGGAGCGCGCCAAGAAGGCCGTGGCAAGCGGCAAGTCGGCGATCGTGTGCGTCGTCACCGACTGGCGCGCGCGCGCGACGACCACGGCGTTCACGCGCTACTCCACCTGATCGCCTGCGATCTTCCAGGGCGGGTCCGGGCAACCGGCCCGCCCTTCTTCTATGCCAAGGACTGGAGCCGCGTCCATGAGCACCCCGCCGATGAACTTCGTGCAAGATCCCGGCCGCGTCCGGGCGCTTGCTGCCGCCATCGCTGCCGGCACCCTGTCTCCCGTCGCCCTCGTCGAGCGCTATCTGGCGCGCATCTCGGAGGCCGACCCACACGTTCAATGCTGGCGGGAGATCGATGGCGAACGCGCCCTCGCCATCGCACGCGAGCGCGAGCAGCAGGCCAAGCGCGGGCGGCTGATGGGGCCGCTGCACGGCATTCCCATGGCCGTGAAGGACATCATCGATGTCGAAGGGCTGCCGACGCGCTGCAACAGCCGCTCGCGCGCCGATGCGCCGCCCGCCAGCGGCGATGCCGAAATCGTCCTGGCCCTGAGGCGACAGGGCGCCATTCCGCTCGGCAAGGTCCATACGACGGAATTCGCGTTCTTCGATCCCTCGCCGGCGCGCAATCCGCACAATCTCGCACATACGCCGGGTGGATCGTCGTCGGGCTCGGCGGCGGCGGTGGCGGCGGGCATGGCCCCGATCGCGCTGGGCACGCAAACCGTTGCCAGCGTCAACCGTCCGGCGGCCTATTGCGGTATCGCCGCGTTCAAGCCGTCGACGCGCTGCCTCTCCACGTTCGGCATCGCGCCGCTGGCGCCCTCCTACGATACGGTCGGCTTCTACGGCTATACGGTGGACGACGCCGTCGCAGCCTTCGAGGCCGTGGCGCCCGAATTCCTGTCGGCGTCCGTACCACGCTCCGCGCCGCTCACGATCCTCATTCCCGAGGACCATCACCTCAAGGACGCCTCCACCGAGGTGCAGACGAACCTGGCGCGGCTCGCCACCGGCTGGGCGCGTGCGGGACACCGCGTGGAAGGCCGCGTATCGCCGATTTCGTTCGAGCGCCTGTTCCAGCTCCAACGCAAGACGATGCTGTACGAGGCCGGACGCGCGCTGGCGCACCTTCTGGACCAGCCGGGGGGTACGGTCGGCGAGAAGATCCTCGCCGCTGTCGAAGAGGGCCGCAAGATCGATGCCGGCCTCTACCTCGAGATGCGCTTCGAGATCGATACGATGCGGGCGCTCTTCTACGCGCGGATGAGCGACGCCGATCTCTTCCTGTGGCCGGCGACACCTGGCCCCGCCCCCGAAGGCTTGGCGTGGACTGGGGAGCCCAAATACATCTCGCCCTGGACGGCGCTGGGCGGCCCCATCGTGACGCTGCCGGCTGCCCCGACTGCGGACGGCCTTCCGCTCGGCTGCCTTCTCGCGGCGCGACCCGGCGCCGATCTCGCCTTGTGCCATTGGGCCCGGTCGCTGGCTGCAGCGTGAGCCTCATGCGGCCTGCGGGACGGTTTCGGGGCGCGTCTCTTGTCGGTCGCGGCGTGGGGGGCGTATCGTGCCGGCCATGCCCATCGGAGGGCGGCAGCGAGCCTTCTGCCTGGCCAGAAGCCGGGCAGCCGGGAATTCCCGTCCATCCGGCAGGCGCAAGGGTGGCTCGAGGCGTAACGACGACGTGTGTCGGCGACGGGGAAGCCCAGCGCTTTTCGGATGCCGAGGAGATTGGGCCGTGAGCCCGGTGCCAAGATCAAGCCCCCTCTGCCTGTGACCGGGTTGCGGGCGGGCGACAACAGGAGGAAGCGATGTCCAAGTCCTATATCTATGCTGCCGTGGCCGGATACGTCGGGCGCCCCGAGGCGGAGGGCAAGGTGGGCATCTTCCGCCGCGAGGGAGCCGACGGCGCCTGGGTCAACGTCCTTCCCGGTTTGGAAGCCTACACCGTCAACGTCCATCCCACCGACGCCAACGTCGTGCTGGCGGGGACCGAGGACGGCGTCTATCGCTCCACCGATGCCGGCGCCACGTTCACCCGCGCGAATTTTCCCGATACGAAAAAGCAAGTCTGGTGCTTCCTCGTCGACAGCCGAGACCCGAAACGCATTCTCGCGGGCGCCTCGCCCGTCGACATCTACCGCAGCGACGACATGGGTGCGTCGTGGCGGCTGATGCCCAACCCGAACATTCCCTCGCGCTGCGAAGGACCGTTCGCGCATCGCGTCATGCGCATGGTGCAGAGCCCGACACGCCCCGACGAGGTCTATGCCGCGCTGGAGATCGCAGGCGCCGCCCGCACGCTGAACTTCGGCGAAAGCTGGGACGATTGCAGCCTGCACCTCCTGGAGCTGGCCGAGCAACCCCACCTCAAGAGCAAGATCGTCACCCAGAGCTTTGCGGAAGGCATGCTCGACGGCCACGCGATCACCATGAGCGCAGCCGATCCCGATGGCGTCATTCTGGCCTGCCGCATGGGTCTCTTCCGCAGCACCGACAAGGGCCGGACCTGGACCGACATGGAGATGGGCCGCTTCTCGCCCACCACCTACGGGCGCGATGTGAAAGTGTCGCCGCAGGATCCCAAGACGATATATGCGGCGCTTTCGGTTGCAGCCGCCAGCCATGACGGCGGCGTCTATCGCAGCACCGACGCCGGCCAGACCTGGAGCCGATACGACAAGGTGCAGGTGCACGGCACCATCATGTCGATCGGACTGTCGCAGTCGGACCCGAACAAATTCATCATCGGTGCCCGCTACCAGGGCGAGGTATTCGCCACGGCGGACGGGGGCGCCACCTGGCAGGCGATGCCGATCCCGGGTCCGGTGAAGGACATCTACGGGGTGGCCAGCAACTGAAGCCGAGGCGCCTCGTGCGCGAACGAACGACCAGAAACGACAGGAGACGCGACAGATGAGAATGGCGGGCAAGATCGGGATCGTGACGGCGGCCGCTTCCGGCATGGGGCGGACCGGTGCCCTGCGCTTCGCCAAGGAGGGGGCTGCGGTCGGCGTCGTCGACATCGACGCGGCGGGCGTGGCCGCTGTCGTGGCCGAGATCGAGGCGGCCGGCGGCAAGGCGCACGGCATCGTCGCCGATCTCACGAAGGACGCCGAATCCCGCCGCATCGTCACGGAGACGGCGAAGGTTCTGGGCGGTGTCGATTTCGTCTGGAACCACGTCGGCCATCCCGGTCCCGCCTCCTTCGAGGACCTGGACATGCGGGAGTGGGACAACGCCGTTACCCTCAACCTGCGCACGGTCGTGATCACGACGGAGGCGGCGATCCCGGAGATGCGGGCACGCGGCGGTGGCGCCCTACTCTATACCGCCTCCACGTCCGGCATTTCCGGCTCCCAGTTCAGCCCGGTGTATTCGGCCGTGAAGCATGGTGTCGTCGGTCTCGTGCGCGGGCTGGCCAAGCGCTACGCGAAGGAAAAGATCCGCGTCAACGCCATCTGCCCCGGGCCGATCGACACGCCGATGCTGCGCGTGTTCGTTGCCCGCCCCGATCAACAATCGACGATGGGCATGGACAAGGAGGAACTGGTCAAGAAGCGGGCCTATCAGACGCCGATGGGGCGCCCCGGACAGCCTGAAGAGGTCTCCAACGCAGCGCTCTTCCTGCTGTCGGACGAGGCCTCCTTCGTCACCGGCGCCTATCTCACCGTGGACGGCGGCGCCACCTGCTGATGCGCGACGTGCCGCCGGCCACCCAAAGATGAAGGGCCGGCGGCGCTGTCTAAATCCCGACTCTGCTGCTACGATTTGGCACGGGGATTTCCACCCCGCGTGGCGCCTTGCCACTAGAGCGAGGCCACGGCGCGATGGTAAATGCCGCGTGAGACGTCGCGCGTGGCGCAAGCCGGTTGCGTGCCGACGCGCCGAGCCGACCGAGCCGGCGACACAACCAACGGGAGCACCCCAATGTCCAGCGCGTCCCTGACCAAATCCCAGTTGTCGGCCACCGACGCCATCGTCGCGTCCCTGTTGGCAAGCTTCGCGAACGGGCAAATCGAGGCGAAACCCTATCGCCATTGGCTGCTGGCGGACTGCCTGCCGCGGGCGGTCGCCGACGAAATCGCCACCTTGCCGTTCCCCGCGCCCGCGCTCGGCGGTGTTTCGGGCAAGCGCGAGTTGCACAACGCGACGCGCAAGTACTTCGACGTGGAAAACCGCGCCGCCTTCCCGGTGGTGGAGGCGTTCGCCCAGGCCTTCCAGTCGCGCACGGTCACGGACCGTATCGAGCGCACGTTCGGCACGACGCTCGCCGGCACCTACCTCCGGCTGGAGTACGCGCAGGACACCAACGGCTTCTGGCTGGAGCCGCACACCGACCTGGGTGTGAAGGTGTTCACGATGCTGCTCTACCTGTCGGACGTGCCCTCCCACAAGGATCTGGGCACCGACATCTACGATGCCGACAAGCAGCATGTCGGCCGCTCGCCCTTCGCCCGCAATGCCGCGATGGTCTTCATTCCCGGCAACGATACCTATCACGGCTTCGAGCCGCGCGAGATCGAGGGCGTGCGCAAGTCCGTGATCATCAACTACGTCACCAACGAGTGGCGTGCGCGCGAGCAGCTGTCGTTCCCCGACGCACCGATCGAAGGCTGAGCGCGTTTGGGGTGGCCTGCCCATCCAGTGCGACGCGACCATGGCGGGTTGCGGCAGCCGCGCTGCGCGTCATAGACTTGGCCCCGGGATACAGGGGGGCAAGGCATGGCGTGGCGGATCGGTGTCGATATCGGTGGCACATTCACGGACGTGGCCCTCGTCGACGAGACGAGTGGCCGGATCGGCGTCGCCAAGACACTGACCACGCCGCGCGACTTCGCCAAGGGCGTCATTTCAGCACTCGATGAGGCGATGCAGCGCTATGCCGTGGCGCCGGCCGATGTCGGCATTCTCTGCCATGCCACCACCGTCGTCACCAACGCGCTGCTGGAGGAAAAGGGCGCGCGTGCCGCCCTCGTCACGACGCGCGGCTTTCGTGACATCCTGGAGCTGCGGCGCTCGTCCCGCGGCGACCTCTACGACCTCTTCCAGGACGCGCCATCGGTGCTCGTGCCACGGCGCCTACGGTTCGAGGTGACGGAGCGCGTGGGCGCGGATGGCGGGATCGTCACGCCTCTCGCCGAAGACGAGATCGGGCCGCTCGTTGCCGAATTGAAGGCGGCGAACGTCGAAGCCGTCGCGGTATCGCTGGTCTTCAGCTTCCTCAATCCCGATCACGAGCGGAGGCTGGGCGCGCGGCTGCGCGCCGAGCTGCCGGACATCCCCGTCTATCTGTCCTGCGAGGTCCTGCCGGAGATCCGCGAGTTCGAGCGCACCAGCACCACGGCCGTGTGCGCCTATGTCGGCCCGATCCTGGCGTCCTATCTGGAGCGGCTCGAGGGGGCGACACGCGCCAAGGGCCTGCCGGCGCTCTACGTCATGGGCTCGAACGGCGGCGTGTTCGAGGCGCGTGAGGGCATCGCCATGCCGGCGATGGCGGTGGAATCGGGTCCCGCCGCCGGGGTCGTGGGCGCTGCCATCGTCGCGCGGCAGACGGGACATCGCGATCTCATCTCCTTCGATATGGGCGGCACCACCGCCAAGGCGAGCCTGATCCGCGATGCCCGCTACGAGACGACGCCCGAATACGAGGTGGGCGGCGGCTCCAACGTCACGCGCTTCATGAACGGCGCCGGCCATCCCATCCGCGTGCCCGTCATCGACCTTGCCGAAGTCTCGGCCGGCGGCGGCTCCATCGCCTGGGTGGATCGCGCAGGCTCGCTGCGGGTTGGTCCCAAGAGCGCAGGCGCGGAGCCCGGCCCCGTCTGCTACGGCCGTGGCGGCAGCGAACCGACCGTGACGGACTGCAACCTGCTGCTGGGCTATCTCGGCGCGAAATCGCTGCTGGCCGGCGACATGTCGATCGATCTCGACGGCGCGCGGGCGGCGATCACGGAAAAACTCGCCAAGCCGCTCGGCGTCGATGCGCTGAGTGCGGCGGCCGGCGTCATCGACGTCGTCAATCACGCCATGGCCGAAGCCTTGAAGATCGTGTCGGTGCAGCGTGGCCACGATCCCCGCGACTTCGCACTCGTGGCCTTCGGGGGGGCGGGACCGCTGCATGCGGCAGCCCTTGCCGCGGAACTCGGGATGAGCACGGTCATCTGCCCGCCCATTCCCGGTGCCTTCTCTGCGCTGGGCCTCGTCGGAACGGACCTGCGTCGCGATTACGTGCGCACCGCCTACACGACCACGGACGCTGCCGATCCCGCCGCCCTCGAAGCGACGTTCCAGGCTCTCGAAGCGGAGGGCGCGGCCATGCTCGACAGGGCCGGTGTTGCCGAGGACCGCCGGCGCTTCGAGCGGTCGCTCGATGCCCGCTACGAACGCCAGTCCTACGAGCTGAACGTGCCCGTTACCGGTGGTCCCATCGACGCTGCGGGTGTCCAGCGCATCGCCGACACGTTCCACGAACGCCACGCGCAGACCTATGGTCACGACAACCGGGCCGAGGCCGTGCGGCTCGTCAGCGCCCGGGTTGCGGCCCTCGGCCTGATCCCGCCGTTGTCGCTGCGCCAGCAGACGGCACAAGCCGGCAGCAACTCTCTCAAGGGCTCGCGCGACGTCTGGTTCCGCGCCACGGGCGCGATCCCCGCCCAGATCCACGACCGCGCGCGCATTCCGGACGGCGCCACCGTCGTGGGGCCTGCGGTCATCGAAAGCCTGGAATCGACCATCCTCGTACCGCCGGGCTGGCAGGCGCGCATGGACGATGCCGGCTTCCTCCGTCTCACCCGCACCTCATCGGGAGATCGCTCATGAACGCCGCCCCTCCGCGCACCGCCGACCCGGCCGCGTTCGAGATCATCAAGAACAGCCTCTTCAAGATCGCCGAGGAGATGCGCGTCGTCCTGTGCAAGACGGCCTATTCGCCCATCCTCAAGTCGGCCGGCGATTTCTCGTGCGGGGTGTTCGATGCCCGCGGCGACATGGTCGCGCAAGGCCCCGACCTGCCGATCCACCTGGGCTCGATGCCCGATGCTGTGCGCGCCATCGTCAGCGTCTACGGCAAGGACGCACACGACGGCGACGTCTTCATCCACAACGACCCCTATTTCGGCGGCAGCCACCTGCCCGACGTGAACGTCATCCGACCGGCGTTCCACGACGGGCTGCTGCTGGGCTACACCTGCCTGCGCGCACACTGGCCCGATGTCGGCTCCGCCACGCCCGGCAGCTACGGCGCCGTGACGGAGATCTACGGGGAAGGCCTGCGCCTGCCGCCCGTGCGGCTCGTCTCCAAGGGCGTGATGAACGCCGACATCGAGAAGATCATCCTCGCCAACGTGCGCACGCCCGACGAACGCAAGGGCGACCTGGGCGCCCAACTCGCCGCGACATTGCGCGGCTGCCAGCGCCTGCAGGATCTGGCACGCCGCTACGGCGGCCCGGAACTCGTCGCCGCCATGGCGGAGGTGATGGACTATTCCGAGCGCCTGATGCGCGCGGCACTCGCCGACCTGCCCGATGGCGAGGGCAGCTTCGAGGACTACTGCGACGGCGACGGCATCCCCGACGACCGGGACGGCAACGATGCGCGTTTCCGCGTGCGCATGAAGGTGACGAAGACCGGCGACCGCCTCAGCGTCGATTTTGCGGGCAGCGATCCACAGAACAAGGGGCCGATGAACGCGCCGCTTTCCGTCACCGCATCGGGCGTCTACTGCGGACTCAAGATGGCGGTCGATCCCGACAGCCTCATCCCGCCCAACTCCGGCTGCTGGCGCGCGATCACGGTCACAGCGCCCGAGGCCTCCGTGGTCAACGTCGCGTTCCCCGCCCCCGTCGTCTACGCCAACCACGAAATGAGCCATCGCGTCGCCGACATGGTCATGGGCGCGCTCGCCGCGTTCTGGCCTGCCCGCGTCATGGCCTGCAGCCAGGGCACCTCGGCCGTCGTCACGTTCGGCGGGCTCGATCCGCGCAGCGGCCGCCGCTACGTCTCCTACGAGACGATCAAGGGCGGCTTTGGCGCTCGACCCATCAAGGATGGCATCAACACGGTGGCCAGCGGCATCTCCAACACCATGAACACGCCGGTCGAGGTGCTGGAAATGGCCTTCCCGCTGCGCGTCGAGCACTACGAGATCAATCCGGATTCGGGCGGGGCCGGCCGCTACCGCGGCGGCTGCGGCGCGCGCCGTCGCTGGCGCCTGCTCGAGGGCGCGCATGCGACAGGCTCACTGTGCATGGAGCGGATGACGTCGCCGCCGTTCGGGCTCCTGGGCGGCAAGGCAGGCGCGGCGGCCGTCGTCACACTGACGACGCCGGACGGCGCAACACGGCACCTGCCGAGCAAGGGGGCCTTCGACGCACCGCCCGGCTCCGTCGTCGACATGATCACGCCGGGCTCGGGCGGCTACGGATCCCCGGACGAGCGGGACGCGGCTGCCATCGCGGAAGACCTGGCCGACGGGTACGTGACGCGGGATGGTGTGCGCCGCGACTACGGCCGCAGCGGCTGATCCGTGCCTGCCGTTCAGATGTCGAACAAGCCCATTTCGCGGTAGAGGGCAGCGCGCCCCGGCCCCGAAATGTGGCGCAGGAAGGCCATTGCCGCCTCGGGATCGGCTGCCTCGGCGAATATCCCGCCGGTGAAGACGAGATCGTCCTGGATCTCATCGGGTAGCGGCCCCAGCACGTCGACGCCGGCAACCGACATCAATTCGCTCACCTGCTGCACGGCGAGCGTCGCGCGGCCGTCGCGCAAGAGTTCGGCGGTGAAGCCCTTCGGGATGATCACCGCGCGTTCGTTCACCGCGTCGGCGATGCCGAGCCGCTTCAAGAGTCCCGAGAAATAGATGCCGCTCGCGCCCGAGCCGGAGTAGACGACGTGCTCTGCCGCGCACAAGGCGCGCACGACATCGTCCCGCGTCGCGATCGAAGGCCGGGGCGCGCCCTGTGGCACGGCAAGGCCCACCTTGGAGCGGGCGAGCGGCACGGCGGATCCGGCCCGTAGGACGCCCTTCGCGATCAGCTCATCGATCCCTGCCGCGGTCAGCAGGGCCATATCGGCTCGCGCGCCGGCCTCGATCGCCTGCATCTGCACGACGGTCGGGTTGCAGGCGATATCGAACGCGATGCCGGTCTGGCGCGCGTACTCGGGCACGAGACGGTCGAGAACGCCTTTGACACCGAGCGTGCTCAGGATCTTCATGGCCGTCCTCCCCGCCCTCTTGCCGTCGGACCGCTAGACGGCGTTACCGCGTCGTGGCGACCGTCAGTTTCTCGCGCGCCTTGCGCAAGATCTCCGCCCGGAAAGGGCTCGCGGGGTAGGTGCCGAGAATGCGCAGCTCGGTCGAGAAGAACGAAAGCTCTTCCAGCGCCAGCCGCACGGAGGTGTCCGTGGGATGCCCCTCGATGTCGGCATAGAACATCGTCGCCACGAACTCGCCGTTGACCTGATAGCTCTCGAGCTTGGTCATGTTGACGCCGTTCGTCGCGAAACCGCCCATGGCCTTGTAGAGCGCGGCGGGAACGTTGCGGACGTTGAAGATGAACGTCGTGATGACCGGGCCGGTGCCGGGTTCGGCGTCGTCGGGTTCCTTGGAGAGGATGACGAAGCGCGTGGTGTTGTGCTTCTCGTCGTCGACGTCCTCGAGCAGGATGTCGAGACCGTAGATCTCCGCGGCGAGGCGTGGCGCGAGGGCTGCCTTGGTCTTGTCACCCCACTCGGCCACCTGGCGCGCCGACCCGGCCGTATCGCCCCCGACATGAGCCCTCAAGTTGTATTTGCGGATGAGCTTGCGCGACTGACCGAGGGCGTGCACGTGGCTATAGAGGTCGGTGATGTCGGAGAGCTTGGCCCCCTTTACCGCCATCAACTGATGGCGGATGGGCAGGAAATGCTCGCCGACGATGTAGAGGCCGGAGTTGGGCAGGAGATGGTGGATGTCGGCCACGCGCCCGGCGAGCGAGTTCTCGATGGGGATCATGGCGTAGAGGGCTTCGCCCGACTGAACGGCGCCGATGGCATCCTCGAAGGTTGCGCACGGCATGGGCTGCAGTTCGGGATGAACCTGGCTCGCCGCGGTGTGCGAGTTGGCGCCGGGCTCGCCCTGGTAGGCGATGCGGCCGGCAGGGGCAGAGCGGGTTCGCTTGGACGGCACAGCGGTGGCACCGCTCTTCGATTTGCGTTGCATGGATGGCATTTTGTTTCTGGATGCGATGGTCAGCGGCCGGCGATTTCGCGCCGGGCCCGCTCGAGATCGGCGGGAGTATCGACACCGAGCGGAACCGTGTCAACGATGCCGACATCGATGCGCATGCCGTCCTCGAGTGCACGCAACTGCTCGAGCCGCTCGCGCTTTTCGAGAGGGGATGGCTTGAGCGACACGAAGCGCTCCAGCGCGTTGCGCCGATAGGCATAGATGCCGATGTGGTGATAAAGCGGGCCGTCGCCGTGGGGCGCGGTCGCGCGCGTAAAATACAGCGCACGGAGCCTGTCTTCGGCAATCGGCGAGCCTACGACCTTGACGACGTTCGGATTGGTCCTGTCAGCCTTGTTGTCGATTTCGCAGGCGATCGTGGCGATGTGGACGGCCCGATCGGCCAGCGGTTCCAGGCAAGCGCGCACGAGCCGCGGCTCGAGCGTGGGCAGATCGCCCTGCAGGTTGATGACGAAATCCCGGTCGCCGTCCGGGTCGACCTTGCTGATCGCTTCGAAAACGCGGTCGGAGCCGGAGGCGTGGTCGGCGCGCGTCATGATCGCCTCGCCCCCGACCTTGCGGATGGCGTCCACGATCTCCTTCGCGTCCGTGGCGACCACGACACGTCCCACCTCGGCCGCCATCGCCTTGCGCCAGACATGGGCGATCATCGGCTCGCCCGCAATGTCGGCCAGGGGCTTGTTGGGCAGCCGGGATGCCTGCATGCGGGCCGGGATCACGATCAGAGCATTGGTCAGGTCCGGCGGCCTCACACGCATTTGGCTTTCCTCGCTTCTCGGGCTTCCCGGCGCAATCTCGGGCGAGACACATACACCTTCGAGGCGCGCTGCCGCTCCGCTGCGGCGACGAGCGACAGGGTGACAATTCGTCTCGGTCGGGAGTGGTAGAACAGATACAAGTCCTGTTGCAAGCGCGTCGGGAAGACCTATAGTGGCGCCGCTTTGAACAATGATGGCCGCCGATTCCGGCGGGTGCTATGATTTGCGCCCGACGGAAAGCCGACGGCGCCGAGCATACGGGGACAGCGGCAGCAATGGACGCCTTCGAGTTCAACAAGATCGCAGGTTGGGTGCTTTCGGCCTTCCTCGCCATTTTCGGCCTGAAGGAGCTTGGCGCAGTCTTCGGCGGCGCCCACGACGGTCATGCGAAGGCCGGCTACACGCTACCGGCGCCCAAGGCGGGCGGCTCGGGCGGCGCGGCCGCTCCCGCGGAAGCGAAGTTCGATCCCAAGGCCGTCGTGGCCATGATCGCCAAGGCCAACGCCGGCGCCGGCAAGGACGGTTTCAAGGCCTGTGCGCAGTGCCATACCGCGGAAAAGGGTGGCCCCAACAAGCTCGGTCCGAACCTCTACGGCATCGTGGGCCGCGACGTCGCCAAGGCCGCGGGCTTCACCAACTACTCCCCGGCCATCACGGGCAAGGGCGGGAAATGGGATTACGATGCGCTGGCAAGCTGGCTGCACGATCCCAAGGCCTATGTCCCTGGCAACCGCATGTCCTACAATGGTATCAAGGACAACGCCGATCTGGCGGACATGCTGGCCTATCTGCGCACGCTGGCCGACAACCCGGCCGCCCTGCCGCAGTAACGACCGGCACGACGACCGCAAGTTATCCGCGAAGCCCGCCCTCCGGCGGGCTTTGTCGTATCCGGCGCCTGGACAAGAATTAACTTGGCACGCGGCGGGCGCCTTCCCATTGTCACGGCTCTTGCCGGGGCGTCGGGGTCACGCTCTCGGGCGATGACCTTCGACGGGTGGAAGACCAAGGGCATAAGATGCTTCGACGCCTCCCATCGCTCGCCCTGCTGCTGTTGGCGCTGTTGGCGTTGGCACTCGCCACGGCCAGCGCACAGGCACAGTCTGATACGGGGCGGCGTCGCCACGCCCTGGCCAAGCTTGGAGCACCGAAGTTCGGGCCGGACTTCCGGTCGTTCGACTGGGTCGCGCCCGAGGCCCCGAAGGGTGGTACCCTCAATCTGTCGGCGACAGGCAGTTTCGATAATCTCAATGCCTTCACGATCAAGGGCGTGGCCGCACCGGGCCTCGGCCTGCTCGACGCCACCTTGTTCGCGCCGAGCCTGGACGAACCCGCCACGGCCTATGCCTACGTAGCGGAATGGGCGGACGTGGCCGACGACTTCAGCCGCGTGACCTTCGGCCTTCGCGCCGGCGCCCGCTTCAACGACGGCACGCCGATCACGCCCGAAGACGTGGTCTTTTCGTTCACCGCGCAGGTGCGCGCCAGTCCGTCGATCGCGATCTACTACCGCAATGTCCTGCGCGCGGAAAAGACGGGGCCGCGCGCGGTCACCTTCGTCTTCGAGAAGGCTGGCAATCGCGACCTTCCCTACAGCGTGGCGCTGCTGTCGATCCTGCCACGGCATTACTGGCAGGCGAACGGCCGCGACCTCGCCGCGACCACGCTCACGGCGCCACTGGGCGCGGGCCCCTACCGCATCAAGGCGCTCGATGCCGGGCGCAGCATCACCTACGCGCGCGTCCGTGACTGGTGGGCGAAGGACCTTCCCGTCAACGTCGGCCAGTACAATTTCGACCGGGTCCACTACACGCTCTATCGTGACGATCTGCCCGAATTCGAAGCGCTGAAGTCGGGCGACGTGGACGTGACCGAGGAGAACAGCTCGAAGCGCTGGGCGACGGGTTACGACATTGCGGCCGTGCGCGAGGGAAAGCTGAAGAAACTCGTGCTCGCCAAGGGTACGGTCGCGCAATTGCAGGGCTTCGTGCTCAATACGCGCCGCAAGCGCTTTTCGGACCCGCGCGTCAGGCGTGCCTTTGCACTCGCCTATGATTTCGAGAGCGCCAACAAGAACCTCTTCTTCGGGCTCTATACGCGCATCGACAGCATCTTCGACAACTCCGAGTTGGCGCATCGCGGTGTTCCAACCGGACGCGAGTTGGCGTTGCTGGAGCCGCATCGTGCCGTACTCCCGCCCGAGGTTTTCACGACGCCCTATCGCAGCCCGGTCAACGCACGTGCCGACCAGATCCGGGCCAATCTGCGCGAGGCCTCGCGGCTGCTCGATGCGGCAGGCTGGAAGGTTCGGGACGGCGTGCGTCGCCACGAAAGCACGGGCGACGTCCTGGCCGTCGAATTCCTCAACTACGATACGGGCTTCGACCGTATCGTGCTGCCCTACAAACAGAGCCTGGAGCGCATCGGCATTCGCCTGGACATGCGCATCGTCGATCCCTCGCAGTACGAGGCCCGCCTCAAGGTCTTCGACTTCGACATGATCGCCGACGTCTACCAGCTCGGCCATGCGCCGGGAAACGAGCTGCGGGAGATGTTCGGATCGGAGGCGGCGGGCAAGGAGGCGAGCCGCAACCGCATCGGCATTCGTAGCGCGGTCGTCGACACCTTGATCGAGAACGTCATCTATGCCCGCGACCGTGCGGATCTCGTCGCCGCCACGCGCGCCCTCGACCGCGTCATACTCTGGGGGCATTACATCGTGCCGCAGTGGTACAACCCGACATCCTGGATCGCGCACTGGGACCATTTGGGGCGGCCGGCCAAACACCCGTCGCAAGACCCGGGTATCGTGACGACGTGGTGGCAGGCGCGGCCGCGATCGGCACATGCGGCAGCCAAGGCAGGGGACGCCAAATGACAATCCGACGGCTGCATCGATCGCTCGCACTCCTGGGCTGTCTCACCATCCTGCTGGCGGCGCAAACGCCCGACGCGCAGGCGCACGGTGTCGCAAAGCGCCAGCACGCGCTGTCGCTCGTCAACCCGCCGGTCCATGATGCAAACTTCACGCACTTCGGCTGGGTCAATCCCGCTGCGCCCAAGGGCGGGCGCATGCGCTTGCGGGCAACGGGATCATTCGACACCCTCAATGCCTTCACGATCAAGGGAAGCCCGGCGGCGGGCCTGCTGCTGATCTACGATACGTTGATGGCCTCCTCGCTCGGCGAGCCGTCCACGGAATACGGCCTCGTCGCGGAATGGGTGTCTCATCCCGCAGACTACTCCAGCGCCACGTTCGGCCTGCGCCCATCCGCGCGCTTTCACGACGGTACGCCCATCACGCCCGACGACGTGGTGTTCTCGCTTCAGGCCGTGAAGGCTGCGAGCCCACGCTATGGCCTCTATTTCCAGGACGTGGTGAAGGCGGAAAAGACGGGCGCCAGCGAGGTCACGTTCCGCTTTGCAGCCAAGGGCAATCGCGAGCTGCCGCATATCATCGGCAGCCTGCCCGTACTGCCGCGGCATTTCTGGCAGGCACGGGGTGCGGACGGCAAGCCCCGGGATCCCGCCGTTGCGACGATGGAGGTGCCGCTGGGCTCCGGCCCCTACCGCATCGCAGATGTCGATCCGGGCCGCAGCATCACCTACGCCCGCGTCACCGACTGGTGGGCGAAGGACCTGCCTGTCAGCCGCGGGCAATGGAATTTCGACACACTCGCCTACGTCTACTATCGCGACCGCACGCCGGCATTCGAGGGCTTCAAATCGGGCGAGATCGATTTCTGGCCGGAAAACAGCGCCAAGGGCTGGGCGACGGGCTACGACATCGAGCCCGTGCAGGCCGGCCACATCAAGCGCGAGCTGATCGCCTCCAAAGACATCGCGACGATGCAAGGCTTCGTCTTCAACCTGCGCCGGCGGCAGTTCGCCGATGCGCGCGTGCGCGAGGCCTTCAATCTCGCCTTCAATTTCGAATGGTTCAACAAGCACATGTTCTACGACCAGTATGCGCGGGTCGGGAGCTACTTCGAGAACTCCGACATGAAGGCGTCCGGCCTGCCCAAGGGGCGGGAACGCGCCCTGCTCGAGAGCGTGCACGGGCTGGTGCCGCATGATCTTTTCACCCAGCCGTGGCACAACCCCGTCAATGTCGATCCGGGCGATTTCCGCAAGCACATGCGGCGCGCGGCGCAATTGCTCGCGCAAGCGGATGGACGATGCGCGAGGGCGTGCTCACCAGCAGGGACGGCGACAAGCTGGAAGCGGAGTTCCTTCTCGTCCAGCCGGATTTCGAGCGCCTCGTGCTCGCCTACAAGGCCGAACTCGAGCGATTGGGCATGCGGATCACCATCCGCACGATCGACAGCGCGCAGTACCGCCGCCGTCTCGACCGCTTCGAGTTCGATATCGTCGTCGCGGGCTTTCGCCAGTCGCTGTCACCGGGCAACGAGCAGCGCGAATACTGGGGATCGGCGGCAGCCGACCGAGAGGGGGCCCGCAACATCATGGGGATCAAGAACCCGGCAATCGATGCACTGATCGAGAAGATCATCTATGCGCCCGACCGCACCGAACTGGTGGCGGCGACCCGCGCGCTCGATCGGACGCTGCTTTGGGGCCATTATCTCGTGCCACAGTTCTATGCACCCAACGAACGCTGCGCCTACTGGAACAAGTTTGCGCGGCCGACCACGGCGCCGGGCCATGCGTCGGTGCAGAGCGCGGCGGTGCAGACGTGGTGGTACGATCCACAGGCCGCCCGGACGCTGCCGGTCGAGCGGCGTTGAAGACGACAGACGACGACACAACCCGGAAGGTGGAACGAGCCACGATGACACGTTTGCGCAACGCCTTTGCCGTCAGCCTGCTCGTCGCGGGCGTTCTGGCGACGCCCGCCGCTGCCGAGCCCCGGCACGGGCTTTCGATTTTCGGCGATCTGAAATACCCGGCCGGCTTCAAGCATTTCGACTACGTCAATCCCGACGCGCCCAAGGGCGGGCGGCTGACGACGGTGGGACCGCGCACGTTCGACAGCTTCAACGGCTACATCCTGAAGGGCGACGCCGCCACCGGCCTCAGCCTGCTCGTCGATACGCTGATGGCCTCGGCCGGCGACGAACCCTCCTCCATGTACGGCCTCGTCGCGGAAAGCGCGGACGTGGCGGCCGACAAACTCAGTGTCGTTTTCAAGCTGCGGCCGGAGGCGAAGTTCGCGGACGGATCTCCGGTCACCTCTGACGATGTCGTCTTCACGTTCGATACGCTCAAGGAGAAGGGCCACCCCAGCTACCGCATCATGATGCGCGACGTCACCAGGGCGGAAGCGCTCGGCCCCCACGCGGTCAAGTTCTCGTTCCAGGGTACACAGGTCCGCGACCTGCCGCTGACCGTCGCGGGGCTGCC
This sequence comes from Hyphomicrobiaceae bacterium, assembly GCA_041397775.1. Classification (GTDB taxonomy): domain Bacteria; phylum Pseudomonadota; class Alphaproteobacteria; order Rhizobiales; family Hyphomicrobiaceae. The sequence continues at coordinate 469,203 of JAWKWB010000002.1, read as the reverse complement.
GGTCCTGTCCAAGGCCTACTACGCGACGCAAGCCTTCGACGAGACGACGTTGAAGCCGCCGCTGGGTTCTGGCCCCTACCGCATCGCCGATTTCAAGCAGGGCAACTTCGTCACCTACAAGCGCCGCGACGACTACTGGGCGAAGGACCTGCCCGTGAACCGGGGGCGCTGGAATTTCGACGAGATCCGTTTCCTGTCGTTCCGCGACCGGGCCGCCGAACTGGAGGACGTCAAGGCCGGCAACATGGATCTGCGCGAGGAATTCACGGCCAAGGACTGGGTGACGGCCTACGACATCCCCGCCGTCAAGGACGGCCGCCTCAAGCGGCTGACGCTGCCCGACAACAATCCGTCCGGTGCACAGGGGTTCTTCATCAACACGCGCAAGGCGAAGTTCTCCGATCCGCGCGTTCGCAAGGCGCTCGACTATGCCTTCGACTACCAGTGGATGAACCGCAACCTCTTCTATGATCTCTACACGCGCACGGAGAGCTACTTCGAGAACTCCGACATGAAGGCGACGGGCAAGCCATCGCCCGAGGAACTGGCCATTCTCGAGCCCTACCGCGCGAAACTCCCCGCCGAAGTCTTCGGCGAGGCCTACCGGCCGCCGGTAACGGACGGGTCGGGCAGCGACCGGCGGCGGTTGCGCGAGGCGCAGAAGCTGCTCTTCGACGCCGGCTGGAAGATCGGCTCGGGCGGCGGCGAGACGCGCGTGCGCAATGCCAAGGGCGAAACGCTCGATCTGGAGTTCCTGATCAACGAGCCGACCTTCGAGCGCATCCTGACGCCCTACATCCAGAACCTGAAGGCCATCGGCATCAACGCTTCGATCCGGCGCGTGGATTCGGCGCAGTACGAGCGGCGCGTGAAGTCCTACGACTTCGACATCGTCACCTCGCGCTTCGTCATGAGCCTGACGCCGGGCACGGAACTGCGCAGCTACTGGTCCAGCGAGGCTGCCAAGAGCGAGGGCAGCCGCAATCTCGCGGGCATCTCGAGCCCCGTCATCGACGCGCTCATCGAGAAGATCGTCGCCGCCAAGTCCCGCCAGGAACTGGTGGTGACGACGCGCGCGATGGACCGTATCCTCAGGGCAAGCCACTACTGGGTGCCGCACTGGTTCAAGGCAGCCCACAACATCGCCTACTGGGATCGCCTCGCCAGGCCGGGGCTCAAACCGAAGTATGATCGCGGCGTCATCGACACGTGGTGGTACGACGCTGCAAAAGCTGCCAAACTACCGCCAAAGTAGGGGGCGCGGATTCGCGATCCCCGAACCGGGCCGCCATGATGATGCCGGCCGCAGAGCAACCCGTCCGTCGAAGGCGCACAGCAGCCGATGATTGCCTACCTGATCAAGCGCATCCTGCTGATCATCCCGACATTGATCGGCGTGCTCACGATCACGTTCGCGCTGGCGCAGTTCGCGCCGGGCGGACCTGTCGAACGGATCATCGCGCAGCTGAGCGGAACGGACGTCTCGGCGACATCGCGCATCGGCGGCGGCGGGGACGGCCTGGGCGCCCAGCGCAGTACGCAGCCCGGACAGGGCGCCGACAGCGTCGGTTCCAAGTATCGTGGTGCGCAGGGGCTCGACAAACGGTTCATCGAACAGCTCGAGAAGCAGTTCGGCTTCGACAAGCCCTGGTACGAGCGCTACTGGAAGCTGCTCGGCGACTTCGCGCACTTCGACTTCGGCAAGAGTTATTTCCGCGACGTGACGGTGGTCGATCTCATCAAAGAAAAGTTGCCGGTCTCCATCTCACTGGGATTGTGGATGCTTCTGGCGAGCTATGCCATCGCCATCCCGCTGGGCATCCGCAAGGCCGTGCGTGACGGGGAGCCGTTCGACACCTGGTCCTCGGGGGCGCTGGTGCTCGGCTATGCGGTGCCGGGGTTCCTGTTCGCGGTCCTCCTGATCGTCCTGTTCGCGGGCGCCTCGTTCTTCCAGTGGTTCCCCCGCCGTGGCCTGCATTCCGACGAATGGACATTGTTCCTCAAGCCGTACGGCATGGTCACGGGCGCCTTCGCCTGCGGCATTCGTCCAGCCTGCGTCGTCGATTATTTCTGGCATCTCGCGCTGCCGCTGATCGCGCTGGCGGTGGGTGCCTTCACCACGCTGACGTTCCTGACCAAGAACTCGTTCCTCGACGAGATCCGCAAGCAATACGTGACCACCGCGCGCGCCAAGGGCCTGAGCGAGAACCGGGTGCTCTATGGTCACGTCTTCCGCAACGCCATGCTGATCGTCATCTCCGGCATGCCCAGCGCCTTCGTCCATGCCTTCTTCACGGGCAGCCTGCTGATCGAGACGATCTTCTCGCTCGACGGCCTGGGTCTCCTGGGCTTCGAATCCCTCATCAATCGCGACTACCCCGTCGTTTTCGCCACGGTCTACATCTACGCGCTGATGGGAATGGTGCTCCAGCTCGTCTCCGACATCATCTACACGCTGGTCGATCCCCGGATCGACTTCGAGACGCGGGAGGTGTGAGGCATGGACGCCAAGACCCATCCGCCAGCCTCCAGGACGCTCGCGCAGGCCGTCGTCCGCAGTCCGCTCGCCCGTGGCATCGCCCGGCTGCGCCAGACCTTCCATTCGCCCATCAACAAGCGGCGCTGGCAGAGCTTCAAGGCCAATCGCCGGGGCTTCTGGAGCCTTTGGCTCTTCCTGGGGTTGTTCGGCCTGTCGCTGGTGGCGGAGGTGATCGCCAACGACCGGCCGATCATCGCGAGCTACAAGGGCGAGTTGCTGATGCCCGTGCTCGTCGATTATCCCAGATCGAAGTTCGGCGGCTTCCTCGCCGTGACGGACTACAAGGACCCCTTCATCCTCGAGGAGATCGAGAAGAACGGCTGGGCACTGTGGCCGCCGATCCGGCATTCTTACCGGTCCATCAACAAGGATTATCCGCGCATCAAGGGACCGGAGAGCCGGTGCCTGGGCTTTCCAGCCCCTCCGCCATGGGCAACGGGCGCTGATCTGTGCGAGGCACCGTCCGACCAGCTCGCGCGCTACCATACGTTCGGCAACCGGAATTGGCTCGGCACCGACGACCAGGGCCGGGACGTGCTGGCCCGCGTCATCTACGGCTATCGCATCTCCATCCTGTTCGGCCTGATCCTGACCGTCCTGTCCTCGATCATCGGCATCACGGCGGGTGCCGTACAGGGGTACTTCGGCGGCAAGTTGGATCTCATTTTCCAGCGCGTGCTGGAGATCTGGTCGTCCATCCCCTCGCTCTACGTGCTGCTGATCATCTCGGCCGTTCTGGTGCCAGGCTTCTGGACGCTGCTGGGCATCCTGCTGCTTTTCAACTGGGTGGCGCTCGTCGGCCTCGTGCGGGCGGAATTCCTGCGCGCGCGTAATTTCGAGTATGTGCGGGCGGCACGGGCGCTGGGCCTGTCGAACGCGAAGATCATGTTCAAGCACCTGCTGCCGAACGCGATGGTCGCCACGCTCACATTCCTGCCGTTCAAGCTCTCGGGCGCCATCTCCGCGCTCACAACCCTCGACTTCCTCGGCCTGGGGCTGCCGCCGGGCTCGCCGTCGCTGGGGGAGTTGCTGCTGCAGGGAAAATCGAACCTGCAGGCGCCGTGGCTCGGCCTCACCGCATTCTTCTCTCTCGCCATCATCCTGTCGCTGCTGATTTTCATCGGCGAGGCGGTGCGCGATGCGTTCGATCCCAGGAAGACGTTCAAATGACCACCGCCGGCCGGGAGACGCTGATCAAGGTTCGCGACCTCGCGGTGGAGTTCCGCGCGGGCGATGCGGCGACACGCGCGGTCAAGGGTGTGTCGTTCTCGATCGGGCGGGGGGAGACGGTGGCGCTCGTCGGCGAGTCGGGTTCGGGCAAGTCCGTGTCGGCTCTGTCCATCATGCGGCTTCTGCCCTATCCGGCCGCGCATCATCCCTCCGGCGAGATCTTCTTCGAGGGGCGCGATCTGCTGCACCTGCCCGAGCCGCAGATGCGTGACGTGCGCGGCGCCCGGATCTCGATCATCTTCCAGGAGCCGATGACCTCGCTCAACCCGCTGCACACCATCGAGAAGCAGATCGGCGAGATCATCAAGCAGCACAGCGGCGCGCGCATGCACACGCCGGTCGGCGCGACACTGCTCGACTGGATCGCGGGCGGCCCCACCAACGGCGTCGTTCGCCTCGGCGGCGGTGGGGGGCAGGTCGGGGTCCTGCGAGGGCTGTCGAGTGCGATCGCCGCAGGTTTTCGTGCGGTACGGCGTACGGTTGCGCCGAAGGCGCGGGCCTTGCACGACCGCCTCTATCCAGCCGAGCGTGAGCGCCGGCAGCAGGTTCTCTCGCTGCTGGAGAGCGTCGGCATCCGCGATGCGATCACGCGGCTGGACGCCTATCCACACCAGCTTTCGGGCGGCCAGCGCCAGCGCGTCATGATCGCCATGGCGCTCGCAAATACGCCCGATCTCCTGATCGCGGACGAACCGACGACCGCCCTCGACGTGACGATCCAGGCGCAGATCCTGGCGCTTCTGAAGGAGGCGCAGCGGGATCTCGGCATGGCGATGCTGCTCATCACCCACGACCTCGGCATCGTCCGCAAGATGGCGGACCGGGTCTATGTGATGCAGCATGGCGAGATCGTGGAGGAAGGCACCGTCGACCAGATCTTCGAGGCGCCACGCCATCCCTACACGCAGCATCTTCTCGCCGCCGAACCCAAGGGCGAGCCACCACCGCCCCAGCCCGATGCGCCGACCGTCGTGGAGACGCGCGATCTCAAGGTGTGGTTCCCGATCAAGCGCGGCCTGCTGCAACACACGGTCGATCATGTGCGCGCGGTCGATGGCGTCTCTCTCAGCGTACGGGCCGGCGAAACGCTGGGCATCGTCGGGGAATCGGGCTCGGGCAAGACGACGCTCGGGCTCGCCATCCTGCGGCTCATCTCGTCCAAGGGGACGATCGTCTATCTGGGACGCAACATCGAACAACTGCGGTCGCAGGAGATGCGCCCCCTGCGCCGGGAAATGCAGATCGTCTTCCAGGATCCCTTCGGATCGCTGTCGCCCCGGCTTTCGATCAGCCAGATCATCGAGGAAGGACTGCTGATCCAGAGCCCGGACATGGATTACGACGAGCGCCGCCGCAGGGTCAGCCTGGCGCTCGAGGAAGTGGGTCTCGACCCTGCCTCGCAGGATCGCTACCCGCACGAATTCTCCGGCGGCCAGCGCCAGCGCATCGCCATCGCACGCGCCATGGTACTCGAGCCCAAGCTCGTCATGCTGGACGAGCCGACCAGCGCGCTCGACATGAGTGTGCAGGCCCAGATCGTCGATCTCTTGCGCGACCTGCAGAAGAAGCGCGACCTCGCCTTCCTGTTCATCAGCCACGACCTGCGCGTCGTGCGCGCCCTCAGCAGCTACGTGATGGTGATGCGGGCGGGCAAGGTGGTGGAGGAAGGGCCGACGGCCCAGATCTTCGAGACACCGCGCGAGGCGTATACGAAAGCCCTGCTGGCAGCCGCCCTCGACCTCGAGGTGGACGACCGCGCGCTGACCGCCAACTGATCTGCTGGGAGCTCTTTGGTCCATGTCACTTCTGCTCGAAATCAACGGCTCCGGCGACAACTGGGGTGTGGCTCCCTGGCGCGACCGCTTCGCCAGCCGCCTGCCGCAGCATCCGGTGCTGCTGCCCGACGAGGCGCATGCGGCACCCGAGCGCGTACGGTATGCGGCGGTCTGGAAGCCGCGGCCCGGCCTGCTGGCCGCCATGCCGAAGCTGGAGGTGATCTTCAACCTGGGGGCAGGCGTCGATGCCCTGCTGAAGGACGGGACGCTGCCGAACGTGCCGCTCGTGCGCGTCGTCAATACGGACCTGACGAAACGCATGACCGAGTATGTCGTCATGCACGTGCTCATGTATCACCGCCAGCAGCGCCGCTTCGTCGCGCAGCAGGCCGAGCGGATCTGGGATGCGCCGGAACAGGCGGCGGCAGGCGAGCTGCGCGTGGGCCTCCTGGGGCTCGGCGAGTTGGGCCGCGACAGCGCCGACGTGCTGCAACGCATCGGCTTCCAGGTGGCGGGCTGGAGCCGCTCGGCCAAAACCCTGCCGGGCGTCACCTGCTTCAGCGGGGCGGATGGACTGGCGCCTTTTCTCGCCCGCACCGACATCCTCGTTGCCCTGGTACCGCTGACGCCGGACACGCACGGCATTCTCGACATGAGGCTCTTCAAGGGGCTCGCGCGCGACGGCGTCCTGGGCCGCCCCGTGATCGTCAACGCGGGACGTGGCGGGTTGCAGGTCGAATCCGACATCCTGGCCGCCCTCGACGACGGCACGCTGGGCGGGGCCACGCTCGACGTCTTCGAGACGGAGCCGCTGCCGGCCGACAGCCCGCTGTGGGGGCATCCCCTCGTCACGGTGACGCCGCACAATGCCGCCGATTCCAGCCCCAGCGCCATCGCCGACGACGTCGCCGCCCAGATCCTCGCCTACGAGGCCGGCAAGGCACTGCGCAACGTCGTGGACCGCGCCAAGGGATACTAGTGTTCCGGCTCCGACACTTGGTTCCCCGTGCATCGTACTCTGGACCAAGTGTCGGAGCCAGAAGGAACACTAGCAACACTATGATTCTAAGGTAGCTTTTGCATCAGGCGTTTGGTCACGAGCCAAGCCGCGAGTGGGTAGCAAACGTCTGATGCGCTACACTAGATCCTGCGGTGGGCGATGCCGCAGCCCCCCGTCGACAGTGACTTCGCGAGTGGATCTGCCCATGCGACCGAGGCTCATGCGATCACGGCTTTGGCCGACCATGTGCCTGCTGGCGCTGCTGGCTGGCGCGTGGGGCTGCGGGGTCTCCGCCGCGCAGACGGCCGACCAGCAATCGCCGCCTGCGGTTCCCGTCCTGCCGGGCGCGGCGGCACCGGCTCCCGGTTCCCTCGAGGCATACCTGAAGGATCGCCCGGCCTGCACGCGCGTGGCCAACGGCTGCGAGACCTGCGTCCGCGATGCGTCGGGGCATGCGCGCTGTTCGACGCCCGGGATCGCTTGCCAGCCGGGCCAATGGGCCTGCAATGGCGACAGTGCGCGGGCAACCGATTCGCGCCCGCGAGAGGAGACGCCAGGTCCGTGATCGCAGCCGACGTATTTCGCCAACGCTTCGAGACAGCCCGTGACGCCATTGCGGACTGGATCGCTGCGCACCGGGACGTCGCTGACATCGCGGAGGAGCGGACGCCGACATTCTGGCGGCTGGCGGTGCAGCCCCATGCCGCGCAGACGTGCCCGTTCGAGCTCATCGTGCATACCGGCAGCCAGCGGTTCGATCTTGATATCGGTCCCGAGACATACCGGGGGCGCCCGGCTCCGCCGTGCGAGGACCTGCCGCGGATCGTCTCGGCCATCGCTGCGGGCGAGGTGGTCATTCGCACTCACCGGACGGTGGGCACGGGAGCACCGCTGAGGTCGGAAACGACGATCGGTGCGCCCGTCGTCATCTGGCACGGCGAACGCTGCGCGCCGGGGGCGCCACCGACGGCAACCGGGGAGCAATCGGAGGCGCGCGAACGCCGCTACGTGCGCTATCGCCTGTAGCTCGCCCGATTGCCGCAGCCACATCCCAGCCCGCGGGCAGTGGATTTTGCCGCGCAACGCCACTATAAAGCCGCCGAAGCGGTGCGGGCCTCACGGTCTTGCGCACCCGGCCCAACACAACATGCAACAGATCGAGGCGAGGACCACCGATGGCCGGCCATTCGCAGTTCAAGAACATCATGCACCGCAAGGGCAAGCAGGATGCGGTCCGGTCGAAGCTCTTCGCCAAGCTCGCGCGTGAAATCACGGTGGCGGCCAAGACCGGCGTGGCCGATGCGGACATGAACCCGCGGCTGCGCCTAGCCATCCAGAACGCACGCGCCGAGAACATGCCCAAGGACAACATCGAGCGCGCCATCAAGAAGGCTCTGGGCGGCGATGCCGACACCTACGAGGCGATCCGCTACGAGGGCTATGCCCCCGGCGGCATCGCCGTCATCGTCGAGGCCCTGACCGACAACCGCAACCGCACCGGCGGCGCGGTGCGCGCCATCTTCACCAAGTATGCCGGCAATCTCGGCGCGACGGGCTCGGTTTCGCACCTGTTCCAGCGCGTCGGCGAGATCGCCTACAAGGCGGAGGTGGCCAGCGCGGACGCCATGCTGGAGGCCGCGATCGAGGCCGGCGCCGAGGATGCCGCCAGCGATGCGGGCGGACACCTCGTCACCTGCAGCTTCGAGGATATGGGCGCCGTTTCGCAGGCACTGGAGGCGAAGTTCGGCCAGGCGGACCAGGTCAAGACCAGCTGGAAGCCGAACCTGACGACACAGGTCGACGAAGAGCGGGCCGCCGCAATCCTCAAGATGGTCGCGGCCCTGGAAGACGACGACGACGTGCAGGCCGTGTTCGCCAACTTCGAGGTGGACGAGGCGACGCTGGCCAAGCTGACGGCGGCCTGAGCTTGCGGTATGCGATGCCGAAGGGCTGCCGGTTGCCGCGCCTGTGTGGCCGCGGCAAGACAGGGCGGCCCCTGGGCCCCGTGCTAAACGCTGGGCCATGATCGGCAAAACGATTCGCATCATTGGCATCGATCCGGGATTGCGCCGCACCGGCTGGGGCGTGATCGACAGCGACGGCGTGCGCCTCGTCTACGTCGCCAGCGGCCTCATCACGTCGGACGGCGACGACGATCTAGCCTATCGCCTGCGTGCGCTGTTCGAGGGCGTGAGCGGCGTCATCGCCAGCCACAAGCCCGCCGAGGCCGCGGTGGAGGAAACCTTCGTCAACGAGAACGCCAAGGCGACGCTCAAGCTTGGACAGGCGCGTGGCATGGCCTTGCTGGCGCCGGCCATGCGCGGGTTGCGCGTTGCCGAGTACGCACCCAACCTGATCAAGAAGACGGTGGTGGGCGCCGGCCATGCCGACAAGAAGCAGATCCAGGCGATGATCGGCTTTCTGTTGCCGAAGGCCCGCTTCGAGAGCGCCGACGAAGCCGACGCCCTGGCGATCGCCATCTGTCATGCCAGCCATCGCCGCAGCGCCGCCCTGACGGCTGCAATCGCACGGGCGCGATGATGCCAAGCGCCAAGGAGCCCCAACGATGATCGGCAAGCTCAGAGGCAAGGTCGACGCCATCGGCGAGAGCCATGCCATCATCGACGTCAACGGCGTCGGCTACGAGGTGCAGTGCTCCGCACGAACGCTGCGCAGCATGCAGATCGGCCAGGAGATGTCGCTGACCATCGACACGCACGTGCGCGAAGACGCAATCCGCCTGTTCGGCTTTTCCAGCGAGGTGGAGCGGAGCTGGTTCCGGACGCTGCAGAACATCCAGGGCGTGGGCTCGAAGGTCTCGCTGGCCGTGCTCGGCACGCTGGGGCCGCAAGACCTCGCCAACGCCATTGCGCTGGGCAACTGGGCTGCCGTCGAGCAGACGCAGGGCGTCGGCAAGAAGCTGGCCCAGCGGATCGTGATGGAGTTGAAGGACAAGGCGCCGGCGCTGACCGTCGCCGGCCTCAACGTGCCGGTGGCGGCCGGCAAACCGGGCGCGCCCGAGCCGGTTGCAGGCACGAGCACCGCGGCCGCCGAGGCGATCTCGGCACTCGTCAACCTGGGCTACAATCCCGCGCAGGCGTCGGCTGGTGTGGCAGCGGCGATGGCCGAATTGGGCGACGATGCCGACACCGCCAAGCTGATCCGCCGGGGCCTGCGCGAACTCTCCCGCTGACCCCGGCCGCAGCCCGCGGCCTCAGACCAACAGAATGATCTTGCCGACGTGAGCGCTCGACTCCATGCGGCGATGGGCCTCGGCCGCCTCAGCCAGGGGAAACGTGCGGTCGAGTACGACCTTGATGCGGCCTTCATCGACCAGCGGCCAGACCTTGGTGGCCAGCGCCTCGGCGAACCGCGCCTTGACGTCCCGCGTGCGCGGGCGAAGTGTCGATCCGGTGAGCGTCACGCGCTTCATCATCAGGCGGGCGACGTTGATCTTCGCCTCGGCGCCGCCCAGGACGGCGATCTGGACGATGCGCCCGTCTTCGGCCGCCGCCACGATGTTGCGATCCGTGTAGTCGCCGCCGACCATGTCCAGCGTCACGTCGATGCCGTGTCCGCCCGTCGCCTCCCTGGCGATCTTGACGAAATCCTCGGTGCGGTAGTTCACGGCAACGTCGGCGCCCAGGTCCCGGCAGGCCTGGCACTTCTCTGCGCTGCCCGCCGTGGCGATCACCTTGGCGCCGAAGGCCTTGGCGAGTTGTATCGCCGTCGTGCCGATGCCGCTGGTGCCGCCGTGGACGAGAAACCACTCGCCGGACTTCAGAGCACCGCGCTCGAATACGTTGTTCCAGACGGTGAACATCGTTTCGGGAAGGCCTGCGGCATGCGTCATGTCCATGCCGCCGGGCACGCGCAGCGTCGCCGTTTCCTCGGCGATGCAATAGGTGGCGTAGCCGCCGCCATTGACGAGCGCACAGACCGCATCGCCCACCTTCCAGCGGGTGACGGACGGCCCGATGGCGGCGACCGTGCCGGCGATCTCCAGGCCCGGCAGCGGGGAATGGCCGGGCGGTGGCGGATAGGCCCCCATGCGCTGCTGCACGTCGGGCCGGTTGACGCCGGCTGCGGCGACCTTGACGAGGATCTGCCCGGCGCCGGGCACGGGGACGGGGACCGTGGCCTCCTTCAGCACCTCCGGTCCGCCTTTGCCATCGATGATCACTGCGCGCATCTCGTTCGCCACACCCGACATCGGCCTCTCCTCTTTCTCGCCGCTCGTTCCCACGGCTCGTTCTGTGGTTCTTGAAGCATGGGGGCAGCGGTTGAGACAAGTGGGCGGACGTGCGAACTATCCCCCAGTGGAAGCTGCAAATGGAGGCTGGCATGGATTGGGACGAACCGCGCGCCCGCCAAGGGCGTAGCATCACGGTCGGCGACGATCTCTCGGCGCAGTCGCTCGGCGAGCTCGAGCAACGCATCGCCGCCCTCGAGGCAGAAATCGTGCGCACGCGTGCCGAGGTCGCCGTCAAGAAGGCGCGGCAGTCGGCGGCCGCGGACCTCTTCAAGTCCTGATCGTCAACGACGGATCAACCCTAACGGCGCACCTGATGAGAATTCCGTCCTATTAACTCGACTTTAACGGGAATGGCTCATTTTGAACCCATCCAGTCATCTGGATCCCGAGTGGCTTCACTCCACTCTGTTTGACGCCTCCCTGTTAACTCTTGAGCCGCCGCTGAGCGGCTCAATTTTTTTGTGAGGCCCCAAAAGCGCTCATTTCGAAGCACATTCGTTAACCACCAGATGCCAAGGTTGTGCTTGGCAGACAGGCAACCTTCAGCGCAATATGCGGGTTCTGTAATGCATCATGTCGAGTGGCGTCCAAGTTCGGGTAGCAGCGTGCCGCAAAATGAATGTGTGACGATTTCCTTCGTCGAGCGCTTCACGCGCTCCGATCAGTTCGACCAGATCTTCCGGGAGGGCATGGGGCTGGTCGAAGCCTCCGCGTCCTATCTCGATGGGCAGGGCCGCAAGGATGCGCGCGACCTCACGCCCGCAATCGCCATGCTCTATGCGACGGAAAGCATGCGCTTGACCACGCGCCTGCTCGAGCTCGCCTCGTGGCTTCTGGTGCGGCGCTCGCTGAAGTCCGGCGAGATCACCCCTGAAGAGGCGCGCGTCAAGCGCCGGCGCATCAAGTTGGCGACGGTCGCCCGTCCAGCCCATATCCGCGGCTACGAGCAGCTCCCCGAGGGCCTGCGCACGCTGGTCGACAAGAGCTATGCGCTCAACGACCGCATCGTGCAGATCGACCGTGCGTTGGAAAACCCGACGGTGGCCGTCGCGCGTGCCCCCGTTGCCAATCCCGTCGGCGTGCAACTGGCCGTCGTCTCGCGCGCGTTCGATCAGAACTGAGAGCGCGCCTGCGTCGACGAACCGCCGTCTGCGTAGCCTCCAGCCGGCAGAGCGTCACGTCACGCTCTGCGGCGCCACCTCGACGAGGCGCCCGCCCGACAGCCGCAGGACGCGGTGCATGCGGCGGGCGAGGTCCATGTTGTGGGTGGCGATCAGGGCAGCGACCCCCGTGCGCTCGATCATCGTGATCAATTCGGAGAACACGTGCTCCGAGGTCGTGGGGTCGAGGTTGCCGGTCGGCTCGTCGGCCAGAAGAAGGCGTGGCGAATTCGCCAGCGCCCGCGCGATCGCCGTGCGCTGCTGCTCGCCGCCCGAAAGCTCGGCGGGGCGATGCTCCACCCGCTCGCCAAGCCCCATGTCCGACAACAGTTGACGGGCCCGCGTATTGGCCGCCTCGCGGCTGCGCCCGAGGATGAGTTGCGGCAGCACCACATTCTCCAGGGCGGAGAATTCCGGCAGCAACTGGTGGAATTGGTAGACGAAGCCCATCTGGGCGCGGCGAACGCGCGTGCGCGCATCGTCGCCCATGCCGGTACAGTCCTTGCCGCAGATGACGACGCGGCCGGTATCGGGGTGCTCCAGCAGTCCCGCGATATGCAGCAGGGTCGACTTTCCCGCCCCTGACGGCCCAACGAGGGCCACGGCCTGTCCGCCATGCAGCGTCGCCCGCGCCCCATCGAGCACGCGGATTTCGCGCGCGCCCTGCCGATAGGTCCGCTCGAGGTCGATCAGTTCGAGCACAGGGCTGTCGGGTCCATCCTGCACGGTCACGTTCCCCCAGATCCTCTACTCGTAGCGAAGTGCTTCGACCGGATCGAGCCGCGAGGCCCGCCAGGACGGATAGAGCGTCGCCAGAACCGACAGCAGCAGCGCCATCAGCACGATGAACGTGGTCTCGCGGGGATCGATCTCGGCGGGCAGCCGCGTGAGATAATACACCGACGGATCCATCAGCTTGGTCCCGGTGATGCGTTGCATGAGCAGCCGCATCGCCTCGATGTTCCAGCAGAACACGATGCCCAGGATCAGCCCCGCGATCGTCCCCACTACGCCGATGGAGGCACCGGTGATCAGGAAGACACGCATGACGGCGCCCTTCGACGCCCCCATGGTCCTGAGGATGGCGATGTCACGCCCCTTGTCCTTCACCAGCATCATGAGTCCGGAGATGATGTTGAGCGCGGCCACCAGCACGATGAGCGACAGGATGATGAACATCACGTTCCGCTCCACCTCGAGCACGGTGAAGAAGGTCTCGTTGCGCTTGCGCCAGTCGGTCAGATGAATGGAGCGGCCGCCCGCCTCGCTCATGGCGCCCAGGTAATTCTGAACCCTGTCGGGGCTCTCGACCATGATCTCGAGAACGTCGACCTCGGCCCCCCGCGAGAAGTAGCGCTGCGACTCCTCGAGAGGCATGAAAACCATGGTCTTGTCGTACTCGGACATGCCGAGCTCGAACACGGCCACGACCGGATAGCGCTTGATCCGCGGCGCGGTGCCGAAGGGTGTCGAGGCGCCCTTGGGCGAGACGAGCGTGACGCTGTCGCCGACATTGACGCGCAGGCTGTTGGCGAGCCGGATACCAAGGGCGATGCCGCCCGCCCGGTCGAAGTTGTCGAGCGTGCCGAAGCGGACGTTGTCGGAGAGCAGGTGCAGCGATTTCACACCCTTCTCGGACACGCCGCGCACGATCGCACCCAGCGTATTGACGCTGGTCGAGATCATCGCCTGCCCCTCGATCAGGGGCAGGACGCGGACGACACCGGGCACCGCGGCGATGCGCTTGGCGGCCTCCTCGTAGTCCTCGAAGGGCACCTCGATCTTATGGGCGAGCACGTGGCCGTTGATGCCCAGGATCTTCTGGAACAGCTCGCTGCGGAAACCGTTCATCACGGCCATGACGATGATCAGCGTCGCCACGCCCAGCATGATGCCGACGAACGAGAAACCGGCGATCACCGAAATGAAGCCCTCCTTGCGGCGGGCGCGCAGGTAGCGCTTGGCGATCAGCCATTCGAAGGCGGCGAACGGCCGCGTGTCGACGGATGCGTCCGCCATGCTCGTTTCTCCCCGCGGCAGCGCGCGGCTCACGCCGGTCGGCGTGCGGCCGCAATTCGCGCTGCGATGTCGGCCGCAGCCGTATCGATGGCGATGCTGAAGCGCTCGCCACTGTTGCGCACTTTCACCTCGATCTCACCGGCCTTGACGCCTTTCGGCCCGACGATGAGCTGGAACGGCACGCCAATCAGATCCATCGTTGCGAACTTCGCGCCGGCACGCTCGTCGCGGTCGTCGTGGACGACGTCCACGCCGGCCTTCTCCAACGTATCGACGAGGCGCGCGCACACCGCGTCCGTCTCCGCGTCGCCCGTCTTCAGGTTGATGACGGCTGCCTCGAAGGGCGCGACAGGCACCGGCCAGACGATTCCGTCTTTATCGTGGCTGGCTTCGATGATCGCCGCCACGACACGGGTCGGGCCGATGCCGTAGCTGCCCATGTGGACGTCGACCGGCTTGCCGTCGGCGCCGACCACGCTGGCCTTCATGGGATCGGAGTATTTCGTCCCGAAGTAGAAAATATGGCCGACCTCGATGCCGCGTGCGGACACGCGCTTGTCGGCGGTGATCGCATCGAAGGCGGACGCATCGTGCTTTTCGGAGGTCGCCGCATAGAGTGACGTCCACCGGTCCACCGTCGCCTGCAGGCCGGCGCGGTCGTCGAAGTTCGTGTCGGAAGTGGGAATGGGGAAATCCAGATAGTCCTTGTGGCAGAACACCTCGCTCTCGCCGGTGTCCGCCAGGATGATGAACTCGTGGCTGAGGTCGCCGCCGATGGGACCGGTGTCCGCCTGCATCGGGATCGCCTTCAAGCCCAGCCGGGCGAACGTCCGCAGATAGGCCACGAACATCTTGTTGTAGGCGTGGCGCGCGCTCTCCTTGTCGAGATCGAAGGAGTAGGCGTCCTTCATCATGAATTCGCGGCTGCGCATGACGCCGAAGCGGGGGCGAACCTCGTCCCGGAACTTGAGCTGGATGTGGTAGAGGTTCAGGGGCAGGTCGCGATAGCTCTTCACGTAGGCGCGGAAGATCTCGGTGATCATCTCTTCGTTCGTGGGGCCATAGAGCATTTCACGCTCGTGACGGTCCTGGATGCGCAGCATCTCCTTGCCGTAGGCGTCATAGCGCCCGGATTCGCGCCACAGGTCCGCGGACTGGATCGTGGGCATCAAGAGCTCAATGGCGCCCGACCGATCCTGCTCCTCGCGGATGATCCGGTTGACCTTGTTCAGCACCCGAAGACCGAGCGGCAGCCAGGCATAGATGCCCGCACTCTCCTGCCGGATCAGCCCCGCACGCAGCATGAGCTGATGCGAGACGATCTCCGCCTCTTTGGGCGTCTCCTTGAGAACGGGGAGGAAATAGCGGGAGAGGCGCATGCGTACCGTTCCTCGGATCATGGGCCGAGCCGCGGGAGAATCGATCACCCCCGCTGATCAGCGAATAAAGCTTCCCGCGGGCTAATAGCCATTTCCACCCGCGCATGCAATCACGCGCCGCCCCCGCGTCCTGCGATCTGTGCATACGCAATTTTATGACGCGGGTGCGACGTTGTTGCTGACAAGCCTGGGCGAGTGCTGTAACATATCAGAGTTCGAAAAGGGGCCGGCAACCGCACACGCAGTCGCAGGGCTTCGAGTCTAGGGAGACAACCCGACGCAGCCCAAGGGAGAAAGCTGCTCGGGGCAACGGGTGTCGGTAGCCGTTCTCAGTCTCGTTATTTTATGGCGGTTGAAGAGCACCTTCGCTCACAAACGAGCAGCTTCCAGGGGGCGAGTTCCAATGAACTCGGGCCCCTTTTATTTTGTCCTGTCGCGTTGACTTGCCCTGCCCAGGATCATCTCGGGCGTCGTGCCCGCGCGAACAGCGGTGCCTTCGATCAACGGATCGCGGGGCCGATGGTCTCGATGTCGATGATCTTGTAGGCGATGACCAATTGGACGCAGGCGAGCACGACCGCTGCCAGAACGGTCGTCACGATGACGATCCGCAGGAATTTCGGTCGCGCCGGCGCACTCTGTTCGGTGCCTGGAACGACCACGCCCTCCTCCGCCTGGGTGCGCACCCACAGCGGCAGCACCGCGAACAGCACGGTCCACCAGATCACGAAGTAGAGCGCAATCGACAGCGTCAGGCTCATGACGGGGCGCCTCCGCTCAGGCCTGCTCGAGTTCGACGAGCGTGCCCAGGAAATCCTTGGGATGCAGGAACAGCACCGGCTTGCCGTGCGCGCCGATCTTGGGCTCACCGTCGCCCAGAACGCGCGCACCCTCGGCCTTGAGCCGGTCACGCGCGGCCATGATGTCGTCGACCTCGTAGCAGACGTGATGAATGCCGCCGTCTGGGTTCTTCTCCAGGAATTTGGCGATGGGCGAACCGGCGCCCAATGGCTCCAGAAGCTCGATCTTGGTGTTGGGCAGCTCTACGAAGACGACGGTGACGCCGTGCTCGGGCAGCGGCTGGGGCGCGGTCACCTTGGCCCCCAGCGTACGGGCATAGACGGGTGTCGCCTGCGCCAGATCCTTCACGACGATCGCGACATGGTTCAGCCGCCCGATCATGTTTTCAGCCCCCCTCGAGGATGTCGCGCTGCAAGCGCGCGTTGCATCGACCATCGCACCAGCGACGCTCAGCGTCCGTCGACCACGGACACCAGCACCTTGACGATGGGCTTCTTACCCCAGACCTGATCGACCGCGGCCCGGGCGGAGCGTCGCACCGCCTCGCGCACCAACTCGGGATCGCGCCGGCGGGCCGGTGGAATGCCCGACAGGGTCCCCTCCACCGCATCGAGCACGATGTCCTCCATCAGGTCGCCTTCGGCGTCCTCGCCCGGAACGCCGTCCAGGGCGACCTCGGGATCGGCGAGCAACTCGCCCTTACGTCCGAGGACGAGCGAGATGGCGACGAGGCCCGCGAAGGCGAGCTTGCGCCGCTCGCGCACGATCGGACCATCGCCGGGAAGGATCAGCCGTCCGTCGCGGAAGAGGCGTCCGACCGGCACTTCGTCGACGAGGCGGGCACCGCCCGGCGCGATGCGTACCATTTCGCCATTGATGGGCGTGACGACCTCGCCGATCCCCATCTCGCGGGCGATACGCGCGTGCTCCTTCAGGTGGCGCACCTCGCCATGCATCGGAATGGCGATCCTCGGGCGCACCCACCCATACATCTGGCGCAGTTCCTCTCGGCGCGGATGTCCGGTGACGTGCACCAGGGCGTCCGCATCCGTGACGATCTCCACGCCCATGCGGGCGAGCGAATTCTGGATCGTGGCGATCGAGCGTTCGTTGCCCGGAATGGTGCGCGAAGAGAACAGCACCATATCGCCCGGCGACAACTGGATGTCGGGATGGGCGCCGTCCGCGATCCGCTTCAATGCCGCGCGCGGCTCGCCTTGGCTTCCCGTGACGAGCGCCACGACCTCGTCAGCCGCCAGATGCCGGAACTGCTGCTGGTCGACATAGCGGAAGCCTTTGGGCAGATAGCCCGTGTCGATGGCCACCTGGATCACGCGGTGGATCGAGCGACCGGCCACGGCCAGCGTCCGCCCCGAGGCCCGCGCAGCATCGGCCACGGCGCGAATGCGCGCCACGTTCGACGAGAATGCCGTCACGAGAACGCGGCGCTTGGCGCCCTTGATGATCTTGGCGATCGACTGTGCGACTTCCAATTCGGATGGAGAGCGGCCGTCCCGGAAGGCGTTCGTGGAATCGCAGACGAGCGCCAGCACGCCCTCCGCCCCCAGATCTTCCAGGCGCGCCTCGTCGGCGGGCGCACCCACGACCGGCTGCGGGTCCAGCTTCCAGTCGCCCGTATGCACGACGACGCCGTGGGGCGTGCGAATGGCCAGCGCGCTGGGCTCGGGGATCGAATGCGCCATGTTCACGAATTCGCACGCGAACGGCCCCACGTCGAAGGTGCCACGCAGCGGGATTTCGGTGATCGGCATCTTCAGCCGGCCGCCGAATTCGGCGAGCTTCGACTTCAGCATGGCGGCGGTGAACGGCGTCGCGTAGATCGGCGCCTGCAGCCTTGGCCACAGCTCGATCATGGCGCCGATGTGATCCTCGTGGGCATGCGTCAGCACGATGCCCGCCAAATCGCGCCGTCGCTCCTGGATGTAACGAAGATCCGGCATGATGACGTCGACGCCGGGATCGAATTCGCCTTCGGGAAAGGTGATCCCCAGATCGACCATCATGTAGCGTTTCCGCCCGCCCTCCTCGAGCCCGTAGAGGTAGCAATTCATGCCGACCTCTCCGAGCCCGCCGAGCGCGACGAACGTCAGCTCTCCCGGGCCTTTGCCTCCGTTTGCGTCGCGTGCGTTCATGGTCCTCAGGCTTTCGCGGGGACGATCGCGACGTCCCCATGGGTAAAGCGGCGCGTGCCGCCATCATCGTTAGCAAGCAGCAGTGCGCCGTCGTTGTCCAGCCCCGCAAAAGTCCCGCGGATGGGACCGGAGCCCGGATCGATGCTCATGGGGGCGCCGAGCGGCAGCGATCTGGCAAGCCACGCCTTTCTTATCGCAGCAAATCCGGCGGGGGAATGCCAGACCGACAGCCAGCGTTCCATGGCGGCGGCGAGCCATTGCAGCGCACGCGTTGCATCGACCGTGGCGCCATGCGCCTTCAGCGCGGTGACGCTGCGCCCCGCCACGTCGGGAGCACTCTCCACGTTGATGCCGATGCCGAACATCATCACGGCCGTGCCGCCATAGTGGGCGGTCTCGAGAAGGATGCCGCAGATCTTCTCGCCTGAAATCAGCACGTCGTTGGGCCATTTCAACCGAATATGCCGGGTGCTCGGTGTATCGGCGAGTGCCTGCGCGATGGCATCGTGCGCGGCAAGTGCGGCAACGAACGAGAGTTCGGGCAGGCGTACCGGCGCTGCGTCGAGGGCCAGCAGCAGCGTGGCGGCGAGATTGCCGCCCGACGACTGCCAGGCGCGCCCGGCACGGCCCCGTCCCGCCGTCTGCCAGCGCGCGGCCAGCCACAGCGGCCCGCGCTCTCCGGCAGCGGCGCGGCGCTGGGCCTCCAGGTTGGTGGAATCGATCTCGTCGAGCCAGACGATGCGCACAAGCGACGCCGGATCAGGTTGCTCCGGCATCAGCCCCCCTCACATCAACGATCGCGCGGCCGCACCTGCCGCCTCGACCATCGGCGCGGCGACGAACGGCGCGACGAAGACGAGGACGAAGATCAGCGCCAGGATCATGACGAGGCGTTCACGGCCGTACGCCCGCTCGAATGCGGTCTTCGGCTCGTCGAAGAACATGACCTTGACGACGCGCAGGTAGTAGTAGGCGCCCACGACGCTCGCCAGCACGCCGACCACGGCCAGCGTGACGAAGCCGGCCTTGATGGCGGGCAGGAACACGTACCACTTGGCGAAGAAGCCAGCGAGTGGCGGGATGCCTGCCAGCGAGAACATGAACATGGCCAGCGCAAAGGCCATCGGCCGGTTCGTCTGCGAGAGGCCCGCCAGTTCCTCGATCGTCTCCACCGGCTCGCCGTTGCGGCGCATCGACAGGATGCAGGCGAAGGCGCCCAGGGTCATGACGACGTAGATCGCGAGATAGACCAGCACGCCCTGGATACCCTCGGCAGTGCCCGCGGCAAGCCCCACGAGCGCGTAGCCCATGTTGGCGATGGAGGAATAGGCCATCAGCCGCTTGATGTTCGTCTGGCCGATCGCCGCCAGTGCGCCCAGCAGCATCGAGGCGATCGACAGGAATACGATGATCTGCTGCCATTGCGGCTTGATCGCCGGGAAGCCCGTCGCCACGACGCGCACGAGCAACGCCATCGCGGCGACCTTCGGCGCGGCGGCCAGGAAGGCCGTCACGGGCGTCGGTGCGCCTTCGTAGACGTCGGGCGTCCACATGTGGAACGGCACGGCGGAGATCTTGAAGGCGACGCCGACGAGCAGGAACACGAGGCCGAAAATCAGGATCAGGTTCTGGCCGGCGCCGGGGGCAGAGGCCGCCTTCGCGATGCCCGCAAACGTCGTGGTGCCGGCAAAGCCGTAGATCATCGAGGCGCCATAGAGCAGCATGCCCGACGACAGGGCACCCAGAACGAAGTACTTGAGGCCCGCTTCGCTGGAGCGCGCATGATCGCGCCGGAACGCGGCCACGACGTAGAGGGCGAGGCTCTGCAGCTCGAGGCCCAGATAGAGCGCCATCAGATCGCCGGCCGAGATCATCAGCAGCATGCCGACGGTCGCGAGCAGAAGCAGGATGGGATATTCGAACCGCAGCGTGCCGCTGGCCGCCAGTTCGTCGAAGGCCAGCATGAGCGCGCCGGCGGCACCGATCAGCGCCAGGATCTTCATGAAGCGCGCAAAGTCGTCGACGATCACGGCGCCGTTGAAAAGACTGGCGCGCCCGGTCTCGATCGCTGCCAGCCAGGCCGCAACGGCCATGAGGCCGATGGCCATCCAGCCGATGGACGTGGCCTGCGCCTTGCTTTCCGGCCGCGATACGCCGAGCACGAGCAGCAGCATGGCGCCGATCGTCAGGACCAGCTCGGGCAGCAGCGGAGCGAGTGTGGTGAGTTGAGCCATTGTCTTCTCGTGCCCTAGTTTTCCGGTTCCGACATTTGCATCCGCTGGCGGGTACCAAACGTCAGATGCGCTACACTAGCGTGTCGGGTTGGCGGCGGCCTGCCTGGTCGCCTTGACGGCCATCTCGTAGCCCGACACCAGCTTGCTGACCGAGCGTTGGGTGACGTCGAGGATCGGGCTCGGGTAGATGCCCAGCAGCACCGTCAGGATCACCAGCGGCGCCATGATCGCGATCTCGCGCGGCCCCATGTCCATGATGCCCTTCAGCGACGGCTTCTCGAGCTTGCCGTACATCATGCGGCGATAGAGCCACAGGGCATAGGCCGCCGAGAGAATGACGCCGAAGGTCGCGAAGAAGGCGACCCAGGTGTTGACCTTGAAGGCCGCCAGAAGGGTGAGGAATTCGCCGACGAAGCCGCTCGTGCCGGGCAGGCCGACATTGGCCATCGTGAAGACCATGAAGCAGAAGGCGTAGATCGGCATGCGGTTGACGAGCCCGCCATAGGCCGCGATCTCGCGCGTGTGCATGCGGTCGTAGACGATGCCGACGCACAGGAACAGCGCAGCCGAGACGACGCCATGCGAGAGCATCTGGAAGATGGCGCCGTCGATGCCCTGCTGGTTGACCGTGAAGATGCCCATCGTGACATAGCCCATGTGGGCGATCGACGAATAGGCGATCAACTTCTTCACGTCTTCCTGCGCCAGCGCGACGAGCGACGTGTAGATGATGGCAACCACGGAGAGCGTGAAGACCAGCGGCGCCAGTTGCTCGGTCGCGAGCGGGAACATCGGGAGAGAGAAGCGCAGGAAGCCGTAGCCGCCCATCTTCAGCAGCACCGCCGCAAGTACGACCGAGCCCGCCGTCGGCGCTTCCACGTGCGCGTCGGGAAGCCATGTGTGGACCGGCCACATCGGCATCTTCACGGCGAACGAGGCGAAGAACGCGAGCCACAGCCAGAACTGCATGTTCGCTGGCAATTTCACCGTATCGATCAGCGTCGGGATATCCGTCGTGCCGGCCTGCCAGTAGATCGCCATCATGGCGAGCAGCATCAGCACGGAGCCCAGGAGCGTGTAGAGGAAGAACTTGAAGCTCGCGTAGACGCGCCGCTTGCCGCCCCAGACGCCGATGATGACGAACATCGGGATCAGGCCGCCCTCGAAGAACAGGTAGAACAGCACGAGGTCGAGCGCGCAGAAGACGCCGATCATCAGCGTTTCCAGCACGAGGAACGCGATCATGTACTCCTTCACGCGGGCCTCGACGGATTCCCAGCTCGCCAGGATGCACAGGGGCATCAGGAACGTCGTGAGGATCACGAACAGCATGGAGATGCCGTCGACGCCCATCTTGTACTTGATGGCGCCGAGCCAGGCCCGCTCTTCGATGAACTGGAAGCCGGCCAGCTTGGGATCGAAATCGATCCAGATGAACAGCGAGACCACGAACGTGATGATGGTCGTCCAAAGCGCGATGAAGCGGGCGTTGCCGCGCGCCTCGGCATTCAGCATCGCGATCCCGAGCGCGCCAACGAGCGGCAGGAAGGTGACGATGGAAAGCAGATTATTGCCGAACGGGTTCACCGCACACCTCCAAAGCCGAGCGTGAACCAGGTGATCAGCGCTGCGAGACCGATGAGCATGGCAAAGGCATAGTGATAGACGTAGCCGGTCTGGAGCTTGACGACGCGGCCGGTGATCTTGCCGACAGTGGACGCGGTGCCGTCGATGGCGCCGTCGATGACGGCCCCGTCGCCTCCCTTCCAGAGGAAGCGTCCGATGGCCTTGGCGGAGCGCACGAACAAGACGTCGTAGAGCTCGTCGAAGTACCACTTGTTGAGCAGGAACAGGTAGACGGGCTTGAAGGCGCGTGCCGTCGCGGCTGGCAGGCTCGGAACCGCGATGTAGTACACGTGGAGGCCAGCGCCTGACCGGACAGCATGGCGACGAACGGCGCCCAACCCACCCACCCCGGGATCTCGTGCATGGCGTGCATGATGTGGTTGTCGAGTACCTTCGACGAGCGCCTTGCCCCAGAACTCCTTGTAGCCGTGACCGATGAAGCTGCCGGAGAAGACGACACCGGCCAGCACCGCGCCCGCGGCGAGGACGAACAGCGGCACCAGCATCACCATCGGGCTTTCGTGCGGCTCGTGCGCGCCATGGCTGTCATGGGCGTGATCGTCAGCCCCGTGCGCGGCATCGTGGCCATGGTCGTCAGCCCCGTGCTGGCCGCCGTGGGCCCACCGCGGTTCCTGATGGAAGGTCATGAACGCCAGGCGCCAGGAATAGAACGACGTCATGAAGGCCGCGATGACCAGAGCCCAGAAGGCGTAGTTGCCGGGGGTGTGCCCCGCGTAGGCCGCCTCGATGATGGCATCCTTGGAGTGGAAGCCGGCAAAGCCCACGAAGTGCGGGATGCCGACGCCGGTCAGCGCCAGCGTGCCGATCATCATCATGGCCCAGGTGACGGGGATCTTCGCGCGCAGGCCGCCCATGTTCCGCATGTCCTGCTCGTGGTGCATCGCGTGGATGACCGAGCCGGCGCCGAGGAACAGAAGGGCCTTGAAGAAGGCGTGCGTGAAGAGATGGAACACGCCCGCCGCGTAGGCGCCAAGCCCGCAGGCAGCGAACATGTAGCCGAGCTGAGAGCAGGTCGAGTAGGCGATCACGCGCTTGATATCGTTCTGGACGAGGCCAACTGTCGCCGCGAAGAAGGCCGTGACGCAGCCGACCAGCGTCACCACCTCGAGGGCACGGGGCGCCAGCTCGAACAGCGGGGACAGCCGCGCCACCATGAAGACGCCGGCGGTGACCATCGTGGCCGCGTGGATCAGCGCGGAGACGGGCGTGGGGCCTTCCATGGCGTCGGGCAGCCAGGTGTGCAGCAGGAACTGCGCGGACTTGCCCATGGCGCCCAGGAACAACAGCAGGCACAGGCAGGTCATGATGTCGACCTGGTAGCCGATGAACGTCATCGTCTTGCCGGCCATGGCGGGGGCGGCCTGGAAGACCTCGTCGAAGCTGATGCTGTTGAAGACGAAGAAAATTCCGAAGATGCCGAGGGCGAAACCGAAGTCACCGACGCGGTTCACGACGAAGGCCTTGATGGCCGCCGCGTTGGCCTCGGGCTTCTGGAACCAGAAACCGATCAGCAGGTAGGAGGCGAGGCCCACGCCTTCCCAGCCGAAGAACATCTGCAGCAGGTTGTCGCTCGTCACCAGCATGAGCATGGCGAACGTGAACAGCGACAGGTAGGCGAAGAACCGCGGCCGATGCGGATCCTCGTGCATGTAGCCGATCGAGTAGAGGTGCACGAGGGCGGAGACCGTCGTCACCACCACCAGCATGACGGCCGTCAGCGTGTCGACGCGGATGGCCCACGACACGTCGAGATTGCCGGAGACGACCCACTTCAACAGCGTCACTTTCGCCGTGGTGTGGCCGAGGCCGATCTGGACGAAAACGATCCAGGACAGCACGGCGGCAATGCCGAGAAACAGGGTCGTCACGATCTCGGAGGGGCGCGGCCCCATGAGACGGCCGAAAAAGCCCGCGATCAGCGCGCCGAGGAGGGGCAGGAATACGATGGCCTGATAGATCATGGGGCTCGCTCACGCTCGCGGGAATGGGGAGTTGTGAGATAGGGAGAAGGTCATTCCGCCGAGCTCCGTTTCTGCAATGCCCGAATGAGTGCCCGCAGCATCCGTCCTACCTCCTCGCATCGATCGAGAGGCCGGCCGGTGCTGTCATCACCCATCGATTCAACCGTCTGTGCGAGCAACACGTGCGTATCCAGTTCCTTCAACGACCCCGGAGCCACACGAAGCGCCCGAACGTACGCTCTCGTCGTCTCCCGGCCGTAGCCATCTGCAATGTTCGCAGGGACCGAAGCGCCCGCCCTGCGGATCTGACTTGTCATCCCGTAGATTTCGCTCGCCGGGAATGTGGCGGTCTCACGGTCGCAGGCGGTGGCCAGGGCCATCGACTTCTGCCAGGCCACGAGGTCACGATTTGACCTGACGTCAGCCAACCCGCACTATTCCCAACTCCCTACTCACTACGGTCCTTCGTTCATTCAACCCTTCATCATGTTGATGTCTTCGACGGCGATGGTGCCGCGGTTGCGGAAGTAGACCACCACGATCGCAAGCCCGATCGCAGCCTCGCCGGCGGCAACCGTGAGCACGAAGAGCGCAAAGAGCTGCCCGACGAGATCGCCCATGAAGCTCGAGAACGCCACGAGGTTGATATTGACGGCGAGCAGCATCAACTCGACCGACATCAGGATGACGATGACGTTCTTGCGATTGAGAAAGATGCCGAAGACGCCGATCGTGAAGAGGCACGCGGCCAGCACCAGGTAATGCGAAAGACCAACGGTCATGCGTGCTCCTTGACGGTCGGGGCCGCGCCGGCTACGGGGCCGCTCTCCGGGATCGTGTAGCCACCGGCGGGAACCTTCACCACGTCCATGGCGGTTGCAGGCGTGCGGGCATTCTGCGCGCTGATCGACTGGCGCCGGACGCCTTCCTTGTGGCGCAGCGTCAGGACGATGGCGCCGATCATGGCGACGAGCAGGATCAGGCCGGCCACTTCGAAGAAGTAGACGTACGGCTCCTTGTAGAGGATCAGCCCGATCGCCTTGGTGTTGGAAACGGCCTGGGCCGACACTGGTGCGGCCGCCAGGCCGGTCTTGGCGGGCGTGACGAAGCGCCAGAAGAGAACCATGAACAGTTCGGCGAACAGGATCGCGCCGACGAACAGGCCGACCGGCGCGTTCTTGATGAAGCCAGCCCTCAGCTCTGCGAAATCGACGTCCAGCATCATGACGACGAAAAGGAAGAGCACCGCCACGGCGCCGACATAAACGACGACCAGGATCATCGCCAGGAATTCGGCACCGAGCAGAATGAACAGGCCCGCCGCATTGAAGAAGGCGAGGATGAGCCAGAGCACCGCGTGCACTGGGTTGCGCGCTGTGATCACCAGCACGGCGGATGCGACCGTGAGGAGCGCGAACAGATAGAAAAAGGCGTCGGCGAGTGTCATCGTCCCGTGTCTCTCTTCGCCTGGCGGCGCGTGCCCCTCAGTCCATGCCTTCCGGCCGTCCGCAATAGCGCGCGGAAGTCCGTTCTCTCAACGTCCGTCGACCCGACGTTCGTCGCCCAGCCCGCAGGTCAGCGGTACTTCGCGTCGAGCGACAAATTCTTCGCGATCTCGCGTTCCCACCGCTCGCCGTTCGCGAGGAGGCGCTCCTTGTTGTAGAACAGCTCCTCGCGGGTTTCGGTGGCGAACTCGAAATTCGGCCCCTCCACGATGGCATCGACCGGGCAGGCCTCCTGGCACAAGCCGCAGTAGATGCACTTGGTCATATCGATGTCGTAGCGCGTGGTGCGCCGCGTCCCGTCGTTGCGGCGCGGACCGGCTTCGATGGTGATGGCCTGCGCCGGGCAGATCGCCTCGCACAGCTTGCAGGCGATGCAGCGCTCCTCGCCGTTGGGATAACGGCGCAACGCATGCTCGCCACGGAAGCGCGGCGAAAGCGGGCCCTTTTCGAAGGGATAGTTCAACGTCGCCTTGGGGCTGAAGAAGTAGCGCATCGCCAGGAAGAACGCCGAGACGAACTCCTTGAGGAATAGCGATTTTATGCCGGCTGCCACTGACATGGTTGCGTCTTCATCCAATCGTCTTCAGCGCGCTTGTGCGCCATTCACCCATTCGACAGTCCAAAGCCCCGGCCGTTGCCGGCGGTCGCATATTTTACTTCGCGAAGCCACCGTACTGGAGCACGCCCGCCACGATTACGACCATGGCCATCGACAGCGGCAGGAACACCTTCCAGCCCAGTCGCATGAGCTGATCATAGCGATAGCGCGGTACCATCGCTTTCACCATGGCGAACATGAAGAAAACGAACGTCACCTTGGCGATGAACCAGATCACGCCGGGCACCCAGGTAAAGGGCGCGAACGGCAGCGGCGATAGCCAGCCGCCCAGGAACAGGATCGTGGTCAGGGCGCACATGGTCACGATTGCCACGTACTCGCCCAGCATGAACAGCAGATAGGGCGTCGAAGCGTATTCGACCATGAAGCCCGCGACCAGCTCCGACTCCGCCTCGACGAGGTCGAAGGGCGGGCGGTTCGTCTCCGCCAGGGCCGAGATGAAGAAGATCACGAACATCGGGAACAGCGCCAGCCAATGCCAATCGAGGAACGAATTGGGAAGGCCGAGCTGAGTGCCGACCCCGGTCTTCTGCGCGTTGACGATGTCGACCAGGTTGAGCGAGCCCACGCACAGCAACACGGTGATGATCACGAAACCGATGGAGACTTCGTAGGAGACCATCTGCGCGGCGGAGCGCAGCGCGCTCAGGAACGGGTATTTCGAGTTCGATGCCCAACCGCCCATGATAATGCCGTACACACCCAGGGACGAGATGGCAAAAATATAGAGAATGCCGACGTTGAGGTCCGCAATGACCCACTTGCCCCAGCCGTTCTCGGACACGGGGATGACGGCCCACGCGGCGAGTGCCAGCACCGCCAGCACCAGCGGCGCGAGCAGGAAGATGGCCTTGTCGGACCCAGACGGGATCACAGGCTCCTTCAGGGCGAACTTCAGGAGATCGGCGAAGGATTGCAGCAGCCCGAACGGCCCGACGACATTGGGGCCGCGCCGCATCTGCACGGCCGCCCAGACCTTGCGGTCCATCAGCAGAAGGAAGGCGATGATCACGAGCAGCGAGGCCAGCAGCAACACACTCGCCCCCGCGATGAACGCGACGTTGAGGATCGTGCTTCCCCAGGTTTCCCAGAACGCCTGCATCTGACGCGTCGCCCCCGTTATTCCGCCGCTGCCCGGCGGTCGCCGGCTCTGAGCGCGCTCAGCTCGGCCATCACCGCGGACGCCCGCGCCACATGGTTCGTGAAGTAGAAGTCCTTGATGCCGGACACGAATGCCGTGCCGTCGATGGCGCCCTGAAGCTTGGCGACCTCCGCGACCGACTCGATGCGTCCCGCCGCGATACTGTCGAGCCGCGCGAAGTGCGGGGCAAGCCTGTACATCGCCGCGCGCAGGTCATCGATCGTGTCGTAGGGCAGGGTCTGGCCGACGCGGGCGGAGAGCGCCCTGAGGATCGTCCAGTCCTCACGCGCGTCGCCCGGCGGGAAAGCCGCCTTCGCCGTCATCTGGACGCGGCCCTCGGTGTTGACGTAGGTGGCGCTCTTCTCCGTGTAGGCAGCCCCCGGCAGGATGACGTCGGCGCGGTGCGCACCAGCGTCGCCGTGGGTGCCCTGGTAGACGACGAACGCCTTGCCCAGCCTGGCCATGTCGATCTCGTCGGCACCCAGCAGGAAAACGACGTCCATGTCGCCGGCCAGCATGCCCGCCACGTCCCGGCCGCCCGGACCCGGCACGAAATTCAAGTCGAGGCCGGCGACGCGGGAGGCCGCCGTGTGCAGGACGCAGAGCGGAACCCAGCCCAGCGTGTTGTCGGTGCTGGTGGCCGTCGCGATCGCAGCGGCCTGGCCCAGGATGGCGGCCCCGTCGGGGCGCGACAGGACGCCTGTGCCGACGATGACAATCGGATTTTTTGCTTGGCGCAGAACGCCTTGGAAGCCGTGCCGGCCTTCGGCGAGTGCGGCGAGTGCATCACCGCCGGTGCCGATGTGATCGCAGGCGTAGCCCAGGTCCGCCTTCTCGCCGACGATGCCGACGGCAAGCCCGCCCTGGCGCCAGCGCTTGCGGATGCGGGCATTGAGCACCGGCGCCTCGATGCGCGGATTGGTGCCGATGAGCAGGATCGCGTCGGCCTTCTCGATGCCCTCGATGGTGGCATTGAAGATGTAGCTGGCGCGGCCGGCTGCCGGATCGATCTTCATGCCGTCCTGGCGGCAGTCGCCGTTGACGATGCCGAGGCGGCCCATCAGGTCGCCCAGCGCGTACATCTCCTCGGCGCCCGCCAGATCGCCGACGATGGCACCGGTGCGCTTGGGATCGGCCGCCTTCAGGCGATCGGCGACGACCTGCAGCGCCTCGTCCCAGGTCGCGGGCGTCAATTTGCCGTCACGGCGGACATAGGGGCGATCGAGGCGCTGGGTCCGCAGACCATCGGCGACGTGCCGCGTCTTGTCGGAGATCCATTCCTCGTTCACCGCGTCGTTGTTGCGCGGCAGGATGCGCATGACCTCGCGCCCGCGCACGTCGACGCGGATCGCGCTGCCCACGGCATCCATGACGTCGATGGATTCGGTCTTGCGCATCTCCCAGGGGCGCGCATTGAAGGCCGAGGGGCGATGCGTCAGCGCGCCGACCGGACACAGGTCGACGACGTTGGCCGACATCTCCGACATCATGCCGCGCTCGAGATAGGTGGTGATCTCCATGTCCTCGCCACGGCCGATGGCGCCGAGTTCCTCGACGCCGGCGACCTCGGTCATGAAGCGGACGCAGCGGGTGCACTGGATGCAGCGCGTCATCGCCGTCTTGATCAGGGGGCCGAGGTGCTTTTCCTCGACGGCACGCTTGTTGAGCGCATAGCGGCTGCGGCCGCCGCCGAAGGCCAGCGCCTGGTCCTGCAGGTCGCATTCACCGCCCTGGTCGCAGATCGGGCAGTCCAGCGGATGGTTGATCAGCAGGAACTCCATCACGCCTTCGCGGGCCTTCTTGACCAGCGGCGAGCGTGTGTTCACCGCCCAGATGGAGCCGTCCCGCTTCGGCGGAAGGTCGTTGACCCCCAGGGCGCAGGATGCCTGCGGCTTGGGCATGCCTACGACTTCCACGAGGCACATGCGGCAGTTGCCGGCGATCGACAGCCGCTCGTGGTAGCAGAACCGTGGCACCTCGACGCCAGCCTGCTCGCACGCCTGCAGCAGGGTGATGCCGTCCTCGACCTCGATTTCCTGGCCGTCGATGATGAGCTTCTTCGGCATGAATTGCCCTTGACCGCGCGTGGCTGCGGGCGCCACGCCCCCGGATGACCACTGAAGACCGACCGGAACCCCCGCCCCGGAACCGGTTAGCGTCTACATCGTTTGCGCGCCGCTCACAACCCGGCACCTTGTCACCAGGTGCCGCAGCGCCCAAAACACCCTCACGCCTCACATGCGCGGCGCCAAGGCATCGATCAGGGCGCGGACCTCGGCCGTTGCCGCGTCGCGCCCTTCGTTGGCGAATTCCTCGGATGTCAGGTACGAGGCATGCGCGCCCAGATGCCGCCCAATCGTCCGGCGCCACTCCTCGCTCGGGTCGAGCAACAACACCTGATCCGCCGTCGCCACCAGACGGGCGACGAATTGCTTGTAGCGGGCAATTTCCACCGGACCGCTGATGGCGCCAAGCTGTGGTTCGGCCATTTTGGGGTGCTGCGTGGCAAACTCCAGGAAGCCGGCGTAGGCCTCCTTCGCCTTCACTGCCTGCAGGAGCCTCTGCTCGGCCTGCCGCTTCACCCACCATTGCCAGACGAACCAGATCGCAAACGCGACGCCGATGGCGATGGCGTAACCCTTCACGATATTGGCGATATGGTTGAGCGAGCCTGGGGCGAGGAACACCGTCAGCATGGGCTGGCGTCTCCGTTGCTGTGCGAATTTCGGGATATCGAAGGCATCTTCTAGAACCCTCCCGGGCCATGGATCAACCCGCCCCTTGTGCGAGAGCGGGCGTTGCGCCGCAGGCGGAGCAGTCCGTTCGGGCTTGACGGCAGGGCATCGCCGGGGCACCGCTGAGGTCATAGGAGGGCTGCGGCCAGCGCGGCGCGCGCCAGCCCGAACCGGCCATCGATCGGAGAGCATCATGACCCAGACCAACAACCGCCTGCTCGACGAGTTCGCAAAGCTCATGACCGACGCCGCCGGCGCCGCCCAAGGTGTCCGCCGCGAGGTGGAGACGATCGTTCGCGCCCAGGGCGAGCGCATGCTGCGCGACATGGACGTGGTCTCGCGCGAGGAATTCGAGGCCGTCAAGGCCATGGCGGCCAAGGCGCGCGAGGAGAACGACGAATTGAGGGCCCGCATCACGGCGCTGGAAAACCGCCTGGCACCGCAGAACGGCGGCCCCTGAGGCCGCCTTCCCGCCCGAGTCGTCGTCGTCCACAAGCCCTCCACGGAGCGGCCACGGGTTCTCGACAGCATATCCACAATTCATCCCCAGAATTCGGGGCTTTTGCCGCGATCCGCCGGTCCCTCGCCACTTTGATCGTGGACAAGACCAGCGTCGCCTTGCGACTCGTGATGCGTTCCGTCTAGCTGCGGCGTGTCCGATCGCACGGGACCGCACATGACGGTGCGCCGCCCTCGAGCTGCAAGGATGAGAGATGGCTTTCGCAGACCACGGCTCCACGCGCACGTTCAATCCCGTCGATCTGGTGGAGCAGGTCGCAACGACCCACGACTGGGCCTGCGATCGCACCAACGAGGACGAACTGGTGCTGATCGTCGCGGGTACGTGGGCCGATTATCACGTGTCCATCAACTGGCGCGACGACCTGGAAACGTTGCACATCGCCTGTGCGTTCGATTTCAAGGTGCCCGACAACCGCATGGTGGAGATCTACCGGCTGCTCGCCCAGATCAACGAGCAGCTCTGGCTCGGTCATTTCGACATCTGGTCGCACGACGGGCTGATCATGTTCCGGCATGGCCTGATGCTGAACAACACCGTGGCGACGACCGGGCAGTGCGAGGCGCTGCTGCGCGCGGGTCTGGAGGCCTGCGAACGCTACTACCAGGCGTTCCAGTTCGTCGTTTGGGCCGGCAAGGACGCGCGCCAGGCGCTGTCTTCGGCGATGTTCGACACCCACGGCCAGGCCTGACGTCCCCTTCCACGCCTTCTCCCTGCCAACCGCCGCCGGTGCCGAAGTCTTCGCACTGCACGCCTTGCCGTTGCGCGTCCGGCGCGGACCCCTATCATGGGTCGCGGGCGCTGCAGGTCACGAGGGCGTCTCACGCGGGGGAGGCACGTTCAGCGCATGCGGGTGGGTATCGAAGTTGGAGGCACATTCACCGATCTCGTCGCCATCGGTGAAGACGGCATCGTCGTCACCAAGGTGCCGAGCGTGCCACGCGCGCCCGACGAAGGCGCTTTCAACGCCCTGGTGGCGAGCGGCATTCCCATCGAGAGTATCGACGATCTGGCACACGGGTCGACCGTGGCGACCAACGCCGTGCTCGAGCGCAAGGGCTTTCCCACCGCCTTCGTGACGACGCGCGGCTTCCGCGACATCCTCGCGCTGCAGCGACACGGGCGATCCCAGATCTACGACCTGGAGTACCAGAAACCCGTGCCCGTGGTGACGCGGGCGGGCAGCTTCGAGGTCGGCGAGCGCATCCTGGCCGACGGGCAGGTGCTCGCCCCCCTCGACGAAGCCGACATTGCCGCGACGCTCGTTCCCGCGCTGAAGAACGGCCGCTTCGAGGCCATCGCCATCTGCCTCCTCAACGCCTACGTCAATCCGGTTCACGAGGAGCGCTTGCGGGCGATCCTGGCGGCGGCGCTGCCGGACACCCACGTCACGATCTCGTCCGACATCACGCGCGAGTTCCGCGAGTTCGAGCGCGCCTCCACGACGACATTGTCGGCCTACGTCCAGCCCGTGATCGACCGCTACATCGCGCGCTTCCGCGACCGCCTGGACAATGCGGGCTTCAGGGGCCGTTTCTCGGTGATGCAGTCGAACGGGGGGCGATTGCCGGCCGAAGCCATGCGTGCGAACGCCATCAATGCGCTGCTCTCGGGGCCGGCGGCGGGCGTCATGGGCGCCGTCCGCCAGACCGGCCGCTCGGGCTACCGGAACCTCGTCACGCTCGACATCGGCGGCACGTCCACGGACGTTTGCGTCGTCACGGGCGGCGCCCCCCAACTCACGCAGGAATTCTCCCTCGACGGACTGCCGATCCGCATTCCCCTTCTCGACATCAACACCATCGGGGCGGGCGGGGGTTCGATCATCTGGGTCGACGATGGCGGCATGCTGCGGGTGGGACCGCACTCGGCGGGGGCGGATCCGGGTCCTGCCTGCTACGGGCGTGGCGGCACCGAGGCGACCCTGACCGATGCCCACGTCGTGCGGGGCACGGTGCGGCCCGAAGCCTTCCTGGGCGGGCGCATGACGATCGACCCGGAGGCGTCCGCCCGGGCCTTGCAGCCCATCGCGGATCGCTTCCGCATGACGTTGGAAGCCGCAGCCGACAGCGCAGTGGCCCTGGCCAACGCCAATATCGTGCGGGCCATCCAGCTCATCTCGACGGAGCGGGGGCACGATCCGCGCGACTACGTGCTGGTGCCCTATGGGGGAGCCGGCCCGCTGCATGCCGCCCAGGTCGCCGGGGAGCTGGGCATCGGGACGATCGTGGTGCCACCGTCGGCCGGCATCATCTCCGCCTATGGCCTCATCGCCTCGGATTTCGTGATGTTCGAAAGCCTCACCCACCGCGCGCCCGCCGACGACACGGCTGCCGATACGCTGCGCGAGGTGATGGCCCGCATGCGCGCCCGCGCGCTCGAAAAGGCGAAGGCCAGCGGCCTGGGCGCGCGCGTCGACCTCAAGCTCACCGCCGAAATGCGGTTCGTCGGCCAGGCCTTCGAGGTGCCCGTGCCGTTCGACGAGACGGAGATCCGGCGCATTACGGCAGAAGGCGTGCGCAAGCGCTTCGGCGAAGCGCATCAGCGCGTCTATTTCTTCGGCGGGGAGGCCGACAAGCCCATCGAGTTCGTCTCGTTCCGTCTCGGCGTCACGGCGCCGCTCGAGGCACTGCCGTTGCTGGCTGAGAGCAAGGCACCCGCCGCCCGCGAGCAGGCGATCCGCCTCTATGACGCAAAGGCGTGGCGCAAGGGCCGCCTCGCCAGTCGTGCGGCGCTGGGCAAGCGGGATCGCGTGGCCGGTCCCGCGCTGCTCGAAGACCCCACATCCACGCTCTATGTGCCCGACGGCTGGACCGCGCGGCGCGATGCCAACGACAACACCATCCTGGAGCGCGCGTGACATGCAGAAGCGCACCGACCGCAAGACGGCGAAGACAGGCTCTCCGGCCGGATCACGCGGCACCCGCCCCCCGCGCACCAAGACGGCGGCCATCGATCCGGTCGACTATGCCGTCATCAGCCAGGCGCTGATCGCGATCGCGCGGGAGATGGGCACGAAGCTGATCCGCTCGTCCTACTCCAACATCGTGCGCGAAGCGCAGGATGCGTCGGCCGCCCTCTTCGACGCCGAGGGCAACGTCGTCGCCCAGGCCGAGCTCATCCCCATGCACCTGGGCAGCATGTCCGAGATCTTCCGGGCCTGCGTCGCGCGCTGCCCCATCGAAGATCTGCGGCCCGGCGACTTCTACATCAACAACGACCCCTACGGCGGCGGCCAGCACCTGCAGGACGTCTTCATCTTCACGCCGATCTTCCACGACGGGCAACTGGTCGCATTCGCGGGAACGGTGGCGCATCATCTCGACCTGGGCGGCGGCAATCCCGGCATGACGCCCGATGCCGTCGACGTGCACGCGGAAGGCATCATCATCCCGCCCTCGCGCTACACCTACGCGCGCGACTGGAACGGCGGCCCGCTCGAACGCCTCGTCGCCGCCAACGTGCGTGTGCCCTCGCAGACCATCGGCGACTTCTATGCCCAGTTCGCGGCGAATGCGATCGGCACGGCACGCATGGGCGAATTGTGCGCCCGCTACGGCGCCGCAACCGTCGCGACGGCGATGGCGGAGCTCATGGCCTATTCGGAGCGCCGCTTCCGGGCCGCCCTCGCCGCCATCCCCGACGGCACCTATCACGGTGAGGACGCGGTCGACGACGACGGCATCACCGACACGCCGCTGACGGTCAAAGCCGCCGTCACCATCGCGGGCGAGAGCGTGTCGGTGGACTACACGGGCACCTGTCGCCAGGTCGGGCGCAATCTCAACTGCCCCTGGGCCTCCACCGTCTCGGCGACGCTGGCCGCCATCAAGTGCGCCCTGACGAGCCCAGACATTCCTTTCAACGAGGGTTTCAAACGCCCCATCACAGTGACGGCGCCGGAAGGGTCGCTGATCAAGCCGCGCTATCCGGCCCCCGTGCGCGCCCGCCTGCTCGCCGCCTATCGCTGCTTCAATGCCGTGCTCAAGGCACTGGCGCAGGTGGTGCCGGACAAGGTGATCGCCGGCGGCAACGATTCGACGCATGCGCTCGCCATTTCGCATCTGGGCGAGCGGGGCTATCGCGTCTATCTGGAGATCTATGGCGGGGGCTTCGGCGGCGGCCCACGGCGCGATGGTTGCGATGCCGTCGACAGCCCGCTTTCGAATTGCACCAACACGCCGGTCGAGGCGACCGACATGGACTTCGCGCACTTCCGCGTGGTGGGGTACGGCCTTCTCCCCGATACCGGGGGACCGGGACGCCAGCGCGGCGGCCTCGGCTTCTATCGCCGCTTCGAGATCCTGAAGGACGACACCAATTTCGCCACCTACACCGACCGCGTCCGCCTCTCCCCCTATGGCCTCTTCGGCGGCAGCGAGGGAACGCGCACGCGCATCGAGATCGAGCGCGAGGGCCGCATCATCAAGGTGAAAAGCAAGGATCGCGTGGACCTGCGCAAAGGGGATTTCCTGACGCTCTACACGTCCGGCGGCGGCGGCTATGGCCCGCCGGCCGAGCGCAGCCCGGCCCTCGTCGCGCACGATATCGCCCAGGGCTACGTCACCAAGGCCGCCGCACGACGCGACTACGGCTGGAGCGGCAAGAGCCGGTCCTGAGCGGTCCGGCGCCTCACGTCTCGGGATCGTCGGCGATCGCCCCGCCATCGGCGATCAGTGCGTCGATCTCGGCGGCGCCCATGCCGGCTTCGCCCAGCACCTGGCGTGTGTGGGCACCGAGCCGCGGTGCGGGCAGGGGATCGGTGCGCATGCCGCCGTGGAAGGTGTTGGGCAGCCGCGTGCGCCGGATGCGACCTTCACTGGGATGATCCTCCATCTCGAAGAACCCGACGTCGGCGAGGTGGGGGTCGTCCATCACGTCGTCGATCGTGTTGTATCGCGCCGCCGGGACGGCCAGTTCCTCGAAGATCGCGAGCCATTCCGCCGTCGTACGCTGCTTCAGGCCGGCGGCCCGCACCTCGAAATAGAAGTCCGCATTGGCGCTGCGCACCGCCGCGTTCGACAACCGCGGATCGTCCTTCAATTCGGGCCGGCCGATGACGTCGAAGAAGGCGAACGCCTGCGCATTCGTGTTGGGCGCGACGGTGATGTAGCCGTCCTTCGTCGCCAGCGGACGATAGTCGGGACTGACGAGACGGTTGTCACCGGTCGGCCCCGCCGGCGGATCGAACGTGGCGCCGGCCATGTGCTCGCTCATGACGAAGGATGCCATGTTCTCGAGCATGGGCACGTCGATGGCCTCCCCGCGTCCCGTCTTCTCGCGGCGGTAGAGCGCGAACCCGATCGCCTGGGCGGCAATCAGCCCGGTGACGTGATCGGTCATCACCATCGGGACGAAGCGAGGTTCGCCGATGGCCCGCTCGAAGGTGCCGGCCACCCCCGAAAGGCTCTGGATGATCGGATCGTAGGCCGGCTTGTCGAAGTAACGCCCGCCCCGCCCGAAGGCGAGGATCGAACAATGGATGAGGCGCGGGTTGAGCGCCGACAGGCTCTGGTAATCGAGCCCTGCGCGGGCCAAGGCGCCGGGCCGCACGTTGCTCACGAACACGTCGGCGCCTGCGATCAGCGTCCGCAAGGCCGCCATGGCGCCTCGATGCTTGATGTCGAGACACACCGACCGCTTGTTGCGGTTGAAATGCAGGAACTTGCCGGACATGCCGGGATTGCGCGCGCCGCGGGCCATCGTCCTGAGGAGATCGCCCGACGGCGGCTCGATCTTGATGACGTCGGCGCCCTGGTCGGCAAGCGTGCGCGTGCAGATGGGCCCGACGACGACGGCCGTCTGGTCGATCACACGCACGCCGGAAAGTGGTCCTCCGCTCATGGCGCGTATCGCAGCTCCATCCGGGCGGCGAGCGCGCCGTCCTTGTCGACGGCCCAGCAGTCCAGGCGGCCATCGGCGGCCATGCCGCCTTCGATGCGGGCGGTGTCGCCGACCCACAGTGGCCGCATCAGGCGGGCCTCGAAGCCCGTGATCTCGCCGGGCAGATGGGGCGTCGCGGTCTGCAGCATGAGTTGCATGGTCAGCCCGCCGTTCTGCACCGTCGCGGGATAGCCCTCCTCGCCGCGCGTATAGTCGGCGTCGTAGTGGATGCGGTGCGCGTTCCAGGTGATGGCCGAGTAGCGGAAGACGAGCGGCGCGGAGAGCCGGTAGGTCGACGACCACTGGGCGCCGGCGGGAGGCGCGACGGGCGGCGGCGTGGGATTGCGCGTGCCGGGCGGAAGACCTTCGCGATAGACAGCGTCGAACTCCTCGACGGCGACGGTCTCGCCCGCCGTCGCGATGGTGTGGCGCATGGTGAGCACGATCATGTGCCCCGTGCGCGCCGATTTCGGCTCGATCCCCAGAACCTCGGCCGTTCGCGTCGCGTGCTGGCCGATGCGAAGGGCGCCCGAGAGCGTTACCCGGCGGCCTGCCGCCATGCGTCGCGGCAAGGGAATGGGCGGCAGGAACAGCCCCTTCACGGGATGCCCGTCCGGCCCGATATCGCGCTGGAGCGCGTTGCTCGCAAAGAACATCGAATACCAGTGCGAGGGCAGTGCCTCGCCAACCGCAAAGCCATCGGGCGGGATGTCCAGCATCGCAGCAATGCGCTGCACGGTGGTGAGCGAAATGTCGTCGGCGACCACCTCCCGGCGGCCGATCCATGATTTCAATTCGGGCATGGCGGCTTCGATGAGCGCGGCGGTGTCTGTCATCTCGTGTCCTCGGTCGGCGGCGTCGGTCGCATTGCGCGAGCGTGCAACGAATGCGAGACGATAGTCACACCGCGGCCGATGGTCTACGTCCACCACGACACAGCCACCACGACCAGAGCCGCCCAGCGCGCACGAGAGATCGCGACCGACAGGAGCCCCACAGCATGCGCATCGCCACCACAGTGCCACAAGACGACCTGCGCAAGGTCAAGGCGGCCGCCCGGAAAGTGGAGGCGGACGGCTACTCGCTCATCACGACGATGGAGAACAAGCACGATCCCTTCCTGCCGCTGGCCGTGGCCGCGGTGGAGACGGAGCGCGTGGAACTGGCCACCGCCATCGCCATCTCGTTCTCCCGTTCGCCGATGGCGGTGGCCAACGCGAGCTGGGACCTCAACGAGGCGAGCCGGGGCCGCTTCGTGCTGGGACTGGGCACGCAGGTGAAGGCCCATAACGAGCGCCGCTTCTCCGTGCCCTGGGGGCCGCCGGCGCCGCGCATGCGCGAGTATGTCCTGGCGCTCAAGGCGATCTGGCGCTGCTGGCGGTTCGGCGACAAGCTCGCCTTCGAGGGCGTGCATTACCGCTTCACGCTGATGCCACCCTACTTCGTTCCCGAGAGCCTGGGCCTGCGCATCCCGCCCGTGACGATGGCGGCCGTGGGACCAGCCATGCTGCGCGTGGCGGGTGAGGTTGCCGACGGGGTGCGACTGCACCCCTTCTGCACGCGCCGCTACATCGATGCGGTGGTGATGCCCGAATTGCAGAAAGGCCTGTCGCGCAACGGCCGCAGCCGGGAGAATTTCGAGATCACGGGCGGAGGCTTCCTCGCCACCGGCCCGACGGACGAGGCCGTGCACAAGGCGCGCGAGTGGGTGCGCGGGCGCGTCGGCTTCTATGGCTCGACACCGGCCTATTACCCGGTTCTGGCCGTCCATGGCCTGCAAGACCTCGGCCTCAAGCTGAACCGCATGACGCGCGAGGGTGCCTGGGACAAGCTCGCCGGCGAGGTGAGCGACGACGTGGTGGACCTGTTCGCAGCCTGCGGACGCTTCGACGAGATCAAGGGCGTCATCGCGCGCCGCTTCGCGGAGACTTCCGATGCGATGTTTGCCAGCGTGAACACCGCCGATCCCGCAGCGCTGCCGCCCGAACTCATCGCCGAGCTCACCGCGATACCGACGCCGTTCAAGGGATTTGCGACCACCTGAGCCACGCTGCCGGCCCGGTGAACCTCACCTGAGGTTCGCCAGGTCGCGGTCGGTCTTGCGCCAATCCTGCCAGATCTCGAAAGCGGAAATCATCATCACGAAGCCGCCGAGCGTCCAGGTCCAGACGGGAAGCTGGCCGGCACCCGCGAAGCCGAGCACGAACGGGGAGGCCACGACCCAGAGGCCGCACAGGAATAGGAGGGTCTCCTCCCATCGCTTCACGCTGATCATCTCGAGCTGGGCGAGCAGGAGGATGGCGAGCCCGCTCAAGGCCGCGTTGGCGTTGGCCGCGGAGGAGCCCGTCTCCTGGCACAACCAGGGGCTCAGTCCGATGAGGATGCCGAGGATGAGGGTCACCCCATCCTCCCATGTGCGATGCTCTTTCATCTCGTCCTGCTTTCTGGGGTCGACGGTGCGGCTGGCAGCGATCCGGTCACGTCAAACCGTACGCACCGCGACCTTGCGTGCATTGCCGTCGACAGGCCGCGCCTTGGGCAGCCTGATGTTGAGCACGCCGTTCTTGAATTCGGCATCGATGGCTTCCGCATCGGCGTCGAGGGGGATGCGGAACGCCCGCTGGAAGGCGCCGAATTCGCGCTCGGAGAAGTAGTAGCTCTTGCCGGATTCCTCGTGCTCGAAATGCTTCTCGCCGCTCACGACCAGCATGCCGTCCTGCACGGCGATGTCGATGTTCTCGGGCTCCACGCCGGGCAATTCCATGGCGATCTCGTAGGCTGCCGCCGTCACCGCGGCATCCGAGCGCGGTGCGAACCAGTCCGCCACCTTCTGGCTGACCTTCTTGATGGGCTCGTAGAGCGACGGCATCCAGCCGCCCGTCTGGGATCTTTCGACCATACTGGCATCTCCTCGGCGTCGATCGCATTCGCACCACGTATCGGCCAGCCACGGGAATGCGACCTTGAGGCGTATCAAACGCGCGCTCTCAGGAGAGCCATGGTGTCGGTGAGACTGTCGCGGAGCGAGACGCGGGGCGCCCACCCGAGCTCTGCCCTGATGCGCGCCGATGTCACGTTGAAGCGCTTGCCGCTGAACGTGGCCGCCAACTCCGGCGACATCGTGCTGCGCACGCCCTTCACAGCGCTGACGATGCGCTCGATCAGCGGCAGGGCCGGCAACAGCCTCGCGTTGAATTCGAACAGCGGCGTGCGCACGCGCGGGTCGATGCCGTGCATGACGGCTGCGATCTCGGCCAGTGTGGGGATCTCGTCATTGGCGACGACATAGCGTCCCGATGCCTGCGGCGCCAAGGCCAGCACATGCGCGGCCGCGGCATCGCGCACGTCCACGTAGGGGTAATGGATGGGCGGTGCCGCGATGCGTAGCGCCCCCTGCATGATGCCCTCGATCACGTCGATGGTCGGCGTGTTGCGGACGAAGCCTGGACCGCCGGCCGGCGCCGGCAGGATGCTGACGAGATCGAGCCCCAGCGCGCGGGCGAGTGCCCAGGCGTGCCGTTCGCCCTGCGTCTTGGCGCGAAAATAGGGAACGGACAGGTTGTCCTGCCATTGGGCCTCGGTCGCGGGCGGCGCCCCGTGCGGCGTCAGGGGCAGCGCGACGATGGAGGTGGTCAGGATAATCCGTCCGACGCCCGCTTCCTTGGCCGCGCGCATGGCCGTATCGATGCCATCCACGCTGGCGCGGACGATGTCGTCGCCGGCATCCGTGGACACGATCCTGTAGATCGCCGCCGTGTGGCATAGCGCATCCATGCCCTCCATGGCCGCGCGCAGGCTGTGGCGCTTTTCCAGGTGCGCCTCCACGATCTCGAGCCCGGGAATGGCCTTCAGTCGCGCCATCTTCACGGCATCGTCCAGGCCACGCACCGAGCCGCGTACCGTGTGACCGGCAGCGACCAGCGCCTGGACGAGGTTGTAGCCGACATGGCCGTTCGCCCCGGTGACGAGAACCTTCATGCCCTCGGGCCATCTCCGATCGTTCGCGCCGACGCCGTGCCCGTCACGCCATCCCGGGTCTGCGCCGCCTTGGCCTCGTCCCTGGCAGCCTTTGCGGCCTGCCGTTGCTTGTGCCGCCGATAGCGCCAGATCTCGATATCGACCATTTTGAGCTGAAGCCGCCCGAACCACAACTCGCGACGGGTGGCGACGGGGTCGATGTAGGGCGAGGCCATCGGCACCTTGCCGGAGAACCGCAGCAGGGCGGCGATCGGATCCTCGAACCGATCCTGGATCTTGATCAGCCGTGCGTACATGTCTGCCGCGGGCGTGATGACCGGCCCGAAGCCTGTTCGTGGCTGGGCGAAGCCTACGGCCAGCAGGTTCTTCGCCTTGTCGACGAAGGCACCACCGACGACGCCGATCGCATCGCCTCGTGTCTCCACGAGCCCAGCAGGCAGCATCGGCAGGGCATTGTTGAAGCCCGTTGCGGCGACGATCATGTCGTACTCGCCCTGCGAACCGTCCTTGAAGGTCACCGTGTGCCCATCGACGCGCGCGATGCCCGGACGCGGCTTGATGCGGCCCTGCTTGAGGTAGCCCAGCGCATCCGTGCCGTAGGTCGGATGGCGCTCGAAGAGCTTGTGACGGGGCTTGGGCAGGCCGTAGCGGCGGTAGTCGCCGATCATGACCTTGATGAGGGCCCGAAGGATCGGCCGTTGCAGCCAGACGGGGAGCCACCACACGCTCAGGTCCGTCAGGGGCTTGCCGAGTGCGATCTTGGGCAGCAGCCAGACGCCTTCGCGCAGGCTCCAATCGCAGGACGTGGCGACGCGCGCGGCCTCGCAGGCGACATCGCAGCCGGAATTGCCTCCGCCGATGACCAGCACGCGCCGGCCCTGCAGGTCGCGGGGCTCGCGATAGTCCTTGGAATGGATGAGGGTGCCGGCGAACTGGCCCTCGAGCGCGGGCATCCGCTTGTCCCAGTGATGGCCGTTGCAGACGATCACGCCCTTGTAGACGCGCTCCTCACCGTCGGCGAACCGCACCCGCCAGCTCCAATCGGACAGCGGCTCGGCGCGGGTGACGGCCTTGTCGTAGGTGATGCGGTCGGCGAGGCCGCGATCGCGCGCGTAGTTCTCCAGATAGCGCAGCATCTGGGCGCCGCTTGGAAACTCGGGATAGTCGTCGGGCATGGGATAGTCGGAGAATGCGGTCGAGCGCTTGGAGGAAACCGTGTGGACCGTGCTGTAGACGCCGTGATGCCAATTGCCCCCCAGGCCGGCGGCGGCCTCGACGTGATCGTAGTCGATCCCGTGCCGGTTGAGGGCATCGGCCATGGCGAGCCCGACGGGGCCTGCTCCGATGATGAGTTGCTTGCTTTCGTACATGACCACGCTCGACTTGAAACAATACCGTACACGGCTCGCTGCCATGCAAGTTACTGGCTCATGTCCGTCCCGATGCCGGAAAATCCCCGCCTATTCCATGATCTGGGTTAATCGGCTCGCCGTACGTGCGAGACATCTTCCGGGGCCGGACGGGATCTGGGGGGCAGCCGCTATGCCCTCCACCGGCCCATTGGCGGAACACGGGAAGTCTGCTTTATCTGGGTGCGAACCCACCTCACAGGACGCACCCTGCCATGAGCCTCGACCCGAAGATCATCGAAACGCTGTCCGCCGTCACCACGGCCACGATCACCACGATCCTCCTGAAGAAGGGGCTGCGCAACGTGTGGTTGCGCGGCTCGGCGCCGCTCGCCGCCGGGCAGGGCCGTCACGTCGGCCGCGCCTTCACGCTGCGGTTCGTGCCAGCGCGCGAGGACCTGGCGACGCCGGAGTCCTGGTCGTCGCCGATCTCGACGCGGGCGGCCATCGAGGCCATGCCGGACGGCTGCATCGCCGTTGCCGATGCCATGGGCGTGACCGATGCCGGCATCTTCGGCGACATCCTGTGCGCACGCATGCGCAAGCGCGGCGTCAAGGGCCTCGTCACAGACGGCGTCGTGCGCGACCTGGCGGGCGTTCTGGGCACCAAGCTGCCGGTGTGGTGCCGCGGGGGCGCCGCGCCACCGTCGGTGGCCGGCCTGACCTTCGTCGCCTGGCAGCAGCCGATCGCGTGCGGCGGCGTGGCCATCTTCCCTGACGATGTCATCGTGGTCGACGACGACGGCGCCGTGGTCATTCCGCAAAAGCTCGTCGACGACGTCGTTGCCGCCGCGCCCGAGCAGGAGCGCCAGGAAGCCTGGATCATGGACGAAGTGGAGAAAGGCGCGTCGCTGCCCGGTCTCTACCCCATGAACGCGGAGACGAAGGCGCGCTACGAAGCCAGCAAGAAAGGCTGAAGACGCGACCCGGCCGGAGAGCCCTTGCGGCCAGGGAGCCGTTCCC
Source organism: Hyphomicrobiaceae bacterium (assembly GCA_041397775.1). Lineage (GTDB taxonomy): Bacteria > Pseudomonadota > Alphaproteobacteria > Rhizobiales > Hyphomicrobiaceae. The sequence continues at coordinate 426,297 of JAWKWB010000002.1, read as the reverse complement.
CGGCCGCCGCTCCGGTTCGCGCGCGCGACCACGCGTTGCCATGCAATCCCTTGATGCCCCCGGCATCACCCCTTAGTCTGCCTCGGCTTGAACGCTGCGAAGGTCGAAAGAGGTTCCATGAAATTCACCGGCACCAAGTCCTATGTCGCCACCGAAGACCTCAAGGTCGCGGTCAACGCGGCCGTGACGCTGCAGCGTCCGTTGCTGATCAAGGGTGAGCCCGGCACCGGCAAGACGGTTCTCGCGCTCGAAGTCTCCAAGGCTCTCGATGCGCCGCTGATCGAATGGCACATCAAGTCGACGACGAAGGCGCAACAGGGCCTCTACGAGTACGACGCGGTGACGCGCCTGCGCGACAGTCAGCTCGGCGACGAGCGCGTGAAGGACATCAAGAACTACATCAAGAGGGGCAAGCTGTGGGAGGCGTTCGCCGCCGACAAGCGCCCGATCCTGCTGATCGACGAGATCGACAAGGCCGACATCGAGTTCCCCAACGACCTGCTGCAGGAACTCGATCGGATGGAGTTCTTCGTCTACGAGACGGGCGAGACCATCAAGGCGGAGAAGCGCCCGATCGTCATCATCACGTCCAACAACGAGAAGGAGCTGCCGGACGCCTTCCTGCGCCGCTGCTTCTTCCACTACATCAAGTTCCCCGATCCCGAGACGATGCGCCAGATCGTGGACGTGCACTTCCCGGGCATCAAGGGCCTGCTCGTCTCCGAGGCGCTCAAGGTCTTCTACGACGTGCGCGAGGTGCCCGGCATCAAGAAGAAGCCGTCCACGTCGGAGCTGCTCGACTGGCTGAAGCTGCTGCTCAACGAGGACATCGGGCCCGAGACGCTGCGCGAGAAGGACCCCAAGAAGCTCATTCCGCCGCTGCACGGCGCCCTGCTCAAGAACGAGCAGGATGTGCACCTGTTCGAACGGCTGGCGTTCATGGCACGCCGCCAGCCCACGAGCTGAGGGGGACCGCGACCGCCGCTGCTGGCGGCAAATTCGCGCGCATCCCGTGACACGCGGCGCTTCACCACCTATCTGTGAAGCGTTGCGGGCCACTTTCAGCGCGGATTTGAGCAGACGTGTCGATCAACGACATTTCCGAGACGACGCTCGGCGCGCTGCGCCATGCCGGTGCCTATTTGACCGACCTGGCGACGCCTACGGTCCGGCTGGGCGTGACCGGCTTCGCGCGCGCAGGGAAGACGATCTTCATCACGGCGCTGGTGCGCAATCTCGTGACGGGCGGGCGGCTCCCCTTCTTCGGACCGGCCGCCGAAGGCCGCATCGTCCGCGCCTACCTGGAACCCCAGCCCGACGACGATATCCCGCGTTTTGCCTACGAGGAGCATCTGGCGCGCCTGGCCGCGACGCCTCCGGAATGGCCCGACAGCACGCGGCGGATCTCGCAACTGCGCGTTACGATCGAGTACACGCCGACCGGTCTCATTCGCAGCTATCTCGGCATCAACAGGTTGCATGTCGACATCGTCGACTATCCCGGGGAATGGCTGGTCGACCTGGGACTGATGTCGCGGTTGTTCGAGGCGTGGTCGCGCGATATCCTGAAGAGCGCCGAAGCGCCCGCGCGGGCTGCGCATGCCGCACCGTTCCGCACGTTTCTCGACGATCTGCCGGGAGATGCGACGCCCGAGCAGATCGCGATGGCCGGTGCAGCGCTCTACACGGCCTATCTGGCCTCCGCCCGCACCGATCCCGTGATGGCGGCGACGGGGGACCCTAGCCTGGGACCCGGTCGCTTTCTGATGCCGGGGGACCTGGAAGGCTCGCCGCTGCTGACATTCTTCCCCTACCTGCCGGACGATGCCCCCTCCGACCGCCAACGCGCGCTCGCGGCCCTCCTCGCGCACCGTTTCGAGGCCTACAAGGCGAAGGTCGTGCGCCCTTTTTTCCGTGATCATTTCGCGCGTCTCGACCGGCAGATCGTGCTTGTCGATGCCCTCACCGCCATCGACGCGGGCGGCACGGCGCTTGCCGACCTGGAGACCACGCTAGCGAGCGTCCTGCAGGTTTTCCGACCCGGTGCGGCAAGCCTTCTTTCCCTCGTCATGCCGCGGCGGATCGATCGCATCCTCTTTGCGGCAACCAAGGCGGATCACCTGCATTCGGCCAACCACGACCGGCTGGCGGAGATCCTTGGCGCGGTCACACGGCGCGCGCAGGACCGGGCAGCGCTGGCGGGGGCGGAGGTCAAGGCCATGGCGCTCGCGGCCCTGCGCGCGACGCGCGAGGCCGAGGTGACGTCGCATGGCCAGCAACTCGCCTGCATCGTGGGAACACCGCTGGCGGGGGAGCATGTCGGTGACACACGCTTCGACGGCACGCGCTCGGCCGCCATCTTCCCCGGCGACCTGCCGCGCGCCAGCGACCTACTGGGCCATCCCGACGGCGCCCGAACGACTGATCTGCGCATCGTGCGCTTCCAGCCGCCTTACGTGCCCGACGCCGCCTCCGGCGCAGGTACGGCCTGGCCGCACATCCGGCTCGACCGCGCCCTCGACTTCCTGATCGGAGATCGCCTCGCATGACCGGCTCCAAGAGCCCGCGCAAACCTGCCGTCTTCTCGACGGACGACCCGGACGTCGTGCTGACGCCGGAGCCGCAGCCGAGGCCTGATGCATCGCCGGAGACGGGGCGGCCCGGAGACGATGGAGACGCTATAGCCGGCGGCGCGCGCGACAGCGTGGGGCAGGGCATTCGCTGGGGTGCGATCCTCATAACGGCAGGCGGCATCCTCGGCAGCATCGCCATCGCGCTGTCCTATGCACGGTTCGTCTCCGTTGCCCTCGAACGCAGCGACTGGATCGGCTGGGTGGCGTTCGGCCTGCTGGTGGTCATCGGCATCAGCGGGCTCGCCATCGTGCTCCGCGAGGTCCTCGGCTTCCTGCGCCTGCGCCGGTTGGGACAGACCCGCACGCAGGCAGAGCGGGCGCTGCGCGAGGGCGATCTGGCGGCAGAGCGCAAGGCGGTGGATCACATCGTGCGACCCCTGCAGCACCGTCACGAGTTGCGCTGGGGTCTGGCGCGGCTGGCGGAGGAGAAGGCGCAGGTGCGCGACCCCGGCGATCTCCTGTGCCTCCTGGAGCGCGATGTCATCGTCAGCGTCGATATGGAAGCCAAGCGCCGCATCGCCGCCGCTGCCCGCCGCGTGGCGACCGTCTCGGCCATCAGTCCGACCGCCTTCCTCACGATGGGCTGGATCACCGTCGAACAGCTTCGGCTGCTGCGCGCGATTGCGGGGCTCTACGGGGGACGGCCGGGCTTTCTTGCCACCGCCAAGCTCGCGCGCATGGTCGTGTTGCATATCGTTGCAACCGGTGGCGTCGCCCTGACGGACGATCTCCTCGGCCAGTTCCTGGGGCAGGACATCTTGCGCCGCCTGTCGCGCCGGCTGGGCGAGGGCATCTTCAATGCGGCGCTGGTGGCGCGCATCGGCGCGGCTGCCATCGACGTGATCCGGCCGCTGCCCTACATCGAGGCGCCGCGCATCCGCGCCCGCGATCTGGTGCCCGACATCGCGCGCGGGGTGAGGGGCGCCGCAGCCACCGAGGACCGGCGCGAGCGGGCGTGAGCGCAGGCCGGTCTCATTTCTCCTCGAGGTCGATACGGGCGACGGGAGGGCCGAGCAGCGTCGTCAGGCGCACGTCCGGGCCATCGTCGGCACAGGCCCCGAGGCGGGGACCATCGCTCAGGCCGTCATCGGCCGTTGCCAGTTTTCCGAGCGCCAGGCTGAACTTGAGGCCGTCAGGCGTCCGCTGCCGCAGCAGTGCGAACTCGCCGCCGTCGCAGGACACCGCGCAAAGCGACATGTCCGCATCCCATGGGGCACAGCGCGCGGCGTCCTCGACGAGGAGGCGCCCGCCGGCTACCACGACGAGGCTGACGAGAAACAGCGTCTGGCGCCGACCGCGCGGCGTGTTCGGGTAGGCCAGCGCAGCAATCAGAGAATTGCCCGGCGTCGGCTCGAGGCGCAGCATCAGATCGGTGACGGGCTGGCGCAGACGGTGCGTGGTGCGAACGCTCGCCTGCACCGCGCCGACGCTGGCCAGTTGCGTCCAATTGGCCGGACGCAGCACCAGACGCTGGGGCTGATCGCGCCGGACAGCCCGCTTCTGGGCGGCAGCGGGTCCGGTGGCCGTCAGCAACGCCATGGCAAGGGCCAGCGCGACGCCAGCAGCGCGGCCAGGCCCGCGATCGGCCTTTGGCGATGCCTCAGACATCGCGGCCCGGATCGTACTTGTTCTTCTGGCGCCACTCCGTCAGGAAGTAGGCGAGCGAGTCGTCGATGGCGGGCGGCAGCACGATGCGAATGGTGACGATCTGATCACCCGCCTCCCGCGTGCCCGGGCGATTGACGCCCTTGCCCTTGAGGCGGAACTGCTGGCCGGAACTCGTGCCCTTCGGGATGGTGAGCGCGACACGACCGGCGATGGTGGCGACCTCGATGCGTCCGCCCAGCACCGCCTCGTCGATGGTGACAGGCACATCCAGCAGGATATCGTCGCCCTCGCGACGGAAGCGATGGTGAGGCCGCACCCGGATCTCGACCAGCGCATCACCGGGCTCTCCGCCCCGAATGCCGAGCGCACCCTTGCCCTTGAGGCGCAGCACCTGGCCATCGGCGACGCCTTCGGGGACCGCCAGATCGAGCGTCCCGCCCGCCGGGAGCGTCACGCGCTTGCGGGCGCCCAGGACCGCCTCGAGGAAATCGACCTCGAGCGTATAGCGCTGGTCCTGGCCGCGCATGCTGAAGCCGGCCGTGGATCCGGGCCCGCGCCCCGATCGGCTGCCGAAGATGTCGCTGAAAATGTCCCCGAAACCGTAGTCGTCACCGGGCCCGGGCGCCCCCGCGCCCGCCCGCGCACCGGCCGGGCGCCCCTGCCAGTGGTGCTGGCGGCGCGGCTCGCCGTTCGCCTCGATTTCGCCCGCGTCGTAGCGCCGGCGCTTGTCGGGATCGCCCAGCAGGTCGTAGGCGCCACTGATCTTCTTGAAGCGCTCGCCGGCCGCAGCATCGCCGGGGCGCACGTCGGGGTGCAGCTCCTTGGCGAGCTTGCGGAAGGCGCGACGGATGTCGTCGGCCGAGGCTTGCCGCGTGAGCCCCAGCAGCTGATATGGGTCATCCGCCATCAGTTGGCTTCCCGTCCACACTCCGGGCCACGCTCCCTCGCTCCGCGCGCCCGCCGCCTGAAGTCCCGCTCATTGCGCAACTACTGCCCGATTACGGCAACCTGTGGTCGCCTTTTGCCACATCCGGGTAGAACCCGGAACAACCCTTCATATCACGCGCGTGTCGCGGCCTGCGGTACGTTCTCGACGAAGCCTTGCAGATGCTCGAGGCCGTCGGGCACCGGACCACCGTAGGCCCAGTCGAGCAATTCGACCGTGTGCACGATGGGGATCCGGGTCGCCTGGCCGATCTGTGTGATGCAGCCGAGGTTGCCTGCAGCGATGACGTCGGGACGAACGCTTTCGATGTTCAGCGCCTTGCGACGGCCCAGTTCGCCCGCGATCTCGGGCTGCAGGATGTTGTAGACGCCCGCCGATCCGCAGCAGATGTGCCCTTCCGGCACGTCGAGAACCGTAAATCCGGCGTTGCGCAGCAGCGTCCTGGGCTCGTCGGTGAGCCGCTGGCCGTGCTGCATCGAGCAGGCGGAATGGTAGGCGACGCGCAGGCTCGACCAACGCTCGGGTGCGCCGAAATCATAGCCATGGAGGAACTCGGTCACGTCGCGCGTCTTTTCGGCGATGGTGCTGGCCGCCCGCGCGTAGCCAGGCAGGTGCTTGAGGAGATGGCCGTAATCCTTGACCATCGTGCCGCAGCCCGACGCATTGACGATGATGCCGTCTACGGGTCCCTTGCCGATCACCTTCATCCACGCATCGACGTTGCGCTTGGCCTGCTCGACGGCTTGCTCTTCCTTGCCCATGTGGTGGACGAGCGCACCGCAGCACCCCGCGCCTGCCGCCACTTCCACCTCGACATCGCGGCGGGCCAGAAGGCGGATCGTGGCGTCGTTGACCTGCGGCCGCAGCACCTGCTGGGCGCAGCCTGCCAGCATGATGACACGCTGGCGCCGCTCGCCGCGGGTCACGGCCTTGCCCGCACCGGCGTAGCGGCCCTCCTTGGGCAGCTGGCGCGGGGCGAGGTCGAGCATCGCCACCATCTCCTTCAGGCCGAGCTTCTGCATCGCCCCCTTGAAGGGACGGCCGAGCCCGGCGAGCGCCAGCGCCTTGCGGAACCGGTCGGGGTAGGGAATGGTCTCGGCCAACACGCGGCGCACCAGGCGTTCACGCAAGGTTCGCTTGCCCGTCTTTTCGATGTGCGCCCGCGCGAGATCGACGAGGTGCATGTAGTCGACGCCGCCGGGGCACGTCGTCATGCACGACAGGCAGGACAGGCAGCGGTCGACGTGGAACTGGACCTCGGGCGGCGCCGCCTTGCCCTTCTCGAACATGTCCTTCATGAGGTAGATGCGGCCGCGCGGACTGTCGCGCTCGTCGCCGACGAGAACGTAGGTGGAGCACGTCGCCGTGCACAGGCCACAGTGGACGCAGCGCCGCAGGATGCTCTCCGCCTCCGCCGTGCGAGGGTCCTGAAGCTGCTCGGGTGTGAAATTGGTGCGCATCGTCGTCTGCTTCTTCGCGAGGGAATGGCGATCGAGCCCGATCAGTGGGCGGCGTACATGCGTCCGGGATTGAGGATGCCGGCCGGGTCGAAGACCGATTTCAGCTTGGCCGTGATCGCGGCGACCCCGGGCTCGAGCGGCTGGAAGACATCGACCGCGGCCCTGACGGCTGGCGCCGCGCGGATCAACGTCGCATGCCCGCCGAGCGAAGCGACGACGCGCCGGATGTCGGTGGCACCCGCATCGGCCGCCGGCTGGACCTCGGCCCAGACCAGGCCGCCTGCCCAGTCGTAGAAGGCCTGGCAGCGCATGAACTTCGAGATGCTCGCCACGACGCGCGGCCCGGCCTGCGGCGACGTCGAAATTCTCCAGAGCGGGTCGTCCGACCGCTGCAGCAGGGAGAGCTGGCGCAGTTCACCCCAGAAGGCGAGCGAGGTCTCGTTGTCGATTTCGTGGACGTCGCCGAAGATCTTCAGGGCATCCTTGAGCTTGTCGGCGCGATAGCGCACGAAGCTCGAGAAATTCTCGATCCGTACGGCGGTCACGGACTTGCGCTCTGCCCGCAGCCCCTCGTGCACGAGCCGCTCGGCGAGGCTCGCCTGGATGTGGGCGGCGGCCGAGACCTCGTAGGGCGAGCCCACCGCGGCTGCCAGCGCCTCGATGGCGATGTCGTCGTCGAGGCCGAGGATCAGCAGCGTCGCCGTCTCCTGTGACGCCGGCAGCACCTTGAACGTCACCTCGGTGAGGACGGAGAGCGTGCCCCAGCTGCCGCAGACGGCACGGGCGAGATCGTAGCCCGTCACGTTCTTCATGACGCGACCGCCGGAGCGATAGAGCTGGCCATTGCCGGTGACCGCGGAGATGCCCAGCAGATGATCGCGCGCGGCGCCGGCCATGACGCGCCGGGCGCCCGACACATTGGTCGAGAAAACCGAACCGATGCTGGCTTGCCCCGGCGTACCACCGAGCAGGGGCGCGAGATCGACGGGCTCGAAGGCCAGCATCTGCCCGTTGCTGGCAAGTTCCGCCTCGAGGCGGGCCAGCGAGGTGCCGGCCCGGGCCGACATGACGAGTTCGGTGGGCTCGTACAAGGGGACGCCGGTCAGGGATTGCGTCGTCATGACCGTCCCGGCCTGCGAGGCACGGCCCACGGCGCGCTTCGTGCCGTTGCCGATGACCTCGATGGGCGTGCGCGCCTCGCTCAAGTCATAGAGCGTGCGCTGCAGCTCCCATTCGGTCGCGGGTTTCAATATCGATTGCACGCGCGTGCTCCTCAGGCTGCGGCCGCTTCGCGGCCGGCGAGCGGGAATACCTTGGCGGGATTGAGCAGCCAGCCCGGATCGAACACGGTCTTGATCCGCATCTGGAGCGCCAGTTCCTCGGGCGTGAACTGGAAGACCATGAGATCGCGCTTCTCGACGCCGACGCCATGCTCGCCCGTCAGGCAGCCGCCGACCTCCACGCACAACTTGAGGATCTCCCCACCACACAGCTCCGCCTTCTCGACCTGGTCGGGATCGTTGGCGTCATAGAGGATGAGCGGATGCAGGTTGCCGTCGCCGGCATGGAAGATGTTGGCGACGCGCAAGCCATAGGAGGCGCAGATCTCGCTGATCCGCGTGAGCACGTGCGGCAGGCTGCCGAGCGGGATGGTGCCGTCCATGCAGTAGTATTCGGAGATGCGGCCGATGGCGCCGAAGGCGGACTTGCGACCCTTCCAGATGGCGGCCGTCTGCTCGGGGCTCTGGCTCAGGCGGACGACGGCGGGCGCGAACGGCTGTGCAATCTCCACGATCCGGCCCAAGAGGCCGTTGATCTCGTCTTCGGACCCTTCCACCTCGATGATGAGGAGCGCCTCGACGTCCAGCGGATAGCCGGCCTTGGCGAAGGCCTCGCAGACGTGGATCGCGGGCTTGTCCATGTACTCGATCGCGACGGGGATGATGCCCGCCGCGATGATCGCGGACACCGCCCGGCCGGCCGCCTCGGGGGAGGCAAAGCCCATCAGCATGGGGCGGGCGCCCTCGGCCTGCCGTAGGATGCGGACGGTCGCCTCGGTCACGATGCCGAACTGGCCTTCCGACCCCACCACCAGGGCCAGGAGATCGTAGCCACCGGAGTCGAGATGATCGCCGCCGATCTCGACGACGCTGCCGTCCACCAGCACCATCTTCACGCCCATGATGTTGTTGGTCGTGACGCCGTACTTGAGGCAGTGCGCCCCGCCGGAGTTCATGGCGATGTTGCCGCCGAGCGTGCAGGCGAGCTGGCTGGAGGGATCGGGTGCATAGAAGAAGCCGTTGGCGCCGACGGCGGCCGAAATGCCGAGATTGGTGATGCCGACTTCGACGCGCGCGGTGCGATTGGGATAGTTGACCTCGATCACCTTCGTCATGCGCGAGAGGCAGATGACCACCGCATCCTCGGCCGGCAGCGCACCGCCGCACAGCGACGTGCCGGCACCGCGCGCGATCACCTTGATGCCCTGTGCATGGCAATAGGCCATCAGCCGCGACACCTCATCGGTGCTGCGCGGCAGGACCACAGCGAGCGGCATGCAGCGATAGGCGGTCAGGCCGTCCGTTTCGAAGGCGCGGCGGCCATCTTCGTCCGCGACGAGGCCGCCAGGCCCCACGAGAGCGGCCAACTCCTGCACGATCGCGGTGCGCCGTGAAATGACCATGGCGTCCGGTTGCGGCATCGCGATCAGGGACATGCGATACATCCTCCGTGCACAGAAAACAAGCAGACGGGCCCTTCCGGTGCGGGCCGCGCATTGGTACTGCGTGCCGTGCCACAGCCGGCATGACCAATGCAATATCAATGATTATCAACACACGGGAACAACACTACTCCAAAACGTTGAGATTGGTAGCCACAGTTCCGTCACAGCGCGGCATAATCAACATTTCCAATAAAGTTCTACTTCACTTCATGGGAAGTAGGGAGGGAGCCGAACATGACGTCCATCACCGATCTGGAAATCTTCGCCCGCGTCGCGCGCACCGGCAACATGTCCGCCGCGGGGCGGGAGATGGGCCTTTCGCCCGCCGTCGTCTCAAAGCGCGTCAGCCTTCTCGAAGAGCGCCTGAACACGCGGCTGTTCCAACGCACCACCCGCCAGCTCACCCTCACGGAGACGGGCGAAGGCTACTTCAAGCGCGTGGTCGACATCCTCAGCCTCATCGACGAGGCGGAAGATTTCGTCAACCGGCGCAATACCAAGCCACGCGGCATCCTCAAGGTCACCTCGCCGACCTCGTTCAGCCGGCTGCACATCGCACCCTATCTGCCGGCCTTCCTCGAGCGGTTCCCCGAAATCGAGGTCGACTTCCATCTGACGGACAACTTCGTCGACATCATCCGCGACGGCTTCGATCTGGCCATCCGCATCGGCGAACTGCAGGACAGCTCCCTCGTCCAGCGCAAGCTGGCGGCCGACACGCGCGTGATCTGCGCCTCGCCGAAGTACCTGGAGGACGCCGGCGAGCCCCAGACGCTGGCCGATCTCGACGAGCACAACTGCCTGTCGGCGGGCGCCCAGGACCTGTGGCGGCTGCAAGGACCGGACGGCCAGCATCAGCTGCGCGTGCGCGGCAACATCCGGTCGAATTCGTTCGAATTCATGCGCGAGGCCATCCTGGCGGGCATGGGCCTTGGACTGCGGTCGACCTGGGACATCGGTCCGGAGCTCAAGAGCGGCGCGCTGAAAGTGGTGCTGCCGCAGTATCGCGGGTCCGACAGCGTGGCGATCTATGCCGTCTATCCCTGCCGAGACTTCATGCCCGAGAAGGTCAACGTCTTCATCGAGCACCTGGCCGGGTTGTATGGATCGCAGCCCTACTGGGAGCAAGGTCTGCCCATCGTCCCGCCGCCGGCCATCGCCGCGCGCAAGCCCGCCCGCAATGGCATCGACGGCCGCCGGAAGTCCGCGGGCGACGACATCGCGGAATTGCAGTAAGGGGCGCGGCGAACAGAACCGGGCCCGGCGGCAGCTCAGCGCTGCTTGCCGGGCTTTCCTTTCGACTTGGACGGCCGCGGGAACATGTTCACACCCTTGGTGGTGAAGCGTTGCGCGGGCGCACCGTGAGATCGCGATGCCGCAGGTCGGGACGGCGCCTGACGTGCCGGAGCACCGGCCGGGGAGGTGTGCCGGCCGGAGCGCTGCCCCGCCCCTGTCGCCGGCTGGGACCGTTTCGCCGCCACGGGCGAAGGCTGCCAGCGCGGCACGAGATGGCCCTCGCCTGAACCGATCAGATCCTCGCGTCCCATGCGCTGCAGCGCGTCGCGCAGCACCGGCCAGTTCTCGGGATCGTGGTAGCGCAGGAACGCCTTGTGCAGGCGCCGCCGCGTCAGCTTCTTGATGGAAACGACGGGCTCGGATGCCCCCCGGCGCACGGCCTTCAGCGGATTGACTCCGGAGTGATACATCGCAGTCGCCAGCGCCATGGGCGAAGGCAGGAAGGTCTGCACCTGGTCGGCGCGATAGCCGTTGCGCTTCAACCAGAGGGCGAGATGCAGCATGTCCTCGTCGGAGGTCCCGGGATGGGCCGCGATGAAATAGGGGATCAGGTAGAGCTTTCGCCCCGCCTCCTTGGCAGCGGCGTCGAACATCTCCTTGAAGCGGTCGTAGGTGCCGATGCCGGGCTTCATCATCTTGGAGAGGGGGCCCTGCTCGGTGTGCTCGGGCGCGATCTTCAGGTAGCCGCCGACGTGGTGCGTGACGAGTTCCTTCACATAGGCCGGGCTTTCGCTGGCCAGATCGTAGCGCACGCCGGAGGCGACGTTGACCTTCTTGACGCCGGGCACGGCGCGCACCTTGCGGTAGAGCTCGATCAGGCTGTCGTGATTGGTGTCGAGATTGGGACAGATGCCCGGATAGACGCAGGACGGCTTGCGGCACAGGGCCTCCGTGCGCCGGTCCTTGCAGGCAATGCGGTACATGTTCGCCGTCGGTCCGCCGATGTCAGAGATGACGCCGGTGAAGCCGTCCGTCCGGTCGCGGATCTCCTCGATCTCGCGCAGCACGCTGTCGTGCGAGCGGTTCTGGATGATGCGGCCCTCGTGCTCGGTGATCGAGCAGAAGGAACAGCCGCCGAAACAGCCGCGCATGATCGTGACTGAGAAGCGGATCATCTCCCAGGCGGGGATCTTGGCCTCGCCGTAGGCGGCATGGGGACCGCGTGCGTAGGGCAGCTCGTAGACGGCATCCATCTCGGGGGTCGCGAGCGGGATCGGCGGCGGCGTCACCCACAGCTCGCGGTCGCCGTGCCGCTGCACCAGCGGGCGGGCGTTGCCGGGGTTGCTCTCGCGGTGCAGCACGCGGGACGCGCGCGCATAGGCCTCCCTGTCGGCCTGGACCTGCTCGAGCGAGGGCAGGCGGACGACGGCCGCGCCCTCGTGCACCTGCCGGGCGCCCTCGTCGCCGCTGTCGATGTCGTCGGCGTGCAGCTCGCAGATGCCCTCCGGCACGGCCTTGCGGAAGAAGGCGATGCCCCGGATGTCGTCCATGGCGTCGAAACCCATGCCCTGGTCGAGGCGCTCTGCAACGGACACGACGGCACGCTCGGCGTTGCCGTAGATCAAGAGGTCGGCCTTGGCATCGGCCAGGATCGAGCGGCGCACCTTGTCCGACCAATAGTCGTAATGCGCGATACGACGCAGCGAGGCTTCGATGCCCCCGATGACGACGGGGACGTCGCGGTAGGCTTCGCGGCAGCGCTGAGCGTAGACGATGACCGAGCGGTCGGGACGGCGCCCGCCCTCGCCACCGGGCGTATAGGCATCGTTGTGGCGCAGGCGACGGTCGGCCGTGTAGCGGTTGACCATGGAATCCATGTTGCCGCCGGTGACGCCGAAGAACAGGCGGGGCGGGCCCAGCGCCTTGAACGGTTCGGCGCTCTGCCACTCGGGCTGGGCGATGATGCCGACGCGGAAGCCCTTGGCCTCGAGCAGGCGGCCGATGATCGCCATGCCGAAGCTGGGATGATCGACGTAGGCATCACCCGTGACGATGATGATGTCGCACTGGTCCCAGCCCAGCGCCTCCATTTCGGCGCGGGTCATCGGCAGGAACGGCGCGGCCGTCCACTTTGCCGGCACGGCCTGTGAGGCCGGAAACAGCGGCGCTGCGGTCGGGATACCGATCGGCTCGGCGAGCATGGCCTCGATCCTGGATACAGAGGTTTGCGGCGCGGGCGATCCCATCGGGGACGCCACGGCGCGCGTGCACAATATGTGCATCGAACCCGGCTTCTAACAGGTTCGGCGCGTCACCGAAACCTCGGCATCACCTGTTCGCCGAAGCGGCGCATCGAGGCCGTGATCCGGGCATGGCTGAGATAACCGAAGCTCATCTGGCAGAGAAGATGGCCCACGCCTGCATCGCGCAATTCGGCCACCTGGTCGGCGACGTCGCTGGCCGAGCCGATCAGGGTTCCCGACCGCAAGGCGAAGCGAATGCCCTCCTCCTCCGAAAAACTCGGGTCCGTCCAGGGGTTGAGCATGGCGGGATCGACACGGAAATCGCCGGGGTTGAGATCGTGGCGGGCGTGGTTCATGTGCGCGCGCGTCTGGCGCAGGGACGCGACCAGTTCGTCCTCCGCCGCCGCCCGGCTTTCGCCCACATAGACCCAGCGCCAGATGCCGGCGCTGTCCAGCCGCTCCTTCTGTGCTGCCGCATCGAGGCCGCTCTGCGCCAGCCCTTCCGCATACTGGCCCAGGCGCGGGGCGATCTGATCGACGGGAATGCGCACCGTCAGGATCGGCACGCCGCTTTCCCCGCACAGGCGGAACGAGGCGGCCGAGGCGACACTATGCCAGATCGGGGGATGCGGCTTCTGGACGGGTGCGGGACGAAGTTCGGGCAGGCGCACGGTGAAATAGGTGCCCTTGTGATCGAGCGGCGTCGCCGTCCACGCCTTCAGCATGACGTCGAGCGTCTCGGCCATGCGTGCGCGCGCATCATCGCTGCGCAAGCCGTACCCCACGAATTCGTACTCGTTGAAGATCGTGCCGCGGCCGACACCGACGTCGAGGCGGCCGTTGCAGAGGTTGTCGAGAAGCGAGAGCTGCGTGGCGAGCCGGACGGGATGGCGCAAGGTCATCTGGATGACCGCGAAGCCGATGCGGATCCGGCTGGTGCGCATCGCCAGTGCCGAGGCGAAGGGGATCGGATCGGAATAGACGCTCTCGCCGGTGAAGTTGTGCTCGGTGAGCCAGACGCCGTGGAAACCCAGCTCCTCGGCAAGCACGGCCTGATCGAGCTGTTCGAAGATGCCGCGATGGTCGTCCTGGGGCGAGGGAGAGTGCGCGAGCGTCAGCCAACCGAATTTCATATCGTGCCGTCCTCATGTCGTGTCCGGGCAGTGCAATTTCCGGCAGAAGGCTAATCGCCTCGCGCGCGACCGTCGAGCCTTGCCGCGCCGGTGAGCCTAGCGGCGCTGCTGCCGGGCGGGCACCAAAGCCGTTGCATCGTCGCCGGGCCTGCGCCACCTTGCCGGCAATCCGCGAACACCCCTACGCACCCAGAGGGCACTTTCCCCATGAAGCACGACACCGAGAAGAACGGACCGTTGGCAGGCCTCAAGGTCATCGACTGCTCGACGGTGCTTGCGGGCCCTCTCTCGGCGATGGTGCTCGGCGATTTCGGGGCGGATGTCGTGAAGGTGGAGCATCCCCAGGGCGACGCGCTACGCAAGATGGGGCACGCCAAGGACGGACACGGCCTGTGGTGGAAGGTGACGAACCGCAACAAGCGCGCGCTCACGCTCGACCTGCACGAGGAGGACGGCAAGGCCGCCTTCCTGGCCCTCGTGGACGAGGCCGACGTGGTCGTGGAGAACTTCCGCACGGGCACGCTGGAGAAATGGGGGTTGGGCTGGGAGGTGCTCTCGAAGCGCAATCCGCGCCTCGTCATGCTGCGCGTCACCGGCTTCGGGCAGACCGGCCCCTATCGCTTCCGGCCCGGCTACGGCACGGTTGCAGAGGCCTTCTCGGGCTTTGCGCATATCACGGGCGAACCGGATGGACCGCCCACGCTGCCGCCCTTCGGGCTGGCGGACGGCATTGCCGCCTATCATGGCGTCTTCGCCATCATGTTCGCCATCTACGAGCGCGACGTGCAGGGCTCGGGCAAGGGCCAGTACATCGACCTGGCGCTCTATGAGCCGCTGTTCTCGTGCCTGGGCGCGCAGGTCACCACCTTCGACCAGCTCGGGCTGATCCAGAACCGGCGCGGCAACCGCTCCGACAACAACGTGCCGCGCAATGCCTACAAGACCAAGGACGAGCGCTGGGTGGCCCTGTCGACGGCCTCGCCCTCGATCGCCAAGCGGGTGATGAACCTCGTCGGCGGACCGGGGACGGGTGACGACCCGCGCTATGCGACCAACGTGGAGCGCGTCAAGCGTGCCGACGAGGTCGATGGCATGGTGGCCGATTGGATCGGCGCGCGCACGCTGACCGAGGTTCTGGACGCCTTCGAGAAGGTCGAGGCCGCCATCGGCCCGGCCTATGACGCGGCCCAGATCCTGGAGGACCCCCAGTACCTGGCGCGCGAAAGCGTCACTACCGTGCAAGATCCTGATCTTGGTCCACTAAAGATGCAGAATGTGTTCCCACGGATGTTGCGCACACCGGGAAGAATCAAGCATGCTGGTCCCCGCATCGGCGAGCATCAGGCAGAGATCGTCGGCGAATTGGAACGCGCCGGCAAGATCACGCCAGAAGCTGCCATGCGTTTGCGTCGTCTCGGGGAGCCGCATAAGAGCTGAGTGGGTTTTGGCTCAATGACGTCCTCGAGCGGCCGGTATTGCGTCCAACCGCAACCCACCGCTCGAACTTCATAGGCTTACCGCTCATGCAGAACCGCTCGATCGCCCTCGCCGCCGCAGCGCTCGCCACGCTGGTCTTTTGCGGCCCCGCAGATGCCGCCAAGAAGCAGACCGTCACCGGCATCGACCAGATCCACGCGCAGAAGCGCGTGGGCCGCAAGACCTGCTTTACCGATCACGACCACTACGGCGAAGCGACGATGCCCAGCCGCAAGGTGGCCGAGAAGCTCGCCATCCGGCAATGGGAGATCTTCACCGCCAACGAATACGGCTCGGCCTGGGGCAGCTACGCCAAGGCCGTCGCCAAGCGCGTGAACTGCGAGAAGAACGCAGCCAGTTGGACGTGCAAGCTGCACGCGATACCCTGCCGTTCCGGTCGGTGAGCCGGCGGCGCAGCTTGCAGCTGGATCGCGCACGTCGCTCACCATCCTCGTTCGAGAGGCAGGTGTCTTGGTTGCGTCGCACGATCGCCTGACAGTGCTCTGGAGGCGCCTTACGCGCGATGCGCGTGGGGCGCCGACATCGTTGTGGCGTGAAGCCTTGGCCGGCGGCGTGGGCGCCATCATTCTTCTGGCCTACTGCCTCTCCTTCGCGGCCTTGATTTTCGATACGGGGCTTCACGGCGGCCTTGCCGCGGGCTTGTGGGGACTGCTGCTGGCGACAGCGGCGGCAACCATCATCGCCGCCATCGGCACGACCCTGCCGCCACAATTGCAGGGCCCCCGCAATCCCGTCGTCGCGGTCATGAGCGTGCTGGCCGGTGTTGTCGCGGCCGACGTGACGGCTGCCGGAGGGACTGCAGAAGCAGCGGCGAACCACGCCCTGCTGGCGCTCGCCGGCGCAACGTGGCTGACCGGCCTGACGCTACTCGCGATCGGCTATTTTCGCCTCGGCCAGCTCGTTCGCTTCATTCCGTTCCCGGTCATCGCGGGCTTCCTTGGCGCCTCGGGCACACTGCTCGTCCTGGGCGGGATCAAGGTCGCGCTGGGCCGTGCGCCGACGCCTGCCGCGCTGCTGGCGGCGACGCACGGCGAACTCCTGCGGCTGGCGATCGCGCTGGGTTTCACCGCCACGGCCATGATGGTGGCGCGGACGCGCTTTTCGGCAAGATCCCTGCCCGTTCTGCTCGTCGCGGCAACGCTGGCCCTGCAGGTCGTCCTACGCCTCGCCGGGGCCGGCAACGGATGGTACCTCGCGGATGTCTCGGGCCTCATGGCGTGGTCGCCGCTGGCACTTTCCGCCAGCCCCGTCGATTGGATGATCCTGGCCGGAGCGGCACCCGAGATCCTGTCCCTCGTGGGCGTCGCCGTCATCGCGCTGCTTCTGGATGTGACGAGCCGCGAGGTGCAACTGGGCGCCAGCGCCGACATGGACCGGGAATTCCGCCTCAGCGGCCTGGCAAACCTCGTCCTGCCGTTCGGCGGCGGGCTGCATACCGGCCTCGCGGTCGCCCCGAGCCGCATGATCGACAGCCTGCATGGCCGCACACGCGCGAGCGGCCTTTTCGGGGGGCTGATCCTGGCGCTCGTCGTCGTCGCGGGGCTCGACATCGGCCATCTCGTGCCGATGCCGATCCTGGGCGGGCTGATCGTCTACCTGGGTCTCGGCATTCTGTCGGATGCGTTCCAGCGCAAGGCCGGCGAGCGGTCGCATACCGATCTCGCCCTGTCCCTCGCGATCATGGTGACGATCGTCAGGTTCGGATACCTGACGGGGGTCATCCTGGGGCTGGTCGGGGCCTGCATTCTGTTTGCGGTCCGCTACAGCCGCATCGAGGCGATCAAGCGTCACGTCACGCGGCGCGAGTTGACCTCGCCGGTCGAACGGGCCCCGGAACTCTCGCGCCGCATCCTGGACGAGGGCCACCGCATCCGCATCCTGTGGCTCGCCGGGTATATCTTCTTCGGCTCGTCCAATCGCCTGTACGAGGAGATCAAGCGCTCCGTCGGCCATGGGAAGGCTGGCGAACGCCGCTGGATCGTCATGGATCTGAGCGCGGTGACCGGCATCGATTCGTCGGCCCACCTGTCCTTCATGAAGCTTGCCGCCTGGGCGCGAGACGCATCGGTGGAAATCGCCCTCGCCGGCGCGTCGCCGCAGATCGAGGCTCGGATCGCCGGCGCACCGGACAGGGAGGCACGGCAGGGCTTTCACGTATTCCACACGCGCGGAGAGGCCCTGGAGTGGTGCGAGGAGCAGCTACTGGCCCAGGCGGCGTGTGGCGCACCGGCCGACACCGTATCGGCATTCGTCGATTGGCTTGCACGCGAACTGGGCGCCGACGCAGCCCGAAGGCTCGTTTCCGTCTATCTGCAGCGACGGCCCATCGCGGCCCATGCCGTGGTATGCAGCCAGGGCGAGCCGTCCGATACCATCGACTTCATCGCGGCTGGCTCGGTCTCGGTCGCGATCCGGGACGGCGAGGGGCGATCCTTCCGCGTGCGCCGTCTGGCGAGCCGCACGATCATCGGAGAAATGGGGTTCTTCCGAGGCTCGGCACGCGCGGCCACCGTCACCGCCGCCGAGCCCAGCGTCGTCTATGCGCTTGCGCGCGCCGACTACGATCGCCTCGCACGCGAGGAGCCCGCACTCGCCAAGGCCCTCCTGGAATTCGTCGTGCGGGCCCTGGCGGACCGCCTCGACCTCGCCAATCGCGAGGCATCCGCCCTCATGTGAGGACCCGTCCGGTCACGGCCCGCCGGTTTGCGCGCGGCCGAAGACCCGCACCCGCAACGCGGCACGCAGGGGGCGTGCGACGTAGACCGGCCGGGCCACCGGGCGGGGCGCCGCGATGCCACGGCCGAGACGAGCGGGCCGCGGCCGCGCCTTTCCGGCATGGCGGCGGCGTTCATGCTGACCGATCGACGCAGACGGCCGCGGCACGGGCCGGGGGCGGACGGCGACGGCAATGCGGGCTGGCACGAACGAGGGCGTCGTCAGCGATGCGGGCTCTTGTGCTGCAGCGCTGCGGGGAAGCGACGGCGCCGGGACCCGGTCCGACCCCGCCATCTCTTGCTGCCGCTCCTGCGCCTTCGCCTTCTCGAGACGGACGCCGGGGGCCACGATCGGCGCCTGGGACGACGCGGGGGGCGCCTTGGCCACCGCCTCGACCCGACAGTGCCCGCCTGGCGCAGCGGGCACGCCCTGGGCGCATGCAGCGGGGCAGGCGACCTCTTTCCGTCCCTGAACAATCGTCAGGAGGATGTAGTCGGGCTCGGCCACGGGCAGCTGCGTGTCGATCCGGTCGAGAAACCTCTGCATCGCCTCCCGCGTCGTCGCGCTCCAGATGCCGTCCGGCAGACCGGCGAAGCACCCCACCCGCTTCAATCCGGCCTGGATCGAGCGAACGAGCGCAGCCGTGCCGGCGTTCGCGGCCGGCGCCACCGGCCCGGCCTGCCGGCTCGGCATCTTGCCGGCGGCCTGCTCCCCAGCCGTGCCGGAGGCGGGCGTTGCGTGCTCGGGATGTGGAGCGATGGGAAGTGGCGCTTGCGGCCTGGCCGGGGTGGTTGTTGCGGCCTTTTCGGCAAGCGCTGGGGACGTGGCCGGCGCTTTGGGCTGCGCCATGGCAACGTCCCGTGTGGGCACTGCCGGACCGGAGGACGGCGCGCGCGTGCCTTGCGTCGCGATCCTGGTCAATTTCTCCAGCCGGTTTGCTTCGGGTGCCGTGTGCTCGGGGGCCGCCCAGATATAAGCGCCTGCCGCCAGTACCAGAACGATCGCAGCATTGCGCGCGGTTCTACCCATTACGCCACCTCCCGACACCGCACGGCCTCCCGCCATGGAGACAATCAGGTGCGTCATTCAGATCCAGCCGCCAAAATCGTCCGAAAGCACCGCATTTTCCGCGAAAAATGCGTTTTAACCTTAGCGAGCCGAGGCACACGGCAAGGGGAAGCAACTGTCAGAACCGGAACACGAGCGATCAGGCGTTGGTGATGGCAATGAGCCTGTCGAGCGCCGCTTGTGCCGCACCACTTTCGATGGAGCGAGCGGCCATGGCCACGCCTTCGGCGAGGCTTGCCGCCTTGCCGCCGACGATCAGGGCGCCAGCGGTGTTGAGAAGCACGATGTCGCGGAACGGTCCGGGCTTGCCGGCCAGGACCTCTCGGATCGCGGCTGCATTGACTTTCGCATCGCCCCCCTTGAGGTCGGAGAGCTTGGCCGGGGGCAGCCCCGCGTCTGCGGGCGTCACCTCGAAAACGCGGACGAGCTTGCCGTCCTTGACCTCGGCGACGTCTGTGGAGCCCGTCGTCGTCAACTCGTCGAGGCCGTCATGGCCATGCACGACCCAGACGTGTTCCGCGCCCAGGCCGGCCAGCACGTGTGCGATCGGCTCCACCCATTGCCGGGAAAACACGCCGACCACCTGTCGCGTGACGCCTGCGGGATTGGCGATGGGCCCCAGCAGATTGAAGATCGTGCGGATGCCCAATTCGGCGCGCACGGGCGCCCAATGCTTGAGGGCAGGGTGGTACATGGGCGCCCACATGAAGCCGACGCCGGCTTGCGCGATGGCCTGTTCGACGCGCGCGGGGGGCACGTCCACCTTGACGCCCAGCGCGGTCAGCACGTCGGATGCGCCGGAAATCGAGGACACCGAGCGGTTGCCGTGCTTGGCGATGGTCAAGCCGGCACCGGCCGCGACGAGGCAAGAGCAGGTCGATACGTTGTAGGTGCCGTGGCCATCGCCGCCAGTGCCTACGATGTCGACGGCACCGGCCGGTGCGGTGACCTTGTTCATCTTGGCGCGCAGCATCTGAACGGCGCCGGTAATCTCCTCTACCGTTTCCCCGCGCACGCGCAGGGCCATGAGGAAAGCGCCCATCTGGGCCTGCGTCGCGTGCCCGTCGGTCATGATCTCCAGGGCCTGGCGCATTTCCTGGGGCGTCAGGGTGGCGCCCGTGGAGACTTTCTGGATCAGGGTCTTGAGGGTCTGCGTCGGCATGGGCTCGGGTCTTTCGTCGCGAACGGTATCGTGGGTCGGCAACACATTAGTCACCCGCACCGGCCGCCGCCAGAGAGAAGCGTCGCGCAGGCCCCGATGCGACGCGTGGTTGCACCTGGGCGGCGTGGCGGCTATCACTCGCGCCAAATCGTGACAGATCACCCGTCGAGGGAAACATGAACGTCGATGAAGCGACGGTGAAGCGCATCGCGCGGCTCGCCCGCATCAAAATCACGGCCGAGGAGGCGAAAGGCCTCGAGGCGGAGCTGACCGGCATCCTGACCTGGGTCGAGCAGCTCGACGAGGTCGATACAGAGGGCGTGGAGCCCATGACCCGTGTCGTGCCCATCAAGCTGAAGATGCGGGCAGACGAAGTGACCGACGGTGAGATCGCCGCCCAGGTGACCGGCAATGCGCCTCTCACCGAGGACGGCTTCTACGTGGTGCCGAAGGTGGTGGAGTAATCCGCCTCACGCCGCTCACCGCCGCCCCTCCAGTCGCGGCCGCTGCCGGCCTTTTCCGAGACACGAGATGACCGATCTGACCAAACTGACGCTTGCGGAGGCCCGCGATGGCCTCACGGCCAAGACCTTTACCGCAACGGAATTGACGACGGCGTTCCTCGGCGCGATCGAGCAAGCCAATCCCGCGCTCAACGCCTACGTGCTGCAGACACCCGATCTCGCCCTGGCGCAGGCCGCGGAGAGCGACAAGCGCATCGCCGCGGGCACCGCACGCCCGCTGGAGGGCCTGCCTCTCGGGCACAAGGATCTGTTCTGCACGAAGGGCGTGCGCACCACGGCCTGCTCGCTGATCCTCGACGAGTTCACGCCGACGTACGAATCGACGGTGGGCCAGAACCTGTGGGACGCCGGGGCGGTGATGCTCGGCAAGCTCAACAACGACGAGTTTGCCATGGGCTCGTCGAACGAAACGAGCCGCTTCGGCCCCGTCGTCAATCCCTGGCAGCGCACGCGCAACGGGGTGAAGGACAACGCCAAGCTGGTGCCGGGCGGGTCCTCGGGCGGCTCTTCCGCCGCCGTTTCGGCCGATCTGTGCCTTGCCGCCACCGCCACCGATACCGGCGGCTCCATCCGCCAGCCCGCTGCCCTGACCGGCACCGTCGGCATCAAGCCGACCTACGGTCGCTGCTCGCGCTGGGGCATCGTCGCCTTCGCCTCGTCGCTCGACCAGGCCGGCCCGATCGCCAAGACGGTGCGCGATGCCGCGATCATGCTGCGGCATATGGCGAGCCATGATCCCAAGGACTCCACGAGCGTCGACGTGGCCGTGCCCGACTACGAGGCGGCCCTGGGCCAGAGCCTGAAGGGCCTGCGGGTCGGCATCCCCCGGGAGTATCGCGTCGACGGCATGTCGGCGGACGCCGACGCGCTCTGGCAGAAGGGCATCGCCTGGCTGAAGGATGCCGGTGCCACCGTGCACGACATCTCGTTGCCACACACGAAGTACGCGCTGCCGGCCTACTACATCGTCGCGCCCGCGGAATGCTCGTCGAACCTCGCGCGCTACGACGGCGTGCGCTACGGTCTGCGGGTGCCGGGCAAGGATCTGGTGGACACCTACGAGTCGACGCGGGCCGCCGGCTTCGGCAAGGAAGTGCGCCGCCGCGTCCTGATCGGCACCTATGTGCTGTCGGCCGGCTACTACGACGCCTACTACCTCAAGGCGCAGAAAGTCCGCACACTCATCAAGCGCGACTTCGACGAGGCGTGGAATTCAGTCGACGTCGTGCTGACGCCGACGACGCCGAATCCTGCGTTCGGCCAGGGCGAGAAGTCGGGCGATCCGATCGCCATGTATCTGGAGGACATCTTCACCGTCACGGTCAACATGGCGGGCCTGCCGGGCATCTCGGTGCCGGCCGGTCTCTCCGCCGAGGGTACGCCCATGGGGCTGCAGCTCATCGGCAAGCCGGTCGACGAGGCGACGCTGTTCCGCACCGCGCACGCCATCGAGGCGGCCGCCGGGCATTTCCGGGTGCCCGGACGCTGGTGGGCGTGATCCCCCGCGGCCTGGTGCGCTGGACGCCGGACCGCATCTGCATCGACATTATCGAGCCGTCGCGCGTGTCGCGGCGGCTCAGTGTTTTCGGGCCGAGAGATCTTCCATGATTTCCAGTTGTATCTGCTGGATTTCGGCCAGACGCTCCCATTGCCGGTTGATGAGATGGTCCAGCTTCTCGTGCAGGTGCCGGATCTCGAGTTCGGCCTTGAGGTTCACCCGATAGTCGTTCTCGGACCTGAGGCGGTCCTTTGCCTCCTGCCGCTTCTGGCTCATCATGATGATCGGCGCCTGGACCGCGGCAAGGCACGACAGCACGAGATTGAGCAGGATGAAGGGATAGGGATCGAAGGCGTCGCGCGTCGTCGCCCACACGTTGAACCCGATCCACACCGCCAGCACCACGCCGAAGCCGATGATGAAGCGCCAGCTGCCCCCGAAGTCGGCGATGAAGTCGGCCACCTCCTCGCCCGTCGTGCGCGTGCTCGCCCAATTCTCCTCGATATCGCGGGCAACGGTCTCCTCGCGTGCGAGGCTTTCCACCACCTGCCGTTCGAGCGCCGACAACTCGCCTCGCTCGCGCTCCAGCAGCTGTTGAACGTAGCGGGTCCGTTCCTCCGTCAGATGACGGCGGCAGATGGCGTCGTTGGGACCGATATCGGGATGGCTGGCGGCGATGCCCGTGGCAAGCGCGGGGCGGACCACGCCGAAGGCGATCGCCTCGCGGGTCGGCTCGCCGCAGATGGCGCATCGCGGGCGTCCGGCGCCGCGACGCTTGCGTGACTGTTCCGGTTTCTCGACCATCTCGCGCCCTCGCTCCCCGCTCGCCACCCAACCGAGGTGTCGCAGAAGGATAGCCTATGGCGAAAGGATCGTGACTGCGATCTGCTGCATGATCGAGGTACGCCCGCACGGGCGAGAGCCTGGCCCGACCGACAGGCTGCACCGGGCGGCCTTGACGCCGCGTCACGCTGGAACCAATAACGCCTGACGGTCCCCGTATCGTGGGGGACATGCCGAAGTGCCCCCGAGACAAGGATCGCCCCCGCATGTCGACATTCGAGCGCTACCTGACGCTATGGGTTGGCCTGTGCATCGCGGCCGGCATTTCGCTGGGATGGCTGATGCCGGGTCTTTTCCAGACGATCGGCGCGGCAGAGATCGCCAAGGTCAATCTGCCCGTCGCCCTGCTCGTCTGGCTGATGATCATTCCCATGCTCGTGAAGATCGACTTCGCGGCCCTTTCCGGAGTGAAGGAGCACTGGCGCGGCATCGGCGTGACGCTCTTCATCAACTGGGCCATCAAGCCGTTCTCGATGGCGTTGCTGGGATGGCTCTTCATCGGCTGGCTGTTCCGCCCGTATCTGCCGGGAGAGCAGATCAACAGCTACATCGCCGGCCTCATCCTGCTGGCGGCGGCGCCGTGCACGGCGATGGTGTTCGTGTGGAGCAACCTGTCGGACGGCGAACCGCACTTCACGCTGAGCCAGGTGGCGCTCAACGACGTCATCATGGTGTTTGCGTTCGCGCCGATCGTGGCCCTGCTGCTGGGGCTCTCGGCGATCACCGTGCCATGGGAGACGCTGGTGCTCTCCGTCGTTCTCTACATCGTCGTGCCGGTGTTCATCGCCCAGCTCGTGCGGCGCTCGACCCTGGCGAACGGGGGCGAGCCGGCCTTGAAGGCCCTGCTCGGCACACTCGGGCCGATCTCGATCCTGGCGCTGCTGGCGACGCTCGTCCTGCTGTTCGGCTTCCAGGGCAAGCAGATCCTGGCCCAGCCGGTCATCATCGCGCTGCTGGCGGTCCCTATCCTGATCCAGGTGTATTTCAACTCCGGCCTCGCCTACCTGCTCAACCGCGCCGCCGGCGAGGCGCACTGCGTGGCGGCTCCGTCCGCATTGATCGGCGCCAGCAACTTCTTCGAGCTGGCCGTGGCGGCCGCGATCAGTCTCTTCGGCTTCGACAGCGGGGCGGCACTGGCCACCGTCGTCGGGGTGCTGATCGAGGTTCCCGTCATGCTCTCGGTGGTGAAGATCGTGAACGCCTCGAAGGGCTGGTACGAGAGCGGCGCGAAGGTGAAGCGGGGCGCTGCCTGACGTAGCGTTTGAAGCCCGGCCCGGCTGTCCCGGGGCGTGGTCTTCGACCTGGGGCATGGGAGCTGTGTCGCATTCCCTCTTCACTTGTCCGGACATTCATGGAACTCTTGCGTTCGGATCGCCTCAAGACGATCGCCGAGGAGAGGAACTTCCATGACGCAATCGCCCAGCGCTGCCGCACCCACGACGCTCGATGTCATCATCATCGGAGCCGGTGTGGCAGGTCTCTACGCCATTCACAAGCTACGCCAGCAAGGCCTGAAGGTCCGCGCCTACGAGCAAGGCGACGATGTCGGCGGCACCTGGTACTGGAACCGCTATCCCGGCTGCCGGTGCGACGTGGAAAGCCTGGAATACTCGTTCTCCTTTTCGCCGGAACTCGACCAGGACTGGAAGTGGCCCGAACGCTACGGCAACCAGGGCGAGATCCTCAAGTACGTGCAGCATGTCGCCGAGCGCTTCGACCTGCGCCGCGACGTGCAATTCAACACGCGCATCACGTCCGCGACGTTCGACGAGGCAGCCAGCCGGTGGATGGTGAAGACGGACGACGGCGAGACGATCACGGGCCGCTACTGCATCATGGCAACGGGCAATCTGTCGACGCCGCGCAAGCCCGACATCAAGGGCATCGATAGCTTCGAGGGCAAGTGGTACCACACGGGCCTTTGGCCCCACGGCGGCGTCGACTTCTCCGGCCTGCGCGTCGGCGTGATCGGCACCGGCTCGTCCGGCGTGCAGTCGATCCCGCACATCGCCGAACAGGCCAAGGAACTCTACGTGTTCCAGCGCACGGCGAACTTTTCGCTGCCCGCGCGCAACGGGCCGATGGAGCCCGAGCGCGAGCGGCGCCACAAGGAACGCTATCCCGAATTGCGCGCTGGCGCGGTCAATACCCCCTTCGGCATCGCCGGCTACCCGCCGCCGACCAAGTCCGCGCTCGAGGTGTCCGCCGAAGAGCGCAATGCGATGTACGAGCGCAAATGGGCCGAGGGCGGCTCGATCAGCTTCCTTTATTCGTTCACGGACCTGCTGACGAACAAGGAAGCCAACGATACGGCCAGCGACTTCGTGCGCAACAAGATCCGCCAGACGGTGAAGGATGCCAGGACCGCCGAGCTGCTCTGCCCGAACGACCATCCGATCGGCACCAAGCGGCTCATTCTCGATACGAACTACTACGAGACCTACAATCGCCCGAACGTGAAGCTCGTCGACATCCGCTCGAACCCGATCGAGGAGATCACCCCGAAGGGCATCCGCACCGGTGACGGCGAGACCTACGAACTCGACGCCATCGTCTTCGCCACGGGCTTCGACGCCATGACCGGGGCGATGAAGGAGATCGACATCCGGGGCACCGACGGGCACTCGATCAAGGACAAGTGGGCCAACGGCCCGCAGACCTACCTTGGCATCATGGTGGCGGGTTTCCCCAACATGTTCATGGTGACTGGACCGCAGAGCCCCGGCGTCAAGAGCCAGATGATCTTCTCGTGCGAGCAGCACGTGGACTGGATCGCCAATGCCATCCGGCACGTGGGCGAACGCCAGAGCCGCCGCATCGAGGCGACGCGGGAAGCCGAGATCGCCTGGGTCGCCCACAACAACGAGGTCGCCAACAGCACGCTCTATGTGATGGCGAACTCCTGGTACATGGGCGCCAACATCCCGGGCAAGCCGCGGGTCTTCATGCCGTACGTGGGCGGCGTCACGAGCTACGTGCAGAAGTGCAACGAGGTCGTGGCCAACGATTACGAAGGCTTCAAGCTCAGCGCCTGAGACATGTGCACCGCCTCTCTGCACGCCCCCGGAGCGGACCAGCTCCGGGGGCTTTGCTTTGGCCGGCCAGTTGGGCTACCGGTTCATTCCCCGCCGCCGAACGACCGGGCCCGCGCCCCGAGGGAGACCGCACGATGCCGCTCACGCCGCCAGCCATGCCCGGCATGGACCTCGCCGATGTCGACACGCCCGCGCTGATCGTCGATCTCGATGCCTTCGAGCGCAATCTCAGGAAGATGGCCGATCACGTCGCCAAGGCCGGCGTGCGCTTGCGGCCACATGCCAAGACGCACAAGTCGCCAATCATCGGATTGCGGCAGATGGCGCTGGGCGCCGTCGGCCTGTGCTGCCAGAAGGTCTCGGAAGCCGAAGCCATGGTGGAAGGCGGCATTCCCGACGTCCTCGTGTCGAACGAGGTCGTGGGCGCACGCAAGCTCGACCGGCTGGCGGCCCTCGCCCGGCAGGCCCGGGTCATGGTCGCGGTGGACAACCCCAAGGCAGTCGAGGCGCTGGGGGCGGCCGCGCGCAAGGCCGGCGTCACGATCGGCGTTCTCGTCGAGATCGACGTCGGCGCCAACCGCTGCGGCGTGTCGCCCGGTGCGCCGGCCGTGGCACTCGCCACACAGGTGGCCCGCGAGCCGGGCCTGCGCTTCGACGGGTTGCAGTCCTACCATGGCCGCGCACAGCATCTGCGCACGATCGAGGAACGCCGCGCCGCCATCGACAGCGCCGTGTCGCTCACCGCCGATACGATCGCGCAGTTGGGCAAGGCCGGACTGGCCTGCACCGTGGTCGGTGGCGCGGGCACGGGTACGTTCGAACTCGAAGCGGCCAGCGGCGTCTATAACGAGTTGCAGGCCGGGTCCTACTGCTTCATGGACGCCGACTATGCCCGCAACAAGCGTGGCGACGGCGGCCCCTTCGATACCTTCGAGCATGCGCTGTTCGTCCATGCCACGGTGATGAGCACGCCGACCGAGGGGCGTGCCGTGATCGATGGCGGCCTCAAGACCTTCTCGTTCGATTCGGGGCCGCCCCTCGTGCATGGCCTGGCCGGCGCCATCTACGAGCGCCCGTCCGACGAGCACGGCAACCTCGATGTCTCGGCCTGCAACGTGCGCCCCGCACTGGGGGACAAGGTTCAGTTGATCCCTGGTCACTGCGACCCGACCGTGAACCTGCACGACTGGTACGTGGGCATCCGCGGCATGGGTACGCCCGACGCCAAAGTGGAATGCATCTGGCCCGTCGCCGCCCGGGGCGCCCTGTTCTAGTTTAGCGCATCAGACGTTTGGTACCCACTCGCGGCTTGGCTCGCGGCCAAGCGTCTGATGCAAAAACTACAATAAAATCATATAGCTGATGGTTTTTCTCCTGACTCCGATACTTGGTCCAGAGTACGATGCACGGGGAACCAAGTGTCAGAGCCGGAACACTGGGGCCATCCCACCCGCTCATGCGTTCGTAAGGGTTCGGGGCTATTGTCTTTGTGCCATTCGCACCCAACATAATGAGCGCGATAACAGTCCCCGCTGGGAGAACGTCCATGACGCCTGACGAACGCCACCTTATCAACGATCTTTTCGAGCGCCTCAATTCCTATGGCTCCATCGACAAGGATCGGGAGGCGGAGTCGTTCATCAATCAGAGCATGCGCAATACGCCGGACGCCGCCTACAAGCTCGTCCAGTCCATGCTCATCAACGAGAACGCCCTCAACGAGCAGGCTGCCCGCGTCGAAGAGCTCGAGGCGATGGTGCAGGAGTTGCACGACCAGCTCGAGCAGATGCAGCAGCCCCAGCAGCAGCCCCGCCGCGGCGGCAGCTTCCTGGGCGGCGCAGCGGCTGGCCGCGCCACCAGCGTCCCGCAGACGTCGAGCCGCGACAGCTATCAGTATCAGCAGCCCGAGCCGGAGCCGCGTACGAGCCCCTGGGGCAGTGCGCGGTCGGCACAGCCGGCCCAGCAGCCGACGGGCGGGTTCCGCCAGGCCCCCGCGCAACAGCCCCAGTATCAGCCTCCCCAGCAGCCGACGCAGGCCGCGAGCGGCGGCGGTGGCGGCTTCTTCCGGGGCGCGCTGGCGACTGCAGCCGGCGTCGCCGGCGGCGTGTTGGCCGCTGGCGCCATCAAGGACATGTTCGGCGGCAGCAGCGGTGCGCACGCATCGGAGCACAAGTCCGACAGCTCGAGCGCGTCGTCGGACGACACGGACTACGGCTTCCAGAGCGCCGACGACAACGATCCGGGCACCATGGACGACAGCAGCTCGGACATGGGCGGCTCGGACGACTTCGAGCTTTGATCCTCGGGAACGAGCCGCATATCGCGGCAGCACTCTCAGCGGCGCGTCCCATGGGGCGCGCCGCCTGCTTTTTGGAGCACCCGTGTCGGTGGTTTATTTGCCGGTCTGCGTCTTCAGGTAGGCGATGACGTCGGCGCGGTCCTGCTCGTCGGTCAGGCCGGCGAACGACATGCGGTTGCCCGGCATGGCCGCGCGCGGGTTGGCCAGGTACTTGTCGAGATTGGCATCCGTCCACACCCAGCCGTCCTGGCCCGCCTTCTTGTTGGCCGGCGAGTAGTTGTAGCCCTCCACGCTCGCCGCCTTGCGCCCGACGATGCCGTTCAGGATGGGCCCCAGCTTGTTCCTGGCGCCCGGCCCGGCGTCGTGGCAGGCGCGGCACTTGCGGAACACGTCCTCGCCGTCCTTGGCGTTGCCGTCTGCGGCCTGCGCCGCACCCGTCAGCAGTGCCAGCATGGCGACACCGCGCATCAGTTTCAGCATTTCCCTAAGCCTTTCTCGTGCTCTGCGGCATGACGTGCGGGGCGACGACCTCACACGAAGCCGGCCGTATCCAGGGCCAAGCCCAGCAGATGGCGTCCCGCGGTGACGAAATGGGCCGGACGCCCCTGCACCTGTTGGGAGGCGGAGAGGGCGTCGCGCAAACGCTGCTCGAAGGGGGCGTTCTCGAAAATGGCGTTCTGGCCGGCTGCCCTGTAGACCTCGTGCACGATATCGGCGCCTTCGTTGATGGCGTGTGTCGAGGACATGCGCAGTGCGACGCGGCGATCGAGAGAGAAGGCCTGGCCGCCATCCACCTCGGCCCAGGCCTCGGCCAACATCTGATGATGGTAGGCCCGGGCGGCCCGCAGGCGCACTTCCATGCGCGCAAGCTCGGCCTGGAACACCGGACTGTCACGCAGCGACGAGGCAGCCCCGCGTGGCGTCTTCTTCAGCGCGAGGTCCCGTAAATCTGCGAGCGCGCCCTTGGCGATGCCGAGCATGACGCCGGCAAAGCCGCCGGCGTAGGCGTGCATGGTTGGGAAGCGATAGAGCGTGGAGACGACCTTCAGCTCGTCCTGGTTCTCGCGATCGAGGGTTTCGTCCTCCGGCACGAAGAGGTCGCGGATCTCGTAGCTGTCGCTGCCCGTGCCTTTCAGGCCGACCACCTGCCAGACATCGTCGATGACGGCCTTGTCGCGCGCCAGCAAGGCCGTGCGGTCGGCCGGCATGCCATTCGGTTTCAGACGTGCTGTTCCGTCCGCCTCGACCACCCTGCAATGGGCGCCGAGCAGCGTCGCGTGGCGGCTACCGCTGGCGAAGGTCCAGCGCCCGGATACGCGATACCCACCCGGCACCGCGACGGCCGTTCCCTGCACGCCCGCCCCCCAGGCCAGCACCGCGTCGCGGGCACCGAACAGGCGTGCGGCCGCAGCGGGCTCCAGGAAGGCCGCCGACATGGCGCAGCCGCCGCCCTGGCCGACACACCAGGCGACGCTGGCATCGGCCTCGGATAGGATCTCCAGCACCTTGGCAAACGTCAGGAGATCGGTCTCCTCGCCGCCAAGCGACCTGGGCAGCATCAATCGGAAGAGGCGAGCCTCGTGCAAGGCCGCGACCACCTCCGTCGGCAGGGCGCGTTGCTCTTCGATCCCGCGCTTGGCCGCCCGGACGATGGGGACGACGCCTCGTGCGCGTGCGATCGCATCACCGTCTGCCGTCCGCTGCTCGCCGCGGCTGCCATCCATGCCCGCCTCCCCCATCTGCCCCTGCCGCATCCCAGTTCAGCCGGCGAACGGCATCGACCACGCCGCATCCTCGTAGCCGGGCGCAAAGCGCGTGTTGGATTGGGCGGGATTGCGATTGACGAACGGACGCGCGTAGAGGGGATGCAGGAGGCTGCGCACCTCGTGCTCCAGCGTGAACAGCACGCGGCCGTCCTGCGGATCGACGATGCGCTCGAAACGATATTGGTGCTGGTCGTCCTCCCGGCTGATCAGGTCGCGGGCGCCGAGCTTCCGGTAGGGACCGGAGAAATCCGTGATGTAGATCGCGATGTGATGGCCGTCGAAATCCTCCCGCGGGTCGTCGCACTCCCGGTAGATCAGCGCCTGCCCCGGACCGGCCGTCACGCGGGCCGCGGGCGCGCCCTCCACGTCCACCGCCGTCGCCGGCATGGCCATGATCTCGGTATAGAAGCGCACGATGCCCGCTGCCGTGCCGCGGGGCACGTCGAGTTGCACATAGGGCATGCCGAGCCGTAGTCCCGGGAATCGGGGGCCGGGCTCATAGACGCGGATCGCATTGCCCCAGGGGCAGGTGACGGCGACGTGGTCGGCATGGGCGGCGAGGGAGAATTTGGTGCCGGCCAAGGGCTCGCGCACCAGTTCGAGCCGGTGCAGCAGTGCGATGCGATCCGGCATGACGAGGCCCGTATGCCCGCGCAGCACCTGCGGCGTCCCGGTCGGCAGGTGGAACTGACTGCGGCCGACGTTCATCCACATGTTGGTGACGCCCGTCATGAGATAGGGGTCGCGCGTCAGCCCGAGCCCCGTGACGTAGAACAGCGTCGCCAGGTGCTGGTCGGGGACCCGCGTGTTGACGTGCTCGAGGCCGATGGCATTGCCCACGTCCTCGACGGCGCGATCGTATTTCACGGACTTCTGCATGGCAGGCGTTCCTCGCTTCCTACGTTTTTGTAGCGATTGTGGCGCAGTCGGCTGGTGGCGTCAAAAGCAGAAAAAGTGCCGTGGCGCGTGTCGGCGGTGGCGATATAGTCGTTGGCCGGAGAGAGCGGCACGCTCGAGCGCTGGTGTCGCGACCGCAACGCCCGTCTCATTCCTCTAGTATTCCGGCTCCGACACTTGGTTCCCCGTGCATCGGGCTCTGGACCAAGTGTCGGAGCCAGAAGGAACACTAGCAACACCTTGAGTCTAGTGTAGCTTTTGCATCTGACGTTTGGTCGCGAGCCAAGCTGCGAGTGGGTACCAACGTCAGATGCGCTACACTAGGGGCGGGGAACGGACGTTGTGGTCGGAGGGACGTGCGACGAGACATTGGCTTCGTATGGCGTCATGATTGGAAGTCCGCTCTGGGCACTCGCGACGCGAATGGAGCGGACTTCCAATCCGCCACACTGGCGGGGTCAACGATGACGGAGGCAACGATGGCAGCGACCACGGCAGCGGCGAGCGCGCCGGCCGAACGTGCCCAGTACGACATCGCGGTTTCGGACATCACGTATCTGAGGCATCCGACGGGCGACCTCCAGATGCGCCTGTTCCAGCCCAAGGGCGCCGGGCCATTCCCCATCATGATCGACCTGCACGGCGGCGCGTGGTGCACGGGCGACCGCGGCAACGATACGAAGTTGAACGAGGCGTTGGCGCGCAGTGGCGTCGTGGTGGCGGCGCTCGATTTCCGCATGCCGCCGGTCGCCGGCTATCCCGCCTCCCTGCAGGACGCAAACTATGCCATCCGCTGGCTGAAGGCGCGCGCCGCGTCGCTGAATGCGCGCGCCGACAAGGTCGGCGCCATCGGCATTTCCAGCGGCGGACACCAGGCCATGCTGCTCGGCCTGCGCCCGCGCGATGCCCGCTATGCCGCCCTGCCGCTCGATGGTGCCGGCAGCCTCGACGCACGTCTTCAGGCGGTCGTGCTGTGCTGGCCCGTCGTCGATCCACTCGGCCGCTACCGCTATGGCAAGGCGCTGCAGGCGTCGGGCGGCACTTACCCCGAGCAGATCGATCGCGTCCTGCCTTCGCACGACGCCTATTGGGGCAACGAGGAGGCAATGGCGGAAGGCGCGCCGGCCAATGCGCTCGAGGCCGGCGCCGCCGTCGAGCTGCCGCCCGTTCTCGTCGTGCAGGGCAGCGCCGACAAGATGCACCCGCGCGATCAGCTCGAGCGGTTCGTCACTGCCTACGGCAAGCGCGGCGGCACGGTCGAGGTGTCGCTCTATGACGACGAGGTCGAGGGTTTCCTGCTGCGCGCGTTCGCGCACGCGGAGAACGTGACTGCGGGCACGGAGCGCGTCATCGCGTTCGTCCACCAGCACCTGGGGTGAGCGTCAGGGGGCGCCGATGAGCGTGGCGCCACTCCCCAGACCGAGCGCATAGGGCGGCACCGGTCTGCGCGGTGCTCCCACAGCCACGCCGTCGTTGCGATACCACGGCTGCCCGCGCAGATGAGCCCACTCGCGGTGGGTACTGCCGTCCAGGGGCGCGCGGCCCGCGTAGCGAACACGCACCTGCGTCAGACCATGATGCTCGAAGCCCAGCACGCGCGCCGTCATGCGTGACAGATCGATGAGCCGGTCGTGCGCATAGGGGCCGCGATCGTTGACGCGCACCAGAACGGTACGGCCGGTGCGCTCGTTCGTCACCCAGACATAGGACGGCAGCGGCAAGGTTGGATGCGCCGCCGTCAGGGCGTTCATGTCGTAGATTTCGCCGTTGGCCGTCTTGCGGGCGTGGAAGTCGGCGCCATACCAGGATGCCATGCCGCGGCGGTCGAAGTGCGGGTCCTCCCGGGGCACGTACCAGCGTCCGTTGATGCGATACGGATTGCCGAGCTTGTAGTGGCCGCCCCCTCTGGCAGTCTGCGCCATGCGTGGAGATGGCCGCGTGCCTTCGGAATAGCGTGGCGGTGCCGATCGGGATGGCGAGGGGGTGCCGCGCGCGCAAGCCGTCGCGCTGGCGGCGGCAACGACCAGGACGGCGACGTGCGCCAGCCGCTTGGGCAGGCGCAAGCCCGCACGCTGCAGACCTTGCACGATCCGGGCGGCTGACTGCCCGGCCGGCTGAAAACGATGAACCACGCGACGCATACTCCCCCACCGCGCCCTGGCCGCCTGCGTCCGTGTCATGACGGAGAAGGCTGTGCCGTGGCGATGGGGGAGAATGCCATGGCCGCTATTTATACGGGGTGAACGGCAGATGGACCGCCGCATCGAGGTCACGAAACCCCGATGCGGCCGAAGTTGCGTCTACTCCGCAGCAGCCACTGCTTCCTGCGGCCGCGTCACCATCTTCTGGCTGACCAGCACGATGCCGAGCAGGCCCAAACCGACGATATCTGTCTTCCAGCCCGGCGTGATGAGCACGAGCGCGGCGATCAACAGGAGCGCCTGCTCCCACCAGAACGTCGTGCGCAGGAGGTACCGGTGGAGGCCGGCGGCAAGGCAGATGACGCCGATCGTGGCGGTCACCGCCACCTCGAGGATCTCGTGCCAGGGGCCGATCAACATCAAGGCCGGGCCGAAGACGCACATGAAGGGCACGATGTAGCCCGTCGCACCGAGCTTCACGGCCGCCCAACCCGTATCCCAGAGATTACCGCCCGCAATGCCCTTGGCAGCGAAGACCGCGAGCGCGACAGGGGGCGTGATCGTGGACAGGCAGGAATAGTAGAAGACGAACAGGTGCGCCGCCTCCGGCTTGACGCCGAGCTTGATGGCGGCGGGCACCAGCAGTGCCACCTGGATGATGTAGGCCGGCGTCGTCGGCAGGCCCATGCCCAGGATGATACCGGCGAGCGCCGTCATGATCAGGGCCAGCACCAGGTCGGTGTGCGACAGGTCGATCGTGCCGATCAGCGGCAAGGCCAGCACGACGCCGTCGAAGATCTTCGACAGCTTGACCACCATGCCCGTGAATTCGATGGCGATGCCCGACAGCAGGATGACGCCGATGACGATGCCGGCGACGGCGCAGGCCGTCGCGATCGTCAGCGTGTCCTTGGCCGCCATCACGAGCGCATCGAGCACGGCACTGAACCGGACATGATGGCGCGTGGTCTTGCGCAGGGCCGCCACGGGGAAGACGGAGGCGATGCCCCACATCGCCGAATAGGGTGCGGAATAGCCGGCAAGCAGGACGCCCGTGATGACGAAGAGCGGAATGAACTGGTGACCGCGGTCAGCCAGAACCTTGCCCATTTGCGGCAGATCAGGCTTCGGCAGGCCCTTCATTCCCGTGCGACGCGCCTCGAAGTGCACGGCGGCATAGACGGCGAGATAGTAGAGCAGCGCGGGCAGGGCCGCATAGGCGGCCACGGTCAGATAGCTGACACCCAGGTACTCGGCCATCACGAACGCAGCAGCGCCCATGATGGGCGGCATGATCTGTCCGCCGGTGGAGGCGACGGCTTCCACCGCGCCGGCGAAGGCTGGCCGATAGCCGATGCGCTTCATCAGGGGAATGGTGAAGACGCCTGTCGTCATGACGTTCGACACCGCGCTGCCCGAGATCGTCCCGAACATGCCGGAGGTGATGACCGCCACCTTGGCCGGTCCGCCGGGCTTGCCGCCCGCGAGCGCCATGCCGAAGTCCATGAAGAGTTGCCCGGTGCCCGTTTTCTCCACGAACGCACCGAAGATGATGAACAGCATGATGTAGGTGGCGCACACGCTGATGGGGATGCCGAGAATGCCGTCCAAGGTCATGTAGACCTGGTCCAGCATGATCTGGGGCTTGAGGCTCGTGAAGAGCAGGGAATAGACGATGAAGGCGATCGCGGTCAGCGACAGGGCCGCACCCAGAACGCGCCGTGCCGCTTCGAGCACGAGGAAGACCAGCGTCAACCCCAGGACCCAGTCGATGGGCTTGAGATCGTCGACCGTGGCGAAGCGATTGATGAAGTAGTCGTAGTCATAGAACATGTAGCCGATCGACACGATCGACGCGGCTACCAGGGCCCAGTCGACGATGCCGGGCGCCCCATCCTTCTCGGTGCGAAAGCCCACGTAGACGAGGAACGTGAGGACCAGCGCGAACATCAGGTGGATGCCGCGGAAATAGATCGGCTCGGGCACGCCGAACAGAGCGCAGTAGAGATGGTATGTGCAAAAGGCGATGCCGAGTACGCCCACGAGCAGCTCGATGAAGCGCTTGTACATGGCAGGTCTTTCCGGTGACGTTGCAGCGTTCTATGCGGTGGATACGCAGACACCGCCGCCGCTGGAACCAGCGGCGGCGGCGCTCAAGTTGGCGCGTCGTGCGTCAGCCTTGCGATCTGCGGCATGCCGGCTCTTCGTTATTGCGCGCCGATTTCCTTGTAGTACTTCAGCGCGCCAGGATGCCACTTCACGTCGACCTTGGCACCGATGTCCTTGGCCGTCTTGCCCTTGAAGGACGAGTTGACGTGGACGAGGTCAGGCAGCGCCCCGACCATCGCCTTGGCCATCTTGTAGGCGAGATCGTCGGGAAGCTTGCAGCTGACGATCACGTGCGCGGGGAAGGCCGCGGTGATGTTGTCCTTCTCGAGGCCCGGATACGTCGCCTTGGGCAGCGTGTAGCGCTGGAAGCCGGCGTTCTTGGTCTTGAGCTGGGCGTAGATATTGTCGGGGATGTCGAGCAGCCCGATCTTGCGGCTGTTGGCCATGTCCTTGATCGAGCCGTTGCCCTGCGTCGTGACCATGAAGGAAGCGACGATCTGGCCGTCCTTGAACATGTTGGCCATGTCGGACAGGCTCGCGAACGCCATCTTGGAGGCGCCTTTGAAACCGACGCCGGCGGCATCCATGATCCAGCCGGCAACTTCGGTCGTCGTATTGCCACGCGGCAGCGTGCCGACGGCCTTGCCCTTCAGGTCGGCGAGCGACTTGATGCCGAGATCCGAGCGGACGACGAACTGCGCGACGTTTGGATAGAGCGAGCCCAGGTGGCAGACGTTCGTGTAGGGCTTGGTGATGCCCGTGCCCTTGCCGGCGATGGCATCGACCGTGGTGATGAGGTTGCCCATGCCGATATCGGCCTTGCCTTCCTCGATCGCCTTGAGATTGACGAGGCCGGCGCCGGGGCGGTTCTCGACGGAGACACCGGGAATCGACTTCTCCCAGATGTTCTTCAGCGCGCCGCCGATCGGAATCCAGGAGCCGCCGGTCGGTCCCGTGAAATACGTGAGCTTCGTCTCGGCCGTTGCCGCTCCGCTGCCAATGGCGAGCACCAGTGCTGCAACGCCGGCAGCGCCGACCTGGCGAAGTTTCATGCGGTTGTCCTCCCTGGACTGAAGCGCGAGTTCTACTCTTCGCATTTTTCGGGTCAGCGCGATCGCAATCCCGTTCACGTTCCGCACTCGCATGGCGTTACGCGGGGGTCACTATCGCCGCCGAAACAAAGGACTGTCAATCGCTGGCGTGCCCCGACGCTCATCCGCGCAAGTGGCACGCGACGTGATGGCCCGGCGAGGTCTCGCGCAGTTCCGGACGCTCCGTGCTGCACAGCGGCAACTGGCGGATGGGGCAGCGCGTATGGAAGTGGCAGCCCTTCGGAGGGTTGATCGGATTGGGCACGTCGCCCTGCAGCTTGATGCGCTGCCGCTTCACCTCGGGATCGGGAATCGGCACCGCGGACAGGAGTGCTTCCGTGTAGGGGTGCAGCGGCTTGTCGTAGAGTTCGTCCGACGGGGCGATCTCCACGATACGGCCGAGGTACATGACCGCCACGCGCGTCGAGATGTGCTCGACCACCGACAGGTCGTGCGCGATGAAAAGATAGGTGAGGCCGAGCTTGTCCTGCAGGTCCTCGAGCAGATTGATGACCTGCGCCTGGATCGAAACGTCGAGGGCCGACACGGGCTCGTCGCAGACGATCAGCTTGGGCTCCACGGCGAGCGCGCGGGCAATGCCGATGCGCTGGCGCTGGCCGCCCGAGAATTCGTGCGGAAAGCGATTGAGGGCGTCCGGGCGCAGGCCGACCGTCTCGAGCAGCGACACGACGCGATCCGTCATCTCCTGGCGCGTCTTGGCCAGCTTGTGGATGGCCAGCGCCTCGCCGATGATGGCGCCGACGGTCATGCGCGGATTGAGGGAGGCGAAGGGGTCCTGGAAGATGATCTGCATGTCGCGGCGCAGGGCCTGGAGTTCGCCCTGCCCGAGCTGCATCACATCCCGGCCGGCGAACGTGACCTTGCCGGACGAGGGCGTGATGAGCTGGAGAATGCAGCGGCCGGTGGTCGACTTGCCGCATCCAGATTCACCGACGAGGCCCAGCGTCTCGCCATGACCGATCTCGAAGCTCACGCCATCGACGGCATGGACGTGATCCACGACGCGCCGCATCAAGCCTCCCCGGATCGGGAAGCGTTTCGTCATGTTCTCCACGCGCAGGAGCGGCTCGGTCATCTCGATCGTTCTCCGTCCGACATCCCTCGTTCCGGTTCCAGCATTTGCATCCCCATGCAGGGCGTCCGAAAGCAAATGTCAAAAACCGCAGGGAACACTTGAAACCAATTG
Source organism: Hyphomicrobiaceae bacterium (assembly GCA_041397775.1). Taxonomy (GTDB): domain Bacteria; phylum Pseudomonadota; class Alphaproteobacteria; order Rhizobiales; family Hyphomicrobiaceae. The sequence goes on along the minus strand of JAWKWB010000002.1, from coordinate 388,461 downwards.
CCTCTCGTGCAGCTTATTCATCCGACGCTTGGAGGCGAACCCAGTCGCGCACGCGAACCAGACGTCGGACGACCTACACTAGAGAATGCATGCGACCTTGTGGCCGGGCGCCACCTCGCGCAGTGGCGGCACCTCGGCGAGGCAGGCGTCAGTGGCGAATTTGCAGCGCGCGGCGAAGCGGCAGCCCGGCGGTGGCCGCAGCAGGTTGGGCACGACGCCGCCGATGGCTTCGAGCCGCTGCTTGCCCGTGCCATGCCGGTCGATCCGAGGGATCGAGCGGATCAGCCCCTGCGTATAGGGGTGGCGCGGATTGGCGAACAGGGCGCGGACGGGCGCTTCCTCGACCACCTTGCCAGCGTACATGACCACGACGCGCTGCGTCGTCTCCGCCACCACCCCCATCGCGTGGGTGATGAGCATCACGGCCATGCCCAGCCTCTCCTTCATCTCCGTCAAGAGATCGAGGATCTGCGCCTGGATGGTGACGTCGAGGGCGGTCGTAGGCTCGTCGGCGATCAGCAGTTTCGGATTGCACGACAGAGCCATGGCGATCACGACCCGCTGGCGCATGCCGCCGGAGAACTGGTGGGGATATTCGTGCACCCGGCGGGCCGCGTCGGGGATCTGCACGAGTTGCAGCATCTCCGTTGCGCGGTCGAGCGCCGCCTTCTTGCCGAGGCCCTCGTGCCGGCGCACCGCCTCGGCGATCTGCTCGCCGACCGTGAACACAGGGTTGAGGGATGTCATCGGCTCCTGGAAGACGAAGCCGATCTCCTTGGCGCGGATGTCGTTCATCTCCGCCTTCGACAGCGGCACGAGATCGCGCCCCTGCCAGAGGATCTGGCCCTCGACGATCTGCGCCGGCGGCATCGCGATCAGCTTCAGGACCGACATCGCGGTGACGGTCTTGCCGCAACCGGACTCGCCGACGATGCCGACCGTTTCACCTTCGTGGATCTTGATGTCGACGCCGTCGACGGCACGCACCATGCCGTCGTCGGTCTTGAAGTGGGTCTTGAGCCCTGCGATGTGCAGGAGCGGGCTTGCCGACGTGCTGTCCATAGTGGTGGCGCCTTCTCACAGCACGCGGCGCGGATCGAGCGCATCGCGCAATCCATCGCCGATGAAATTGATGGTCAGCACCGCCAAGAAGATCGCCGCGCCCGGAAACAGCGCCAGATGCGGCGCCAGATCGAGATAGTCCTTGGCGTCGAACAGGAGGCGCCCCCACGTCGGAATGTCAGGCGGGAAGCCCAGTCCCAGGAAGGAGAGCGTCGATTCCTGGATGATGGCCGCCGCAACGTCGATGGTCGCAGCCACGATCACCGGACCCAGTGCATTGGGCAGGATGTGGCGGATCACCTGGCGCGACTTGGACGCCCCCAAAGCACGCGCAGCCTCCACGAACTCCTTCTCGCGCAGCGACAGGAACTGGGCACGCACGAGACGGGCGACCGGCATCCAGCGCAAGCCGCCGATCACCAGCACGATCAGGATGAAGACACCACCCTCCGGACCGAACACACCCTTCAAGGCGTCACGGAACAGGTAGATGACGAGCAGCAGCAGCGGCAACGTCGGCAGCGACAGGAAGAGGTCGGTCAGCCACATCAGAAAGGCATCGACCTTGCCGCGGGACATGCCGGCGACCGCGCCCACCAGGATCCCGACGAAGACGGCGACCAGCATCGCCGCGATGCCGACTGCCAGCGAGATACGGCCGCCGTAGATCATGCGCGCCAGCAGGTCCTGGCCGAGATCGTCGGTGCCGAAGGGATGCGCCAGCGACGGCCCCTGCGAAGAAGCCGCGAAGTCGATATCGTTGATGGCCACGCGCCAAAGGAACGGCCCGATGGTGATGGCGAGCACCATCAACGCCAGGATCACCAGGCTCGCCACCGCAAGCCCATGCTTGCGGAAGCGGCGCCAGGCTTCGCGTCGCGGTGAATAGTCTACCTGCTTCGCGGCGTCTGCACCGCGCGCAGCCACCTCAACTGTAGGAGATGCGGGGGTCGAGCCAGCCATAGAGGATATCTGCGATCAGGTTTGAGAGGACGACGAGGCAGGCGAACACGAACGTCACGGCCATGATGACCGGCGTGTCGTTGACCTGCATTGCTTCGATCAGCAGGGAACCGATGCCGGGCACGCGAAAGATCTGCTCGGTCACGATCGCCCCGCCGAAGATGGTGGGCATTTGCAGGGCCAGGAGCGTCACCACGGGGATGAGGGCATTGCGCAGCACGTGCTTGAGGATCACGACGCGCTCGGCCAGCCCCTTCGATCGGGCCGTCGTCACGTAGTCGAGACGTATGACGTCGAGCACGGCGGAGCGCACGTAGCGCACGAGTGTCGCTCCCTGGAACAGGCCCAGCACCGTCACGGGCATGATCGTCTGCTTGAGATGATCCCACACGAACTGCCAGCCCGACGAGGGAATATCCGCACGGTAGACGAAGGGCAGCCAGCCCAGCCAGATCGAGAAGACGAGGATCAGCAGGATGCCCGTGAAGAACGTCGGCAAGGAGAAGCCGATGAAGGCCAGCGTATTGGCGATCTTGTCGAAGATCGAATACGGCCGGGTGGCCGCATAGATGCCGATCGGCAAGGCGATCAGCACCGCCAGGATCTGCGAGGAGCCGATGACGACGAGCGTCGTCGGCAACCTCTGCAGGATCAACTGATCGACATCGACGCGACTGGTGAAGGAATAGCCCCAGTCGCCGTGCGCCATTGCGGACAGCCAGCTCAGGTAACGGACGTAGACTGGATCATCGAGGCCGAACTTCTTGCGCAACATGGCGCTGACCTCGGGGGGCACGTTCGGGTTGGTGGCCAACTCCTCGAACGGGTCTCCCGGGGCGAGCGCCAGCACCGTGAAGAGCACGATGCTGATGCCCAAGAGGCTCGGTATGGCAAGTAGAATGCGCCTCAGCAGATAGTTACCCATGCGCACACCGCCTTGTCGTCGTCCGGTGCAACCTTGCCAGCCGTTCGCACATCATGCGTTGCGATACCAGTTGGCGACGGCCCAGAGGTCGTTGTCCCAGCCGCTCAGCCAGGGCGCCAGCTTGGCGTTGACCGAGGCGACGCGCGGGCGCGCCACGACCGGGATGACGACGACGTTCTTGATCGCCAAGTCGTTGCACTTGATGAGCAGTGCGGCGCGCTTGATCGGATCGAGCTCGTTCTGTGCGGCCTTGTAGGTCGCGTCGTATTCGTCGTTCTTCCAGCGCGTAATATTGCGGCCCTGCCACTTGTTCGCCTTCGTGGCCGCTTCCCACGACGTGAACTGGTTCAGGAACAGCTCGGGATCGGGCTGCGGCATCGTCGTCGTGTACATCTGCAGGTCGCAGTAGAACTTCGTGTAGGTGTCGGGATTGCCGACATCCGACGAGAAGTAGACCGATGCCTTGACGGCCTTGATCTCGACGTCGATGCCCGCCTTCTGGCACGCCTGCTTGACGATGGCCTGCGTCTTCTGGCGCGGCTGGTTGATGGAGGTCTGGAACACGACCTTCAACTTCTTGCCGCCCTTCTCGCGGATGCCGTCGCTGCCCTTCTTCCAGCCTGCGTCATCGAGCAGCTTGTTGGCCTTGTCGATGTTGAGCTCGAACGTGTTGTTCTTGGAGGTGTAGCGGCTGGGATTGTTGACGAAGTTCGCCGTCGCCTTGCCCGTGCGCCCGTAGATGTGCTTCTCGACGGAGTCGCGGTCGACGAGGAGGTTCAGCGCACTGCGGACGGCGGGGTCGGTCAGGAAGGGATGCTTCGTCTTCAGGCTCGAGCGCTCGCCGTCGACCTCGGTCCACGGGTCGGTGTTGTTGAGCTGCATGTGCTCGATGTTGCCACCGGCCGTGATCTCGATACGGCCCTTGCCGCCGGTCTCGAGACGCTTCAACACCGCGTCCTCGACCTGCATGTTCCAGGCGTAGTCGTATTCGCCGGTCTGCAGCACCGCGCGTGCGGCAGAAACGGCGTCACCGCCGCCCTTCATCTCGATGGTGTCGAAGAACGGCTTGTTCGCCTGGTGATAGTTGGGGTTCAACTTGCCGAGCACGATGTCGCCGGGCTTGAAGTCGACGAACATGTAGGGGCCCGTGCCGACCGGCTTGAGATTGGCGGGAGCCTCGCGCGACTTGGCGCCCTTGTAGGGCTCGAAGAGATGCTTGGGGATCAGCGAGCCGCGCGTGCCCACGAAGGCGTCGGCCCAGAACGGCGTCGGCTTGGAGAAGATCACCTTGACCGTGTGGCTGTCGATCTTCTCGACCTTGACGTTCTTGTAGGTGCCGATCGACACCGCGGCCGTCGCCGGATCCGTCGCGTATTCCCAGTTGAAGACGCAGTCGTCGGCGGTGAACGGCTTGCCGTCGTGCCAGGTGACGCCCTTCTTCAGCTTCCAGGTGACGGACAGGCCGTCCTTGGCGAGGCCACCGTTCTCGAGGCTGGGGACTTCGGCCGCGAGTGCGGGAACGAGATTTCCGTCCTCGTCCCAGCCTGCGAGCGGCTCATAGAAGATGCGGCTGGCTTCCTGGTCCTTGGTGCCGACGGCGAAGTGCGGGTTCAGCAGCGTGGGCGCCTGCCACCACAACACCTTCAGCGGTCCGCCACCGCCGCGCTTGGTGCCCTTGTACTGGAACTTGGACTGGGCCATGGCCACGCCGCCCATGCTCAGGAGCTGGTTGGCGAAGGGCGCTGCCAGACCGACCGCCGCCATCTGCCGGATGAAGGAACGACGGGAAAGTTTTCCTGTCTTTACGCGGTCGATCAGTCCACGAAGCTTCATATCTTCCATCGTATCGCCCTCCTGCGCTGCCCTGGCGCGAAGCCGGGCTAATCGTTGATTTCTTGCTGAAGTCGAACCATCAGAGCCCAATGACGCCGTCGCGTCACGGAAAACTAAGGAACATCGTAACGCGCTCCCATGTCAATGTTCTGTAACTCTGAGTTGACGAAAAAGCGACATCCGCTGACGCCCATTCGGCGTGCATATGCTCAACTGTTGCGCAAGTGCCGCTCCCGGCGCAGCGTGTAGAGCCCGGCCAGCACGAGGACCAGGATGCCGATCGACGCCGAAAAATCGGGCACATGTCCCCACACGAGATAACCCGACAGGACAGCCCACAGAATTCCCGCGTAGCGGAATGGGGCGACCACGGCGAGATCGCTGTGTCGGATTGCCGCGATACCGGCGATATGGCCAGCGGCAATGAACGCGGCGGCAATGCCGAGATGGACGTATGCGCCCAGTGTCGGCCAATGCCAAGGCGAGAAAGCCGCCGTCCCCAGGGCGACCACACCGACACCCACCTGTGAAATCAGGAGGATGACGAGCGGCGACAAGGCCGGGTCGAGCTTGCGTGTGCTCAGATCACGCAGCGAGCCGCACAGAACCGAGAGCACGACGAGCAGGGCATAGATGTTGAAGGCACTCGTTCCCGGCTTGATGACGAGCAGCGCGCCGATGAAGCCGACGAGAACCGCCGACCATCGGCGCCAGCCCACATGTGCGCCGAGGAAGAGCGCGGACGCCGCCGTCAGGCTCAAGGGAGACAACTGCAGGATGCCCATCGTGTCGGCGAGCGGCATGCGGGCGAGCGCGGCCTGGAAGCAGAGCGAGTTGCCGGCATCGCCCAGCGTCCGCCAGAGCATGATCCGATTGAAGGCCTCACGGATCTGGCCCGCCACGCCGGAGGCCACGGCCGCCGCGAGCAGGATCGCGACGGAGCCGGCGCTACGCATCACGATGGCCTGTCCCGTGGGGACGGTTTCGGATGCGAGCTTCATCGCCGTGTCGCTCAAGGTGTAGAGCACGGTCGACAGCACCATCGCGCCGATGGCTCCGAGATTGCGCAGGCGCGCATCTGCCGCCTGGGCACCACCATCCTCGACAGCCGCGCCCGCGCTTTTCATGGTGCGTGTATCTCAGCCGCCGTCGCGGGTCAGGTCGAAGATCGAGGACACCTCGTCATCTGCACCATGGTCACGTTGGAGGCGTGCTGCCATGGCGAGCGCAACCGGTGCCGACGCGACGAGTTCGGCGGCAATCGGTTCGGGCAGGCGCAGGCCGACATGCGCGGCGGCGGCGAGCGCCTGATCGCGGATCCGCGCGGGCACTGCGGAGGTATCGGGCCGCCACGGCTCGGGCGCGATTGCGGCCGCCGCGATGCCGGGCTGCAGGTTCGGTTGGCGTTGTGAGAGCTGGACGGCGCGCTCGAAGGCATGGCCGGCGCGCAGCACCGTCGCATCGTCGAAGGGGCGGCCGGCGATCTGCAGCGACATCGGCAGCCCCGCGGCGTTGAAGCCGTTCAAGAGGCTCAGCGCGGGCCCGCCCGTGCAGTTGAAGGGAACGGTGAAATTGGGCTTGGTCCAGAAGGCCAGAACGTCGTGGCGATCGAGACGGGGGGCTGCCGACGTGCCAGCGGTGACGAGAAGATCGAACCTGCGATAGATCGGCGCCATTTCCGCGACGATGCGACGACGTTCGCGGCTGGCACGCACGTAGTCCTCGGCCGTGAACAGACAGGCCGGCAGCACGCGCGCCCGGAAGTCCTGTCCGAAATCGCCGGGGCGCGCGATCAATTCGCGCAAGTGCAGCGAGAGCAGCTCGCTCTCGGCCATGACGACCTTAACGTCCTGATAGTACTGCAGCGGGCGCAATTCCACGTCCTCCAGCACCGCGCCCAGATCGCGCAGCACCGCAAGGCTCGTCTCCATTGCCGCGGCGAGTTCCGGGTTCGCCGCGCTGTCGCGTTCCCAGAAATGCCGGACGACGCCGATACGAAGGCCCTTGATGCCCTCGCCGATCCCGGACGTGTAGTCGATGGCCCGGCGCGCACCGGAGGAGGAAGGATCGGCGGGATCGTGTCCTGCGACGACGTTCATCAACAGTGCGCAGTCCTCGGCCGTGCGCGCCATCGGCCCGCAGTGGTCGTAGGTGTAGGAGTTGGGCATCACGCCCGCGCGGCTGACGAGGCCATAGGTGGGCTTCAGCCCCGCTATGCCGCAAAGTCCGGCAGGTCCGCGAATGGACCCGCCCGTGTCCGAGCCCAGGCTCGCCGGCACCAGCCGGGCGGCAAGCGCGGCGCCCGAGCCCGACGACGATCCCCCCGTGAAATGGGCGGTATTCCAGGGATTGCGGGCGGGCGGCCAAGGCAGGTCGAACGAGGGACCGCCGTGGGCGAATTCATGCGTGGCGAGTTTTCCGAGCAGCACGCCGCCTGCGCCCTTCATGCGGGCGACGGCCGTCGCGTCGCGCGCGGGCACGCGGTCGATGCAGGTCCGCGAGTGGCCCGTCGTGAGCACGCCCGCCGTATCGTAGATGTCCTTCACGGCGAAAGGCACGCCATGCATGGCGCCGCGATAGCCGCCGTGCATAATCTCGGTCTCGGCGGCCTTGGCCACCGCGCGCGCCGTCTCGCTGGTGCGGGTGATGTAGGCGTCGAGCTGAGGCTCGATCGCATCGGTGCGCGCGATCAGCGCTTCGGTCAGTTCGACCGGCGAAACCTTGCGCGTGCCGACGAGGGATGCCGCTTGCGAAAGGGTGAGTTCGGCAAGGCTCGAGGGCGACGTCATGGGTTGCTCCGCTGCAGAGGCGCTGTCGAACCGCAGGCTACGTCGTGCATCTGGAACTGACCAGCCTCGGCGTTGCGGGTGCGTGCGCTTTCTTCCCGCGCCCACGTTTACGGCTGGGTTGCGCGGCCTCTCGTCAGACGTCGGTACTGGCGCGTCGCGCGACGAAGCCGGCCGGGCAATTCTCGTGGCCTTCCATCGGCTTGGTGTACCATTTCAGGCAACTCTGCCTTTTCAACGGCCTTGCAAGCTCCGTATTTTTCGGGAATGTTGGGTGCCGATCCGGGAAAGTCCGGACATCGACCACTTTGGGAGGGTTATCTATGCGTCGTTTGATGACCGCAGCAGCCGTTGCGGGCGCAATGCTATTTTCTGGAGCCGCAAACGCCCAGAAGATCGACTCCAAGACGTTCAACGTCGTTGGCACCTGGAACTTCCTCACGAACTTCAAGGAACTCGAGAAGCCGTTCTGGACGGAGGAGCTGTCGAAGGCTTCCGGCGGCAAGCTCAAGGGCAACATCAAGGCGCTGAACGAGCTCAACCTCAAGGGCACCGAATTGCTGCGCCTGCTGAAGCAGGGCGTGTTCGACTTCGCCTTCGCGCTGCCGATCTACGTCGAGGACGGCGGCTCCATCATCGAGGCCCTCGATATCGCCGGCGTCGCCCGCGACTATCCGATGGCGCGCGACATCTCCAAGATCTGGCTGCCCGAGATGCAGAAGGTCATGAAGGAGAAGCATAACGCCGTCATCCTGGGCACGCACACGTGGCCCGAGCAGGACTTCTATTGCCGCGGCGACGTCAAGTCGGTCGAGGACCTGAAGGGCAAGAAGGTGCGCGTGCAGGGCACGTCGCAGTCCGATCTCGTCGGCGCCTTCGGTGCCACGGGCGTGACAATCCCGTTCTCGGAAGTCGTGCCGGCGCTGGAGAAGGGCGTGGTCGATTGCGGCATCACCGGTACCATGCCGGCCTACAAGGCGAAGTGGCCCGAAGTGACCAACTCGCTCTTCCGCATGCCGGTCGGCTTCACCGCGGGCTTCCTGGTCGCCAACCTGACCATGTGGAACAAGCTGTCGCCCGATACGCGCGCGCTGATCCAGAAGCATGCGACCGAGCTCGAGGAGCGGTCGTGGAAGATGACGCAGGCGGAGACCGAGGACGGCGTGTTCTGCACCACCGGCACGGGCAAGTGCCCCGCCGGCGCACCGGGCAAGCTGAAGCTCAACAAGCCCTCGCCGGCGGATTTCAAGGCGCGTGACAAGGCCCTGAACGATATCGTTCTAAAGAAGTGGGCAGCGCGCTGCGGCAAGGAATGCGCTGCGAAGTGGACCGAGCAGATCGGCAAGAAATACGGCCTGACCGCAAAGGCGGAGTGAACCGGTCGAATATCTGGAAGCCCGGTCCCTGGTGGACCGGGCTTTCTCATATCGTCGAACGAAGCAACACAGACCGGACGAGGCAATGAACGCACTTTGGAGAGGCGTCAACGCGCTATCTCGCATCGCTGTTCTCTGTGGCGGAGCCATGCTTTTTGCCGCTGCTGCGATCGTGACAGCCGAGGTTCTGGGGCGGAAATTCCTTCCCAGCCTGAGTGAAGGCCTGATTTGGCTGATCGAGCGCGTGTCGCCAGGCAACAGCGCACTGAACGAGGCGATCGACGCTTGGTCGAAAACGCTCGTATTCTCCGGCTCGGACGAACTGTCGAGCTATCTGTTCGCTGTCGGCACGACCTGGTCGATGGCGTATGTGCTGTGCACGCGCGGCCATATCCGCATCGATGCGCTGTATGGAACCTTGTCGCCGAAAATCCGCGGCTGGCTCGATCTGCTGGCGCTTCTCGCCCTGGGCATCTTCGTGGCAGCGATGGTCGAGCGCGCCTGGGACGTGACCTGGACCAATTTCATCGAGACGAACCGCTCCAATACGAACCTGCGCATTCCGCTCGCGTTCCCGCAGTTTCCCTGGTTCGCCGGTATTCTCCTGTTTGCCGTTGCCATCGTGCTGGCATTCCTGCGCACGCTGTTCGCGCTCCTGCGCGGCGATTACCAGACGGCGCGCGACACGGCCGGCGTTGCAACGATGGACGAGGAGATCGAGTCCGAGATGGCGAGCCTCGGGCTCGGAAAACAGCACGGGGGACAGTCCTAAGACATGCTCGCGACAGCTCTCATTCTTCTCCTGTTGATGCTCGCCATCAGCGTGCCGGTCGCCGCCGTGATGGGCGTGCTGGGCATGGCGCTCAACAACTTCTACTCGTTCATGCCGCTGCATCGCGCCATGGGCGAGATCATCTGGAATGCCTCCAGCGAGTACATCCTCATCGCCGTCCCGCTGTTCGTCCTGCTGGGTGAGATCCTGCTGCGCGCAGGCATCGCCGAGCGGGTCTACAACGCCGTGGCGCAGTGGTTGTCGTGGCTTCCCGGCGGACTGATGCACGCCAACATCGGCGCCTGCGCCATGTTCGCGGCGACGTCTGGCTCCAGCGTCGCGACAGCGGCCACGATCGGCACCGTCGCCCTGCCCCAGATCCAGAAACGAGGCTACAACGAGCGCCTGTTCCTGGGGTCCATCGCGGCGGGCGGCACACTTGGCATTCTCATTCCGCCGTCGATCAACTTCATCATCTACGGCCTGCTCACGAACTCGTCGGTGCCGCGCCTCTACCTGGCGGGCTTCATCCCCGGTGCCATCCTGGCGGGCATGTTCATGGGCATCATCCTGCTGACCTGCATGGTGGACCGCAAGAGCGGGGGCCAGAAGCTCGAGACGACATGGAAGCAGCGCATCCAGGTGCTTCCGCATCTGCTGCCACCGATGTTCATCTTCGTCGTCGTCGTCGGCTCGATCTACATGGGCGTGGCGACACCGACGGAGGCCGCATCGCTCGGCGTGATGGCAGCGCTGGTGCTGGCGTGGCACGAGGGCCGCCTGACGATACAGATGTTGCGGGCGGCCACCGAAGGCACCATGCGCACGACGGCGATGATCATGCTGATCATCATCGCGGCGCAGTTCCTCAATTTCGTGCTGGCGGCGATCGGCGTGACCGACACCATTGCCAAGGCGATGGAGGAACTGGGGATCGGCAAGTACTCGATGATGCTTCTGATCATCGTGTTCTACCTGATCCTCGGCTGCTTCATGGAGACCATCTCCATGATGATCCTGACGACCCCGTTCATCGCGCCGATCGTGTTCAAGCTGGGCTGGGATCCCGTGTGGTGGGGTATCGCACTCACGATCATGATCGAGGCCGCGCTGATCACGCCTCCGGTGGGTCTCAACCTGTATGTCGTCCAGGGCATGCGTGAACGGGGTCCCGTCAGCGACGTGATCTGGGGAGCCATGCCGTTCGTGGGCGCCATGCTGGCAACCATCTTCCTGCTGATGGCGTTCCCCGACCTGGCCCTCTGGCTGCCCAACCTCGTGATGGGGAAAGGCTGAGCCGGACACGGCGGAGCCTGCCTTACCCGACACACCATGGACAAAAAAGCCCCGGCCACACGGCCGGGGCTTTCCTGTTTCGATCGCGGATCGCGGCGACCTAAAGGTCCGCCAGCTTTCCCGACTTTTCGGCGAGGAGATAGTAGAAGGTGACGCGCGCCTTGTTGTGCTCCGCCTTCATCTGCTCGCAGACGCCCTTGATCAACTTGTCGAGTTCGGCATCCGGCTCCGTCATTTTCAGCTTTCGCTTCAGGAAGCTTTCGCGGACGCGCTCGAGCTCGGACTTGGACGAGCACGACACCATCGAGGCGTCCTTGCTCTGAAGGGCGATGCCGCAGAATTTCACGATGCCCGCGACCGCCTTGTCGTTGACACTGGCTGTGTATTTCTTGACGTCTGCTGCGTAGTCCATGTCGGCCATAGGCCACCTCCTGGAGATCGGCGAGGCATCGCGGACGGATCGCATGCCCCGCAAGAAGCACCAATCAGGCCGATCGCCAATCGTCAGCCGACCACTGATCATCACGGCCCGCAGGTATCATAGCCCGGATTCGGTCCGGCGCGAGGTATCACCCGAAGAATCAGTTGTGCCCCTTTCGGCGAACGAGACCTGCGGAAGGAGTGGCACGCGCCGAGGTCCGAACACTTTCCTCCACGGGCAGGCGCCGGGTTGCCAGAGCCCCCTGGGCCGGGCAAAACTCCCGCAGAACGAGCAGCGAAAGAGCCCGAGCGCCATGTCCAAGCCCATCCTGATCATCAACGGCCCCAACCTCAATCTGCTCGGCACCCGCGAGCCCCACATCTACGGATCGACCACGTTGCCCGAGGTCGAGGCGATGTGCCGGGCGCGCGCCGCGCAACTCGGCGTCACGGTCGATTGCCGGCAGTCGAACCACGAAGGGCAGATCGTCGACTGGATCCAGGAGGCGATCGGCGGGGCTGCCGGCATCATCATCAACGCCGGGGCCTACACGCATACGTCGGTGGCCATTCTCGATGCGCTCAAGAACGTCAAGGCGCCGATCATCGAGTTGCATATCTCGATCCCGCACCAGCGCGAGGCGTTTCGCCATCACTCCTACATCACACCCGCGGCCAGTGCGATGATCTGCGGGCTGGGTGTCGCGGGCTACCCGCTGGCGCTCGAGGCGATGGTTGGGCTCATCGCCGAGCGCAAGCCGGCCTGAGGGAGGACATGAGGGCCAAGCGTGCAGGGGGCCCGTGGTGTCCCCCTGCTCTACGCCCCCCGATTTCCCGGAAGGCGCCCTTCCCTCGGGCTTCCCGACGACTTGGCGCAGACTTCCCGTCAGTGGCCGGGCATGCCCGGGAAGGTCGGCGCTGGTCCCGTCGGCGCCACGTCGAGCCGGACGACGGCGCCCGCGAGCGAGGGTTTGGGCGGCTCGTACTCCTTCATCACGTGGGGGTCGTGGCCGGGAATGATGTGACGGGGGCTCGGCGCCAGGCGCTCCACGACGCGGTAGCTGTCGAGCATGTCGCCGAGGTGGAAGGCGGTCGTGAACAGCCGGTTCGTCATGACGTGCTCGTAGTAGTGCGTCGCGTCGGAGGCCAGCACCACCCAACCGCGCCGGGTGTGGACACGGGCGATCTGCAGGCCGTCGGCGTGACCGGGCGCGGGATGCAGGGTGATGCCCGGCGCCACCTCGACCATGCCGTCATGCATCTCCACGCGCCCCTTGAAGTTGAGCCGCACCATGCCGACGACGTCTTCGACGTGGTAGCTGTGCCCGATCTTCGGATAGCGCATGTACTTGCCCGTGGCGTAGGCCATCTCGCGCGCCTGCAGATGGAAGCGCGCGTTCTCGAACTTGGCGAAATTGCCGACATGATCGTAGTGCATGTGGGAGACGATCACGTCCTTGACCTCGCGCGCGTCGACGCCGATGAGCTTCAGGCTGTCGATGGGGCAACGCAGGAAGGTGCGCTTGCGCTCCTTGGCCATCTCCTCCGTGAAGCCCAGGTCGAGGACGAAGGCGCCGGCAGGGCCCAGAATGCACCACACGTAGTAGTCCATGGGCATGGGGCTGTCGTGGGGATCGCCACCGATGAAGTGATCGCGCCGCATGCCATCGCGCGTCGCGTAGCGAATGGCGTAGATCTCGTATTCGGGCAGTTGGCTCGTCATGGGGCACTCTCCTCGAAACAATTGGCTCCTCGTGTTCCCGCGGGTTCCGACAATTGCACTCGGACGAACTGCGATGGGACGCAAATGCGGGACCCGGAACACTGGGCGCTGTCGCCGGCGAGGTTATGCGCGACATCCGGGCTTGTCATCCCGGGGGGTGGTGCGGACACCCGGGGGCGGTTCGGGGAGTGGTGCTCAGGGCGCGTGAGCACTGGACAGCGGCGGCGGGGAGCGCTTCTCTCTCGCCCATCGGATGCCCGAGATCGGGCAGCCGCAACAAAAGGAGAGTTCGATGTCGAGCAAGATGTTCGAAGATGGTCTGAAGCTGCGCAAGGAAGTGCTGGGCGAGGCGCACGTCAATCGCTCGATGGCGAATGCCGACGATTTCACGAAACCGCTGCAGGAGCTCGTCACCGAGCTCGGCTGGGGCGCGTTCTGGAGCCGCCCGGGCCTGACCCGCAAGGAGCGCAGCCTGATCACGCTCGGCATCCTGACGGCGCTCGGCCGACCGCACGAGTTGCAGGTCCACGTGCGCGGTGCGCTCAACAACGGCTGCACGAAGGACGAGATCCGCGAAGCGCTGATCCATTCGGGCTGCTATGCGGGCTTCCCCGCCACCATCGACGCCTTCCGCAACGCCAAGCAGGTGATCGACGAGGTCGAGGGCAAGGCGAAAGGCTGACGCGCGCGTTGGCTCAACGGGCGCGCTTCAGCATGCGGGCAAGGCCGGCAAGGCGCAGCGCGCCCGTAACGTAGACAGCGGCGAAATAGACGGCCGCTCCGGTGCCGATGAGCGTGGCGAGGGTCGCCACGCGCACGACGAGCGGCTGGCTCATCTCCAGCGAGGGGGCCGCCATGATGGCGCCGGCAAACAGCACGATGGCGAGCGCGACGTTCGACATCAGGATCATCGCGACCGCCCGGCGCAAACGCGCATCGGCCACGAAATGTCCGCGACGGCGCAATTCCCGATAGAGAAGTCCCGCATTCAGCCATCCGCCGAAACTGGTCGCGATCGCAATGCCCAGATGCGGTGAGATGCCGATGCGGCGAAACAGGAAGAAGAGGCCCACCGAGCCGAGGGTGTTCAGCGCGAGGCTCAGCCCCGCGTAACGCATGGGCGTGCGGGTATCCTCGCGCGCGAAGAAGGCGGGCGAGAACACCTTGATCATCACGAACGCGGGCAAGCCCAGCGCGAACAGGGCCAACGCACTCGATACGTAATCGGTATCGCGTGCCGTGAAGGCGGCACGCTGGAACAGCACGGCGATGATCTCGTTGGGAATGACGATCAACGCGACGGCCGCGGGCAGCGTCAGCAGCAGGGCCAGTTCCAGCGAGCGGTTCTGCGCATCGCGGGCGGCCTCCTCGTTGCCGGCGCCCAGATGCCGCGAGATCTCCGGCAACAGCACGATGCCGATGGCGATGCCGACCATGGCCAGGGGCAGCTCGTAGAGCCGGTCGGCATAAAACAGCCAGGAAACCGCATGCTCCTGCAGCGAGGCGATCATGCTGCCCACGACGATGTTGATCTGCGTGATGCCGCCCGCGACGATGCCGGGTAGCCCCAAACCGACCAGCCGGCGCATGTCGTCGGTCATGCGCGGGCGCACCAGCCGCGGCCGGAACCCGGCGCGGCGCGCGCCGTCGATCAGCACCAGCAATTGCAGCACGCCGGCCGCGAGAATGCCGCAGGCCATGACGATGCCGCTGCGCGCGCTGTTGCCGTAGCCCAGCGCCAGCACCGCCGACATGGCGGCGATGAGCGTCAGGTTGAGCACGATTGAAACCGACGCGCTCTCCCAGAACCGCCCGACCGAATTCAGGACGCCCGACAGCATGGCCACCAGCGACATGCACATCAGGTAGGGAAACGCGATGCGCGACATCGTGACGGCCAGCTCGAGCTTGCCTTCGGCCGCCGCGAACCCCGGCGCCAGCACCAGCATGAGATAAGGCATGCCCAGGATGGCGAGGAACGAAATCGCCGCCAGCAGGGCCGCAAGACACGAGAACGCATCGTTGGCGAAGCGGTGTGCCGCGTCCCGCCCATCACTCTCGATGCGCTTGGCGAAGATGGGCACGAACGCGGCGTTGAAGGCGCCCTCCCCGAACCAGCGGCGGAAAAGGTTGGGCAGCCGGAAAGCCACGACGAACGCCTCGGCCACCGGCCCCGTGCCCAGAACGGCGGCAAACAGGATATCCCGCAGGAACCCCATGATGCGGCTGACGAGCGTCATGCCGCCGACGGTGGCGAAGGCGCGATAGAATTTCATGGCCACGAGCCCTAGCCGAGCCGATGGGCTGTCGGCAAGCGCCAAAGAGGCTCGTGTGGCGGATCGGCCCCCCGCTCCGCGTCTGCCGCTTGCGCTGAGAGCGGGCGTCCAATCGTGACGCCACACTCGGCCAATGCTTCTGCTCGTGTCCCTATGCTCGCAAAGTCCGCTCTAAGCCGGCAGAGGACCAAGACGGACTTTGCGGGCAGGACACGAGCACGCCGTGCCCTCAGGAGGCCGCGCCCAGGCAGCCCTTCAGGCTGGCGGCCATGTCGCGCATCAGCGTGGCGTAGAGGCCGGGGCCCGCCGGGATGGCAGCGCCGAGCGGATCGAGCGTGCCCTTGCGTGCCGTCGTGCCCTCGATGATCGACGAAATGACACGGGGGGCGAACTGCGGCTCGGCGAAGACGCAGGCGGCGCCGAGCCGGGTCAGCTTGGCGCGCAGCTGCGACAGCCGCCTGGCGCTCGGCGGCACCTCGGGGCTGACGGTGACGGAGCCGATTGCCGTCACACCGAAGCGCCGCTCGAAATACTGATAGGCATCGTGGAAGACGACGAACGGCCGGCCAGCGAGCGGCTTCACCGTGTCGGCGATCTCCGCCTCGAGGCGCGTGAGTTGCTGCATCATCCGCGCGGCATTGGCGTCGATGCGCTGTGCTTGGCCAGGCATCGCCCTGCCCAGGCTGGTGCGCAGATAGGCGACCATGGCGCGGGCATTGGCCGGGTCGAGCCAGATGTGGGGATCGTTGCCGGATTTGGCGTCGTGCTCGTGATCATGATCGCCGTGGCGGGCGTTGCCACTCCTTTCGCCGTCATCGTGGGCCTCGAAAGCGCCACCGCTGCGCAATGCGTGTCGTGTCAGGCCGGGCGCCTGCGACAGCGTCACGACCGTGACGCTCTGCGGCAGGGATCGCACCAGCTTTTCCGTAAAGGGCTCGAGCTGCTCGGACACGCGCACGAGCACACGCGCCTTGCCGGCCGCCCGCGCCTCCGACGGCTTCAACGTGAAGGCGTGGGGCGAGGCGACTCCCTCGACCAGCAGGCGGGGCGTACCGACGCCTTCCATCAACCCCGATACGAGGCTGTGGACCGGCCTGATCGTCACGACGATCTCGGCGTCGGCCGCGCGCACGCTGGGTGCGATGGCCATCAGCCCGAAAGCCAGACTTGTCACTTGTACTCCACGCACCCAATATCGGCCGGTCACGGTCGCCTCGCTCGATGGATCGATCGGCACGTCCGTCCCCTTGCGGGGCAGACGTTCGATCGAGGGAAGCCTTCATTTGCTTGCGATGTTATAGTGTAACTAATGACGAATAGTCCACCCTGTCGCGCAACGGTGGCTATCGTGGGGCATGGAGGGTGTGGATGGCGCAGTCGATCAAGCTGCTGTTTCTGTCGGGATCACAGCGGGAAGGCTCGCTCAACAAGCGGCTGGCGCGGCTCGGCGCGGAGGTGGCCCATGCCAACGGCATCCAGGCGACCTTCGCCGACCTTGGCGACTATCCCATGCCACTCTACGACGGCGACCTGGAGACGCGCGAGGGCGTGCCGGAGAACGCGCGCAAGCTGAAGGCGCTGATGATGGTGCACGGTGGCATCTTCATTGCGTCGCCCGAGTACAACGCGTCGATATCACCGCTGCTCAAGAACACGCTGGACTGGGTGTCGCGCATCCGCGACGACGGCGACCCCGCGCTCCACGTCTACAAGACCCGCGTCTTCGCGCTGGCGTCGGCCAGCCCCGGCGCGCTCGGCGGCGCGCGTGGCCTCATCGTGTTGCGGCAGACCCTAATGCTCGGATTGGGGGCACTGGTGCTTCCCGACCAGATCCTGGTCCCGCGTGCCACCGAGGCATTCGACGACAACGGCCACCTGCACGACAAAGCGCAGATGGCGCTCCTGAAAGAAGTGGTGCAAAAGCTCGCTCGAGCCGCCCACGTCGTCAGAGGTTGACATGCCCATGCCCGCAGATCCCAAGAGCCCGAAATCCCGCCTGTTCGTCGCCCTCGACGTGCCCGATGTCGAACGCGCGCGGCAGCTCGTCGAACGCCTTGGGCCGGAGGCTGACTGCTTCAAGGTGGGGCTCGAGTTGCTGTTTGGCGGCGGCATCGCCTTCGCCCAGGGCTTGAAGGCTGCGGGCAAGGACGTGTTCCTGGATATGAAGCTGCTCGACATCCCCAATACCGTCGAAAAGGCCGTGGCCAACGTCGCCCGGCTGGGGATCGACTACCTCACCGTGCACGGCACGGACCGCAAGACGCTCGACGCTGCCGTCGATGGTCGCGGTGGCGCGGGCCTGCGCCTTCTCGCCGTCACCGTGCTGACGAGCCTCGACAAGGCCGACCTCGCCGAGCAGGGCATCACGGGCATGGGGCCCGCCGATCTCGTGGTGCATCGCGCCCGGCTCGCGGAAGCCGCCGGGTTCGACGGCGTGATCGCCTCCGGCCAGGAAGCGGCCCTCGTGCGTGCGGCGGTCAGCCCGGATTTCCTCGTCGTCACGCCTGGCATCCGCCTGAGCGAGGGACCCGATCGCGATCAGGCCCGCGTCATGACGCCCGCCAACGCGATAGCGGCGGGTGCCTCGCATCTCGTGGTCGGCCGGCCCATCACCCAGGCTGCCGATCCCGCCGCCGCGGCCCGGCGCATCACGACAGAGATCGCGCGCAGTCTGGGCTGACGCCGGCCCGCGCACGAACCATCCGACCAACCCCGAAAAGCGAGGAAAAGAGCATGGCCAAGGGATATTGGATTGCCCACGTGGATGTGAACGACCCGGAGGGCTACAAGGAATACGTCGCGCTCAACGCAAAGGCCTTTGCCAAGTACAAATGCCGCTTTCTCGTGCGTGGCGGCCAGTTCACCACGAAAGCCGGCACTCCGCGCGCGCGCCACGTCGTGATCGAGTTCGACAGCTATGCCGACGCGCTCGCCTGCTACGAGAGCCCCGAGTACAAGGCCGCCGAGACCGTCCGCAACAAGTACTCCACGGCGGACGTGATCGTGATCGAAGGCTACGACGGCTGAGCCGCAGCGGGCGCTCGTGTCCCCACCGCAAAGTCCGTCTCGTTCCTCAGCGGGCGCTGAACGGACTTTGCGGTCGAAGGGGCGCGAGCACGACCATTGACTGAGTGTGGCGTCGCAGTTCGACGTCCGCTCGACGCGCCATCGGCATCAACAGCGCAATGCGCTCTGGCCTCACCTCCCCCCGGTTCCCCGGCCAAGCGGGCGGGCGGAAGCCCGACCGCTACCCGAGCCGGGGTCCTTCCCGGTGCTCTCGGAGCACCGCGCCGCCGCGACGCCCAACCACGGCGTTGCCGCCGCCCGCCGCCGCGCCCGTCGCAAACCGAACCGCGAAAGTTGCCGGACAGCCGCGCTCCGCGCGCCTTCCGGGAAATCGGGGGAGGGGATGAGCACGGCCGCTATGGAGGCGGCTGAGAGGGGGGGTAGGGCGCCACTTCCGGGAAATCGGGGAGTGTGGCGCCCGCCGGCGACGCTTTTACGCCTTCGCCAGGCCCTGTGTGATCAGGCGATTGATGCGCTCGACGAAACCTGCAGGATCGGCCGGCACCTCACCGTCGAGGACGCGAGCCTGGTCGAGCAGCACCTGGCCGATATCGCCGACCTCCGCCGCGTGCCCGGCGGCCGCATGCGCCACGGCCGCCTTGACCAGGGCGTGCCGCGGATTGAGTTCGAGCACCGGCTTGACCGATCCGCCACCGCGCTGGCTGCGCTGAAGCATGCGGTCGAGGGCGAGATCGGGGCCGGCGCCCTGCGCCACGAGACAGGCGGGCGACTGCACGAGGCGGCTCGACGTTCGCACGTCGCTGACCGCATCCGCCAGCACAGGCTTCAATTGCGCGATCAGGCCGGCAATATCGGGGGCTGCCTCTTCCTCCTTCGGCTCGTCCTCGGCGGGTGTCACGGCGGACAGATCCACGTCGCCCTGGGACAGGGAGCGCAGCTTCTTGCCCTCGAAGGAAACCGGCATGCTCGTCCAAAAGCTGTCGACGGGATCGGTCAGCAACAGGACCTCGACGCCGCGCGCGGCTGCCGCTTCCAATTGCGGACTGGCCTTCGCCCGTTCCAGGCTCTCGCCCACGACATAGTAGATCTCGTCCTGCCCCGGACGCATGTCGGCGACGTAGGCTGCGAGCGAGCGGGCATCATCGCCCTTGCTCGAGCGGAAGCGCGCAAGCTTCAGGAGCTGGTCGCGGCGCTCGAAATCCTCGTAGATCCCTTCCTTGACGACGGAGCCGAAGGTTTCCCAGATCTTCGCGAACCGCTCCGGCTCCTTCTCGGCGATGCTCTCCAGTTCCCCGACGACGCGCCCCGTCACCGCCTTGCGCATCTGCGTGACGACGGGGTTGGTCTGCAGCATCTCGCGGGAAACGTTGAGGGGAAGATCCTCGCTGTCGACGACGCCGCGCACGAAGCGCAGATAGCTCGGCAACAAATCGGCGTCGTCGGTGATGTAGACGCGGCGCACGTAGAGCTTCACGCGCCCCTTGCGGCTGACATCGAAGAGATCGAAGGGCTTCTCTGTCGGCACGTACAGCAGAACGGCGTAGGACTGGCGGCCTTCGGCACGATAATGCAGGGTAACGGCGGGCTCGTCGAACTGGCCGGCGACCGCGTTGTAGACCTCCTTGTATTCCTCCGGCTTCACCTCCGAGCGCGAACGCTGCCACAGCGCGCTTGCCGAATTGATCTGGCGCGACTTGCCCTCCTCGGCCAGCTCCACGGGGAACAGGATGTGGTCGGAGTAGGTGCGGACGATCCGCTCGATGTCATGCGGCGCGAGAAAATCGTCCGCGTCCGCCTTCAGATGCAGGGTGACGCACGTGCCGCGCGGGACTTGGGCAGCGCGCTCGGCGGGGGCCGGCGCAATGGTGAAGCCGGACGCGCCGTCCGAGGTCCATATGTGGGCGTCGGCACTTCCCGCCTTGCGGCTCACGACCTCGATGCGATCGGCCACCATGAAGGCGGAATAGAAGCCGACGCCGAACTGGCCGATGAGCGACGTTGCGCTGCCGCCACCGCCCTCGCCCGCGAGCTTGTCGAGGAAGGCGCGCGTGCCCGAGCGGGCGATGGTGCCGAGGTTCTCGATCAGCTCGGTCTCGCTCATGCCGATGCCGTTGTCGGCGATGGTGAGCGTTCGCGCGTCCTTGTCGACCGAGATCGTCACCACGAGCCGGGCATCCTGGCCCAACAGCGACGGCGTGGCGATCGCCTCGTAGCGGAGCTTGTCGCAGGCGTCCGACGCATTCGAGATCAGCTCACGCAGGAAGATCTCCTTGTCCGTGTAGACGGAGTGGATCATCAGGTGCAGAAGCCGCGCGACCTCTGTCTGGAAAGAATGCTGGGCGGCTCCTTGGCCCGCTTCGGGTTGCATGTGGCTCTCTCCTGATGTTCTTCGTGATTGCGAGCGCGATTATTCGCGCCACGGCGTCGGGTTCAAGGCCCGATGTAGGCATAAGCGGGCGCGGTGCAAGACGGTTGCGGCTCACGCCAGGTCGACGACGACGATCTCGGGTGGCACGCCGAAGCGCACGGGCATGATCGAACACCCCAGGCCGCCGGAAATCACGAGATTGCGGCCGTCCTCGACGACGTGGCCATAGGCGAAGCGATTGCCGAAACGCGACGGCACGACGGGCGAATAGCCAAAGAGGCGCACCTGTCCGCCATGCGTGTGCCCCGACAATGTGAGTGCCACGCGTGCGGGGACCTCGGTGAAGATGTCGGGCTCGTGCGCCAAGAGGATCACGGGGGCGTCGTCGTCGATCCTGGCCAGCGTGCCCGCCATGTCGTCCAGGCCCCGGTAGCGCCCGTATCCCAATTCGATGGCGAGTTGGTCGGCAAGCCCTGCCAGCCAGAACGCCTGCCCCTTGTGCACGAGACGGACAACGGCATTCTCATAGACGGGAATTCCCCTGCCCTCGAGCGCGCGGCGCGCGGAGATCGGCCCAGCGCCATTCTTCTGGGCCATCTCGTCATGCCACCAGTCGTGGTTTCCCAGGATGGCGTGGACGCCAAGGGGGGCCTGCAGGTGCGACAG
Source organism: Hyphomicrobiaceae bacterium (assembly GCA_041397775.1). Taxonomy (GTDB): domain Bacteria; phylum Pseudomonadota; class Alphaproteobacteria; order Rhizobiales; family Hyphomicrobiaceae. The sequence continues at coordinate 366,968 of JAWKWB010000002.1, read as the reverse complement.
GGGTGCGGCCCATTCCGCATCGAGAAGCGTGCGACGCACGAAGCGGTGGCCCGCCGTGAAATCACCCAGCAGCGTGATCAGGTCGCCACCCAGACCGTTGGCGACACGCACGAGGTCGGCGATGCGCGTGGCTGGCATGTAGGGCTCGCAGGCGTGCAGGTCGGCCAGCACGACGATGCGCAGGGAAAAACCCTTCGGCCAATTCAGCGGGCGAATGCGATAGCGCGTAATCGACAGGCGGAACAGGGGCTCGATGCCGAACGCATAGCCGGCGAAACCGATCGCGGTCGCTGCAGCCCCACCCAGTCCAGCCAGCACTTTACGACGCGTGATCACGTCGGCGCTCCTTGAACGACCCGAAGGCCTCGCATGTCGATGGAAGGTGTCAAGCCTCAGACGGCGCCGCTGTTGCCGGAGCCACCGTCGTCGGCCTCGAAGAGGTCGGGAGCGGAGTTGCGGGCGGGGCCGGAGACGCCGAGATGGCGATAGGCTTTCAACGTGGCAACGCGCCCGCGCGGCGTGCGGCCGATGAAGCCCTGCTGCAGCAGATAGGGCTCCACGATCTCCTCCAGCGCATCGCGCGGCTCGGACAATGCCGCCGAGATCGTCTCGATGCCGACGGGGCCGCCTTCATAGTTGCGGATGATGCAGGAGAGATAGCGATGATCGAGGGCATCGAGCCCCTCGTTGTCCACCTCGAGCATGCGCAGGGCCTTGTCGGCAGCAGCCGCGTCGATCACCGCGACGCCGTCCACCGCCGCGAAGTCGCGGACGCGCCTGAGCAAGCGGCCGGCGATGCGTGGCGTGCCGCGCGAGCGGCGCGCGATCTCCATGGCGCCATCCTTGGCCATGGGAGCGCCCAGGACGCGCGCACCGCGCGAGACGATCAGTTCCAGTTCCTCGTGCGTATAGAAGTTGAGGCGGATGGGAATGCCGAAACGATCGCGCAGCGGATTGGTCAGAAGGCCTGCCCGTGTCGTGGCTCCCACGAGCGTGAACTTCGCCAGGTCGATCTTCACCGAGCGGGCGGCTGGGCCCTCGCCGATGATGAGATCGAGCTGATAATCCTCCATGGCCGGATAGAGGATCTCCTCAACGGCCGGATTGAGACGGTGGATCTCGTCGATGAAGAGGACGTCGCGGTCTTCCAGGTTCGTCAGCAGGGCTGCCAGATCGCCCGCCTTGGCGATGACGGGACCCGACGTCGAGCGGAAGCCGACGCCCATCTCCTTGGCCATGATCTGGGCGAGCGTGGTCTTGCCCAACCCGGGCGGGCCGGCAAACAGCACGTGATCGAGCGCATCGCCACGCGCCCTGGCCGCCTGGATGAACACCTTCAGGTTGGCGCGCGCCTGCTCCTGGCCCGTGAAGTCGTCCAGCGATTGTGGACGGATCGTCGCCTCGAAGGCGTCGGCTTCGCGCTTGGCGCCACTCAGCAGGCGATCGCTGGTCATGGGCTCTTCCGATTCGGCATCTTCGGGTCACGCCTCCATGCCGGACACGGCCGGGATTTGCAACCCGGCCGTTCTGCATTTGATCCACGTGCGGCACCGCGGCCCGCACGCGGGCTCCGGCCGACCGGGGCGCCCTCAGTCGCCGCTCTTCGCCTGCGATGGCGCGGCGATCGCGGCGGGCTGCTTGCGGACCTCGACGGCAGGCTGGGTCGCCTGGCCGAGTTTCTTCAGGCGCGTCTTGGGCGGCGTCCGCAGGAGGCCGCGCACGGCCCGCGAGGTGATCACTTCGCCTTCATTGGCGAAGGCCTCGTGGTTGCGTTCGATCTCGCCGAGGTCGTAGCGGTAGTTGACCATCAGCCCATGAGCTTCGCGCAGGCCCTTCTCGGAGACGTCGCCCAGCCAGTTGATGCGCTCGAGCCGGGCCCCGTTGCCCAAATGAAAGCGCGCGACGGGATCGACGGGACGCCCATCGGCCGATTTGGCGTTGAGGAAATAGTGGGCGGCCAACGGCATCAGCGCTCCCTTGAGCGCATCGGCCTCCTCCGGCTCGTCGAGCCAGCCTGGATCGCGCAACATCTGCAGGGCGACGCGATCGGCCTGCGTGACGACCTGCTCGGGATCGTCGGCCAGGACGCGGTCCAGCCAGCGGGCGAACGTGGGGACGGGCGACAGCGTCACGAACGTGCGCAATTGCGGTTGCTCGCGCACCAGTTCCTCCACGACCTGCTTGATGAGGAAGTTGCCGAACGAGATGCCGCGCAGGCCTTCCTGGCAGTTGGAGATCGAATAGAAGACGGCCGTCGTCGGCGGCGAGCCCAGCGCCATCTTCCGCTTCTCGTTGAGCAGCGACTGGATAGAGCCCGGAATTTCCGGCGTCAGCGCGACCTCGACGAAGATCAGCGGCTCGTCGACCAGCGAGGGATGGAAGAAGGCGAAGCAGCGCCGGTCGGTGGGATCGAGGCGGCGACGCAGATCGTCCCAGCCCTGGATCTCGTGGACGGCCTCGTACTGGATGATCTTTTCCAGGATGACGGCCGGCGTCTGCCAGTCGATCCGCCGCAGGACCAGGAAGCCCCGGTTGAACCACGACGCGAGCAGGTGGGACAGGTCGAGATCGACGGATGCGAGCGAGGCGTCGCCTTTCGGGGTCCGCAGCAGATCGCGCCGCATCGCAACGAGTTCCGCCGTGGCGCCGGTTGCAAGATTCAAGCGCCGGAAGAATTCCTGGCGCGGGCTCTCCACCGCGGTCCGCAGGCGCAGCAGCGCGGCTTCGGAGGGCTCGGCCACATAGTGGGAGGCGGCGTCCGTCACCTTGGCGGGGTCGGGCTGCAGGCGCTCGGCCAGAAAACGGAAGAACTCGCGTCGCTCCTCGGGGCCGAGCTGGCGGTAGAGCTGCAGGATCTCGCGTGCGATCGCCACGCCGGACGCCTCACCACGCCCCGAGACGAGCGCGGTGGAGAGCGTGAAGATGTCCTCCTTCGCGCCCCCGATCAGGCGGGCCGGCAGGTATTGGCGGCCCTGCTCGGCGACGGTATTGAGCAGGTCCTGCAGAAACGAGACGTTGACGGGCACGGGGCGGCTCCATGGCAGACGCGGCGCATGTGTTGCCACACTTGTAGCACGCCATTGTGGCGGTCGTGCTCCGTCTCGCGCGCCAGTTTCCGGGCGATCGTGCTGCAAGTTGCAGCCCGGATCACTCGGACATGAGCACCGGCGTCGTCATCTGGTGCAGGATCGTATGCGTGACGCCACCGAAGGCGCGCTCGCGCAGGCGCGAGTGACTGTAGGCGCCCATGACCAGGAGATCGGCGCTCGCATCCGCCAGGAAGTTCAGGATGGCGCTGTCGATGGCGATGTCGGAGATGTTCTGGCGCTCGACGCGCGCGTTGAGGCCATGCCGCGCCAGATGCTCGGCAATGTCGGCGCCGGGCTTGTCGCCGTGCGCGCCGCGCCGCTGATCGGGATTGATGACGAGCACGATCACCTCGCCGCCGCGGCCTTCCAGCAGTGGAATGGCATCGTTGACGGCGCGCACCGCCTTCTTGCCGCCGTCCCACGCGATCACGGCCTTGCGGATAGGCACATCGACACGGCCGATGTAGGGGACGACGTAGACGGGCCGGCCCGACGCGAAGAGGACACCGTCGAGCAGGGACTCCTGGAAAGAGGCCCCGGGGTCGTCGGTGTTGGGCTGGCCCATGAACACCATGTCGGCATGGCGCGCGTGGAAAGAGAGCTGGGCTGGCGCCTTGCTCGCCCCGCACGTCACGCGCGTGGCACGCCAGGGTACGCCTGCCGCGTCGGCTGCCGCCTCGAACTTGGCGATGGCGGAATCGGCGGACTTGCGCACGATGTCCATCTGGGCCTGCGTCAGGCTCGCGGGAAACTCGATGCCGGCGTAGGTCGAGATGGTCGATTCCAGGGCGAGCGCCACGCCCGTCACGCTGGCCCCCTGCCGCTTGGCGAGCGCCAATGCGGCGTCGATGCGCTGCGCACACGCCACGCTATCGTCGAGATGGACGAGGAGATCCTTCATGGCCATGGCGCGGTGCTCCCTTCGCTGCCTGTTTTCTGCTCTGTATGCGCCACGCCCGTGCCGCCCCTTGATCCTCGTCAAGTGGGACGCCGCTCCGCCTCCGCCTTTCGGCGCAGTGAGGCCCCGCCGCGCAGGCGGCGGCGGGGGCCGATGGGGCCTACTTGTCGAGCCACACCGTCTCATGGCGCCAGTGCGAATAGATGCTGTTGTCGGAGCGCACGTGGTTCTTGACGTAGGGCTGGCGGCACTGGGCGGTGCGGCCGTGGCCGATCATCGGGCGCACGTTGTCGGTGGCCAGAATGCGCTCGATCTCCCAGACGATCGCCTTGCGCTTGGCGACGTCGCGCTCGGACGACTGGGCTTTCAGCATCTCCTCGATCCGGGGATTGCAGTACTTTGAATAGTTGTATTCCGAACCGCAGGCGTAGCTCTCCACCAGCGTGGCATCGGGATCGTCCACGCTCGCCCCCGTGAGATTGAGCGCTACGGAATAATCCTGCCGCGCCGCGCGTCCGAACCAGACGCTCGATTCGACGATGTCGAGTTCGGCCTGGAAATGCACCTTGTTGAGTTGGTCGACGAGGATCACCGCTGGGTCCTTGTAGGAGGCGAGATCCCGCGTCGAAACCTTCACCACCAGCTTGTTGTTGGGCCCATAGCCCAGGCTCTCCATGATCTTGCGGGCCTTGGCCTGCCGTTCCTCGACCGTGCCGCCGTAGCCGGGCAGCTTGTCGCGCTGCGCATCCGGCATGCCCCACAACCCCTCGGGCGCGGGCATCATGACGCCCGATACTTTCGAGGCGCCCTGCGAGATGATCTTCAGCATGCCCTCACGGTCGAGGGCGAGGACCATGGCCTCGCGCAACTTCGGATTGTCGAAAGGCGGACGCGTGACGTTGACGAGCATGTTGGAGGACACGTTCGTCGGCCCGAGCGTGCACACGATGTGCGGCGCTTGCTTGGCGATGTCCTGCAGGATCGGCACGGTGATGTCGCCGGTCGTGGTGAGATCGAACTTGCCGGCGATCAGGCCCAGCACGCGCGTCGAGCGATTGCCGACGATCGTGTAGTCGACGCCGTCGAGGTAGGGCAGGCCCTGCTTGAAGTAATCGGGGTTCCTGACGACACGCACGCGCTCGTTGCTCTTGAACTCCACGAACTTGAACGGCCCGGTTCCGACGGGATGGGTGCGCTGGTCCTTGGCGGCCACGTGACAGGGATAGATGACGCCGAAGCCGGACGCGAGCAGCGCCAGGACCGAAGGCTGCGGGCGCCCCAGGTGGAAGGTCGCCTGGTAATCGCCATCGACCGTCACGTCCTTGACGTTCGTGTACCAGATGCGCCGCGGGTTCTTGCGGAAGTAGCCCTTCACCTTGCCGGTGATCCAATTCATCGTGCATTGCACGTCCTTGGCGGTGAAGGGCTTGCCGTCGTGCCACTTCACGCCCTGCCGCAGCTTGAACGTCAGCTTGGTGCCGGTCGCATCCCACGCCCAGCTTTCCGCGAGCTCGGGAACGACGGTATCGAGGCCACCCAGCGGCTTTCGAGGATCGAAGACGACGAGACCGCTGAAGACGCCGCCGGCCGCCATCACCGTGGTGAAGGAGACCTCCTCGAGGATCGACATGCTGGACGGGTTGGCGCTGATGTAGACCTGCAGGACGCCACCGCGCTTCTGGGCGCGGGCTGGATCCGCCGGCAGGCCGAACAGGGCCAGGATCGTGGTGAAAAGCGTCAAGAACATCTTCATTTCAAGTACTCCACGCGAAGCCACGGCTGCCGAAGCTATCGCGTGATTTTCAGTGCAGCAACACTTCCGAATACTTCCAGAAAACTATTGCGATGCAAAATATTCTTGTGCGTCGCACTGGTGTTTCTTTGGGCACGTCCCCTCAGTCGAATTGCCAATAAATTCCGGTTGCGATGGCACATGCCTTGCAGACGCCTGCCTCCATCCAGAGGTGTACGGAGCGATCATGGCCATATCGGACATTCTTGGCACGCATGTGCTCAGCAATGCGTGGATGAATACCGACGGTAATCCCGCGACGAATGCTCCGGGCCACATCGGCCTGACGCAGGTCGGCATTTTCGATCTGGGGGCAGATGCGGGCGCCGACATCGTGCGCGTGCCACTGTCGCTTCGCGACGCGGTAAAGCGCTTCGACGGCACGTACGCTCTGCCCACCTGGCAGATCGATGCCGTGATCCGGCCGATCCTGGAGGATGCCGCCGCGCGACAGGCCGCCGGGCAGTCGGTGAAAATCATCCTGGAACTCGGGGAGACGCCCGCCGGCGTCGCTACGAACGATTTTGCGACGATCGCGGGCGCCTCGAAGGCGTTCGTCGACGCCGTCTACACCAGCCTGCCCGCGCTGAAATCCTTCATCACGGCCTGGGAGATCGGCAACGAGCCCAACGAGATCCACATCGGGCTCTACCGGGATAGACCCTACGACTTTGCCGACTACGTCACCTCCGTCGCCAACGCCGTGGCCCCGCTCGAAGGCAAGCACGGCGTTCCGATCAATGTCGTAGTCGGTGCCATCGCCTACAACGACTACGACTATATGTCCGCCGTCTTCGACCGCCTGGGCACAAATCCCAATATCGGCGGTTTCGCCATCCATCCCTACACCTATTCACCGATCCAAGAGCAGATCGACGGCCCGCCGGACTCTCCGGATTTCCGTTCCAAACGGCCGACGGACTGGACCGACGCGACGGGCCGCCAGGACGACAACGATTTCCAGGGCGCGGTCTATAATCTCCAGCAGCTCATGAATTCGCATGGCTATGGCGGCAAGGGTTTGTGGATCACCGAAGTCGGCGTGCCTGGCTGGACGGGATTCCGCAATGCGGGTCCCGATGGACGCGACGATCAGGCGCGATGGATCGCCGAAGCCTTCGGCGTGCTCGACAGCTGGGACAATCCCAACCTCAAGTCGGTGGTGATACATTCCACGGTCGACTACCAGACCGGGGCCTACAACGACCAGTTCAGCATCTTCGACGCCAACCCCGGCAACAACAACGACGGCAGCGACGGGGAATCCACTTTCGGGCTGTTCGAGCGCAAATACGAGGGCGGGCCGATCGTGGCCAAGCCGGCAGCCTACGTCTTCAGCGCGATGCAAGGCAACTTCACGCCGGACCCGGGCCTTTTCCGCGAAAATCTCACCGACGTCCTCGACCGGATGCGCATCGTGGTCGGCCGCGACCAGGGCGAACTGATCGACCTTAGCGGCCGGGCGGGCGGCGGCGGCCTCACCACGGGCTGGATCGCGATCGGCAAGGGCGGCAATGAAACCATATCGGGTTCGGCCTTCGACGATAGCCTTTTCGGCGGCAACGGCGCGGACATCATCCACGGCAATGCGGGGCGCGATCGCATCTACGGCGGTGCCGGCAACGATACCCTCTACGGCGAGGTCGGCGACGACGACATCTACGGCAATACGGGCGACGATACGATCAACGCGGGCGCGGGCTATAATCGTGTCGACGGAGGCACGGGCAACGACACGCTCGTGCTGCAGGGACGGGCGGCCGACTACCAGATCACCGGCGATGGGTGGCACATCGCCGTCAGCGGACTCGGTGAGACGACGAACGGCGTCAATCTGGAACGGCTCTTCTTCATCGGCGACGGGAGCGAGCGCCTGCTCGACAATGCCGACACGGGCCGCGGCAACGGCCTCGACGGGGCGTCTGCGGGGCCCGCGCCCAACACCACGGAGACGCTCTATCGGGATGTCGCCGCCACGCAGTGGCTGACGGGAGCGACATCGTCCGACGTGTTCGTCGTCGATGCCTCGTCGTGGGGCTATCATGCAGGGCTTACGCTCGACGGCACGGGCGTCGTCGTCTGGAACGGTGCCAAGTTCGACGTCCTCACCGGCTTCGAGACACTGCGCTTCAGCGATGGGGACGTGACCGCCGATGCCAACGGCCGGTTTCTCGTCTCGCCCGACGATGCCGCCAACTACCCGGCACCGGGCGGCGGCGGAACGATCCAGGTGCTGCAATACGATACGACGCCGACCCAATGGGTCTACGGCACGGGCAACAACGACGTTTTCGTCTACGGCGAAGCTTCGACCGGCTACCAGGCGGGTCCCACACGCGATGGCACAGGCGTCGTCGTCTGGAAGGGCGCCAAATTCGACATCCTCAACGGCTTCGAGACACTTCGGTTCACGGACAAGGACGTCTGGGCCAATGCCAACGGTCAATTCAACATCGCGGCGGCAGGGACGCACCCCGGAGACCGGGTCGTTTATGACACTCCCGGCCTCGTAGAACATCTGACGGGCACGGCCGGCGTCGATGTCTTCAAGATCACGGGCGATGCTGTTGATTTCGGATATGCAAGAGCAAACGACGGTGTCGGCGTCGTCGTGTGGAAGGGGCTTCAGTTCGACGTCCTGCACGGCTTCGAGACGATAAGCTTCGACGATCGAGACGTGGCCACGTCGAGCCTGTTCTGAGGCGGACGGGCAAGTCTAGTGTCCCGACCGCAAAGTCCGTCTCATTCCTTGCTGGCTTGGAACGGACGCTTCGGTCGAAGGGTCACTGGCAAAAACTCCGACTTAGTGTGGCGTCACGAGTGGAAGCCCGCTCCCAGAGCCAGCGGCAAGTATGGAGCGGACTTCCAATCCGCCACACTATCTTGCCGCGGCATCACCCCGCGCCATCGCCGCATCCGGATCGCCGGTTATTCGGGCGCGCATCAACGGCAGGGCGCCCGGATGCTCCGCCTGCAGCCACGCGATCATGCGCTCGCGAATTTCGCAGCGCATGTCCCAGGCTTGCGGGGAGTTTCGCGCGCCCACGAGACCGCGCACCTTCAGCGTCGCATCGGACGCCTCGACGACCTGGAGGTTCGCCACCTTGCCGTCCCAGTGGGGATGCGCCCGCACCAGCTCCATGAATTTCTCCCGCATGATTTCGAGCGGCATCGTGTAGTCGACGTGCCAGACGATCGTCCCGATGATCGCTGCGCTCTCGCGGGTCCAGTTCTCGAACGGCTTCTCGATGAAATGGGCCAGAGGCACGACGAGGCGACGCAGGTCCCAGATGCGCACCACGACATAGGTGGTGGTGATCTCCTCGATCCAGCCCCACTCGCCTTCCACGATCACCACGTCGTCGATACGGATCGGTTGCGTCAGCGCGATCTGAATGCCGGCGAAAAGGTTGGTCAGGATCGGACGCGCGGCCAGTCCGACGATGATGCTGGCGAAGCCCGCGGAGGCGAAGAGGCTGACGCCGTAGGCCTGGACGGCGGGAAACGAGATCAACACCGCCCCGGTCGTCACGAGCACAACCACGACGATGGCGATACGGCGCAGCACGGCGACCTGCGTCCGGATGCGGCGCGCTTCGAGGTTGTTCTCGACGTCGATGCGATGCCGGGCCACGGTCAATTCCGCTGTCGTGTTGATGGCGACCAAGGCCGTCCAGCCGCTCAGGACGGCGAGCCCTATGCGCAAGACCCGCTGCGCGAGCAGCGTCACCGTCGCATCGAATTCGGCGGCCGGCAGCACCACCACGATGCCGATCAATACGGCCACGAGCCGCGTGATGCCCTTCGCGCGCCGCAGGATCGGGCGGCCTGCGCCTCCCGGGTCGAGAACCCGCCGCAGCAGTGCGACCGCCGCCGCGTGCACGAGCAGTGCGGCGACGATGGTCCCCGTGAACAAGAGAATTACCGACAATTCGAGATTGCCGGTCATGAAGAAGAGTTTGACGAGAGCTTCCGTCGAGACAGTCGTGAGCATCCCACCCCTATCGGCTGGTGCACCTCCGGCGCGTGTTTATTGCTGCATCGCAATAGACCATCGCGCGGCTGCGGCTTCAACCCGGCCTGACGCAATTGTGCGCCCGCCCACACCGTGTTCGCCCCGCGGCGATGCGGCAGAACGGGTCATCGAAGTGGCTCCGCCCGGTCCGCCCCCCGGTGCGCCCCTGCCCGCCCCTTGTCAGGCGTGGCTCCTGCGGCCAAAGTCGAACCTGCGTGAAACGAGGCCCCAGGGAGACGCAGACATGACCAAATCGGGACGTGTCGCATTCGGTGCGATGGACGCGGTCGTTTTCGGCAAACCGGCTGCGGAGGCCGTTGCCGCGGAGGCGGAGCGCCTGGGTGCCACGCGCGTCTTTCTCATGGTCTCCTCGACGCTCAATCGGACGACCGACGAGGTCGCGAAACTGAAGGCAGCCCTCGGCAACAAGTGCGCCGGCGTCTGGGACGGCATGCCTCCGCATACGCCCCGCGCCTCGGTGATCGCTGCTGCCGATGCCGCACGGGCGGCCAATGCCGATCTCATCGTGACGCTGGGTGGCGGCTCCATCACGGACGGCGCCAAGGCCGTGTGCCTGTGCCTGGCCAACGACATCCGGGATGCCGATGCGATGGACGCCTTGCGACCGGTGAAGGGGCCCGACGGTGCCATCGGTCCGCCAGCGGGCATCAAGGCGCCGCGCGTGCGCCAGATCAGCGTGCCGACGACGATTTCGGGCGGCGAATTCAGCGCGCTGTCCGGCGTCACCGACGAGCGCTCACGCAACAAGGAGTTGTTTCGCCATCCCGATATCATGCCGGCCGTGGTCGTGCTCGATCCCGCCGTCACCGTGCATACGCCGGAGTGGCTGTGGCTTTCGACCGGCGTGCGCGCGGTCGACCACTGCGTGGAAGGCGTGTGCTCGGGGGAATCGCATGCCTTCGGCGATGCGCAGGCCCTGAAAGGGTTGGCGCTGCTCGCCACAGGCCTGCCGCGCGTCAAGGCCGATCCGCACGATCTCGCGGCGCGGCTCGACTGCCAGCTCGGCACGTGGCTGTCGATGGGGCCGCTGAGCGCCGGCGTGCCCATGGGCGCCAGCCACGGCATCGGCTACGTGCTGGGGGCCGTCTTCGACATTCCACACGGGCACACGTCGTGCATCATGCTGCCCGCCGTCATGCGCTGGAACAAGGTCGCCAATGCCGAGAAGCAGGCGCTCGTGTCGGTCGCCATGGGCCGGCCCGGACTGGAGGCCGCCGACGTCCTCGACGCATTCATCGCCGACCTCGGCATGCCGCGCTCGCTCGGCGCCGTCAACGTCGGGCGCGAGCACTTCCCGAAGATCGCGGAGCAGGCCATGGGCACGCCGTGGGTGCCGCGCAATCCGCGTCCCATCGCAGGTCCGGCCCAGATCGTCGAGATCCTCGAACTGGCCGCCTGAGCCACCCGTGGCGCGGACCGCGTGGCACGCGCGCATTTCGCCCTTTCCACCGACGGCCCCGCCGGGTCATGCTGGCGGCACCGAAACAAATCAACACGCCCCGAGGAGGACTGTCCCGATGTCGGAGACCTACGAGATTCTCGCCCTGAAATATGGTGAGAACACCGAGCGCAAGGGCTCGGACAACTACATGCATCCCACGCCCGACGACCATGCGTCGAAGATGCCGATCGACTACTTCGTCTTCCTCATCCGCAACGCCAACCGCACGATCCTCGTCGACACCGGCTTCGACCACAAGGAAGCGGCTGCCCGCGGACGCAAGATCACGCAGGAGCCGATCGAGGTGATGAAGAAGATCGGCGTGGCGCCCGAATCGATCAAGGAAACGATCATCACGCACCTGCACTTCGACCATGCCGGCACGATGGACCAGTTCGCCAACTCGAAGTTCCATCTGCAGGAAGCCGAGATGGCCTATGCCACGGGAAAGTGCATGTGCGAAGCCTCCATGCGCGTGCCGTTCACGGCCGACCACGTCTGCCAGATGGTCAAGAACGTCTATTCGGGCAAGGTGCATTTCCACGACGGCGACGGGCAGGTCGCACCGGGCATCACCGTGCACAAGTGCCCCGGCCACAGCCAGGGCATCCAGGCCATCCGCGTCAACACCGAGCATGGGCCGGTGGTGCTCGCTTCCGACGTCGTGCACTTCTACGGCAACATCGAACAGCGACGCCCGTTCTACATCACCATCGACATGGCCGAGACGCTCAAGTCTTATGACCGGCTGATCGACATGGCGGGCGGCCTGCGCAACGTGATCCCCGGCCACGATCCGCTGATCCTCAAGCGCTATCCCGCCTGGAAGCCCGGGACGGAAGGCCTCGTGCACAAGCTCGACGCACCGCGCCTGGACTGAACGCATCGGGTCCCGAGGGGGCGGCGCGCAGCCTAGGGCTGTCGCCGCCCTTTTTTCATGCCCGGCGGTGCCGCTGTCCGACGGGCTGGAATTGACGGTCAAACCGTGCCATCACACGCCCCCGCGTGGGTGCGCGCCGAGGGAGAGAAATTCGCCATGAGTGCCGATATCGAGACCATCGTCATTGGAGCGGGCGTCGTCGGCCTCGCAATCGCGCGTGCGCTGGCGCTGCGCGGGCAGGACGTGATGGTGCTCGAGCGGCACGACATCATCGGTGCGGAGACTTCCTCGCGCAACAGCGAGGTCATCCACGCCGGCATCTACTATCCGCCGGGATCCCTGCGCGCGAAGCTGTGTGTCGACGGCAAGGCCATGCTCTATCGCTTCTGTGCCGAGAACGGCGTCGCGCACAAGCGCATCACCAAGCTGCTGGTGGCAACGACCGAGAGCCAGTTGCCCAAGCTCAAGGCCATCCACGAGACCGCCATGAAGAACGGCGTCGACGATCTGCAGCCGATGACCGGCGAGGAGGCGCGCAAGCTCGAGCCGGAGATCGCCTGCCACGCCGCGATGCTCTCGCCTTCGACGGGCATCATCGACAGCCACGGCCTGATGCTGGCGCTCGAGGGACATGCGGAGACGGCCGGCGCCCAAGTGGTGCTCAACACCCCCGTGGCCCGCCTGGGGATCACCCGCGACGGGCTCTACGAAGTGTTCACGGGCGAGACGGGCAGCGAGCGCATCACGTGCCGCAATCTCGTGCTGTCGGCGGGCCTTGGTGCCTCGATCCTCGCCAAGACGCTGCCCTGGACGAGCAACTACCGGCCGCCCGAGACCTATTACGCCAAGGGGCAGTACTACGCCTACTCCGGCCGCTCCCCCTTCTCGCGCCACATCTATCCGATGCCCGACGGCGCCTGGCTCGGGTTGCATGTCACCGTCGACATCGGCGGGCGCTGCAAGTTCGGTCCGGACATCGAGTGGATTCCCGAGATCGACTACAGCTTCGACGCGACCAAGCTGGAGAAGTTCCTGGGTTTCATCCGCACGTACTACCCCGGGCTCGACGAAACGCGCCTGCATGCCGACTACACGGGTATCCGGCCGAAGCTCTATCGCGAAGGCGAACCGGTGCCCGATTTCCTGGTGCATGGCCCCGAGACACACGGGCTCGCCGGCCTCGTCATGTTGTTCGGTATCGAGAGCCCCGGGCTGACCGGCTCCATGGCCATCGGCGAGATGATCGCGGAGCGAATGGCCGCCGCTTGAGCCGCGTGCGCGGCGGGCGCATCGGCGACCTGCCGCGCGGCACGAGCGGAGCGGATCGGCGCCGACTCAACGCTGCAGCTCGCGATTGAGCTGATCCCTGAGCGTGACGAGCCGGGTGTTGCGCGGGGCGAGGCGGATCGCTTCGGTCACGTCGGCGACCGCACGGCGACGATCACCGCGCGCAATGTAGATGTCGGCGCGCTCGGCGTAGGCGACGAGGTTGTCGCGGTCGAGCCGGACGACCTCGTCGAGATCGGCCAGCGCCCCGTCGAGATCATTGCGCTGGACCCGGATCTGTGCGCGCAGCAGACGCGAGGCACCATCTTCCGAATTGCGCGCCACGGCCTCGTCGAGGTCCACGAGCGCGGGTTCGAGCCGGCCCTGCCGCTGGTGGAGTGCGGCCCGCTCGCGCAGCGCGGCCGTTCCACTGGAATCGAAGCTGATCGCGGCTGTCAGATCGGCGAATGCGCGATTGACATCGCCTTGCCGGACGTAGATGCGCGCGCGCACCGTCATGGCGTCGGCGCTGCGGGGATCGAGGCGAATGGCTTCCGCCAGATCGAGGAGCGCTGCGTTGGCATCGTTCTGGCTGAAGCGCGCCTGCGCGCGGTTGACGTAGGCCATGACGAGAATGTCGCGCGAGACACGGCGGGTCCGGATCACCGTGCTGCACGCATCGAGCGAACTGCGGCTGGCCGTCGCCGTGCATCGGGCCATTTCCGGGGGGATGGGTCCGGAAGCCTGGGCCGGCGGCCGCGCCGGGCTCGGCGCAGTCGAAGCGGTGGGCGCGGCAGGGCCTTGCGGACCTGCCGGGGGGAGCTGGCGCGGTGGGGCATCCTGGGCCGCCCGCTGCGGTGTTGGGGCGGGTTGAGCGTCGGCACCCGGCGTCAAGGTCGGCTGTGGAGTGTTGCCCGCTTGCCCCTGCGGCTGGCCTTGTGTCTGCGGCGGGGCCTGGAGCGGCGCCGTACGCTGTCGCGAATCCGGTCGTGCCGGTTGCTGCGCAGCGCCCGGGCGTGTCGCCCCCGGCTGGGCTTGATTGGGAGCCTGTTGTGCCATGGCAGCCGGCATGCCTGCGACCATCGCCAAGAACACGACGCTCGGGATCACTAGGTCTCGCATCTGCGGTGCTCCGGGTCTGGGGTGGCGTCGGGGATGGCCGGTCCCCCGACGACTGAACCGACAATACTGACGACCAACGCAGCGCACCACCCTCGACGCGGATTTGCGTCAACGGCCCGGCTTGCGGCACGTCCTGGGGCGGGAAAGGGCATGCGCGGGGGCTCCGTCAGGCGCCGCCCGCGTCACGCCAAGGCTCGTCAGTGGCCGCGATAGCCGTAGGGGCTGTGGTGACCGTAATGGCTGCGGTAGCCATAGGCATGGCCGTGCGAGCGATAGACGTGATGACCGTGGTGGCCGTAGTGCGGCTTGTAGACGGGCGCATAGCCGTGACCGTAGGACGGCACCCAAACCCAGGGCTGCTGCACGTAGGCGGTGCGATAGCGCGGCGCGTCGCCATGGCCAGCTCCGGGGCCGGCCCCGGGCCGGGACGGACGATGACCGTCTTGACCTTCGGTGCAGGCTTCACAAGGGGCGTCGCCACGACCGGCGCCGCTGGGCCTTCGGGCCCCGGGACGCCGGCGGGCGTGCCGTCGGCTGGGGCGGCCGCCGTCTCAACATTCGTCGCGCCGTCGTCCTGCAGAGCGCGGCGCACCGAGCCCGGTTGCACCGGGGCTGGCTGCTGCGCGGCCTGTGGCACGCTGGCTGGTCCCGAAGGTGCGGTCGACGGCGGCGGCGCGGCCTGAACGATGCGCTGCTGATCGCTCGCCCCAGGGTTTGCCCGCTGTGATTGTTCCGGGCGCACGGGCGTCGCGGCCGGTTGGGCCTCCTGCGGCTGGGACAGCGCCGGGGCCAAGGCCTGTTGCGCCGACTGTGCGGACGCCGGCAGCGCAGCAGCACCCAGTCCGAACAGGGCGAGGGAAAGCGCGGCGGCGATTTTGGCTGCGTAAGTGGGCGTCGGCGTCGGCGTGGTGCGGTCGGGGGACATGGCGGTCGTCTCCTGGCTTGCCTTGCATGACCCGGCGCCCCCGCAACCTCGCGACTTTCGCGGCCAGGGGTCCGGCGTTGAGGAGAACCTTAATTGACCGTCGTTCATTTCGCAATTCACGACCGCATCACATCGCCGTCATCGGGATCCGACAGAGATTGGCCGGGTCGGCACGCACCGCTCGATTGCCGCTACGGTTGCCATTGCCGCGCTGCGCGTCCTGTGGCGCCGTTGGCGCCTACGACCGGTCTCTCGATGCGAAAAACACCAAGTTAAGAATATGTTAGCGTGTTTTTTTCACGGGAAACATTGGATGGACGATCTTGTCGCCCCGCTTGAGGCCGATCTTGCGTGCAATGCCAGCCTTCAGCTCGAGTACGGCGGCGACATCGCCGTTCGAAGCGATGACGCGCTCCGAGAATGGCTCCGTTCCCTCTTCGACGCGATGTACCGTGCCATCGGCCGCGATGAAGACCATGTCGAGCGAGATGTAGGTGTTGCGCATCCACATCGTCGCTTCCTGCGGCGGCAGGTAGGGAAACAGCATGCCCGCATCGTCCGCCATGCTGCGCCGGAACATCAGGCCGCGGGCCTTCTCGTCGGCGCTCTCGGCGATCTCGGTCTGGAATACGTGCTCGCCGGACTGCGTGATGATCTTCAACGTCTCCCGCCGCATCTGGGCAGCGCTCCCATCGACGCCCGCCACGAACGCCACGACCGCAAGCAGCAGGAAAAGGGCTACGCGCCGCGTAGCCCTCTCCCCCAAAACCATTGTTTTATGCACGCTGGCCATCGGCCCCAGTGCTCGCGTCAGTGAGAGGATGGCAACCCGGTGGGCACGCCGTCCGGGCGAAGCTCGGCCGCCATGCAGCCCTTGTGGCCCATGCCCCAGCGGACCTGAACGATCTGGCCGGGACGCAGTTCCGTGAAGCCGAAGCGACGCAGCGTCTCCATATGCACGAACACGTCCTGCGTGCCCTCTCCACGTGTCAGGAAGCCGAAGCCGCGGACGCGATTGAACCACTTGACCATGGCTCGCTCCCAGTCACTCTCGGCCTGAACGACCACATGGGTGCGCTGGGGAAGCTGCGAAGGATGGATCGCGGTGCTTTCGTCCATGCTGAGAATGCGGAACGCCTGCATTCCCTTGGGGCGGCGCAGCACCTGCGCATGGACCCGGGCCCCTTCGTAGGCCGTCTGGTAGCCACCGGCCCGCAGGCAGGTCACGTGCAGCAGCACGTCTGGCAATCCGTTGTCGGGGACGATGAACCCGTACCCCTTGGAGGCGTCGAACCACTTGATCTGACCGGCGATCTCGAAAACCTCGAGGCCACCGACCTCCTCACGACGCCGAGGATCGCTTTGAGACTCCATGAACCCCGGAAAATCCGAAGCTAGCTTTGGAGAATCCCCCATCTCTTGTACCCCACTTCACTTTACAGCGTTAACTATGGATACCCTGCGGCTGAACCGGCCGCAGCGCCGACACCATCACGATGAATGCTCGGTAGTTTGCCCCCTGCCGTCGCATTCCCTCGTCGTGGTGGGCGGAACATAGACACGCGCCCCCCGCATAGTCAAACAACGCGCACGTCCCTCGCGGATTCGAATGGGGAAAAATCAATCTCCCATCGCGTGCAATTTCGTGCATCCATCATGCTGTTTTTGCTTATTTTTATTTGACGCAATCGAGTCGCGTCGGTTCTGCGGCCATTCCGGAAATCGGCCACTTTTCAACCTGTGGACGAACGCTTTGCGGACATGTTTGGCGACATTTTTCGCGCCTCCCCCAGGCCGTTGTGATTCGCCATTTTCTTGCCGTGTTTTGCTTCGCCGCGGCGGGCGGCTGCCCGGTCCATTCGCAGTTCATGCACAGAGTTCTCCACAGACCGGGAGCGACGCCATTTTCGCGAGAGGGCGGCCGCGATTTTTGTGACATCTGCGCAACACTGACGCCGCTTCGGGACCCTGTCGCTCCTCGGCGACCGCCGTGGGCACCCAACCGAGGTGCGTCTGCGACCGATGGCCTGCCCCACGACACGGCGTTGCGTCTTGCCCCTCGAGGGTTCTAAATGACGGCCGGCTCGAGAATGCTCCTATCCCCCACCCTACCGAAGCGAGGTCACCGCATGCGCTATCTGCACACCATGGTCCGCGTCACCAATATCGAGCAGAGCCTGGACTTCTACTGCAACAAGATGGGCATGACCGAAGTGCGCCGGGTGGAGAACGAGGCCGGGCGCTTCACGCTGGTGTTCCTTGCCGCAAGCGAGGACAAGGACCGCGGCGCCGCCGAGAGAAGCCCGCTGGTCGAACTCACCTACAATTGGGATCCGGAGGCCTACACGGGCGGGCGCAACTTCGGCCATCTCGCCTACGAGGTCGACGACATCTATGCGCTGTGCGACCGCCTGATGAAGGCTGGTGTCACGATCAACCGCCCGCCGCGCGACGGCCGCATGGCTTTCGTGCGCTCGCCCGACAACATCTCCATCGAACTCCTGCAGAAGGGCGAGCCGAAGCCCAAGCAGGAACCGTGGGCGTCCATGCCGAACACGGGCGTCTGGTGAGAGGGCGCAGGCCCCGGCACACCTCGTTCCAGTTCGATCCGAACAGCCCGGCGGTTGCGTATCCCGGGCCCATCCACCCTCAAAACCACACCGAGCATCCATGCCCATCAACAATCGCATCGCGGCCATGTCCGAGGAGGTCGCCGCCTGGCGCCAGGACATCCACGCCAATCCCGAGCTTCTCTACGACGTGCATCGAACGGCGGCCCTGGTCGCCGAAAAGCTGAAGGCGTTCGGCTGCGACGAGGTCGTGCCGGGCATCGGCCGCACCGGCGTCGTCGGCGTCATCAAGGGGCGCCAGCCCGCCGATGGCTCGGGCCGCGGCAAGGTCATCGGCCTCAGGGCCGACATGGATGCACTGCCGATCCAGGAAGTCACCGGGGTCGCCTATGCCTCGACGGTGCCCGGCAAGATGCACGCCTGCGGACACGATGGACACACCGCCATGCTGCTGGGCGCCGCCAAACACCTGTGCGAGACGCGCAATTTCGCGGGCGATGCCATCGTCATCTTCCAGCCGGCCGAGGAAGGCGGCGCGGGTGGCGAGGCGATGGTGAAGGACGGCATGATGGACCGGTTCGCCATCGACGAGGTCTACGGCATGCATAATATGCCGGGCCTGCCCATCGGCCATTTTGCGCTGAGGCCGGGCCCGATGCTGGCGGCCTCCGACCGCTTCGAGGTGCTGATCGAGGGACATGGCGCGCACGCCGCCAAGCCGCATCTGAGCATCGATCCCGTCAACATCGGCTGCCAGCTCCAGCAGGCCTTCCAGTCGATCGTGGCCCGGAACGTCGATCCGGTGCAGTCCGCGGTCGTCTCGCTCACCATGTTCCATGCGGGCGATGCGACGAACATCATTCCACAGACGGCCAAGCTCGGCGGCACGGTGCGGACGCTGAAGGAGAAGGTGCGCCTGCTCGTGAAAGAGCGCATGCGCGCAATCTGCGAGGGCATGGCCACGATGCATGGCGCCAAGGTGGAGCTGACCTATTCGGACGGCTATCCCGTCACGGTCAACCACGAGGCGCAGACGCACTTCTTCGCCGACGCCGCACGCGCCGTCTCGGGACCGCAGGCTGTCAATGTCGACCTGCCTCCGACACTGGGCGGCGAGGATTTCGCCTTCATGCTCGAAGCCCGGCCGGGTGCGTTCATCTTTTGTGGCAACGGCGACAGCGCCGGGTTGCATCACCCAGCCTACAACTTCAACGACGAGGCGATCCCCGCGGGCGTGTCCCTGTGGGTCAAGCTCGTCGAAACGGCCCTGCCCGCGCGCTGAGTTCGCGGGAACCAGCCGGCCGGAGGCGACGGATCACCGTCGCGCCGGCCGGTTGACGAGCCACAGGCCGGCGAGCACCAGCGCCAGGCCGGCGATCACACCACTTCCCAGCGGCTCTCCCAGCAGCATGTGCGATGCCAGAACGCCGAAGACGGGCGTCAGCAGCAGGAAAGCCATGACGCGTGAGGCGGGATAGCGTGTGAACAGCCATGTCGTCGTGGTGAAGACGAAACCCGCAACGAAGATCACCGTGAAGCCGAAGGACCCGAGCACCAGCGGCGTGGGGTTGGTGATGCCCGGCTCGCCCAGCGCCCAGGACAGCGCACACAGGACCGGCGCCGAAATCAGGAGTTGCAGGAACGTCACACGCTCGGCGGGCACCGTGGCAAGCCGCGTGGTGCGGATGACGAGCGTGAGCGCGCCCCAGGCGAGCGCAGCCGCAAGGCACAGCAGATCACCGTATAGGGTCGGACCGCCGGTCGTTGCCGACGTATCGCGGCCCAGAACGACGGATGCAACGCCCGCCAGCGCCAGCAGGAGGCCTGCCGACTTGGCGCCGGTCAGCCGGTCGCCTGGAATGAGGAAGTGCGCCCCCACCGCGACGACCACGGGCGAGGTGTAGAGCAGGATGATCGCGTGCGCGACCGTGGTCGCCTGCAGTCCCGGATAGAGCAGCGCGAATTCGGCGGCGAAGAAGAAACTGCAGGCGATGGCCGGCCACAGGATGCCATTGCGCTCGAACAGCGCGATGCCGCGCCATCGGGCGAAGAGCGCCAGGATCAGCGCACCGCCGACCGAGCGCAGTCCCGCCTGCAGCACCGGCGAGATGCCCTGGTTGGCCACCTTCATGGCCACCTGCCCGACGGCCAGGCACAGGCACATCGCGATCAGGATGGTGATCGCGGTGGCGTCGAGACGCGTTGCCGGCGATGGCTGACGCACCATCGTCTCGCTCTTGGGCGTCATGGGGGTCCTTGTCCGTGTTCTGCAGCGCGCCTGCGCTCGTTGCCGTGGCTGGGCAGTTGCAGCGGTTCGCCCCGCCGCGTCAAGTCACCACGCCGGCAGGTCCCCCGCCCAAGGCGCGGCCGGCCCAGTTCTGCGGTCCAGGCACCGGACGAGAAACACGGCGCGGGGCGCGGGCTGCTTCATGCGATCCGGCGACCGTCGTCCAGGCGGGATCGACGATCATGGCCACCCGCCGCCACGCCCATCGCGGGCCGAACCGCGAAAAGTCCGGACAGCCGCGCTCCGCGCGACTTCCGGGAAACCGAGGATGGGGCGCGGCTTCCGCGGCAACAGAGGGAAGGTGAGGCGCGGCGTTCACCGGGAAAGCGGGGACGGACGAGGTGAGGCGCCCCGGCAGACGCGAGGGGGATGGCGCGATGGGCCCCACGCCCACGCGGCAGCCGTGCGCCTCGATCCGGAAGCCTCAGAAGCGCAGGCGGTTGGCGCGCACGACCTGGGGCAGGGCTTTGACCTTGTCCAGAACGCCTTCCGCCACGGCCTCGTCGAGCGCGACGAGGCAGATGGCGTCACCACCCGGCTTGTCGCGGCCCAGGATGAGCGTCGCGATGTTGACGCCCGCATCGCCCATCGTCGCACCGAAGCGGCCGATAAACCCGGGCTTGTCGAGGTTGCGGATGAACAGCATGTGCGGCGACACCTCGAACTCCATGTTGATGTCGCGCACCTGGATGAAGCGGGGGCGGCCGTCGGCAAACACCGTTCCACCGACCGACCGGTCGTACTCGGCCGTGGTCACGGTCAACTTCACGTAGCTCTCGTAGGCGCCGGCCTGGCCACGCGTCAGCGTCTCGATGCGTACGCCGCGCTGCTCGGCGAGGCTGACCGCGGAGACCATGTTGACGCCGTCACCCATGTGCCAGCGCAGGACGCTCGCCACTGCGGCCGCCGTGATCGGCTTGACGTTGAGTTCGGCAACCGCGCCGGAGTATTCGATGCGAATGCCCTTGATCGTCGTCTCGGTGAGCTGACCCGCGAACGAGCCGAGCTGCTCGGCCAGCTTCACGAACGGCCGCAGACGCGGGGCTTCCTCGGCAGTGATCGAGGGGAAGTTGACGGCGTTGGTGATGGCGCCCTTGAGCAGATAGGCCGACATCTGCTCGGCGACCTGGAGTGCGACGTTCTCCTGCGCCTCCGACGTGGCCGCACCCAGATGCGGCGTGCAGATGAGGTTGGGCACGCCGAACAGCGGATTGGCCGTCGCCGGCTCCTCCTCGAACACGTCGAGTGCCGCCCCTGCGACGTGGCCGGAGCGCAATGCGTCGTGCAAGGCCGCCTCGTCGACCAGGCCGCCGCGCGCGCAGTTGACGATGCGCACGCCCTTCTTGGTCTTGGCGATCGCGGCCGCGTCGATGATGTTGCGCGTCTTCTCGGTCAGCGGCGTGTGCAGCGTGATGAAATCGGCGCGCCGCAGCAGGTCCTCCAGCTCGACCTTCTCCACCCCGATCTCCATCGCCCGCTCGGGCGACAGGAACGGATCGAAGGCGACGACCTTCATTTTCAAGCCCACGGCGCGATCGGCCACGATGGAGCCGATGTTGCCGCAGCCGATGACGCCCAGCGTCTTGCCGAACAGCTCGACACCCATGAAGCGGGACTTCTCCCACTTGCCAGCCTGCGTGGAGCGATCCGCTTCGGGGATCTGGCGAGCCAGCGCCATCATCATCGCGATGGCGTGCTCGGCGGTCGTGATCGAATTGCCGAAGGGCGTGTTCATCACGATCACGCCGCGGCCGGTGGCGGCCTTGATGTCGACGTTGTCGACGCCGATGCCGGCGCGCCCCACGACCTTCAGATTGGTCGCGGCGGCCAGGATCTTCTCGGTGACCTTGGTAGCCGAGCGAATGGCGAGGCCGTCGAATTCGCCGATGATCTTCTCGAGACGCTCCTTGTCCTTGCCGAGCTTGGGCTCGAAGGTCACGTCGATGCCGTTCTCCTTGAAGATGGCGACGGCGGCGGGGGACAGCTCATCGGAAATGAGGACTTTGGGTGCGGGCATGGGATCACCTGTCTGGGGGTGAGGAAAAGTCGAGAGAATGGGGAAGCGGGGGCGCAGCGGGACTGGGATGACCTGCCCCGGCACGCGCCCGACGTGTGTGGCGCTGCCGCCTCAGGCCGGCGTGGCGAGCTTTGCCTTCTCCTGGGCATAGGCCCAGTCGAGCCACGGCGTCAGCGCGGCGACGTCGGCCGTCTCCACGGTGGCACCGCACCAGATGCGGAAGCTCGCCGGTGCATCGCGGTGGTTGGCGATGTCGGTTGCCACGCCTTCCTTCTCCAGCGCCGAGGCGATCGCCTTGACGAATGCGAGCTGCGCCTCGCCGGGAAGTGCGGCAATGGCCGGATCGACGAGTTTCAGGCAGACGCTGGTGTTGGAGCGCGAGGCAGAGGCATCGGCCAGATTGGCGATCCACGGCGTGCGCTCGGTCCAGTCGAACAGCACCTTGGCATTGGCGTTCGCACGTGCCAGCAGGGCCGGCAGGCCACCGATGCCTTCCGCCCATGTCAGCGCGTCGAGATAGTCTTCGACTGCCAGCATGGACGGCGTGTTGATCGTCTCGCCCTCGAAGATGCCCTTGTTGAGCTTGCCGCCCTTGGTCAGGCGGAACACTTTCGGCAGCGGCCAGGCCGGCGTGTAGCTCTCCAGGCGGGCGATGGCGCGCGGCGAAAGCACGAGCATGCCGTGCGCAGCTTCGCCCCCCAGGACCTTCTGCCAGGAGAAGGTCAGCACATCGACCTTGCTCCAGTCGATGGCCTGGGCAAAGGCCGCCGAAGTCGCATCGACGAAGGTGAGCCCTTCGCGGTCGGCGGGAATCCAGTCGTAGCCGGGAACGCGCACACCCGATGTCGTGCCGTTCGCCGTGAAGATCACGTCACGCGAGAAATCGACCTTGGCAAGGTCTGGCAGCGCGCCGTAGGGCGCCTGGGTGACGACGGCATCCTTGAGCTTGAGTTGCTTGACGATGTCGGTCACCCAGCCCTGGCCGAAGCTCTCCCAGGCGAGGGCCTCGACGCCGCGCGCGCCGAGCATGGTCCACAGCGCCATCTCGAAGGCGCCGGTGTCGGAGCCGGGAACGATGCCGCAGACGAAGCCTTCGGGCAGGCCGAGCAGGGCCTTGGTGCGGTCGATGGCCGCCTTGAGGCGTGCCTTGCCTTCCTTCGCGCGATGCGAACGGCCGAGGAATGCGTTTTGCAGGGCTTGAGGGGACCAGCCGGGGCGCTTCGCGCAGGGGCCAGAGGAGAAATGCACGCACGTCGGGCGTTGCCCGGGCTTCGTCAGGCTGGTCATGTCGCCTATCCTTCCAGATAGAAAGCCTCCCGTTGGGGGGAGGTGTCCCGCCGCGGGAGGTATGCTTCTGCGCGCTCGAAGTCAACTGCGACGAAAGTGATCACTGCCGGGCGTTGGTGGTTTGCAGATGCGACCGCACGGGGTAACGGTAGCCTCGCATCAACGCGAATTTCTCGGGAGACGTGCGCGGCTATGGCGCGACGGGGACGCAATCCTGCCGATCGGGGCGAAGGGCTGGCGAGCGATGCCGGCGGGCCGGAGGACGCCCCTTCCACCTCGGGCGATCCCCAGTCCGCAGACCCGCGGACGCGCGGCATTGCGCCTGCCAACGTGCCGCCGGGCGTCACACCCTCGATGGCGCAATTCCTCGAGATCAAGACCGCCAATCCCGACTGCATCCTCTGGTACCGGATGGGCGACTTCTACGAGCTGTTCTTCGAAGACGCCGTCGTCGCCTCCGCCGTGCTCGGCATCGTGCTGACGAAGCGCGGCAAGCACCTGGGCCAGGACATCCCGATGTGCGGCGTGCCCATCCATCGCGCGGACGAATACCTGCAGCGGCTCATTCGCCAGGGCTATCGCGTGGCCGTCTGCGAACAGCTGGAGGATCCCGCCGAGGCCCGCAAGCGCGGCTCCAAGGCGGTCGTGCGCCGCGATGTCGTGCGTCTCGTGACGCCCGGCACGCTCACCGAGGACACGCTGCTCGATGCGAAGGCGCGCAATTACCTGACCGCCCTGTTCCGCTGGGGGGATGCACAGGCCGGCGCGGCCTATGGCTATGCGGCCGCCTCGCTCGACATCTCGACGGGCGAATTCGAGATCGCGAGCCTCACCGAGCCCGATCTTCCCGGCGAGATCGTGCGCCTGGCGCCGGGCGAGATCCTCGCTTCCGACCTGTTGCTTGGCGACGCGACGTTGTCCGCGCTGGCAAAGGCGGTGGGCGCAGCTTTGACGCCGGTTCCCGCAGCCACATTCGACAGCCTGTCCGGCGAACGCCTGCTGAAGGAGCAGCTCGGTGTTGCGGAACTCGCCGGCTACGGCGTGTTCCAGCGGGCGGAGCTCGCCGCCGTCGGCGCGCTGCTGCGCTATGTGGCCATCACACAGATCGGCGCGCGGCCCGTCATCCGTCCGCCACGACGCGCGGGCCCGTCGGAAAGCCTCGTCATCGACGCCGCCAGCCGCAACAGCCTCGAGCTGCTGCGCGCCACGTCGGGCGGCCGCGAGGGCAGCCTGCTCGCCGCCATCGACCGTACCGTCACGGGCCCGGGCGCGCGCGAGCTGGCGGCCTGGCTCTCCAGCCCGCTGCGCGACATCGCGGCCATCTCGGCCAGACACGATGCCGTCGGCTTCCTGATCGACAACCCCACCCTGCGCGACGATCTCAGAGCGGCCTTGAAGGCGGGCCCCGACATCGCGCGTGCCGCCTCCCGCCTGATGCTCGGTCGTGGCAGCCCGCGCGATCTCGGCCAGATCCGGGACGGGCTTGCGGCCGCCACGACGGCGCGGCGCCTGCTGGCCGGCGCTGCCGGTGGGCTGGGATTGCCGCTGAGCCTGCGCGATCTGGAAGCCCGGCTCGGCGGCGTTCCCGAAAGCGTCGGCGACACGCTCGCGCGCGCACTCGTCGAGGACCCGCCGCATCAGCGCCGTGACGGTGGCTTCGTGCGCGAGGGCTTCCGTTCCGATCTCGACGAGGCGATCGCGTTGCGCGACGACAGCCGCCGCGTCATGGCCAACCTCGAGGCGCGCTACATCGAGGACACCGGCATCAAGACGCTGCGCGTGCGCCACAACAATATCCTGGGCTATTTCATCGAGACGACGGCGCTCAACGCCAAGCCCCTGACGAGCGAACCGCTCTCCCAGACGTTCCGGCATCGCCAGACCATGGCGAACGCCGTCCGCTTCACCAGCGCGGAGCTGGAGGAGACCGAAGGCCGCATCGCGCACGCAGCCGAGCGCGCGCTGGCCATCGAGCAGGACGTGTTCGGCGATCTGGCGGCCGCCGTCGCCGCCAGCGAGCAGACGCTCGTGTCGCTGGCGGGCGCGCTGGCCGAACTTGATTGCTTCGCCGCGCTCGCCGAATTGGCCGAGAGGGAGGGCTACGTCCGCCCGACCATCGATACCGGAACGGCCTTCGAGATCCAGGGCGGGCGGCATCCCGTCGTGGAGCAGGCCTTGCGCGCGGCCAAGTCCGGTCCGTTCGTGGAGAACGACTGCATCCTGGGCCGCGCACCGGCAACCCCTCAGCCCACCGGATTCGACGAGATCGCCGACCGCCGCATCTGGCTCGTGACCGGCCCCAACATGGCGGGAAAATCCACGTTCCTGCGCCAGAATGCCCTCATCGTCGTGCTCGCGCAGATGGGCTCGTTCGTGCCTGCGCGGCGTGCGCACATCGGCATCGTGGACCGGCTGTTCTCGCGCGTGGGCGCCTCCGACGATCTGGCGCGCGGCCGTTCCACGTTCATGGTGGAGATGGTGGAGACTGCCGGCATCCTCAACCAGGCGACCGACCGCAGCCTCGTGATCCTCGACGAGATCGGGCGCGGAACAGCGACATTCGACGGCCTGTCCATCGCCTGGGCCTGCGTCGAGCATCTGCACGAGGTGAACCGCTGCCGCGCGCTGTTTGCAACGCACTACCACGAATTGACCGCTCTTTCCGGCCGCCTCGCCGACGTCGCCAACGTCACCGTCGAGGTGAAGGAGTGGCACGAGGAGATCGTATTTCTCTACAAGGTCAAGCCCGGTGCCGCCGACCGCAGCTACGGTATCCAGGTCGCACGGCTCGCCGGCCTGCCGCGCGTCGTGATCTCGCGTGCGGGCGAGGTTCTGAAATTGCTCGAGCAGGCCGACGCCAAGGGACGCGGCAGCGCGCCGAGCCTCGACGACCTGCCGCTGTTCGCCGCCGCACGGCCCAAATCCGTCACGCAGAAGGAAGCGAGCGGCCCCAGCAGCGTCGACATCGCACTCGACGCCATCAATCCCGACGAGTTGACACCGCGCGCAGCCCTCGATGCGTTGTACAAGCTCAAGGCCGAGCGCGCCAAGGCGCAGAAGACCTGAGGGATCACACAAGAGGAGATGACCGCGTGGCCCGCAAGGACATCGTCATCACCGGCGGCGACAGCCGTTATTTCGGGCTGATGCAGGGGTGCCTGCGCTCCCTGCGCAACGCTCCCGAGACACTGGCGTGCGCCCTGGGCGTCCTCGATTGCGGGCTCACCGCGGACGAAGCCGCCTGGTGCCGGTCGATCGGCGCGACCATCGTGGAACCCGGCTGGGACGTCGCCTTCGCCGGATCATTGACCGTCCACCCCGCGATGCGCGCGATGACCGCCCGTCCCCATTTGCGGCGTTATTTTCCCGGTTTCGATACCTATCTGTGGATCGATGCCGACGCCTGGGTGCAGGAGGGGGCGGCCGCCCGCCTGTTTCTCGACGCCGCGCATATGGGCGACATCGCCATCGTGCCCGAGGTGCACCGCTCCTATTCGAACCTCAGGCACACGCGCGAGGATTTCGAGACGGCCAACGCCAAGGCCTACGCCGACGCCTTCGGCCCCGCGGCGGCACAGCGCCTCATTCGCATGCCCCTCGTGAATGCCGGCGTCTTTGCCATCGCGCACACCTCGCCGGCCTGGGGCCTATGGGCAGACGTGCTGGCCGATGCGGCCACGCGGTCGACCAATCTCGTCGACCAGATCGCGCTCAACGTCGCCATCTACGATCACGGGCTCGGCGACATCCGGCTGCCCGCGTCATGTAACTGGATCGCCCACCTGTGTCCGCCGGCGTGGGATGGAGACCGCGGTGCCTTCGTCGAACCCGATCCCCCCTTCACGCCGATCGGCATTCTGCACATGACGCTCGATACCAAGTGGAAGGGCACTCTGCCCCTGCCCGCGCTTCGCGATGGCCGCATCGGGGGAACGGCCCCACGATCACTGCAATATGCGGGCACGTGACGAACGCGAACCGAGAGCCACTGGATTGCGACGGCGGCATCGATTAGGACAAGGCCGAAAGGCCCAACGCCCGGAGTGCGACCCATGAGCCCCTTGCCCAGCCCTCGCAACGAGACCGTCGCCGTCGATGTCGGCGGCGTCATCGTCGGTGGGGGCGCGCCCATCGTCGTCCAGTCCATGACCAACACGGACACCGCCGACGTCGCCGGCACCGCAGCCCAGATCGCGGCCCTGGCGCGCGCGGGCTCGGAGATCGTGCGCATCACCGTCGACCGCGACGAGGCGGCCAAGGCCGTGCCGCACATCCGCGATGCCCTGGCGAAACGCGGCGTGCGCGTGCCGATCGTCGGCGACTTCCACTACAACGGCCACACCCTTCTCGCCGACAACCCGGCCTGCGCCGAAGCCCTCGACAAATACCGCATCAATCCCGGCAACGTCGGCTTCAAGGACAAGAAGGATCGCCAGTTCTCGTCTATCGTCGAGAGAGCTCTGCAGCACGGCAAGCCCGTGCGCATAGGCGTCAATTGGGGCTCGCTCGACCAGCAGCTCCTGACGCACCTGATGGACGAGAATGCGCGCGCCCCCGCGCCCCTGCCCTATCGCTCGGTCATGCACGAGGCGATCGTCCAATCGGCGCTGCTGTCGGCCGGGCGCGCGCGCGAGCTGGGGCTTGGCGCCGACCGCATCGTCATCTCCGCCAAGGTATCGGCCGTGCAGGACCTCGTCAGCGTCTACACGATGCTGGCGCAGCGCTGCGACTATGCCCTGCATCTCGGCCTCACCGAGGCCGGCATGGGCTCCAAGGGCATCGTCGCCTCCTCGGCGGCCATGGGCATCGTGCTGCAGGCCGGCATCGGCGATACCATCCGCTATTCACTGACGCCGGAGCCCGGCGGCGACCGCACGCTCGAGGTGCAGGCCGCACAGGAACTCCTGCAGACGATGGGCCTGCGCACGTTCATGCCGATCGTGGCGGCCTGCCCGGGCTGCGGACGAACGACGTCCACGGTCTTCCAGGAACTCGCCCGCGACGTGCAGACCATGCTGCGCGAGCGGATGCCGGAATGGCGGGTGCAGTATCCAGGCGTGGAGGCGCTGAACCTCGCCGTCATGGGTTGCATCGTCAATGGACCAGGCGAGTCGAAGCACGCCGACATCGGCATCTCGCTGCCGGGAACGGGCGAGACACCGGCGGCGCCCGTCTTCATCGACGGCAAGAAGGCCATGACGCTGCGCGGCCCCGACATCGCCCTGGAGTTCAAGGCGATCGTGGAGGACTACATCGCCCGGCGCTTCGGCGGAAAGGCCGCCTGACGTCTGACACCGGCGACGTCCGCGCCTGCGGTCACACGGGGGAGCACTGCTCGCGGCCTGCAAGCTGCAACGTGAAGCGGGCGCCGCCCAAGTCCGGGCTCCGGTCGACCTCTATGCTGCCCTCGTGGAGCTGAACGACCTGCTTCACGATCGCCAGGCCCAGGCCCGAGCCGGACGCCGTCGTGCGTCCTCGGGAGAACGGCTCGAAGAGGTCCTCGCGGGCAATCCCTTTGATGCCGGGACCGTTGTCCTCGACACTCATTGCAGCACCAGGGCCGCAGGTGATGCGGACGACGGACTGGCCGGAACCATGGATGATGGCATTCGTGGCTAGGTTCAGCACCGCTTCGCGAAGGGCCGTGAAGTTGCCCTCGACTGGAACGGCCTCGTCGTGGACGACCTCGACGCGCGCGCCCCGCTCCTCGGCCAGAGGCCTGAGCTCGATCTTCACGTCCTCGGCGATATCACCGAGGTCGAGCGCATCGCGGGGCAGGGCCTGGATCGACTGCAGGCGCGACAGTTCCAGCAACCGGTCGATCATGTTGCTCATCGACGCGACATTGCCCTCGAGCCGCTTCGTGCCCTCCTCGCTGGACTTGCCCGCGTCGAGCATCATGACCGCCAACGGCAATCGCAACTGGTGCGCGGCCCGTCCGATGAATTCGTTCTGTCGTTGAATGACGTTGGACAATCGCGCGAGCAGGTCGTTCACGGCATTGGCGAGCACGCCGAACTCGCGTGGCAGGCCTGCGGTGGGAATGCGCAAATTTCCTTCACCCGGGCGCAGGGCCATGGCTGCGTCGGCCGACTCCTGCAGGCGCCTCACCATGCGCCGCAGGGACAGCATGGCCAGCAGCGCACCAAACAACAGGGTCGGGACAGTCGGCCTCAAGACATCGAAGAAGAAGTCGTGCGCCAAGGCCGTGTAGCGCCGTCCCGCCGGATCACCGCGAGTTGCGACCTCGATCCAGATGGGCGCGCTGTTGCCTGAAAACTTGAAGCCGCCGACAGTGTCGAACCAGACATCGGAGGCCTTGTGCTGCCAGCGGTCGGGCCACGTGCGCCGCGTGAGATCGATCGGCGAGGTCGCATCGATCAGCGCACTGTTGGAGGACGCGAGCAGCCCCCGATCCGTCGTCCAGATCCGGAAGGCATAGCTGTCGGCATGCTCACCCTTGTAGGGCGCGAGCGATGTCGCAAGCGCCAGTGCCTTCGTTTGCTCGTCCTTCTGCAGGATGGCGTGGATGCGGGATGCCTCGACCAGCAGGAACCAGCGCGTGAAGTAGGCCTCGTCGTGGAAGTTCTCGATGAAGCACAGGACGCTGAGCAGAAGCACACTGATCCCCGCCGCCAGGAGCAGGTGAAGATGTGTGATCCACGCCAGCCCCGGCGCCGCTGGGGCGCGCGTAAAGTCAGGGCCGCTCTTCAAGGGCATACCCTATGCCTCGCACGGTTCTGACGTCGACGCCGACCCCCGGCGTTGCAAGCGATCGCCGCAACCGGGAAACAATCTTCTCGATGGCATTGGGCGAGGCGTCTTTGCCCAGGTCGTAGACCTGATTGTAGATCGCCGTCTTGGCGACGACCGAACCCGGCCGCTTCACCAGAAGCGCCAGAAGCCGCCGCTCGATCGGCGTGATTTCGATGGGATTGCCATTCACGAATGCCTGACCCGAGGGCAACTCGATCGTCAGTCGGCCGACAGTTACACGCGATGGACGCAATTGCGGCGGACGCCGTGAGAGTGCCCGAATTCGGGCCAGCATTTCGGAGAAATGAAACGGCTTTGCGAGGTAATCGTCCGCCCCGCAATCCAGGCCGACGACCTTGTCGCTGATCGCCACGCGCGCCGTCACGACCAATATCGGGATCTGCACCTTGCCCCGCCGGCACGCCCTTATCAGATCGAGACCGTCGCCGTCGGGCAGTCCCAGGTCGAGGATGATCAAGTCGTAGGTGCCCAGGCTCGCGACGGACTGAAATGCCGAGGCCGAGCGCACCAGGTCAACGATATAGCCGGCATCAATCAATCGATCCCGAACGAGGTCGCCGTAGCGAGCATCGTCTTCAAGCAACAGGATACGCATACTCAATCCCGCCCAATACGAAAATGCCCAAGTATCTAGGCCGAGAATTCGAGCGCATTGCTTGCCGCTCGCGCCAAGTCTCGACTGTGATGATGCGCAAAGAGATGATGTCAAACAAAAGCGATGTTGAAAAGCTGTATTTTATTCAGTTTGCGCCGTATTTCCCTGTCCATTCGGTGGAATTGCGCACGATTACTGGGCGTCGCTCCGCTGCCGTGCGGCGCGCGCCCTCATGCCGTCGTGGTTAATGTGACGTGTAAAACAGGAACCGTCAAATAATTTGCATTTGCAACAGCGCAAACATTCTCCGCGCGCGGATATCGAACATCGGATGCGCTCCGCTCGCAGATTGATGCGATGGCAGTTCGGAAACATTGCCGAATTGGTTCTCGAAATTAACGATCCTATTTCAGCCGCGAAAGATGCCGCGCGCCGTCAGGTGTCCGTCAGCTACGAAAATTAGCATCACCCTGGAAAGCTTTCATTCACCTAATTCGAAGTTCGCGTCATCTGCGGGAAGTCGAGTCACAATGTACCCGTCAACGGACTGCCGAGATCATTCGTTTCCGCAGCGCATCCCTGGGATAGCGCCCCGAATGCCGGTCCTTTCGCATGGATCGCCTGCAGCGCCGGCCGCCCGGATGGGGGCTGTCGCTGCACATCGTGGCCGACGAACCGCCCACGCCCGATAGCCGTCATCTCGACTGAAACGGACGGCGCACACGCCGTCCGGCGCGCCCCTCACACTCACCCTTTGCCACTTCGAACCTGCGGGAGAGAGACATGGCCAGCACGTACACCCTGAAGCCCTTCGTCATCAATCTGAGCGACCTTGCCTACCTGTTGCAGCAGGTCAATTTCGTGCCCCTCTTCGACGCGCCAGCGAACGGCAACGGCCTTGTCGCGTTCGACGGGTCGGTCGATGCCTACAGCTCCACAGGCGTTCTGCTTTGGGATGCGTCGCTGAACGGCGGCACGGGCGGCCTCACTGCGGAGGCACAGGCACTCGGCTTCACCGAACTCGCCGACCTGGGCATGGGCTTCCCGCATCCGTCCTCGCCCATCGGCGTTCGCGACCCCAGCGGACATTACAACAACCTGTTCGGCTCCCAGGCCGACTGGGGCGCCGTCGACGTGCCGTTCGTGCGCCAGATCGCGGCGAACTACGGCAACTACGTGGCGACGGCGGGGGCCGACTACACGACGAGCGTCGCCAACGACGGCGGTGGTGTGATGCAGTTGAACGTCATCGACTACATGCCGCGCATCATCAGCCGCACGATTACGACCGGCGGCGTCAATCTGCTGACCGACAGCTCCGGGCATTTCGTCGAATGGGATCCCGCGAAGTACGGCACGGACGGGACGGACGGCACGGATCCCACTTACGGTGCGCTCATCAACAATTCGGGCGTCGATATCACCCATCTCGTCGTGGGCGCCAAGATCGTCGCGCCGTTGGGCTCGACGCTGTCTTGGGACCCCATCGTCTACGTCACCAGCCATTTCTACAAGCAGGCGCTCGAGGCACAAGCCCCCACGACGCTTACCGACGGCCACCTCTACGGCAGCGCGTCCGGTGGCGCGCCGGTCGACGGTCAGCAGGTCTATGTGAATGTGAATGGCACCGGCTATGTGCCACTGCAGATCAGCGGCAGCGGCATTCCCGTCCTGTTCAATCTGATGCTCTATACCTATGAGGCGGTGGCCGATCAGAGCGGCGCCGACCTGGCGAGCCTTCAGACCGGCGCACCCATCGTCATCGATCCCACCGCGCTGACCGACGTCGGCGATGTCCCCGCTGCGGACCTCACCGCACTGCTGACCACCGACAACGGCTATGGGCTGCTCCAGACACTCGGCCACATCGACTTCCAGAACCCGAATTCGGGCGAGTTCTTCATCGGCTCGGAGAACCCGGGCGTTGCCCCGGTCAATAGCTGGTTCGGCATCTTCGGCCAGTTCTTCGACCATGGCCTCGACTTCATCGACAAGGGCGGCCAGGGCACGAAGATCACGATCATGCTGCAGGGGAGCGATCCGCTCTACGGCGCCATAAACCCGCAGACGGGCCAGCCCACCACCAGCATCACGATTTCGCGTGCCACGGTCGACCCGACCGGTCCCGACGCCAACGGGGATGCCGCCTACGTCAACCACACCTCGCCGTTCATCGACCAGAGCCAGACCTACGGCTCGATCGACCAGATCACCAACATCCTGCGCAAGTGGGTATCGACCGACAATGGCGCGAGCTACCACGCCGGCATCGAGCTGTTCGACGGCCAGACGCTGGTCGACGAATGGGAACGCCGCTGGCCCGACGGCACCTCGACCATGGTGCGCGACACGCTGCCGACGCTGAACGAGTTGCGCCAGCACGTCATCGATACCGGCCGCGCCCCGATCACCTGGGAGGATGTCACCAACCTGCGCATGCGCGACGGCAACGGCCAGTTGCTCGACACCGATGCCAACACAGACGGTGTGCAGACTTCGGGTTCCGGTCACGCCCTGCTGCTCGATATGAACCCGAGCTTCAACATGGGCACCTTCAACGCGTCGACATTGTCAGGCGACAATGTCGAGAGCGCTGTCGAGACACTCAATGCGCAGGTGCAGGGCGATAACGGCACAGACGATGCCGACGGCATCACCGAGTTCGGCATCGACGGCAACGGTCAGCTCTTCATTACGCTGTCAGCACCCGCCATGGGCGGCCAGATTCCTCCCGGGACCTATACCGGCGCCATGGCGCTGATGGTTTCCGGCTGGATCGACAACAGCTTCAACATCGTCGCTACCGACCCGGACGTCCATGCGGCGGTCGGCGAAATCCTCATGGCCTCGGTCGGCAACCACTATGTGGCCGGCGATGGCCGCGTGAACGAGAACTTCGGCCTCACCTCGATCCACCACGTCTTCCACGAGGAGCACAACTATCAGGTCGAGAACCTGAAGACCTGGATCTATGCCCACGACGCCAACAACAGCCCGGTCACCCACGAGCAGTTGCACGCCTGGCAGATCGACACGGGCATCCAGGATGCCAACGGCAACTTTACGCATGGCGTCGGCGGCCCCATCGCCTGGGAACCGGACAAGATGTTCGAGGCGACGAAGCTCGTCGTGGAAATGGAGTACCAGCACGCCGCCGTCGACCAGTACGCGCGCACGGTGACGCCGCGTATCCAGGAGTTCGTCGGCTACTCCACCGGCGTCGACAGCACCATCTCGCTCGAATACGCGCAGGTGGCCTTCCGCTTCGGCCACTCCACCATCCGCGAGACCATCGACACGCTCGATCCGTCCGGCTGGATGCTGGGCAACGTCACGCGCTATGCCCTCGAGAAAGCCTTCCTGGCGCCGCAGACGTTCGCGGAGGAGGGCGTCGCCGCCATCACGCTGGGTCTTTCGCGCCAGCAGATGAACGAGATCGACGAACTCGTCACGCCGGCCTTGAACCAGGGCCTGCTCGGCCAACCCCTCGATCTCGCCGCAATCAACATTGCGCGCGGCCGCGATGTCGGCGTGCCAACGCTCAACGAGTTCCGCGCCGGCATCAGCCTTGCCGAGTACACGAGCTGGGCGGACTTCGGCGCCAATATGCAGCATCCCGAGTCGCTGGTGAATTTCATCGCGGCGTATTCGTTCTCCGATCCCACGGGCAACACCGACATCTCGGTCTCGCAAGCCAAGGCGCAGTTCATCATCGACTTGGCAAGCGGTGCTGCAACACAGTCAGCCACCGATCCGTTCGCCGGCGCCGTCACGGCCGCCGACGCGGCTGCCTTCCTCAACAACAATGACGGCAGCAACGCGGAACTCAACGCCGCGCGCGGCAACTTCGCCCAGATCGACAGCTGGATCGGCGGCCTTGCCGAGGTGCACGTCCCCGGCGGCCTCCTGGGCGAGACCTTCGACGCGGTGTTCGTCGCCCAGATCCAGAGCCTGATGGACGGCGACCGGTTCTATTACCTCTATCGCCTGTTCGGCACCCAGATCCACGAGGAGGTCAACAACGGCCAGTTCAAGGACATCGTCGAGCGCAACACCGGCCTGTCGCACCTCAACGGCTCGATCTTCGCCTACGCCGACAAGTACTACGACTTCAACCGCAATGCCGACGGCCTGCTGCCCGACGGCACGACGGTGCTGGCCAGCGATAATCTGGCCGAGCACCGCTACGCGCAGACGCTCGCCGACAATCCGATGCTCGGCATCTTCTCCGACGGCGGGGCCAGCACCGACCCCAACGGCAGCCTCATCTCCGTCGTCGGATCGGACTTCGTTCGCGCCGATGTCACCAACACCTACATCCGCGACGTGCGGCCCGAACTCGATCCGACCCAGGTGCACCCCGTCGAGGGGACGCCGACGTCGGGCGCTGACAGCCACGAAGTGATCGTGGGCACCGACTACGCCGACTTCATCCACGGACGGGCCGGCGACGATACGCTCTACGGTGAAGGCGGCGACGACTATCTCTTCGGCGACGGCGGCGTCGACCGGCTCTACGGCGGCGACGGCAACGACCTGATCGACACGGGCGAAGGTCCCGACCTCGCCGACGGTGGCGCGGGCAAGGACATCATCTACGGCCGCGGATCGGGTTCGGAAGTCGGCGGCTTCGACCAGCTCGTCGGCGGCTCGGGCAACGATCTCGTGATCGGCGGCGAGGGCATCGACAAGCTGTCGGGCGGCTCGGGCGACGACATCATCTACGGTGACGGCCTGACCAATCCGGAGATGGGCAATACCGACGCCTTCACGCATGGTGGCGACGGCAACGACTACATCGATACCGGCGCGTCGGGAGACCTGCTCTACGGCGAGGAAGGCGACGACTATCTCATCGGCGGCATCGACCAGGATCTGATCCAGGGCGGCGTCGGCGACGACATCATCCGTCCGGGCAGTCCGTCGCAGGCCATCAATGGCGGCCCCGACGAAGTCATCGGCGACGATGCCGTCACCAACTCGGGCTACGATCTCATCGACTTCAGCGACTATGCAGCCGGCGCTCCCGGCGTCGTCGCGGACATGGCGACGCAATTCAATCCGCTCGTCGCCGTCGATGGCCAGACACCCTTCCCTGCCTGGTTCCAGATCGAAGGCGTCATCGGCAGCAAGAATGACGATACCTTCATCGGCACCGATGCCCTCAATGCGGCGGAACTCCCCAACCCGTTCGGCGGCGGCAACTGGCTGATCGGCGGCTCGGGCAACGACACGTTCCAGGGCATGGGGGGCAACGACGTCATCGTCGGCGGCTCGATCAGGCTCGACACGCTGATCGGACGGTATGCCGACGCCGCGAACGCATCGGGGCCCGGCAACCTCGCGCTCGGCAGCACGGAATGGCTCGCAGACGCCATGCGCACCGGCAGCGCCGGCTACGATACGCAGAACGGTCCCGACGGCTACGACAACGACACCGAGAATGCCTACACGGGCGCGTCGAACCAGGCGACGGGCTCGCTCGGTGACGGCCTGCTCGCCAACGCCGCGCTCGGCACCGAGATGTTCGAGAAGCACTTCACGGACATGCTGAAGTCGCGCATGTTCAAGGATCTCGTGCTCGGCGATGGCGGCACGGACGGCACCGACACGGCGAAGTTCTCCGGCAACCGGTCCGACTATACGGTCACGGAAATCGCGACGGTCATCAACGACGTGGCGGTCACGGCCTATCGGGTCACCGACAACCGTCCCGTCGACCCGGCGACCGGCCTGCTCGCCAACGGCCTCTCGTCGGATGGCACCGATCTGTTGATCGGGGTCGATGCCATCAAGTTCGCCGACATCACGCTGACGTCGACGCAGTTTGGCAATGCACCGGCAGCAGGCGCGGTGACGATATCTGGCTTTGCGACCGCCAACAGCCAGGGATTTGCCAACCCGCAGCCTCCGTTCGGCCCGCTTCAAGCCAATGCGGCCATTACCGATACGGACGGGCTCGGGACGTTCAGCTACCAGTGGCAGTCCTCGGCCGATGCGGGCGTCACATGGACCGATATTCTCGGGGCGCAGACGGAGAACTATCAGGCCCAACCCACCGATGTCGGCAGCCAACTGCGCGTGGTGGTCTCCTATACCGATGGCGCGGGCGTCGCCGAGCGTGTCGTCTCGGCCGCCACCGACATCGTCGGCGACTACCAGCAGGATGTTGCGGGTAACAATGCCGGTGAACTGCAGGGCGGCGTCGGCCAGGACATTCTGATCGGCTTCGGTGGTGCCGACCAGCTTCAGGGCAACGAAGGCAACGACTGGCTCGATGGTGGCGCCGGCGCCGATCAGATGCAGGGTGGGGCCGGAGACGACACCTACGTCGTGAATGCTGCCGGCGATACCGTCACGGAAGGCGCAGGCGCGGGAACGGACACGGTCCTGTCATCCGTCAGCCTGACGCTTGCGGCCAACGTCGAAAATCTGACGCTGACCGGTGGTGGCAATCTGGCCGGTACGGGCAACGACCTCGACAACACCATCATCGGCAATACCGGAAACAATCGCCTCGAAGGCCTGGCCGGCAACGACATCCTGGATGGCGGCGCCGGCGGCACGGATACGGTGCGTTATGCCGGACCCGCCTCCAACTATGCCTTCTCGGTCGATGGCGCCAACCACGTCGCGGTCGCCGACCAGGTCGGGACGGACGGCAACGACACGCTGATCAACATCGACCGGATCCAGTTCGACGGCGGCGCGCCGACCTTTAGCCTGCAATCGCTGGCCAACGGCGCGAATGGCGCGCTGCCTGGAACGACCGGCCGCGACGTGCTGGTCGGTGCCGATGGCAACGACAGTCTGAGCGGCGGCGCTCAGAACGACATCATCTTCGGCGGTGCGGGCGACGATACGATCACCTGGAACGTCGGAGATGGTCGCGACTTTGTCGATGGCGGTTCGAACACCGCGATCGGCGACCGGTTCACCGCAACCGGAAGCGGCGCCGCCGAGACGTTCGACATCTATTCGATGGTGGACCAGGCGAATGCGGGACTGGCGGCCAGCCTTGGCACGTCGTTCCGGCCGGAAACCAAGATCGTGATAACTCGGACTGTCGGCACGACCGCGCAAGTTGTCGCCGAACTGACGGGTATCGAGGAACTTACGATCGACACGGTCGACGTGACGTCGGGCGGTATCAACGGAGGCAATGCCGGTAGCGACGCTGTCGTCGTGCACGGCGACTTCACCGGTACTGGCCTCAATCCGAATACGATCACCATCAGCTCCAATGGTGGCAACGTCATCGTCGATATCTCGCAGATGACCTCGGATGAGCACGTCGTGCTCAACACCGGCGGCACCTACGAGATCGTCACCAACGGCAGCAACCAGGTCGTCGTCAACGACACCGGCACGGACGGCACGGGGGGGGCGGTTGGTGGTGCTGGTGGCTCTGGCGGTGCTGGCTCTGGTGGCTCTGGTGGCGCGGGAGGTGCTGGTGGCAGCGTGATCGTGGGGACGGCGGAGACGACGGCGCTTTATGGCGGCGACGGCGGCGAGGTCTTCACGACGGGCGACGTGGACACGGTGGTGATGGCGGCGGGCGGCGACGACGTCGTGGCGGCCGGGGCCGGCGACGACGTCATCTTCGGCGGGGCCGGTGCCGATGCGCTGTTCGGCGACGGCGGGGCCGACAAGATCTGGGGTGAGGACGGCGACGACCTCATCGACGGCGGGGCCGGCGACGACGTCATCTTCGGCGGGGCTGGTGCCGACGAGATCGACGCGGGCGAGGGCAACGACCGGGTCTGGGGCGGCGACGGCGCCGACACCATCCACGCCGGGGCCGGCAACGACCGCATCGACGGCGGCAACGGCGCCGACACGCTGTGGGGCGAGGCCGGCGACGACGTCTTCGTCTTCAAGACCGCCGCGGCCGCCGACGGCGATACCATCGCCGACTTCCAGGCCGGCGACCGCGTCGACCTGACGGGCATCGGCTCCGACCTCTCGCTCGTCAACGGCACCACGTTCACGGCGGAAGGCGACCTGATCATCCGCAGC
Organism: Hyphomicrobiaceae bacterium; assembly: GCA_041397775.1. GTDB lineage: Bacteria > Pseudomonadota > Alphaproteobacteria > Rhizobiales > Hyphomicrobiaceae. The sequence goes on along the minus strand of JAWKWB010000002.1, from coordinate 327,967 downwards.
GACGGTGTGCACACCTACATCGAGGGCAACCTCGACGGCGACACCGGCACGGCGGAGTTCCAGATCACGCTCGTGGGCGATCACGTCGACGCCCTCAAGAACGGTGGCGGCCTGGTGCATTAATCAGGCAGCGACCGCCGGGACGGGGCCGGTCATGGGCCCTGTCCCACCCGCCGCGGCGGGAACGGAGCGATCCGGAACGGCAGGGGGGCATAAATACCCCGCGCCGTTCCACCCGCCGGAGGGCGGCGGGCGCGCGACGGCCTCGTTCTTGCTTTTGGCGTTTTAGAAAGAGGCATTCGCCCGCTGGGCGCTTGCAAAAGGAATTCCGCGGCAAGGGCATTTTCGATCGTCCGCTCCCGCGTCATTCCAAAACAAAGGGATGTTTCTCCGTGCGCGGTGAATATCCCGGATCGACGACGGGACGTGCGTTTCAATTTTTCAGCGGGGCCGTATCGTGACCAGTCAAAACCCCACGCGCAGCACCTCGACGCTGGCCGACGCCCTCGGCAGCTACAAGGGCGTGCTGCTGTTTCTCTTCCTGATCTCCGGCGTCATCAACGTGCTGGCCCTGACCGGCTCGTTCTACATGCTGCAGATCTACGACCGGGCGCTCGGCAGCCAGTCGCTGGAGACGCTCGTGGGCCTGTCGGTTCTGGCCATCGGCCTCTACATGTTCCAGGGCATCCTGGACGTCGTGCGCTCGCAGATCCTGGTGCGCAGCGGGGCGGCCATCGACACGCGCTTTGCGCCGCTGGCGCACCGTGTCGCCATGGACATGCCGCGCTTCGGCTACAGCCCGGCGGAAGCCGGCGAGCGCGGTCGCGACGTCGACGTGCTGCGCCAGTTCGTCTCCGGCCAGGGCCCCGTCGCCCTGCTCGACCTGCCGTGGATGCCGCTGTACCTCGCCTTCGTCTACCTGCTGCATCCCATGCTGGCGCTGCTGGTGCTCGGCGGTGTCGTCGTGCTCGGCCTGCTGACGCTCGTGACCGAGCTGAAGACGCGCCGGCTGGCCGTCAACGTGCACCGCACGGGGCTGGCGCGGACCTCGCTCAGCGACACGCACATCCGCAACGTCGAGGTGCTGCGCGCGATGGGCTTCACGGGGGCCGCCCTCGCGCGCTTCACCGATGCGAACCGCGAGCACCTGGCGCTGCAGACGCGCATGAGCGACGTGGGCGGCAGCCTCGGCGGCATCTCCAAGGTGCTGCGCATGATCCTGCAGTCGGCGGTGCTGGGGGCCGGCGCCTACCTGACGATCCGCGGCGAGATGTCGGCGGGCGCCATCATCGCCGCCTCGGTGGCGGCCGCGCGCGCGCTGGCGCCCATCGACATGGCGATCGGCCAGTGGAAGGGCTTCGTGGCGGCGCGCCGCAGCTACAAGCGGCTCGGCGACACCATCGCCACCATCGCGGACGCCACCGCGCTCGTGCAGCTGCCGGTGCCCGCCACGTCGCTGAAGGTCGAGCGCATCACGGTGGCCGCGCCCGGCACGGGCACGGTCGTGCTCAACGAGGTGGCCTTCGAGCTGGCGGCGGGCGAGGCCATGGGCCTGATCGGCCCGAGCGGCAGCGGCAAGTCCTCGTTCGCGCGCGCGGTGACGGGCATCTGGCCGCTGGTGCGCGGCAGCGTGCGGCTCGACGGGGCCGACATCCGGCAATGGGATGTCGACGAGCTGGGCCGCCACATCGGCTACCTGCCGCAGGACGTGTCGCTGCTCGACGGCAGCATCGCGGAGAACATCAGCCGCTTCGCCCCCGACGCGGACGGCCGCGACATCATCAAGGCGGCGCAGGCGGCGGGCGTGCACGAACTCATCCTGCGCCTGCCGGAGGGCTACGAGACGCGGCTCGGCCACAACGGCATGGCGCTCTCGGCGGGCCAGCGCCAGCGCATCGCGCTCGCCCGCGCGCTCTACCGGCAGCCCTTCCTGGTGGTGCTCGACGAGCCCAACTCCAACCTCGACGCGGAGGGCGAGCAGGCGCTGACGGCGGCCATCCGCAGCCTGCGCGAGGGCGGCTCCATCGTCATCGTCGTCGCGCACCGGCCGAGCGCACTCGCCGCCGTGAACAAGGTCGGCGTCATGCAGCAGGGCAAGCTCGCCGCCTTCGGCGACAAGGACGAGATCCTCAACCAGCAGGTCAAGCGGCCGGTGCAGCGCGCCGCCGCTGCCGCCGCCACGAGTGCCAGCCCCGAGACAGCGAGGGACGGAAAATGGATCCAGGGCACGAACTGAAGACCGTCACCGCCGACCAGGCCGGCGCCAGGGCACGCAAGTACGACAGCGCGGACACCACGAACCGCCTGCCGGCGCTGGCCGCGTTCGGGGCCCATCTCGCCGTCGCCGCCGTGATGATCAAGAAGCTGTTCTGGCAGCCCGCGGAGGCCGCCGTGACGCCGGCCGACCAGCCGTCCGCGGCGCTCGACGCCGACGACGCCAGCCACGTCTCCGCCATCGCCCCCGACGGCCCGGCGGGCGCGGACGACAGCAGCTTCGATCCCGATCCCGACGCGGCACAGGCCGCGGACGGCCCCGGCGACGGCGGGCCGGACATCCCCGCCGGCCGCCGCAAGGCCTCGGGCGGCCTCGTCGCCCTCGACGGCGAGGCGGCGCACGATCTCGACCCGATGCCCGGCACGGCCGACGAGACGCGGCCCGTGCTCACGGGGTTGCGCGATCCCGGCACGCCGTCCCGCACCTTCGGCAGCGGCCCGTTCGTCGACTTCGACGCCGTCACGCCCGCCTCGGGCTTCGCCTTCTCGGGTGCGGGCGCGGGCGGGGTGCGCCTGCCGGGCAACGACAACTTCGCCCACGACCTCGTCGGGGCCACGCTGCCGGCGGCATCGCCGGGCGGCGAGGGCGGGCCGCCGATCGGGCCGGGGGGCGAGATCATCGTGCCGCAAAAGCCGATCGAGCCGGCCGCGGCCGAGGACGACGACCTGCGCCGCATGAACCGGGCGCCGGTGCTGGCGAGCTCGGTCGTGCTGGCGGCCCTGGCCATGAACCAGTCGGTGCTGATCGGGCTCTCCGACCTCCTGGCGCACGCCTCCGACCCGGACGGCGACGCACTCGACGTCACCGGCCTCACCGCGTCCTCGGGCCAGCTCGTGGACCTGGGCAACGGCACGTGGCGCTTCACGCCCGACCTCGGCGACACCTCCGAGGTCAGCTTCCACTACGCCGTCGGCGACGGCCAGGCGAGCGTGCTGCAGACGGCCTCGCTCGACCTCCTGCCCGACGCGGCCTTCACGAACGTGATCGTCGGCACGCCCGCCGACGACGTCATCGTCACCCGGCCCGGCAGCGTCGTCGTCGACGCGCTGGCGGGCGACGACCTCGTCGAGACGGGCGACGGCGACGACGTCATCCACGGCGACGACGGCGACGACATCATCTTCGCGGGCGCCGGCGACGACCTCGTCGTGGCCGGACGCGGCAACGACATCGTGTTCGGCGGCGCGGGCAACGACGTCATCCTCGGCGGCGAGGGCGACGACATCCTGTTCGGCGAGGCCGGCAACGACCGGATCCGGGGCGAAGCGGGCAACGACATCGTCGACGGCGGCGAGGGCGACGACATCCTCGCGGGCGGCGCCGGCGACGACGTGGTGATGGGCGGGGCGGGCGACGACACGCTCGTGGCCGGCATCGGCGACGGCGACGACGTCTACGACGGCGGCACGGGCAGCGACACCTACGACGCCTCCGCCACCACGGCCGGCATCACGGTCGACCTGGCGGCGGGCACGGCGATGGGCCCCCAGACCGGCAGCGACACGCTCGCCAACATCGAGAATGTCGTCGGCGGCAGCGGCGACGACACCATCGTCGCCGACGCGGCGGCCAATGTCCTGCAGGGCGGCGGCGGCAGCGACACCTTCGTCTTCGGCGCCGCCGTCTCGACCCAGGGCGCCGTGGCCGTGCGCGACGTGATCGCGGATTTCGAGCCCGGCGACCGCATCGACGTCAGCCGCATCGATGCCGACGAGGGCAGCGACGGCCAGCAGCGCTTCACGCTGTCGATCGATACCGTCGGGTCGGGCTCGGGCAACGGCGACCATCGCGGCCTGCTCAAGTTCCGCTTCGAGCAGGTCGGCGACGGCGAGCACACCTTGATCCGCGGCTTCGTCGACGACGACGACCTGGCCGATCTCATCATCGACCTCGTCGGCCGCTTCGATCTCACCGAGGCGGACTTCAAGCTCGACTGGGACGCCTGAGCGCGGCGGCGGTACGAAACGACACGGACTTTGGCACGACACGGACTTTGGCACGACACTGGCATCAGGCCGATCGATCGGCGCATTGGGCAGGCAGGAGGCGGGACATGACGACACGCGAGCACGGGCCGCGGGCAGCCACGAACACGCCCGCCGACACCTTCGGCATCCGTCGCCGCATCGTCTTCGGCGGCCTCGTCATGAGCCTCCTCGTCGCCGGGCTCGGCGGCTGGTCGGCCGTCGCCGAACTCTCCGGCGCCGTCATCTCGCACGGCTCCGTCGTCGTCAGCCACTACGTCAAGAAGGTCCAGCACAAGGACGGCGGCATCGTCGCCGCCATCATGGCCCGCAACGGCGACACGGTGCGGGAGGGCGCCCCCCTCGTCCGGCTCGACGATACCCAGATCAAGGCGGAGCTGGGCGTGGTGGAGGCCCAGCTCGTCGAGCTGCGCGGACGCCTGGCGCGGCTCACCGCCGAGCAGCGCCTCGCCGACAGCATCACCTTCCCGCCGGGATACGCCGCGCTGGCCGGCGCGGCAAACATCATGCTCGGCGAAACCGTCCTCTTCCAGGAGAACCGCAAGAGCCGCACGACGCAGAAGGAGCAGCTCGCCGAGCGCGTCCTGCAGCTGTCGCAGGAGGCCCAGGGGCTGGCCGCGCAGGAGGAGGCCAAGCGCCTCGAGCTCAAGCTGATCCGCCTCGAGCTGGAGCGCGTGCGCACGCTCAGCGACAAGCAGCTCATGCCGCAGATGCGCGTCTACGCCCTCGAACGCGACGAGGCGCGCCTCAAGGGCGAGCACGGCAGCCTCGTCTCCCAGGGCGCGCGCGTCAAAGGACAGGTCAACGAGATCAAGTTGCAGATCCTCGCCGTCGACCAGACCACGCGCACCGAGGCCCAGCGCGAGCTGCGCAATGCCGAGAGCCGGATCGCCGAACTCGCCGAACGGGAGGTCGCCATTCGCGACAAGCTCGCGCGCACGCAGATCGCAGCCCCCATCACCGGCATCGTGCACCAGCTCAACGTGCACACCATCGGCGGCATCATCACGCCGGCCGAGCCCCTCATGCTGATCGTGCCGGAGGGCGATGCGCTCGCCATCGAACTGAAGATCCAGCCCATCGACATCGACCAGGTCCATATCGGCCAGGCGGTCCGCCTGCGCTTCACCGCCTTCAATCAGCGCACCACGCCGGAGGTGCGCGGCAACGTCACCTACATCTCGCCCGACATCACCCCCGACCCCAAGGGCCGCGACTTCTACACCGTGCGCGCCAGCCTCGCTCCGGGGCAGCCCTGGAAGATCGGGCCAAGGGACATCCAGCCCGGCATGCCCGTCGAGGCCTACCTGACGACCTCCCGGCGCACCGCGCTGTCCTACCTCACCAAACCCGTCACCGACCAGTTCGCCCGCGCCTTCCAGGAACGCTGAAAGCCCCACGACACATGCCCGAACCCGCCGCGCCGCGGCCACGGCCACGGGCGGTTCGATCCGGCAGGGCGGTGCCCCGTCGGGGCCAGCGATCGAACCGGCGCCAGGCCGGACGATGGTTAGACCGGCTGCAGTTCGCGGGCCGCACGACCGCTCGTCTTGCGATGTGCCGTGTCCTCGACGAGGCGGCCATCTTCGATCCGGTACACGCGGTCCATGTGGGGCAGGATGTGGTGACTGTGCGTCACGAACACCTTGGCTGCCGGCACGCGCATCAGGCCGCTGACCAGAGCTTCCTCGGTGGCCGGATCGAGATTGGCGGTGATCTCGTCGAGGAGCAGCAGCGGTCCTCCCCGGCAGATGGCCCGAGCCGCCAGCAACCTGCGGCGCTGGCCGGTCGACAGCAACCCGCCCTCATCGGAAATCGCGGTGCGAAGTCCCTGCGGCAAGTCGCAGATCGCGTCCCACAGCCCTACGCTCGTGAGCGCGGCCTCCATGGCCTCGGTGCCGATATCGGGATCGAAAAGAGACAGGTTCTCCGCGACGGACGCCGAAAACAGGCCGTCTTCCGCAAAGACGCTGCCGAGGTTGGCGCGGTACTCGCGCTTGCCGAAGCGCGCAATCGGCATGCCGTCGACCAGGAACGCCCCCTCGTGCAATTCGTGCAGGCTCGCGATCACCTTGAGAAGAGAGGACTTGCCGCTTCCCGAGGGCCCGAGGACCGCGACGGCCTCGCGCTTGGCGATATCAATCCTGAAGTTGGCATCCACCAGCACGGGGGCATCGGCGGCGGCGAAGCGGATCGTGGCGGACTGCAGCTCCACCGAGCGGCGGAGGCTGCGATCGACGCTTGCATCCTCCAGCCCCTGCTCGGCCTCCTCGTCGATCATGTCGTCGATACGGCGGAGGTGGACGCCCATGACCGAGAGGTTCATCAACTCGGTGGTGACACGGTTCATGCGCTCGAAGAACATCTGACGCAGAAAGAAGAAGGCATAGAGCATGCCGATCGACATCGTGCTCCGCATGACATCGGTGACACCCAGGTAGAGCGTCGCGATCGTGCTCAGCGCGAACAGGACGTGCAGCAACAGTTCGACGAAGTTCTCGGTCTTCTTCTGGGAGTACTCGGTATTCACCGAGCGCACGAGGCTGTCGTACCAGCGGGCGATGACCGCCGAGCCGGCGTTGTGGACCTTTACGGCCTCCACCTGCCTCAGCCCGTCGAGGAGATAGGCCCGCTCCCGTGAATGCGCCACGAGTGAGGCCGTCGCATACTCCTTGACCATCGACAGAAAGCCGAAGCGCATGAATACGAGCAGCACCATCGTGGCGAGCACGAGGCCCGTCATCAGCGGCGAGTAGTAGACCATCAGCCCCACCATGAGCACCGCCATCAGGCTGTCGGCAAGCGACGTGACGAGGCCGTTCACCATCGTGGCCTTGACCGTATTGATGGAATCGAGCCGTGCGATGAAGTCGCCGGGATGGCGCTGCTGGAAGTACGACAGCGGCAAGCGGAAGGCATGACCGACGACGTTGCGCGTGAACAGGGCCTGGAACAAACTCGACGTCCTGAGCACCACGAGATTGCGCAGCCATCGACCGATGGCTTCGAAGACCATGAACAGGCCCAATCCCACCGTCACCAGCGTGAGCAGGTCAAGATCGAACTGCGGCAGCACGATATCGAGGGCGACCTGCAGCAAGATCGGCGTCATCAGACTGAGCAGGCTGATGGCAAACGACAGGAGAAACAGGATCGCGATGGCTTGCCCGATCCCCTTCGTCGCCTTGAGGATCGACCAGAGCCGGTTGCCGCGAACACTGCGGATTTCCTCGAGATCGAGGCGGCGCTCGAGTTCCAGCACGACTCCGCTGAAATGCTCGCGAATGTCGGCGAGGGAGAAAACACCGCGGCCGATGGCGGGGTTATGAATGACGTATCCACCCCGGGTGATACGCTCCAGCACGACGAAATGATTGCCCTCCCAGTAGAGGATGCAAGGCAGCGACACCTTGCTCAGCTCGTCGGCCGACGTAAGCGCGAACCCACGCGCATCGAGCCCCATGGCATCGCCGATTTCGGCGATCTGGGCCATCGACATGCCACGCCGCGAGACGGTCATGAGCGTGCGCATGTAGGGCAGGTCGACACGATGGCCGTGGTAATTGGCGATCATGGCGAGGCACGCCAGGCCGCATTCGCTGGCCTGGGACTGGAGGATCGTGTGCACCTGGGGGCGGCTGCTCAATAGGCTGCTCATGAACGCCCTCTCAGCGCTAGAATCGGGTCGATCACCCAGTCGATGAGACGCCTCCGCTCGATCGTGATGTCCGCCGTCAACGTCGATCCCAGAGCGATCCGGCGCTCCTCGCCATAGGCCAGAATGGTATTGGCGTCAGGGCGCACCGAGATCTGGAAGACCGTCTGGCGCCCGCCACGCGCCGCGGGGATCAGGCCCTGTTCGGAAAGCGAGCCTGGCTTGACGGAGTCGACGGAGGCCTGGGCCACATCGACCACCGTTCCCATCTTGATGCCGAACGTCTTGAAGGGGAAGGCGTCGTACTTGAGCGTGACCCGCTGTCCCGAAGCCACCAGTCCCATCGCGCCGGCCGGAGCCTCCAGGATGATGATCTGCTCGGCTGCTGGATCACCCAGCACGACGACGACCTGCCCCCCCTCGATCGAACTTCCCGTCGCCACGGTCAGCGATGCGACGATGCCGTCCTGCCCGGCGACGATTGTGAATTCGTCATTCGCCTTGCTCTGGTTGAGGCGCGTCTCGACTTCCGCCAACTCGTTGGCGAGGGTTGCACGATGCGTTGCCTTTTCCGCCAGCGAGGCGTCGAGCGTCGCCAGTTTCTGGGTGTGCTCCCTGAGGTTCTCGGTCTTTCGCGAGAGGGTCTCCGACAGCATCCGCTCGTAGTCGCGCAGGGCGCGCTCGTGGGACGTGACACGGTCGCGCGAAACGTCCCTGCTGGCGAGGAGCGGGCGCAGTCGCCCCACATGATTGCTGGCCTCGCGCCGGGCAACCCCGAGATCGGAGAGTTCGCGGTCGAGGGTCTGGTTGAGATCGGCATTGGCCGAGATGAGAACGTCCCGGTCCTTTCGCAGTCGGTCGACGAGGCGCTCGATCCGCTCCATCTCGGTCATCAGATTGGTCCGGCGGCGCTGCAGGTTCTGCTGCTCGACCACCCGGGTCTGCTCGTTGCCGGCAGCCACGTCGGGGGCCTTCACGGTCAACAGCGCCTGGCCCCGCTTGACGGCCTCGCCCTGCTTCGTGAGCACGCGCGTCACGGTCCCACGCCCCGGGCTGGCGATGCGAACGAGGCCGGAAGCGGCCGATACGAACCCGCGAACCGGCTGCTGCTTGGAAAAGGAACCGAACCAGAGTCCGCCCATGACGGCCACGATCAGCACGGCGAAGAAGACCGAGATCGACTTCGACGCAGACGTCTGGTTGACCTCGATCGGCGACCTCAACCCCGGTGAGGTCGGCTCGGAAACAACTGGCATCGCTACTCGTCCTACTCTGCTGCCATCGCGTACGGGTGATCGGCCTGTGGCCGCCCGCTGCCTTCGCCGTCCTCCGGCTTGGCGAGTTCATCGAGAAACCGGTTGAGAATGCACCACAGTTGCCACTGCTCGGGGGCCAGGCGGATCGCGTTCGTAACGTGGTCGGCGATCCGCCGAGCGACCCTGAGCCGCTCGGCAGGAGCGCTGCTGCCCACCTCGAAGGGCTTGCCGACGATCACCTTTTCGCACGACATGCGCGAAAATATCGTCAGCGGAACGATCGGTGCGTCGACCGCGCGGGCAAGCGCCTCGATGCCCATGGCCATGCGGGCGGGCCGCCCCAGAAGCTCGACGCTTTCCGGCGATCCGAAATGGGGCGGCAAATCGCAAAAGCAGATGATGACGGCCTTGCGACGCGCGAAGCGCAGCGCCTCCACGAAGCTCGCCTTGTCGTCGACGAACATGAAGCGGACTTCGGAGCCGATGTCCTTGACACGCTGGAAGATGTAACTTTCCACCTCCCGCGCCCCCTTGCGCAGGATCAGGATGTTGCGCCCGCGGAAATGCAGGTAGATCAAAACGACCATGGCAAAGACGTTCGAGCCCATATGCAAAGGCGCAAAGATTACGGAACGATCGTCTTGCGACAGTTTCTTCAGGGCTTCGGCATTCTCGATATCGACGTGGCGAAGATCCTCGATCAGGCCCTCGGTCTTTCGACCGAGAAAGGTCGCCAGTTCGAACACGCAGAAGGTGTAGTGAAACGTGAGGCGGCGCTCCAGGCTGCCGAGGTGGCGCAGAGGCACACCGAGATATCTCAGGAAATCGGATCGATAGGCGCGGATGGTCTTGGAACGGCCGATCAGCCAGCCATAATGCCACATCAGCCAGAAGATCGCGCGTCTGATTGGCAACGGGAACGTCGCGAGACGGCGCATGGCCGGCGACATGGCGGCAAACGGATCATCGCTCATTCGGGTGGGCTTCTCGAGAGGACCAGGAACTGCCGCGGCATCGCGGATGAGTGCGCACTTCCCGCAATCTCTCTGCCACCCCGCGACGAAACATCGGAAGGGTGGGAGCCCCACCCCTCCGATGCCAACGATTTACTGCGACTTGGCGCCGTCGTTGTGGTCCGGAGACGGACGGCTGCCGCCGTGCTGATCGCCGTAACCGCCGACAACCTTCGTCAGATCGATGCTGTTCATTGTTATACTCCCTAAGAGTGGTTATGCCCGTCCCAACAATCGAGCGGGCTCCGTATACGTATCAATTCGCCTAAGATTTCACAGGAATATGCTCCGCTAACGTCATAACTTGGTTACCAAAGGGAGGCGCGCAAGGGCTGTTTCTGCGTGCCGCGTGCGGGGCGAGCATGGTCTACAGCCGCTCCCTTGCGAGCCCTAAGTGGCGACGAAACCGATGCTTTCTGGGCCTTTTCGGGGGCGCCGACGCCGACCGAGGTCTTCCAGGCGCCTGCCTGCTCCACGCTCAAGCCGATCCACTTGCGCATGGCGACATCCAGGTGGCCTGCAGCATCGTAGAGGATTTCGACATTTGCGACGCCGGCCGCGTCGAGACGGCCGATCGCCTTCAGCAACGCCGCCTCTGCCACGGTCCGGTCGCGAAGCGCGATGGCGTTTGCGATCCGCGCGGAGAGGACTTCCTGCTCTGCATTGAGGATATCGATCTGGGTCCTTGCTCCCACACCCGCCTCGCGGCGGATACCCCGCAAAGCCTGTTCCGCGGCGCGCTGGCGTTCCTCGCTGGCGCGGATCTGGGCTCTCGCCGCCACCAGGCCCTGCCAGCCCGCCCTTGTGGCTGCCATGGACGCCGTCTCGACCTTGCGGATATCCTGGCTGCGCGCGATGCGCTCGTGGCGCGACTGGCGGGCGCGGATGTGGGATACCCCGGCCTCGTATATCGGCACACTGATCCGTCCGTAGATCAGCCCTTCGCTGGACTTGCTCACGCCTGTCGAGGGATCCTGGATCTCGCTATAGCTACCCTCGATGGTGACCTGCGGCAGCAGGCTCGCATCGGCCTCGGTCACCGCGTGGAGCGCCGCGCGCTCCAGATGTCGGGCCGCGGCAATGGCGGGACTGGCGCTTCGCGTTTGTTCCAGCGCGCTCGACAGGGACGCTGGAAGCAGCTTCCGACCGATCGAAATTGCCGCCTTGGGCGCATCTGCTTCACCGCCGACGACCTTGGCATAGCGCGCGCGGGCCGATTGAAGATTTGCCTGTGCGGATGCGAGTTGTCCGCGCGCGTCGGCCAGTCGTGCCTCGGTGATGGCCACGTCGGCATTGGTTGCCTCCTCTGCCTGGCGGCGACGCTTGATCGAGGCCCTCTCGCGTTCCAGAAGGTCAACGAACTTCCGCCTGATGCCGAGGACCCGCTGATCGCGAACGATATCGAGATGCGCGGTCATGGCATCGAGCAGGACCCGCGCCTCCAACTCTGCAAGTTCTGCCCGCCCGGCACGGACAGTCTCATTGGCGCGGGCAATCGCGCCTTTGGTCTTGAAGCCATCGAAGACCACCTGTCGGCCGGTCACCTGCCAGCCGACGGGGGAGGTCACGCCTGCGTCGGTCGTCGAGCCGAGTGGCGTGCCTTGCGGCAGGCCAAGGGCCGCGCCGCTCACCCCGCCGGTATCCAGGGTGGTCTCGATCCTGCGCCTGGCGGCGATGGCGTCGGCGCGGAAAATGGGATGATAGCCGCTCCAGGCCAGCGGCACGCTTTCGTCGGTCGACCGCAGGCGCGCACGAGCGGCCTCCAATTCGGGATTGTTCCGGTAGGTGGTCGCAAGCGTCTCTTCGAGCGACTGCGCATTGGCACCGGCGGCCCACGGTTGGGCGCTCAGTCCGATTGCGATTGCAGCGATGGCCGATACGGCTCTGGAAGCAACAGCCATGCTCACTCCATTCTACCAACCAGAACTGGCGAGCCTCGCTCAGGCATGGCCCGGTGGGCGACACGCCCAACTGTTCGTTGACCGCGCGATCGGCCTCGCCCACGCGCATACATAATGCTCCGTCATCGGAGTTAAGTTTGATTTAAGCGCTGCACCACTTTGACGAGCGGCCTCGTCGTGCGCCCTGCACGTGGGGGCGCACGTGTGTGCCGGCGAAGGCCGAGCACCAGCGTCGATCGGCGGTTCAGGGAAGGAATGACGGCCGTGCAGCGACGGCTTCTGGACAGCGACCGGAGCGATCGACATCCGGCTGCCCTCGGGCGTCGCGAGTGGCCGGGTCGCGTGGTCACTGGATCGCGACCAAGGTGCTAAACGCCTGAGATTATGGTGAGCCCGGTTGGGATCGAACCAACGACCACCTGATTAAAAGTCAGATGCTCTACCGCTGAGCTACGGGCCCCACGCGGGTGGAATACTGTGCTTGGGCGGGTCGTGCAAGTGCAGCGTTGGCCGGGCGGAGAGAACCAGGCTCGAAAAGCGATCCTTCGTCGGCGAGCGGTGCCGCCGGCTGGCCGGCGAGTGTTCTTCCCCTCGCCCGTCCGGCCGGGCGCATCGGTTCCCGTGCCACGCAGTCGGCGGCCTAGCGGAACGTCCTTCTGGACGGTCGCGCCCGTTCCAGGCGGTTTCGATGAAGACGGTGGACCGCCCAGCGCGCCCCATCCATCGGCGCCTGCGGGTTGCAGGCGCCACGTACGCCGCCATGGTGCGGGCTGCGCGATGCGGCCACTTCAATCGTAGGTGCGGCGGCGGCGGCCGGACCCGTTCTCGCGGGCTTCGCGGGCGCGCTTGCGGGCCCACTCGATCTGGCTCTGGATCGATTCCTGCTCGCCGCGGGTCTGGACCACGAAGTCCGTTGCCAGCCCCGTCTCGACGCTCGGCCCAAGATCCGAAATCATCAACGAGGCGCCCGTCTGCACATAGGGCGTGATGCGCGCCAGGGCTGCGGCCGGGAGCGAGATCCTGTCGAGTGCGGCCGACGCGATCCCCTCCGTCGCCTGCGGGGCGATATCGGGCTTGCGGAGGCGCGTGACATAGCGCCACCGGTCGACCTTCACACGCTCATAGATGGGACGCAGTTCGGCCTCTGCCGGCACGCTGCCTTCAGGCGACTGGATGCTGAGCGCGCGCCACTCCACCGACCTGCCGCCGTCTCCCTCGGCAACCGCCGTGAAGACATGCGTGCCGATCGGACGCGCCGCATCCCTGATCTCGACGGGGAACTCTGCCACCGCCTGCCGGTTCTGGCGGATATAGACCTTGCCGGTCTTGCGCGAGACAAGAACGGAGATCGGCGCGGAGAGGCGGCTGGAATCCTTGGCGGCGTTGATGGCGGCGATGCTGGCCAACTCCGTCGTCTTGATGGCGGCCAGCGCGGCCTTGGTGGCTGCGTTCCGCTCCACGTAGGCGGCCTTGGCAGCATCGGCCGCATAAATCGATCGGATGGCCGCGGCCTGCGCCTTCTCGAAGTTGGCGCGCAATTTGTCGAGGTGCGGGCCGGGCCGCGAAACCGCGATCCAGCGCTCGATCTGCTTCAGGCTCGCCACCGCGCGCTGGCGCACGTATTCGGCCACGCCGGACTGGCGCTGTGCCTGATAGAGAGCCGCCACACTCCTGCGGTGGGCGAGCCGTGCGGCCTGGGCCGCCTTGACGGCATCCTGGGCGCGGCGCTGTGCGCGTGCCTGCTCGATGAGCGCGGCCTCGCGGGCCGTCACGAGCACGCGCTCGGTCAGGGGGGCATCGCCGGCAGCAGGTACACCCAGGCCCATCGGCGCGCCGCCGACCGGATTGGTCCGCTCGAGCCGCTCGGCCTTCCGCCCGCCGCGAACGCCCGCGAGCGGACGCTCGATCTCCACCAGCTTCGGCTGGAACAGCGCAGGGTGCGCGAAGGCCACCGGCTCGGTCTCGCCGGGCACGACGACGACGCGCGTATTGAGCTTCGTCGCCTCGAACAGGCGTTCGGCGAAGGCGTGCGGCAGGCGGATGCACCCGTGCGAGGCGGGATATCCGGGCAGGTATCCTGCGTGAAGTGCGACGCCCGACCAGGTCAGACGCTGCATGAAGGGCATCGACGCATCGTCGTAGAGGTTGGAGTAGTGCTCCTCGTTCTTCTCGATGATCGAGAAGACACCCTCGGGGGTCTCGTGCCCCTTGGTGCCGGACGAAATCGGCGACTGGGCGAAGAGCCCGCGCCGGTCGTAGACCCTGACGTTCTGCTGGCCGATGGAGACGACGGCGGTCAGCGGACCGTCGGCATCGCCGGGGCGGACATGCCAGCTGTTCCTCGATTGCGCCAGCGCGCCTGTCGCCACACCGAGCGATCCGACCGCAACCGACAGCGCGACGAACGACTGCCGCCGCCAGGCCCCGTACGACGCGGCCCGCGCCCCCGAAATGCTCACGCCCACCTTGCCCTCTCCGTACTCGAAACTGGAACCAATTGGCCGCCGCCGCCCGGCCGTTCCCCGGCGGCGGTCATCAATAAAGCATCATGCATAACATACCGTTATGCGAGCTGGTTCATACCAACAAGCCGGAAAGTCAGTTATCGCGCAAAAGTGAGGACGGGGCTAGATCAGTGGCCATGGCCGCAGCGCGACCACAAGCCTCTGACAACACTGACGATCTGCAGTCAGATCGGCGTCGCGGGCGTCACGCCCGCTTGGCACGCTCGCGCAACACGAACTTCTGGATCTTGCCGGTCGAGGTCTTGGGAACCTCGCCGAAGACGACCTGGCGCGGGCACTTGTAGCGGGCGAGATGCTCCTGGCACCACGCGATGATGTCCTGCGCGCTCACCGTCGCGCCGGGCTTCAACTCCACAAAGGCGCAGGGGGTCTCGCCCCACTTCTCGTCCGGCATTGCGACGACCGCACAGGCGATCACGGCGGCATGCTTGTAGAGGACATCCTCGACTTCGATGGACGAGATGTTCTCGCCGCCCGAAATGATGATGTCCTTGGAGCGATCCTTGAGCTGGATGTAGCCGTCGGGATGCATCACGCCGAGATCCCCGGTGTGGAACCAGCCGCCTGCGAACGCCTCGTCGGTGGCGGTCTTGTTCTTGAGATAGCCTTTCATGACGATGTTGCCGCGCATCATGACCTCGCCCATCGTCTCGCCGTCGGCGGGCACGTCCTGCATGCTGATGGGATCCTTGACGGTCAGTCCTTCCAAGGCCGGATAATTCACGCCCTGGCGCGCCTTGAGTGCGGCCTGCCCGGCGGCATCCAGGTCGTTCCAGGCCGCCTTCCATTCGTTGACGACGGAGGGCCCGTAGACCTCGGTCAGGCCGTAGACGTGCGTGACGTTGAAGCCGGCAGTTGCCATACGCGCGAGCACGGCTTCGGGCGGGGCGGCACCGGCGGTCACGAACTCGACCTTGTGCGCGATCGCCTGCTTCTCGGCATCCGGTGCATTCAGCATCGTCGACATGACGATGGGGGCGCCGCACATGTGCGTGACGCGATGCTCGACAATGGCGTCGAAGATCGGCTTGGCGCGCACCCAGCGCAGGCAGACGTGCGTGCCGCCGACGGTGGACAGGCTCCACGGAAACGCCCAGCCGTTGCAGTGGAACATCGGCAGCGTCCACAGATAGACGGGATGCTTGCCCAGGCCCGCCGACAGCGCGTTGGCATAGCACATGAGCGCTGCGCCACGGTGATGGACGACCACCCCCTTGGGGTTGCCTGTCGTGCCCGAGGTGTAGTTGAGGCCGATGGCCTCCCACTCGTCCCGGGGCATGCGCCAGGCAAATGCGGCGTCGCCGTCCGCCACCAGGGCCTCGTAGTCGAGGCTGCCCAACAGCTCGCCCGTCTGCGGGAATTCGGGATCGTCATAGTCGACGATCAGCGGCTTCACCGTCGCCAGCGCCAGCGCTTCCTTGACGACGGGGGCGAACTCGCGGTCCGTGACGAGCACCTTGGCGTCGGCGTGATCGAGCTGGAACGCGATGATGGCCGCATCGAGTCGCGTATTCATGGAGTGCAGCACGGCGCCCGTCATCGGCACGCCGTAGTGGGCCTCGAGCATGGGTGGCGTGTTGGAGAGCATGACCGACACGGTGTCTCCCGGCCCCACGCCACGCTTGGCGAGGGCGGAGGCGAGCCTGCGGCACCGCTCGTAGAGATCGTGATAGGTGGTGCGGCTGGCACCGTGTACGACGGCGATGTGATCGGGCCACACCTTCGCCGCACGCGCCAGGAACGACAGCGGCGTCAGCGGCTGATAGTTGGCGTCCCGCTTGCCCAGATCCATCTCGAAAATGCTGTCGCTCATACGCCGTGCGCTCCTTCTCCCCTGGCCGACATGGCCGACGCGCGGCGATTTTCGGCCAGCGCGGGCCGTCGCTGCGCTTTGTGCAGGAATCTAATCGATGCTCGAAACGCAAACAACGCGGGCGCGCCCGAAGCGCGTCCGCGTCGCCGAAAGTCTAAGTCGACGGCGGCCGGTGGCCGTTACTTGCAGAGCTTGGCGCGAATGACGCAGACGGCGCTGTTGCCGTCCTTGCCACACTTCTCGCGCACGTTGCTCACCTTGTAGCCGGCCGCGGCCTTGCCGACCTTGGCACCCGACGACATCCAGGCGGCCCACATGCCCCAGTCCGTCGCTTGCAGCACGGCTTCCCAGGCCTGGAAGCGCGCGTCTTGCTTGGCGCTGCCCCATCCGCGTCCGCCCTTGTCGACGCAGCCGGCCGAGGCCGGTGCCGCACCCATCGCGAGAAGGCCGGCGAGGGCGAGGCTGGCGGTGGCCAATCGTACGAGTTTCATCGTTGGTCGAGCTCCCTGATTCTCGCGCAATAGCGAAAGCCTGCCCGAGCCGACCGGGAGGGACAATCCTCGCACCGCGACCTGGGGCCACTTTTGTCGCCGGCCGATGCAGCTTTGCGACACGGCGTTCACGAGGCAGTCCAGTATCGCGCGAAGGCTTCGCCCCTGACGAATGCAACCTTGATGCTGCGCCACCGTTCGCTATCGTGCGCGGAGCAATTCAGCCACCGGACGCGACATGCAGCTCTACGAAATCCTGGCTGGCGCCCAGAACGGCCGCGCCATCGAGAACCTCGCCCGGGCATGTGGCGTGCCCACGGACCGCATGGAGGCCGCCGTCAAGGTCGTGGCCCGGTCCTTCGCCCAGAACATCGAGCGCAACACGCTGTCGCGTGGCGGGCTGGCCGATTTCGTGGCGGCCCTGGGCGATGGACATCACGAGTACATTCTCGACAACCCGCAGGCCCTGAAGGATCCGCGCGTGCGCATGGACGGCAACGACATCCTGGAGCACGTGCTGGGTACGAAGGATCGCAGCAGGGCGCTCGCGGCTTCGGCGGCGCGGGCATCGGGCTTGAGCGAGGGCCTGATCAAGATGCTGCTGCCGATCATCGCGCAATGGGTGATGGGGGCCATTTCCAAATGGGCGCGCGGCAATCTCGGTGACGTCATCGCGCGGACGCCCGGCAGCGACGGTCAGTCCGACAAGAGAGAGGACGAGCGCGAAACGGGATCGCGCAAGCGCGAGCCGGGCTTCGAGCTTCCCCGATCGGAAATGCCTCGGGGGCCTTACCCGTTGCCGCCCATTCCCGGGGGCGATGGCGAGCCGATGCCGCGCGCGGGGCGCCCGCAGGACGAGCGAGAAGCGGAACGGGAGGGCGGCCCGTTCTCGTTTCCATTTCCGTTTCCGGGCTCGCGCGAGAACGAGGACGAGCCGGAAGCGCCGGCCCAGATCCCCTGGCCGCGGCGCATGGAACAACCGCGACGACGCCCGTGGGACAGCAGTGGTGGTTTCGATCTCCCCCGCTCGGACCTGCCGCAGGGGCCCTATCCGATGCCACCGATCCCGGGCGGCTCGGGAGGCGGCAGCGAAGTCGAGACGCCCGCGCCGCGGCAGCCGGACAATCCCTACGGCGATCTCTCCGACATCCTGCGGCGTGGCGGACGGCTCGACGGCGCGCCGGCGGGCCGCACGATCCGCGACATGCTCGGCGGCCTGCTTGGTTTCGGCAGCAGCGGCTTCGTCGGCTGGCTGCTTCGCCTGCTGTTCATGCGCTTCGGGTGGAACCTCATGAAGCGCATCCTCGGCCGCGTGCTGCTCGGTCGCTGACGCCCGGGTCGCACGCAGGCGCGGGTCAGCGTGCGTCGCCGGGCCAGATCAATTCACGGCCAGGGTGCGCGTGGTGATGGCGGGGACGACCCGCATGGGACCGCGGCATCGCCTGGTAGCGTGCGACGCCGCGTCGATGCCGTGGGCGGTGCCATCGCGGCTGCGGCGCGACGCTGGCCACGTGCGGTTGCCCTGGCACGCCGAAATCCGCTGCGGTGAGCGGACGGCACGGCCGTGCCTTCGACTCGCAATTCCACAGGATGCCGCCGCGATCATCGTCGGTCGGCGTGCATTTCATTTCCTGCGAGCCGGCCCGGGCGAACTCGCCCCATTCGCGGCCATACTCCAGGACGACCAGGCTGGCCCATGACCGCGCGGCAGCCGCGACCGCCTTGTCGCGCGAGTTCCATTCGCCGCCATTGCCGTAGTGAAAGTGGTCGGCCATGCAGAGCTGATTGCCCTCGGTGACCTTACCGTGCAGGCCGTCGAGACCTGCCGCCTCGGCTGCGGTGCCATAGACCGCAAGTCCGACCAGCGCCGACGCGAACGCGGCACCGCATACGAGGAAACGCATTACTGATACCCTTGACCTCTGCGGAAGCATCCACGCTTCCGCGAGCATTAGGCCTCAGTCTGGTAAACAGGCCCTCAATGGGACACGGAATGCCCCGGCCGATCAACGCCGGCGACAGGGCCGCGCTTCGACCGTGCATCCCCAGGGCGGGCCACCCGAGCAGGACACCCGCTTGTCCGCCGCCAGCGAGAAGCGACCCCAGGCACTGCCGTATTCCCAGCCGGTAAACCCCTGATAGTCGGAAATCGCCGCTGCAAGAGCCGCCTTCTTCGATGCCTGCCCGCTGCTGTTGCCCTGATGCGTGTGGTCGACGAAGCAGACCTTGTTGCCGACGCGGACTTGGGCGTGCAGCCACGAGACCCCGTCGTCGTTCTTGGCGGCCATCGCCGGTGCGGACAGGCACAGGCCAAACGACGCGATGCCGAGGGCACCCAGGAAAGGACGCATGTCAGGCTCCTTCTCTTTTTGCAGAGGCACTTTCGCCAAAGTGTTACTGATTTGGCCATGCCGCCAAGAGCGTAGGAGTCGCAGATGCGCATTTGTCAGATCGACTGACGCGGGGCGGTCACGCCGCAAAATCAGGCTTGCGCTCGTGATGCGTGGGAATCGTCGACGCCGTTTCAGACCGTGATCTGCTGGAGCGCAGCGCGGATGTCGGCGGGAATCTCGACCGGGCGCTGCGACAGGCGGTCGACGTAGACGTGGATGAAGTGCCCTTCGGCACGCGCCGTGTCGTCACCCGCTCCGAACAAGCCGATCTCATAGCGCGCGGAGGAGCGCCCCAACCGGCCGATGCGCAAGCCACCCTCGATCGTTTCGGGAAAGGCGAAAGAGCGATGGAAGCGGCATGTCGTCTCGACGGCGAGGCCGATCACGGGGCTGGTCTCCAGTTCCATGCCGGCGTGATCGATGAGATAGCGCGTCAGCAACGTGTCGAAGAACGAGTAATACACTACGTTGTTGAGATGGCCGTAGCCGTCGTTGTCCATCCATCGCGTGGGCATGGACAGGAAATGGCGATAGTCCTCGCGCCGTCCGACAGGGGGCCTTGTCGCGGTCATGGGGCCTCCTCCCGTACTCAGGCGCGCGCGGCGACGATCTGGATTTCCACCAGGCAGCACGGATCGGCCATGCGCATCTCCACGCAGGCGCGCGCCGGCAGGTTGGCCGGATCGACCCAGGCCAGCCACGCCTTGTTCATCGCATCACGCAGGCGGATGTCGGCCAGCCAGATGACGGCGCTCAGGATGTGCGATTTCGACGAACCGCATTTGTCCAGATACTTGTCGAGGTCGGCCAGCGCCTGCCGCGTCTGCCCTTCGACGTCGAGGGAGACGTCGTCGGCGATCGCGCCGGCCGTGAAGACGAAGGAGCCCGCGCGCACGACGTTCGCCAGGATCGGTTCCAGCTCGTGACGTTCGATGATCATGTGGGCTCCCCCGGTGGTTCTCTCAGGTCTTCAAGGCCGTCGCGATCAGCCCTTGGCGGCGACGACGGCGATCTCGACGAGGATCGCGGGATCGGCGAGCTTGGCCTCGATGCAGGCGCGGCCCGGCAGGTTCTTGCCGCCCGTCCAGGCGTTCCAGGCGACGTTCATCTTGTCGCGATGACGGATGTCGGGCAGCCAGATGGTGGCCGAGATGACCTTGGACTTGTCGGTGCCGCACAGGGCCAGGAGGCGATCGATCTCTTTGAGGACCTGCTCGGTCTGGCCCGTGACGTCCTGCTTCACGTCGTCGGGCGTGATGCCGGCGGTGAAGACGAAGCCGTTCGCCTCGACGGCCTTGGAGAGGATGCCTTTTTCCTCGTGACGGATGATTGCCATGCTGTGTCCTCGCGTGCTGATGTTCGGGAGCGCCACTCATAGCACGCATGCCTCGATTGAGAAGGCCATGTATGCTGCGAATGCGCCGGTGTTCACAGTCCGATCAGAAGACCGCGGGCGGGGGCGTTGACGTTCATCCACGTGCCCAGGATGCCCGCGAAGATGGCAGCCGCGATCAGGCCATCGACGCGGTCCATGAAGCCGCCGTGGCCGGGAATGAGGCTGCTCGTGTCCTTTACGCCGAACCGGCGCTTGAGCGACGATTCCACGAGATCACCGGCTTGCGAGACGATGGCGATGAGGGCCGCCGTCACGATGCAGCGCTGCATGGAGACCAGCGGCTGGGCGGCAGCGAAGATCAGGCCGACCAGGGCACTGGAAGCGATGGCCCCAAGGAAGCCCGACCACGTCTTGCTGGGCGAGACCTTCGGCATCAGCTTGGGACCGCCGACGAGGCGGCCGGAGAAATAGGCGCCGGTATCGGAGGCCCACACGCACAGGAGCAGGTAGAGCGTCGCCTGCAGGCCGAGCGCCGGCTGTGCGCGGAGCCAGATCAGCGCGATCGCGGGAAGCCCGGCATAGAGCACGCCGATGGCGGAGAGCCGCCCTGCTTCGCCGAAGCCCTGCAACGCGGCGAGGATGACGCCGACCAGCAGCATGACCAGGGCCAGCAGCGGCAGGCCCACCACCGAAAGGGCCGCGGCTGCGCTCACGCAGACCACCTGGATGACGAAGATCGTATCGTTCGTCGCCCCGCGCACGATGCGGCTCCACTCCCACGACACGATGAGCGAGACGGCGAGGACGAGGGCGGCAAACGACCAGTGGCTCGCCCACGTCAGGCCGATCGCCACGGCGGCGAGAACCAGCCCCGACAGAAGTCGGGGCAACAGGTCGCGCATGGAGCCCGTAGCCGGTTTGGGATCGCTGGCTGTCACTTGGCAGGCCTCGCTCTGGTTCGTCGCCGGCGCGCCTTCACGCCGGCCTGCCGTTGCTCACGCCACCGAACCGGCGCGAACGACCGCGAAAGATCTCGATAGCGTGCTCCATATGCTCCCGATCGAAATCGGGCCAGAGCGTATCGAGAAACACGAACTCCGTATAGGCACACTGCCACAGGAGGAAATTGGAAAGGCGTATCTCTCCGCTGGTGCGAATGAGCAGGTCGGGATCGGGGATGCCGGCCGTGTCGAGCGCGCTCGTGATGGCATCCTCGTCGATGGCATCGGGCGGCAGCTGACCGGCGACCGCCATTTCGGCCAGGCGGCGCGCGGCTCGCGCGATCTCGGCCCGGGCCCCGTAGTTGAAGGCGATGACCAGATCGAGATCCGAATTGTCGCGGGTCAGCGTGATCGCCTCGTCGATCAGCGTGAGCAGCTCGGGGTCGACCCTGTCGCGCCCACCGATCATGCGGATCCGCACGTTCTGGCGATGCAGTTCGGCAAGGTCGCGCCTGATGAAGCGCTTCATCAGCCCCATCAGGTCGGCGATCTCGGAGGCCGGCCGCGACCAGTTCTCCGACGAGAAACTGTAGATCGTGAGATAGGCGATCCCCAGTTCCTTGGCGGCACGCACGGTGCGCCGCACGGCTTCGACGCCCCTGCGATGCCCTTCCACGCGCGGAAGTCCGCGGCGCTCCGCCCAGCGCCCGTTGCCGTCCATGATGATGGCCACGTGCCGCGGCGGCGTCAGCCCCGCGACAACAGCATCCGGCGTGCCGCTCTTCTCGCTCACGTGCGATACGCCTTTCGGTCTCGATCTTCCCCCGATCCGGGCGCGCGCCATGCGGCCCGGGCAGCCCCGTCTCAGACCTGCTTGATCTCGGTTTCCTTGTGCGCCACGAGCTGATCGACTTCCTTGACCAGCTTGTCCGTGATCTCCTGCACCTTGGTGCCGTTCTTGCGGTGATCGTCCTCGGTGATCTTGTGGTCCTTCTCGAGCTTCTTGAGAAGCTCCATGCCGTCACGGCGGACGTTGCGGATGCCAACGCGTGCGGTCTCGGCATACTTGTGCGCGAGCTTGGCCAGCTCAGCGCGGCGCTCCGCATTGAGTGCGGGAATGGGCAGCCGCACGATCGTGCCGTCGATGACGGGATTGAGGCCGAGGTTGGCTTCGCGGATCGCCTTGTCGACGGCCTGCACCTGGCTCTTGTCCCAGACCGAGACTGTCAGCGTGCGGGCGTCGGAGACGCTGACCGTGGCCACCTGGTTGAGCGGCATGCGCGCGCCGTAGACGGTCACGACCACGGGCTCGAGCAGCGTTGCCGACGCGCGCCCTGTCCGCAGGCCGGAAAACTCCCGTTTCAGGCTCTCGATCACACCGCGCATGCGGCGCTCGAGTTCGCTGGCATCAAAATTCTGACCCGACATTGCAGCTCTCCCTTGGCAGCAGCGGACTTGGCGGCTCCACGATGGCCGCCCCCACGCTGCATTTCATGCGTCGGCGGGCGCATCGACGCCAGCCATGAACCCTGGAGCCGACACTCGTGTTCTGGCTCCCACACTTGGCTCCCCGTGCAGCATACTCCGGACCCAGTGTCGGGGCCAGAATGAACACTAGCAACTCAATGATTCTAGTGCAGCTTTTGCATCTGACGCTTGGTCATGGTCCCAGCCGCGAGTGGGTACCAAACGTCAGATGCGCCACACTAGCGGCCGGCGGAATTGATCACGGTGGCTTTCGCCTCACCCCGCAAGAGCTTGAGCACGTTGCCCTGCTCCTCGATGGAGAACACAATTACCGGAAGTTCATTGTCGCGGGCAAGCGCAATGGCCGCCATGTCCATGACCTGCAGCTTCTTCTGCAGCACCGCATCGTAGCTCAGGCAGTCGTAGCGCTCGGCTGCGGCATCCTTGCGCGGGTCGGCGGAATAGACGCCATCGACCTGCGTCGCCTTGACGACGGCCTCACATCCCATCTCCACCGCGCGCAACACCGCCGTCGTATCGGTGGTGAAATAGGGGTTGCCGGTGCCGGCAGCGAAGATGACCACACGCCCCTTGGCGAGATGATGCAGCGCCTTCGGCCGCACGTAGGCCTCGCACACCGTCGGCATAGAGATGGCCGACAGCACGCGCGCATCGACGCCCTGCTGGACGAGGGCGTTCTGGAAGGCCAGCGCGTTCATGACCGTCGCCAGCATGCCCATGTAGTCGGCCGTGGCGCGATCCATGCCCTTCGCGGCCCACTGCATGCCTCGCACGATGTTGCCGCCGCCCACCACGATCGACATGGCGCAGCCCGTCGCCTGGGCAGCGGCCACATCCTTGGCCAGCCGCTCCAGGACGGCCATGTCGATGCCCTGCGGGCTCTTGCCCATCAGGGCTTCGCCGGACAGCTTCAAGAGGAGGCGTTTGTATCGCAAGGGGGTCTGGCTCACGCTCATGCTCCGCGGCAAATGTGAATCGCGCGTGTCAATGTCGGCGAAGTCATAGGCCCATGGCCGTCGTGGCTCAAGGCGTCAGTGGGCGGAATCGCAGACTGAAAGTGAACGAAGTCCTCACGCGCGCGCATAGCAAAGCGGCACCGCCCTGCGATGCCGGCATGAAGCCGGTGCACCGCGGGCGATGCCGCCATTTCGGTGAAGCGAGGCGGTGTACCGCCTCGCGTGTCGTGCAGATCAGCCGCCCTGCGTCAGCTTGGCGACTTCGCTGGCGAAATCGTCGGACTTCTTCTCGACGCCCTCGCCCAGCGCGAAGCGGACGAAGCTGGCGATCTTGACGGGAGCGCCGATGGCCTTCTCCTGGTCCTTGATGAACTGCTCGACGGTCATCTTGCCGTCGCTGCCCGGGCCCATGAAAACCTGCTGCAGCAGGACGACCTGGCCGAAGAACTCCTTGCGAAGACGGCCCTCGACCATCTTCTCTACGAACTCCTTGGCCTTGCCGGACGCCAGCGCCTGCTCGAGATAGACGGCGCGCTCGCGCTCGATCGCGGCCTTGTCGAGCTGCTCCGCGCTGACCGCCTGCGGGTTGGCGGCGGCAATATGCAGCGCTACGAGGCGGCCCGTCTCGGCGATCTTGTCGGCTGCCCCCGTCGATTCGACGCCGACGAGCACGCCGATCTTGCCGAGACCGTCGGTCACCTTGTTGTGGACGTAGCTGGCAACGGCGCCCTGCCCGACCTCGATCGCGGCGGTGCGGCGCAGCGTCATGTTCTCGCCGATGGTCGCGATCATCTCCTTGAGGTGCTCGTCGACGCTGATCGACTTGCCCGGGAAGGGCATCGCCAGCAGCTTGGCGAGGTCGCCGCCGGCCTTGACGCCGAGCGAAGCGATGTCGCGCACGAGTTCCTGGAATTTGTCGTTCCGGGCGACGAAATCCGTCTCCGAGTTGACCTCGACGAGGGCGCCGACATTGCCGGCGGTCGCCACGCCGATGAGGCCGTCGGCCGCGACGCGGTCGGCCTTCTTGGCGGCCTTGGAAAGCCCCTTCTTGCGCAGCCAGTCGACGGCCTGCTCCATGTCGCCGCCCGTCTCGCTCAGCGCGGTCTTGCAGTCCATCATGCCCGCGCCGGTCTTGTCGCGGAGTTCCTTCACCAGTGCAGCGGTGATCGTCGCCATGAGATATTCCTTTCGCGTCCAATGCGAAAAGGGGGCAGGAAGCGCCGGTCGCGCCTCCTCCACCCTTGCATCTTGTCGAGCGGCAGGCCGGTCGCGCCATGCGAGCGGCTGCCGTCACAGTCCAGCCGGCAAACGTCCGAGATCAGACGGACGCTGCGTCGACCAGCTTCTTGGCCTGCCCGACCCAGTCGTCGCGCGCGATGCGGCCCTTGGTCTGCAGGGCGTTGTCGAGTGCGGCGAGGCCCGATGCATCCAGGTCGGCGATCTGCCAGAAATGGTAGACGCCGAGGTCGTTCATGCGCTGCTCGAGGCGCGGGCTGAGGCCCGTGATGCGCTTGAGGTCGTCGGCCTCGCCACGCGGCGCGTCGATGCCCTTGAAGGCGGGCACGTCGGCGGCGGGCAGTTCTTCGGCCATCGGCGCCTCGGAGGCGCCCATGTCGATACCCGAGGTGCCCTGGCTGCGCTCGATGCCGTCGATGGAGGCACGTGCGATCAGGTCGCAATAGAGCGTGATGGCGCGGCCGGCGTCGTCGTTGCCGGGGATCACGAAGTCGACGCCGTCGGGATCGCAGTTGGTGTCGACCACGGCCACGACGGGGATGCCGAGCTTCTTGGCTTCCTTGATGGCGATGTCTTCCTTGTTCGTGTCGATCACGAACAGGAGGTCGGGCAGGCCGCCCATGTCCTTGATGCCGCCCAGCGACTGGTTGAGCTTGTCACGCTCGCGCTGGATGTTGAGGATTTCCTTCTTCGTGCGGCCCGAAGTCTCGCCGGAAAGCAACTCGTCGAGCTGGCGCAGGCGGCGGATCGACTGGGAGATCGTCTTCCAGTTGGTCAGCGTGCCGCCGAGCCAGCGGTGGTTGATGTAGTACTGGGCGGAGCGCTGCGCGGCCTCGGCGATGGCCTGGGAGGCCTGGCGCTTGGTGCCGACGAAGAGAACACGGCCGCCCTTGGCGACGACGTCCGACACCTGCACCAGCGCCTGATGCAGCAGCGGCACGGTCTGGGCCAGATCGACGATATGGATGTTGTTACGCGCGCCGAAGATGTAGTTCGACATCTTCGGGTTCCAGCGGTGGCTCTGGTGGCCGAAGTGAACGCCAGCTTCCAGAAGCTGACGCATGTTGAAATGGGGCAGCGCCATTCGTTCCTCGTTTTCCGGTTTGACCTCCATGGATCCCATGTGAAGGCCGGACCGCGGACGATGCCGGGAACGGACCCACCGGAGCGACCGGCCGGGGCTTTCAATCCGGCAGGCGCAGGACCCATGTGTGGGGTGGATGCGGGCTCTTTATCCGCGAAGGCGCCGATTGGCAAGAAAAACCGATGCGACATGGCTCCGGGGGGTGCGAGGCCCCCGTCTACCACGCGTTGGCCACGAAAAACTGAACGGCGCGCGCCATGAGGCTTGCGCCAATGCGCCCGGCCGCAGTTTGCCCAACAATCGCCGTTTACCCAACGGCAAGCTTAATGCGTCACGTCTGCCGCGTCCGGCACATGGCGCACGGCGGAACAGTGGAACTGCCGTGGACCCGCGCTGGCCGGATTTGACGGCGCGTTGAACAATGGTAGGGCGCGGGCGCATCGGCGCAAGCCCATTCCATCATCGACCAGCGCCCGCCGGAGCGAGCACGCCCTCATGCCATTGCCCACACGCCAGTCTCAGTCCCCGCCCTCGCGGCGCCTCCGCAGCAACCTGAACCTGATGCACCGGCTCGCCCTGATACTCGTGGTGGCCACGCTGCCGATAACGGAGGTTTGGTCGACGGCCCTTGCGGGTGAGCCCACGCACGGCATCGCCATGCACGGCAAGCCGGCGCTGCCGCCGGACTTCGAGCATCTGCCGCACGCGCGCCCCGACGCTCCCAAAGGGGGCAGCATCCGGCTCGGCCAGACCGGCACGTTCGATACGCTCAATCCCTTCTCCGTGCTGGGCGTCGCCGCCGCCGGCATGCGCGATTACGTCTACGAGAGCCTGATGGCGCGTTCGGTGGACGAGCCGTTCACGTTGTACGGGCTCATCGCCAAGTCGATCGAGGTGCCCGAGGACCGCAGCAGCATCACCTTCCACATCGATCCCGATGCGCGCTTCTCGGATGGGCACCCCGTCACCGCCGGGGATGTCGTGTTCTCCTGGCAGACCCTGAAGGAGCAGGGCCAGCCTTACCATCGCGCCCACTACGGCACGGTTGCACGGGCCGAGGTGCTCTCCGAGCGCTCCATCCGCTTTGTGTTCAAGCCGCTCGGCAATCGCGAAGCGCCGCTGCTGCTGGCGCTCATGCCGATCCTGCCGTCCCACGTGCTGACGGCGGAGACCTTCGCCCGGACGTCACTGGCGCCGCCGGTGGCGACGGGTCCCTACGTGGTGGCCTCCGTGGAGGCGGGGCGCAATATCGTCTACCGGCGCAATCCCGACTGGTGGGGCCGCAACAAGCCCGTCAACGCCGGCCGCTTCAACATCGGCGAGATCCGCTACGACTACTTCCGCGACGAGACCGCGATGTTCGAGGCCTTCAAGGCCGGGGAGGCGGATCTACGGATCGAGGAAGATGCCGGTCGCTGGGCGGAGGGCTACGCTATTCCCGCCGTGCGCGAGGGCCGGATCACATTGCTCGAGCCACCCACTGCCGTGCCTGCCGGCATGACCGCGCTCGTCATGAACGCGCGCCGACCGATGCTGGCCGATCCGCGCGTGCGCCAGGCGCTGGCGCTGGCGCTCGACTTCGAATGGATCAACCGCAACCTCTTTCACGGCATCTACCAGCGCACCGAGAGCTTCTTTGCACGCTCGGAACTGTCCTCCCACGGCCGTCCTGCCGACGCGGAGGAGCGCCGCCTGCTGGCGCCGTTCGCCGCCAGCCTGCCAGCGGGCCTCATGGCGGGCACCTTCGGCCAGCCCAAGAGCGACGGCAGCGGCTTCGACCGCCAGAATATGCGGCGGGCGCTGGCCTTGCTGCAGCAGGCCGGCTATCGGGCCACCGACGGCAAGCTCGTCGATGCCAAAAGCGGACAACAACTCTCGTTCGAGATGCTGGCCGCGACGCGGGCGCAGGAACGGCTCTTCCAGGCTTTCGCCCGTCCGCTCGAGCGCCTCGGCGTGGCACCGCGCATCCGGCTCATCGACAGCGCGCAACTGTGGGCCCGCCTGAAGCGCTTCGACTTCGACATGGTGCAGTGGTACTGGAGCGCGTCTCTGTCGCCGGGCAACGAGCAGTTCAACCGCTGGAGCACGGCCAGTGCCGACATCGAGCATTCGCTGAATTATCCGGGCATCAAGAGCCCCGCCGTCGACGCCATGATCGATGCCGTGCTTAAGGCGCGCGAGCGCCCGCCGTTCGTCGCCGCCGTGCGCGCGCTGGATCGCGCACTGCTTGCGGGACACTACGTCATCCCCCTCTACCATCCCAAGGGGCTGTGGATCGCGCACTGGTCCAACCTCGCCCACCCGGACCGCGTGCCGTTGTCGGGATTTGCGCTGGACACGTGGTGGGTGACGCCCCCCAAGTGATTGGCCCAAGTGATCGGCCAAGCAATCGGCCACGGTTGCCGATACGATCTTCAGGGCACCGATCCAGCTCGGGCATCGCCGATTTTGAATGACACTCAACAAACATCCCGGGTCATCACAAGCGCGTTATTGAACATTGTGTATTTAAGGGTTTTTGCATAGTATCGAGCCCGTTGCACATCAACGCCGCGCCAGGATGCGCGCGCGCACCCCTGCAAGCCGGGGTGGGAGTTGGGAAGCCCATGGACTTACGCAAAGTTCTGCCAGCCGATATCGTGCTGGACGGCAAATACAGGATCGAGCGTGTCATCGGGGCCGGCGGCTTCGGTGTGACCTATGCTGCCCATGATCTCGGCTTGAACACCACCGTCGCCCTGAAGGAGTTCTATCCCGCCGAACTCGGCGTTCGCGACACGACCATGACCGTGCGCCCCAAGAGCCAGCAGGAACAGCCACTGTTCGAGCGCCTGCGCCAGAGCTTCCTGGCCGAGGCGCGGGTGCTGGCACGCTTCCGCCATCCCTCGATCGTGCGCGTCCTGTCCGTGTTCGAGGCGCATGGCACGGCCTACATGGCCATGGAGTTCGAGGAAGGCCGCAATCTCAAGTCCTGGCTGCGCAATCTCGGCCACAAACCCACGCAGGCCGAACTCGACGCCGTCTTCTATCCCCTGCTCGACGCCATCGAGGCGATGCACGAGAACAATTTCCTGCATCGCGACATCGCGCCCGACAACATCATCATCCGCTCCAACGGCGCGCCGGTGCTGCTCGATTTCGGGGCGGCCCGCCGCGTCGTCACGGAGCGCAGCTCGCAGATGACCGGGCTCATCAAGCAGGGCTATTCGCCCTACGAGCAGTATTCGACGGACGGCAAGCTGCAGGGGCCGTGGTCGGACATCTACGCGCTCGGCGCCACGCTCTATCATCTGGTGATGGGGGCGCCGCCCATCGAATCCACCGTGCGGGTGATCGACGACCAGTTGCTGCCCGCGACAACCGCGCAAGGCGATTATCGCTCCGACTTCCTGGAAGGCATCGACGCGGCCATGCGCGTGCGCCCGACGGAACGCCCCCAGACCATCGCCGAGCTGCGCGACATCATGTTCGGCGACATCGGCGTGCCCGTGACACGCACCAGCCGTCCGCGCGTGACGCATCCGCCGCCGGCTGCCGCGCCCGTGCAGCAATCCGCGCCGTCGGCGCTGGAGCCCTCGTTCACGCCACCGCCCGAGATCGCGGCGCGCAGCCGCTCGCCCCTCCTCGGCGTCGTTCTCACCGGCGCTCTGGCTGCCGGTGCGTTCGCGGCCTACATGGTGGTGGGCCCTGGTGGCGGGCCGCGGATTTCGACCGCCATCACGCAGGACCAGTCGAACGTTGCGGCACCCTCGACGGCGGCACCGCAGCCGCCCGCCACGCCACCCGCGCCCCTCGCCCGGCCGGACACGGCGACGCCTGCGCCGCCCATCGCCACGCCGCCTGCGACGACGCCATCCCCGCCGCCCGCGCCGCGCGCCTCGACGAGCGTGCGCGATGCGCTGCGCAACCAGGTCGCCCCTCCGCCCACCTCGGACGAACAGGCGCGCCAGCGCG
This sequence comes from Hyphomicrobiaceae bacterium, assembly GCA_041397775.1. GTDB lineage: Bacteria > Pseudomonadota > Alphaproteobacteria > Rhizobiales > Hyphomicrobiaceae. Next base: position 297,665 of record JAWKWB010000002.1, on the reverse strand, counting down.
AGCAGGCATTCAACGATCGGCTGGCACGCGAGCGGCGCGAACTCGAGCAGCGCTTGCGCGACCAGATCGAGAACGAGCGCAAGGAGCGCGAGCAGGCCGAGGCGCGGCGCCGCGAAACCGAACGCCTGGCACGCGAGCGCCAAGAGAAGGAGCGCGCCGACGCCCAGCGCCAGACGGAAAGCGGCAGCCGCCAGACCGACGATGCCTTCCGCGACGCCCTGCAATTGGCCACCGGTAGTGGCGGCACGCAGGACTATGCGCGCGCACGGCCTCTCTTCGAGACGGCCGCCAACGGCGGTCGCGCCGACGCCATGAACTGGCTGGGCCGCATCTACCTCAACGGACTGGGCACCGCGGCGGATCCCGCCAAGGCGTGGTCGTGGTTCGAGCGGGCGGCCAACGCCGGCGATGTCGCGAGCATGGCGCAGCTCGGCCAGCTCTTCTACAACGGCCAGGGCGTGACGAAGGATCTGACGAAGGCGCGCGACTGGTTTGCGCGCGCGGCAGCCGCAGGCAATACCGCCAGCCAGCACCAGCTCGGCACGATCTACTATCACGGCATCGGAACCGCGAAGGACCTGACCAAGGCCATCGACTACTTCTCGCGCGCCGCACGCAACGGCGACGTGCAGAGCATGCTGAACCTGGCCCACATCTACCGGACCGGAGCCGGCGGCGGGCAGGCCGATCTCACCAAGGCACGCGAATGGTACGAGCGCGCCGCCGCGGCCGGGCACTCCGGCGCCATGAACCAGCTCGGCGTCATCTTCAACGACGGCCTGGGCGTGGCGAAGAATCCGGCGACGGCACGGTCGTGGTTCGAGCGCGGCGTCACCAACGGCAACACGTTCGCGATGTGGAACCTGGCGCGCCTCCTGAACAGTGGTGCCGGCGGCAAGGCCGACTATCCGCGCACCGCACAGCTCCTGCTGTCGGCGGCAAAGCAGGGTGGGCTCGACCAGGTCAATCGCGAACTGGCGGGTAACATGGCGCGCTGGCACCGCTCGACACGCACCGAGATCAAGCGCGAGCTGAAGCGCGTCGGCGTCTATACGGGCGTGGTCAACGACATCTGGGACGAGAATACGCGCAAGGCCGTGGCGCTTTATCGGACGCGCTGATCATAGGAGACGCCGCCCCGCGACGGAGCCGGCCGAGGCACCGGCTCCGGGCAGGGCGTCGAGGCGCGCTATTTCTGTTGCAGGCTCTGGATGTAATAGACGAGTTCGAGAATACGCCCGCGCACCACGGCCTCACCGCCATAGGGACCGTATTTCGCGTTGGCCTCGAACGAATATCTCTGCCCCCAGATCGGCATGGATTGATCGCCGTGCCCGGCCACCTGCGCACGACCGTCGATCGATTGGAAGACCTTCAGCACGGGAAATACGCCGTCGTTCTTTTTCGAGAGAATGGATAAATCCGCCGGCTTTATATTCAGGTATTTCCCGAACGGTCCGTCGCCCTTGCCCTTCTCCCCATGGCAGCCCTGGCAAGAGATCCGGTATTCCTCGGTCGCAAGCAGCTTGTTGTCCTGCGCCACCGCACGTGTGGCACTCGTCGTCAACGCGAGGCCGCACAGCAGCGCCGAAATCGGTTTCAGCAACGTCATAACCGCTCCTCCCACTCGTCTTCGATCCGTGAAGACTGAGTGGGCGGGGCCGTATCAACATTGATGCCAATCAAGCCAGCGGCCTCGTCGAGAGCGAGCCGCGACGGCAATTCCCACGAATTATGTCCCTCGGTTATGGCGTATTCCCGGCCCCCGTAAAACTCTTGCATCAGATTATCTGCTCAGAAATTTATTATCGGACGAACCTTGTTTCTGGAGATGCGCGGTCGGGGTCCGGCGCGACGCGCGCGTTGCACGGCGCGGGGACCGAACGCTGGCGCTCACTCCTCCCAGGGCACGCCGCCCGAGTAGGTGCGATAGGGGACGCCTGCCAGCCAGCCGCTGTCGATCGGCAGCAGGATGCCCGTGATGGTGCGCGCCTGCTCGGAAATCAGGAAGGCGATGCCATCGGCGATGTCACGAGGCTCGGGCAGGTAAGGCAGGGCATGAACGCCCATGATCTTGTTCATGTCCCGCTTGCCCTCGGCCACCTTCTGGCGCAAGGGCGGCGTCATGACGTAGGTCGGGCCGACCGAGTTGACGCGGATGTTGTGCCGGCCAAGCTCGACGGCGAGAAGCTGTGTCAGGCGTTCCACCGCCGCCTTGCCAGGGTTGTAGGCAGGAAGCGGCAGCGGCTGCTTGGAGTTGATCGAGCCGATGGTGACGATGGCGCCGCGCTTGCGGGGAACCATGCGGCGCGCGAACGACTGGCAGGCGTGCACGGTACCGTGATAATTCACGCGCCACATGCGCTCGTGGTAGGCCATGTCCATGTCGAGCACGGACTCGGTATTGGGAATGAGGCCCGCCGCCGTCACGGCCGCCGTGATGGGGCCGAGGTCCTTTTCGATGGCATCGGCCACGGTTTCCAGCGCCTGGGCGTCCGTCACGTCGCAGGAATAGAACTTGGCCTTGCGTCCCTTGGCTTCGATCGCCCTGGCGACCGCTTCGCCTGCTTCCTTGTTCACATCGACCACGGCGATATCGTAGCCGTCGGCCGCCAGCCGGTGGGCCGTCGCCTCGCCGATGCCGCTCGAGCCGCCCGTAATGGCGGCAACGCCTTTCCCTGCCATGTCGTTCCTCCCGGGGATTCGTGTCGTTCTGCGAAAAGGCTATCGCTGCACGACCGCGAACGCCAGCGCGACGCACCGATCTGCCAGGCGCCGTGGGGCAAGGCCTGCGGCGAGACGTCTCCCGCCCGCCCACGACGGATTTCGGCCGGCGCCACCGTTCCCGCGATTGTCCGAGACAAGTGCCACCAAGCGCACGACAATCCGCGAGAGAGATCATGAGACCCTGGTTCCTGAGGCTGCACCGCTGGCTGGCGCTGCTGTTTGGCGTGCCACTCACCGTCGTCGTTCTGACCGGGCTCGTGCTGTCCGTGGAGCCGTGGCTCGTGAGCCGTGCCATCGCACCTGGAAAGCTCGATGTGGCCAAGCTCGAGACGTTCCTTGCCAGGCACGATCCCGAGGGGAAGGCGCGCGGCCTGTCCTATCGCAGCTACGATGGCACGGTGACGATCGGCGGCGGGCGCGGCGGCGGCACCATCGTCGACGTCGGCAGCGGCCAGACCGTTGCGGATGCCTCGCCGCTCGCCAAGGCCCTCGTTACCGCACGGCGGCTGCACGAGACGCTGCTTCTCGATGCGAACTGGCTGGTCGTCGCCTCCACCGCCGCCATGCTCGCCCTGATGCTCATCGGCGTGCTCATGGGGCTGCCACGCTTCGCCAATAGCGCCAGCGGCTGGCACAAGGCGATCGCCTGGGGGCTGCTGCCCCTGCTCGTGCTGTCGCCCCTCACCGCGCTCTTGATGGCGGGCGGTATCACGTTCGCAGGCGGCGCCGGCGGCGTGGGCGGGCGCCCGGCCCCCGCGCCCATCAGCCTCGTCGAAGCCGTTCGTGTCGTCGGGCGCGATCACGATCCGGGCGCGCTGGTCTGGCTCCGGCAGCGCGGTCCCCGCATGATGGCGCGCATCGTGGAGGACGGCGAATATCGCGTCTATGCCGTGACGCGCGAGGGGGCGGTGCCGCTGCCGCGCAACTGGCCGCGGGCGTGGCACGAGGGTAACTTCGCGGGCAGTTGGTCGGCCGCGATGAACCTCGTGATCTCGATCGCCTTCAGCGTTCTGATGGGCACGGGCCTGTGGATCTGGCTGCGCCGCAAGCTGCGGCGCCGCAACCGGCCGCGGCGTGCGGCGGCTGCGGCCTGAACCATCACCCTGCCCACACCTGCCCGGCGCGGCTCAGGTCACGCCCTGCAGGCCGGTGGGCACGGGCGCGCCGCGAACAAAGGGATCGACCAGCGCCATGAACGTGTCGAGCCGGTCGTGGTGGACCCAGTGACCGGCGCCGTCCAACGACACGATCGTCGCGTTCTGGAAGTGGCTGGCGCGCCCGTCGCCGCGCGGATCGGAGGCCCAGCTCTCCTTGCCGTAGACGAGCAGCGACGGCGCCGTGATCTGCTGCCATAGTGTCTCGACCTCGGCCTGCGGCATGTCGTAGGGCAGATGGACGCGCAGGTAGTTGTCGAACTTCCACGAGAACGTGCCGTCCTCGTTCTGGTGGACGCCGTGCTCGGTCAGGTGGCGCGCCTGCTCGGCACTCAGATGCTTGTTCTCCGACTGCATGCGCGCCGTCGCCTCCTCGATCGATGGATAGCGGCGCGACTGGCGCGCGGACACCGCACGCTGCTGCTCGATCCAGCCGCGCATGCGTTCCTGCATCGTCTTGGCGGCCGTTTCGGCCAGCGACTTGGGCGAGCGGCCGAGGCCCTCGATGGCCACGAGGTGCTTGACGTTCTCAGGGTAAATGCCGGCGTAGCGGACGCTGATGGCGCCGCCGAGCGAGTGACCGATGATGGTAACCGGGCTCAACTTCAATTGGTGAATGAGCTGCGCGAGATCGTAGACGTAGGCGGCCATGTTGTAGTTGGCGCTACGCGACCAGTCGCTGTCGCCGTGACCGCGCAGGTCGGGTGCGATGACGTGGAAATCCCGGCGCAGGCGGCGCGCCACCCAATCCCAGTTGCGGCAATGGTCGCGGCCCCCGTGCACGAGGACGACGGGCGGCGCTCCCTCGTTGCCCCAGTCCACATAGTGCAGGCGCATGCGTTGCGAGAAGAAGACGCGGGACGTGGGCCCGCCCTGGATGTCGCTCATGAGAACTCGGATGTTTTTTCGTCGACCGGAAAAGCCGGGATCGTGAGCCCGGCCGGCATGATGCCGCGCGACTTTAACGCATTCGTGCGGCTGCGAACAAGCAAGGACCAGCAACTGCCCCAAGTTGATCCGCAGGTTAACCAATCCAAGCACAATATCATGAAAGTAAAAGAACTTGTGATAATTTATTCATGTTCGACAAGGTACCGTTCACGCCGTTGCTTAGGCTCCGATTAATCGAGCCGGGATATGTTCGGAACCGAGGCAGTCAAAACAGTGTAAAGCGTAAAAATGATGGACCAGCAGTTTCGCGTGAGAGCCCGCTACGTCATCGGCCCCGATGGGAGCCCGCTGACGATCGCCGATCTTCCACCCAAGGATACGAAGCGGTGGGTGATCCGCCGCAAGGCCGAGGTCGTTGCTGCCGTGCGTGGTGGACTGCTCAGCCTCGACGAAGCCTGCGAGCGCTACAAGCTGACCGTCGACGAGTTCCTGTCCTGGCAACGCTCCATCGACCAGCACGGGCTGCCCGGCCTGCGCGCCACGCGGATCCAGGACTACCGGGCCTGATCCTGCCAACGGCGATGTCGTCCGAGGGCGCGAGGATCCGCCCCGGCACTGCCTCCGGGGCTGCCACGATCCCATCCACGTGATCGCTCAGCGCTCAGCGCTTCTTGCCACCGGCTTTGCTCGCGGCCTCCGGCTTCATCTGCGCGTCGGCCTTGGCCTCTCCAGGCGCCGCGCCCCAGCCGCCCGTGCCCACGACGCTGCAGGCCGTCTGCCCCTGCGCCCAGCGGATCACGTCGGCCTTCATGTCGGCGGCCACGCGCTCGTCCATCCGATAGCTCTCGGTCTGGATGCTCGACCCCTCTCCCGAACGCGCGATGACGATGCGGAATGCGCGCAACGCGCGCGGTGCCCCGCCCGTGGGATCGCGCTGATAGATGACGATCTCCGCCCCCTTACCGCTGTCGGGCGGCGGTGCCTCGGCATGGAAGACATGACTGCGCTTCAGGCTGCCGCTCGGGCCGAACCAGCAATTCAGCGCCGCCCGCGCGATCGTCGAATAGCTGTCGATGGGGGATTGCGGGCGATCGATACGCTCGGCCGGAGGGGCCTCGGGCAGCGCACCGAGTTGCTCCGACAGCTTTGCAGCACCGCACCCGCCAAGGGCGAGTACAGCCAAACCACCCACGATTCGAGGCATCAGTGCGGCCACGGACCTCTCCGCCACGGACCGGTCGGTGCCGGCACGAAAGTGGCTGCAAGATTGCAGTTCGTGACGTCGACAACAAGGCCGTTGTCCTGAGCATGCCGGGCGACACGCCAATTGACGGCCGCGGACGGGGCCACAAGGCCACCGCGCATTCGGGTCGATCCGGCCACGAGCAGCCTTGGTGCTACTCGCAGAAGCTGCCAGACGACCGGTCGGCCATGTCGACATGGAAGTGGTTGCGATGGGCCTCGTTGGCCTCGGGGCCAAGGATCGTCGCGAAGGCCTTGCAGGCCGAGGAATGCAGTGTCTTCAGGAAGCGTTCGTGTTTCGGGCTATCCGCCGTCGGCAGCGGTGGCTCCACGGTGCGGCCTTGCGGCGCCTTGGGACCGCCGAGCCGGCTCGGCTGCTCGAAGCCCAGTGCGGGTTGCCCGGTTGCGCCCGTGGTGGGGGCCGTGGAGGCCCCTGTACTGCCCGTCGTGGTGCCTGCGCTGCGTGTGAAAATGTCGAGATCGAACTGGCCACCACGCAAGCCCGACCGCGCCGCGGCGGCAAAATCGGTGATGCGGCCCGCCTTTCGCAAGTCGCGTTCGGCCTTCTCGGCCTGCCGCTTGATTTCCTCGGCCTTGGCCTCCGCCGCACGTTCGGCAGCCTGCGCGGCCTTGGCCGCCTTGGCTGCGGCCTTTGCGGCCGCGGCGATACGCGCCTTGATGTCGCGGGCGGTCGCGCCCCACCCGTCGAGCACACTCACGGTGTCGCCGCCCTGGGTGACGAAGCTGCGGATGTCGATGGCGTTGGCACGGCCGTGCTCGCTCAGTCGCGTCTTCTTGCGGCCGTAGGCGTTGCGGCACGAGTAGGAACTCATCACCTCGATCCGGACGATCGGGCTGCCCAACGTCTGGCGCGCCGTCTTCTGCAGGTCGCCTCGCACCCAGTCGTCGAAGGCGACCGCCATCTCGCACGTTACGACCACGGGCTCGGAGAAGGTGATCTGCGGGTCTTTGCCGACACTGATGAGTTGAAGCGGCGCCGGCGAACCGCATTGCCCTTCACGCAGCGGGGGCAATTCGACAGCGACGATGTCGCGCCCCTTCAGGCCACTTTGGCAGGCCACCTTGGCCGCGGCGATCTCGGCGGGGGTCCAGGCTGCGACCGGCGCGAGGGGCGCTTTGACATCGGTGACGAGCAAGGGCCACTGCGGCGTCGGCCGGGCCGGGTTCGCCGGTCCGGTGGCCCGCCCCTCGCCCGACGCCGCCATGGCCATTGCGGCCAGGAGCACAGCGCGGGCAATCACGGGTTTGTGGCCCTTGCGTGGTTCCATCAAATCCTGCTGTCTCGGTCGTCGAGGGACTCGCCCCGACTCGATCGTCATACGGCTGATCTATATTCCTTCTGTACAGGGCGAAGGACACGCAACACAACGATTTCACTCACTTTTTCTTGGATATCCGGTGGAATTTCGTTGAAAACACTTTCACCGATTGGGCATAGGCTGGGGTATGGACACAGATCGAGGCAGAAACATGGAGGCAGGTGTCGGCATCGTCCGGCGCGGCGCCCTCGCCGTCATCACCCTGAACCGACCGGCAACGGGCAATGCGATCTCGATCGCGATGCGCGCCACGATCGCGCAGGCCTTTGCCGGATTCGGGCGGGATACGAACCTTTATGCCGTAGCCCTCCGCACCAGGACTGGCGGTCCCTTCTGTTCGGGCGGCGACATGCAGGAGATCGTCGCGCTGGCACAGCGCGATCTCGCGGCGGCCCGAAGAGCCGTCGCCGACGATCTCACCCTGTGCTGGGTGGCGGAATGCCTCTCCAAGCCCAGCGTTTCGCTCGTCGATGGCGCGGTGACGGGCATCGGGATCGGCATCACGCTCTACAATACGCATCGCGTCGCGGGGCCCTCCTATGCCTTCTCGATGCCTGAAGCGGCGATCGGCTATTTGCCCCAATGTGGGGTCGCACGGGCCGCCGCCCGCATGCCGCACGGGATCGGCCACTATCTCGCACTGACCGGCCGCAGCATCGGCCGCGCCGACGCGCTGGCGCTCGGTCTCGTCACGCACTGCATCGGGCCCGGCCATTTCGACCGGATCGAAGAACTGCTCGCCGACGCCGAGCCCGTCGACCAGGTCCTCGACGGTCTCCATGAAGATCCCGGGCCCTCGCCACTCATGGCCGACGCCGCGCGGATCGAACGCTACTTCGCGGCGCCCTCACTGCGCGAGATCGCGGCGCGGCTCGCGGCTGCTCCCGCGAACGACCGGGCCTTCGCGCAGTCCGTCGAGGATGCGCTCGCCCGGCGCTCTCCCCTGGCACTGCACGTCACGGACCGCATGATCCGCACGGCGCAATCGCTCGACATCCAGGGTGCACTCATCCGGGATTACCGGGTTGCACATCGGTTCCTTGGCGCACCGGATTTTCAGGCGGGCGTGCCAGGGCCCGTCGACGATCCAGAGCGCGCGCCCCGCTGGCAGCATGCCTCGCTCGACGCGGTGCCAGAGGCGGATATCGCGGCGTACTTCGAGCCGCTGGGAGACGCCGAGCTACCTCTGCCCTCCCGCCAGCAGATGCAGGCGGCCCGCACCTGACCCGGCGGAAGCGGCACCCTCCCCCCGCGTCCAGACCGTGTGCGGGCCTTGCGGGTTCCACATGCAATATCGGGGATTATGGTCTAAATATTTACTTGCCGTTTAGCATGTCTTTTAGGGTAAGATTTAATTTCCCGAAGTAGTCTCGAACCATAAGCCGGAAAAAACAAACATATCCGGGATGGTGTCTATCAGTTCGAGGCAGGGACAGATGAGTGTAGCGTTGGATATGAGCCGGGCGCGGGCCCCCGCTCACGAAGAAAGCTTCCGTGGCGAATATCTCCAGGGATTGCGCTTGATCGAGCGGTTGCACCGCTTGCTGCTCGATGTGATCAAGGACGAGTTCGACCGCCAGGGTGGTGCAGAGCTCAACAGCGTGCAGGCGTTGCTTCTCTACAATATCGGCGAGAGCGAGTTGACGGCCGGCGAACTCAAGACGCGCGGCTACTATCTCGGCTCGAACGTCTCCTACAATCTCAAGAAGCTCGTCGACATGGGCTATCTGCACTACAAGCGCTCAGAGACCGATCGGCGTTCCGTCCGCGTCAGCCTGACCGAAAAGGGCAAGGACGCATGCGACGTCGTTCATAACCTCTATCAGCGCCAGATGACGTCGATCGAGGCCGTCGGGCAGCTGCGGCAGGACGATTTTCAGGCTCTCAACAAGACCCTGGTTCGTCTCGAGCGCTTCTGGTCGGATCAGATCCGCTATCGCCTGTAGGACGTGAGCGCGCCGGGGGGCGCGCTCGCCGTCTGGGGATGCCAACGCTCCGGTCGCGCCGGGGCTTTTGGCGTTTGTAGGCGTCAACGTCCGTGGGCCAGCCCCTCGCACTCACGTGCGCCGTTTCGCCCGCGCCGTAGGCAGCGCGTTGGCGGGGTCGTCCGGCCATTCGTGCCGGGGATAGCGGCCCTTCATCTCGGATTTGACCTCGCGCCACGAGCCGGACCAGAACCGAGGCAGGTCACGTGTGATCTGGATCGGCCGGCTGGCGGGCGAAAGCAGGTGCAGCGTCAGGGGCAAGCGGCCGCCGGCGAGGGCTGGATGCTCCTTCAGTCCATAGAGTTCCTGCACGCGCACTGCGACAATTGGCGCACCTTCGCCTTCGTAATCGATGCGATGCCGGTTGCCCGTCGGGGCCGTGAAATGGCAGGGCAGCTCGCTCTCGACCTGCTGTCGGATCCCATAGGGCACAAGGCTTGCCAGAGCCCGATCGAGCATATCGGCCGTGACATCCGACAAGCGCCGCGCTTCGCCCAGGAAAGGCGCCAGCCAGTCACCCGCCGTGGCGGCAAGCGCGGTGTCCGAAAGATCCGGCAACTGCCCGGCGCCCGGGCCGTCGCAGGCCTTGAGAAATGCGATGCGGTCGCGCAACTGGCGCTGCGCGGAACTCCACGGCAGCCGGTCGACACCGAGCCCGGCAATTCCTTCGGCGAGCCTGGCAGCGTTCTCCGCGCCCGGCGGCACGGGTCGCGTTTCGCTCTCCAGCACGATCGCTCCCAGCCTGCGCACGGCACGTGCCCGCAGCGCCACGCTTTCCGTATCGAAGGTCACCTCGACCCGTGACGCGATGCGGGGGCCCGCGATGCTTTCCAACTCGGCGGCATCGAGACGCGCGGCGCCTAGAATGCGCGCCGCTGCGGCACGTCCCGACATGTCCGCGACGACGAGGTAACGTTGCTGGGCCAAGGGCTCGCCTGGATCGAGCACTGCTCCGCGCCCGCCGGCAAGGACGAACTCGCCGCCGTTGGCGCGCCGTCGCGCGATGCGATCGGGAAAGGCGATGGCCAGCAGCGCGGCCGTCGACCGGGTCTCGATCTGCGCTGACAGACCGCCTGCAGCCAACGGCACGGCGACCTCGCACGCACGCCGCGCCCATTCGCCCGCCAGACGACGCATGCGCTGCCCCCGCTCGGAGCGATCTCGGCGCATCTGGGCGAGGCGGTCGTCGATATCGACGCTCGTGCCGCCCAGGCCACGCTCCACCAGCACGGCCGCAATTTCGGCCGCTTCGCCCTCCTGGCCCGACGCTGCCGCCTCGAGCAGCATGCGCGCGAGACGTGGCGGCAATGGCAGCCCACGCAACGCCGTGCCCGTTCGCGTCAGCGCGCCATCCCCGTCGATGGCCTCGATCGCGACGAGTTCGGAACGCGCGGCTGCGAGCGGTCCGGCGGGCGGGGGATCGAGCCAGCGCAAGCGCGCGGGATCGACCTCGCCCCAGGCCGCACAATCCAGCACGAGACCAGCCAGATCGGCCGACAGGATTTCCGGCGTCGTATAGGGCATGAGCCCCGCCGTCTGTGGCTCGTCCCACAATCGGTAGCAGATGCCGGGCTCGGTGCGCCCCGCGCGACCACGCCGCTGGTCGACGGTTGCTCGCGACGCCCTGACCGTCACCAGCCGCGTGACACCTGCTTCCGCGTCGTAGCGCGGCACGCGCTCCAGGCCGCTGTCGACGACGACGCGCACGCCCTCGATGGTGATCGACGTCTGCGCGATCGCCGTCGCCAGCACGATCTTGCGGCGCCCGGACGCGGTCGGGGCGATGGCGCGCGCCTGCTCGCGCTGGTCCAGGCTGCCGTGCAGTTCCACGACATCCACGTCCGCCGCATCGCGCAGGAGTTCGCGCACGCGCTCGGCGGTGCGCCGGATTTCGGCCACGCCCGGCAGGAACGCGAGCAGCGATCCCGTTTCGCCTCGGACGGCCCGGCCGATCGCGTCGGCCATCAGATCCTCGAGCCGCCGATGCGGCTGGGCTCCCAGATAGCGCGTCTCGATGGGGAACGTGCGCCCTTGCGATGCGATCACGGGCGCTCCGCCGAGCAGCGCTGCAACGCCCGCCGTATCGAGCGTGGCCGACATCACGATGATGCGCAGATCCTCGCGCAGGGCGTCCTGGGCATCGAGCGCCAGCGCCAGGCCCAGATCCGCATCGAGGGAGCGCTCATGGAATTCGTCGAACAGCACGGCGCCGACGCCTCCGAGCGTGGGATCGTCTTGCAGGAGGCGCGTGAACACGCCCTCCGTCACGACCTCGATACGGGTTCGCGCCGAGACGCGCGTATCGAGACGGGACCGCAGGCCGACGCGCTCGCCCACGCGCTCGCCCAGGATCCAGGCCATGCGTTCGGCCGCCGCGCGGGCGGCCAGGCGGCGCGGCTCCAGCAGCAGGATACGCTTGCCCTCCAGCCACGGTTGATCGAGCAGCACGAGGGGGATGCGCGTCGTCTTGCCGGCGCCGGGCGGCGCGGCGACGATCGCACGGCCACCGGCGGCCAGCGCGGCCGTGATATCGGCCAGAACGTCGTCGATGGGGAGGACAGGCTCGGATCGCATGGGCTGCATCTGTAAGGAGCCCACGGCAAGGCCGGCAACTGTATTCGTCACGGCCAGCGCAATTCGCTTGCGCGTCGACCGGGAAACCGGGAGTGCAGAACCCGCCATCGTCTGCCCGCCCTTTTCCGCCTCGCCCTCCCCTCCGGTTCCCCGGCCAAGCGGGCGGGCGGGAGCCCGGCCGTGCCGAGCCGGGGTCTTTCCCGATGCTGTCGGAACACGGCGTCGATCCGGTCGAGCGGCATTGCGGCGGCTGGCGCAGTTCGGGGTGGGGGTCAGCCGCCGTCCTGTGACGGCTCGGCCAGGGGGAAAAAGGTGCCCTCGCTCCAGACGCCCAACACACCCTCGTTCTCCACGGCGCGTTCGACCAGGTCGTAGTAGACCGCGCGCGTGACGAGGGCCTCCAGCCGTCCCCGCACGTGGACGTAGGGTTTCAGGCCCTCGCTGTGGGGTTCGATGGCGAAGCGCAGGGGGTGCGCGGGACCACAGCGCACGACATCGTCGACGTTAGTCCGGAAAACGAGGCTCTGGTCGGCTCCCGTGCCGATCACTTCCATCTCCACCGCGAGAAACGGGGCGTCGTCGACGGCCACGTCCACCTTCTCGACCGGCGTGACGAGATAGTGTTTCTCGTCGTCGTCCTTGCGCAGGACGCTGGCGAACAGCTTGACGAGCGGCAGTCGTCCGATGGGGCTCGCCTGGTAGAGCCAGACGCCGTCGGAGCGGATGCGCATGCCGATATCGCCGCAATAGGGCGGATTCCATTTTTCGACGGGCGGCGGTCCCTTGCCGCCTGCCGCCTTCAGCATCGCTTCGAGGCCCGACAGGCCCTCGGTGCCCGATTGCGTCATCGTCACTGTCTCCTACATCGGCAGGCGGAGGCTCGTTTCGCGCCCCACTGCCTTACGCAAAGTTAACCCCACCTGAGCCCACCTTGCTGATATGCTAGGTAGAAGCCTGTTCACAATCTAACCACTTTCCCAGCGCCAGACTCCGCGCAAAGCGACACAACTCGAACCCAAAGTGGGCTGACGGTCCTGATCATGAGCAACGCAACGTCCATTTCCGAGGCTGCAGGCGACATCGTCGCGCGCGTCGAGGCCGCCGGCGAACGTGTTCGCCTCGCGCACAAGTCGGCCGCCAGCGTGGTGTTCGGCCAGGACCGGGTGATCGAACAGACCCTGGTGACGATCCTTTCGGGTGGCCACGGTCTTCTGGTGGGTGTGCCGGGACTGGCCAAGACATTGCTCGTCGAGACGCTGGGCAAGGTGCTGGGGCTCGACGCCAAGCGCATCCAGTTCACGCCGGACCTGATGCCGTCCGACATCGTGGGCTCGGAAGTCCTGGAGGACGCGAGCGGTACAGGGCGGCGCAATTTCCGCTTCATCAAAGGGCCGATCTTCGCCCAGCTGCTGATGGCCGACGAGATCAACCGTGCCTCGCCCAAGACGCAGTCGGCGCTGCTGCAGGCCATGCAGGAGCACCACGTCACGGTGGCGGGCCAGCGGCACGACGTCCCGGCCCCCTTCCACGTGCTCGCCACCCAGAACCCGCTGGAGCAGGAAGGCACCTATCCGCTGCCCGAAGCCCAGCTCGACCGCTTCCTGCTGCAGATCGACGTCGGCTATCCCGGCGAGGCGGCGGAGCGGCGCATGCTCTTTGCCACCACGGGCACCGAGGAACGCCGGATCGAGACGATCCTGACCGCACAGGAGCTGATGTCCATCCAGCGCCTCGTGCGCCAGATTCCCGTTTCCGACAAGGTCGTGGATGCGATCCTGAAGCTCGTGCGCTCGGCGCGTCCGGGCGAGGGCAACGCCGAGACCGATCGCCTGATCGCCTGGGGACCCGGCCCGCGCGCCAGCCAGGCGCTGATGCTGGCGGTGCGTGCCCGCGCCCTCGTCGATGGGCGTCTCGCGCCGTCGGTCGAGGACGTGATCGCGCTTGCAGAGCCCGTGCTCAAGCATCGCATGGCGCTGTCCTTCGAGGCACGTGCCGACGGGCAGGGCGTGGGCGATGTGATCGGCCGGCTGGCTGGCGCGCTCGGCTGATCGCGCGCCGCCAGGGCATGACGGCCGCAAGCGCGTTCGGCGGCCGATCGACGGTACTGACAGATCGACTGTACTGACAGGGAGTGGCGGGTGGCGGCAGGCCTCGCAAAGTCGTCTTTCGTCAAGAAAAAGGGCGAACAGCGGCACGATCGGCTGGAGACGGCGGCGCATGGGCTTGCGGACCGCCTGCCCGATCTCGTGCTCGATGCGCTGAAGGTCTCCAACACCGTCGCGCACGGGTTGCATGGGCGACGCCGGGCCGGTCCCGGCGAGACGTTCTGGCAATTCCGCCAGCTCGGCGATCTCGATCCCACGACGCTGATCGACTGGCGGCGCTCGGCCAGCTCCGACCAGCTGTACGTGCGCGAACGGGAATGGGAGGCGGCTCACACCGTCTGGCTGTGGGCGGATTGCTCGCGTTCGATGGATTTCGCCAGCGACCTGTCCGCCACGCTGAAGCGTGACCGCGCCATCGTGCTGATGCTGGCCGCCGCCGAGTTGCTGGTGCGCGGCGGCGAGCGCGTCGGCCTCATGGGGCTCAGCCGTCCCACGGCGAACCGCAGGGCGGCCGCCCGGCTGGCCGAGGCCCTGCTTCTGGCCGAAGGCAAACCGGTGCTCGATGCCAGCCTCCCCCCCGAGATCCGGCTGCCGCGCCTGTCGGGGGTCGTGATGTTCTCCGATTTCCTCGATCCCGCAGAGACGATCGTGGCGCGCATGCAGGCCATCGCCTCGCAGGGCAGCAGCGGCCATCTCGTGCAGATCCTCGATCCGGCGGAAGAGACGCTGCCCTACGAGGGCCGTGCGGAATTCCTGGGCCTCGAGGACGGCGCACATTGGATCGCCGATCGTGCCGAGAGCCTGCGCGAGCAGTACCAGGCGAGGCTCGCCGCGCATCTCGCCGTGTTGCAGGATGGATGCCGGCGGCTGGGCTGGTCGTTCATGACGCACCATACGGATCGCCCGGCGACCGAGCCGCTGCTGACGCTGGCGATGCGCCTCAAAGGCCACGCCGCCAACATGGCGACGCGCGGCACGGCCTCGCGTGGCGGCACGGGAGAGGCACGATGAGCCTGGGCGCCCTGGCGTTTCTCAATCCGTGGCTTCTGGGCGCGCTGGCGGCGCTACCGGTCATCTACTGGCTGCTGCGCACCGTGCCGCCGCGCCCCAGACAGATCGCGTTTCCCGCAACGCGCATTCTCGTGGGGATCGAGAACAAGGAGAAAACGCCGGCCAAGACGCCGTGGTGGCTCACGCTGCTGCGCATGCTGGCCGCAACGCTGATCATCGGCGCGCTTGCCGAACCGGTGCTGAACCCGAGCCGCGAAAAGGCGCTCAAGGGGCAAGGCCCCGTGGTGATCGTCGTCGACAACGGCTGGAGTGCTGCGACGCGCTTTGCCGACCGTGCCCGCCTCGTGGAGCGCCTCATCAACGAAGCGGAGGCCCAGAGCCGGCCGGTGCTCGTCGTCCAGACCGCGCCACCTGCCCGCTCCCAGAGCTTGAAGATCGAAGCGCCGTCCGCTGCCCGCTCCACCGCGGCCGCACTGGCGCCGCAGCCCTTCGCACCCAACCTCACCGAGATCGGCGACAGCCTGTCGCAGGCCTTGCGCGGCACAGGCCAAGCCTCGTTCGTGTGGCTCAGCGACGGCATCGATCACGACATGGCGGCCGGCGCGTTCGCCCAGCGCCTCGTGCAACTGGCGGGGGGTGGCACGGTCAGCGTCGTCGATCCGCGAAGTGGCGAGGAGCCGATCGGCGCGCTTGCCGGGCTCGGCCGTGACGGCAAGCTCGACGTCACGCTGTTGCGGCCATCGGGAGCCGCGCGCACGGGCTATGCGCTGGCCCTTTCGGCGCGCGGGCAGCGGCTCGGCGAAGCGATGTTCACGTTCGCGGCTGGCGCTCGCCAGACGACGACCCAATTCGCGCTGCCACTGGAGTTGCGCAACCAGGTGGCGCGCGTCGAGATCGCGGGCGAGCGTTCGGCTGGCGCGGTGCATCTCCTCGATGCACGCTCGCGCTGGAACCGCATCGCCATTCTCGCGGGCGAAAGCCAGGAACAGGCCCAGCCGCTGCTGGCACCGAACTACTACATCGACCGGGCGCTGGCGCCCTACTCCGAACTCGTGCGGCCCAAGGACGTCAATCTGGCCGCCGCGACCGCCGACGCCTTCAAGCAGAACGTCTCCGTGCTCATGTTGGCGGACGTGGGCACGCTGTCGGGAGACCTGCTCGCCAAGGTGGACGGCTGGGTGAAGAAGGGGGGCGTGCTCGTGCGCTTCGCGGGGCCGCGCCTGGAGAAGGGTGGCGATGCGCTGCTGCCCGTCGCGCTGCGCCTGGGAGGCCGCACGCTGGGTGGCGCACTGTCCTGGTCGACGCCGCAGCCGCTGGCCCCCTTCGACGATGCGAGCCTGTTCGCAGGCCTCGTGGCGCCCAAGGAGGTGACGATCAGCCGTCAGGTGCTCGCCGATCCCGGTTCGCTTGGACCCGACGTCAAGGTCTGGGCGCGGCTCGCCGACGGCACGCCGCTGGTGACGGCGCGGCGCCGGGGCGAAGGCCAGATCGTCCTCTTCCACGTCACGGCCAACTCCGACTGGTCGAACCTGCCACTCTCGGGGCTCTTCGTCGACATGATGCGGCGGATCGGGACGCTCGGCCGGCCGGGCGGCGTGGCTGCCGGCGGCATCGAAACGGCAGCCGACGCGAGTGACAAGCAGGTCGCCGCCTCCAACACCGAGGTCCTGGCACCGCAACAGACGCTCGACGGCAGCGGCGTCCTGCGCCAGCCGCCACCGACCGCACAGCCGATTGCGGCCGCCCTGATCGACACGACGAGGCCCCGCCTCGATCACCCGCCGGGCTACTACGGCCCGCAAGCGTCTCCGCGCGCGCTCAACGTCATCGCCAAGGGCGCGGAACTGGCCCCGCTGCCGTCCCTGCCCTCAGGCGTGGAGCGGCGCGCCTACGAAGGCGAGACCACGCAACCTTTGAAACCCATGCTCCTTGCAACCGCACTCGGACTCCTCCTGCTCGATGTTATCGCAGTGTTGCTGCTGCAGGCCGGGCCGTTCTGGCGCCGGGTCCAGCGTCCCGCGGCAGGCGCAGCGATGGTGGGGCTGATCGCCCTGCTCGGTATCACAGGATCTGCCGACACGGCGCAGGCCCAGTCACAACCGCCGCGGGCCTCCAATTCCCGCGATCTCCAGATCGGCCAGCAGGCGACGGGCAAGGTCTCGTTCGCCTACGTGCTCACGGGAGACGCGGATGCCGACGAGACCAGCCGCCTGGGGTGGACCGGGCTCGGCCGCATGCTGGCGCGGCGCACGGCAGTGGTTCCCGGCGAACCGTTCGGCGTCAATATCGTGACGGACGAGATTGCGTTCTTTCCCATCCTCTACTGGCCGGTGCTGGCGAACGCGAAGCCCCTGCCCGACGCCACGCTGGCCAAGATCGACGCCTATATGAAGCAGGGCGGCATGATCATCTTCGACACGCGCGACTACGGCCAGGGCGCGCCTGCCGGCCTCGCCATGTCTCGCGGCGAGGACACGCCATTGCAGCGGATGCTTGGACGCCTCGACATCCCGCGCCTGGAGCCCGTGCCGGACAACCACGTGCTGACACGCTCGTTCTACCTCCTGCGTTCGTTCCCGGGACGCTGGGACGGCGGGCAGACCTGGGTCGAGGCCGATAGCGCGCAGGATCGCGCGGGCCAGAGCCGCAAGGCGCGGCGCGTCGACGGCGTGACGTCGATCATCGTCACCTCGAACGATCTGGCGGCGGCGTGGGCGCTCGACGAGCGCAACCGACCGATCCACGCCACCGCGCCGGGCGGCGAGGCCCAGCGCGAGATGGCCTTCCGGACCGGCATCAACATCGTGATGTATGCGCTGACCGGCAACTACAAGGCCGATCAGGTGCACGTGCCCGCCCTCCTCGAGCGGCTGGGACAGTAGAGGTTTCATGAACTGGTCGATCGACATATCGCCCCTCGTTCCCTCGCCGCTGTTCTGGGCGGGCATCGCCGTGGCCGTCGTGCTCATCGGCGTGATGCTGATGCGGCGCACGCGCGGCGCCACGCTGCGCGCACTGGCGCTGGCGGCCGTCATCGCCGCACTCGCCAACCCGACGCTGCGCCAGGAGCAGCGCGAGAGCCTGTCCAACATCGCCATCGTGGTGGTGGACGAATCGACGAGCCAGACGCTGGCAGACCGGCCCCGGCAGGTCGCAGCCATTCGCGCCGAACTCGAGCGCAAGCTCGCCGCCATCCCCAATCTCGAGGTAAAATGGGTGGCGGCTGCCAAACCCACCGGCGACGGGCCTTCCGGCACCCACCTCTTCGCCGAGCTCAATCGCTCGCTCGCCAATGTGCCGCCCGACCGGCTCGCCGGCGTCATCATGATCACCGACGGGCAGGTGCACGACATTCCCAACGCGCCGGCAGCGCTCGGCTTCGACGCGCCGGTCCATGCCATCCTGACCGGCCGGCCCGACGAGTTCGACCGGCGCATCGAGATCATCAAGGCACCCAAGTTCGGCATCGTCGGACAGTCCCGCGATATCGAGGTGGCCGTGCGCGAGACGGGCAAGCGGCGGGCCTCGGGACCGCTGACGCTGCGCGTGCGCCGGGAAGGCAAGCCCGACGAGATCCGCCGCACCGAGGTCGACGCCAAGGTGGTGCTGGCGATGCCGTTCCCGCACGCGGGCACCAACATCGTCGAGGTCGAGCTGGCGCCGGCCGATGGCGAGCTGACGCCTGCCAACAACCGCGTCGTGATCGCGGCGGAAGGCGTGCGCGAGAACCTGCGCGTACTTCTGGTGTCGGGTGAACCGCATGCGGGCGAGCGGACCTGGCGCAACCTGCTCAAGTCGGACGCGGCCGTCGATCTCGTCCACTTCACCATTCTGCGGCCGCCCGAGAAGCAGGATGGCACGCCCATCCATCAGCTCTCGCTGATCGCCTTCCCGACGCGCGAGCTGTTCTCGGAAAAGATCAAGGATTTCGACCTGATCATCTTCGACCGCTATCAGCATCGCGGCATCCTGCCGCTGCTCTACTACGACAACATCTCCCGCTACGTGGAACAGCACGGCGGCGCCCTGCTGATCGCGGCGGGGGACGATTTCGCGGGCAATACGAGCCTGTTTGCGACGCCGCTGCGCACGTCGATCCCGGCAGCACCTTCCGGTCGCGTCATCGAGCAGCCCTTCAAGGCGAAGGTTTCCGGCGACGGGCTTAAGCATCCCGTCACGCGCGGCCTGCCCGGTTCGGGTGCGGCCGGCAGCGAGCCGACGTGGGGACGGTGGTTCCGGCAGGTGGAGGCCGTGCCGAGCCGTGGCCGCAACCTCATGACCGGCGCGGAGGACAAGCCGCTGCTCGTGCTCGACCGCAAAGGCAAGGGCCGCGTCGCGCTGCTGCTCTCCGATCATGCCTGGCTCTGGGCGCGCGGCTATGACGGCGGCGGCCCCTATGCCGACCTGCTGCGCCGCACCGCGCACTGGCTGATGAAAGAGCCCGACCTCGAAGAAGAGCGGCTGATCGCGTCCGCCCGTGGGCTCAAGCTCTCCATCGAGCGGCGCACCATGGAGGACAGTGTTCCCTCCGTGACGGTCGCGGCGCCCGGCGGCGAGATCCAGGAAGTCAAGCTCGCGCGGTCGGGGCCGGGCTCCTGGACCACGACCATCGAGGTGCGCACGCCCGGCCTCTACAAGCTGCAGACGCCGTCCGCCAATGGTCCGCTGACCGCCGTCGCCCACGCTGGCATCGAGGATGCCCGCGAGATGAGCGAGGTGACCGCGACGGACGAGAAGCTCAAGCCGCTGGTCGAGGCGACGGGAGGCGGCGTGTTCTGGTCGCGTGGCGGGGGACTGCTCTCGAGCGTTTCGGCCAACGCCGTCGACGTGCCGCGCATTTCGATGCTGTCGAATGCGAAGGTGCTCGCGGGCTCGGGGTGGCTCGGCCTCAAGGATCGCGAGGCGCACGTCACGCGCGGGGTCTCGTTGACGCCGATGTTCACGGGGCTGCTGGCGCTCGCCGCGCTGCTCGCCTTCATCACACTCGCCTGGTGGCGCGAGGGCCGCTGAGCCGAACGCGCCGCCCCCGGCACCTTCCCGTGCAACGCCCTCAGGACGCGCGTCGTGCGAAGCGTTCGATGGCGAGCCGTGTGCGCATGTCGAAGTAGCCGTTCGTGCGCCCGCTATAGAGGCCCTTCTCGGACAGCTTGCGCTGCACCTCGCGCCGGGTTGCGGCACTCAAGGCCTCGGGCCGCGTCAGCAGGTCCATGCGCGCGTCGCGGTGGCCGGCCTTGAAAGCGATGAGCAGGTTGTCGGCGGCTGCCCTGGGATCGCGCGTGACGCCGCGGCCCTCGTCGTAGAGGAAGGCCAGTTCGCGGTGAGCGCCGACGTGGCCCTTGGCGATCGCCTGGTCGAGCAGCGCCACGGCTTCGGCGAAGTTGCGCGTGCCGCCTTGGCCACGAATCTGCATCAGCGCCAGGTTGTACATGGCGCGCGTGCTACCCGCCTTGGCCGCCTTCGCGTACCAGGCACGTGCCTCGGCCTCGTCGCGGGCGACGCCCTTGCCCTGCTGATAGAGGTAGCCGAGGCTCGCCAGGCCATTGGCATCGCCGACGTCGGCTGCGAGCGTGTAGAGCCGCAGGGCGCGCACCAGATCGACGGGCACGCCCTCACCGAACTCGTACATCGTGCCCAGCGAGGCCTGCGAAGGCGCATGCCGCAGGTCGGCGGCCTTCTGATACCAGGCAGCAGCGTCTTTCAGGCTGCGTTCGGTGCCGCGGCCGCGATCGTAGGCGCGGGCCAACTGATGCATGGCCGCGGGCAGGCCACGGCCGGCGGCCGTCCGGTAGAGCTTGAAGGCGTCGCGGTCGGCGTCCGCCGTGCCCTTCGCTTCGAGCTTGAGGCCGTCTTCCAGCATCCGCTCGGACTCGGCATCGCCGCCCGTTGCGCCGAAGATATTGCCGAGCCAGCCGGCGACCGTGTCGCCGCGCTCGCGCTGCTTCTTCTGCTGCTCCAGGCGGAGCTTCGCCACGTCGGCAAAAATGCCGTTGGGAAAGCTTGCGACGTGCGTCGCCAGCACCGCGGGGTCCTGGCTGTCGCGAATGCGTTCCCAGGCGCGGATTTCGGCAATCTGGGCATCGGCGAGCCCGCCCAGGTCGACGCTGCGCTGGCTCGCCTCGGGCTCGGCCTGCTTCGGCTTGAAGAAGAACGCGCCGGTCAGCGAGGAATGCTCCCACGGCGTCTGCCGCTTGCCGGTCACGGCCAGCACCTCGCGGCGGGTCTTGCGGAAGACCTCCTCCAGCACGACGCCGGCCGCTGGAATGGCCTTCGACAGTGCGAGGCTGTAGGGACTGTTGGCACCCTCGCCGTCGAGGGCGACCTGGCCGGGCGCCGTGGCGAAGGCGATCAGCGTGCCGGCCGGTGCATCGACGGGGGCGAGGCCGCCGCCGCCCGCACGCGCGCCGGCGGCGAAGGGATTGTTGCGGCAGGCATCCAGGACGACGATGTTGATGCGGCTCTGCGCAGCTCCCATCGTCTTCAGGATCTCCGCGAGATTGACGCCTTCGACCGCCACCTCGCTCTCATTGCGGATGTCGGCCCCCACGGGGATCAGGTAGTTCTCGCCCGCCAGTTGGACGCCATGGCCGGCGTAGTAGAGGACGCCGACACTATCGGCACCGCGCAGGCGGCGGCCGAGATCGACGACGGCACGACGCATCGCCTTCTGGTCGGCGTCGATCAGGGTGGTGACGACGAAGCCGGTGGCGGTCAACGCCTTGGCGATGGCCTCCGCGTCGTTCTTCGGATTTCGCAGGGGCGCAGTCTGGTAACCGCCATTGCCGATGACGAGCGCATGGCGCGTTTCGGCAGCGGCCGGCAGCACGACGAGCAGCAGGGCCAGCAGGCAGCCCAACGCGCACGGCACGGACCGTGAGGCCCAGCGCAGGCGCGTGCGGAATGCCGAAATGTCGACCGTGCAGCGAATCATGGCTCCAAAATAGAGCCGATCCCGGCGGCGGAACCGCGGCGATGGCGTTCCTCCACGAGGAAGTGGAGTTCTCCACACCCAGCCCATGCGACGCCCAGAAAATTTTCCGCTGGCCGCACTGGCCCTGGCTGCTAGAAATTCCACCCAAACACAAGGCTCACCCCAGATCCACGAGGACTCAACGATGCGGCACGGCGGCAAGATCCTGATCGACCAGCTCGAAGCACAAGGCACGCGGGCCGTGTTCACGGTGCCCGGCGAGAGCTTCCTGGCTGCGCTCGATGGCCTGCACGACAGCAACCGCGTGCAGACGGTGATCTGCCGCCAGGAAGGCGGCGCGTCGATGATGGCGGAGGCGTGGGGCAAGATGACCGGCGAACCGGGCATCTGCATGGTGACGCGCGGTCCGGGCGCTGCCAATGCCATGGCGGGCCTGCATGTCGCCCAGCAGGATTCCACGCCCATGATCATGTTCCTGGGCCTGCCCGGCGAGAAGCACGAGGATCGCGAGGCGTTCCAGGAGATCGAGACGAAGTCGCTGTTCTCCTCGTTCGTGAAGTGGAGCGCGGTGATCCGCTCGACGGCCCGCATCCCCGAGTATGTCAGCCACGCCTATCACGTCGCCCAGAACGGCCGGCCGGGCCCCGTCGTGCTGGGGCTGCCCGAGGACATGCTGTCGTCGGTGGGCGAGGCACTCGACGTGAAGGCCGCCAGGATCGCCGAGCCGGCACCGAGCCCGGCCGATGCGGCGACCTTCAAGAAGCTGCTGGGGGAGGCCAAGCGCCCCGTCATGATCATCGGCGGGCCGGGCTGGTCGGAGAAGATCCAGAAGCAGATCGAGGCCTTCGCGGAGCGCTTCGACATGCCGGTGGCCGCCGCCTTCCGGTTCCAGGACTACATCGACAACCGCCACCGCTGCTATGCAGGCCACTCCGGCATCGGCGTCGACCCGAAGCTGCAGGCGGCGATCCGCAATTCGGACCTTCTGATCGTGCTGGGCGCGCGACTGGGCGAGATGACGACGCAGGGCTACACCCTGCTCGACATCCCCTCGCCGAAGCAGACGCTCGTGCACGTGCATCCCTCGGGCAACGAGTTGGGCTCGGTGTACCGGGCGGACCTGCCCATCAACGCGACGGCCGCGACGTTCGCGGACCTGCTGGACAGCCTGCCCAAGCCGGCCGCCACGCCCTGGAGCGCCACGACGAAAGAGTTGCACGAGAGCTATCTGGCGACGCTGACGCCTGCGGAACTGCCGGGCTCCGTGCACCTGGGACACGTCGTTCGTCAGATCTGCGACATGACGCCGGACGACACGGTGATCACGAACGGCGCCGGCAACTACGCGGCCTTCGTCCACCGGCACATGCAGTACAAGGGCTACCGCACGTGCCTCGCGCCGACGTCGGGCTCCATGGGTTACGGGCTCCCGGCCGCCATCGCCGCCAAGCTTGCCGCGCCGACGCGCACCGTGGTCAACTTTGCGGGCGACGGCTGCTTCATGATGACCTGCCAGGAACTGGCGACCGCCGCCCAGTTCGGCCTCAACATCGTGACCATCGTCGCCAACAACGGCATGTACGGCACCATCCGCGCGCACCAGGAGCGGCAGTACCCGGCCCGCGTGTCGGGCACGCAGCTCGTCAATCCGGATTTCGCGGCCTACGCACGGGCCTTCGGGTGCCATGGCGAGACGGTCGAAGAGACCGCCGCGTTCAAGGGCGCGTTCGAGCGGGCGCTCGCCTCCGGCAAGCCCTCGATCATCGAACTCAAGATCGACCCTGAAGCGCTCACGCCGCGCCAGACGCTGTCGCAGATCCGCGCTTCGGGACAGAAGGGCTGACGGCCGCGAACACAAAATAAACCAAGTTCAGTCAAACACTCTCCCCATGGCCGACGTGCCTTGCACTTGTTTGTGAACAATGTTTATTATTGTTCAAGGCATGCTGCGGCTGATGGAGACGAGGAATGGCCGGCGTATTCGGGAAACGAAACGGGGGCGGGACGACCGCTCCCCCTGCAGATGACGACATGTCCGGGGAGACTGGCGGGGCCGATTCGGCGTCGCCATCCCTGCAAGGCCGGCTGCGGCTCGGCGCGCAGATCGCGGCGGCGGCGCTGACCGGCTTCGGTTTGATCCTCTGGGTTGCCGCCCACTGGGACGAGATCAGCCGCTTCGGGCGGTTCGGCATCGTCGGCGGCGTTCTGGCGGCGTCGCTGCTGATTTCGCTCATCAATGCGGCGCGGGTGCCCGGCCTCATTCTTTCCTTCCTGGCGACGGGCGGCCTGTTCGCCCTCATCGGCCAGACCTACCAGACCGGCGCCGATCCCTGGCAGCTCTTCGCGGTCTGGGCGGCGGTCGGCCTTCCCTGGGCGCTGGCGGGGCGCAGCGATGCGCTGTGGGTCGTCTGGAGCGTCGTCGCGCACGTGGCGATCGGGCTGTGGCTCGCCACGTTCGCCCGCGTCGGCTGGTGGACCCTCGATCCGGGCGTGACCATCATGGGCTGGGCCATGGCGCTCGCCGTGACCGGCCTGCTCAGCCCGGTCATACGGCCCAAGTCCTGGGTCGGCGACACCAACTGGTCGTTCCGCCTGTCGATGCTGCTGACGATCGGGCTCGTCACGCAAGCCGGCGTCGCCGCCCTCTTCGCCGGCCGCGACGTCTCCATCGTCTACTGGCTGGCCCTCTTCCTGCTCGGTGGCCTCGCCTATGGCCTGATCGTCCTGCCGAAGTTCGACATCGTCGTGATCGCGGTGATGGGCCTCAGCCTAGACACGATGCTCATCGGAGGGTTCTCCCGTGCCGTCTTCACCGGTTCGCGCGATGCTACCCTGCCGTTCCTGCTGATCGGTGTCGTCGGGGCCGCTCTCGTGGCGGGCACGGGGTCACTGATCCTGCGGATGGCGCGGGAGCGTGCCAACGTCGGCTTCGACATGGACGCTCTCAAGGGCCGGGAGTGGCCGGTGATCCTGATGACGGGCATCGGCGCCCTGCTCACGACCGTGCCGCTTTCAGGCTTCCTCGGCCTCGTCATCGGGCCCTTCCTCACGACAGGGGCTGGCGCCTATGTCGTGGGCGCCATTTTCCTGGCCGGCGCAGTCTTTTTCCTGCGGACGACCCGGCAGACCACGTTCCAGCACCAGCTTGCCGCCATCGCGCTGACGCTGGGCTATTGCCTCATCGCCTACGGTCTGTTCCGCGATGCGCGCGGGGCAACGAGTGCGGTGAACTTGACGCTGGCGCTTCTAGCGGTCGGACTTGCGATCGCCGTCGGGCGGAGCTGGACAGCGGGCCTCCTCGGCGGCGCGGCAGCGTTCTTCTCGGCAGCGCTTCTCAACTCACTCCTGCATCTGCCGATCGCGCACATTCACATTCCCTCCGTCATCTACCCGCGCGGCTGGATCCTGGTCCTGGCCATCGCGGCCGCCTGGTACGTCCTGACGGCGCTGTCGGCCCGCGACGAAGAGGATGGCGCGTCTCGCCTGCCGTTCGCCGACAGCATCGAGCGCTTCCTCGGCGGCTACGTCACCGCGGGCCTGTTCGGCGTGATGGCGACAGCCGGACCGACCTTCCTGCTCAGCGGCGCCATGGGCGGCATCGGCCCGTCGCGCCACCTCGTCACCGGCCTCCAGCTCTCCTGGTCGTCGCTCAGCCTGCTGTCTGCGGCGCTGGCCTGCGCCGGGTGTGCCTGGCTGCTCGTGCCGCGCCCCAGGTTGCAGACCACACTCGGCCTGGGCGCGTCGCTGATCGTCATCGCGCTGGCGGCGATCATGCCCTCTCTCGGCATCCTGGTTCTGCTGTTGTGCATCGCCTTCACCAGCGGCCGCCGCACCGTCGGCGTCGGCGCCTTCATCGCGGCGCTGTGGGTGCTGGGCAGCTTCTACTACTGGCTGGGATGGCCGCTCTCCGACAAGGCCGCCCTGATGACGTCGGCCGGCGTCATGCTGGCAGCGCTGTGCTGGTTCAGCGGTATCAGGCGAGCGGACGTGGGGTTGGCATCGGGCATCCCCGCCCCTGCGCTGCTGGCACGCGGCCTGATCATCGCCGGCGCGCTGGCGACAGGCGGTCTCGCGGCCCAGTCCATCACGACGAACGAAGCGATCATCGCGACGGGCCGGCAGATCTTCCTGGCGCTCGCGCCGGTCGATCCGCGCTCGCTGATCCAGGGCGACTTTATGCGTCTCAACTTCGCCGTCCCCAACCAGCGCCGCATCGGCCGCAACGATGCGTCGGTCCTGGGACAACGCCGCTGGGCGATCGCCACCGTCGACGATCGCGACGTCGCCACCGTGGAGAGCGTCGTCGAGGTGGAGCCGGGCCCGGTCGCCGCCAATCAGATCGTTCTGCCCATGCGCTACAAGGAGCGCCGCTGGATCGTGGGCACCGATGCCTGGTTCTTCAAGGAGGGCACCGCCGAGAAGTGGCAGCAGGCGCGCTTCGGGCTGCTGCGGGTGGGCGCCAACGGCACGGCGCTGCTCGTGGGCATG
This sequence comes from Hyphomicrobiaceae bacterium, assembly GCA_041397775.1. GTDB lineage: Bacteria > Pseudomonadota > Alphaproteobacteria > Rhizobiales > Hyphomicrobiaceae. The sequence goes on along the minus strand of JAWKWB010000002.1, from coordinate 271,220 downwards.
GCGGACAAGGATCTGGGGCTCATCAAATGAGGCGCGGGACGCCGCCAAACGCAGCGCCCGAGGCACAGCCTCCCGGTCGAAGCCGTCAGTCGGTGCGCGTGCCGCGCCGCTGGCGGCGACGCGGCTCTACCGCCTGCGGTGCCTGTGCCAGCCGCCCGGCCATCACGGCAATGGTGCGCACGTAGACCTCGGCCTTGTTCCAGTCGCGGATCACGCCGTAGTTGTGCGTACCCTCGCCCCAAGGCTCGCCGCGGCGCCAGCCGTGGCCCTTGAGGAAATTGGCGGTCGAGGCCAGCATGTCCGGCTTGCTGTGGAAGAGGTCGCGACGCCCGTCGCCGTCGAAATCGACGGCATACCTGACGTAGGACGTGGGCAGGAACTGCATCGGGCCGATCTCGCCTGCCCAGCCGCCGCGCATCTGCGCACCGGGGATGTCACCGCGATCGACGATGACGAGGGCGTTCAGGAGATGCGGGCGGAAAAATGCGGTCCGCCGGCAGTCGTAGGCCAGCGTGGCGAGTGATTGCACGATCGAATACTTGCCGCCGCTATCGCTGCCATAGTTCGTTTCCAGTCCCCAGACGGCCATGACGACGGCGCCGGGCACGCCGAACTGGCGCTCGATGCGCCGCAGGAGATTGGTGTGCGTCTCCATATAGCGGCGGCCACGCCGGATCAGCGCATCGGAGACGCGCCGACGATAGAACTCCTCGAACGACAGCCGGAACGATCTCTGCGAGCGGTCGAGCCGGATGACGCGCGTATCGTAACCGACCTCGTCCAGCAGCCGTGCGGCGGTGCCGCGCGAGACACCCTTGGCGACCGCCTCCGCCTTGAAGTCCTGGATCCAGCGCTGGAAGCCCCGGCCATCGTGTCCGCACGGCGCCGCGGTCGCCGCGACCGCCGATGCTCCGAGCGCTGCGACGGCGACGATCGCCCCCATCGTCGCCTTGATCGTGCATTCCGCCCGCATGTGCGTGGTTCCCCTGCCTGTCCGCGATGCTCGCGGCCGGCGCCGACGTGGCCGCACCGCTTGTCCCCCCAGCGTCGAGCCTTGCGAGGGCGGCTTTGTGGCATACCACGTGCTTAAGAAAAAACTAAAGTCGTCTTGCGACCAACCCTTCGATTAACACTTATTTACAGATCGTTAAAATGAATACATCTTGATTAATCATGGGATACCATAGCGTTCGACTAACAAAATCTTATCGGTTACAAAAGGGTCAAGTTCAGCCGACATCGAGACGACGCGAGGCGCTTCATGGATCTGCAAACGATCACCCAGGCCGACAGCCGCACCAGCAAGCTTGCAAAGATCGGTGCAGCGTTGTGCTTCGTTGCAGCGTCCGCGTTCCTGATGCTTTCGCACTCGACGGCCCGCGCCCGTACGGACGCCGGGACCGCGGGCAACGGTTACCAGCTTCACTTCGCCCGTTGATTCGGGTGACGGCGTGACCGGCGCCCAATCCGGTCGATGAGTTTCCGGGTGCCCTGCACCCTCCCCCCATACCGAACTGCTTCCACCTCCGCCCACCAGAAGAAAACCCCCGCCGAACTTCGGCGGGGTTTTCTTTTTGCAATGCGCCGGCAAGCCGGCAAAGGGCGCGATCAGGCCGCCCGTGCGAAGTCCAGGCGGAAGCCGTGGGCCTCGGCCAGCTGCCTGATCGCAGCTTCGGCTTCCTCCTCCGACATTTCCACGAACGGCGGGCGCAGGGCGGCCCAGGCCGGGTCTTCGCGATAGTGGGACAGGATGGCCTTGAGAACGGGGATCATCGGATACGACTGGATGGCCTTGCGCAGCGCCGTGACCTCGCCTTGCAAGCGGTCCGCCTCGCTGCTCTGCCAGTTGTCGAAGACCTGGCGGATGGCACGCGCCGACACGTTGGCGGTCGCCGAGATGCAGCCCGCCGCGCCGTTGCGCAGACCATCGAGCAGGAACACTTCGGAGCCCGGGAACACCTCGAAGCCCGGGCAGGCATCGAGAATGGCCTTGGTGTTGGACCAGTCGCCGGAGCTGTCCTTGAGGCCGACGACCGTGCTCGGGAACTCGCGGCGCAGGCGCTCGATCAGCGGCAGCGAGAAGCCCACCTGGGCCACCGGGGGGATGTGATAGAGATAGACCTTGAGGTCGTCGTCGCCCACTTCCTCGATGACTTCCGCGAAGAAACGGAACAGCCCCTCCTCACTCGGGTTCTTGTAGTAGAACGGGGGCAGCATCAGAACGCCGCCGCAGCCCAGCTCGACCGCATGCTCGCACAGAAGCACGGCGTCGCTCAGGGCGCAGGCACCCGTACCGGGCATCAGCTTGGAGGCGTCGATCTCGGCGTCCACGAGCTCCTCGAGCAGCTCCATGCGCTCGTCGAGGCCGATCGAGTTGCCCTCGCTCGTGGTGCCGAAGGGCGCCAGCCCCGTGCAGCCGTCCTCGAGCAGCCACTCGCAGTGCTCGACGAACCGGTCCAGGTCCGGCGAGCCATCCTCGCCGAACGGCGTGAGGACGGGGGCGATGACGCCGGAAAATATCGGATTCTGCTTCATGCGTTTCACCTCGGGTTCTTGATTCTCGCGTCGCCAGCGAGGCGCCGCTTGTCGTTCAAAGCACTGTCACCGTTCCATTAAAGGCTCATGGCATGGGGATGCCCGGCTGCTTGATGGGGACGTCATAGCCCCTTTGTACAGCCGGCCGCGCCGCAATCGCCTTGTACCAGCGCAAGACGCTGGGATACTGCGTCATATCGATCGTCTGCCACTCGAAACGCGAGATCCACGGCCAGATCGAGATGTCGGCGATGGAGTAGTCGCCCGCCACGTACTCGGTCTGGGCCAACTGGCGGTCGAGCACGCCGTAGAGGCGATGCGCCTCCTTGAGGTAGCGCTCCTCCGCATAGGGCGCCTTGCCCTTGTTGTATTTGACGAAATGATGCACCTGACCGAGCATCGGGCCGGCGCCGCCCATCTGCCACATCAGCCACTGCACGGTGTGCCAGTGGGCTTTCGGCTCCTTCGACCACAGCTTGCCGGTCTTCTCGGCCAGGTACTGGAGGATCGCGCCCGACTCGAACAACGCCAGGCCGTTGTCGTTGTCGACGATGGCGGGAATGCGGTTGTTCGGGCTGATCTTCAGGAACTCGGGCTTGAACTGCTCGTCCTTCGAGATGTCGACGGCATGCACGCGGTATGGCAGCCCGACCTCCTCGAGCATGATGGAGACTTTGCGCCCGTTCGGCGTAGACCACGTATAGAGATCGATCATTGGAGTCTCCTCGAGGCACAGGCGAGTGCTGGAAATCGAAGCGCAGACGTTAGACGCAAGCCGACATCCCGGCAAGCGATCCAGCCGCTGCCGCCGGGCGACGCGCAAGCGGGCTGGTGCGGTTACCCGAGAGCCCGTTGGATTTCAAGAACAAAGACTTGGGCGCCGCCCCTCACCCGATCGGTGCGCCGATGGCCTGGAGAGCGGCACGGGCGACTTCCATGTCGTCGCTGTAGTGGCCGCCCGACACGCCGACCGCACCGATCACGGCACCATCCTCGATGATCGGATAGCCGCCGCCGAAAACGATGGCGCGCGGATAGCCGGGCAGCCCATGCAGCAGCGGCGGATCGTTCTTGACGAGATCCCACAACGCGTGCGTGGGCGTGCCCAGCGTGGCCGACGAGTACGCCTTGTCCTCGGCGATGCGCCGCGTCATGTCGGTCGCCCCGTCCATGCGCAGGCTGCCCTTGAGGACGCCGGCATCGTCACACACCGCAATCGACATCTTGTGGCCGAGTTGCTTGGACTTGGCGACCGCCGCCTGCAGAGCGATCAGCACGGTGTCCGCCGTAATGCTCTGGCGTGAATAACTCGTCATGGCGTTTCCTCTCCCCCTTGTTCTCAACGATGTGCGACACCGGCGGCCTGCCAGCGCACTTCGGCACGGCTGCCGATGGCGCGGGCGGCAGCATGGGCTTCCGTCAGTGCATTGGCGAGGCGACGCGGCGAGACCGCATCGCCGACGACCTGGACTTGATGGGGCGCGAGCCTCGTGTCGTTGCGCAACGCCTCGCCCAGGCCGCTGCGCGGGCGGGCCGGCCCGACCCAGACCACGGCCGCCACGTCGGCGATGCTCTCCTCGCGCCCCGTGAGGTAGCTGGCCAGCACGACGGCACCGTTGGACGCGCGCGACACGAATGCGTTGGGCTTGAGCACGCCCCCGGCCTTGTCGACCTCGCGCAGGAAGGCGATGCGCGACACCACGGGCAGTTCCCGCCCGACCTCGAACACACGCGCCACCAGGACGGGGATGCGGCCCTGCTGCATCACGCTCTCGGCCACGGCGCTCGTCCAGTAGTAGCCGTCCTCGTCGACGATCACGACACGGCGGCCGGCATTGCCGTCGAGCGGCACGGTGCCGTCCGCGGTCAACACGGGCACGGAGCCGTCGCCTGCGATCGCGGGCGCGTAGGGTGCCGCGCCAGTGGCCACGATGACGTGGTCGGGACGCTCCGCGGCGATCGTTTCGGGCGTCGCCTCGTGTCCCAGCCGCAGCGTGACGCCGGCGCGCTCAACCTGTGGCACAAGGAAATCGAGGAGATTGCGCATCTCCTCGTGATGGCGCACCGCATGAACCTGCGAGATCCGCCCGCCCAGGTGCTGCTCCTTTTCGAACAACGTCACCCGATGGCCGCGTGCCGCCGCCACCCGCGCCGCCTCCAGGCCGGCAGGGCCGCCCCCTACGACGACCACCTTCAACGGCACCTCGGCAGCGTCCCGATCGAGCTTCGGCCACAGGTGCTCGCGGCCCGCTGCGGGATTGGTGACGCAGGCGATCGGCTCGCCGGCTGCGATCGTCGCCCAGCATTGATTGCAGGCGATGCAGCGGCGGATGTCGTCCGCGCGTCCGCCTGCCGCTTTTGCCGGCCATTCCGGATCGACGATGAGCGCGCGACACAGGCCGATCATGTCGGCCTCGCCGGACGCCAGGACGTCCTCGGCCTGCTCGGGCCCCTGGATGCGCGTCGATGCGACCACCGGCACGCCCTGCGCCACCGGCTTGAAGCGGGCGTGGAGCTGCCGGTAGGCCAGGATCGGCCAGTGCCGGTCGGGCAGATGCGTCTCGATGGAATTGAAGTTGCCTTGCGCCAGCGAGAGATAGTCGACGAGCCCCTCACTGCACAGCAATCCCGCGATCTCCACGGTCTGCTCGATGTCGAGCCCGCCCTCGGTGAACTCCTCCACGCCCATGCGATAGCCAACGACGGCGCGTGGACCGATTCGCATCCGGACGCCCTCGATGATCTCGCGCGCAAAGCGCATGCGGTTTACCAGGGAGCCGCCGTACGCGTCCGTGCGTCGGTTGGTGAAGGGCGACAGGAACTGCTGGATCAGGTGGCCCTGCGCGCCATGGATCTCGACGCCGTCCATGCCGGCCTCGATGCAATGCACGGCGCACATGACGTAGGTCTCCACGACCTCGCGCACCTCGCGTGTCGACAGTTCGTGCGGCACGCCGCCCGAGCGCGGGCAGGCGATGGCCGACGGCGCAATCATGAACGGGACGACGCGCGAGGCCAGATGCTGGCGTCCGCCCATGTTGAGCTGGCCGATGAGCAACGCGCCTTCGACGTGGGCCACGTCCGCGATGCGGCGCAGACCGGGAATGGCGCCGCGATCGAAGATGGCGAGCGCACCGGGCCCGAAGGGATCTTCGGCCTGGGTGCGCAGCGCCTCGGTCACGATCGTCCCGACGCCGCCCTTCGCAAGCGTGCGATAGAACTCGAGCACACGCGGGCCGACGCGATTGCGGTCGGCCAGATTGGCCGTGGTGGCAACGCGCATGATGCGATTCTTGGCCACTTTCGGCCCGATATTGATCGGCGCGAAGAGATGCGGAAAGGCGGACGACATCGGCAGCCTCAGCTCAGAACGGCGACTTGCTTGCGGCGAACGAGATCGAAGTCGATCCGGGCTCCGAGCCCCGGTGCGTCGATGGCGTGAACGAGGCCCTGCGCATCGACCTCGATGTCTTCCAGAAGGCCGTACTTCTGCGCGCCGTCGGGCAGCAGGACCTCGAAGTATTCGCAATTCCGGATGGCCATGACGAGGTGCAGATTGGCGACGTTGTTGAGCGAGTTGCCGCCATGGTGCACCTCGTAGTTCATATGGAAACACTCGGCCAGATGCGCGGTCTTGAGGCACGCGGTCAGGCCGCCTTTGACCGCCACGTCGCCGCGCAGGTAGTCGGTCGCCTGGGCGATCAGCCACGGCGCGTAGGCGGTGTGGCCACCCGGTGCATACTCGGTCGCGAGAATGGGAATGCCGAGCTTCTGGCGCAGCTTCACGTAGGACGACAGGTCGTCCTCGCACAGCGGGTCCTCGTACCAGTAGAAGCCCAGCCGCTCGATAGCCTGGCCGACGCGCAAGGCTTCGACGTACTCGTAGGCCCAGGTGGAATCGAGCATCAGGCGATAGCCGTCGCCCACGCCCTTGCGCACGGCCTCGCAAACCTGGATGTCGGTCTGCCATTCGGTGGGCGGGTGGATCTTGTAGGCGCCCCAGCCGCGCGCCTCGAAGCTTCGCGCCTCCTCCACATAGGCCTCGACCGAGGGCAGGACGGCGGACGAGGCGTAGGCCGGCAGGCTCGTGCGGAAGCCGCCCATCAGCTTGTAGACGGGCATATTCGCGATCTTGCCCGCCAAGTCCCACAGCGCCACGTCGACAGCTCCCAGCACGCGCAACTGGTTGCGCATCCGGCAGCGCTGCCACATGCGCTGGAAATGCTGCTCGCGATCGAGAGGATCGGCGCCGATCAGCATGGGCTTGAGCATCGAGACGACGAGTTCGGCATCGCGGCTCGCCGGCAGGCTCGCCGATCCCAGGAAGGCGTGCCCCTCCACGCCCGCATCGGTGCGAATGGTGACGAGACCGAGATCGCTCCGGCCCACGAAGCGGCCGGTATGGCGCCCATACCGGGTCGCAGGAATATCGTCCCAGGCGAAAATCGTGACGGTGACATCGGTGATTTTCATGCGCGCCCTCCATGCGATCGGGATCGTCGGGCAGATTGGCATCTCGTGCGATCGTCGCAAAGTCCTTCGCTGGGCGGCGGATGATCGAAACGACTTTGAGCCTTGACAGCGCGAGAAGGGCGTGGCCCGATTACCCGAGCCCGTGAAGACACGGATCGAAAAAACGGACGGCCCGAACGGCCGCCATGCGCCGGTACAAATCGCCGGCGTGCGCTAGGGAGGTTACACGATGTCGTTTTGGCTCTTGTGCCAACGCGCCCGAATTGTATCTGCCGCAATGGATCGGATTGCTTGCGACGGGGTGGTGGCATGAACGTCGCCGAGGCCCCGAACGTGCAGCAAGACGTGCCGATCGCACTCGGCGTCTCCGGGGTCTCGAAGCGGTTCGGTGGTGTCACCGCCGTCGCCGAGGTTTCGGTCGATGTCCCCAAGGGACGGATCATGTCGGTCATCGGACCGAACGGCGCAGGCAAGACCTCGCTGCTCAACATGATCTCCGGCTTCTACAAGCCCGATACCGGCCGCATCATGCTGGGCAGCAAGGAGATCACGCACCTGCGCCCCAGCGAGATCGCCGAGATGGGCGTGGCGCGGACGTTCCAGAACATCGCGCTCTTCAGCGGCCTCACGGTGCTCGACAACCTCATGCTCGGCCGGCATGTGCGCATGCGCTCGGGCGTCCTCTCGAGCGTCGTCTACTGGGGCCGCACGCAGCGCGAGGAGATCGCCAACCGCGAGATCTGCGAGGAAATCATCGACTTCTTGAAGCTGCAGGACCTGCGCAAGGTGCCGACGAGCGCGCTGGCCTACGGCCTGCGCAAGCGCGTCGAGCTGGGCCGTGCACTGGCGCTGGAGCCCTCCGTCCTCCTCCTCGACGAGCCCATGGGCGGCATGAACCAGGAGGAGAAGGAGGACATGGCGCGCTACATCCTGGACGTGAACCAGGAGCGCGGCGTCACCGTGGTGCTGATCGAGCACGACATGGGCGTGGTGATGGACATCTCCGACCGCGTCTGCGTGCTCGATCGCGGACGCAAGATCGCCGAAGGCACTCCGGCCGAAGTGCAAGCCAATCCTGCCGTTATCGCAGCCTACCTCGGAGCGAAGAAATAATGACGGCTTCGGTCGCAAAACTCGCCAACGATCCCGCCACCTCGACGCTGCCGAAACTGCTCAAGCGCAACGCGGAGCGCCATGCCGGCCTGCCGGGCATGCGCGAGAAGGATCACGGCATCTGGAAAACCTATTCGTGGCGGCAATGCTACGACATGATGCGCGCCTTCGCGCTCGGGCTCGCCGAGCTCGGCTTCCAGCGCGGCGACAAGCTTTCGGTGATCGGCGACAACAAGCCGCGCCTCTATCTGGCGCAGGTCTCCGCGCAAGCCTTCGGCGGACTGGCGGTGCCGGTCTATCAGGATTCCATCGCGACCGAACTCGCCTACGTCCTCAACGATGCCGAGGTCAGCGTCATCGTCGCGGAGGACCAGGAGCAGGTCGACAAGATCATGGGGCTGCGCGACCAGCTCCCGCAGCTGAAGTGGATCATCTACGAAGATCCCCGCGGCATGGCCGACTACGACGACCCCATGCTCAAGTCGTTCGACTGGGTCGAGGCGCAAGGCAACGCCCAACTCGGGCAGAAGCAAGCCAGTTTCGATGCCGCCATGACGCAGGGCGGCGCCGACGACGTTGCGATGATCGCCTACACGTCGGGCACCACGGGGCGGCCGAAGGGCAGCATGCTCAGCCACCGCAACATGATTTCCTCGGCCGAGAACTATCTCAGCATGGAGGACATCCAGCGCGGCGACAACTGGCTGTCCTATCTGCCGATGGCGTGGGTGGGTGATGCGATGCTGTCGATCGCCGCCGCCATCATCGGCGGCGTGACGATCAACTGCCCCGAGAGCCCGGAAACGGTGCAGCGCGACCTACGCGAGCTGGGGCCGCACGGCCTTCTCGCTCCGCCGCGGATCTGGGAAGCGATCCTCACACAGTTGCAGGTCCGCTCGGCCGATTCGAGCCCGCTCAAGCGGCGCGTCTTCGAGCATTATCGCAAGCTGGCGGAAACACGCGAACTGCTCCTCACCGACGGCAAACCGGTGCCGGCTTCGATGGCGCTCGGCTACAAGCTCGGCGAATTCCTGGTCTACGGGCCGATCCGCGACCAGCTCGGCCTACGCAACACGCGCTGGTGCCTGACCGGCGGCGCCCCGCTCGGCCCCGATACGTTCCGCTTCTTCCGCTCCATCGGCGTCAATCTCAAGCAGATCTACGGCGCCACGGAAGCGAGCGCGCTCGTCGCCATCCAGACGGACGACGAGGCCGATCCCAATACGGTGGGCAAGCCGGTGCCGGGCATCGACGTGCGCATCGCGGAGAACGGCGAGGTGCAGCTCAAGGGGCCGGGCGTGTTCGTGGGCTACTTCAAGCAGGACGAGGCGACCAGGGAGACGCTGACGCCGGACGGCTGGCTCAAGACGGGCGATGCCGGCCTCATCGATCCGCGTGGCCATCTGGCCATCATCGACCGCGCGAAGGACGTGGGCAAGATTTCCGACGGCACACCGTTTGCGCCGCAGTTCATCGAGAACAAGCTGAAGTTCAGCCCCTACATCCGCGAGGCCGTGTCGTTCGGCAACGACAAGCCGTTCGTGAGCGCGATGATCGCCATCGACCTGCAGACGGTGGGCAACTGGGCGGAGCGCAAGGGCCTCGCCTACACGAGCTTCATGGATCTGGCGCGCAAGCCGGAAGTGGCCGCGCTCGTCATCGAAGAGATCCAGAAGATCAACGCCACGCTGCCGGACAAGGTGCAGGTGCGCCGCATGCTCCTGCTGCAGAAGGAACTCGAGGCCGACGACAACGAGATCACGCGCACGCGCAAGGTCCGCCGCGGCTATGTGGCGGAGAAATACGCGCCGGTGATCGAGGCCCTCTACACGGGCGGCCGCTCGGCCGAGGTGACGATGGACATCACCTTCGAGGACGGCCGCAAGACACAGCTCTCCACCGAGCTCATCATCCACGACGTGCCGGCCGCTGCGGCCGCCGCCAGAGCCGCTTGATGGAGGGACCATGACGCTTTCCGAAGAACTTCCCTTCATCTTCTCGCTGATCGTGAGCGGGCTCTCGATCGGTATGATGTACGCGCTCATCGCACTGGGGTTCGTGCTGGTCTACAAGGCGACGGACGCGATCAACTTCGCGCAGGGCGAGTTCGTCATGCTGGCGGGCTTCGTGGCTGCGACCATCCTGGCCGCCAAGGCGCCGCTGTGGGTCGCCATCCTGCTGGCCATCGTGGCGATGATCGTCTTCAGCTTCGCGCTGGAAAGGATCGTGCTGCGGCCCCTGCTGGGACGGCCGGTGGTAGCGGTCATCATGGCCACGATCGGTCTCGCCGCCATCCTGCGCGGCCTGCCGCCGATCACCATCGGTGCGCAGACGAAGCTCATCCCGCTGCCGCTGCCGGAGGACTCCATCAACATCTGGACGGCATCCGTGCCGCCCATCCAGGCCCTCGGCGTCGTCGTCACCATCCTGTGCCTGCTGGGCTTCTCCTGGTTCTTCACCAAGAGCCGGATGGGCGTGGCCATGCGGGCCGTCGCCGACAACCAGCAGGTTGCGATGGCCATGGGCATCAACGTGGAGCGCTACTTCGCGATCGCGTGGGCGATGGCGGGGCTGGTCTCCGCGCTCGGCGGCATCATCTGGGGCAGCATGCTGGGTGTCGATACGCAGCTCGCGCTCGTCGGCCTCAAGGTCTTCCCCGTCGTGATCCTGGGCGGCCTCGACAGCATCATCGGCTCGGTCGTGGGCGGGCTCATCGTCGGCGTCGTCGAGAGCCTCGCGGCGGGATACCTCGACCCGATCGTGGGCGGCGGCACCAAGGATTTCGCACCCTATGTGCTGATGATCATCACCTTGATGTTCAAACCCTACGGCATGTTCGGCAAACGCAAGATCGAGCGCATCTGACACGAGCCCAACTGACTGCGGCAACCCGGAAAGGCTTTTACCCGTGTTCCATCGCGAAGCCGGAAATTTCAAGACCAGCTATGCCGCCGACATGGCGCTGTTCCCGCTGCCGATCACCAAGTACACGGCGGGCTTCCTGCTCGTTCTGTTCTTCCTGATCGTGCCGCAGATGATGCACGAGTACTACCTGTCGATCTTCAACCTGATCTTCATCGCCATCGTCGGCGCGCTCGGCCTCAACATCCTGGTGGGCTACACCGGCCAGATCTCGATCGGGCATGCGGCCTTCATGTCGGTGGGGGCCTATACTGCGGCCAACCTGGCGACGCGGCTCGACCTTCCGTTCTGGGTGACGCTGCCGGCGGGGGGCCTCATGGCGGCGGCGATCGGCATGATCGTGGGCATCCCGTCGCTGCGCATCAAGGGCACGTATCTCGCCATCGCGACGCTGGCGAGCCAGCTCATCATCGAGTGGATCATCAACCACACACCGGCGATCTCGGGCGGTGCCTCCGCCTCGCTCGAGGTGGCGCGGCCGACGCTCTTCGGTCTGGAACTCAGCTCGCAGGGCGAACTCTACTATTTCACGCTGACGTTCGCCGTACTGGCGATCATCGCGACGATGAACCTCGTGCGCTCGCGGGTCGGCCGCGCCTTCGTCGCCATCCGCGACCAGGACATCGCGGCGGAGATCATCGGCATCAACATCTTCAAGTACAAGCTGCTGGCCTTCGCCATCTCGTCGTTCTACGCGGGCGTGTGCGGGGTGCTCTATACCTACTACTTCGGCATCGCCAACTACGAAGCCTTCCAGATCGGCGTGTCGATCGACTATCTCGCCATGATCATCATCGGTGGGCTCGGCTCGATCCTGGGCACCGTGCTCGGAGCGGTCTTCGTCACGGCACTGCCGACCTTCATCCGCCTGATGGTGGAAACCTTCGGCGGCTACATCTGGGACACAGCGCAGTTGTCGGCCGTGGCGGCGAGCATGCGTCTCGTCATCTTCGGCGCGCTCATCATCTTCTTCCTGGTAGTGGAACCGGAAGGGCTGGCGCGGCTGTGGCGCAACATCCGCAACTACTTCCGGACGTGGCCGTTCTCTTACTGAAATCAAAACAAGAAAAGTCAGGGCTGGGAAAAAAACAAAGGAGCTTCCCATGAAGGCGAAAAGACTATCGGGCCTCGGCGTTGCCGCAGCCTTCCTGTTGTCCGGCGGAGCAGCACTCGCGCAAGACAAGGAGATCGTGATCGGCGCCCAGTGCGACCGCACCGGCCCGACGCAGATCGTCGGCACGGTTCTGTGCCCCGCCTATCACCACTACATGAACCTCGTGAACAAGCGCGGCGGCGTCGAAGGCTACAAGATCAAGGTCATCGAGATCGACCACGAGTACAAGGTGCCGCCGGCGATCGAGGCGCACGAGCGCTTCAAGAAGGAAGGCGCCGTGATGACGAGCGCCTTCGGCACGCCGCAGCTCATCGCGCTGTTGAAGAAGTTCGACGAAGACAAGATGCCGGTGACTTCGCCGGGCATCGGCTCGTCGGCGGCCGCCGACGGCAAGAAATACAACTACGTCTTCCCGATCGCGGCGACCTACTGGTCGCAGACCGGCGGCGCGGTGAAGTATGCCAAGGATCGCCTGGGCGGCAACCTGAAGGGCAAGAAGATCGCGTACATGTTCTTCGACAATCCGGCCGGGCGTGAGCCGCTGCCGGTTCTGGAGGAACTGGCGAAGCTCGAGGGCTTCACGATGCGCACGTTCAGCATCCCCTCGCCCGGCATCGAGATGGCGGCCCAAGTGCTCGACATCACCTCGCGCTTCCGTCCCGACTTCATCATCGCGCATCTCTTCGGCCGTGCTCCCTCCGTCGCCATCAAGGAGCTGAAGGGCAAGGGCTTCCCGCTGACCAAGATGGTCGGACTGGTGTGGGCGGGTGCCGAGGCCGACATCATCGCGGCAGGCGGCTTCGGCGCAGCGGAAGGCTACAACACGCTGCAGTACGCCGGCGTCGGCGCCGACTTCAAGGTGATCAAGGAGATCAAGGACATGCTCAAGGCCGAGGGCAAGACCCCCGGCAAGGAGTTCGAGAGCACCGTCACCTTCAACCGCGGCGTCTATCAGGGTGCGGTTCACGTGGCGGCCATCGCCAACGCCATCAAGGCCAAGAAGGGCGGCAAGATCACGGGTGAGGACCTGCGCAAGGGCTTCGAGAGCATCACGACGCTCGACCCCTCGCTCGACGGGCTGGCGCCGCCGCTCAAGATGTCGGCGGCCGACCACGAGGGTGGCGGCTGGGTCCAGATCTGGACGATCAAAGGCGGCAAGTTCGTCAAGACGACCGACTGGTTCCAGGGTTATCGCGACGTCGTGAAGGCGCACGTCGAGAAAGAGAACGCGAAGAAGTAAGCGGCATCGCCCATCCCGATGACAGGTGCGGGCGGCGGCACAGGCTGCCGCCCGGGCCTCCCGTCCCCTCATTATCCATGCGGACCCCACGACATGCTCTCCATCAATAATATCGAGGTCGTCTACGACAACGTCGTGCTCGTCCTGAAGGGCGTGTCTCTCGAGGTGAAGCAGGGAACCATCACGACCTTGCTCGGCGCCAACGGCGCGGGCAAATCGACGACGCTGAAGGCCATCTCCGGCATCCTTTTCACCGAGCGCGGCGACATCACCAAGGGCTCGATCACGCTTGAGGACAAGGCGATCCACGGCAAGCGGCCGTTCGACGTGACGCAACTCGGCATCGCGCAGGTGTTCGAGGGCCGTCGCGTGTTCGAGAGCTTGACGTGCGAGGAGAACCTCGTCGCGGGCGCCCACATCGAAGGCGACTACGGCAAGGTGCGCACCGGCATCGAGCGCGTCTATTCGTATTTCCCGCGGCTCAAGGAACGCCGCAACCAGCAGTCGGGCTATCTCTCCGGCGGCGAGCAGCAGATGCTGGCCATCGGCCGCGCCCTGATGAGCAACCCCAAGGTTCTGCTTCTCGACGAACCCTCTCTGGGCCTGGCACCGATGCTGGTCGAGGAGATCTTCGGCACGGTGCAGCAGCTGGTGCGGAAGGAACAGCTGTCGGTCCTGCTCGTCGAGCAGAACGCCACGCTGGCGCTGGCCATTGCCGAGCACGGCTACGTCATGGAGAACGGCCGCATCGTGCTCGAAGGTTCCGGCGACGACCTGCGCGGCAATTCCGATATCCGCGAATTCTACCTGGGCCTCAACGAGGGCGGCACGCGCAAGTCGTATCGCGACGTCAAGCACTACAAGCGGCGCAAGCGCTGGCTGTCTTGACGCGATCGGGGACGCGGGCCAGCGCATAGCAGAGGCCCGAGGTGCGCGGCGCGGGCGGGTTGTCTCGCGGACGGGTGCATGCTTGATTGTCGGCCCGTTGCGAAACCGAGGCACGAATCACGCATGGTCACCGATGTCACAGGCGAGGCCGGGGCCCCCAAGGACGCTTGGCTCGCGGTGTTGTTGCCGATATCCGCGGCGCATTTCGTCAGCCATTTCCACATCCTCGTGCTGCCGCCGCTGTTTCCGGTGCTGAAGGAGCTGATGGGTGTCGGCTTCGTCGAACTGGGACTGGCGATCACGGTCTTCAGCATCGTTTCGGGACTGACGCAGGCCCCTGTCGGCGTCCTCGTCGACAAGCTCGGCCCCAAGCGCATCCTGATCGCGGGGCTCGTCGTGGGCGGCCTGGCATTCACGCTGCTCGGCCTGACGCTGAGCTATCCCATGCTTCTCGTGTGCGCGGCCCTGGCCGGGCTCGCAAACAGCGTCTACCACCCCGCCGACTACGCCATTCTCTCGGCCGGCATCGCCGAAGGGCGCATGGGCCGCGCCTTCTCCCTGCACACCTTCTCCGGTTTTCTCGGCGGCGCCGTCACTCCCGCCGTGATGCTGCTGCTGGTTTCCTCATTCGGACTCGAGGGCGCACTGATGACGGCGGGCGCGCTCGGTCTTGCCACCGCGGTGGCGATCGCCTTCGTCAACGTTCCCACACTCACCGGCAGCCCCCAGGCGAAGGCGTCGAAAGGCGGCTCGGCCTCCCTTGCCAGCGTGCTCACGGGACCGATCATCGCGCTGCTGGGCTTCTACACGCTCGTCAGCCTCGCCAACGGCGGCATCAACAGCTTCTCCGTCGCCTCGTTCGTGGCCTCCTACGGGATGACGCTCGCCTCGGCCAACGTGGCGCTCACCGCCTACCTCGGCGCTGCGGCGGCGGGCGTGCTCGCCGGCGGCTTCCTGGCCGACCGGACCGTGCGTCACGGTCAGGTGGCGGCTGCGTGCTTCGCCATCAACGCGCTCGTCGTGCTGGGGGTGGCGGTGGCGTCACTGCCGCCTGTAGCCCTCGTCGCGGTGATGGCCTTCGCCGGATTCCTGAGCGGCCTCATCGCGCCCTCGCGCGACATGCTGGTGCGCAAGGCGGCCCCGCCGGGAGCGGCCGGCCGCGCCTTCGGCATCGTATCGACGGGCTTCAATATCGGTGGCATCGTCGCACCGTTGATCTACGGCAGCATCATGGACCACGGCATGCCGCGCTCGATCTTCGCGCTGTCGGCGGTCTTCATGATCCTGTCGGTGGTGCTGACGCTGTGGAGCGACCGCCGCGAACGCACGGCCGCCAGCGCGGCGGCCCCGGCAGCCTGAGCACATTTCTTATCGCCAACCCGCCGCAACAATCGAGGAAACGAACAGATGTCCGGCCTGTACTTCGAGCAATTCGAGATCGGGAAAGTCTACGAGCACTCCATCACGCGCACCGTCACGGAAATGGACAACGTGCTCTTCACCTGCCTCACGCACAATCCGCAGCCGCTGCATCTGGATGCCGATTTCGCGTCGAAGACCGAGTGGGGCAAGCCGCTCGTCAATTCGCTGTTCACGCTGGGACTGATGATCGGCGTCTCGGTGGGCGACACGACGTTGGGCACCACCATCGGCAACCTCGGCATGACCGACGTGAAATTCCCCGCCCCCGTCTTCCACGGCGACACGCTGCGCGCCACGACGGAAGTCGTCGCCAAGCGCGAGAGCAAGTCGCGGCCCGACGCCGGCGTCGTCGATTTCGTGCACCGGGCCTACAACCAGCGCGGACAGCTCGTGGCGGAATGCCGCCGCCAGGCTTTCATGCGCAAGCAACCGAAAGGCTGACGTCCATGCGCTCCATGCTCTTCGTGCCGGCCGACAGTGAGCGCAAGCTCGAGAAGTCGCTGGCCTCGCCCGCCGACGTGCTGATCCTCGACCTCGAGGACTCGGTGGCGGCCGCCCGCCGCCCCGTCGCCCGACCCATGGCGCGCGATTTCATCAAGGCTGCGCGCGCGGGCGGCGCCAAGCACCGCTTCTACGTGCGCATCAACCCGCTGGACAGCGCGGACTGGGAAACGGACCTCGCCGAAGTCATGGCGGCCGGGCCCGACGGCATCATCCTGCCCAAGCCCGCCTCTGGCGAAGAGGTGCACAAGCTCTCGATCGCGCTGAACCATGCCGAATCCCAGCATGGCCTCGACAGCGGCCGCACGCGCATCCTGCCGATCGTCACGGAAGTTCCGATCTCGGTGCTGCAACTGTCGACCTACGTGGGATCGAGCAGCCGCCTGTCGGGCATGAGCTGGGGCGCGGAAGATCTGGGCGCGGTGATCGGCTCGCTCGCCAATCGCGACGAGGCCGGCAACTTCACGTCGCCCTACCGGCTGGTGCGCGATCTCATGCTGATCACGGCGTCTGCCGCCGGCGTCGAGCCGATCGATACGGTCTTCGTGAACTTCCGCGACCAGAAGGGACTGGAGGCAGAATCGCGGGCAGCCAAGCGCGACGGCTTCACGGGCAAGATCGCCATCCACCCCGATCAGGTGGCCACGATCAACGCCGTGTTCACCCCGTCGGAGGAAGAGATCGGTCACGCCAAGGCGGTCGTCGGGGCGTTCGCAGCGAGCGATACGGGCGTAGCGAGCCTCAACGGCATGATGCTCGACAAGCCGCACCTGAAGCTGGCCGAGCGCGTGCTGACGCGCGCCAGGGCTGCGGGGCACCCAGCCGCCGCATGAAAACGATCGGCCGCTGGCGACGTCAGCGGCTGATCAGCAGGCCAGCGTCGATGAGGCGGCGGTGGAAAGCCAGAATGTTGTTTTGGCGAGGGCACGTCTGATAGCGGCCCTCGCATTGCTCCAGCAGCGCCATGCGGGCCCTGTAGGAAGGGGGCAAGGGTAGCCCCGCCTGCTGCAGGAGGACCGTTCCCAGATAGGGCACGTCGAGCGTCCTCACCTTCGGCAACGGCGGCGGCGTGACGTTGATCCCGTTCACGGCGAAATACGTGATGTAGCCGAGCGACAACGGCCCCAGCGCCATATCCTCGGGGTTGTCGTAGGTCGCCTTGCCGATCAGCGACCGGGTGGCGAGCGGCTGGTGATCGCCGTAGTGCATGACGAGGAAGCGCTCGCCCGGGAACCGCTTTTCCAGATCGGCAACGAAGGCGTCGTAGTCGCGCGTGGCGAGCGTCAGGCGACGCAGATATTCATGCATCTCGGGCGTGGCGTCGGGCCCGCCACCGGGAACGTCCATCTCGGGCGCATACTTGAACGTGTAGGGCCAGTGTGCCGACATCGTCTGGATATAGACGAACATGGGCTGCTCGGACCGCGACACATGCCGGCCGATCTCCTTCAGGGCATTGCCGTAGTAGAAAGCATCGCGCTCGATCGTGGACGGTGCGCCCTGCGCCTTCTGGTCGAAGACCTCCTTCAGCCCGATCGCGTTGTAGAAGCGGCTGTTCGACACGAAATTGCGCTGCATCGGATAGAAGACGACGTTGCGGTAGCCGCAGCGCGCCAGCACCTCCGGCACGGTATCGTGGACCTTGCCGGCGAGGAAGGCCTGCACGAAATCCCGCATGCCGCCGAAGGCATGCGTGGACAAGCCCGCCAGGATCGAGAACTCGCTCAGCCAGGAGGCCCCGCCATAGGTTTCCACGCGCATGCGGTGAAGTTCGCCGTCGTGCGAGCGGAAGAAGGGATCGACGCCGCGATCGTAGGTGAGCCCCTTGAAGAGGCTCGGCTGCACGATCGATTCCTGATGGATCAGCACGATGTGGGGCGGCTTTGGAGACGGCTCGCATCGGCCCATGGCGGCGAGCGGGGGAAGACCGGCTGATTGCGCCGCCTGGATCAACTGGCCCTGCAGGAGGGCCTGCATCGTCTCCACCCAGGACGAATAGAACGCCGAAACGAAATGCGACTTCCAATAGAAGCGCATCTGCGGACGCTCGGAGTTGGTGGCCGCCGCCCCGATCGCGACGAGCACGGCGACGACGAAGCCAACGACCGCGCGGCGGCGCGAGACATGCGCGGGTTCGGCACGCCAGGCGGCCCAGGCCGCCACTGTGGACACGATCAGCGCCGAGGCGAACAGCAGCACATGAAGGCGCGCGCCCTGCCAGAGATAGCTGACCGTCGCCCACGACGTGACGTAGAAGAACAAGTCGTAGGCGTGCAGCATCATGCCGAGTGTCTGCTGCTTTGCCCAGGAGGTGCCGTTGATCAGAACGACGAGCACCGCCGTACATGTGACCGAGAACAGTGGCCGGCGGCTGAGGATCAGCACGAACGCCGCAATCGCCGCCGTGACGCCCCAGGTGAAAACGATATTGGTGAACCACCCCTCCGTCAGCCAGATGAGGGCGAGGAGGGCGAGGCCGATGGCACTCGTGGCACGCGCCACCGGAGGGCCCATGACCCGGCACATGGTGGCCCGGCCCGAGGCAAGCAGTCCATGGGAACGAGTTGACACTGAACAGACCCTGGCATCGACTGCGGGATGTGACGTTCTTGGACACTGTCACATACCCGTCATAAACATGTCATGCGTCCTGAACGCCATATGAATGACGGTTACGCCGCCGACGTTCGAGCCCGTCGCGCCAATCGGGCTCGCCAACAAGGGACCATCGCCATGCCGCCGAAGCTGGGCTACCTCCTCCCGACGCGCGAGCGCATCATGTCCGGGGAACCGCGTGTGGGCCCCATGCTCGATTTGGCGCGCGAGGCGGAAGGCTTGGGCTTCGACAGCATCTGGATCGGCGATTCCGTCACTGCGCGTCCGCGCCATGATCCACTGACATTGATGGCGGCCGTTGCCGCCGTCGTGCCGCGCGTGACGATCGGCACCGCCGTACTGCTGCCGGCACTCCGCAACCCCGTGCTGCTCGCGCACCAGGTGGCGACCATCGACCAGATCTCCCAGGGCCGGATCGTGCTGGGTGTCGGCATCGCCCGCGACGTTCCCAGCATCCGTGCCGAGTTCGCCGCCTGCGGCGTCCCGTTCGAGCGGCGGGTCGGACGCATGAACGAGGCGCTGGCGCTGGCGCGCCGCCTGTGGAGCGAGGAACACGTCAGCCACGACGGCATGTGGACGCTGAAAGACGCCAGCATCGGGCCGAAGCCCTATCGCCCGGGCGGGCCGCCGATCTGGATCGCAGGCGCGCTGCCGCAGAGCCTGGAGCGCGCGGGCCGCCTCTACGACGGCTGGCTGCCGAACTCCGGGGCACCGGAGCAATGGGCGCGCCAGTGGGCCGACGTCGGTCGCATCGCCGGCGAGGCGGGACGCGATGCGCGGGCGCTCACGGGCGCCATGTACCTGACGCTCGCCATCGAGGACGACGCGCCGATGGCCAACCAGCGGCTCGATGCCTATCTGGAAAGCTACTATGGCGCCCCTGCTCCCCAGCTGCGTGCAAGACAAGCCTGTTATGCAGGCAATGCAGAGGGAGCCGCCGAATTCCTGGCCGGTTACGCCCGGGCCGGCGTCGAACACATGATTTTGAGGTTCGCGGGCGACGCGCGGCGGCAACTGGCGCTGATGGGCAAGATTCGTGAGCAGATGCAACGCGGATAGGCTGTTTCGGCCTCTTCGGCGACGGATCGCGCATTTTTGCCGCTGGCAGCGACTACTGGCGGCGCAAGATAGTATTTCTAAATAATTTTTCCCGATAACGCCCGCCGTGCTGCAGTGCAGCGGCACGATTCCTGCTGAACCGCCGATGCGTATGCGGCACGTCGCAGTCTTGCCCTTTTCGCATGCGACCCGCGCCCATCCCGGCGGCCCGGTGGTCGCAAGTAACCGTAGTGGAAGAGGCTTGCCAATGCTCAGAAAAAATTCTAACCCGCGTTCGCAAATACCTGCTAACAAATGAGACCTTCGGACTTCTTCGTGACCTATTCCGGGTCGACTGCCTCAAGTGTTCAACGTGGGACCCAGGATTGGGCTCGAAGAAAAGCGTCGCGGGAACAGTGCATGCGTACCAATGTCTACGTCGACTTCGACGGCACCATCAGTCCTGAGGAGCCGACCGACGCCTTGTTTGACCGCTTCGCCGATCCCGCGTGGCGCCAGATCGAGCAGGAATGGCAGACGGGCCGTCTGACATCGCGTGAATGCATGGCCAAGCAGATCTCCATGCTGCGGGCCACCCCCGAAGAGATCGACGAATACCTGTCGGACGTCGGCATCGATCCGGCATTCCCGGAGTTCGTGCGGCTGTGCCAGCGCCACGGCGCACGTGTCGTCGTCGTCTCCGACGGCCTCGACAAGGTGGTGGGCACCGTGCTGCGCTCGGCGGGGCTCGAGCTTCCCTATTTCGCCAATGCCCTGACGTGGCAGGGCGGCGATCGCTGGAGCCTGGAATTTCCCTATTCCCGGCACGACTGCCGCTTCAACATGGGCAACTGCAAGTGCAGCCACAGCAGCCCGGCGCCGCGGGATTTCAACATTCTCGTGGGTGATGGACGGTCGGACTTCTGCATCGCGCAGCGATCCGACCTCGTTCTGGCCAAGGGCACGCTCGCCACGCACTGCCTGGATGCCAACGTGGACCACCATCGCATCCTGGACTTCTCCGACGCGGTCCGCGTCATGAGCAAGTGGTTCCGGGTGCGCGAGCGCAGCAGCGTGCTTCACGCCAGCGCTGGTTGATCCCGGTTGCCGCTTGCGGGGTGAATTGGCCGGTCCGTCCCAAAGTGGGCCACGTGCAGTTGGTCCGCAGTTTGCTGGGCGGAAGCGTTCGGACGATCCACTAAGGCAATTTTCGCAAAGTGCCTTCATGCAGAAGGCAGCAGGCGGCCCCGACGGGCCGAAACGACGAGCGCCGCGCGGCGCCCCGCACCCCGGTGCGCGCGTGGTGGAGCACGACACACGAGTTGCAGGAGCTAAGTTCGCATGAGTATCGTCGATCGCAGCCTGAAGCTTCGCGGCGGCCGCACGGGCATTCTTCTCATTCACGGCCTTGGCGGCACGCCGATCGAGCACCGGATGGTGGCGATCGGGCTGGCGCACCAGGGCTTCACCGTGCACTGCCCCCAGCTTGCCGGGCATTGCGGGACCTTCGAGGATCTGCGCGATACGAGCTGGCAGGATTGGTATGCCTCCGTGGAGGCCGCCCACGACGAATTGTGCCAGAGCTGCGATACGGTCATCGTCGGCGGCCTGTCCATGGGCGCCGTCATGGCCATGCATCTGGCGGCCCAGCGTCCCGACCGCGTGCAGGGACTGGCGCTGTTCGCACCGACCCTCAAGCTCGATGGCTGGGGCGTTCCCTGGTACTCGGCGTTCTTCTCGCTCGTGACCCAGAAGTGGTTCGCGAACCTGATCAAGTTCAGCGAGCGCGACCCCTACGGCATCAAGGATCCCCGCATCCGCGCGCTCGTCACGGCGGCGATCCAGAGCGGTGACAGCTCGCAGGTCGGCCAGCTCGACAATCCCGGCGGCGTGATGCTGGAAATGCGCTGGCTCATCAACACGGTGAAGCGCGAGATTCCCAACATCAAGCAGCCCACGCTGATCCTGCATCCGCGCGAGGACGACCGTGCCAGCCTCGCCAACGCCTTCTACCTGCAGCGGAACCTGGCCGGTCCCGTGGAGGTGCGTGTGCTGGAGGATTCCTACCACGTCATCACGCTCGACCGGCAGCGGCACGTGGTGATCGAGTGCACCGGCGCCTTCGCCAGCCGCATCGGCGGCAAGGCGGCGGGCCAGACGCAGGCGGAGACCTACCTGCGCCAGTCCGTTCCCAGCGCCGCCGTGGCGGAGACCGCCGAACTGGCGATCGCGGAGGGGGAGCGGGCACGCCACCACTGACCGGGGCTTCCGACCACTCCCGCATGCCATCGCGCCTCGCGCCCGGCGAGGCCATCCGGGCTGCCGGCCACGCGAATTGATTTTACGCATTGAGGTTTGCGGCGCATCAAAGTTATGTGCCGCAAAGCATTATGTGTGATCGATGGAACCGGCCGGCATGACCCAAGCGACCTTCCCGCCTTCCCGAAGCCGCCGCGCAGCGGCGACAACGCCTTGGCTGGCGTGCGTGGCCGCAGCCTTGCTCGTGTCCGGCATACCGGCGAAGGCACAGACGGCCTCGGGGCGCCATACCGTCACGATCAGCGAGGTCGACGATGTGAAATCCGTGCTCGCCACCGTGCGCAGCAAGGATCGCATCGAGGCACGGGTGCGCACGCCGGGTACCATCGTCACCCTGCAGGTGCAGGCGGGGGTATCGGTCAAGGCCGGCCAGCCCATCGCCGTCGTCGCGGACCCGAAGATCGCATTGCGGATCAAGGCCGTGGACGCGCAGATCCTGGGCATCGAATCGCGCCTTGCGACGGCCCGGCTCGACCTGGAACGGGCCGAGCAGTTGCGCGCGCGCGGCGTCACGCCGCAAGCCCGCGTCGATCAGCTCAAGACGGCCGTGGACGTGGCGGCGAACGAGCTGAAGGCCGCCCGCGCGGAACGGCTGGTCATCGAGCAGCAGGCGACCGAGGGCCAGGTCCTCGCGCCGGCCGATGGCCGCGTGCTGAAGGTGCCGGTGACCGTCGGCAGCGTCGTGCTCCCCGGCGAGAGCATTGCCACGATTGCAGCCAACGCCTATCTCCTGCGCATCGAGCTGCCCGAGCGGCACGCCCGTTTCCTGCGCAAGGGCGATCCTATCCGCGTCAACGGGCGTGGGCTGGCGACGGGCAGCGCACCGGCGACCGAGGGCAGGATCGTCCAGGTCTATCCGGAGCTGGAAGGCGGTCGCGTCATTGCGGACGCCGACGTGCCAGGCCTGGGTGACTACTTCGTGGGCGAGCGCGCGCTGGTTTGGATCTCGGCAGGCAAACGCAAGGCCGTGGTCATTCCCGCGGCGTTCGTCTTCTCGCGGTTCGGTCTCGAACTCGTCCGCCTCGTCGACGCAAAAGGGCAGATGTCCGATCTCGTCGTGCAGACCGGCGCGCCCAGCGCTGCCTTGGGCAGCGGCACGCGCGAGGTCCTGGCCGGCCTCGGCCAAGGTGACGTTCTCGCCCTGCCGGATGCCGCGAAATGAGCAAGGACACCGATTCGGGCCTCGGCATCTCGGGCCATCTCACGCAGACCTTCATCCGTTCTCCGCTGACGCCACTTGCCCTGCTGGCGGCGTTCGCACTCGGCATCCTGGCCCTCATCGCCCTGCCCCGCGAGGAAGAACCGCAGATTTCCGTGCCGCTGGTGGACATCGCGGTCCGCACGGACGGCCTGCGCGCGGAGGATGGCGTCCGCCTCGTGACGGAGCCGCTCGAGACGCTGGTCAAGGCGATCAACGGCGTCGAGCACGTCTACTCCAATACCGCCGACGATCGCGTGCTCGTCACCGCGCGCTTCCTGGTGGGCACCAAGGCCGACGAGGCGATCCTGCGCGTGCACGAGAAGATCCGCGCCAACATGGACCGCATCCCGATCGGCATTCCCGAGCCGCTGATCGTGGGACGCGGCATCGACGACGTGGCCATCGTGACGCTGACGCTGTCGGCCAAGCCCGAGGCCGCCACGCGCTATGGCGACAACGCGCTCTACCACCTGGCCGAGAACCTCAGGGTCGAGTTGGCCAAGCTCGAGGACGTCGGCCTCTCCTATCTCGTCGGCGGGCGGCCCGACCAGATCCGCGTCGAACCGGATTCGGAGCGCCTCGCCCTCTACGGGGTGACGCTGTCCCAACTCATCGGCAAGGTCCGCGATGCCAATCGCTCGTTCCTTGCCGGGCGCACGCGCGAGGGTGGACGCAGCACCGCAGTCGCGGCCGGCCAGACCTTGTCGGGCGTGCCCGATATCGGCCTGCTCTTGATCACCACCCGCGACGGCCGTCCGGTCTATGTGCGCGACGTGGCCAAGGTCGTCGTCGGCTCCAAGCCCACCGAGCAGCGCGCCTGGCATACAGTGCGCGGCGCCGACGGAAAGCCCGTGCGGGTGCCTGCCGTGACCATCGCGCTCGCCAAGCGGGCCGGTGCCAACGCCGTCACCATCGCCGAGAACGTGCGCCATCGATTGGCAGTGCTGCAGCAGAGCCTCCTGCCGCAGGACATCGAGGTCACGGTCACGCGCGACTATGGCGAGACGGCCAACGAGAAGGCCAACGAGCTCCTGTTCCATCTGGCGCTCGCGACGCTGTCCATCGTCCTGCTCGTCGGCCTCGCCATCGGCTGGCGCGAGGGCATCGTCGTGCTGATCGTCATCCCAGTGACGATCCTGCTGACGCTCTTCGCCTCGTATTTCATGGGCTACACGATCAACCGCGTCAGCCTGTTCGCGCTCATCTTCTCGATCGGTATTCTCGTCGACGACGCCATCGTCGTGATCGAGAACATCGCGCGCCACTGGGCGATGGGGGACGAGCGCAGCCGCACGCGCGCGGCCATCGAGGCTGTCGCGGAGGTCGGAAACCCCACCATCGTGGCGACGCTGACCGTGGTGGCCGCGCTGTTGCCGATGCTGTTCGTGTCGGGACTGATGGGGCCTTACATGGCGCCCATTCCCGCCAACGCCTCGGCGGCCATGATCCTGTCGTTCTTCGTGGCCGTGATCGTGACGCCCTGGCTGATGGTGCGCATCGCGGGACGGGCCGGGTCCGCACATGGCGCACACGATGGCCATGACGGCCACGACGGGGGGCGGCTCGGCGCGGTCTACCGCCGCTGGGCGATGCCCATCCTGAAATCCAAGGGCAGCGCCAGGGGCTTCCTGTTCCTCGTCGCGGGCGCCACCCTCCTCTCGCTGGTCCTGCTGCCGTTGAAGCTCGTCACGGTCAAGCTGCTGCCCTTCGACAACAAATCCGAGTTGCAGGTCGTCCTCGACTTGCCGCGCGGCACGTCGCTGGAGGAAACGGACAGGGTTCTGGCAGCGGCCATGCAGCGCCTCGTCGCCCTGCCCGAGGTGGCGTCGATCCAGGCCTATGCCGGCACGGCGGCGCCCTTCAACTTCAATGGTCTGGTACGGCACTACTACCTGCGCGATGAGCCGCACATGGGCGACCTGCAGATCAATCTCAGCGGCAAGGGCGAACGCAAGCGCTCGAGCCACGACATCGCGCTCGATGCACGCGCGCGCCTGAAGGACATGGTCCTGCCGGAAGGCAGCGTTCTCAAGGTCGTGGAAGTTCCGCCGGGGCCGCCGGTGATCGCGACGCTGCTGGCGGAGATCTACGGGCCCGATGCGCAAACGCGACGCGCCGTGGCGCGGGACGTGCGCAAGATCTTCCGCGACACGGACTTCATCGTCGACGAGGACGACAGCTTCGGGGCGCCGGCGCCGCGGGCGCGCGTGTCGATCGACCAGGACAAGCTGGAGTTCTACAAGGTCGAGCAACGCGACGTCTACGACACGATCCAGGCGTACCTGGGCGGTGTCGCCGTCGGCTACTCGCATCGCGGCGGCGGGCGCCATCCCGTCGAGATCGCCGTGCAGATCCCCAAGTCCGACCTCACGCTCTCGACCAAGGCCCTGTCCACACCGGTGCCGGCGAACGCTCTGCCCGGCGAGCGGTCCATCGTGGAACTGGGCGACGTCGTCACGGTGACGCAGGAGAAGGCCTCGCTGCCACTGTTCCGGCACAACGGCCGCTATGCGGAAATGGTCATGGGCGAACTGGCGGGGGCCTACGAAGCGCCGCTCTACGGCATGCTGGCGGTCAATGCGGCCGTCAATGCCAAGGACTGGGGCAAGATCCAGAAGCCGGCGATCGCGCTCCACGGCCAGCCCGACGACGAGAGCAAGCCCGTGCTGCTGTGGGATGGCGAATGGGAAGTGACGTGGGTCACGTTCCGCGACATGGGCGGCGCATTCGCCGTGGCCCTCCTGGGCATCTATATCCTGGTCGTGGCGCAGTTCGGCTCGTTCAAGCTGCCGCTGGTCATCCTGACGCCGGTGCCGCTGACGCTCATCGGCATCATGATCGGGCACTGGCTGTTCCATGCGCCGTTCTCGGCGACGTCGATGATCGGCTTCATCGCGCTGGCGGGCATCATCGTGCGCAACTCGATCCTGCTCGTGGACTTCATCCGGCAGCGGCGGGGTGAGGGCGCCCCGCTGCGGCAGGTGCTGATCGAGGCGGGGTCGATACGCTTCAAGCCGATCCTGCTGACGGCGCTGGCGGCCATGATCGGCGCTGCGGTGATCCTGTTCGACCCGATCTTCCAGGGCCTGGCGATCTCGCTGCTGTTCGGCCTCGTCTCATCGACGCTGCTGACCGTGCTCGTGATCCCCGCGATCTACATTGCGCTACGCGACGACGGGCAGCCTTGGCCGACCGGCGACGGCCCGAACGCAACCGGCACGGCGAACGGCGAGCCGCAAGGATAGACGGGAAAGGGCGCCAAACTCGTGTCCCCACCGCAAGGCCCCTCTTGGTCCGCTGCGGGCTTGGAACGGATTATGCGGTCGAGGAGACACGAGTTTGGCGCCCGTTCTCGTTCAGACAGCCGGCAAGCGGGCGAGCAGCGTTTCGACGAGGGGTTTCAGCCCTTCGCGGCGCGTGCGCTTCAGGCGCTCGGCGGCGAGCACGGCGCGCAAGTCGTCCATGCACCGGTCCACGTCCTCGTTGACGAGAACGTAGTCGTATTCGTCCCAATGCGTGATCTCCTCGGCCGCACCGGCGAGGCGTCGGGCCACGACCTCGGGCTTATCCTGGGCGCGCGTCTCGAGGCGCCGCCGCAGGGTATCGGCGGAGGGGGGGAGGATGAAGATCCTGACGACGTCGCTTCCCGCCTTGGCGGCAAGCTGCTGGGCGCCCTGCCAGTCGATGTCGAAGAGGACGTCGCGGCCCCGATCCAGTTCGGCCATGACGGGCCCCGCGGGCGTGCCGTAGAAATTGCCGTGCACCTTCGCCCATTCGAGCAGGTCGCCGGCATCGCGCATCTTCTCGAACCCCGCGACATCCCGGAACCAGTAGTCGCGACCATCGATCTCGCCGGGCCTGGGGTCGCGTGTCGTCACCGATACGGACATGGTGAGCTGGGCATCCTCGCCAAGCAGCCGCCGCGAGAGCGTGGTCTTGCCCGCGCCGGATGGCGACGACAAAACCAGCAGCAGACCGCGGCGTGCGTCCCAGGCCGATGTCACCGGCTGCGTTTCTGAATTACCCGTCATGGCGGCACTACTCGATGTTCTGGACCTGCTCGCGGAACTGGTCGATCACCGCTTTCAGCTCCAGGCCGGAGCGCGTGATCTCCACGTCCACGGCCTTGGAGCACAACGTGTTTGCTTCCCGGTTGAATTCCTGGGCGAGGAAGTCGAGCTTGCGGCCGACCGGCTCCCCGCTGGCAAAGAGGCTGCGCGCTGCAGCGACATGGGCGGTCAGCCGGGCCAGCTCCTCGGCGATGTCGGAGCGGGTGGCGAGCAAAGCGGCCTCCTGATGCAGACGGCCCTCGTCGAGGTTGGACGCGGCATCCAGCAGCCGGCGCACCTGCTCGGCGAGGCGCGCGCGGATCGCCTCCTCCTTGCGGGCGGGATTGGCCTCCACCGCGGCGACGAGCGCCTCGACGCGGGCCACCTGATCGGCGAGCAAGCCTGCCAGGCGCGCCCCCTCCTCGCGACGTGCGGCGACGAGCGCATCGAGCGCCTTGTCGAGATCGGCCAGCATGGCGCTGGAACGGGCTGCGATGTCGGCCTCGGTCTCGGAGGCCTCCGCCACGTCGAGGACACCGCGCAGGGCGAGAATTCCCTCGGGCCGGGGCCTCTCGAAGGCGCCGGCAGCCTCGACGCGCGCGATGGCTGCCAGCACGCTCGCAAGCGCTGCCTCGTTGACCTTGAGCTCCGCCCCCTCCACCTCGCGCTGCAGCGTCAGCGTCAGGGAGACGTTGCCGCGCGTGACGCGCTTGGCCACCGCATCGCGCACCTTGGGCTCGATGCCGTCATAGCCGGACGGCACCCGCAGCCGGATGTCGAGGCCGCGTCCATTGACGCTGCGAACCTCCCAATGCCAGCGCGCGCCATCCCCGGTGCCGTCGCTGCGCGCAAATCCGGTCATGCTCTTGAGTGTCATGGGCCTCTTGTCGCGGTGAAATGCAGCGCGCGGGCCCTGGCCATTCCGCCAGGCCGCAACCGCGCTGCCGCCAAACGATTCTTCTCGCTGCAGAATGGCCGCTGGCGCCCGCGAAGTCGATGGAAACGTCTACTTGGAGGCCGGCGCCTTGGAAAGGCCCTGCATGCCGTCCGGGGCCTGCCGCCGCTTGGGCTTGCGGATGGGAAGGGGCACATCCTCGGTCTCGGCGGCCGGCGCCTTGTCTTGCGTCGCCGCGACCTTGGCCTGCGCCTCCGCCTTCGCCGCCGCCCGGGCCTCCTGCCGGGCGCGCTGCTCGCGCTCGACCTTACGCCAGTTCTGAACGGCGGCGTTATGATCCTTCAGCGTGCTCGTGAAGACGTGTCCGCCGGTGCCGTCCGCGACGAAGTAGAGATCGTCGGTCTTGGCCGGATTGAGCGCCGCCTCGATCGAAGCGCGCCCCGGACTGCAGATCGGGCCGGGCGGTAGCCCATCGATCTGATAGGTGTTGTAGGGCGTCCGGCTATCGATATCGCCCCGCGTGATGGGCCGGCCGAGCGGGCCCTGACCGCCGACCAGGCCGTAGACGATCGTCGGGTCGGACTGCAGGCGCATGCGCTTGCGCAGGCGATTAACGAAGACGGCGGCGACACGGGCACGCTCGTCGTTGCGGCCGGTTTCCTTCTCGATGATGGAGGCCAGAACGAGCGCCTCCTCCTTCGTCTGGATCGGCAGGTCCGCCTGCCGCTTCTCCCAGAACTGGGCCAGGGCCTTGTTCATCTCGGCCTGCATCCGGTCGAGGATCTCCTGGCGCGACAGGCCGCGCGAGAACCGATAGGTGTCGGGCAGCAGGGCGCCTTCGGGCGGGACCTCGGCGAGGTCGCCGGTCAGGTTGGGATCGGTCTTCAGACGCTCGACGATCTGCTGGCTGGTCAGGCCTTCGGGGATCGTCACCTTCTGCAGGACGGCGCGTCCCTCCACGAGCGTCGCCAGCACGTCGCTGATGCTCGCGGCCTTCTTGATCTCGTATTCACCTGCCTTGATCGTGATCTTGTCGGTGGCACGTCCCGCACCGAAGCGCGCCCAGTAGTACTGGGCCGTGAAGATCCGGCGGTCCGATACGATGCCGTCCTTCTCGAGACGCTCGGCGATTTCGATGATGCCAGCGCCCCGCGGAATGACCACCGTGGTCGAGGTGGCGAGCGGACCGAGGGCATCGAACTTCGCGCGCATGGCGAAAACGGTGCCCGCGACGATCAGGAAGAGCAGGAAGGCGAAGGTCAGCAGGCCGTTGATGGCGCGGAAGAACCGGTTGAGCTTGCGCGGCTCGCGGATCTTCACGTCACGGGACGAGGCGCGCTGCGGACGAGTCGGCGATGCCAGCTCCGAAGGGCTGCGCGGCATCAGCGATGCGACGCGCGCCGACGTCGTCAGACCGTCGTCGCTCGATCGTTGCCTCATGCCTCAGCTCCAGAAACGCCTTCTGCATCCGCCGATCCGCCAACCCGCGGCGTCCGCAGCGGTCCATGGACGATCCGAAGGCTCAACTGGGTGAACTGTAATGCAGAATATGGCCAAAGAACGAAGTGAAGAAGCGGTCCGCCGGAAACCGGGAACCGCCAACGGGCGTCCGCAAAGCGGCCGCGTCAGCTCGCCAGGCGCCGCATCACCAGCGACGCATTGGTGCCACCAAACCCGAACGAGTTGGAAAGCACGGTGTCGATCTGCTTTTCCTTGGGCCGGTGCGCCACCAAATCGATGGCCGTCTCGACCGAGGGATTGTCGAGGTTGAGGGTGGGCGGCGCGATGTTGTCGCGCATCGCGAGGATGGAGAACACGGCCTCCACCGCACCAGCCGCGCCCAGCAGGTGGCCGATGGCCGACTTCGTGGAGGACATGGAGAGTTTGCCAGCGGAGTTGCCGAACAGGCGCTCGACCGCGCCCAGCTCGATCTCGTCGCCCATGGGCGTGGAGGTACCGTGCGCATTGACGTAGTCGATCTCGCTCGGGTCGATGTTGGCCCGCGCGATCGCGTTGCGCATGCAGCGATAGGCGCCGTCGCCGTCGGCCGCGGGCGCCGTGATGTGGAAGGCGTCGCCCGACATGCCGTAACCGATGATCTCGGCGTAGATGCGCGCGCCGCGCGCCTGGGCGTGCTCCAGCGTCTCGAGCACGACGATGCCGGCGCCTTCACCCATGACGAAGCCGTCGCGGTCCCTGTCGTAGGGACGCGAGGCCTTCTCGGGCGTGTCGTTGAAGCCGGTGGAGAGCGCACGGCATGCGGCGAAGCCGGCGAGCGCGATGCGGCAGATCGGGCTTTCCGCGCCGCCTGCGACCATCACGTCGGCATCGCCCAGCGCCACGAGACGGGCGGCATCGCCGATGGCGTGCGCGCCGGTCGAACAGGCCGTCACCACGGCGTGGTTCGGCCCCTTGAGGCCGTGCTTGATGGAGACGTAGCCGCTGGCCAGATTGATGAGACGACCGGGGATGAAGAACGGGGAGACGCGGCGCGGCCCTTTCTCCTTCAGCACGATCGACGTGTCGGCGATGCCCGAAAGGCCGCCGATGCCCGAGCCGATCAGAACGCCGGTGCGCTCCTGCTGCTCCTTGGTCTTGGGTGCATAGCCGGAATCGGCGATCGCCTGATCGGCCGCCGCCATCGCATAGACGATGAAGTCGTCGACCTTGCGCTGCTCCTTCGGCTCCATCCACTGATCGGGATTGAAGGTGCCGTTGCTGCCGTCGCCGCGCGGCACGAAGCATGCGATCTGGCTGGGAAGGTCCGAAACCTCGAACTCGGCGACCCGGCGGGCGCCGCTCTTGCCTGCCAGCAGGGCCGACCAGGTTGCATCCAAGCCACAACCCAGGGGCGTCACGAGCCCCAATCCAGTTACGACGACGCGCCGCATGCTTGACCACCTGCCCTGCTGAACCAACTTGCGATGGGGCCGGGAGACGGCCGAGCAACGGCGCTCCAGCCCAACTGTGCGTACGGGCCGGAGTTCGCATCCGGCCCGGCGCCGAGATCAGGCGGCTTTCGCCTGCTTCTCCAGGAACTTCACGGCGTCGCCGACGGTCTGGATCTGCTCGGCTGCGTCATCGGGGATCTCGCAACCGAACTCCTCCTCGAACGCCATGACCAGCTCGACCGTGTCGAGGCTGTCGGCACCGAGGTCGTCGATGAAGCTCGCGCTCTCCGTCACTTTGTCCGCTTCGACGCTCAAATGGTCGATCACGATCTTCTTAACGCGCTCTGCGATGTCGCTCATCTATCCCTCGCCACTTCCTCGCTCGACGGCTGCCGCGGCAGTCCGATCTGTCAACAACCCCCGACGCACACGGTCGTCATGACTTCTATTCGTCATCCCGAACTGGTTCGACCTAGTTCGAGTCTCGACCGGTTGCATCATCCCGGGCCACGCGCCCGGGAATTTTCCCCAGCTTAAGAGCCCAGAATGCCGGGCGCGTCAACTGGCTTGCATGAGCGACCCGAGGCCACTCCACATGCTTTGTCCGCAGATGCGGATCAGACCATCACCATGCCACCGTTCACGTGGAGCGTCTGTCCCGTCATGTACCGCGCTTCCGGGCTCGCCAGATAGACGGCGGCGGCGGCGATGTCGTCGGGTGCACCGAACGTCTGGGTGGGGATCGCCGCCTTGATGGTCTCGACCTGCTTCTCGTTCAGCACGTCCGTCATCGGCGTCGAGATGAAGCCCGGCGCGATGCAGTTGGCGGTGATGCCGCGCGGCGCCACCTCGCGGGCGAGCGACTTCGTCATGCCGATCATGCCGGCCTTCGACGCGGCATAGTTGCCCTGGCCCGGATTGCCCAGGATGCCCGACACCGACGAAATGTTGATGATGCGGCCATAGCCCGACTTGGAGCGCAGCATGTGCCGGGTGGCGGCGCGCGACAGCATGAACGTGGAGGTCAGGTTGACGGCGATGACGTCGTCCCACTGCTCGTCCTTCATCACCATGAACAGGTTGTCCTTGGTGAGGCCGGCATTGTTGACGAGGATGTCCAGGCGTCCGCCGAGGGCCTTCACGGCCTCGTCGATCAGCTTGCCCACCTGCTCCTTGTTCGCCAGGTCACAGGGGCAGACCACGACGCGGTCGCCGAGTTCGGATTTCAGCGCCTCGAGCTTGTCGACCTGCCGGCCGGAGATCGCCACCGTGGCGCCCTGGGCATGGAACGCGCGCGCAATGGCGCCGCCGATGCCGCCCGTGGCGCCCGTGACGAGTGCGGTCTTGCCTTCGAGTGAGAACATGTCTTCCTCTAGAGTTTGAGTGCGGCCAGGCTGGCGTCGATATCGGCGGGGGTGCCGATCGCCTGCGCCTTCAGCGACTTGTCGATGCGGCCCGCAAGGCCCGTCAGGACCTTGCCGGAGCCGATCTCGAAGAGGTCGGTGACGCCGGCAGCCGCCATCGCAAGCACACACTCGCGCCAGCGTACGGTTCCGGTCACCTGCTCGACGAGGCGTTGCTTAATTTCCGCCGGATCGGTGATCGGGGCCGCCAGAACGTTGGCGATCACGGGCACTTTCGGCGCCTTGACCTCGACCTTGGCCAGGGCCTCGGCCATGGCATCGGCGGCGGGCTTCAACAGGCGGCAATGGAATGGTGCGGACACGGGCAGCGGGATGGCGCGGCGTAGCCCGTGGGCCTTGCCCACCTCCGCGACGCGGTCGATCGCGGTCTTGTGACCGGACAGGACGACCTGGGTCGGCTCGTTGTCGTTGGCGATGTCGCAGACGTCACCCTGGGCGGCATCGGCGGCGATCTTGCGCGCGACGTCGAGACCGACGCCCAGAAGAGCCGCCATGGCGCCCTGGCCGACGGGAACGGCCTTCTGCATGGACTGGCCACGCAGTTTCAGGAGGCGCGCGGCATCCGCGATGGTGAAGGCGCCCGCCGCTGCAAGGGCGGAATATTCACCCAGCGAGTGCCCCGCGACGCATTGGACCTGCCTTGCGAGATCCAGGCCTTTCTCCTGCTCCAGCACACGCATCACAGCGAGCGAATGCGCCATCAGGGCCGGCTGTGCGTTCTCGGTCAGCGTCAGCGTCTCCTGCGGGCCTTCCCACATGATCTGCGACAGTTTCTGGCCGAGCGCCTCGTCAACCTCGTCGAACACGGCCTTGGCGGCCGGAAAATTGATGGCAAGGTCCCGGCCCATGCCGACGGTCTGGCTGCCTTGCCCCGGAAATACGAATGCAATGGCCATGCTGGCCGCTCCTTCGCGTCTGCCTCGACATCTACGGGATGCGCGAACCAACGATCCGCGCAAGCTCGTGTTTGCGTGCGGCTTAAGCACCCCCCTCGCCCGCCTGTCAAGCACGGGCGGGGGTGGCAACTCGTCCCGAGGCGGATCGCATTGCGCCGTCTCGTTTTCCGAACGGCCCTGCCGCATATGCCGCACTGCACGACATATTCGATGCAGTGCACGGTGCACATCACTGCCACGGCCCCCTGAAAAGAAGACGTTGTTCCCGCGTAGCAATACTTTCTCGACGATCCATTTTCGTCTGCCGTCGAACGACCCGTTATCATCGGAAATTCCTATTGTTTTCGTGACACAACCGATTGGACATTCCTTCGGCTGACTTATTCAGATCTTTCATGTGCCATTTTAAGCACATGCGACTTTATTCCATTTTTACCGGTTGCGCCCCACTTACCGCTTCCCCGCGGCAATGATAAATACGCCTCTGGCGCATCGATTTTTACAATCGAAACCAAACAATCGTTCGCCGCCATGAAAAACTAGGGAGAACATCCGTGCTCAAGAAATGGCTACTCTCGGGAATCGCCGGTGCATTCCTGATGGCTGTTACCCCCGCCACCCCCGTTTCGGCATTCACGCTGATGGGCCCGGGAACGAAAGTTCAGACGGAGACCGCGGTCGAGCTGATCGGCACGAAGAAAAAAGCAAAAAAGGCCGTGAAGGCGAAAAAGGCCAAGGCCAAGTACGTCAAGGTCGCCAAGGCCAAGAAAGCCAAAAAAGCCAAGAAGGCCGCCGGCAAGTCCAAGACCTGCGGTACGTACAAATACTGGAGCAAGAAGACCAAGAAGTGCGCCGACGCGCGCAACAAGAAGTAAGCGGTCAACGCCCCTCGTGAAAACAACGCATCGCACGACCCGTGGTCGGCGCAGATGCGTTGTTTTTTCTTTTTTTCAAACGCATCGAGATTAGCGTCGTCACGCAGGCCCGCAACCGCCGGCCCAACGCGACATGCCAAGCCCTGGATTGTTCCCCGCCACGCGCCGCGTGACGGACCTACTTCTCTCCGCGTGCCTTCAACTCGCCGAGGAGTATGCCGATATCGGCATCGCCGGGCGCCAGCCGCTGCGCCATCTCCGCCATGGCGCGCGCTTCGACGATGCGTCCCTGGATTGCGAGCACGCGCGCCGTCGCCGCAAGGACGGGCGCGTCGTCCCCGCCAAGTTTCCGCGCGACTTCGAGATCCTCGAGCGCATTGGCGGCGCTCCCCAACTCGATGCTGGACATGGCGCGGTTGAAGTATGCGTCGGCATGTTTCGGAGCCAGGGCGATCGCGCTGTCGAAATCCTGCCGTGCGCGTCTTTCGTCGCCGACAATCCGATACGTGACACCGCGATTGACGTAGAAATCCGCATCCTTGGGCTCGATCGCGATGGCGCGCGCATAGGCATCGAGCGCCTTTTCCGATTGTCCGGATGCCGCCAGCATGTTGGCCTTGTTGAATTGGGCAAACGCACTTTCCGGATCGAGTTGCGCCGCCGCCTCGAAATCCGCCAAGGCGGCTGATATGTCGCCTTCCTTTTCTCTCAGGAGGCCTCGCTGCATGCGGGCTTCGAATTTCAATTCGGGGTCGCCCTCCGCGGCAGCAATCAGGCGATCACATGATGCAATACGCGAGGCTGGCGCCATTCTCTGGTCCTGGCAGCCGGCGAGCGCGTCGGCCAGTCCCGTGGCAGAGGCATCGGTGCTCGAGGAAAGAGCTGCAATTATGCAAAAAGCCGCCGCTTGTCTTTTTATCATGCCGAATCTCGCCGACTTGTCCGGCGCCGACATTGCCATCCCAGAGGCGGCATTCAAGACCGCTGAAACTGCGGCGATGGAATATTTCGTGCTAGTGTTCCGGCTCCGACACTTGGTTCCCCGTGCATCGTACTCTGGACCAAGTCTCGGAGCCAGAAAGAACACTAGCAACACTATGATTCTAGTGTAGCTTTTGCATCAGACGTTTGGTCACGAGCCAAGCCGCGAGTGGGTACCAAACGTCTGATGCGCTACACTAGAGGCCGAAATGCACGTGGCGCCGGCATCGCCCTGGCATCCAGGCATCAGGTCGAGGCCGGTCCTTGTCGTGGCATCACGACAACGGGCATTGCCGCGAAGACGAGCAAGAGCCCCAGGTATACCCATCCCTCGGCCGTCGCGAAGCGCGCCAATTGATCTGCGAGCCCCATCCCGCGCAGGCTCCAGCCCACGGCGAAATCGGCAGCGACCTGGAACATGAGAGCGAGCGCGCCGACGCAGAGCATCGTTGCCGGGCGCGC
The DNA here is from genome assembly GCA_041397775.1 of Hyphomicrobiaceae bacterium. Lineage (GTDB taxonomy): Bacteria > Pseudomonadota > Alphaproteobacteria > Rhizobiales > Hyphomicrobiaceae. Next base: position 235,365 of record JAWKWB010000002.1, on the reverse strand, counting down.
GACAAGCCCCGTGACGCGCCGTGCTCGCCCTATTGCCAGATGCATTGCAGCAATAAGGACGGGGGCCTCGCAGAGCACCGCCGCAAGGCCGCCGAGGCGGGGCTCGAGGACGAGTACGCGCACCGGCCCCAAAACAAATCCCGCAGAAAAAACCATTGCGAAATAAAGGCCTGCCGCCGCCATGCAGCGGCAGGGGTCACTGCGTTGTCGGATGCCGCCGTTCACCGGCCCAGCTTGTAGAACTCGTCGTTGGGGCGGATGCTCGCGACATTCGCCATGCGGTTCGACAGCGAGAAGAAGGCTGCGATAGCCGTAATGTCCCAGGCATCGTCCTTGGTGAAGCCGTGCTTTTCGAGTTCGGCGACGTCGGCATCGGTCACGGACGCGGACTCGCGCGACACCTTCATCGCAAAGTCGAGCATGGCGCGCTGCTTGGGCGTGATGTCGGCCTTTCGGTAATTGACCGCGACCTGGTCGGCAATCAGCGGGTTCTTGGCACGAATGCGCAGAATGGCGCCGTGGGCGATGACGCAATACTGGCACTGGTTGGCGCCGCTCGTCGCGACGACGATCATCTCGCGCTCGGCCTTGGTCAGGCCGCCGGGCTTGTCCATGAGGGCATCATGGTAGGCCATGAAGGCGCGGAACTCGTCCGGGCGATAGGCCAGGGCCAGGAACACGTTGGGGATGAAACCCGACTTCTCCTGCACCTTCTCGATGCGCTCGCGGATGTCGGCGGGCATGTCGCTGAGCTTAGGTACCGGGAACCGGCTGATTGCGGGGGTGCTCATGGGGGTGTCGTCCTCAGGTCGATGCCATTACCGCCCGGCGCACTCCTTGGGACCGCCGCCGGGCCTGTCGCCGCCAGCCTATGAGCCTTGCAGCCACGGAACAATGCCCAGCTGCACGCTGCGGCGCCGTGGCTCGCCGACACCCCGTCTCCCGTGGGATTTCGCTTGCCGCAAAGCAAAATGCGGCTATAACGCCGCTACCTGCTTCGGTTGGAGGCTGAACGGGGGCGTTTTGCTATGGGCGCACATCATGTGCCCATGGACGAGCGAGAGGCCATAGACATGGCCTTGTCCCCAGTGTCTTCACTCTTTGGGTCGTCTCGATGGGCCTTCTCGCACCCCGCGCGGGTGAGGGCGGCCCGACAGGGGCTAGGCGCCGGAGCGGACAAACTGAGAAAGGAAGGCCAAGGCATGCCGCTTTATGAGCATGTATTCCTTGCGCGTCAGGATATCTCGCAGACTCAGGTCGAGGCCCTGACCAAGGAATTCGCGCAAGTGATCGAGGAAGGCGCAGGCACGATCTCCAAGACCGAATACTGGGGTCTGAAGAGCCTCGCCTACAAGATCAAGAAGAACCGCAAGGCGCATTACACGCTGTTCAACATCGACGCCGCTCCGGCCGTCGTGGTCGAGATGGAGCGCCGCATGGGCATCCATCCCGACATCCTGCGCTTCATGACGATCCGCGTCGACGAGCACGAGACGGAGCCGTCCGCGCAGATGCGCAAGCAGGACCGCGACGAGCGCGGCGATCGCGGCCCGGGTGGCCGTGGTGGCTTCCGCGGTGATCGCGGCGAGCGTGGTGGATTCCGTGGTGGCGATCGCGGCGGCTTCCGCGGCGGCGATCGCGGCGACCGTCCGCCTCGCGAGGGTGGCGACCGCTTCGACCGCGGTCCGCGTCCGCCCCGTCCGGCATCCTCTGAGAGCGAGAGAACCTGATGAGCGAACAGAGCCCCACCCCGCAGCAGGCCCGCCGCCCGTTCCATCGCCGGCGCAAGACCTGCCCGTTCTCCGGCGCCAACGCCCCGAAGATCGACTACAAGGACTCGCGCCTGCTCGGCCGCTACGTGTCGGAGCGCGGCAAGATCGTGCCGAGCCGCATCACGGCCGTTTCTGCAAAGAAGCAGCGTGAACTGGCCAAGGCCATCAAGCGCTCGCGCTTCCTGGGCCTGCTGCCCTACGTGATCAAGTAAGCCTGCTGGTGCCGGGCCTCGCGCCCGGCGCTGCGCACTCCAAGGTTGGGGCGGGCCTGGACCCGCCTCTAACCGCCACGAGGCGGGACAGCTCCATGCCGCAAATCATACTGATCGGCGCTGCCGCGGGCCTTGCGTCCGCTGCGCTCTTCGCCTCCGCCCTCTACGGCGGCATGGGCGGGCGCATGCTCATCTACTTCCTTGCTCCGCTGCCGCTCTTCCTCGCCGGTCTCGGCTGGGGAACCATCGCTGCGCTCGTTGCTGCGGTTGGATCGGCCGTGGGAAGCGCGCTGCTGCTGTCACCCGTCACCGGCCTCGTCGTGCTGGCCTCGCAGGGGCTGCCGGTGTTCTACGTCTGCCATCTCGCCCAATTGCGGCGAGCGGTCGCCGTGGGCCCCAGCGACATCGGCGACGAACAGACTGCGATCGAGTGGTATCCGATCGGCCGCATGATCGCCGCTGCGACGCTGTTTGCCGGGGTCACCGCATTCGTCACCGTCTGGATGCTGGGCGATGATCTCGACCAGATCCGCAAGCTGTTGCGCACGCTCATCGAGAAAGTGTTCCTGCAGTCGCTGCCGGGCCTGAAGGATCGCAATCTCAGCGAACAGGACCTCGCGTCGCTGACGGAGATCGCACTCTATGCCCTCCCCGCCACCTCGGCGCTGTCGTGGCTGGGCAGTTTCGCCGCCAATCTCTACCTGGCGGGGCGCATCACACTTGCCTCCGGCCGCCTGTCGAGGCCTTGGCCGGACCTGGCCTCCCTGGCCTATCCACGCGGGTTCGGTCTCGGGCTGGCCGCGAGCCTGGCCGCGTCGGCGCTCCTGACCGGGTACCCCGCGCTGCTGGCGTCGGGTTTCGCCGGCGCCTTCTTCTTCGCCTACGTCTTGCTGGGCCTCGCCGTCGTGCACTCGGTCACGCGCGGCATGGCGGCTCGACCGTTCATCCTGTGGGGCGTCTACGTCGCCCTGCTGGTGCTCAATACTTGGGCCGCCATCGCTTTGGCCATGGTCGGCACCTTCGAACCCATGCTCAGGCGGTGGCGGGGCCGTGCGCCCTGCACGAAGCCGCCGCCGGGCTGATCGTCTTCACCACCACGACAACAGACCAACACCTCAGATCCAAACCAAGGAGAAGTCACATGCAAGTCATCCTGCTCGAGCGCATCGGCCGCCTGGGCCAGATGGGCGACGTCGTCCGCGTCAAGGACGGCTATGCGCGCAATTTCCTGCTGCCGCGCGGCAAGGCCCTGCGCGCGACGGATGCCAACCGCAAGCTGTTCGAGACGCAGCGCACCCAGCTCGAAGCCCGCAACCTCGAGCTGAAGGCAGAGGCCAGCACCCTGGCAGAGAAGGTCGAAGGGCGCTCCTTCACGACGATCCGCCAGGCCGGTGACACGGGCCAGCTCTACGGCTCGGTGTCCACGCGCGACATCGCCGAGCTGATCTCGGAAGGCGGCATCAGCGTCAACCGCAACCAGATCCTCCTCGACAAGCCGATCAAGGGCCTGGGTTTGCACGACGTGCACGTGCTGCTGCACCCGGAAGTCTCGGTGAAGGTGTCGATCAACGTCGCACGTTCGCAGGACGAGGCCGATCGCCAGGCGCGCGGCGAGGACGTCACGATGATGCGCGAGGAAGCGCTGGACCTGCAGACGTACAGCGAAGACGGCGACTACGAGGACGCTGGCGAGCAAGCCCCGGCCGACGAAGCCGAGAGCAACTGACCGGGCCTTGCGATCGCGCCGTGGCGGACACGGCGCGATCGCAACACGATTACGTCATTTCCTGCGATCCGAGCCTCACGAAGTCTTGCATCGGCATTGAAGACGCTGCGCGCGCCTGTGGGCGTAACGTCACCCGGCCCGTCACAGGGTGGAAAATGCCATGAAAGGCCAAATCATGAAAAAACTTCTGCTGCCATTTGCCGTCGTCGCCGTCGTCGCCACGCCGGCCATCGCCCAGGACAAAGGGTCGGGCCCGGGTGCTGCCGCCGAAATGAAGGACGCCAAGGGTTCGGGGGCCGGTGCCCCGATGATGGACGCCAAGGGCTCGGGCGCAGGCGCCCCGATGATGGGCCACAAAGGCTCGGCGCAAGCGCTCCGATGATGGGCGACAAAGGCTCGGGCGCAAGCGCTCCGATGATGGGCGACAAAGGCTCGGGCTCGGGTGCAGCCATGATGCCTGAGAAGAAATGACCTCTCCGGATGCCCTTTCCGGGTGGACATGCGGGCGGGGCATTGCTCCGCCCGTTTTCGTTCACGTGCTCAGCGCGCGAGGCTATGCCACGTGCCGTCGGCGCCGATTTCGATTTTCCAGAAGGCGTACGTGCCGCTCCGGCGCATGGCATCTGCGCCATCTTTTCCGGCCACGGCGTCGAGGGCGTCGCTGTGCGCCGCCGGCAGGTGTGCGAGGTCCATCTCGGCCAGATAGGGCCAGACGAAGACCCGGTTGTTCTCGATATCGCGCCCTGTGGGGATGCTGACACAGCCGGCTGTAATGATCCGGATCAGGGCTGCGAGCACGGCCTTGCCATCGCCGTCGCCCGACTGCGCTTTCAGATGCGCGATCGGGTCGGCGCCCTGGTCGATGCCGAGACTGGGCGGCAACTCGTTGAGCTCGAAGACCCCCTTCAATTCCTCGATCCGTCCCCCCTCCGCCGCAGCCAGAATGGCATCGCGCATCTCGATGACGGCCGACGGCATGACGCGGTCCCCGCAGTGATTGGACAAAGGCTTCGCCTCATCGCTGCCAGGCGGCGCGACCGGGGCGGGCGTCGCTGCCGTTTCGGCGGCAATGGCCCGTCGCCACGGGCCGTGGGCCGCATGGACAATGCCAGCCAGCACGATTAGGAATAAACACAAGGTCGCCAAAATTCGTCTGCTGGGCGGCATCGGGGGATCTCACTTGCTGGAGCCTGGAAAGCATAGGATGACGGCGGACATCCCGGCAATGGCGAGGCTGCGCGCTCCACAATCGTCCTTCCGGCTGCCCCAGAGGAGGGAGGCCCATCAGGTCGTCCCGGGTGCCCGCGCGTGATGGCTTTCGTCCCCAATGTGCTTCTGATCGCGCCTGTGGGGTTTCTCATCGGCGTTCTCGTGGCGCTCCCCCTTGGGCCGACCAATCTGCTTGCCCTGCAGCGTGCCGTCGAGCGGGGGTTCTTCGGGGGGCTGGCCGCCGGCCTCGGGGTCATGCTGGGCGACGGCCTGATCGCGCTTGCTGCCGCTCTCGGCGTCAATGCCGTTTCGGGCGCCATCAAGCAGTACCGCACAGCCATCCAGATCGTCGGTGGCGTGGCGATCATGGTGGCCGGGCTCAAGCTCTACTTCACCAAGCCCACCTTCACGAGTGCCCACGACGCGGAGCGGGCCACCCTGTCCGATTACATCTGGGATATCCCGCAGCTCTTCCTGCTGACGTTGACCAACCCGGGCGCGGTGCTGGGCCTGTTCGCAATCTTCAGCGGCGTCAGCTCGTTCGTTGAAGTCGAGTCGCACTTCGACGCCCTTGCCATGGTCGCCTCGGTGATGGGCGGCAGCTTCACCTATTGGCTGATCGTTTCGCGGCTGATCAGCGGCATTCGCCACATCATCGACGAAGAGCGCATGTCGCGCATCAATCAGATCGCCGGGCTCGTGCTACTCGGCCTGGGCTCGCTGTTGATCGGCGAAATGGGCATCAAGCGCATCCGCTGATTGCGAGACGGGCGCTGATTGCGAGGCTGGTGTTGATTGCGAGGCGAGGCAGGGCGCGCGTGCCTCGCCCTGCCGTGTGCTTCAGTGCTGCGCACTATAGAGCGTGAATTCGCCCGCCTGCACGCGCGAGCACAGTCCGGTCGCAAGCGTGGCGACGGCCTCCTCGCCGAACGCAGCAACGAGATCGCTCAGGGCCGTGTAGAGGGCCGCGTAGGCCATGAGTTCGGGCGCGATGCCGCACTCGGCCCCCTCTTCCCAGGCGCCAAGAATGATGTCGAGCGCGCGAAGGCTCTCGTCGCTGGCCCCAGAAAGTCCCAACCCTCTTTCCACGTCGAAATCCCCTGTTCACGTGCATTGCCTTTGCGGCTTTGCGCTGTCTAGCACGTGGACCGGGAAATGGGGGCATCAGCAACAATAAAGGTAAACTCGAAAGCACGTCATCTTGGAACGGATTTCACAATCGCTTCAGATAATTCCGCCCCTTCACTGAGAAAACGGTTTATGGCGGTCTTGGCCGTGGTCGTGCAGGATTGATACGTGCGGCTGTAGCTGCGATAGCCCTCGTTGAACCGGCGCGTCAGGCGTGCGCGGCGCAGCGCGGAGGAGCCTTCACCGGCGATGATCTCGCTCATGCGATCGCGCCACAGCGAGCCATCGTCCGATCCGCAGAGTTCACGAAGGTAATGGACGGCTCCAAGCACCTCGGCGAGCCGGAAGAGCTTGAAGTCGTAGGGTTGGCTCTCGCCATCCTGCGCGGATGCAGCCGGTGCCGACGCCAGCACCACGGCGAGCGCAGCGCATGCCAGCGGCGCGCGCACGGCACGCCATGGCGCACCGCCGTGCAGCTTCTCGAATTGAATCGGCCTCGTTGGCGTCATCGCGCGCCCTGCAGGGATCGTCCGGTTACGGTTCTCGCACCGCATTATGGCGATTCCCAGCGGCGCGTGTAGTGCATCCGACGTTTGGCACCCGCTCTCGGACGCACGGCAAGGGCATGCAAATGCCGAAACCGAAACACTCGGCGATGGGCAAGCTGCGCGTCTGCCTATTCGGCAGCGCGCTTCTGCTCGATGGAGATGGGGCACTCCGCCCACAGAGCCGTCAGCGCCTCGACCAGCCGGTCCATGTCCGCGTCGGAATGGAGCGGGGTCGGCGTCAGGCGCAGGCGCTCGGTGCCCTTGGGAACGGTCGGGTAGTTGATCGGCTGCACGTAGATGCCGAAACGGTCGAGCAGCGTGTCGGTGACGCGCTTGCAGATCACTGGATCGCCGACGAGCACGGGCACGATGTGGCTGGGATTGTCGACGACGGGCAGTCCGGCGTTCTTGAGCTTGCGCTTGAGCGTACGCGCACGCTCCTGGTGGCGTGCACGTTCCAGGTCGGAGGTCTTGAGGTGCCGGATCGAGGCCAGCGCACCGGCGGCAACGGCAGGGGCCAGCGACGTCGTGAAGATGAAGCCGGGAGCATAGGAACGGATGGCATCGCACAGGTCGGCGCTGGCGGCGATATAGCCACCCATCACGCCAAAGCCCTTGGCCAGCGTGCCGTTGATGATGTCGACCTTGTGCATGACACCGTCACGCTCGGCGATGCCGCCGCCGCGCGGGCCATACATGCCCACCGCATGCACCTCGTCGAGATAGGTCAAGGCACCGTACTTGCGCGCCAGATCGCAGATCGCGCCGATGGGGGCGATGGCGCCGTCCATCGAGTAGACGCTCTCGAAGGCGATGATCTTGGCGCGCGCCGGGTCGATCTCCTTCAGGATACGCTCGAGATCGGCCAGATCGTTGTGGGCGAAGATCCGCTTCTCGCCGCCGCCGTTGCGGATGCCGGCGATCATGGAAGCGTGGTTCTTCTCGTCGGAGAGGATGATTGCGCCGGGCAGCAGCTTCTGCAGCGTGGCCAGCGTGGTGTCGTTGGCGACGTAGGCCGACGTGAAGAGCAGCGCGCTCTCCTTGCCGTGCAGATCGGCCAGCTCGCGCTCGAGTTCGACGTGATAGTGCGTGGTGCCGGAGATGTTGCGCGTTCCGCCCGAACCGGCGCCGACCGTCTCCAGGGCCTCGTGCATGGCGGCCAGCACCACGGGACTTTGCCCCATGCCCAGATAGTCGTTGGAGCACCACACGGTGATATCGCCGGGCTTGTCGGCCCCGTAGTGAACGGCGCGTGGGAAGCTGCCGCGCTGACGACAAATATCGGCGAAGACGCGATACCGGCCCTCGGAGCGGATCTGGGCCAGTGCGGAGGCGAATACCGCGTCGTAATTCATTGCGTCAGTCCTCTTGCTTCTCCAGCCCGCATGCCAGGCTGCAGCCACACCGATCCCGCCTTCGTCCCTCGCGAGACCTGGCCGGATCGGCAGATATCAATCCTTAACAACTGTGGCGTCGTGTTGCGTCTCGCGCTTTGTCGCACCTCAAGTAGCCAAAATTATTGACGATGATCAAGACCAGCCTTTTTGTCGCGGCCGGCTTCAGGCCAACATGGATAAAGGGCTTTGCACGCACCAAAATGCATAACGCGCGGCACCAGAGGGGGCCGCGCGCCGCTGTAAATGCGCTTTCTGCGAGAGAGGCTTGCCTCAATAGGCCGAAGCGACGTCGCCGACGTTGTCCTTGTTGTAGATGTCGCGACGGAACTGGATCACGCCATCCTCCGTCGCCCAGGCCGTGATGTAGGTGAAGAACAGCGGCACCGGCTTCTTCAGACGAAAGTCGAAGCGCTCACCCGATTTCTTCATGTGCGCGACCTTGTCGTGCGTCCAGCCCTGCTCCGAAGTGAGCCAGGTCGCGAGCTGGTCGATTCCCGAAACGCGCACGCAGCCCGAGCTTGCAGCACGGAAATTCCGGCCGAAGAGATTCTGCGACGGGCTGTCGTGCATGTAGACGGAGTAGCCGTTGTGGAAGTTGATCTTCACGAAGCCCAACGGATTCTCGGGCCCTGGCGCCTGCCGGAAGGTCAGGTTCCGGGCCGATGACGACGACCAGTTGATCTTGCTCGTATCGAGCTTGCGCCCGTCGGAACCGAACGCCTCGATGCCGTACTTGGCCAGCACGTCCTGGCCGCGGCGCGACATCAGCTGGCCCTTGGGCACGAGATCCTTCTGGATCACGGTCGGCGGCAGGTGCCACACGGGATTGAAGTTCAACTCGTGGATCGTCGACTTCAACAGCGGCGTCTGGCGGTCGATCTTGCCGACCACACCGGCGTGCCGCGAAACGACCTTGTTGTTCTCCACCGCTTCGATCTGGGCGGAAGGGATGTTGACGATAACGTACTTCTTGCCCGTGCCGTTCACCAGCGACTGCAGGCGGGCCAGATTGACCTTGAGCTGCTTGAGACGCACGGCCGCGGGCACGTTGAGCGCGGCCACGGTGCGGCGGTCGACGATGCCTGTCGGGGTCAGACCATTCGAGGCCTGGAAGCGCTTGACGCCCTTCTCCAGGTCCGTGCCGTACGTCTCGCCGAAGAAACCACCCTCGTTGGAGCGCAGGTCCCCCGATATCGCCAGACGCTCGCGCAGCAGGCCGACGCCGCTTCCCGCAGAGCCCATCTGCATCATGACGTCGGGGACCTGCTTCCAGCCCCCGCGCTCGACGATCGTCTCGTACTTCTTGATGGCGGCCTTGGTCGCCTCGATGTTCTGCGCGGACAGCGTGGGGAACCCTTTCGGCGGGTTCGCCTCCCACTGCTTGGCGAACGAGTTGTCATAGCGATTTGTGGACGCACTGCCGCCCCAGCTCCGGCCGCCGCCCGACTGGGGATCGAAGAACGCCCAGTTCGTCCCCGTCTCCTGAGCAACAGCTGCCTCGGACAGGCCATCGATGGCCATCATCCCCATGGTGGCGAAGCAGGCTGGTCCCGCCAGCAGAGCAACAGCCTTCACTCGACGATACGCGCCCATGCTCGACCTCTCGCGCCGATCTCTTTGTTTTGTCTCGTGTTTTCTGAACTTCCGCACCGCGCACGACGCAAAGCCGCCCCGGTGTGTCCGTGCGCCAAGACATGCGCTATTCGGACATTTCCGAAAAGGGCAAACGCGTGGCTGAAATCGAATGCCACAACACGGTGTCGCCCAAGTCACACCAAACATACGGCACAAAAGTTCAACAATCGGTAACCAGTTGCCGGCGCACCGATAATCACGTTTTCGCGATCGCAGCGAGGCTCGATCCGAGCACATCCAATCGGGGGATTTTCAGTCACAATGCCGGATGGCGTAGAGGTGATCGACCGGCCCGGCCCCCTTGCCGATCGCCAGCGCGCGCGCCGCCTCGATGGCAGCATGGACGAACGCCTTGCCGCGGCGGACGGCGTCCTTGAGGTCGCGCCCCTCGGCCAGGCCGGCCGCTATGGCCGCCGACAGCGTGCAACCCGTGCCATGCGTATTGCGCGTCGCGATGCGCGGACTGGCAAGCCGGACGACGCGCCCGCCGATGCCCAGCAAGTCGACGGCCTCGCCGCCTTCGCCGTGGCCGCCCTTGAGGAGAACGGCGTGGGCGCCGAGCCTTTCCAGCGCCGCCAGCTGTTCGCGCGCGTCAGCTTCCGATTGGGCCAGGGGGCAGCCGAGGAGGTGTGCTGCTTCAGGCAGGTTCGGGGTGAGGAGCCTCGCGCGGGGGATCAGGCGATCCTTCAACGCGGAGACTGCCGACGCCTCGAGCAGAGGATCGCCGCTCGTTGCGACCATGACGGGATCGACCACCAGCGGCACGTCCCGGCAGTCGTCCAGCGCGCTCACGACGGCGTCGATGATGGCGGCGTTGGCGAGCATGCCCGTCTTGATGGCGCCAACCTTCAGGTCCGTGATCACCGACGCGATCTGGGCCGCGACGAACTCGGGGGCGACCGCCGCCACGGCCTGAACACCCTGCGTGTTCTGCGCCGTCAGGGCCGTCAAGACGCTGGCGCCGTACACGCCAAGCGCCGTGAAGGTCTTGAGATCTGCCTGGATTCCCGCCCCGCCCGAGCTGTCGGAGCCCGCGATGGTGAGTGCGATGGGGTAGGCCGAGGCGTGCGTCATGTCAGGGCTTCCGCGGGTTCATTGGAGTGAGGGTGCGCCCTACTTGCCTTGCTTGAGGATCTGCTCCTGCAGGGTGCGCGAGGTCGCCAGCTCCTCGATGCGCCCGAGGATCGGCGCGTTCTCGATCAGCCATTGGCCGAACCAGTTGATCGAACCGGTGAGGAACAGCAGCCCCGTGACGACGAGCAGCGCCCCCATGGCCTTTTCGACCAGGCCGAGATGACGGCGGAAGCGCCGCATGAAGCCCAGGAAGGGGCCGATGGCGATGGCAGCCAGGATGAACGGGATCCCGAGCCCCAGCGCATAGATGGCGAGCAGGCGCACACCAGCGCCGAGGCTGCCCTCGTTGGCCGCAACGGCCAGCACCGTCGCCAGGATCGGCCCAACGCACGGCGTCCAGCCGAAGGCGAATGCGAGGCCCATCACGTAGGCGCCGAGAAAGCTCGCACCGCTCGCCTGCGTATGGTAGCGCGCTTCCCGATACAGGATTGGAATGCGCAGGAGCCCCAGGAAATGCAGGCCGAAGACGATGATGAGGACGCCGGCGGTCATCGCCAGGCCGTCCTTGTAGGTCTGCACGATCTGTCCGATGAACGAGGCGCCCGCGCCCAGCGCCACGAATACCGTCGTGAAACCCAGCACGAAGCACAGCGACGCCAGCACGATCCGGCGCCAGGCGGCATTATCGAGGCCGCGCTCGTCGTTCATCTCCTCGATGCTCAGGCCGCCGAGGTAACCCAGATAGGGTGGCACCAGCGGCAGCACGCACGGGCTCAGAAAGCTGACGAGCCCGGCCAGCGCCACACCGGCATAGATCGAAACGTCACCGAACATTCAAAATCCTCGTTGGCAGGTTCGCGCCTCGCGGTGACATCGCACACCAGGGCCCGCCGCGACATTCAAAACTTGGTGCTTATGAAGTTGATCGAATGACCGAGCTTAACGGTGTTGCCCGGCGCCAGGCGGATGACGCGGTTGGCGCGCAGATAGTCGGCCACCACGTCCCAGATCGGGGGGCCGACGATACCTTGGGCCACCGCACCCCACCCGGCGACGACGTAGCTGCGGTCCGCCTCCACCGGCTTGCCGGTCTTCGTCAGCGTCATGCGCCCGATGCGCTGCCCCATGGAGCGCTCGATGTCGATCTCGTAGGCCATGCCGCCGACGCGCACCATGTCGCCCCCCTGCTGGTAATAGGGGTCGGGATTGAAGAGGTTGTCGGCGACATCCTCCAGGATTTCCTTGATCCGCCGCCCGGTCAGCACCGTGCGATAGCACGTGGGGTACGTGATGGCCGTGGCGCTGTAGACGTCCTCCCAGGTGATGGGCTGGCCGGCGAGCAGCGTCGGCCCCCAGCGGAACCCTGGCGACAGCGCGATATCGGCCCCGCGCCCCTCCAGCATCGCCCGCATGACGAGATCGTCGAGGGGACCTGAGAAATTGTCCCGCCGGTAGAGCATGGTCTCGGTGACCGCGAGCACTTCCGACAGCATGTCCTCGTGCGGCCGGCGGATATCGGCGATCAAGGCGGCCATCTCGGGATCGGGTGCGATGGCATCGGACAGCACGGGGATCAACGCATAGCGATAGCCGACGACACGCTTGTCGCGCACGTCGAGATCGAGGCGCGACAGGAACTTGCCATGCGATCCAGAGGCCACGATCAGTGTTTTCCCGATCCTGAGCGGCCGCGGCAGGGCGTCGTGCGTGTGACCGGACAGGATGACATCGAGGCCCGAGACGCGGCCGGCCATCTTGCGATCGACATCGAAGCCGTTGTGCGACAACAGAACGACGACGTGAGCGCCCTTCGCCCGTGCCCGGTCGACGTTGCGTTGTACTTCGGACTCGCGGATGCCCATCGACCACTTCGGGATCATCCAGGCGGGGTTGGCGACGGGTGTATAGGGGAACGCCTGCCCGATCACGGCGATGCGCACGCCCCCCTTCTCGAAGAACCGCATGGGGTGGAAGATCGGCTCGTCGAATTCATTGTCGAAGACGTTGCCGGCGAGGAAGGCCGCCCTGGATGCGCCTTGGCGCACGCGGTCGCCGAACAGCTCGTGGATGCGGCGCTCGCCCAGCGTGAACTCCCAATGCCCGGTCATCGCGGCGACGCCGAGCTTGTCCAGCGCGCGGATCATGTCGGCGCCCTTGGTGGCCAGCGCCGTGTAGGATCCTTGCAGTGCATCGCCGCCGTCGAGCAGCAGAACCTTGTCGTCGCCACGTTCGGCACGGATGGCGCGCACCAGCGTCGCGATGCGATCCATGCCACCGACACGGCCCCAGGCGTGCGCCAGCTTGTCGTGGTCCGCCGCCGTCAGCATGTAGGCACGGTGGGAGCCTGGATCGATCGCATATTCGCGCAGAAAGGCGCGGTCGGTCAGATGCGGGGCGCGCCCCTTGGATGGCCCGACGCCCAGGTTGGTCGAGGGCTCGCGGAAATAGATCGGGTTGAGCTGGGCGTGGATGTCGGTCGTGTGCAGCAGCGTGACCTGGCCCAGCGGCTCGAACCGGAGCAGGTCCTCCTGACGGACGCTGCCCGACAAGGCCTGGGCACGGACGCGACCGCTTCCCGCAAGCAGCACGCCGGCAGCGCACGCCATCTCCAGGATGTCGCGCCGTGTCGTGAGCCTGGGGTCGTTCGCCTCGTTGGTCACTTGTTCACCGGGCTTTCCGGATCCATCAACAGCGCGACCAGATCCTTGATCTGGTCGATCGTCAGAATGCCGTTGGCGCCGAAGCGGGGCATCCGAGAGCACGGCACGGTCGCGTGACTGTTATACAGCTTGTCGTAGACAGTCTTTGTCTCGCTTGCGCCGAAATTGTGGCCTTTTCCGTACTTCAGGAGCTTGACGCCGATGCTGCCGTAGCTTTCCTCCCGAGGCGAAATCTGATGGCAGGCGTAGCAGTTGCCGCCGTTCTCGCGCTTCGGCGGGTAGTCCGTGAAGCGCATGCCGTAGCCGGACTGGGCGAGCTTCTCGCCACGGCGCCAGTCACCGACCAGCTTGCCGTCCGGCGGGTATTTTATGGTCGCGCGCTCGCGCTTCATGATGGCCTCGCCGACGTCCTTGGGCGGGGCGTTGTGGTAGGTCGAGCAGGTGCGCAGCGTCTCGTCGGGTACGAGGCGCTTCAGCCATGCGGCACTGGCGGTGGGAAATGCCGCGCGCAGGGCACGATCGATACGTGCGCGCTCGGCCGGTTGCACCCCGACGGTCTGTCCCCAGGCCGATGCGGTAGCGGCAGCGAGAAGCAGGGCGAGCACGGCCAGTCGTTCGATCACCACGTGCCTCCTCTCAGCGCTTCAGGCCGGGGGCCTTGATCTCGGCTCCCTGCGCGACGTGTTTCAGGTAGGCGATGAGCGCGACGCTCGTTTCCGAACCGAAGCGCAGGGGCGGCAGGCGCATCTGCCAGTAGCAGTCCAGCAAGCGATGCTGCAGGGTCATGACGTGGGCCGTGGAGACGCGGTAGGCTGGCCATTCGCCCAAGACCTTGCGCGCCTCGACCGGGTTCGACAATTGCGCCAGGCTCTGCAGGCGGATGCGCTTGCCCTTCTCGCCGTGGCAGGAGGCGCAGGAGAAATCGAACGGTCCCTGGCGCCGGTTGAACAGGGCTTCGCCCAGGGCGACGGCCTCCCATTCCTTGGGGTGGGCCATGCGCGGCATCATGGATTTCTTGTCCGAGCGCGAGGCGACCCACGTGGCGACGGCTCCGATTTCACCGACGGGTTGGCCGCTGGCGGGATGCGGCGATTTCAGGAATTTCGCGGCGTTGAAGCCCTGGATGCGTTGCATGCACCAGAGGATGCGGCTTTCGACGTCCATGACGCGCCGGGCGTCGGGAAAATAGCGTGGCAACTCGGCATAGGCACCGTCCACGACGCCCGGGCCGAGCCCCAAATCGCAAGTCTCGAGCGATTGCTTGCGCGGCCCCCGCTTCTCCTTCCAGATGGCTTCGCCGCGATCGGCATCGAGGAATGCCGGATTGCTCCAGGGATCCTCCGTCAACATCTTGCGGAACTGGGCCAGGCCCCGCGCGATATCCTCGGGGCTGGACGCAGGCGGCTCGGTCGGCTTGGCGCTCTCTTCAGCCGACGCCCAGCTTCCCGCCGCCAGAAGGCAGACGAGCACCGACAACGCCCGAGCGAGCCAACCCGTGCTCCGTTTGCCTTTGCGCCTCATCCTCTCGCCCGCTCGCATCGCTCCCCGCGCTCATGCGCCCGCCCGGCCATTAGGCCCGCTTCCTGCCTAACGGGCAAGACGCGCGAGCACTTCGGGGATCTCCATGAGCCGGTCGACGACCGCATCGGCGCCGAGTTCCCGCGGCGGGATGGGCGTGTAGCCGTAGCTGACCGCGATCGACCGGCAGCCTGCCGCCTTCGCCGCGCCGATGTCGGCCGGGCTGTCGCCGATCATGATGGCCTCGGCCACGCCCAGCCCCGACGGAGCGATGGCGCGCAGCAGCGGCTCGGGATGCGGCTTGCGCTGCTGCGGCTCGGCAGCTCCGATCACCGTATCGAAGTAGTGCATGATGCCGAGCGCCTTCAGGGCGATCTCGGCGATCGGCTGCGCTTTGTTGGTGCACAAGGCGAGATAGCGTTTTTCGGACTTGAGGAGCGTGAGGATCTCGTGCGCCCCGGGGAAGAGGCCCTCGCCGTGCGCGGAGACGACCGCATAGGTCTCCATGAAGCGGTTGTAGATGGCCGTCTTGGCGGCATCGTCGACGACCGTACCGGTCGCGCGCGCAGCCCGCTCGATGGCGACCATGGCGCCGCCGCCAATGAAGCCCTGTGCCGTTCGCGCATCGAACGGGCCGACGCCCAGGGGCGCAAAGCCCGCACTCAAGGACGCCGCGATATCGGCCGCGCTATCCACCAGCGTGCCGTCGAGATCGAACACGACGACACGCGGCCAACCCGCATTTGCAAGCGCCATCTCAGCCACCTGCCTTGACCAGCGCGGCGATGCCCGGCAGTTCGCGGCCTTCCAGCCATTCGAGGAATGCCCCGCCGGCCGTGGAAACGTAGGTGAAGCTGTCGGTGACGCCCGCCGCATTGAGCGCGGCCACGGTATCGCCGCCGCCTGCCACAGAGACGAGCTTGCCCGCCGTCGTCAGCTCGGCGGCCCGGCGCGCCAGGGCGAACGTCCCCTCGCCGAACGGTGCGATCTCGAAGGCGCCGAGCGGCCCGTTCCACAACAGCGTCTGGCAGCCCTCCAGCACGGAAATGAGGTGCGCGACCGACTTCGGGCCGACGTCGAGGATCATGGCATCGGCGGGGACGGCATCGACGCCCACCACCTCGCTGGCCGCGCCCGCCTTGAATTCGCGCGCGACGACGCCATCCACCGGCAACACGATCTCGCAGCCCTTGGCCTTGGCCGCCGCCATGATCTCGCGCGCGGTGCCGGCAAAATCGGGCTCGGCCAGCGACTTGCCGACTGCGATGCCCTGCGCCTGCAGGAAGGTATTGGCCATGCCACCGCCGATGATCAGCTTGTCGACCTTGGCCATCAGGTTTTCGAGGACGGGGATCTTGGTGGACACCTTGGCGCCGCCCACGACGGCGGCGGTCGGGCGCTTGGGCACCTCCAGCGCGGCGCGCAGCGCGTTGATCTCTTCCATCATCAACGGACCGGCGTAGGCCGGGAGATGGCCCGCCAGGCCGGCCGTGGAGGCATGCGCACGATGGGCTGCGGAAAAGGCGTCGTTGACGTAGAGGTCGCCCAGACTGGCCAGTGCCTTGGCCAACGCGGGGTCGTTCTTCTCCTCGCCCTTGTGGAAGCGGGTGTTCTCGAGGACGAGGATATCGCCGTTCGCCATGGCTGCGACGGCCGCCTCGGCGGCAGGCCCGACGCAATCGGGCGCGATCGGCACGGCACGCCCGATCAGGGACGCGAGCACCGCCGCCACCGGCGCCAGCGAGTTCTCCTTGTCCGGCCCGCCCTTCGGGCGCCCGAAATGGGAGAGCACGATCACCTTGGCGCCACGCGCCGCCAGATCCTTCAGGCCCGGCACGAGGCGCTCCAGGCGCGTCGCATCGGTCACCTTGCCGTCCTTGACGGGCACGTTGAGATCGGCGCGCACCAGCACGCGCTTTCCCGTCACATCCGCCGATGCAATCGCCTTGAGCTTGCCAAGATCCATCACTGCCTCCCGGGCCGAACTTTGCTGCGCCGTCTACCCGGACGGGCCGTGAAGTGCAAGGTGCCGCCATGGCGCAGGGTTGCGGCCACCTTGCCGGCATTGCTCAACGGCCCGACAATTCCTCGAACACGAGGCGCAGGCCGAACGCGACGAACAGGCCGCCCATCGCCGTTTCGATGCGATGGCGGAAGGCGAGATAGAAACGGCGCGGCGTGGGCAACTGGAACAAGGCCCCGAGCAGGGCGAGATAGCTGGCATTCGCCACGATCATGGCGCCCACGCAGGCGACACCGGTCGCCACGGACGCCGTGAGCACACCGGAGGCCGCGAAAATACTGGTGATGAAGACGATGGCCTGTGCATTGGCGAGTTGTGTCGCCAGCCCCATGACGAAGGTTCGCGCCAGTGTCGCGCCTGCGTCTGCTGTGGATATGCCCGGCGCCGCTGGTGCAGCGGGCGTCAGGCCCCGCCGCAAGAGCCGTCCCCCGAAATAGACGAGGTAGGCACCGCCGGCGACATGGATGGCGAGGCGCATCCAGGGAAAGGCCTGCAACACCACGGCCATGCCCGCGAGCGCCAGGGAGCCCAGGAGGACGATGCCAACCATGTTGCCGCCGATGGCCGCAGCAACGTGCCGCCAGCCGCGCGTCAATGCCACGTGCGTGACCATCAGCGAGTTCGCTCCGGGCGTCGGCACGATCACCAGCCACA
The DNA here is from genome assembly GCA_041397775.1 of Hyphomicrobiaceae bacterium. Lineage (GTDB taxonomy): Bacteria > Pseudomonadota > Alphaproteobacteria > Rhizobiales > Hyphomicrobiaceae. The sequence goes on along the minus strand of JAWKWB010000002.1, from coordinate 217,809 downwards.
GCAGCGTGAAGGCACCCAGGACGTGCCAGTCGATCATGGCATCAGCCCTTCGGCTTCGGGCGCATCATGTGCCAGTCGGTGGCCTGCTGGAAGGCATGGCCGGCGCGCAGCAGCAATGGCTCGGACCACCAGCGGCCTTCGAGTTGCAGCCCCAACGGCAGCCCGTTGCGCGACCTGCCGTTGGGGACCGACAGGCCCGGCAAATGCCCGAAGGCGCCGCAATAGGTCGTCGTCGTCACGGAGGCGGTCGCCTGCAGCAGAGGCCGGCTGTCGTCCACGAGCGGCGGCTCGTCGACGATGGTGGGCGAGGCCAGGATGTCGACCTGATCGAAGACGCGCGCCAGCGTGTGCTTCCACACTTCCTTCGCCCGCATGGCGCCGGCGTAATCGCGGCCCGTATAGCGAAGCCCCGCGCGTAACCGCTCGAGCGTCATCGGGCCCCAGCGCGTCTCGTCCTGCATGCGCTCGGCGTGGAAGGCTGCGGCATCCGAAAAGATCATGACGGACGCCTGCTCCTGGATGCTTTCCACACCGGGGACGGCGACCTCGACGATGCGGGCGCCGAGCCCTTCCAGGACCTTGATCGCGCGGTGGTAGGCCTCGGCCGCCTCCGCCGAGCATCCCTCCAGGTAGTGATTGCGCGGCACGCCGATGCGCACACCTGCGATCCCGGCGTCCAGGCCCGGCAGGAAGTTCTCGAGCGGATGGGCCACGCTCATGGGGTCGTCGGCGTCGGGCCCGGTGATCACCGCGAAGATGCGTGCGCAGTCGAGCGCGGTACGGGCCATCGGCCCGATGGTGTCATGAGACAGGCTCACGGGTACGCAGCCACGGCTCGGGACCCGGCCGGATGTCGGCCGCAAGCCCGTGATGCCGTTGATGGCGGCTGGCAGGCGGATCGAGCCGCCCGTGTCCGTTCCCAGTGCGGCTTCGGCCATGCCCGTGGCAACGGCGATGCCCGAGCCGCCGGACGAGCCGCCGGGCACGCGCGTGGGATCGTAGGGATTGCGGGACGGGCCCGTCACCGGGTTGTAGGAACGGATGCCGAAGGCGAGCTCGTGCATCGTGCATTTGCCCACCACGACCGCGCCCGCGCGCCGCAGGCGCTCCACAACCGGTGCGTCGTGGTTGGGCACATTGTCCTTGAAGAACAGCGAGCCCGCCGTCGTGCGGATGCCGGCGGTATCGATGTTGTCCTTGATCGCCATCGTGAGGCCATGCAGGAGCCCCAGCCAGCGGCCGTCGCGCGTGGCAGCGTCGGCGGCGTCGGCCTCGCGGCGGGCGGCATCCGCCGTCACCGTCACCATGCCGTTCGTGAGGGGCTGCCACGTTTCGATGGCGGCCAGCGCCGCTTCCACGGCAGAGCGGGCGCTGCCTCGACCTTCCTGCGTCGACGTCATGATCCATCCCCCAGGGGTGAGAGCCAGTTGCACGACAGTTTGCGTCAGGCCGGGCAATGGCGCAAACTACCGCCCGAAAAAAGAAATCCAACACCACGACGGACCGGATCCCACCCTGCGATGACCGACATTGCCACCCGCGTCTACAATCACAGCTTCAAGATCGATCCCATCGTGCGGTCGGTCCTCGACACCGACTTCTACAAGCTGCTGATGGCGCAGACGATCTACCGGCGTCATCGCGACGCGCAGGTGACGTTCGGGATCATCAACCGCACGCGCACGATCCCGTTGGCTCGCATCATCGACCAGGGCGCGCTCAAGGAGCAGCTCGATCACATCCGCTCACTGTCGCTGTCGCGCGGGGAATCCACCTGGCTGCGCGGCAACATGTTCTACGGCAAGCGGCAGATGTTCTCGCCGGATTTCATCGCGTGGCTGGAGGGCTTCCGGTTTCCCGCCTACCACCTGGAAGTCTGCGGCGACCAGTACGAGCTGACGTTCGAAGGCCCGTGGATCGAGACCACGATGTGGGAGATCCCAGCGCTCGCCGTCATCATGGAGCTGCATTCGCGCGCCGTGACGACGGGCATGGGCAAATTCGAGCTGCAGGTGCTCTATGCGCGCGCCATGACGCGCGTCTGGGAGAAACTGCAGCGGCTGCGCAAGCTCGAAGACCTGCGTATCGCCGACTTCGGCACGCGCCGCAGACACGGTTTTCTCTGGCAGGACTGGTGCGTGCAGGCGATGCAGGAAGGGCTGGGCGGCCGGTTTCTGGGCACCTCGAACTGCCTGATCGCCATGCGCCGCGAGGTGGAGGCCGTGGGCACCAACGCCCACGAGCTGCCGATGGTCTATGCAGCACTTGCCGACAGCGACGCCAAGCTGGCCGAGGCGCCCTACAAGGTGCTCGCCGACTGGCAGCAGGACTACGACGGCAATCTGCGGGTCATCCTGCCCGACACCTTCGGCAGCAAGGGCTTTCTCGACAATGCTCCTGATTGGGTGGCGCATTGGACGGGCGTTCGCGTCGACAGCGGCGATCCCGTCGAAGGCGGCGAGATGGCCATCGACTGGTGGCGCCAGCGCGGCCAGGATCCACGCACCAAGCTCGCCATTTTCTCCGACGGGCTCGACGTCGACCTCATCGAGCGGCTACATGCGAACTTCGCGGGCCGCATCCGGCTCGGCTTCGGCTGGGGAACGCTGCTGACCAACGATTTCCGCGGTCTCGCCCCCGATGGCCGCCTCGATCCGTTCTCGATCGTGTGCAAGGTGATCTCGGCGAACGGCCGGCCGGCAGTGAAATTGTCGGACAATCCGACCAAGGCCGTGGGCCCGGAGAGCGAGATCGAGCGGTATCGCCGCGTCTTCTCGGTCGGCGCGCAGACCACGACGCCCGTCCTGGTCTAGGGTTGCGGCGGCGGCCACGTTCCACAGTTCGCGATGTCAGCGCTGCGTGGCGGCGTGCTCGATCCGGCGCAGGCGCATCAGTTCGTGTAGCGCGCCGCGGAAGCCGTCTGCGGGGATATCGACCATGACGACATGGCCGCCGGGCATGCGTGCCTCGAGTTCGATCGCGCGCCCGTCCGACAATGCGCTCGCCACGTCGCCCGAGCGCTGCGGCCCGCTCTCCACCACGCAGCCGGCCTTCGCGCACGTCGTGAATGCCAAGGACACGATGCGGTCGCCGAGCCGATAGCGCACCTGACGCGGCTTTGCGAGCCGCCCCCTGTCACGCTCTGCCCGGACCGGCGCGCGGCCGGCATCGGCGGGGATGAACACGCGCCACAACAGGCTTTCGCGGCCCGCCACCGTGTCGATCACGAAATGCGTCACCACTTCGCGAGCACCTGGACTTGGCGACCGGCCCGGCGCAGCCGGCGCGATCTGGAGCGCTGCGCAACGGCGGCGCCAGGCGCCGCGGCCACAGCGGATCTGCCATTGTCCGGAATGGCGATGCGAGCGCGGCGGCAGGAGTTGCCCGTTCGCCAGGCCCGACCACGGCCAGCCCCATGTGCGCGTGCGCGCATGCCCCGCGAGGCCACAAAGCTTCTTCACGACATCCTGGCGGACCTTGTAGCCGGCATACGTCTCGCCGAGCCGGCCCGCCACGCGCCGCCACGTCTGGCAGCGGTGCCCGGTGTCGCGCCGCGCGGCCGTAGCCTGACCGCGCGGCGACGGCCATCGCTCCATACGATGACCGAGCCGCATGGGTCCGTGTTCCAGGCCCGGGCTCGCGGGGCCTGCGAAGGGAGGCCAGTCCTGCGCACTGGCCGGCGACGCCGCAAAGGCGATCGCGGCGAGCGCACACGTGACCAAGGCTATCATCTGGCGACGCATCGTCTCCTCCGGGGTTCGCGATGGTATCCCGAGTCCCGCTGGAGGAAAAAAACGAAGGCCGCGCTATGAGTTGCGGGCCGCCACGACCGTGGCAAGTCGGTCACGCACGGCTTCTGCCGGTGGAAAGTCGTGAGCGAGCCACCAACGCTCGACCTCGGCCAGAATATCGCCGATTTGAGGACCGGGCGGCAGGCCCAACGCCAGAACGTCGAGGCCCTTCACGGGCAGCTTCGGCACGTGCCAGTGGTCGGGCAGGGCATAGGCTGCAGCCAGGTCCGGATCATCCGGCATGCACGCGAGCGCCGCCAGCACCGACCGGCGCCATGCGGCCGGTCCTCGCGCGTAGATCATGCGCCGCCGGGCCGCGTCGTCGCACGCCTGCGCGAGGGGTCCCGGCTGCCCCGTGATCACCGTCAGCGCGGCGCGCTCCTCATTCGACAGCCTGAGGCGCCGCGCCAGCGCGGGTGCGTCCTCGACAACGGCGAGGCACAGCGCCGACAAGCGCAGGATCGCATCCGGCTCGGCGCCGACGAACGCTTCGGCCTGGACGAGCCGTGCCAGGACGCCGGGACGTGGCGCGACGTGCAACAACAGCGCGAGGCTGGCCACTCCGGTCATCGCGTCCACCGCCTCCAGCGCGCGTCGTCCGGCCAGCAGCTTGAGCAGTTCCGCACGCACCCGTTCGGCAGACAGCGTTTTCAGTCCGGCACGCCCCCTGACGCAGGCATCGAGGCCGGGCCGGTCGAGCGGGCCTTCGCCCAGTACCGCGTGGAAACGAAAGAAGCGCAGGATACGCAGGTAGTCTTCGGCGATGCGCTGGTCGGGGTCGCCGATGAAGCGAACGGTGCGCCGGGCGACATCGGGGTAGCCGCCGAGCGGATCGTGCACGACGCCATGGCGATCGCAATAAAGGGCGTTGACCGTGAAGTCGCGGCGGCTGGCATCGGCCGCCCAATCGTCGGTGAAGGCGACGACGGCGCGCCGCCCGTCCGTCTCCACGTCGTGGCGCAGCGTCGTCACCTCGTAGGGCTCGTGTGCCGAGATGACGGTGACGGTGCCATGCTCGATGCCGGTCGGCACGGAGGCGAGGCCCGCTGCCGTCGCGGCCGCGATCACCTCGTCGGGGCGTGCGGGCGTGGCGATGTCGATATCGGTGACGGGAAGCCCCATCAGCGTGTTGCGCACGACACCGCCCACCGCGCGGCCCTCGAAGCCGGCGCGTTCGAGCGCGGCGAAAACGGCCTGGGTCGCAGGCCGCCTCAGCCAGTCGGCATCGGCGACGTCGGGAGGGTTGGCTGGGTGTGCTGCTCCCGGCATCGGCTCACCGCACGAACAAGCGCTGATGCATGTTCTTCAGCATGCCCGCCGTCGCGCCCCAGATGTAACGCTCACCATAGGGCATGGCGTAGAAGTGCCGCTCACGCCCCTGCCACGGCCGCGTGTGCTTTTGATGGTTCGCCTCGTCCATGAGGAATGCCAATGGCACCTCGAAGGCTTCGTCGACCTCCCGCTCGTCGAGCTGCAACGTGAAATCGGGCTGCACGATCGCGACCAGCGGCGCGACGTTGAAACCGGTGCCGGTCCGGTAGGTATCGAGGAAGCCCAAGGCTTCGATGTAGCGCTGCTTCAGGCCGATTTCCTCCTCGGCCTCGCGCAGGGCGGCGGCGGCATGGTCGGCGTCGTCCTGCTCCACCTTGCCGCCGGGGAACGAGATCTGGCCCGCGTGCGTCGGCATGGTCTGGGGCCGCTGCGTGAACAGCACCGTCAGCTCGCGCCGGGCGATGATCGGCACCAGCACGGCGGCGGGGCGCGGCGGCTTCATGACCGCGAAGTCCGCGATCATCTCCGGGTTCAACTCCCAGTCGCTGCGGCCCCACGTCTTGCCCGAGCGCGGATCGAAGACGGCCTCCGTCGGGCTCGTCTCGAGGCGCCCCTCGGCGAGTTCGCGGAACCACCGCTCGGTGAAGGGTTCGTGCGTCATCATCACTCGTCTTCGGTCTTTCGGGCGACGCGCATCACGCGTCCGCCCCGCGCGGGAATTACGACAGGTGCCGCAGCTTGTAGATGGCCGTGTGCAGCACGTGGGCGATCACCTTGCCATCGGCCGTGAGCACGCAGTCGAGATCGACGAGCCTATGCCCCTTCCGGTCGTAATTGGCAACGACGCGCCCGCGCGCAGCAAGCACCTGCCCCACGCGCGCGACGTCGAAATTCTGCATGTTGCTGCCGACGTGCACCCAGGGCGGCAGCACGACGCTCTCGCGCAGCAACGAGTTGCACAGGCGCAGGAGGATGCCGGGATGCGCAATGCCCTCCGTCGCGTAGATGTCATGGCGCTCGCGCACGTCACGCAGATATTCGGCGTGCCGCTCCGCCGTCAGCACGGCAGGCACGACACCCAGCCACTTGCCTTCGGCGAGGCTCATCTCGTCGGCCGGCGGGCGCTCGTCCAGAGCGGGGGGCGTCACGGCCTCGTAGTCTGACAGCGCGGGAACGGGCGGCGTCGGCGACGGCAGGGTGGCCGTCCCCGTCGCACACGACGCGCCTTCGCTTTCCACCTTGAATTCGAGAGCACTTGCCACCGGTGTCGCCGTCACCGTCGCCATGCGGCCATCGTAGACGGGCTTCTGGAAACGCCCTTCCATCTGCCCGCGCCGCAACCAGTCCGCGCCAAAGTGGGCCACCGCTGCATGCGTCGCGTAGGCGAACACCTCGACACCGGGCACGAGCCCACCCGTGAAGCCCAGCTTCTTGGCGACGGTATCGTCGTGAATCTTGTTCTCAGAGGCGTGCGAGACGTTGAAGGCCTCCACCGTATAGGTCAGCGGCTGCAAGGCGGGCATGCGGTGCTCCTGTCAGAGGCCAGTGGCCGGATCGCTCCAGACCTGCTTAATCTAGGCGCGGATTTCACGCTCGGCCAGCCTTGCCGCGCGGAGTGTGAGCTTGTGTCAATCGAAAGCGCCGGCTGCAAGGCGCGAAATGCGGGGAAACGCATGTACGAGCATACCGTGGACTACATCATCGTCGGCGCCGGATCGGCGGGCTCGGCGCTCGCCAATCGGCTGACGGAGAATGGCCGCTACCGCGTGCTGCTGCTGGAAGCGGGCGGCAACACGCACTTCCTGTCGCGCGTGCCGATCAGCTTCGCGCGCTTCATCAACCAGCCCGGCGTCAACTGGCTCTATTCGTCGGAGCCGGAAGACAAGACGGGCGGCCGCCGCATCCCGATTCCCCGCGGGCGCATGCTCGGCGGCTCCAGCGCCATCAACGGCATGGTGTGGGTGCGCGGCCAGCGCCAGGACTACGACCACTGGGCGCAGCTCGGCAACCGCGGCTGGAGCTACCAGGACGTGCTGCCGATCTTCAAGGACATGGAGAGCTACGGCAACGGCGATGGCGACTATCGCGGGCGCGGCGGCCCCCTGAAGATCTCCGACATCGACGAGGGCGGCAAGCTCTACGACGATTTCATGGATGCGGCCGGCAACGTCGGCATCCCCCGCAATCCCGACTACAACGGGCCGGAGCAGGAAGGCATCTCCATGACGCAGGCCTCGATCCGGGGCGGGCGTCGCATGAGCACGGCGGCCTGCTATCTCGACCCCGCGCGAGGTCGCAAGAACCTCGAGATCGAGACCAACGCGCACGCCGAGAGCCTGATCCTCGAGGGCAAGCGCTGCGTGGGCATCCGCTACAACGTGCAAGGCCAGAAGCGTGAAGCGCGCGCCAGCCGCGAGGTCATCGTCTCGACGGGGGCGATCGCCTCGCCGCAGCTCCTGGAGCTGTCGGGCATCGGCCAGCCCGAGCGGCTGAAGGACCTGGGCATCGAGGTACATCACGCGCTGGCGGGCGTGGGAGAGAACCTGCGCGACCACTGGTCGCCGCGCATGAAGTGGCGCGTCGCGCGCCGGGGCGTCACCTTCAACGAGCGCGCGCGCGGCGTCGGCGCCCTGTGGGAAGGCTTCAAGTACATCACCAGGAACACGGGCTTCCTGGCGCTGCCCGCCTCGCCGATCCGCGCCTTCTTCAAGACGCGCGAGGGCCTCGACAGCCCGGATGCGATGCTGACGCTGCAGCCTTTCCTCGTCACGCCCGACATCAAGCTCGACAAGCAGGCCGGCCTCACCATCATCGTCCACCAGATGCGGCCCGAGAGCAAAGGCTCCATCCACATCTCCAGCAAGGACGCCTCCAAGCCGCCGGCGATCCGCTTCAACTTCCTGGCCGAGAGCCTGGACCGGGAAAGCCTGCTGGGGTCCATGCGCGTGGTGCGCCGGATCATGGCGCAACCGCAGCTCGCCTGGCTGGAAGCCGAGGAGTTCGCGCCGGGTCCCAAGGCGCAGACTGACGACGAGTTGCTCGACTTCGTCGCCAACAACGCGGAGACGACCTACCACCCCGTCGGCACCTGCAAGATGGGCAACGACGCCATGGCCGTCGTCGACGACCAGTTGCGCGTGCGTGGCATCGAGGGCCTGCGTGTCGCGGATGCCTCGATCATGCCGACGCTGACCTCGGGCAACACCAATGCGCCCTCGATCATGATCGGCGAGAAGTGCGCGCGCATGGTGCTGGCCGCAGCTGCGGCGTGACGCCATCGGGACGGTCCGGCATCGCGCCGGGCCGCCCATTCCCGGCCTCCCCCGACGAACGAGAAGGAGCACGCGCGCCCATGTCCCAGATGCGCTATCGCACGCTCGGCCACAGCGGCCTGAAAGTCTCGGAAATCTCGCTGGGCACCATGATGTTCGGCGGCCCGACCGACCTTGTCGAAGCCCAGCGCATCGCCGACCACGCGCGGGAGGCCGGCGTCAACTTCATCGATACGGCGAACACCTACAACAAGGGCAAATCCGAGGAGACGGTGGGGGCGGTACTGAAGGGCCACCGCAACCACTGGGTACTCGCCACGAAGCTCGCCCAGCCGATGGGACCCGGCCCCAACGACCGGGGCCTCTCCCGCCGCAATATCGTCGGCGCGACGGAGGCCTCGCTCGCCCGGCTCGGCGTCGACCACATCGACATCACCTACATCCACCGCATCGATGCGTCCGTGCCGTGGACCGAGGTGGCGCGCGCCTTCGGCGATCTGATCCAGGCCGGCAAGCTGCGCTACTGGGGCCTTTCGAACGTCAGGGCGTGGCATATTCCCGTCATCGCCATGGCCTGCAAGGAGGTGGGGGCACCAGCGCCGGTCGTCGTGCAGCCCTACTACAATCTCATGAACCGCATGCCGGAGGTGGAGTTGTTTCCGGCCGCGCGCGCCTTCTCCATGGGCATCGCCACCTACAGCCCGCTGGCGCGCGGCATCCTGTCGGGCAAATATCAGCCGGGCAGCAACGCGCCGCCCGACACGCGCGCGGGCCGCGCCGACAAGCGCATGATGGAGACGGAGTGGCGGCCCGAGTCGCTCGCCATCGCGCAGACGTTGAAGACGCACGCGGAAACGAAGGGCCGGAGCCTCGTCGATTTCGCCGTCGCCTGGGTCCTGAACAACGGGGCCGTCACGTCGATCATCGCGGGGCCGCGCACGTTCGCGCAGTGGGCGGGGTATCCCACAGCGCTCGACTACCCGTGGGGCGCCGACGACGAGGCCCTCGTGGACAGCCTGGTAGCACCGGGCCATCCCTCCACGCCCGGCTATACCGATCCCGAATACCCCGTCGAAGGGCGGTTCGCGCGGGTTGGGTGAGGGCGTTGCGGCCCGGCGATCGTTACGCGCTGCTGCGTACGGCGACCACGCCTTGCGTGCGGGCGCGCACGTCGGGCGTGGCGAGGCACGTGACCATGGCTTCGTAGCCCGGCGACCCCGCGTGCGGCGCCACGAACATCGGCGGGCTGTGATTGGCTGGGCAGAAGATGATCGTCTCGTCGCGCCCGACCGCATCGACATCCAGGATGAGGCTCGATCGCGTCAAGAACACGATCGGCGCGGCGGTGGGGCCGCGACGGCGCAACAGGCAGATCAGCGCTTCCTGCGTCGGAGCGTCGAGGCCGTCTTCCAGCATGTCGACGATGCGCACCGAAGGCCCAGCCATTTCCAGCGCCGTGGCCAGGGCGATCAAGGCATCCGAGCGGTTGCCGCCGAGCCCGGTCATGGCGGCGAGCATGCGCTCGACGCGCGCGGCCAAGCCTGCATCTGCGGCCAGCGATGCCTTGGCGCCGGCGGCGCCGTCTTTCGCACGGTCGAGCCCGATGAACGATGCTCCGGGAATGACGTCCGCCATCCGCTGGACGAGACGTGTCTTGCCGCTTCCCAGAGGCCCCACGACATGGGTCAGGTTGCGCAACTGGCAAATCCTGAAGTGCTCGCCGCCCCAGGGCCACGGCAGCGGGAAGGACACATCGATCGCATCGTCGCGCCGTCGGGCTTCGACCGCGACGGACGCAATCGACCTAGCCCCCTGATCCAGCTCGCGGCGAAGTCGTCGAATTTTCTGCAGGTTGGCGCGAAGCTGGCGTTCGCGGGACTCGAGGGCCACTTCATGCGCCGCCAAGGCATCATCGAGAACTCTGCCGTCGCCGCCCAGTGCACGCGCAACTTCGCCGAGGCTCAACCCCAGGGCGCGCAGTGCGACGATTTCGGCCGCGCGCGCCATCTGGCCGGGTCCGTAGACGCGCCAGCCGGCGGCACTGCGCGACGGCTCGAGCAGGCCACGCTCCTCATAGAGGCGCAGGGCCTTCGCGGAGACCCCGAGCTGCCGCGCGGCCTGGGAGGCACTGAACGATAGAGCGGTAGAAGTCACGAATCACCTCAGCGTTGTCCGACCGCCTGCCTTATGAGGTATGCCGCAGGGTCCGGGTCAAGCCGTCGCGATGCGTCCCCCCATGCCGTCTCGGCGCCCCGACCTCGGGTGCCACGACGCCTGGCGCATCCGATTGACACTCTTCTCGTGCCACCGGCATATGTCGCGCATGACGAAATCGAGCCCCCCTCCTGCCGACGACACTCGTGACAGCCGCCTGTTCAAGCTGCTGCGCCGCTGGCTTGCCGGGCGCACCGGCATGCGCTCCAAGCACGGGGCCAACCTGGCGCTCGACATCCTCGCCGAGAACGGCGTCACCGAGATCGCCGTGACGCGCGGCAGTGGGCCTGCCGTGCACGTGCTGACGCGCGACAAGGTGATCGCCTCCGCGGTCGTGCGCGAGGGCAGTTTCGGCCGCGAGATCATGGATGCGCTGGCAACCCGCTTGCACGGAGCCGGCCTTCAGCCTTCATCCCTCGCCTTCGTCAACGTCGGCGCCAACATCGGCCTCACGTGCCTCAATGCGCACGCGGCAGGCTTTCGCAAGCTCTACGCGATCGAGCCGGAGCCGGAGAATTTCCGCCTGCTGTCGCTCAACATGCGCGACTTGGCCGGAGAAGTGCACACGATCAACGCTGCGGTGGGTGCTGCCAAGGGACGCGCGCATTTGCACCGGCATGAAACGAACCTCGGCGCACATTCGCTCGTGGCGGGTGCCGTCTCGGCTGCGCGCGCGGCGGGCAGCGTGGAGGTCGCCGTCGAGCCACTTGCCGCGCTTTATTCGGGCAGCGAGCCGTTCGTACTGTTCATCGACGTGGAGGGCTTCGAGCCGCAGGTCATCGCGGGGGCGGGAGAGGCCATCGCGCGCAATTGCGCCGCGATCGTGCTCGAAGTGACGCCCTCGCGCTACGAGCCCGAGGATGCCCGTGCTCTCGCAGCGACCCTGGCCACCTTCGCCGACCGCTTCACCGTGCTGCCTTCGAACGCGACACGGCCTGCCTGCGACCTCGCCGCGCTGATCTGCGATCGCCACCACAAGCAGGTCGATATCGCGCTGCTGCGGCGCGGACTGTGACAGCCCGCACCGCCGCTTCCATCCCGATCAGGATCAGCCCTTGACGAGCGCCTTCGCCTCCGCGACCACGCGGGCGGGCGTCAGACCGAAGTGCTCGAACAGCTTTGCCGCGGGCGCCGACGCGCCGAAGTCGGACAGGCCGACGAAGCGATCCTTGTGGCGGATCCACTCGTGCCAGCCCTGCGCGATGCCGGCCTCTATGGCGATGCGCGGGGCGTCGCCCAGCGTCGCGAAGCGATAGGCTTCGGGCTGGGCGCGGAACAACTCGAAGCTCGGCATCGAGACGATGGCGGCCGCGATGCCCTCCTTCGCCAGCATGTCGGCCGCAGTCGCGGCAAGCCCCACCTCCGAGCCCGAGGCGATGAGCGTCACGTCGCGCTTGGCCGGCGCCTCGCGCAGCACGTAGCCGCCCTTGGCGCAGGGGTTTTCGTCCGTGAGTCTGGTGCGCAGGTTGGGCACGTTCTGGCGCGTCAAGGCCAGCACGGACGGCGTCTTGGACGCTGCCAACGCCAACGCCCAGCATTCCGCCGTTTCCACGCCGTCGGCCGGGCGGAAGACGTTGAGGTTGGGGATGGCACGCAGGGCCGCCAGATGCTCCACCGGCTGGTGGGTCGGTCCGTCCTCGCCCAGGCCGATCGAGTCGTGCGTCATGACGTAGACGACACGCTGGCGCATCAGCGCGGACAGGCGGATGGCGGGGCGGCAATAGTCGGTGAAGACCATGAACGTGCCGCCGTAGGGCACGACGCCGCCGTGCAGCGCCATGCCGTTCATGGCAGCGGCCATGCCGTGCTCGCGCACGCCGTAGTGGACATAGCTGCCGCCGAAATCACCCTTGCTGACGGGCTTCTGCGACTTGGCCTTGGTGTTGTTGGAGCCGGTCAGGTCGGCGGAGCCGCCGATGAGCTCGGGGCAGGCTGGGGCGAGGCGCTCGAGCGTCTGCTCCGACCACACCCGCGTCGCCTTCTGGCCTTCGGACGTCGCCGCGGCCGTGCGCGATGCTGCGATGGCTGCGGCAAGAGTTGCGCGGTGCGCCGCCTCGGGATCGGCGAGCGCGGCGCGGGCCGTCGCATCGAGACCACCGAAGCGCTGTTCCCAGGCGCTGCGCTCGGCCGTGCCGCGGCTGCCGGCAGCACGCCAGGCCGCCAGGATCGCCTCGGGGATCACGAACGGCTCGTGCGCCCAGCCGATACGCTCGCGCGTGCCCTTGATCTCGTCGCCGCCCAGCGGCGAGCCGTGCGAGGAGGCCTTGCCCTCCTTGGTGGGCGCCCCGAAGCCGATGCGCGTCTTGCAGGCGATCAGCCAGGGCTTCGATGCGTCCTTCGTCGCCGTCGCCATGGCAGCCGCTACCGCCTCGGGATCGTGGCCGTCGACGGCGAGCGTCGCCCAGCCGGAGGCCTTGAAGCGTGCCATCTGGTCGTCGCTGGTGGCGAGGCTCGTCGGGCCGTCGATGGAGATGCCGTTGTCGTCGAACAGCACGATCAGCTTGCCGAGCCCCAGGTGGCCGGCCAGCGAGATCGCCTCCTGGCTGATGCCCTCCATCAGGCAGCCGTCACCGGCGATCACCCAGGTGCGGTGATCGACGATGCCGTCGCCATGGCGAGCGTTGAGAAGGCGCTCGGCCAGCGCCATGCCGACCGCATTCGCCAGCCCCTGTCCGAGCGGTCCCGTCGTCGTCTCGATACCGGCCGCATGGCCGAATTCGGGATGGCCTGCCGTCTTGGCGCCGAGCTGACGGAAGTTCTTGAGCTGGTCGAGATCCATCCCGGGATAGCCCGTCAGATGGAGCAGCGAATAGAGCAGCATGGAGCCGTGGCCGGCCGAAAGCACGAAGCGGTCACGGTCGAGCCAGCCCGGGGCGGCCGCATCGAACTTCAAAAAGCGCGTGAAGAGCACCGTCGCCACATCCGCCATGCCCATGGGCATACCGGGGTGGCCGCTCTTGGCCTTTTCCACCGCGTCCATGGACAGGGCCCGGATGGCGTTGGCCAGATCCTTGTGCGGGATGCCCATGCCGGATGCTCCCGTCGCTGCTGCCGTGCTCATCAACGAACTCCCAGAAAGCCTGATCGAGGCCGCGAGCCTATGCCCGCGCCCTGCTTGCCGCAGGAGCAATAAACGGGCAAAGCGCGCCCGTCCACCTGCGTGCGCAGGAGTTATCCCCGGGGATCAGTTGCAGATGCTTGGTGGGATGCCGCCGCAAGCATCGCGCGCAGCGCTTCGAGCGACTTTTGCGTGGCGCCCGGCTGGTCGTTAGGGACGTGCGTCTCCACCACGAAGGCGATGGAGCGGCCGGCAGCGGCCTTCAGGACCACGGGCAGCATGTCGGCAAATGGGATATCGCCAGTGCCGAGCGCGACGAAGCGTCCCTGCGCCTGCGAATAGTCCTTCATGTGGGTCTGCGTGACGAACGGCATGATCGCGGCGATCTCGGCGAGATCGGGGTGCTGGCCCGCCCGCCAGGCATTGGGAATGTCGAGCAGTGCCCTGAGGCGGGGATGCCGCCAGCGGCTCATGGCTGCAATCAGGTCGGCGACGCTGGAGATGTTGCAGACGTGCTCGTTCTCGACGTGGATCACGGCGTCGTGGCTCTCGGCGAGGCGCAGCAAAGCCTCGTACTCGCGGTCCAGGATGGACAGAGAGAAGCCGTCGCAAGCCAGGTAGGAGAAGACACGCAGGTTGCGGCAGCCCAGGAGGTCGGCCGCGGCAAAGGCGTCGCGATAGAGGTCGGCGGGACTACGTCCGCCCGCATCGAAGCCGAACTGGTCGCCCATGTCACGGGCGGTATGGCCGGGCGCGGACCATTTGAGCAACGGCGTTGCCAGCGTGCCGACAGTGAGCCCCGCGTCGCGGATCTGGCGGGCGGCCCGCGTCTGCTCGTCCAGCGTCAGCGACAGGAAGTTGGCCCCGCCGATGGAACGAATGTCGACCGTCGACAGGCCGCTTTCGGCGGCAAAGCGCAAGCCATCCTCGAGCCGCGGCGAAACTTCGTCGGTGAGAACGCCGAGGGTGTAGGTGCCGGCCATCCCTGCTCCTCCTTCAGACCACGATGCCTTGCGGACCGCGCGCATTGCCCTGTGTCACGTCGCTCGCCTCGACGACGATCGGGCCATCGACGAGCAGCGGCTTGATCTTGGTCATCGGTACGTAGCGTCCCTTGTGGGCCCCATCGCCCTTGCGCCAGCTCCACTCGATACGCGAGGGCGTACGCTTGATGCCGATCGGGAAGATCGTCATGCGGTCGCGTTCGAGCTTGATGCGCAGGAAGTTCTTGTAGTCGGGGATGCGCAGCGCGGAGAAGGCATCGTTCCAGTGGCGCTTGAAGAAGGCGCAGCTGATGAAGAGGTATAAGCCCCAGACCAGCCCCGCCACGAAGCCGCCGCCCAGGATCATCTGCGCCATGTAGCTGAAGGTGCGTACGAGCAGGACCGACTGGCCGAGGTAGGGCGTCAACGCCACCACCGTCCAATCCCCCAACCATTGCCAGTACCCGTAGTTGTTGACGGCGATATAGAGCGCCACCATGGCGCAGATATGCGCGAACCAGTGCACCGTGCCCATGAGCACGCGCTTCCACCGCCGCTGCGCGTCGGCGTAGGCGATCAGGATCAACAGCAGCCCGAGGCCGAAGATGCCCAGCAGGAACTGGTAGATGCCGGCCTGGACCGTGATCGTCGCCAGATCCTGCAGCCGGGCCCAGATCGTCTCGCCTTCCAGGGCGCAATTGCCCCGATGATAGACGAGGATGTCCTCGACCAGCGGCGAGCGGCCGTTCACCGTGCAGGTGACCCGGTTGACGATGGGCGTCTGCGAGTACATCCAGGTCATCAGCCAGTAGAACGTGCCGAGCAACGTGGCGAACGTATAGTTCCAGACGGGAAACAGCAGGTTGCGCCACGTGAGCCAGAAACTCGTGCTGCGCGAGGGAAACACGGCGACTTCTGGCTCGACGTTGGGGCCATGAACCGAGGGGCGGCACTTGAGATCGAACTCGTGCTCGCCGCCGGCCCACGGATATCGGATCTTGCGCTGAAGCTGGTGCGTGGAGTGCAGGAAGGCCCCGCCGCCGCCGGCAGTGAGGAGGTTCAATCCCAGCTCGGCCGAGTGGTAGCGGGCGTAGTGGTGCGAATCGCCCGAAATGACCGTGCAGATCCGGCCCCCGCTTTCGGCGGCGATCTCCGCGATCATGCGAATGTTGGAGTTGGCCTCCAGGGCCAGCTTTTCCTCGTACTGCCACCCGGGCGCGGCAAGGCACAGGATAATCTTGTGCTCGGGCTCGCCGGGATGGGCGGCCGCCTCTTCCTTCATGAAGCTCGCGGCGGCCCGGAAGTAGTGCACCTGCCCCGCATCGAGGTAGGGGGAGAACTGGATGTCGGCGCCCCAGATCCACCAGTTGTAGGGCAGCCGGATCGCGAAATAACTGCGGTGCTGCGAAAAGGTCAGGCTGCCGACCCTGGTGCCGAGGTTCTCGCCGTAGCGCGCCTGGCAGGCGAGGAAATCGAAGGAGTTGAGGCCGTCGTACCAATCGTGGTTGCCGGGAATGGCGAACGTCATGCGCGGGTTCGACAGGTCCGAATAGGCCATCGAGAAGGGATAGGCGAAGCGATCGCGATACTCGTCGCGCGTGGGGTAGGGGTAGACCTGATCGCCGCCGAGGATCAGGACCTTGCCGCTGGGCAGGTCGAAGGTTTCCTTCGATCCCCTGCGCGCGACCACCAGTTGATCCTGGGCCGCGGTCGCGGCCACGGCATAGGTGCTGTCGAACCCGTCGCCGGTATCGGCGATGTAGTCGACCCACACGGCGCCATCGCCGACGGCCAGGCCGGCATCGCGCAGATCGTGCCGCTGGACGACCTGGCGCAGGATGTCGGGCAGGAAGCCGTCGACGGCGGCCTGCGCGCCCCTCGCGTCCGCGAACGTGCCGAAGATGGGCGATAGCACCGAGCGGGCTGCAGCGTTGGCGAGCAGGCTCGGCGAGAACCATCTCACCATCGTGGGCAGCGACAAGAGGCCCTTTTCATCGCTCTCGGTTGCCATTTCGTCCCCCCTTACGCATGACTTCGCCGCGAGCCGGCGCCCCCGGCCGGACTCTTGCACGCTTAGCCGCGTGTCTCAAACCGGCGGATATCGAATGGAGAAATCGGCGAATTCGTGGTGCCGCGCGACACCAGTTCCGCCATCAGTGCGCCGACGCCCGGGCCCATCTGGAAGCCGTGCGCGGAAAAGCCGAAGGCATGGTAGACGCCCTCGCTGGTTCTGCTGGGTCCGATCACCGGGATATCGTCGGGCATGCGGGCCTCGATTCCGGCCCAGCCGCGCACGACCTGAGCCGCCCGCATGATGGGAAACAGATCGAGAACCGTCCTGGCGCCAAGCGCCAATTGGCGGAAATCGAGGTCCGTGGCGTTGCGGTCGGGATGCGGCGTGCCGCGACGGCCACCGCCGATCATGACGGTGCCGTTGGGCATCTGCTTGAAGGAGAGCGGCCGGCTGGTGGCACCGACCACCGGCTTGATGAAGGGTTGCATGGGCGCGGTGATCATCATCATCGGCGCGATCACTTCGAGCGGCACCGGCTCGCCCAGCAGGGCAGCGATGCGGCCCGCCCAGGCCCCCGCGCAGTTGACGATCTTGGGCGCCGTGCGATCGCCTGCCGTCGTCGCAACGCGCCAATCCCCCATGCCACGCGCCAGTCCCGTGACGGCAACGCCCTCCTCGAAGCGCACGCCCAGGCTCTGCGCCTTGCGCTTGAAGGCGAGCGTCGTGCGATAGGGGTTGGCTGCTCCATCGTCGCGCACGACGATCGCCCCGACGCACTGATCGGCGACGGCGGGCACGATGCGGCGCAACTCGTCCTGGCCGACCAGTTCCTCGTGCGTGAAGCCCAGCGCGCGCACGTCGGCGACACGTTTGGCCAGAACGGCGAAATCGGCCTCGTTCTCGGCGATCTTGACCTGGCCCGAGGCCTCGAAGCCGCAATCGTCGTCAACGATGTCACGAATGCGATGCCACAGTTCCATCGAGGCGCAGGAGATGGGGATCTCGGCAAAATGACGGCCCAGGCGCCGTACGCCACCCGCATTCACGCCCGAGGCGTGGCGGCCGACGTGGTCCTTCTCGATCACCAGCACCTTGGCGCCGCGCATGGCCAGATGGAGCGCTGCCGAACATCCGTGCAGGCCGCCTCCGATCACGATGACGTCGGCGGTCGCCATGGGGACCGATCCTCTCCGATGCTCAGCTACGCACGACTGCCTTCACGGCAGCTTCGCTCTTCTCGAGGCTTGCGATCTCGGCCAGCGAAACGGGCTTCACCGGCGGCCGCAGGCGATAGTAGCCCACCTCGCCGGGCGGCACGCCGCGCTGCTCGGCGATGAGCTCGGTCACGGTGAGGCCGCAGAGCCGTCCCTGGCACGGCCCCATGCCGCACCGCAGGAACGACTTCATCTGGTTGGGGCCTTCCGGGCCGATCTCGACCGTCGCCGTCACGTCCTTCGCCTTCACCTCCTCGCAGCGGCAGGCGATGGTTTCGCCCTGGGGAATGCGGAACGCCTTGGCGGGGCGATAGAGCGTGTCGAGGAAGGCGCGCGGCGCCTCGTAGCGTTGCAGGCTGCGACGCACGGCCTTTTCGTCGGGCAGGCGATGGGGATCGGCGCCCAGCGCCGTCGCCGCCGCGAGGCCCGCGAGCCGGCCCCGCTCGAGCGCCGCCTCCGCGCCCGCGATACCCGCTCCGTCGCCTGCAATGGCGATGCCCGTGACGTTCGTGCCGCCGTAGGCGTCGAGGTTCGGCTTGAAGCAGAGCTGCGCATCGTCCCAGGTATGCGCGACCCCGGCCGCCATGGCGAGGTTGACGTTGGGCACGACGCCTTGATGGAGCAGGACGGTATCGGCCATCAGCCGGTCGGCCGCGGTCGCGCCGCCCCGGCGATAGACGACGGAGGCCGCGCGATCCGTGCCCTCTATGGCGACGTCCGTGACGTTGTCGACGACGCGGATCTTGCGGCGCACGTGCGCCATCAGCTTGAGGCCCTTGCCGAGGTAGGGTGAACGCAGGAAGGGCATCGCGTGCTTCACGGCCTGGCGGCGCTGGCCGGCGTCGGTCGTGTCCAGAATAGCCTGGATCTGGGCGCCCACCTGCAGGGCCTGGAAGGCATAGAGCCACAGCAGCGGCCCGCAACCGACGAGTACCGTCGCGCCGCTGGGATAAAGACCCGAGGCCTTCAATACCGTCTGTGCGGCACCGATCGTCATGACGCCGGGCATGGTCCAGCCGGGCACGGGGAAGGGCCTCTCGAGGGCGCCCGTTGCCAGGATCACGCGCCTGGCGGAAATCAGCCGCGCCTCGCCGCCCACCGAGACGCCGATCTCGCGGTTTGCATCGAGGCTCCAGACCGTGGCACCGGCTAGGTGCTGTGCGCCGCTCTCCCGGAAGGCCCGCACGACGTCCTGGCCCGCCCAGTAATCGGGACCGAGCACGGGGCGCGCCATGACCGGCGTGGTTTCGATCGCGCGCCACACCTGCCCGCCGACGCCCGCATTCTCGTCGAGAACGAGCGTCGAGAAGCCGGCGTTGGCCGTCACCGTGGCGGCGGCCATGCCCGCCGGCCCCGCGCCGACGACGACGACGTCGTAGATCGCCTGGAGATCGCCGATGCCCGTCACCGTCCCGCCTCCCGTCTCGCCTGCTGCGTTTCGATCGCCATGCCCTCGCGAACAGGGATCAGGCAACCCTGCCGGTTGCCCACGCCGTCGATCGTGACGAGACACTCGAAGCACACGCCCATCATGCAATAGGGCGCGCGCGGTGTGCCCGATACTGCCGAGACGCGCGTGGGCGAGACGCCTTCCGCCAGCAGCACCGCTGCGACGCTGTCGCCCAGCTTGGCCTCCACGAGCCGGCCGTCCACCGTAACCCGCACACTGCGCACCGGCGCATCATGCACTCTTGCGAACATCGAACCTCCGTGCCGAAAAGGCACCCACAACATCCTCGTCCAGTGCGCCGGCCGCGATCATCGGCGCGACCACCAGCGCGTGATTGGCCGCCAGCGTCACACCGGAATGGCAGCAGGCCACGAACGCGCCCGGGAAACTCCTGGACTGCTCGTAGATCGGGAAACCATCCTCGGTCATGACGCGGATCGCGGTCCACATGCGCACGACATTGAGGCTGGCGAGCCTGGGGAACATGCGGACGGCCCGCTCCGCCATCATGGCGTTGACGCCCATGGTCATGTCGGTATCGCGCGTCCCCTCCTCCTTGCTGTCGCCGATCATCACCGAGCCCTCGTTGGTCTGGCGGATGGTGACGACGGGATGATCGAGGAAGGGTTGGACACGCTCGGTCACGAGGATCTGGCCGCGTTCGGGCTTCATCGGCGCCCGCAGGCCCACCAGCGGCGCCAGCGTCGCATTGGCGTTGCCGGCAGCCAGCACGATGCGGTCCGCGCGCACCTCGCCCGACGGCGTGCCCAGGACGAAGGCGCCCGCCTTGTGGGCAATGCTCTCGACGCGATGGGATGGCAGGTAGTGCGCGCCCTGCTGCGCCAGTCCCTTGTGGAAGGCGCGCAGAAGCTGCTGCGAATTGACGTGTCCGTCGAGCGGGCAGTAGCTGCCGCCGACCACGTCCGGTCCGATGTCGGGCAGCATCTTCGCGATCTCGGCGTGGTCGAGGATCTTCGTCTCGTACGCGACGATACCGGGCTGGTTGTGCAGGCGCTTCAGCTGCTGGGCGCGCGCTTCCAGCTCCCGCTCGCTGAGCGACAAGTGGAAGCCGCCGGGACGTTCGAAGGAAACGGGGATCCCCGTCTCGCGCTCCAATTCGTCGGCGAAGGCGCGATAGCCGTTCGAGCCGCGGATGGTCCACCCGGCATACGCGGGCATGCCGAGCCCCTTCGACTGCACCCACACGAGCGCGAAGTTGCCGCGCGAGGCGCGTGTCGCCCGATCGCCCTCGTCGAGGACGGCGACGCGCTTGCCCAGCCGCGCCAGCCCCCATGCGATGGCCGATCCCAAGAGACCGCCGCCAACGACCGCGAACTCGTACTCCTTTGCGCCTCGCGCCATCACCGCTCCCCAGTGCCACGGCCGACCAGCAGCCGTTCGAGACCATACAGCCGATCCATGACGATGAGAAACACCACCGTGATGGCGATGACGCCCGCCGAGACCGACGTCACCAGCGGATCGATGCTGTCCTGGATGTGGGCGAACATGCGCACGGGCAAGGTCTCGGTGCCCGGCGCGGCGATGAAGACCGTCATCGTCACCTCGTCGAACGACTGGATGAAGGCCAGCGCCCAGCCGCTCGCCACCCCCGGCATGACGAGCGGCAGCGTCACGCGGCGGAAGACGGTCATGGTGTCGGCGCCCAGCGAGACGGCCGCCTGCTCGATGCGCCGGTCGAGGCCGGCGGCGGAGGCCAAGGTCAGGCGCAGGGCGAACGGCATGACGATGATGACGTGTGAGATGACGAGCCCGACGAAGCGGCCGCTGAGGCCGATCTGCGTGAAGAACCGCAGGAAGGCGATGCCGAGCACGACGTGCGGGATCATCAGCGGCGACATGAAGAACGCCGTCATCACGTCGCGGCCGGGGAACGTATATCGCGCGATGGCGAGGGCTGCGGGCACCGAAATGAGGACCGCGATGGTGGAGGACAGCGCGCCCAGCCACAGGCTCGTCCAGAAGGCGCTGATGAATTCGGGATAGCGTTCGATCTCGCGGAACCAGCGCAGGGACCAGGTGTGCGTGGGGATGGAGAGATAGCCTTCCGGCGTGAACGCCACGAGGCACACGATCACGATCGGCGCCAGCATGAACGTGACGAAGAGCGCGTGAAAGACGAGCGCCAACGGTCCGTTGCGGCTCATCGGAAGGCCTCCCGGTAGCGGCGCTCGACCCACCAGTTCGAGCCGACGATGATGGCGACGAGCGCGATCAGCAGCAGCACGGCGACGGCCGCGCCCAGCGGCCAGTTGAGCGTGTTCAGGAACTCGTCGTAGGCAAGGGTCGCGGCCACCTTCAAGCGGCGGCCGCCGATGATCGCGGGCGAGGCGAAGGCGGACGCGGCCAGCGCGAACACGATGATGGCGCCCGACAGCACGCCGGGCAGGATCTGCGGCAGGACGATGCGGCGCAACACGGTGGCATGGCCAGCCCCCAGCGACAGCGCGGCGTTCTCGATCTGCGGATCGAGCCGCTGCAGCGAGGCCCATACCGACAGCACCATGAACGGCATCAGCACGTGCGTCAGCGCCACGACGACGCCGGTCTCGGTGAACATGAAGGGCAGCGGCGTCGAGATGACGCCCAGCGCCAGCAGGGCCTTGTTGACGACGCCGCTGTGGCCGCCGAACAGCAGCGCCCATCCCAGCGTGCGCGCCACCACCGAGATCAGCAGCGGGCCCAGGACCACGACGAGGAAGATGCCCTTCCACGGGTTGCGCATGCGCGAGAGAACGTAGGCTTCGGGCGCGCCCATCACGGCCGTGAACACGGTCACCAGCAGGGCCATGCGGAAAGTTCGCGCGAAGACCTCGGTGAAGTAGCTGTCGCTCCAGATCTCACGCCAGTTCTTCAGGATGAAGACCGTCTGGATGCCTTTGTACTGATCCCAATCGTGGAATGCGAGCAGCACCGTCATGGCGAGCGGGACCAGCACGACGCCGACGAACAGCAACAGCGCCGGCGCCGTCATCAGATAGGCCGCGCGCCAGGACCGCTCCATCATGGTGCGGCTCCCGCCGTCGCGCGCACGCCCATGTCGGCCGCCGCCCAGGTCAGCGTCACCGCGGTCCCCTCGTCGGGCACGGGATCGCCGGAGTTCTGGCGGATCACGGTCACGGGACCGGCGGCCGTCTCGATCTGGTAGAGCCAGTGATTGCCCTGGAAGATGCGGGCGCGGACCTTGCCGGCGAGCCCGCCCGCGCCGGGTGCGGCAAAGCCGATGCGTTCGGGCCGGATGGAGATATTTGCAGGGCCGTTCGAACCTGCGGGCGCGGGCCAGCGGCCACCGCCCACCACGACCTCGCTGCCGGCAGCCGTCTTTTCGACCATGGCGGGGATGACGTTGGTCTTGCCGAGGAAGCCCGCGACGAATGGGGTTGCGGGCCGCTCGTAAGCCTCGTGCGGGCTCGCGATCTGCTCGACCTTGCCCTGGTTCATCACCACGATGCGGTCGGCCAGCGCCATCGCCTCGCCCTGGTCGTGGGTGACGAGGACCGTCGTCGTGCCGAGCGTGCGCTGGATCTGGCGCAGCTCGATCTGCATCTCCTCGCGCAGCTTGGCGTCGAGGTTGGACAGCGGCTCGTCGAGCAGCAGGATGCGCGGCTTGATGACCAGAGCACGGGCCAGCGCCACGCGCTGCTGCTGGCCGCCGGACATACGGCGCGGATAGCGATCGGCGAGGCTGGCGAGGCCGACCATGTCGAGCGTCTCGGAGACACGCTTACGACGCTCGGCCGCCTCGACGCCGCGCATCTCCAGTCCGAAGGCGACGTTCTCGGCCGCCGTCATGTGCGGGAACAAGGCGTAGCTCTGGAAGACGATGCCCAGCCCGCGGCGCGCAGGCGGCACGGCGAGCAGGTCTTCTCCTTCGAGGCGCACGGCACCCGACGTCGGCGCGACGAAGCCGGCGATCATCTGCAACGTCGTCGTCTTGCCGCAGCCCGACGGGCCCAGCAGCGCGATCAGCTCACCCTGGCGGACCGATAGAGAAAGGCCGTCGACAGCGACGGCCTCCCCGAACGCCTTCGTCAGCTTGTCGAGGACGAGGAAATCCATCTCGTGCCCGCAGCTCTCAGCGCTCGACCTCTCGGTTCCAGCGCTTGGTCCACTCCTGCCGCTTCGGATTGATCAGGTCCCAATCGAACGACACGACCTTCTTGGCGCGCTCGCCGACCGGCGCCATCTTGAGCTCAGGCATGTTCACGTCGACCTTGGTGTTGACGGGACCGTTGCCGATGAGCTTGGCGAGCTTCGTCTGCACGTCCCGGCTGATCAGCGTCTTGATCAGCTCGTGTGCCAGGGGATCGACCTTGGCCTTGGCCACCGGGCACGCCGAGGCGCGCAGGATCGGCGCGCCCTCCTTGGGATAGATGAAGTCGACGGGGAAGCCCGTGTTGGCGAACGCCTGGACGCGGCCCGTGCCCCAGACGCCGATCACGGCCTGGCCCGACTGGAACAGCTCGGTCATCTTGCCGGGCGAGGGCTCGTAGACGAGCACGTTCGGATTGACGGCCTCCTTCATCACCTTGAAACCCGGTTCGATGCTCTTCTCGCCGCCGCCGTTCATGCGGGCGAACTGGATGAGCGTGTAGAGGCCGTAGGTGTTGTTGATCGGCGGGATGACGACGAGCTTCTTGAACTTGGCGTCCTTCAGATCGTTCCAGGAGGTGGGGACGGGCCAGCCCTTCTCCTTGAAGATCTTGGTGTTGATCATCAGTCCGGTGCCGGTCTGGCCGACGGCGACGGCGAGATCGTTCTTGAACAGCGCCGAGGGATAGAGATCCGCCTTCGGCAAGCCGTCGATCTTGGCGCAGAAGCCGAGCCCGATCGCCAGGTACATCGGACCGTCGTCGACGATGGCGACGTCGATCACCTGGTTGCCCTTCTGGGCCTGCAGCTTGGCGATGGTGTCGGTGGAGTTGCCGGTCGTGTACTCGATCTTGACGCCGTGCTTCTTCTCGAAGTCGGGGAACACCTCCTTGCGGAACGTCTGCTCCCAGGAGCCGCCGTAGCCGGCGACGGTCAAGGTCTTCTGCGCGAAGGCAGGGGATGCGGTGGACAGTGCGAGAAGTCCGGTGACGGCGGTCAATGCTCTGGATATGCGCATGGGCGTTCAATGCCTCCCCTCGTTCGACGGCAGCGTCGGGAAAAAAGTGACAGCGCACGCAAGCGGCGTCAACGCAAAAGCCCCGCGGCACGATGCCGGAAGAATGCGCGCGGGGCGGCTGGAAGTTGGGCGTCTCTACCATTGACGACCCCGCCCGCCATCGACGCCCCCAGCCGCGATTGCTCCCCGCCGCATTCTTGCTTACACCCGAGACCCGGTGTCCCGGCTCCGACATCCACATCCCCTTGCGGGGCGACCGAGAGCAAAAGTCGGAACAGGAACAATAACGTCGGCACGCACCGGCACGACTTCGCAACAAGGCATCAGGGAGCAAACGCAATGTCACGCTTCGATCTCAAGGGGAAAGTCGCCCTCGTCACCGGTGGCAACGGTGGCATTGGCCTGGGCATGGCGCGCGGCATGGCGGAGGCCGGCGCCGACGTCGTCATCGCGGGCCGCAACGTCGCCAAATCCAAGGCCGCGGCCGACGACCTCGCCAGGCTCGGCGTGCGCACGGCGGTGCTCGAGGTCAATGTCGCCGACGACGCCTCCTGCCGGGCGATGGTCGACGCGTGTGTCAAACAGATGGGTCGCCTCGACATCCTCGTGAACAACGCCGGCATCAACATCCGCAAGCGGCCGGAAACCTACACCATGGCCGAGTGGCGCGACGTGCTGTCGATCAACCTCGATGGCGCGTTCTACTGCTCGCATGCGGCCTATCCCGCCATGAAGGCGGGCGGCGGCGGCAAGATCATCAACATCGGCTCGATGATGTCGATCTTCGGCGCGCCGTTCGCCACCCCCTACGCCGCCTCCAAGGGCGGCATCGTGCAGATGACGAAGGCGCTGGCGACGGCATGGGCCACGGAGAACATCCAGGTCAACGCCGTGCTGCCGGGCTGGATCGACACGGAGCTGACGCAGAACGCCCGCAAGCAGGTGGACGGACTGCACGAGAACGTGCTCAAGCGCACGCCTGCCAAACGCTGGGGCGAGCCGGGCGACTTCGCGGGCATCGCCGTGTTCCTCGCCTCCCCTGCCTCGGATTTCGTAACGGGCACCGCGATCCCCGTCGACGGCGGATTTTCGATCTCCGGTTGAGCACGCGCACACCACACGCGCGCGATAGTGCGGCGAGGGCACACCGGCCATCGAAATGCCCTGGGGGCATGGCCGGTGCGATGCCCTTGCCCTCATTTATCCGATATCCTGCCGTTCGACCCGAAACGTGGTGCGGTGTGGGGAGTTCGGCGGAATGAGCACTGTCAAGGCGACGAACGGCGTCCCTGTCGAGGAGACGCCCGTCAATCCCTACAGCCTGCTCGAGGCCGTCAACCGTTCGAGCGACACGTCGCACACGGCCTGGCTGATCTTCATCGCGATCATGAGCTACCTGCTGATCGCGTTCGCCGGCGTGTCGCACAAGGATCTGCTGCTGTCGCGCGAGATCCCGCTGCCGGTGCTGCAGGTCCAGATCGACCTCACCCGCTTCTTCCTCTTCGCGCCGCTGGTGATCGTGCTGTTCCACGTCGGCGTCGTGTCGCAGCTCGTCATGCTCGCGCGCAAGACGCTCGCCTTCGACCAGGCGATCGGCGCGCTGGAGCCGACGCACGAACGCACGCATCCGCTGCGGCTGGAATTGCACAACTTCTTCTTCGTGCAGGGCATCGCGGGGCCCGAACGCAGCCGCGTAATGGGCATCTTCCTGCATGGCATGACGTGGCTGACGCTGGTTTTCGTGCCCGTGCTCCTGCTGCTCTACATCCAGGTGGTGTTCCTGCCCTACCACGACGTCTTCATCACGGGCATGCACCGGCTGGCGCTGACCTGCGACATCGTCCTCTTGATCATGATCGGCGTGTTCCTGATCCGGTCGGAAGTCTCGTTCTTCGAGGCCTTCGGGAAGATGACGCTGGCGCATCCCATCAGCTTTGCGGTGACGTCTGCGCTGCTGATCGTGGTGGGGTTGTTCTCCTATCTCGTGGCGACCATCCCCGACGAATGGCTCGACCGCCAGAGCCGCACCATCTGGGGGGCGGCTCGCGGCAATGCGCTGGCGCCGCAGCGCGCTGCCTACGGCTTCGTCATGCCGTTCGTCGGCCACAGCGCGGACGGGAAGTTGTTCGGCATCTTCGAGCGCAATCTCAACGTCACGGACCTCGACCTCGTCGTCGACAGGGACGTGACCCCCGGCGAGCCGACGCTGATCCTGCGCGGACGAAACCTGAGGCATGCCCGCCTCGACCGGACCGACATGCACCAGGCCGACCTGACGGGCGCCGATCTCGATGGGGCAAGTTTCATCGGCGCGGATCTGCGCGGTGCGCTCATGCAGTGCGCGGACATCAACGAGCTGCTGCTCAGCGAGAACCGGAGAGCGGCCCGTTGCGCCTCCGCGCGGCAAGCCGACTTCACGCGGGCGCGCCTCAGCGACGCGCGCATGGCCGGCGTCGATATGAGCGAGGCGCGGCTCGAAGACACCGATCTGACCAGCGCAGACTTGTCCTATGCCAAGCTCGTGGCGACGAGCTTCTACGGCGCGCACCTGGAGAAGGCGGACCTCACCGGGGGCGTTCAGCTCTACGTCGCCAATTTCGCCACCGCCTCGCTGCAGGGCGCCGACCTCACGGGCAGCCGCCTCTACGGGGCCGATTTCACGAGCGCGGGGCTGCAGGGTGCCATTCTCGCCCACACCGCGCTCTATGGCGCCAACCTGCGCGACGCGGACCTGGAGGGCGCCGAATTCTACAAGGCCCGCCTGCAAGGCACCAATCTGGCGGGCGCGCGCATCCGCGCCACATCGTTGCGCGAAGCACAGATCTGGCTGACCAACCCGCCAGCCGCCACGCAAGCCGAGCTTGCCGATCTCAGCGAGGCCGTCCTGCGACCGATCGCGGCGGACGTGGCCGGCGACGTCGACGAGCAGGTCAAGCGCATCGCCAATCCGCTGATCCGCGCCAGGGTTGCAGAGGCCCTGGCGCCGCTGTTCTCGCGCGGCGGGGCTGCCACGACCTGGAACGGTGCGGCGCAGGGCCAGGCGTGGGCGGCGATGTCGCGCTCGCAGACGACAGCACAGTCCGGCGATGCAGGCCCCCGCCTCACGGCCTACCTGGGCGATCTGGGCTGCAAGCCCCGCTGGTCGAACGGATCGGTGGCGACCGGCATTGCGCGGCGGGCCATGGGGCTGGCTTTCCGTGGCGACGCAGCCGCGCTCTATTCCCGCTTCAAGCAGGAGGCCTGTCCCGCAGCCGGGACGATCAGCCAGCGTGTCCTGAAACGGCTGGGGGCGCTGGTGGATCAAGCGGAACGCCGCTGATCCAGGGGGGCAAGGACCGTTGGACGCCCCCGTGAGGCTGTGACACACTGACCCTCTGACGGTTTTTGGCATCCATCGGCCCTCCTGGAGGCGTGCGCGGCGACAGCGCCCGCTTGACAGGTGTGTGCGACGCTACCTATATCGCTCTCGCGTTGGCGGGATAGCTCAGGTGGTTAGAGCGAAGGTCTCATAATCCTTAGGTCGGCGGTTCAAGTCCGCCTCCCGCTACCAATCCTCCAAACAAGTAGATTGGCTTGGCTCCTCGGGCTCTTCGCTGAATGCGGGGGCGCCACAGCGTAGGACTGGCCCTGCCGCGTCGGGTCGATTAATTTCCCGCAGCATCTGCCTTCCCCATCCCAAGGACCTCACCCCGTGGACAAGCTACTCTCCAAGCTCAGCGAGCGCATGCCCGCTTTCTCCAAGCTCCTCGGCATCGAACTGGTCAGCGTCGCGCCCGACCGCATCGAGGCGCGCATGGTTGCGCGCGAGGACATGGGCAACGGCTCGGGCATCCTGCACGGCGGTGCCTACATGTCCTTCGCCGACTATCTCGGCGCCGTGGGCACCGTGATCAACCTGCCCAAGGGTGCGGGCACGACGACCATGGAGAGCAAGACGAATTTCTTTGCCCCCGCACCGCTCGGCAGCACCGTGATCGGCGTCTCGACGCCGCTGCACAGGGGGCGCCGCACACAGGTGTGGCAGACGCGCCTGACGAACGCGGAGGGCCGCCTGCTGGCGATGATCACCCAGACCCAGATGGTGCTCGAAAAGCGCGATTGAGTTCTTGGCCCCGCCTGCCGGCGGAGCCACCTGCGGGTCGGCGTGACCGGCGGGACGGGATCAGGTCACGCCCAGCCGTTCCGCCAGCGCCTCCAGCGCCTGCTCGAAGCAGCCCAGTGGCGCTTTCACCACGCCCGCACCGACCTGCCCGATGCCGGGCTGGCGGTGCGCGATGCCGGTATTGATGGTGGGCGCGATCCCCGTCTCCACGACCCGGCGCACGTCGATGCCTGTCGGCACGCCGGCATTGTCGAGATAGGGAATGGTCCACTCGGGATTGGCACCCCAGGTGATCTCGCCCATCTCGCGCGTGAACGTCAGGGCATCGGAGGCCCTCCCCGCGCCCACGAAGCCGACGACGGCGGGCGCTGCGGCCATCGCAAAACCACCCAGGCCCACGGTCTCGACGATGGCGCTGTCGCCCATGTCGGGGTTGGCATCCTTCTCCGTGAACCCCGGGAAGTAGAGCCCGCGCGGCATCTCGACGGGGGCGGTGAACCACTGGTCGCCGGTGCCTGAGACGCGAATGCCGAAGTCGGTGCCGTTGCGGCACATGGCGGTGACGATCGACGCCCCCGGGATGTCGCGCGCGGGATCGGTCAAGGCCTTGCCCATGGCCATCGCTACGTTGAGGAAGAACTGGTCTTTGGCGGCAATGAACGTGAGGCAGGTCGCCAGGCTGGCGCCATCGGTGCTGGTGCGGGCGAGCGCGGGCGCCAACTGGCGCAACAGCAGGCTCGAGCAGGCGACGTTGCGCTGGTGCATCTCGTCGCCCATGGTCAGACCGCGCGCGATGATGGGCTTCAGGGGAATGCCCCCCATTTCGCGCAGCGCAACACCCATGGCGGGCCCCAGCACGTCCCGCAGCCAGCCCAGCCGCGCGAGCACCTCGGCGTCGTTGCCGCCGAACCGCATGACCTTGCCGAGGCCTTCGTTGATGGCGCAGTAGGCGCGATTGCCGAAGGCGCGGTTCTCCACCACGAGCAGCGGCTGGGACAGAGTGGTCATGCCCGTCATCGGGCCGACGACGCCGTGGTGATGGTTGGGCGCGAAGACGAAAGTGCCCGCTGCCGCCTTGCGCTCGGCATCGGCGAGGTCGTCCGCCCAGCCCTCGAACACGGCGATGCCCGTGACCGCGCCGCGCATGGGGCCGCACATGCGATCCCAGCCGATGGGCGGGCCGGCGTGCAGGATCGTGCGTTCTGCGAGGCCCGGCAGCACGGACTGCGCCGGCACCACATCCACGAGGACGGGATCACCCGCGAGCAGGCGTCGCAAGGCTTCATCGTTCGCCGCGGCGATTTTCTCGGCGAGATGTCCACTGGCCATGTTCAGGACCCAAGCTTTGCCAGAAGGCCGGCGAGACGCGCGTCGCCCCGCGCCGGCGGCACCCATGCGACATGCACGACCGCAGCACCCTGCGCGCCCAGGTCGGCCGCAAACGATTCCAGCCCGATGTTGACGACGCGGGGCGGCGCTGCGAGCAGGCCGTTCGGCTTGCCTTCGGAGGGCTGCGGCGGCATTGCGGTGATCTCCGTTGAAATGCGCTCGGGCTCTGATTCAGACCCTGGCCCTGGCTGCTGCATCGTAGACGTCGGCGCCGGCATCGACACCGGTAGGCACCGCCACGCCATTGCGGCGCAAGACCTGCTCCAGTGAGGCGAGGCAGCGCAGGACATTCTGCCGGCGGCAACCGTAGCCCATCGTGCCGATGCGCCAGATCTTGCCGTGCAGCGGCCCGAACGAGGTGCCGATCTCGATGCCGAAGTCCTCCAGCATCTGGCTGCGCACGGCATCGGGATCGCCGATCGCGGCGGGAATGACGACACCGGTCACGTTCGCCATGCGGTTGTGTGGATCGCCGAAAAGCTCCAGCCCCATCGCCGTCAAGCCGGCCCGCAGCGCCGACGACGCGAGACGATGGCGCGCGATGCCGTTGTCGAGGCCCTCGCCCAGCACGACGCGGGCACACTCGCGGGCGGCATAGAGCATGGAGGCAGCCTCGGTGTGGTGGTTGAGGCGGCGCGGCCCCCAATAGTCCATCAGCATGGCGAGGTCGAAGTAGTTCGACTGGATGATCGGGCCGTTGCCGTCGACGGCACCGGCCGGCTTGATGCCCGCCTCGTAATGCTTGCGCGCCACGACGACCTGCTCGGCGCGCGGGCCGATGGTGATGGGCGCGATGCCCGGCGGACCGGACAGGCATTTCTGCAGTCCGGCGGAGGCCACATCGATGCACCAGGCATCCGTCTCGAAGGGATTGCCGGCGAGCGAGGCCGTGCAATCGACGTAGAACAGCGCGTCGTTGTCGCGGCAGATGCGTCCGATCTCTGCCAGGGGTTGCAAGACCGTGGTGGACGTATCGCCCTGGCAGCTCGCGACGAGCTTGGGCCGTTCCCGCTTCACCGCATCGGCCACGCGCTGAGGCTCGACGATGCTGCCCCACTCCGTTTCGAGCAGGACGACCTCCGCCCGCGAGCGCCGGGCGATCTCGGCCAGCAGATGGCCGAAGCGGCCGAAAACCAGGACCAGCACCTTGTCGCCGGGCGCGATCAGCGAGGTGAGGGCCGCCTCGATGCCGGCGCGCGCCGAGCCGTCGATCATGAACGTCCAGGGATTTTCGGTCCGGAAGACCTGGCGGTAGAGCGCCATGGTCTGCGTCATGTAGCCCGTGAACTGGGGGTCGAACTGGCCCTGCAGGGGGACCGACATGGCGCGCAGCACGCGAGGATAGACGTCGACGGGCCCCGGCCCCATCAGGAGGCGCGGCTCCGGCTCCAGCTCCTCGAAGATCTCGGCGCGCGGGTCGGACATCGTGGCTTCTCCAGATCCTCCGCCTGGCCGCCGGTCGGCGCGCCAAGCAACACAGGGAGCCAGCGTTGTCACGTCTGGCCTCCAGCCTTGTCAATGGCTTCGGTGGGCACCCGGGCTCACTTCTGCGTCTTCTCCGGCTTCGCGGGCTGGATATCCTCACGCAGCAGTTCCTCGAGTTCCTCCGCGCTCTTGCGCATCTGCGCGGCGAGCTTCTCGAAATCGGAGGCGTGGCGGTAGTCGTCGTAGAGGCGCTTGCGATCATGCGTGACGAAGGTTTCCGTGATCCGCCGCACCTCCGCCTCCGACGTGCCGAGCCCGCGCAGCACCTCGCGCGTGATGTCGACGGAGGACAGGAACGTTTCGCGGCGTGTGCTGGTCACGCCGAGATCCATCAAGCGGTAGATGTGCCGGCGGTTGCGCGCGCGGGCGTAGACGGGGACGTGTGGGAAATGGCGCCGCACCACGTCGGCAGTCTTCAGGGAAGTCTCGACGTCGTCGATCGCCAGCACGAAGGCGCGCGCCTTGTCGGTTCGCGCGGACTGCAGGATGTCGAGGCGGCTCGCGTCGCCGTAATAGGCCTCGTTGCCGAAGCGCTTGACGAGGCTGACCTGCTCGGGATCGATGTCGAGCGCGGTGAACGGAATGCCCTTGGCGCGCAGGATACGTCCGACGATCTGGCCGACGCGACCGAAGCCTGCGATGACGACGTGCCCTTCGCCCGCCGCGTGTGGCGTCTCGTATTCCGGCTGGGCCGGCTTTCGCAGGCGCCGAGCGGCATCGTCCACGAGCAGCAGCAAGGGTGTCGCCGCCATGGACAGGGTGACGACGATGACGAGACGGTCGGCCGTATGCGCATCGAGCAGCCGCGCGCCGACGACGAGCCCCAGGATCACGAAGGCGAACTCGCCACCCTGCGAGACTGTCAGCGCCAGCCGCCGCGCAGATGGCCCGTCGAGCCCCTGCCACCGCCCCACGAGGTGGAGAACGGCGCCCTTCACCACGAGCAGCGCGGCGCCCCAGGCGAGGATCAGCGGCAGTTCGCGCTGCAGCAGGCCCAGGTCGATCGACATGCCGATGGCGATGAAGAAGAGGCCCAACAACAGCCCCTCGAACGGCTGGATGTCGGCCTCGATCTGATGGCGGTATTCCGATTCCGCCAACAGCGCGCCGGCGATGAAGGCGCCCAGCGCCGCGGAGAGACCTGCGAGTTGCATCAACAGCGCCACGCCGATGACGGTCAGCAGCGCCGACGCCGTCATGGCCTCGCGGACCCCGGAGGCGGCCACGATGCGATAGATGCGGTCGAGCGCGAAGCGGCCGAACAGCACGACCATGGCGATGACGCCGATCGCCTTGCCGACCGCGACGGCGGCTTCGGCGCCGCTGGTGCTGCCGCGCGCCGCGATCAGCGGCACCAGTGCGATGAGCGGGATGGAGGCCAGATCCTGGAACAGGAGAATGGCGAAGGCGATGCGGCCGTGCCGTGCACCCAGCTCCTTCTTCTCCTCGAGGACCTGGAGCGCGAAGGCCGTCGACGACAGGGCCAGCGCCAATCCGACGACGGCGGCGGCCGGGCCCGCGACACCCAGCGCATAGGCGATGGCCCCGATGATGGCCCCGGTGGCAAGGACCTGCACGCTCCCCGCGCCGAAGATCGTGCGGCGCATGCTCCACAGGCGTATGGGGCGAAGCTCGAGGCCGATCAGGAACAGCAGGAAGACGACGCCGAGTTCAGCGACGGCCAGCACGCTCTCCACGTCGTAGAAGAGGCGCAGGACAGAGGGGCCGATGGCGACGCCTGCGGCGATATAGCCGAGCACCGATCCGACATGCAGCCGGCGGCCGAGCGGCGCAGCCACGGCCGCCGCCCCCAGCAGCACTGCTGCTTGCGTCAGAAACCCACGCTCCATGCCGGATCCAGTCCCGCTGTTCGATTTGCCGCTCCCTCGGCGCAAGCAATAACATGGCATTCATGGCGGGATCGGGATATCTAGGCGTCATGTCCACAGAACGCGACACAAATGCCACAGTGCCCCACGACGGTACTGTCAGCTTCGGCTTCCGGGACGTCCGCGAGGACGAGCGCCAGGGGCTCGTCAACGACGTCTTCGCGACGGTCGCGGAGCGCTACGACCTGATGAACGACCTGATGTCGGGCGGCTTGCACCGGCTCTGGAAGGAGGATCTCGTCGCCTGGCTCGCTCCCCCGCGCGGGACGACGCCATACCGCCACCTGGACGTCGCGGGTGGCACTGGCGACGTCGCCTTGAAGATCGTCGCGCGCTCGGGCCCCGCAACGACGGCCGTCATCTGCGACATCAGTCCGGAAATGCTGGCCGTGGGCCGCCGCAAGGTGGAAGCCGCAGGCCTGAGCGACCGCATCGCGCTGGTGGAGGGCAATGCCGAAGCCCTGCCCTTCCCCGACCGCAGTTTCGACAGCTACACGATCGCCTTCGGCATCCGGAACGTGACGCACATCGACCGTGCGCTGGCCGACGCCTACCGGGTGCTGAAGCCCGGCGGACGCTTCATCTGCCTGGAGTTCTCGCACGTCGACGTGCCTATCCT
Organism: Hyphomicrobiaceae bacterium; assembly: GCA_041397775.1. GTDB lineage: Bacteria > Pseudomonadota > Alphaproteobacteria > Rhizobiales > Hyphomicrobiaceae. The sequence continues at coordinate 183,926 of JAWKWB010000002.1, read as the reverse complement.
CGACCGCCTCTACGACTTCCATTCGTTCGAGGTCATCCCGCGGCTCGGGCAGTTGGCGGCAGGCGCGGCCGATCCCTATCGCTATCTCGTGGAGAGCATCCGGCGCTTCCCCACCCAGGAGCGGTTTGCCGACATGATTCGGGCCGCCGGTTTCGAGCGCGTGAGCTATCGCAACCTGACAGGTGGCGTCGCTGCCCTGCACTCGGGTTGGCGGATCTGAGCATCAGCGCCGCGCTGGTTTCTGGCGGGGAATGCGGATCTTCTGGCAGGGGTGGATGAGCATGTTCTCGCCCGTCCGCCTGTTCGCCTGCATGATGAGCGGATAGAGACTGCCGTCGTCATAGTGCAAATCCGCGATGCGCCACACCGAATCGCCGGCACGCACGACATACCAGCCGGGCGGCGTGATCCTGTGGCCGGCGCGACGACAGGCGGGGCGGTGGCGGCGGCCTCGGCTCGCCACGAGGTTGCGCCGCCGCGGGCGCGCCGTGCGCGGCTCCTGGCTCCCCTGCTCGACCACGGGTGCAGCCTTGGCCGGTGGTCGCGACGCCAGCCGCCGACGGGCGGTAGCGAGGGCGTCGGCGGCATCCTCGGCCGCCTGCATTGCGATGTCGTCCATCGGTACGGGCATTGCGGGACGAGGCGCCGCCGGCGCACGATCGGCCGCGACGGGAGGGGAGGGTTGCGCAGCCGTGACCGGAGGCTCGAGCGCGGGGGCTTTTTGTTCGGCCTCCGCGATCCGGGCCTTGCGTCGCAGTTCCGCGCGCCGCAGTTCGTCGCGCGTTTCGCGGTGGCCTGCCGGGCTTCCTCGGCCTTGCGCGCCGCTTCCGCCTGCTGCGCCTCGGCGCGCTGACGGGCGTCCTCCGCGCGTTTCGCTGCGGCCTGCCGGGCTTCCTCGGCCTTGCGAGCCGCCTCCGCCTGCTGCGCCTCTTCGGCCGGGCGCCCCGGAGCCGACGCGCCGTCGTCCAATGTCGGCGGCGTGACTGGCACCGCCTGCACGACGCCGGGCTGCGGCGAGGCGGCCGTTTCCGGCGCAGACACGCTCGCGGCCGGTCCCGATGCCGCCGGCGAGGTCGTCAATGGGCGCACGACTTCGCGACGATAGTCCCGTTCACTTTTCCAGAACCAGGCGCGAAGGCGATCCCACCAGCCGCCGGCAACACTGCTCGCGGGTGGCGGCGTCGCGGAATGCGGCACGGCACCGCCATTGCCGGCTTTTGGGGCCGTCGCCTGCACCGGACTGCCGACACGCGCAGGCGGCGGGATCGTCAACTTGCGCTCGACCTCGCGGGTATAGTCGCGCTCCGCCTGCTCGAGCCACTTGGTGAGGCCGTCCCAAATGCCAGGCTCCGCAGGGGCTGCCGGCGAGGGACCGGGCGGACTTTGCGCGAGCGCGTCGCCGGCCACGGACAGGGCGAGCAGCACGGCCACCGCGACCGCACTCCCGCGCAATCGCGACGCTGCACGCCCGGACGTGCCTTGCGCCTGCGTCCGGCTCGACTTCGCCCACATCACATCCCCCATAACCCGCAACCCAAGCCGCAAACTCTTTCGAAAACAGCTTCTTGAGACACAAGGCTCACGAATAACACTAAAAATGAGCGGCAAGTTAATCGAAATTTACCTTTTGCACCATCCTCGTTCCGTATGCACGCTTGTATGTCGCGTCGCCCGCCCCAATTCATCCCCATGGGCACGATATAGTGCCAGACCGTGACGGAAATCGTGCACGGTCGACCCACCCGAGGCACGTCAAGGAGAACGAGAAGGCTGCCATGCCCCATCCCACCGCCACCCAGCAGGAAACATCGGTCCCGGCACGGGAATTCGCACTCGAAGCCCGCAGCGTCTGCGTCTTCTGCGGCTCTGGTCCAGGAAAGAGCCCCGCCTACGTGCAAGCCGCCAGGCATCTGGGGCGCACGCTCGCCGAATCGGGCCGGCGCCTCGTCTATGGCGGCGGCGGTCTCGGCCTGATGGGCGAAGTCGCCAGGGCCGCCCTCGGCCACAGCGGCCTCGTCACGGGCATCATTCCCGAATTCCTCTCGCGCAAGGAGCACCTGCTGCGCGATGTCGACAAGGTGATCATCACCCGCGACATGCACGAGCGCAAACGGCTGATGTTCGAGCATTCGGATGCTTTCGTGGCGCTGCCCGGCGGCATCGGCACGCTGGAGGAACTGATCGAGCAGCTCACGTGGTCGCAACTCGGCCAGCACGACAAGCCGATCGTCCTCGCCAACATCGAGAAGTTCTGGGACCCGTTGCTGGCGCTGCTCGAGCACATGAAGCAGGAGGCGTTCATTCGCAGCGGGCTCGAGGTGCGCTTCATCGTCGTGCCGTCGGCGGCGGAGATCCTGCCCGCCATCGATGCGGCCATCGCACGGGGCGCGGGACGGCACGTCTCGGACAAGCTGCCGGAACGCTTCTAATTCTTGCCGGACGCGCGGGCTCGGGGCGCGCGGGGCGCGCGGGGCGCCCGGGGCTGCGAACGGGACTTTGCCGCCGCCCGGTGCGCATCGTATGAGGGGTGCCGAGGCGGCCTCGCGTGAGGCCGCCACCCACAAGCCTCAGGACCCCGCCATGACCGATCCCGTCGTCGCGCTCGCTGCCGCCATGGTCGCCATCGACAGCCGCAGCTCCGTCTCGAACATCGCGGTCGCGGACCTGATCGAGCAGGCGCTGCCCGGCTTCGAGATCGAGCGACTGGACTACACGGATCCAGCCGGCGTGGCGAAACGCGCGCTCGTCGCGCACAAGGGGCCGATGGGGGGCGGGCTTGCCCTTTCGGGACACATGGACACCGTGCCCGATACCGGCTGGCAGGACGATCCGTGGTCGGGACGCATTGCCGACGGGCGCCTGCATGGCCTGGGCAGTACGGATATGAAAGGACCGCTCGCCGCCTGCATCGAGGCCGCCAAGAGGCTGCCGGACGACGTGCCCATTACCCTCCTCGTCACGACGGACGAGGAGACGACGAAGCAAGGCGCACGGCTGATCACCACCTCTTCGGAACTGGTGCGGCGGGCAAAGCCGGCGGCGATCCTGGTGGCGGAGCCGACGGGCATGGTGCCCGTGCGCGGACATCGCAGCAGCATCAATTTCGTGGCCGTCGCCACCGGCGTGCAGGCCCACAGCAGCACCGGCATAGGCCGCAACGCGAACTGGGATCTCGTGGCATTTCTCGCCGACATGAAGGCCATTCACGAGCAGCTGCGCGACGATCCAGCCTTCCACGATGCCGCCTACGACCCCGTGTTCAGCGATTTCAACTGCACGATCGACAACCACGGCGCGCCCGTGAACATGACCGTGCCGAAGGCGACGGTGCGCATCAAGTTCCGCTACAGCGCCAGCATCGACCCCGAGCCCATCGTCGCCAAGGTGCGCGTCTCCGCGGAGCGCTCCGGGCTCGCGCTCGACGTGGCGCGCGAGGGCCTCCCGCCCGAGACGCCGAGCAATCATCCGCTAATCCGACTATGCTCGGAGGTGACGGGCAAGGCGGCGATCACCGTGCCTTTCGGGACGGATGCCTGCGAGTTGCAGCCGATTGCCCCCTGCGTCGTGCTGGGTCCTGGCGACATCGGCGAGGCCCATCGGCCCGGAGAATTTCTGGAGATCGCGCGGCTGCTGGCTTCGGTCGAGCAGCTCGCCACGCTGGCCGAGCGCGTCGCCCGCGCGGGCTGGTGAGGGGCGCCGGGGTGAGGGCTCGAGCGTCCACTCGAAGCACTCCCCCCGCGAAGCAGGTTGCAACGGCTGGCAGGAATACGGCTAGGATCGGTGTGGCAGAATCGGGGGACGTGGGGCCGCAAGGGGCGGCCAGCACCACCGGTTCGATCGGAAGGGTTCGATGGACTACCGCCACGTCCTCCAGCAAGGCACGGTGCTCGACCGCAAGTACCGGATCGAGCGCGTGATCGGCTCGGGGGGCTTCGGCATCACCTACGAAGCCTTCGACATCGGCCTCGCCACGCCCGTGGCCATCAAGGAATACTATCCCGCCCAGTTCGGCATGCGCGACGCCACGCACTCGGTCCGGGCCCGCACGGAGGGCGACCGGCCGCTGTTCGAGCGGCTGCTCGCCTCCTTCATCCGCGAGGCACGCACGCTGGCGCGCTTCGACCATGCCGCCATCGTGCGCGTGCTCAACGTGTTCGAGGCGCACGGCACCGCCTACACGGTGATGAAGTACGAGGTCGGGCCCTCGCTGAAGCAGTGGCTGGCCGAACTCGGCCGGCAACCCTCCCAGTTCGAGATCGACCGCATCGCCGCGCCCGTGCTCAATGCCCTGGAGATGCTGCACGACACCGCCTACCTGCATCGCGACATCGCGCCCGACAACATCATCGTGCGCGCCGACGGCACGCCGGTGATCCTGGATTTCGGAGCCTCGCGCCGCGTCGTGACGGAGATGACGGGCACGGTAACTGGCATCGTCAAGCAGGGCTACTCGCCCCAGGAGCAGTATGCCACCGACGGGCGCCAGCAGGGACCATGGACAGATATCTACGCCTTCGGCGCGACGCTCTACAGGGCCGTCGCCGGCAATCCACCCAACGAGGCCACCGAGCGCATGCTCGACGACCTGATGCGGCCGGCGGTGGCGTTCGCCAACGGTGACTATCGCATGGATTTCCTGGAGGGGCTCGACTGGTCGCTCAGCCTGCGCCCGCGCGAGCGGCCACAGAATATCCGGGAATGGCGCCAGAAGCTGTTCCGCGGCACCTATCTGGAGCAAGCAGGCGCCCCATCGACGTATCCCGTGACGGCCGTCTCCGGTTCGGGCCCGACGGCAGGCGGTGCCGGCGCCGGCGGGCCAGCCGCCAATCCCGCGGCGGTCGCGAGCGGCACGCCGTCCAAGCCCCTGGCACCGGCATCCGGGCCCGCGGGTATCGACGCACTGGCCGACGCGGCACCGCAGAGCGGGCCGATCCCGGGCCTGCCACCGCAGCGCTGGTCGATGCAGCGCATGGCACTGGCGGGCGGCGGCCTCGTGGTCGTGGCGGCGCTGTTCCTGTTTGCCGTGCTGCCGCGCGGCACCGCCGTGATCCCGAACAGCAACGTGGCCGTGGAGCGCTCGCCCGCCAGCGGTCCGACACCGACGGTGGCGGAAGCCGAGGAGGCGCTACGGCGGGCCCGTGCTGCGGCCGAAAAGGCCGCCCGTGAGCAGGCGGTCGCCGCGAAAGCCGCAGCCGAGAAGGCGGCCGCCGTACGTGCTGCCGCCGATGCCAGGGCGCGCGAGGAAACCGCCGGCCGGGCAGAGGCGGAACGTGCCGCGGCCGCAAAGGCTGCGGCCGAGAAGGCCACGGCCGACAAAGCAGCCACCGAGCAACGCGCCAGGGAGGCGGAGGCGCGCGCCGCCGCGACCCTGCACAGCGACCTCAGGCGCGAACTCGCGCGCCTGGGCTGCCTATCCCAGACCGGCAGCGGCACGTGGGGCGATGTGGACCGTACGGCGCTGCTGCGCTTCGCCCGGCTGGCCAGCCTGCGTTTCGACGGCTCCCCCACGCAGGACTCGCTTGCCGCACTGAAGGGGACGCGGGAGGCGATCTGCAGCCTGGAGTGCCCGTCCGGACAGAGCCGAGTCGGGGGGCGCTGCGTTTCGGCGAGCGACGGCAACGCCCAAGCGTCCCAGACGAAGGCTCCGACGGCTTCGTGCAGCGAAATCAACCAACGCGCACAGATCGGGCTTCTGACGGAGGCCGATCGTGCCAGCCTGCGCTCGGGAACGTGCCGTTGAGCTGGCCCAGCACAGCGGCCTCGGGCGTTTCTTGCACGCCCTGGAGCAAAATTCCTGGCCCGCCCGGACCGGTGCCGCGCGCACTCACCTCTTGTAGAGGCGGGTTCCCGATCGTATGTGAAGGGCCAGCGAGACCGTCTCGCGCCGGATGCCGGCTTGTGTCCGGGGTGGAAAGCCACGCAGCCTGGAGCCGGCGCACGAACCGCGAGCAAAATGAACGAGATCCCCGACATCAGCGACATCGCATCGGCCCTGCCACGGCTCGAGGGCGTATCGGCGGGCGGTCGCGTGGTCGTCGCCATGTCCGGCGGTGTCGATTCCTCGGTGGTCGCGGGCGTGCTCAAGCACCAGGGCTATGACGTCGTCGGCATCACGCTGCAGCTCTACGACCACGGCGCCGCCGTGCAGAAGCGCGGGGCCTGCTGTGCGGGCCAGGACATCCGGGACGCGCAGCGGGTGGCTGACACGCTGGGAATTCCACACTTCGTTTTCGACTACGAGAGCCGCTTCCGCGCAGAAGTGATCGACCGCTTCGTGGACAGTTATCTGGCCGGCGAGACGCCGATCCCGTGCGTGCTGTGCAATCAGACGGTCAAGTTCACGGATCTGCTCGCGGCGGCGCGGGAACTCGGGGCGGAGGCCCTGGCCACGGGCCATTACGTCGAGCGGCGCATGACACCCACGGGGGCTGCCATGTATCGGGCCGCCGACCCCGACCGCGACCAGAGCTACTTCCTGTTCGCGACGACGCGCGCGCAGCTCGACTATCTGCGCTTCCCCCTGGGAACGCTGCACAAACCGGATGTACGCCGGCTCGCGGAGGCCCTGTCGCTGCCCGTCGCATCGAAGCCGGACAGCCAGGACATCTGCTTCGTGCCGACGGGCCGCTACACCGACGTGATCGAGCGGCTGCGCCCTGGCGCCGCCGAGCCGGGCGAAATCGTCCACGTCGACGGGCGGGTGCTGGGACGGCACGCCGGCATCGTCAATTTCACCATCGGCCAGCGCCGCGGCCTGGGCATCGCACAGGGCGAGCCGTTGTTCGTCGTCCGTGTCGATCCTGAGTCGCGCCGCGTGATCGTGGGACCGCGCGACCTCTTGCAGACGCGCGAAATCCTGTTAAGGGAGATAAATTGGTTGGATGACGTGCGCCTCGACGAGGCCTGCGACATCAACCAAGTCGTGCATGCCCGGGTACGCTCGACACGGCCGCCTCAGGAGGCACATCTGGCCAAGGTCGATGGAAACGTAGTCGTGCAACTGCATACGGGGGAACTCGGATTGGCTGCAGGTCAGGCATGTGTCCTCTACTCCAGCGGCGACGCGCATGCGCGCGTTCTCGGTGGGGGCTGGATCGCACGCGTGCGTCGGGCCGGTGAGGATCTCCCCGAAGACATGGCGTCGGTTGTTAACCTTAAGCCGGCGCTTCAGACACGGTAGCAAGTTGTCAACCGCTTGCGGACATAACGGCGCGTCCGTTTGCATCGGCAGGCATTGAGCATGGTTTTGAGACGAGGAGCGGGAGCGTTATGACGTCGATGTTGCGTTCCGGAGACCCGGACCGTTCACCCAAGCCCGGCGCGGGTTTTCCGTTGCGTGAGGCCAAGATGGACGAGCGCGCGGTCCGCAGCGCCTACCGTCGTTGGGCCCCTTTCTACGACAACACGTTCGGTCGTTTCACGACCGAGGGCCGTCGCCACGCGGTTGAAGTGATCAACAAGCGCAAGGGCAGCGTGCTCGAGGTCGGCGTGGGCACCGGCTTGTCGCTGCAGTACTACCAACAGCACCTGGACATCGAGGGCATCGACCTGTCGCCGGAGATGCTGGAGAAGGCCCGTGAGAAGGTGGAGGCCGAGGGCCTCACCCACGTCAAGGGCCTGCACGAGATGGACGCGGGCGAACTCAAGTTCCCCGACGAGACCTTCGACACGGTGGTGGCCATGTACACCATCACGGTCGTTCCCGACCCCGACAAGGTGATGCGCGAGTTGGCGCGCGTGTGCCGCACGGGTGGCCAGGTCATCCTCGTCAATCACTTCAGCCAGGACGATGGCGTCCGCGGCTGGGTGGAGCGGCGCATGGCCCCGTTCGGTGACAAGCTTGGCTGGCATCCCGTCTTCGACATGTCGCGCGTGATGGTGTGCGACAATCTGCACGTCGTCGACCGCAAGGCGCTGCGCCCCTGGGGGCTGTTCACGATGCTCAGCTTCGAGAAGGCAGCCTCCGTCTCCTGATCGCGCACCGCGCGGCAGGCCGGATTTGATGAACGGAGCGCACGCGCGCTCCGTTTTTCATTGTGCGCCTTCCCCTCAGGCCTCGACCATCCCGGGCCTTGCTGCCCGCCTTCGGCTGCGGGCGCGCCTGCTTTTGGAATTCGTCAAACAATTGGGCCTACAATCTGCGTGCTGAAGAACATTCAGCGCCCATCGGACGGGGCTCGTCCATGTCGCCGCGAACCGCCCTGACGCCGAAAACCGGAGAGCACGCCATGCGAAAACTCGTCCTCGTCCTTGCCACGGTCGCCGCCGTCGTGGGCAGCGCAGGCGCCGCCCAGGCGAAGTCCTGCCCGCTCGACGCCGCGAAGGCGAGCCTCGCGCTTTGGCCCGAGGGTGTGCTGGAGAGCGGCAAGACTCTCACGGGGAAGCATTCGTGCGGAAAGCTCCTGCGCTGCCATAACGCGAAGAACAAGGCGCAGGGCCGCGTCTGCACGTGGCTGTAAGGCCTGCACGCTGTCGCGCATGACGTGGACGCAGGCGCGTCCGCCCTCCGCGACTGGCAACTGCTGCCCTCGAGGAAATCATCGCCGCGCGCCCTGCGTTTTCGGCCTCGCACTCCACGCCCGGCTGTCCTAGTCTTGGAGGTAGAATGCCCGGCGTGGGCGCCCCTGAGGCGTCTCCGACCGGGTTCCCAACCCCAGACCTGGAGTGTGGAATGTCGATCAAGCTCGATGGCGACCTGGTGCTTGCGGGGGCCGGCAACATGGGGGGCGCCATGCTCGCCGGCTGGCTCGAGAACGGCCTCGATCCTAAGCGGATCGTGGTGCAGGACCCCGCGCCGCCCGAGCCGATCCGCAATCTGCTGTCCAGGCACGGCATTGCGAACGTGGCCAAGGTCGAGCCGAAGGAAAGGCCGCCGGCCGTTCTGCTGATGGCGGTCAAGCCGCAGATCATGGACGACGTTTTTCCGGCACTGGCCAAGCTCGCAGGCCCCGATACCGTGGTGCTGTCGATTGCCGCCGGAAAGACCATCGCCTCTTTCGAGCAGCATCTGGCGAAGGGCATTGCCGTCGTCCGCTCGATTCCCAATACGCCGGCTTCGGTGGGGCGCGGGATAACGGTGGCGGCCGCCAACGCGCACGTGACATCGGGGCAGAAGGAGCTGTGTGATGGGCTGCTGCGCGCCATCGGCGAGGTGGCCTGGGTGGACGACGAAGGCCTGATCGATCCCGTGACGGCCGTCTCCGGTTCGGGCCCGGCCTACGTGTTCTACCTGACGGAGTGCCTGGCGGAAGCGGGCGTGAAGGCGGGACTGGCGCCCGATCTCGCCCAGAAACTCGCGCGCTGGACGGTTGCCGGCTCGGGTGAACTGTTGTTCCGCTCGGATCTCCCGGCCGAACAGCTGCGCAAGAACGTCACCTCGCCCAATGGCACGACCTACGCCGCACTACAGGTGCTCATGGCGGAAAATGGCTTGCAGCCCTTGATGACGGAAGCGATCGCAGCGGCGACGCGGCGCTCGCGCGAACTTGCGAAGTAGCGGTTCGTGTCCCGACGGCAAAGTCCGTCTCGTTCCTCTGCTGGCTTCGAACGGACTTTGCGGTCGAACGGGACACGAGCAAGATCATTGCCTGAGTGTGGCGTCACGATTGGACGTCCGCTCGACGAGCCAGCGGCATAACCGGCGCAATTCACTCTGGTCTCACCTCCCCCGTTTCCCCGGCCAAGCGGAAGGGCCAGAGCCCGGCCGCTGCCCGAGCCGGGGTCTTTCCCGGCGCTCTCGGGGCACCGCGCCGCCGCCGCATGTGGCGACGCTCGTCGTGGTCCGCACCGCGATGGATCCCGGACTCCGCCGCGCATCGCGCGCCGTCCGGGAAACCGGGGGAGGGAGACGAGCGGGACTCCCATGCCCCACTTTCCGTTTTGAACGACACCCCGCGCTTACCGCTCCCTCCGTTTCCCCGGCCGAGCGGGCGGGCCAGAGCCCGGCCGCTGAGCCGGGGTCTTTCCCGGTGCTGTCAGGCACGGCGCCGCCGCATGTGTGGCGACGCTCGTCGTGGTCCGCACTGCGATGGATCCCGGATCGCCGCGCGTCGCGCACCGTCCGGGAAACCGGGGGAGGGTGAGGCGCGGCCTCTTGGGAACCGGGTGAAGGGAGGATAGGGCGCGACTTCCGGGAAACCGGGTGAGGGGAGGATGGAGCGCAATTTCCGGGAAACCGGGGCGTGTGGCGTCACGATTGGAAATCCGCTCTGAGAGCCAGCGGCAGGCATGGAGCGGACTTCCAATCCGCCACGCTCACCCCTACATGAATAGCATGTGAAGGATCCGACATCGCGCCGGATGCCAAGGCCGGATGGTTGGCTTGGCGAAATTTGCCGCGATGACGAGACGAATGGAGACACCATGCTCGATCTGACGACCGACAAGGGCCGCATCGTCTCCGCCGCGCTCGGCCTTGCCGCCGAGAAGCCCTGGGGACAGGTCACGCTGGCCGAGATCGCGGTGCGCGCCGGCACGACGCTCGTGGCGCTGAAGCAGGATTTCGCGAGCAAGGGCGACATCCTCTCGACCTTTGCTAGGCTCGTGGACGACGAGGTGCTGCGCCTGACACCGCAACGCTCGCAGGACCAGTCGTCCCGCGATGCCCTGTTCGAAGTGCTGATGAGCCGCTTCGACGTGCTCGATCCCTACAAGCCCGCCCTGCGCTCCATCGCGCGTTCGGGTGCGCCCGAGTTGCAGGTGGTCGGCCAAGCGCTTTGCAGCCAGCGGTGGATGCTGGAGGCAGCCGGCATCAACTCCGGTGGCATCGAGGGCGCAGTGCGCACGCTCGGCCTCACGGGCATCTATGCCTCGGTTGCACGCGCGTGGCTCAATGACGACGATCCGGGCCAGGCCAAGACGATGGCCGTTCTCGACCGGCGCCTGCGGACAGGACAACGCACACTGGAAGGTCTTTCCGGCGTCGGCAGTACCGCTTGCCGGATCGGATCGTCCGTGCTCAATGCGCTCGGGCGGCTCGGCAAAGGCACCCATTCACGGTCTGCCAGCGAGCCTCCGCGGGAGACGAGCGCGCCATCGGCATGAGGTGTGACCGCTCCCGCCAGCGCCAACGCGAGGCAGGAGCGGACTCCCATGAGCAACGATGCGGCAGTGCAGGCGGCGATCGGTTTCGACGACTTCATGAAGGTCGATATTCGCGTCGGCACGATCGTGGCAGCGGAGCCGTTTCCCGAGGCGCGCAAGCCGGCCATCAAGCTGCGGATCGATTTCGGTCCGCAAATCGGCATCAAGAAGAGTTCCGCGCAGATCACCCGCCACTACACGCCCGAGACGTTGGTGGGGCGGCAGGTGGTTGCCGTGGTCAACTTCCCGCCCCGCCAGATCGGCAAATTCATGTCGGAAGTGCTGGCACTGGGCGTGCCGTGCGGCGACGGCGAGGTGGTGCTGCTGGCGCCGAGCCAGCCGGTGCCCAACGGCGGCCGCATGTACTGAGGACCTGCGGCCGCGCCGGCAGCCGTCAGCCGATCTCCAGCACGACGCGGCCGCGCACCCGGCCGGCCAGGATCTCGGGAGCGAGCGCCGGCGCATCGGCGATCGGGCGCGTCACGCTCAGGGCATCCAGAAGACCACGATCGAGGTCACGGGCCAGGCGGTCCCACGCTTCCACGCGCTTCTTCTTGGGCGCCATCACACTGTCGATGCCCGCCAGCGTCACCCCGCGCAGGATGAACGGCGCGACGGATGCCGGCAGATCCATGCCCTGTGCCAGGCCGCAGGCAGCGACGCAGCCCGCATACCTGGTCATCGAGATGGCGTTGGCGAGCGTGGTGCTGCCGACGGCATCGACGACGCCGGCGAAGCGCTCCTTGCCCAGGGCACGGCCCGGCCCCGAGAGCTCTGCCCGGTCGATGATCTCCTTGGCGCCGAGCGACTTGAGATAGTCGGCCTCGGTCGCGCGGCCGGTCGAGGCGATGACGTCGAACCCGAGCCTGGACAGGATCGCGATGGCGACGCTGCCGACACCGCCGGCCGCGCCGGTGACGAGGACCGGCCCCTTGTCCGGCGTCACCTCGTGCTTCTCCAGCGCCATGATGCAGAGCATCGCCGTATAGCCGGCCGTGCCGATGGCCATGGCCTGTGCGGCGCTGATGTCGGCCGGTCGCTTGATCAGCCAGTCGCCCTTGACGCGCGCGCGCTGAGCGTAGGCGCCCGTATGCGTCTCGCCCAGCCCCCAACCGTTGAGCACGACGGCGTCACCGGGCTTGAATTCGGGATTCGTCGAGGCCACCACGTCGCCGGCGAAATCGATGCCGGGAATCATCGGCCAGCGCCGCACCACAGGTGCCTTGCCGGTGAGCGCGAGGCCATCCTTGTAGTTGATCGTGGAATGGCTGACCGCGACAGTGACGTCGCCCTCCATGAGATCCTGCTCGGTCAGGTCCGTCCAGGCGAGGGATTGCCCCTTGTCGGATTTCGTCAGCAGGAACCCCTTGAAGGTTTGCATTTCTCGCTCTCCTGATTGGCCTAGTTGCATGGCTTGGGAATTAGCCTTCCTGCGTGAGCCTGTCGAGCGCCGCACCGTCGCGCCGTGCAGATCACGTCCAGAAACAAATTTGTCACAATTGAGTCCAGTCCAGGGCGAGGGTCGAAATGGCTCCGAGATCGCTTTTTCGTGATCCTGCGAAGATCTCGCGTCCGCCGATCACCCAGCGACTCTATGCCGATGCTGTCGCAATCGGGACTGCAACATGGCGACAGCATGGAAAAACACAGCACACCTCAAGATATATCAGATTTTCTACTTTCCATTATCTAACAATTACTGAGACCGAAAACCAATCTTCAGCACATGCTATCTTGCGTTCACTTCACGAGGCCAAGTGGAGGGTGCGGTGGCGAAAGTATAAGGCGATTGCGTCGCAACTTTTTCTCTTGCCGAGCATCTTAAGAAAGTCTTAAGGTTTGCGTCGACCGGACCGACGTTCCGGGAGCCGCCGTGGTTATGTCCAGGCGGGAAGGAGGCAGACATGGAAATGAGATTGACGATGAATCTGGCGGCCGCGATCGCATCGCTGGCACTGATTGCCGCCATCGTTCTCGGTATGGTTTGACGGCAAAGCGTCAAGCGATCTGGAGCCTCGACGTCCCAAGACATCACTGCAACGATGGAAGCCGCAGCCAAATTCGGGTGCGGCTCTCTTATTGCGCGGGGGGTGTGTGGTGGCGCGGCGAGTGCCGGCTTCAGCGCTTGACGTAGTAGCCCAGCAGAGCACCGGCCATGGGGTAGACGACGTGCATCGTCCGCAAGGCGGGTACCGCACCGTCGATCGCCTGGACGATTTGGGGCACCAGCGTCAGGCCGGCGAACACCAGACCCAGCACGATGCTCGCGATCAGCGTCCCGCCGCCCGGCTTCTTCACATTCTTCAAGGTCAGCGCGCAGGTGAATCCCACCAGGACGATCACGAGGGCGAAGAGCACCGCATCGACGAGAATATCGTAGGGGCGCAGGCTGAACGTGGGCAGCGCGGCCTTGATGACCGGCGTCAGATACCAGGTAATAGCGACCTGCAGGACGAACGTGACAAGGCGCGGAAGCATGGGCGGCGTCTTCCCTGTTCTGGCGGGCGATCGCGTCGCGATCGGCAGCGAAATCGAAATTGAACACGGCACTGGAGCCTAGCATCACATCCGCGCCGATGCGAGCTTGGTTGCAGGCGACGGTGGCCTGCAAGCCATAGGGACCCGCTGGCAGCGGGACTGCAATCGTGCCCGCGCCAGCTTCACGACGCCTGCCGGCGCTCTCCCCCGCCTCGCTCGCGACCGCGGCAAGCGAAAGGGCCGGGAGATCGTCCCGGCCCTCGATGCATTCAGGCGGCGGCAGCAACGCGCTGCATCAGGTCTTCATCTTCGGATCGAGCCAGTCACGCAGGCTGTCGCCGAACAGGTTGAAGGCGAAGACGGCGAGCGTGATCGCCAATCCCGGGAACATGATCATCCAGGGAGCGGCCTTGTAGAAGTCCGCCGAGGTACCCGTCAACATCAGGCCCCAGGCCGGCGTCGGCTCGGTGACGCCCAGTCCCAGGAAGGACAGGCTCGCCTCGAGCAGGATCGCCTGGGCGATGAAGGCCGTCAGCATGATCAGGTAGGGCGCGACGATGTTGGGCAGGATGTGCCTGAGGATGATGCGGGGATGGCTGTAGCCGGCCGCCCGCGCGGCATCGATGAAGGGCATCTGCGCGATCGACAGCGTGGACGAGCGCGCGATGCGCGCCATCTTCGGCACCATCGGGAGCGCGATGGCGGCGATCAGGTTGAGATCGACGCCGAACACGGCATTGCGGCCCAGAACGGCCACCACCACCATCGCCAGCACGATGATGGGAAACGACAGCATCACGTCGACGATGCGCTGGATAAAGGTGTCGAGCCTGCCGCCGAAATAGCCGGACGTCGCGCCGACGACGGCCCCCAGCGTACAGCCGGCGATGGCCGAGAGGATGCCGACGGCCAGAGCCGTCCGCGCACCATAGACGAGCCGCGAGAACACGTCGCGGCCGTACTGGTCGGTACCGAAAAAGTGCTCGCCGCTGGGCGCACCGAGCATTGCGGAGAAGTCGACTGCCTCGGGATCGTAGGGCGCGATCCAATAGGCGCCCAGCGCGAACACGAAATACATCAGGATGATGAGGAAGGCGACGAACCCGAGCGGCTGGGCGGCCATGAACGCGACAACGGGGTTGCGGCGCTTGGGGATGGCCTCGGCGGGAAACGAGGGTGATGCGGTGACTGCCATGGTAGTGCCTCTTCAGGCTCCTCGAGGGGCGCTCAGTTCAAGCGGACACGCGGGTCGAGCCATCCGTAGAGGACGTCGACCAAGAGATTGACCATCACGAAGACAACCGCGATCAGCAGCACGAGGCCCTGGATCAGCGTGAAATCGCCACGTGTCGTCGCGTCGACGAACAGCTTGCCGATGCCGTTGAGATTGAAGACCTGCTCGGTCACGACGAGACCGCCGATGAGGAAGGCGAATTCCAGGCCGACGACCGTGACCACCGGCAGCATCGCGTTCTTCAAGGCGTGGCGCCGCGTGACGAGCTTTTCGAACACGCCCTTGGCGCGTGCGGTGCGGATGTAATCCTCGCGCATCACCTCCAGGAGGGCCGAGCGCATCATGCGCGTGACCACGGCGGCGTAGCGGTAGCCGACCGACAAGGCCGGCCAGATGAGCGCGGAAAGGTTGGCGACCGGATCCTCGAAGATCGACACGTATCCGATCTTGGGCAGCCAGTTGAACACCGCAAGCAGCATCAGGATGATGAGCATGCCGAGCCAGAATCCGGGGATGGCCAGCCCCGACACGGCGAGCACGCGCACCGTATTGTCTATCCAGCTATCCTTGTAGAGGGCGGATAGCGTCCCCAGCGGCACGGCAATCAGGACGGCGATGATCGTCGCCATGATCGCGACCTGGAAGGAGACCGGGAAGCGCTGCGCGATCTCGGCGCTGACGGATTCGCCCGTCCATAGCGACTTGCCCAGATCGAGCCGCGTCAGCCCGATCATGTAGTCCTTGAATTGCACGATCATCGGCTTGTCCAAGCCGAGCCGCTTGCGCTCTGCCTCGATGGTCTCCTCGGAGACAGCGGCACCTTCGGCGCGCAGTTTGACGACGACGACGTCGCCAGGCATCACCCGGATCAGGAAGAACACCGCCACGGCCACGCCGACCAGTGTCGGGATGACGAGTAGCAGGCGGCGGATCAGAAAACTGAACATGGGGCCAGGACTTTCCTCTGAGCCAATTCCAGATCGTCACGGTGGGCAGGCACGTGAACTGTGAGAGGACGGGGCGTCGGCGAACCGGCGCCCCGTCCCGAGCCATTACTGATCGAGCCAGACGTTGACCAGATCGGTCGCGGTGAAGTGGTTGTTGTGGTGCTCCCACCCCTTCACCTTCTTGTTGCGCACGATGATGCGCTGCCACCACATCAGCGGCGCATTGTAGGCCTGCGTCAGCGCGTAGCTGTCGAGTTCGCGGGCCAGCTTCGTGCGGTCGGCGATCGTGATCGCGCCGGCCTGCTTCTCGAACAGCTCGTCGAACTTCTTGTCGGTGTGACCCGACGCCGACCGCGAGGACTTGTCCTTCGTCAGCAGCTTGTCGAACTGCGAGGACGGATCGTCGGCGAAGTCGGAGATGAACTCCATGATCACGTCGAAATTGCCCTGCTTCATCGCGTCGAAGTAGAGCTTCGTCTCGAGCTGCACGTGCTCGACCTCGACACCGATGCGGCGCCACTGGTCGATCAGGAACACGCCGCCGGGGGTATAGGGTTCGGCGACGTTACGATTGACGAGACGGATCTTGAGCTTCTCGACGCCAGCCGCCTTGAGCAGGCGCTTGGCCTCGGCGCGCGACTTCTCGATGTCCTTGCCGAAGCCCGGCAGCTTGACGAGCTCGGACTCGGGCAGCGCCATCTCGAAGCCCGGCCGCATGAAGCCGCCGACGAACTTGAGCATCGAGATCTTCTGGAGCGCCTTCGAGCCGTTCCAGCGGTCCACCGCCATCGTCAACGCCTGGCGAACCCGCACGTCGTCGAACGGCTTCTTCTTGGCGTTGAACGTGAACATGAGGTTGGTGACCCAGGCGCCTTCGGTGACGAGCGCCTTGTCCTTCATGCCGTCGACGATCTGGTCGCGCTCCTTGGGCGTGCGACCGCGGAACTCGCCGTCGAACTGGCCACCCAGCATGCCCGGCACGACGCCGGCCGACTTCACGAAGTAGGCCTTGTAGCCGTCGAGATAGGGCCGGTCCTTCAGGAAGTAGCCATCGAAGCGCTTGCCCGTCCAGTGCGAACCCTTGACGTACTCGACGAACTGATAGGCGCCGGTGCCCAGGATCGTCTTCTCCGGGAACTTCGGATCTTCCTTCAGCTTGGCCGCGCGATAGATGCAGTTCCAGGGCGAGGCGAAGTTGGTGAGCTGAGACGCATTCGGGCGCTTCATCTTGAAGACGACCGTATTGGCATCGGGCGTCTCGATGGCGCCGATGTCCTGGAACAGCGCGCGACGCGAGGAGATCACGCCCGGCGGCGGGCTGATGATGCGCTCGTAGCTCGCCTTGACGTCTGCGGACGTCATCGGGGCGCCGTCATGGAACTTGACGTTGTCGTGGAGCTTGAACGCATAGGACAGGCCGTCCTTGGACATCTCCCACGACTTGGCGAGATCGCCGACGATCTTGGCGTCGTTGGCGCCGCCCTGGAACTTGAGCAGCGTCGAGTAGTGCGGGCGGCCAGGATGGGCGAACGCGAACGTCGTCACTGCATGGCAGTCGATGGTGGGCGGTTCGGCAACGACCGCGAAGTTCAAGATACCGCCCCGCTTCTGGGCAGCAGCCGGACCGGTGACGGCCACCGTCGCGAAAGCGGCGGCGAGCACCCCGGCGGTGCACGTGATCTTATTCATTTCGAGCTTTGACCTCCCTCGTCTTCAACTCACTCGCGCAACCGTTCCCCATGTGCCCATCGCGCGAGCGCGATCGGCGCCATGGGAACGATCGATGCTCATTCGTCCAGCCACACGTCGACGTGTGTCTGGCCGGAGAAGTGGCTGGGCGGCAGTTCCCATCCCTTCACCTTCTTGCTGTTCACCACGATGCGCTGATACCAGAGCAAGGGGAACGAATAGGCCTGCGTCAGGGCACGCCGCTCGAAGTCGTTGACGAGCTTCATGCGCTTGGCGGGATCGACTTCCTTGGCCTGCGCACGAAACATCTCGTCGAGCGTTTCGTCGCTGTGGCGCGCGTAGCTGATCGCCGACGTCTTCTTGCTGAGCAGTGTATTGAACTGCGCCGACGGGTCGTCGGCGAAGTCGGAAATGTTGTTCACGGCAACATCGAACTCGCCCTTGTGAAGGGCATCGAAGTAGAGCTTGGTCTCCAGTTCCACATGCTCGGCCTTGATGCCGACGCGGCGCCACTGGTCGACGGCATAGATGCCCGCGGGCTGGAACGGCTGGGCAACCTGGCGGTTCAAGAAGCGCAACTTGAGATTGGGAACGCCGGCCTCTTTCAGGAGCCGACGGGCCTCAGCGCGTGACTTCTCGATGTCGCGCCAGTAGCCCGGCAACTGTATTTGCATTTCACGATTTCGCTCGGGCTCACCAAGTGGATGTGCGCCATCCCTCGGCCCGCCGTCGCGGGTCGAGGCAAGCGACGGCGGCTCCGAGGGGATGGTTCAGGGGGCGAATGCGACGTTGTCGCGGAACATGGCGTTTATGGCGACGAGTAGCTTACGTGCGATGGCGATCAGGATGGTCTTGGTCGCCTTGCCAGCCGCGCTCATCCGGCCCGCATTTCGCTCCAGCTCGGCACGCGTCGCGAAGCGTGCATGGCGGCGATGTAGAGCGCGCGACGGACCTTGCGGCGGCCCCCAGATCCGGCGCCTGCCACGGTGCCTGCCGCTGTCGCTGGCAAGCGGGGCGAGACCCGCCAGCGCCGCGATGGCACGGCGGTCGCGTTGGCCCAGTTCCGGCAGTTCGGCCAGGAGGGTTGCCGCGACGACGGGGCCGACGCCGGGTATTTCACGCAGGCGCGCGTCGGCAGTTTTGAGCTCCCGATGGCGCGCGATCAATGCGGCAATTCCGGCATCGATCTTGTCGCGGCGACGCTCGAGCAGCCGGACGTGGCTTTGAATGTCGCGGCGCACGGCTAGGGCGGCAACCTGCTCGAGCCTGTTCTTCTCGCGCACGATATCGCCGACGATCTGGTCTCGGCGAGCGATCAACTCGGCGAGTTCTCGGCGTTCTGGTGTGGTTTCGACGCTCGCCTGCAGATCGAGCCTGCAGCCCATTTCCGCGAGCGCACAGGCATCGACTTTATCGGTCTTGGCGAGAAAGCCTGCTGCGCGGGCGAACTCGCGGGCACGGCGGGGATTGACACGCGCAAACGGGATGCCTGCGGCGGCAAGCGCTTTGCGCAGGGCGCTGTCGCAGCCACTGGTGGCCTCGAAGACGACGAAAGCATCGGCGCACTCGGCGATCAACTGCTTGATTGCGGCCGGGCTATTGGCAATTCGCCGATGTTGGCCGTTTCGAGTGGCAACGATATCGAGCCAGTCTTTGCAGATATCGACGCCAACGCAGTTCTGATGCAAGGTCATGGGAGCCTGTCCTTGTCATGCGGGGTCCGCAGCAACGGCCCCGTGCAACCTGGCGGTTCAGGAAGCGCAACTTGAGATTGGGACCGCCGGCCTCTTTCAGGAGCCGACGGGCCTCAGCGCGTGACTTCTCGATGTCGCGCCAGTAGCCCGGGACCTTTTCCAGCTCGGGCATGGGCAGGGACCAGGGGGCGCCTGGCCGGAACGTACCGCTCACACCCTTGATCAGCGAGATCTTGGCGAGATTGGCGCTCCCCCCCCACCGGTCGATGGCGAGCGAGAGTGCCTGGCGCACGCGCACGTCGTCGAACGGCTTGCGCTCGTTGTTGACGATCAGGTTGATATTGGTGATCCAGGGACCTTCGGTCACCGTCACCTTGTCGCCCATCGCCTGGACGAGACGATCCCGCTCGGCGGGCGTACGCCCCCGGAATTCCGCATCGAACTGCCCCCCCTGGAGGCCGGCCACCACGGCGGAGCCCTTCACGATATAGGCCTTGTAGCCATCGAGATAAGGGCGACCCTTGACGAAGTACTGGTCGAACCGCTTTCCGACCCAGTGCGAGCCCTTGACGTACTCGACGAACTCGAAAGCCCCCGTCCCCATGGGTTTTTTGGCGGGGTACTGCTGATCCTTGGCGAGGGCTGCGGCGCTGTAGACGCAATTGAACGGTGAGGCAAACTGGAGAAGGAGGGACATATTCACCTCCTTCAGCTTGAACACCACGGTGTGGGCATCCGGCGTCTCGATCGAATCGATGGCGGAATGCAGCGCCTTGCGAACGGAAATCACGCCTGCGGGCGGATTGCGGATGCGATCGTAGGTCGCCTTGATGTCGGCTGACGTGAAATCGCTGCCGTCGTGGAACTTGACGCCCTTGCGCAGCTTGAACGTATAGGTCAGCCCGTCCTTGGACAGCTCGTAGCTCTCGGCGAGATCGCCGACGATCCTGGAGTTGTCGTGCGGGCCGACGATCTTCATCAGCGTCGAGTAGTGAGGCGCCACCGGATGCAGGGTGGCGAACGTCGTGGAGCCATGGCAGTCGCTCGTCGGCAATTCGGCGACGACTGCATAGTTCAATATGCCTCCACGCTTCGGCGTCTGTGCCGCCGCGTGCGAAACCAAACCGGCAGTGGCGAGCACCAACGATGCCAGGCCGTAACCGACTTGCTTGCTCAAGAAGACCTCCCAGGACAACCCCGCGAACCCCTGTTCGCGGCGGAAACCGTCATGCGTGAATGCAGGCCACGAAGTGATCCGAGCCGAGCTCCCGCGTCTCGGGTACGGCCTTCTTGCACTCCTCCGTCGCCAGAGGGCAACGCGGATGGAAGACGCAGCCGGACGGCGGGTTGAGGGGGCTTGGCAGCTCGCCCTTGATGATCGTGCGCGGGCGCGTGCGCTCGATCACGGGATCGGGGACGGGCGCGGCAGCCAGCAGGGCCTGCGTGTAGGGATGCTTCGGGTTGGCGAACAATTCCTCGGATTCGGCCAGCTCGACGATGCGGCCCAGATACATGACCGCGACGCGGCTGGAGATGTGGCGGACCACGGCCAGGTCGTGGGCGATGAAAAGGTAGGTCAGCCCGAGCTGTTCCTGCAGGTGCTCGAGCAGGTTGATCACCTGGCCCTGGATCGACACGTCGAGGGCGGAGACCGCCTCGTCGCATACGATCACGCGCGGCTCCACGGCAAGTGCACGGGCGATGCCGACACGCTGGCGCTGTCCACCCGACAGCTCGTGGGGATAGCGCAAGGCCATGTAGGGGAAGAGCCCGACGAGTTGCAGCAACTCCGCAACGCGGGCGTCGATCTGATCCTTCGGCCGCAGGCCGTGAACCAGCATCGGTTCGCCGATGATCTGGCCCACCGTCATGCGCGGATTGAGCGAAGAATAGGGGTCCTGGAAGATGACCTGCATCTTCTTGCGGACCTCTGTCATCTCCTTGCGGCCGAGCGGTGCCAGGTCCGTGCCTTCGAAGACGATCTCGCCGGCGGTGGGATCTTCAAGGCGCAGCACGAGCCGGCCGAGCGTGGATTTTCCGCAGCCCGATTCTCCCACGAGGCCGACGGTTTCACCCTGGCGGATTTCGAGAGAGACGTCGTTCACCGCGCGCACGAGCTTCTTGGCTCCGCGCAGGAAGCCGCCGCCGACCTCGAAGAACTTGGTGGCGTGGCGGATATCGAGGACGGGCGCCGCAGCCGCGGAGCTGGTCTGCTCCTTGGCGACGCCCTCGACGATTTCGTCACGATCGATGGTCTCGATCTCGCCGACACGATGACAGGCGACGAGATGGCCGGATTCGGCCTCCGCCAGCGCCGGCACCTCCTTGCAGGCATCGACAGCGAAGCGGCACCGCGGCGCAAAACGGCAGCCATCGGGCGGATTGAGCAGGTTGGGTGGCGCGCCTTCGATGGTCGCGAGCTTGGCGGAGCGGCCACGGTCGAGCCGCGGTACCGCCGACAGCAGACCGCGCGCGTAGGGGTGCAGCGGCCGGCCGAACACGGTTTCTGCCGTGCCGCTCTCCACGAGGCGGGCGGCGTACATGACGTTCACCCGGTCGGCGTAACGCGCGACGATGCCGAGATTGTGCGTGATGATGACGACCGCGACGCCGAGGCGGCGCGACAGGTCCTTCATCAGCTCCAGGATCTGCGCCTGGATCGTCACGTCCAGCGCCGTCGTCGGCTCGTCAGCAATCAGCAGCTTGGGATTGCAGGCCAGGCCGATGGCGATCATGACGCGCTGGCGCATGCCGCCCGACAGCTGGTGCGGGTACTGGGCGAGCCGGCTCTTGGGGTCGGTGATGCCGACGAGCGTCAGCAGCTCGATCGCGCGCTCGGTGGCCTGGGCGTCCGTCATGCCCATGTGGATGAGGAGCGGTTCCTTGATCTGAAGCCCGATCGTGAGGACCGGGTTCAGAGAGGTCATCGGCTCCTGGAAGATCATGGAGACGTCGCGGCCGCGGATCTGGCGCATGGCCTCGTCGTCGAGGCTGAGCAGCGAGCGGCCTTCGAAGCGGATGTCGCCGGCCACGACGCGGGCCGTATTGGGGGGCAACAGGCGCATGACGGCCAGCGCCGAAACGGACTTGCCCGACCCGGACTCGCCGACGATGGCGACCATCTCGCCCGCGTGCACGGCGTAGGTGACGCCCTCCACCGCGCGCACCGTGCCGTGTGACGTGACGAAATGGACATGAAGCCCGTCGATCTCGAGGACCGGCTGGGCATTCGCGGCAGGCGCACCTTGCGTTCCCACGCCCGTTTGCACCGCGTTCGCGGCTGGCAGACCGTGCTGCAACGTCGTCTCCTCCCTCACCTGCTCCCTGATCGGAGCAGCGTACCGTTGCCTTGTCTGGCAATCTTCGGACGCTTGGCTCGTAGCTAAACAACCTTTGAGCCAACGGCAAGTGTTACAAGACGTTTTTCGCATTGCGATACGCCGGGATGGTTGCCGCAGCAGCCGGGCGCGCGGCTGCGCGGGCTTTCCATGGCGCGCGCCCGTCGGTTACCGTGATGCCGAATGGCTACGTGCTGCAGATCGGATCAACGAAAGGGCCTCAACCCATGACTTCGACACCGCCGACCGCGGGCCGGACCTCGCGAGGCCTCGCCTACGACATCTGGGACCTGCGCGCGCCCTGGGCCAAGAGCGGCCGACCGATCGTCTTCCACCACGGGATCGGAACGAACCGCGACATCTGGGCGGGCTGGCTGCCGGCACTGGCGGGGCGGCGCACGTGCGTGCGCTTCGACACGCGGGGCTACGGCCAGTCGCCCGTGCCGCCGCCGGACCACCGCTTCGCGATGGACGAACTCGTCGACGATCTCCTGGAGGTGATGGCGCTCACCGGCGCCGGCCCCGTGCATCTGGTGGGGGAGAGCCTGGGCGGCACCGTGGTGCTGGCGACGGCGGCACGCCATCCCGACAAGGTCGCTTCGGCCACCGTCTCCAACACCGCCTTCAAGGGGGCCGGCATCCAGTACGTCAAGAGCTGGCGCGACGATTTCCGCCGCAAGGGCGTGAAGGCCTGGAGCCGCGACATGATGGAGCGCCGCTTCGTGGCCGGCGCCTTGAACGAGGCCCAGCGCTCGTGGTTCGAGGCGGAGCAGGACAAGTCGCCCGAGCACGTTACCGTGGGCTGGGGCGAGATGCTGGCGGCCGCCGATCTCACCAAGGAGCTGGCGCGCATCAAGGCGCCGCTCATGATCCTGATGCCCGACCGCAGCCCGTTCGTCACCGCCCGCATGGGCGCCGACCTCGCCGAGCACGTGACGCAGGCCGAACTCGTCATGTTCCCGGGTGTGCGGCACGGCCTGCCCTTCAGCCACGCCGGCGAATGCGCACAGCATCTCGCCACCTTCCTCGACCGCGCCGAGCGCGGCGAGACGGGACGCGCCCACATTCCACGCACTTGAGTCAACCAACAAGAACCGAACCGGGGAGACGCCGCACATGTCCAACAAATGGTTGAAATCGACGGAACACCTGACTTTCGACGTCCAGCGCGGCGTCGCCTGGGTGACGCTGAACCGTCCGGAGAAGCGCAACGCGCTCAACCGCACCCTCCTGAGGGAATTGCGCGAAGCCATGCTGGAGGCCGACGACCGCCGCGACATCCACTGCGTCGTGCTGAAGGGTGCGGGCCGGGATTTCTGCTCGGGCTACGACATGTCGGGTCCGGGGACGCCGCCGGCCCAGGCCGCGGGCGCCGCGTCACCGCCGCTCGACTACGATCCCGCGCGCTATCGCCAGGGCGCGGCGACCCTTGCCGACGACATCTGGCGCCTCGAGCGCAACGGGATGGACATCCTCACCATCTTCGACCTGCACAAGCCGGTGATCGCCATGGTGCACGGCCACTGCGTGGCGGGTGGCACCGATCTGGCGCTGATGTGCGACATGGTCATTGCAGCCAAGGATGCGCGCATCGGCTTTCCCGCCGTGCGCTCGCAGGGAACGCCGCCGATGCACATGTGGCTCCATAACGTGGGGCCGCAGTGGGCAAAGCGCATGCTGCTCACGGGCGACATCCTCACGGGCCGCGAGGCCGCCCGGATCGGGCTCGTCCTGAAGGCGGTCGCCCCCGACAAGCTGGAGGGGGAGGTGCGTGGGCTCGCCGAGCGCATGGCGATGATCGATCCCGACATGCTCGCCGCCAACAAGCGTATCGTGAACATGGGGATGGAATTGATGGGCGCGCGCACGTTGCAGCGGTTCGCTGCCGAGACGGACGCCCGCTCGCATCAGGCCGCCTCCGCCCGCGCTTTCAACCAGACGGCGCGCGAGCAAGGGCTGTCGAAGGCCTTCAAGCTGCGCGACGCGCCGTTCGGCGATCCCGTCGTCAAGCTCGACGACGAGGGGTGAACGGGCATGTTCCATACGGTAATCTGCGATCTCCTGGGTATCCGCGTGCCGATCCTGCAAGGCGCGATGCAGGGCGGCGGCGGCGTCGCGCTGGTCGCTGCGGTTTCAGAGGCGGGTGGGCTCGGCGTCCTGCCGACCTTCCAAGGCTCCGACAAGGAGCTGCGCGACGATATCGCCGCCGTGCGGGCCCGCACGGAGCGGCCGTTCGGCGTCAACATCATGCCGATGGGGCGCGGCATCACGGAACGGTGCGTGGCCACCTGCATCGACCTCGGCGTGCCCGTCGTCACCACGGGCCGGGCCGATCCGGGCGAACATGCCGTCGCCAGGCTCAAGGCGGCGGGCATCAAGGTCGTGTCCGTCATTCCCTCCGTGGCGCATGCCCGGCGCATGGAGGCGGAGGGCGTCGATGCCGTCGTCGCCTCGGGCATGGAGGCGGGCGGCCACGTCGGCACGGTCGCCACGCTGCCGCTGGTGCCCATGGTCGTCGATGCGGTGAAGATCCCCGTGCTGGCGGCAGGAGGCATCGGCGACGGGCGCGGTTTCCTGGCCGCCTTCGCGCTCGGCGCGGTCGGCATCCAGATGGGCACGCGCTTCATGGCGACCAAGGAAAGCGGCCTCAACGCCTGGGGCGTGCAACGGCTGCTCGAAATGGCGGAGACGGACACGATCGTCACCAAGGCGATGACGGGCGCACCGGTCCGCTCGATCCGCACGCCCGAGAACGTCGCCTACGAGGAGGCACTGGCGCGCAGCGCGCCCGAGGAGGAACTCACGGAGCTGAAGCGCCGTGTCAGGGCGTCGCGCAATCCCGCGGACTACGAAGCGCGCCGCCAGTCCGCCGCAGGCCAGGTCGCGGGCATGATCCACGACGTGCCGACGGTCGCCGAGTTGATGGCGCGGATCGTGCGGGAAGCGGCGGTTCTCGCGGCCGGGATGCCCGGCATCGCGGCGGCGACGGCGTAGCCGGTGCGGCGGCCTCGCCAAGGATGTTTTGCGAGGCTTCTATTGTGCCTGCTCCAGGCCTAGACTTCAGGCGTGACCATTGCACAGAGCGCGGAAAGCGCCGGACGGGAGGACGCCCAGGATGCCACTGCTCCATCTGCAGCATTTTCTCATTCAGACCGCGGACCTCGCCGGTACGGTACGCTGGTACGAGGAGGTTCTCGGCCTGCGGCAGGGGCCACACCCCGACTTCAAGTTTCCGGTGGCTTGGCTGTATCTGGGCGATACCGACGTGCTGCACCTGACGGAAGGCGGCGCCGGGGTCAGCGAGAACCGGATGCGCTACCTGGGCCAGCAGTCGACGGAAACGCATGGCAGCGGCGTCATCGATCACGTGGCCTTCCGCGCGACGGGACTTGCCGACATGATCGCGCACCTGAAGGCGCGCGGCATCGCCTTCACGCAACGCCAGGTCAGCGCGCAAGGGCTGTTCCAGCTCTTCCTGATCGATCCCAACGGTGTGAAGGTGGAGCTGAACTTCGAGAACGCGGAAGCCGAGGGCATCCCGCCCGAGTTGATGGCGAGCGAGCTTCCCAGTTGACCGGCGACGCGCCGCGCGGCAGGGATCGCCCGGCTCAGCCTGCTATTTGCGACTTGTCCAGGAGAAGACGACGTGGCCCGGGAATACCTGAAGAAAGCGACCGCCCCCATCCAGAAGCGCCGCGCGGAGGTGGAGGCGACCGTGAAGCGCATGCTGGACGACATCGCGGAGAACCGCGACGACGCGATCCGGCGCTATGCGCTGGACCTCGACAAGTGGACCGGTGACTTCCGCGTCGGCCAGGCGGAGATCGAGGCGAAATCGAAGTCGCTGTCCAAGGTCTTCAAGGAAGACTTCGCGATCTGCCATCGCAACGTCACGGACTTCGCCAAGCGGCAGAAGGCGAGCATCGAGGCCTTCGAGGTGGAGCTGCAGCCGGGCGCCGTGCTCGGCCAGAAACTGATCCCCATCGGCACCGTCGGCTGCTACGTGCCGGGCGGCAAGTATCCGCTGATCTCGGCCGCCCTGATGAGTGTGGGCACGGCGAAGATCGCAGGTGTCGGCCATATCTCGGCCTGTGCGCCACCGCGCGGGGCCGACGGCATCTACCCGCAGACGCTCTACGCGCTCGCCCAGTCGGGCGCCGACGAGATCTACTGCGTGGGCGGCGTGCAGGCGATGGCGGCGATGGCCTACGGCTGTCTCGGCATGCCGGCGGCGGACATGATCACGGGGCCGGGTAACGCCTTCGTCGCCGAGGCGAAGCGCCAGCTCTACGGCATCTCCGGCATCGACCTGCTGGCGGGGCCAACCGAGATCCTGATCATCGCCGACGACACCGCCGATCCCTTCATGGTCGCCACGGACCTTCTGGGGCAGGCCGAGCACGGCCCCGACAGCCCGGCGTGGCTCGTGACCACCTCGCGCAAGCTCGGCGAGGCCGTGATCAAGGAGGTGGAGCGGCAGCTCGTGACGCTCGAGACGCGCGAGAACGCGGCCAAGGCCTGGGCCGACTACGGCGAGGTCGTCGTGGTCGACAGCGACGACGAGGCCATTGCGCTATCCGACGCCTATGCGCCCGAGCACCTGGAGATCCAGACCGGCCGCGACGACTACTACCTGGAGAAACTCACCAACTACGGCTCGCTGTTCATCGGCGAGGCCTCGACCGTGGCCTACGGCGACAAGGGCGTGGGCACCAACCACACCCTGCCGACGGGCAAGGCCGCGCGCTACACGGGCGGATTGTCGGTGCACAAGTTCACGAAGGTCGTGACCTACGAGCGGCTGACGCGGCGTGCCTCCCGCGAGATGGGGCCGATCATCTCGCGCGTGTGCCGCGAGGAAGGCATGATCGCGCACGCCATCACCGGCGAAGTGCGCGTCAAGCGCTACGAGGGAGCGAACTGATGGGCACGGGACATACCGTCTTCGTCTACGGCACGTTGAAGCGCGGTTTCCCGAACCACAAGTTCCTCGATGGCGCGAGGCTGCTGGGCCTCGCGCAGACCGTCGCGGCCTACCCGATGCTCGTCCAGGGCCAATATTTCTCCCCGGCACTCCTGCCCGAGCCCGGCCAGGGCCATCGGATCACGGGCGAGCTTTGGCAGGTTGACGAGGCCAAGCTCGCCGAACTCGACGCATTGGAAACGACGCATTTGCCGACCGGCTACATTCGCGAGATGATCGACATCGAGCGGGATGGCGCGCGCGCGCGCGCCTGGACCTATTTCAAGCCCCGCGATCGCGTGAAGATCGTGCATTCGCAGCCCATCGCCGACTATCAGGACCGCCGCTACGTGCCCTCGTGGGAGCGGCGCTGACGAGGAGGAGTGCCATGCCTACCCCCGTGCATTTCGACAGCGCCATGGGAGCCGAATTCCTGCGCTATGCGCGGATGGTGGCAGGGCGCGGCTACATCCACAACACACTCGGCAACATGGCGGTTCGCGCCCCCCATCCCGACCACGCGCATGGCGTCGCCTACACGAAGCATGCGGGGGTCTCGCTCGAGGAAATGGGCGTCGAGAACATCGTCATTACGGACATCCCAACGAGCCGGCTGCTCTATGGATCGCGCATGACCAGCATCGGGCACAACCTCAATCGCGAGATCCTCAGGCTCAGGCCCGACATCAACGCCGTGATCCACGTCCACGACGATGCGTCGATCGCGTTCTTCGGCGCCGGCTACGGCGAGGTCCGCGTCTTGTCCCTCGATATGCCCTTCATCCTCGGCAAGGATCCCTACTATGTTGCCGCGCACGTCGATGTGGAAGCGGATGTGGGGCCCGTCGCAGACTTCATCCAGGACACCAATCTCGTCGTCCTTGTCGGGCATGGACTCACGGCACTCGGCCGTACGTTGTCGGAGGCCTATCACCGGCTCAATTCGTTCACGGCGGAAGTTCGCCGCAATATCGAGGCGGAGAAGCTCTCGGCCATCACCGGCGCGGCACCGGCCTATCGCAGCCGCGCGGAGATCGAAACCATGCACCGTCACGCCGACGCGATCATCAATCCCAGCCGCGCCGAGAACGTCATGCAGGACATGCCTGCGCCGCCGACGACGAAGGCCGCGGAATAGACAGACAAAGACAACGAACGACCGGGAGGCACATCAATGTCCGCCAACACTGCGAAGCCAGTCCTCGCCCTTGCCATGGGCGATCCCTGCGGCGTCAGCCCGGAGCTGACGGCAAAGCTCCTCGCCGACCGGGAAGCGATGGCGGCGGCACATTACGTCGTGATCGGCGACCGGCGCGTGCTGGCCGACGGCGAGGCCGTGGCGAAGACGAAAGTCGAGGTCGCGCCGTGGACGCCGGGCACGCCGCTTTCCGTCGGCGATACCCCCGTCTTCGTCGATCTCGGGCATCTCGATCCCGCACAGGTGGAGCGCGGCGTCGCCTCTCGGACGGGCGGGCTTTTCGCGATTGCGAATTTCCGCACGGCGCTGCGCGCGTCGGTGGCGGGCGTGACGGACGCCACCACGTTCACGCCTTTCAACAAGGCCGCGATGAAGATGGCGACGGGCGATTACGAGGACGAGATCGCCGTCATCACCGAGGAGACGGGGGCAGCGTCGCATGGCCGCGAGTTCAACATCCTCGGCGACCTGTGGAATGCACGCGTGACCAGCCACATCCCGCTCAAGGACGTATCGCGGCATCTCACCATCGATACCATCACCAACGCCCTGGTGCTCACCGACCGCAGCCTGCGCGAGGCCGGCTTTGCCAAGCCCCGCATCGCGGTGGCGGCACTGAACCCGCACGCGGGCGAAGGCGGCAACTTCGGCCGCGAGGAGATCGACGTCATCGAGCCGGCGGTGAAGGCGGCGCAGGCCCGTGGTGTCGTGTGCGAAGGCCCCTTCCCGTCCGATACCGTGTTCGTGCGTGCGCGTCGCGGCGACTTCGACGCCGTGCAGACGATGTTCCACGACCAGGGCCAGATCGCCATGAAGCTGATGGGCTTCGAGGCGGGCGTCACGCTGATCGGCGGCTATGGCTTCCCGGTCTGCACGCCGGCCCACGGCACCGCCTACGACATCGCGGGCAAGGGCATCGCCAACCTGGGCGCCGCCCGCAACGCACTGCTGATCGCGGCCCGCATGGCAAAGCCGCGCGGCCTCGATGCGGACAAACGTGGCGGGCTGATGACCCAGATCGTCGCGCGCGCAGTCCCCAAGGCCGCGTGAGGTGACCGTGACAGACGCCGAGCTTGCGATCATCGACGCGCATCACCACTTCTGGGACCTGTCGCTGAAAGCGCAACCGTGGCTCACGACGCCGCCGTGGCTGGCATTCCGGTATGGCGACTACGGCGCCATCCGCGCCGATTTCATGCTGGCGGAGTACAAGCGGGCGACCGCCGGCCACAACGTCGTGGCCACCGTGACGATGGAGGCGGAGTGGGACGAGCATCGGCTCGTCGAGGAAACCGTGTGGACGCAGCGCCTGCACCGGGAAACGCCACGGTTCCCGGCAGCACACGTGGCGCGCACCTTCCTGCACCTGCCCAGCGCTCCGCAGGAGCTTGCCCGACAGGCGGCGCACGGCTTCGTCAAGGGTATCCGCCACAAGCCGACGGCCGCGCCCGGCCCCGACCGCATCGAAAAGGGCGCGCCCGGCGGGATGAGCGACCCTGCCTGGCGGCGCGGCTATGCGGCGCTTCACGCCAACGGCCTGCATTTCGAGTTGCAGGCACCCTGGTGGCATGTCGACGAACTCTTGGACCTGATCGCTGCGCATCCCGAGACGCCGGTCGTCATCAACCATGCGTTTCTGCCCGTCGAGCGTTCACCCGAGGCCCTGGCCGGCTGGCGCGCGGCGCTGCGGAAGGCAGCCGAGGCGCCCAACGTCTCGATGAAGATTTCCGGCTTCGGTTTCACTGGCGGCGGCTGGCCCTATGAGGCGCAGCGGCCGATCATCGAGACGCTGATCGAGATATTCGGCGTCGCACGCTGTCTGTTCGCGTCGAATTTCCCCGTCGATGGGCTCACCGGCTCGTTCGATACCATCTACAGCGGCTACAAGGCTGCGACACGCGCCTTGCCGCTCGCCGACCGGCTGGCCCTCTTCCACGACAACGCCATCCGCATCTATCGCCTCGACCTGCCCAAAGCCAACGCCTGAGGACACCCCCCATGCGCATCATCGACCTGTCGATGCCGATCAGGAACGATCACCCGCGCTGGAAGACGGAGGTCTCCTTCGCCGGCGACCTCGAGAAAGGCGACAGCTCGCGCGTCACGTGGCTGCGCGTGTCGTGCCATGCCTTCAGCCACGTCGATGCCCGTCGTCACATGTTCATGGATGGCGCGACGATCGAAGCGACGCCGCTCGACGCTCTCGTCGGGCGATGCGCGGTGATCGACCTGATGGACATCGCGCCCAACGAGGCGATCGGGCCGGAACGCCTCGCGCCCCGTGCCGGACATCTGAAGACGGGCGGCATGGCCCTGTTCAAGAGCGGATGGGACCGGCATCGCTCGCCCTACAGCCGTGAGTTCTGGCTCGATGCGCCCTATCTGACGCGGGAGGCCGCACTCTGGCTGAAAGAGACGGGGATCCGCACCATCGCCTACGATTTCCCGCAGGACTGGCCGATCCGGCTGTCGCTCACGGGCGGCAAGAGCACGCTGGAGGAGAAGGTCACGCACGACATCCTGCTGCGCCAGGGCGTGCACATGATCGAGTATGTCGTCAACACCGCCGAAATCAGGGAGAGCGAAGTCTTCCTCTCCGCCGCCCCGCTCAAGATACCGGGCGGCGACGGCGCGCCGGCCCGGGTCTACGCCATCGAGGGGATGTGAGCGCCCGGCGGGCGCACGCCCCTCGATCAGGGGGCGACGCCCTGGCGCATCACGGAGCGACGCCCTGGGTCGGGATGACGGGCGCGTCGGGATCGCGCTCGCGATCGCTGGCCAGTTCGTTGACGCCGTCGCGGCCATAGATATCCGGGCGGAACTCGACGGAGCCGTTCTTCTCCACCCAGGCCGTGATGTAGGTGAAGTAGACCGGAACGGGGCGCTGCAGGACGATGTCCACGGCCTGTCCGCCCTGCAGGATTTCCTCGACCTTCTGCCGGTTCATGTCCTGCTGCTCGCGTGCGATCCAGGCGGCCAGGTCGAACACGTCCTGGACGCGCACGCAGCCGGCGCTGAAGGCACGCGAGCGTTGCCCGAACAGCGGCTTCAGCGGCGTGTCGTGCATGTAGACGCCGTGCTCGTTGGGCATGTCGAGGCGGACCAGACCGAGCGCGTTCTGCGGACCGGGGTCCTGGCGGAAACGAATGCGCGTGGTGTCCGCCGCATTCCAGTCGATGGCCGTGCGGTCGACCTCGGGGCCCACGAAGCTGCCGTCGAGGACGCGAATCTTCTCCTTGTCGAGATAGTCCGGTTCGCGGCGCAGCCGGGGGATGAGGTCGAGCTTGGCGACGCTTTCGGGCACTTTCCAGAACGGGAAGAAGTTCAGGG
Source organism: Hyphomicrobiaceae bacterium (assembly GCA_041397775.1). Lineage (GTDB taxonomy): Bacteria > Pseudomonadota > Alphaproteobacteria > Rhizobiales > Hyphomicrobiaceae. Next base: position 151,973 of record JAWKWB010000002.1, on the reverse strand, counting down.
CGCGGATCTCCGCGCGCACTTCCGGCGTCTGGCGCTCGGGCTTGCCGGCGATGACGCGGTGGCGCTGCTCTACGACGTCGTTGGCGACGGCTTCGAGCTGGAAGGCGGGGACGTTGACGAGGATATAGCGATCTTCGGTCCGCTGGCCGATGAGACGCTCGATTCGCCGATAGTTCTGCTGGAGCTGGGCAATGCGCGCCTGGACCGGCACGTTCATGGCCTGGATCGTGGGGCCGTCGAGACGGCCGGAGACGCGCAAGCCATGCCGCTTCTGGAAGAGGCGGACCGCTGATTCCAGATCCCCATCGAAGTTGTAGGAGCTGAAACCGCCCGTCGAGCCGCGGAATTCCCCGGTGATCTGCAGCCGCCGGCGCGCGACGGCGACACGCTCGTCGTCGTCACCGGGGCGAATGAGGCGCGTGCTCTTCAACGGCTGCCAGCCACCGCGCGCGGCGATCTGGCTGTAGGCGTCGATGGCGCGGCTCAAGCTGACCAGCATCTGCTCGCTGCGCATGGGCGTCTTGTCCGGGCGCAGGTCGTCCTGCGGCGCCTGGGCGCCCGTCTCGGCCTTGGCGGGGCGATGCCGCTCGCTCGTCGCCGTACCGAAGCCCGGAATACCCTTCAGCCAATCGAACCCTTGCGCCGCCGCAATGCCGGCCGAGGGCCCCTGCGCCAGTCCAGCGACGACAGCAGCAATCGCCAGATACGGGGCGCGGGATCGTGTGATCCGTGCCGCTGTCGCGGAAATTCGAGACGCCATGCCCACCCTTGCCATAGGCCTGCTCAAGCTCATCTTGTGTTCATGAGGAGGCGCATCGCGTGCGCCCCGTTCCAGTTCACGGTCTCATCATGCGCTATGGCGCAATTGAGGCACCAGCCCTTCGCAGGGCATCACAGATTTTCCGGTCGTATAGACTATTTGTTCAGCCACACCAATGTCCCCTGCGTCACGGTCGCGTGAGCGTGCGACCATATTTTGTCTCTACGGCCGCCAAGACCCACGCTACGTTGCCAGCATGCCACAGTCACAACCGGAGCCCTCCTTCATGGCCGAACCTGCTGTCCTCACGTCCGTAGACGCGCGCGGCGTCGCAACCGTGACGTTCAATCGTCCCGAGGTGAACAACGCCTACAACGAGGAATTGTTGCTGGGCGTGCTTGCCGCCATCGATTCCGTGGAGCGCGATCCCGACGCCATCCGCGCCATCGTCATCAAGGGCAACGGACGGCATTTCCAGGCCGGCGCCGACCTCAAGTGGATCAACAGCGTGCGCGTGAAAAGCCCGGCGGAGAACGTGGCGGCATCGCGCACCACGGCCCAGGCCGTCGACCGGCTGAACCGGCTGCCCATGCCCGTCCTCGCCCTCGTGCAAGGCGGCTGCTTCGGCGGCGGCACGGGCGTCATCTCGGCCTGCGACGTGGTGATCGCGGCCGACAATGCCCTGTTCTCGATCGCGGAAGTCCGTTGGGGCCTGCACCCCAGCGTGATCATCCCGCACCTCAACGACGCCATCGGCGTGCGGCAGTGCCGGCGCTATGCGCTGACCGGCGAGCGATTCGGCGCCGAGGAAGCGGCCCGCATCGGCCTCGTGCACGAAGTGGTGCCGCTGGCCAAGCTCGAGGCGCGCGGTGCGGAGGTGATCGCCCAGATCCTCGAGAACAATCCGAAGGCGATCGCCAAGACCAAGATGCACATCCTCGAGCATGCCTGGGGCGGCTTCGATGCGGCGACCCTCGACGGCCTGATCGAAAGCCACGCCAGTGCGCGCCAGACGGCGGACGCGGCGGAGGGCCTCGCCTCTTTCGCCGAAAAGCGCAGCGCGAAGTGGGCGCCAGCCAAGGGCTGAGGCCGCGCCCGAAGTCCCGGCAACGGCATCCCTCATAGCCAGCGCAGACAGCTCCCGCCCTGCCCTTCCTCCGGTTCCCTCTTTCTGGGTTCCCCGGCCAAGCGGAGGGCCAGAGCCCGGACGCGCCGAGCCGGGGTCCTTCCCGGTGCCGCCGGGCACCGCCATGAGACTGCGCGCTGCCACGTCCGTCGCATGCCGGACCGCGAAAGATCCCAGATAGCCGCGCTCCGCGCGGCTTCCGGGAAACCGGTGGGGAGGATGAGGGACCGTCCGCGCCCCCGCGCGACTCCGGGAAACCGGGGGGATGTGATGAGGCGCGGGCGTCCTATTCTGCGGGATGGGCCTTCGGGGGCGCCCCGTTCAACGTCTCCGGCGGCACCACGGCTCCGCCCAGTGCGCGGCGGATCGCGACATAGAACACGGGCGTGAACACGAGACCGAACAACGTCACGCCGATCATGCCCCAGAACACGGCGATGCCCAGCGCCTGGCGCATTTCCGCACCCGCCCCCGTCGCCAGATAGAGCGGCACGACGCCCAGCGTAAAGGCGAGCGACGTCATCAGGATCGGCCGCAGGCGCAGGCGGCAGGCCTCGACGGCGGCTTGCACGGCATCCCGCCCCTGCTCCTCGAGTTGGCGCGCAAATTCCACGATCAGAATGGCGTTCTTGGCGGCGAGGCCGATGAGCACGACGAAGGCGATCTGCGTGAGGATGTTGATGTCGGTCCCGTTCAGCCAGACGCCGAAGGTCGCCGACAGCAGGCACATCGGCACGATCAGGATGATGGCCAGCGGCAGCGACCAGCTCTCGTACTGCGCCGCCAGCGCCAGGAACACGAACAGCACCGACAGCACGAAGATGAAGTAGCCCGTGCGCCCGGCTCGTTTCTCCTGGTAGGACAGGTCGGTCCACTCGAACGTGACGCCGTCGGGCAACGCGCGGGCGGCGACCGCGCTCATGATCTCCAGCGCCTGGCCCGAGGAGATGCCCGGCATGGAATTGCCGATGATCTCGACGGTGGGGAACAGGTTGTAGCGCGGCACGCGCTCGGGCCCCACGATCTCGTTGAACTTCACGAGGCTGCCCAGGGGCACCATGTCGCCGCTGGCGTTGCGCACGCGGATGCGCTCGACGTTGTCGGGGTCGAGGCGGAAGGCGCCGTCGGCCTGCGCCGTGACGCGATAGGTGCGGCCAAGCATGTTGAAGTCGTTGACGTAGGCAGAGCCCATGTAGATGCGCATGGCCTCGAAGATGTTCGACAGCGGCACCCGCAGCATCTGCGCCTTGTCCCGGTCGACGTCGACGAAGATCTGTGGCGTCGCGGTCTGGAAGGTGGTGAAGGTGTTGCGGATGCCGGGCGTGGCGTTGGCCGCACGGATCAACCCCTGCGCAACGCGTGACATCTCGGCCGAGCCGATGCCTGCGCGATCCTGCAGACGCATGGAAAAGCCGGTCGCATTGCCCATGCCGCGCACCACCGGCGGCACGATCACGAGACCGAAGGCTTCCTGCACACGGCCGATGCGGGCGCGGAGACTGCCGACGATCGCCTCCAGCGTGAGTTTCTTCTGCTCGCGCACCTCGTGCGGCTCGAGCACGCAGAAGATGGCGGCGGCATTCGACGCATTCGTGAAGGTGGCGCCGGAGCGGCCGGCATAGCCGGAGGTGTGCGCGATGCCGGGCGTCGCCAGGATGATCTCGTTGACCTCCTTCATGACCGCATGCGTCCGCTCGATCGAGGCGCCCGGCGGCAGGGCCAGGGCCACGATGGCGATGCCGCGGTCGGTCGCGGGGATGAAGCCCGTCGGCGTGCGCATCACGAACCAGACGGCAAAGCCCGCCAGGCCCGCGAACACCAGCAGCATGAGGGAGGACCGGCGCGCGATGCGCAGGGCGAACCCGGCGTAGGCCAGCGACAGCCAATCAAAAAAGCGGTTGAAGCCCCGGAAGAATGCCGCGAACGGCGACAGCAGCGCGCCCAGAACGCTGCGAGGCCGATCCGCGTGGCCGGCGTCGTGCGGCTTGAAGAGGCGGGCGGCAAGCGCCGGCGACAGCGTCAGCGAGACGAATGCCGAGATCACGGTCGCCGTCGCGATCGTCACCGCGAACTGCCGGTAGAAGGCGCCGGTGATACCGCCGACGAAGGCGGTCGGCACGAAGACGGCCGACAGCACGACGGCGATGGCGATGAGCGCGGTGCCCACCTCGTCCATCGACGTGCGCGCCGCCTCGATGGGCGAGAAACCTTCGCGCAGCCGCCGTTCGATATTCTCGACCACGACGATGGCGTCGTCGACGACGATGCCGACGGCGAGGACCAGCCCGAACAACGTCAGCGAGTTGATGGAGTAGCCCAGCGCCAGCATCAGGGAACATGTGCCGATGAGCGAGATCGGCACGGCGACGACGGGAATGATGGTGGCGCGCCAGGTCTGCAGGAACAGCAGGATGACGAGCACGACGAGGGCCACGGCCTCGATGATCGTCTTGTTGAGCTCGCGGATCGAAACCTCGATGAACTCGGTCGGGTTGTAGACGATGCGGTACTCCAGGCCCGGCGGGAAGCGCCCGGCCAACTCCTTCATCGCGGCCTTGATCGCGTGCGCCGTCTTCAGCGCGTCGCTGCCGGGCTGCTGGGTGACCACGAGCACCGTGGCGGGGTTGCGATCCTGGTAGCCATAGGTGTTGTAGCTCTGCGCGCCAAGCTCGGTACGGGCCACGTCGCGCAGGCGCACGGTGCGACCGTCCGCCGTGCTCTTGATGACGATGTTGTCGAACTCGCCCGGCTCGCGCAGGCGGCCCTTGAGTTGCAAGGTCTGCTGGAAGGCGCCGCGCTGCTCGATGGGCGGCTCGCCGATGGAACCACCGGCCACCTGCACGTTCTGCTGGCGCAAGGCCGTGACCACCTCCTCGGCCGACATGCCCAGCGACGCGATCCGCTCGGGATCGAGCCACACGCGCATGGCATACTCACGCGCGCCGAAGGCGAACACCGAGCCCACGCCCTCGATTCGGGAGAGCACGTCGCGCACGTTCAACAGCGCGTAGTTGGAGATGTAGACCTGATCGTAGGACTTGTCGGGCGACACCATGTGCACGACGAGCAGCAGATCCGGCGAGTTCTTGCGGACCGTCACGCCGCTGCGGCGAACCTCGTCGGGCAAGCGCGGCTCCGCCGAGGCGACGCGGTTCTGGACCAGCACCTGCGCCTTGTCGATGTCGTAGCCGATCTCGAACGTCACGGTGAGGCTCATGGAGCCGTCGGCCGTCGACTGGGAATACATGTAGAGCATCCCGTCGACACCGTTCACCTCCTGCTCGATGACGGCGGCGACCGTATCGGCGATGGTCTGCGCACTGGCACCGGGATAGCTCGCCGAAACCGTGATCGTGGGTGGTGTGATCTCCGGGAACTGCGTGACCGCGAGCCCCGTGTACGAGATGGCACCGATGATGGTCACGAACAGTGACACGACCGCGGCGAAGATCGGACGGTCGATGAAGAAACGCGAGAGCCGCATGGCCGACCTCGTTGAAGCAGAGTGTGTCGAGTTCGTGCGCGCCTTACTTCTTGGCGGCCGCTGAGGGAGCCGCCGCCGCCTTGTCCTTGGCCAGCGTGATCGGCTCGAGTTTCGGCGTCACCTTGGCACCCGGCCGCGCCCGCATCAGTCCGTTCGTGACGACCGCGTCGGATGCCGCGATACCCTCGCGCACCACCCGAAGGCCGCCGTGCAGGGGGCCAAGCTTGACGACGCGCCGCGATACGGTGCCGTCGGCTGAAACCACGAGCACGAACTTGCTGGCCTGATCGGTGCCGATGGCGGCGTCGGGCAGAAGCATCGTCGGCCGCTTGGGCGTCGCCGCCACCCGCACGCGCGCGAACATGCCCGGCGAAAACAGGCCGCGGGCATTGTCGAACCGTGCGCGTGCGCGCATCGTCGCCGTGCCGGCATCCAGGCGATTGTCGATGAAGTCCAGCGTACCGGCGTGGGCGAACGTGCGCTCGTCGGACATCGCCAATTCGACCCGCGCGCCGGTCGCCGCGCCACTGGCGCCGTTGCTGGCATCGGCCAGGCGCCTGTATTTCAGGTAGTTGCTTTCGCTGATGTCGAAATAGACCGCGATCGGGTTCTGCGTGACGATGGTCGTGAGCAGGGTCGCATTGGCCGCCGAGCCGGCCGAGACCCAGTTGCCCGGCGTCACCAGGGATCGGCCGATCCGCCCCTCGATCGGGGCGACCATCGTGGTGAAGGACAGGTCGAGCTCGGCGGTCGCGACCTTCGCCTCGGCCACCTTGATGGCGGCCTCCGCCTCGCGCAGGACGTTGGAGCGATCGTCGAAGACCTTCTCCGACATCACCCGCCGCTCCATCAGCGGGCGCCCGCGCTCGACATCGAGCTTGGCGTTCTCGGCCTTGGTCCGGGCCTGCTCCATCTCGGCGCGGGCCTGTTCAACCGCGCGCTCGAAGGGCCGCTTGTCGATCTGGAACAGGAGTTCGCCAGGCTTGACGTCCTGCCCGTCCGTGAACGCGACTTTGGTGAGGTAGCCCGAGACGCGCGCGCGCACGTCCACCTGTGCGAAGGCTTCGAAGCGCGCGGTGTATTCGTCCCATTCGATCAGATCCTCGATCAGAGGCTTGCCGACGGTGACGAGCGGTGGCTTGGGCGGGGCAGGCGGTGGCCCGCCCTTCGCCGTTCCAGCGGCGGGCCTGTCGCAGCCCGCGCCGACAACACCAAGGGAAAGTGCAAGTAGTCCAATCACGTGGCCGCGCCACGCCGGGGTCGTGCGTCGCATCATGTCGCAAGCGATCCAAGCTCGAGTTTCGCCACCCTCCTAGCAGCTTCCCCCGCAATTGTAACGCCGACAAGATTGGCGACGGACGCCCAATTCGTGCGCGATCAGCGAACGCGCACGTAGCGAACGCCGTTCTGCACGAAGCTGCGACGCCCGTAGTACGGGCTCGAGCGATCGATGTAGATGGCGCCGGAAAACGGCGTGCCGCCGAAAGGCGCGCTGCCCCAGCCGTTGGTCATGGGGCCGCGACGCACACGTCGTTCCTCGGCCACACGGCCACGATTGCGGTCGCTGCCGCCGCGCTCCGCATAGCTGCGCGCCGGGGTCTTGCCGACGACTTCGATGCGCACGTTGGATTTGCCGTGCCTGCGCACGAGCGAATAGAACTCGGCCGCGTTCTTGGGGGCCAGTCGGATGCAGCCGTGCGATGCGGGGCGGCCGAGCATGCCGGTGCTGCTGGTGCCGTGCACCGCGATGCCGCCATTGAAGAAGACGGCGTGTGGCATCGGCGCATCGTCGTATTTGCGCGAGTACCACATCTTGTGCATGCGCTGGATGCCGAACTTGCCCGTCGGCGTCAGGTAGCCCGAACGCCCCGACGAGATGGCCCAGGAATGGGCGGTGTCGCCTCCGACGCTCACGTCCATGCGTTGTGTCGAGAGATCGATGCGGGCGACGATGCTCGGCGGCGGCGGCGCAGCCTTCACGGGAGCCGCGACGACGGGCGCTGCGGCTTGCCCGACGACCTTGGTCGCGGAGGCGGCGCGCGCGGGCTCGGTCTTGTCGGTCGCCTTCACGGCTTCGCCGGCAGCGGAGGCCACGACGGCGGTCTTGGAAGGCGGCGCGGTCAACATCGGGGGCTCGGCCCTCGCTGACGGCGCGAAGGCGCAAACTACGACCGTAGCCGTAAGGAAATTCCGCATCAGGCACTCCTACGCAATACAAATTTCGCCGATGGGACCGATATAGACGAGCCGCCCTACCGTTGCATTAATCCTACGGCATCGAGGCGGAATTTCCCCGAATTTGCGGCGACGTCGGACATTCACAAAACCGTGTGCCGCCGCGGTGTCAAGGCGAACGCCTCGATGATCGTGCGCGCCACGACCTTGGGTGGGCGGGTGACCGATACGACCAGCGCGCGCTCGTCGGCAGCGGGCTCCTCGAGCGTGGCGAACTGGCTCTTCAGGAGGGCCGGCGGCATGAAATGGTTCTTGCGTCGCCCGATGCGCCCGCTGAGGAGCGCAAAGCTGCCCCGGAGATAGACGAGCCCCACGTCGGCACGCTCACCGATCAACACGTCACGGTAGGCCCGCCGCAGCGCCGAGCACGTCACTATGGCCGAACTGCCCGCACTGCGATGGGCATCGATCCACGCTGCGATCGCGGCCAGCCACGGCCAGCGGTCATCGTCGGTCAGGGGCTCGCCGCGCGACATCTTCTCGATGTTGGCGGCAGGATGGAACGTATCGGCATCGCGGAACGGCCACCCCATCATTCGGGACAGATAGCGGCCCGTGGTGCTCTTGCCGCAACACGAGACCCCCATGACCACGATGACGCGCGGCGGCAGGATCTCGGCTCTGTTCCTCGTGTGGCTGGTCGGCATGGCAGCGCCTACCTTCAGGATTTCGTGTCCGGCTCGACGTGCCCGCCGAAGCCCTGGCGCATGGCCGAGAGCACCTTCTCGGCAAAGGTATGATCCTGGCGAGAGCGAAAGCGCGTATAGAGCGCGCTCGTCAGCACCTCGGCGGGAACGGCCTCCTCGATGGCGGCCTGCACCGTCCAGCGGCCTTCGCCGGAATCTTCGACGTGGCCGCTGTAGGTGGCAAGCTCGGGATCGCGCGCCAGGGCTTGCGCCGTCAGGTCGAGCAGCCACGAGGTGATGACGCTGCCGCGCCGCCACAGCTCGGTGATATCGGCGACGTCGAGGTCGAGGCGATGCTCCTCGGGCAACCGCTGCGAGCCTGCGTGCTGTAGAATGTCGAGGCCTTCCGCGATCGCCTGCATCATGCCGTACTCGATGCCGTTGTGGATCATCTTGACGAAGTGGCCGGCGCCGTGGCCGCCCGCGCGCAGGTAGCCCTGCTCGGCCGAGGGCGTGCGGCCGTCGCGGCCGCGGGTCCTGGGAATGTCCCCGTATCCGGGCGCCAGCGCCTGGAAGATCGGTTCGTGGCGCGCGAAGACCTCCGGGGAACCGCCGATCATCAGGCAATAGCCGCGCTCGAGACCCCAGACGCCGCCGGATGTTCCCGCGTCCAGATAGTGGAGCCCCTTGGCGGCGAGTTCGCGCGCCCGGCGCACATCGTCCTTCCAGTAGGTATTGCCGCCATCGATGATGGTATCGCCGGGCGCCAGAAGGCCCGCCAACTCGGCAATGGCACTTTCGGTGGCGGGACCGGCAGGCAGCATCACCCAGACCGTGCGCGGCGGCGTCAGCCTGGCTACGACATCGGCGAGGGTTGCCACGGGCATGGCCCCCTCGGCCGCCAGCGCCGCGCCGGGTGCGGGATCGCGATCGAAGACGACGGTTGCATGGCCGCTGCGCATGAGCCGCCGCGCAATGTTGGCGCCCATGCGCCCGAGCCCGACCAGTCCGATCTGCATTCACCCGCTCCCGCCGTTGCCGCACCGACCTTATGCGCAAACGGCGCCCCCGGCCATCGCCCTCGCACAGGGCCGGTGCCGGTGCGGCAGGTGCGGAACGAGCGGCGTGGGGAGTGGGGAGTGGGTTCCCAACGGGCGGGATGCCGCTTAGCCTCGCACCACCCAATCGTGACACGAGGAATGCCCGATGCTTCCCGACGCCATCGTCGCCACGGCGACCGCCCTCATCCAGGATTTGACAGAAGCCGGTCTCATGGTGGCCACCGCGGAGAGTTGTACGGGCGGCCTCATCGCCGGGGCATTGACCGAGGTGCCCGGCTCCTCCCGCGTCGTGGATCGCGGCTTCGTCACCTATACGAACGAGGCGAAGGCGGAGATGCTGGGTGTCGATGCCACGGTGATCGACGCACTCGGCGCGGTGAGCCGCGAGGTCGCGCTCGCCATGGCCGCTGGCGCGCTCGCGCATTCGCGCGCCGACCTCGCCGTTGCGGTGACGGGCGTGGCAGGTCCCGGCGGCGGCACGGCAGCGAAGCCCGTGGGGCTCGTCCACATCGCGGCGCAACGCAAGGGCCATCCCCCCTTGCACCGGGAGTGCCGCTTCGGCGACATCGGCCGCAGTGCGGTGCGGCGAGCGACGGTGGAGGCGGCCCTTGCCATGTTGCGCCAGGTGGCGGGCCTCGCATAGCGCATCTGGCGTCTGCCTGCCGCTCGTGCCTGGGGCCGATCCTGCGATCGTTTCGGTGTGCCCACAGCCAGCTTGTGTGCCGGGGCTGCTTATGCTCAGTTTCCAAGCCTGGGCTCGGTCGCCAGGGAGGCGCACATGGCTGATTACGACCCCCCACAACCGTTCTGGAAACGGGCTATCGCCGGCATTCTCGATTTCCTCCTGATCTTCTTCGCGGGTGGCCTCGCCATCCAGGCCTTCACCGGCGGTGGTGCCGTCGGCGCCGGCGATGGCGTCAGCTTCAAGCTCGAAGGGTTGCCGGCGCTCGCCCTCTTCGTTCTCGTCATCGCCTATTTCGCGGGGCTGGGACGAACGGGCGGCACGCTGTTCCAACGCCTGTTCGGCATGCGGCGGCGCGCCTGAGCCGCCGAACGCTCGTCGCCCCGGCGGCAACCCGGCACATCGGGGCGCGGCGGGGCGCAAAAAACAAGACGATCGCACAGATCGCGCGACAATCCCTGGGGAGAGAGCATGGCACCCGAGAAACTTCTCGAAGGCAAGCGCCGGCCCTATACGGGCGCGGAATTCCTGGAATCGCTCCGCGACGGCCGGGAGGTCTACATCTACGGAGAGCGGGTGAAGGACGTCACGCAGCACCCCGCCTTCCGCAATGCCGCGCGCTCCATTGCCAAGCTCTACGATGCGCTGCATGCGGAGAAGACCAAGGCGGTGCTGACGACGGAAACCGACACGGGGAACGGCGGCTATACGCATCGCTTCTTCAAGGCCGCCCGATCGCGCGATGAGCTGATCGGCCAACGCGACGCCATCGCCCAGTGGGCGCGCATCACGTACGGCTGGATGGGCCGCAGTCCCGACTACAAGGCCGCCTTCCTGAACACGCTCGGGGCCAACGCAGACTTCTACGGCCGGTTCGCCGGCAATGCGCGGGCCTGGCACAAGCTCGCCCAGGAGACGGTGCCTTACGTCAATCACGCGCTCGTCAATCCGCCCATCGACCGCGACAAGCCCGCCGATTCCGTCAAGGACGTCTACATCACCATCCAGAAGGAGACCGATGCGGGCATCTACGTGTCGGGCGCCAAGGTGGTGGCCACCAACTCGGCGCTGACGCACTATAATTTCCTCGGCCAGAACATGGGGCAGGAGATCAACGATCCCGGCATGGTCGTGATGTTCATGGCGCCGATGGATACGCCGGGCATCAAGCTGATCTGCCGGCCCTCCTACGAGATGACGGCGGGAAAGATGGGCTCGCCCTGGGACTACCCGCTGACGAGCCGCTACGACGAGAACGACGCCATCATCCTCTTCGACAACGCCTTCATCCCCTGGGAGAACGTCTTCATTCACCGCGACGTGGAGCGCCTCAAGGCGTTCTATCCCAAGTCGGGGTTCGTCAACGGCTTCACGATGCAGGGCTGCACGCGGCTCGCCGTGAAGCTCGATTTCATCGCCGGACTGCTGGTCAAGGCCACGCAGGCGACCGGCACCTATTCGATGCGCGCGACGCAGGTGCAGATCGGCGAGGTGATCGGCTGGCGCAATCTCTTCTGGGCATTGACCGACGCCATGGCGGGCACCCCGGATGCCTGGGTCGACGGCTGCGTCCTGCCCTCGGTGCGCGCTTCGTCGGCCTATCGGCTGTTTGCCACGGAAGCCTACCCGGCCGTGCGCAACATCGTGGAGAAGGTCGTGTCCTCGGGGCTGATCTACCTGCCGAGCCACGTGCGCGACTTCAAGAATCCCGAGATCGACAAGTATCTGGCGCGCTACGTGCGCGGCTCGAACGGCATCGACTACAAGGCGCGCATCAAGACAATGAAGCTGCTGTGGGACGCCATCGGCACGGAGTTCGGCGCCCGGCACGAACTCTACGAAATGAACTACGCGGGCAATTACGAGCTGATCCGCATGTTCCCGTTGCAGCTCGCACAGGGCAACGGGACGCTCGGGCAGATGACGGACTTCGCCGAGGCGTGCATGGCCGACTACGACGAAAACGGCTGGCGCGATCCCGACTACATCGGCAACGACGATATCAGCGCCTGGGACGACGATACGCCGGGCTGAGGCGGCGCATCGCGCCGCAGAGCACGCATTGCCGGCGCCGTGCTATGAGCGGGGGGGAACGCGCCTCACATACCGAGCGGAGACGACAGATGGCCAAGATCGACGAGAGCCGCCCCTTCATTCCCGTCCGCATCGCCATTTTGACGATGTCCGATACCCGCTCGCTCGCCGAGGACAAGTCGGGCAACACGCTGGCCGAGCTGATCGCGGATGCTGGTCACGAACTGACCGACCGGGCGCTCGTCAAGGACGACGTGGCGCAGATCCGCGCCAAGGTGCAGGGCTGGATCGCCAATCCGGATATCGACGTGGTGATCACCACGGGCGGCACCGGCTTCACCGGCCGCGACGTGACGCCGGAAGCCGTGCGTCCGCTCTTCGAGAAGGAGATCGACGGCTTCTCCGTCGTCTTCCACATGATCTCGTTCCAGAAGATCGACACCTCCACCATCCAGTCGCGCGCCTGCGGCGGGGTGGCCAACGGCACCTATATCTTCTGCCTGCCCGGCTCGCCGGGGGCGTGCAAGGACGGCTGGAACGGCATCCTCAAGTTCCAGCTCGACAACCGCCACCGGCCCTGCAACTTCGTGGAGATCCTGCCCCGGCTCGAAGAGCATCGCCGGGGCAAATAGCCTCGCATCAGCTTTCGCTGAACCGGGGCGCGCGCTTCTCGCGGAAGGCTGCTTGGGCCTCACGCGAATCGGGGTGATCGCCGAGCTCCGTCGTCATGTACTGCTCGTAGCGATAGCCGTCGCGTAGCGTCATGTCCTCGATGGTGTTGAGGGTGCGCTTGGCGAGGCGGATGGCCGCCGGGCTCTTGGCCGCGATCTGGCGCGCGACCTCCATCACCGTTTCCATGAGCTTGTCGCGCGGCACGGAGGCCTCGACGACACCGAGGCGGTAGAGTTCCGGACCCGGCACGCGATAGCCCGTCAGCATCATGCGGCGTTGCGTCGAGTGCGGGAACAGGCGCTGCGTGTGCTTGCCGCCGCCGAGCAGGCCGACGTCGATCTCGGGCAGCCCCATGACGGCTTCATCGGCCGCGAAGAGAATGTCGCAGGAGGCGGCGACGGCGAGGCCGGCGCCGAGCGCTGCGCCGTTGATGGCGGCGATGACAGGCTTCGTGCATTCGCGCACGGCGTGATAGCTCTCGCGCGCCCGGCGATTGTGCTGCCAGCGCTCGCCCGGCGTGCCGCGGTCGGGACGGGCCTTGAGGTCGGCCCCCGCCGAGAAGATGCGGCCTGCGCCCGTCAGCACGACGACGCGCACGTCGGCGCGGTCGCTCAGCATGTCGAAAACGTAGGCCATCTCGATGTTGAACTGCGCGTTCTGCGCATTGACCGGGGGATGGTCCATGGTGACCACAGCGACGTGGTCCGTCACGCTGACCCGGATCAGCTCGGTTTCCATTTTCAGTCTCCTCCGGTTTCAGCGTTCTCTTGGCACAGATCCGCCATGATATAGCGCGGCTCCGGCCGGTCCAGTGGCCCGGTTCCGAGATTTGCATCCGCTTGCCGGGCTTCCCAGATGCAAATGTCGGAAACATCGGGAACACGAAACAAGATACACCCGTGCCGACTTTCCGAAAACGCGATGCCTGTCGCCCGGGGAGCATGGCAGGCCGCGATCGGTGCTTCGCGCCTTGTCGTTCGATGGATACTTCGGGCTGGCCACGGGGGTGAAAAGAACTAAACTCGCCGCAGATACCACCCCACTCTCGAAACCAGGACATCCAAGATGCGATTTGGCGTGAACGTGCTGTCGCGCGGGCCCATGGCCACTCAGCAGGGCTACCTCGAGGTTGCCGCGGAAGCCGAGCGCCTCGGCTTCGATTTCATCAGCGTCAACGACCATATCGTGGTCCCCGGCGACATCGATTCCCGCTACCCCTACAGCGAGGAAGGCGACTGGGGCGGCGCGTCCAGCGGCGAATGCCTGGAGCAGCTCGCCACCCTCAGCTTCCTGGCGGGGTGCACGCGCAAGGTCAGGCTCCTCACCTCCGTGATGGTCGTGCCGCACCGCCAGCCCGTCCTTGCCGCCAAGATGCTCGCCACCGCCGACGTGCTTTCGGGGGGCCGTGTCATCGTGGGCTGCGGCGCGGGCTGGATGCGGGAGGAATTCGAAGCCGTCGGCGCACCCGATTATGCGGACCGCGGGCGGGTGACCGACGAATACATCGCGGCGTTCAAGGAGCTGTGGACGAAGGACGCGCCGAAATTTTCCGGCAAGCACGTCAACTTCGACAATCTCCTGTTCCGCCCCAAGCCCGTGCAGAAGCCGCACCCCCCGATCTGGATCGGCGGCGAGAGCCCGGCTGCGATGCGGCGTGCGGTGCGCCTTGGCGACGGCTGGTATCCAGCCTCGCTCAATCCCGCGAACCGCCTCGATACGGCAGAGCGCGTTGCCGGCGCCGTCGACGCGTTCACAAAGCTGGCGGCCGGCATGGGCCGTGATGCCCGCACCATGACGCTTGCGCACGTGGTGCTGGGTCCCGTCTCGTTCGACGCCGTCGCAGCCGTCTCGGGCGGGCGCCGCACGATGTCGGGGACGGCCGCCGACATGAAGAGCGACATCGACATCCTGACGCGCGCCGGCATCGGCGACCTCGGGCTGTCGTTCCATGCCCCGGGTGTCGCAGACATGATCGCTGCCATGCGCCGATTCGCCAGCGAGGTGATGGGGCGCAGCGCGTAGGTACCACCGTGCTGGAGGCATTCCTGGTGCACGTCGCGCTGGCGGCCGGCTCGTTCGCCGCCGCGACGTTGCTACCGTTTTCCTCGGAGGCCATGCTGCTGGCGGCGCTCGCCGCGGGGCGCGCAAGCCCGGTGTCTCTCGTCGTCACGGCAACCGTGGGCAATGTCGCCGGCGCCGTGTTCAACTGGTGGCTTGGCCAAAATCTACGCCAGTTTCAAAGCTATAGCTGGTTTCCGTTCTCGCCTGCGAGCATCGAAACCGCTTCGCAACGATTTGCGGCCTATGGTCACTGGTCCTTGCTGTTGGCGTGGGTTCCGGGTATCGGAGACCCGTTGACGGTTGTAGCCGGGCTCCTCAGGGTTCCTTTCCGGCGGTTTCTTCTTCTCGTGGCTGCCGGCAAGGCGGCCCGTTACGCGGCCCTGGCCGCGATCACGAGCTAACGAGAGCCACACGCTGGTGCATTACATGCGCCGGCGCGATGCTGTATTGCATTTCCCATGAAACCGGCGCATATTATTGCCATCGAACTCGCTTTGGTGCGCGCTATACACGACGGCTGAGCTGTGCCGATACTGGTATTCACTCCAATGCGTGATTTGATGGCCGCGGGCAATTGGGCACGCGGCCCGTGTGGCCTTGGAGAGACTAGATGGCGACTGGCACCGTGAAATGGTTCAACGCGCAGAAGGGTTATGGGTTCATTCAGCCTGACGAAGGCGGTAACGATGTGTTCGTTCACATCTCGGCCGTGCAGCGGGCTGGCCTGACCGGCCTGCGTGAGGGCCAGAAGATCTCCTACGAGATCGAGAGGGGCCGGAACGGCAAGAACGCAGCCGTAGACCTCAAGGCGTAATAATCGCCCACAGCATCCCCAATAAAGGGGGCGGGCGTGCGGGTCCGCCCCCTTTTCGTTTGCCTTCGCGCTCGAGTGAGCTTACCCGAAGGTCTGATTTCAGCGCGCGCCGTATGTCATGGAGACGGGATGGCCAAGGAAGAGATGCTCGAGTTCGAAGGCGTCGTGGAAGAAGTGCTTCCCGATGCCCGCTGCCGTGTGAAGCTGGAGAACGGTCACGAGGTGATCGCATACACCTCCGGCCGCATGAAGAAGAACCGCATCCGCATCCTTGCCGGCGACAAGGTGACGGTTGAGATGACCCCCTACGACCTGTCGAAGGGACGGATCAATTTCCGGCACAAGGACACGCGCACCGGACCGCCTCCGGGCGCAGGGCCAGGTGGCCCCGGCGGACGCCGCCCACCGCCACGCCGCCGCTGAGCGCCGGCGCCCAGCCGCCAGTGCGCCAGCGCACTGCTATTCTATCCTCTCATCCGCTGGTTGCAGGTGTCCCTGAAACCAGCGGTGGTTGCCTGTGCGTGTGCATTCGGCGGTCGCCGTCGTCACACTTCCACGACGACATAGTCCTCCTCGACCGAGACCTTGTAGGTTTCAGCGACATAGGGGCCTTCGACGAGGGTTGCGCCGTGCTCGACGGCGACGTCGAACTTCATCAGGCGCATGCGCCGGGGATCGCACCAGGACCGGCCGGTGCGGATATCGAACTCCCACTGATGCCAGGGGCAGCGGATGATCTCGCCGGGGCGGGAGTAGGTCACTTCGCCCGGCTCGTGTGATTCGACGAGACCGGTGACGACGCCATCGCACAAGCTGGCGCCCTTGTGAGGGCACTTGTCCGACAGGGCGTAGAACTCGCCGTTCAGATTGAACACGACGACGCCCTTGCCGTCGATCGTCACGAGCTTGCGCCCGCCGGGCGGGATCTCGGCGGCGCGCGCCACGACATGCCGGACCATATCAGAACCTGTAGACCTTGCGGCCGTTCTCGGCACACACCATGCGATGCTGCGCCGGCGTCACGCCGGCCGGGAAAGCGCGGAAGGGATCGTCGAAATCCCAATGCGGGTAGTCGCTGGCGAACAACAGCCGGTCCCAGCCGATCCAGTCGATGACGTCGAGCAGGTGGCGGCGATCGTCGGGCTCCTCCATGGGCTGGGTGGAGACCCAGATGTGATCGCGGATGTACTCGGAGGGACGCCGCTTCAGATGGGGCAGCTCGCCGCGCATGCGCTCGAAGGCCTTGTCGAGACGCCAGGCCAGCATCGGCAGCCATGCAAAGCCGCCCTCGACCATGACCACCTTGAGCTTGGGGAACCGCTCGAACACACCTTCCATGACGAGACTGGTCACAGCCGTCTGGCACGATGTCGAATGTCCCGCGCCCTCCTCGATGTAATAGGACGGCCAGCCCGCGCCCGAGACGGGATGCCCGCTGGTGCCGAAGACGTGGAAGGCGACAGGCAGGTCATAGCGCTCGGCGGCGGCGTACATCGGCCAGTAGCGGCGATTGCCCAGGGGCTCGGACGAGCGCGTCAGGCAGAAGACCTGTGCGTAGCTCATGTCGGCGCCCAGACGCTCGATCTCGGCAGCGGAGGCCAGGCCATCCTCGTAGGGCACGACGATCGCAGAGCGCAGGCGCCGATCCTCCTTCGTCCATGCCTCGCGCTGCCACTCGTTCGTGGCGGTGCACATGGCGGCGGAGAAATCGAGATTGAAGTCACCCTGGCCGGTGGGCCCCAACGGGCCGAGCACGCCCAGCTCGACGCCGGCAGGATCGAGATACTGCTTCTGCATCAGCGCGAGGCTGGCGCCGGGGCGGCCGCCATCCTCCGGCCAGGCGTCGCGCCGGCAGGCTAGGGGAGCAGCCTTGGGATAGGGCTCGACGGTGGCACTGCCGTGCTTGCGGCGCAGACCGTAGGTGTTCGCATACTCCCACCAGTGGTTCGACAGGTAGGGGCGAAGATCGGACAGCGAGCGCACGGCGGGATGGATGTCGCTGTCGATGATGGCGAGACGGTTGGAACCGGGACCGGTGGCGCCTGCGTCGTGCGGAGCCTGCGCAATATCAAGGGGCATGAGAACCTCCCAGGCGGGGATAGGTGGCACGTGCGTTGTCGATCAAAATCCTGCGGGCAAGCGTGTCGTCGATACCCGGCGGCAACATGGCATCGCCGTCATACTGCCAGTGCGGGAAGTCCGACGCAAACAGCAGCATGTCCGGCGAGGGCAACTGATCGATCGTGCGGCGGACCACGTCGGGATCAGCGGGCGCATCGAACGGCTGCATCGTCAGCCGGATGTGGTCGCGCACGATCTCGACGGGGGGCCGGTCGATCCACGGCACCTCCAGCCGGACGCCCTTCCAGAACTTCGAGAAGCGCCACAGATAGGGCGGCAGCCACGTCACGCCGCTCTCGATCATCACAGCCTTCAGGCCGGGGAACTTCACGAAGACACCCTCGGCGACGAGACTGCCGAGCTGGGCGTGGAAGCCCAGCGCTTGGGAGGCATAGTCCTCGGCATAGTAGCTGGGCCAGCCCGAGCCGGTGATGGCGTGATGGTAGCTCGAGCCCGCGTGAATGCCGATGGTCAGGCCGTGCTTCTCGGCGGCACGATAGATCGGCCAGAACATGCTCTTGCCGAGCGGCTGCTCGCCCATGGCGAGAAACAGCACCTGCACGAAGCGCGGGTCGGCCGCACAGCGGTTCACCTCGTCGACGGCGCGCTCGATGCTCTGGATGGGGACGACGATGGAGCCACGCAGGCGCGGATCGCGGTCCAGCCACTCCACGCGCACCCAGTCGTTGACAGCGCGCGCGAAGGCCGCCGCCAGATGCTCGTCACGGATCATCTGCACGGCGTAGAGACAGTTGCAGATGGCAAGCGAAAAACCGTGCGGATCGAGCAGCGCCCTTGCCGTTCGCCCCGCGTCCTCGTCGGCGCGACCGCCGTCGGCCTTGCGGTAGTCCGGCCGCATCGTGATCGGCGCCTTGTCGGGGTAGGCGATGGTCTCGAAGCTGTCGATGCCCCGGACCTCGACGACCTCGCGCCAATAGTCGTCCATGAAGCGCGTCAGCGCCTTCACATCGGGGACGTGGGGGTGGATGTCGCAATCGATTGCGCCGCGGAAATCGGTGCTGGTCACATGGCTCCTCCCGGGATTCAGCGGCATTGTACATCACGCCGGCCGATTTGTCATGCGCCATGGCGCGGCCGGCTCATGCAGCGTGCGCTGCTCGATAGCCGTCGTCTCGTTTTGCATTGGTCGGCGCGACAAATCGCACTACCTTCGAGGCAAAAGCTCTTCAGCGCGGGAGGACCGGATGGCGACCGACACACTGATCGAGCAGGAGACGCGCGTGCTGGCCCAACGCAAAGGCTATGTGATGCGCCGCGCGCTCGATGGCCAGGACCGCTGGCACCTCATGACGCCGGGCATCGACGGTGCGCTGTACGGGCTGTCCATGGCCAACCCGCACTCGTTCACGCTGGACGAGGCACGTCTGTTCCTCGCCTCCAAGCCGGACAGCGGTGGCGCATAAGCGCTTCCAGTGCGTCAGGCCCCGACTTCGCCGGCCAGGTAGTCGATGGCGGCAGACACACCGCCGGCGCCGTGCGGGATGGCAAGGCCCTTCAACGCCATCTCGATGGCGCCCAGCGTGCCGATCACCATCGGCGCGTTGGTGTGGCCCATGTGCGCGATACGGAAGGCCTTGCCGCCCAGGTCGCCGAGACCGACACCGAGCACGACGCCGCATTTTTCGCGGGCATAATCGATCACGGCGGTGGCCTTGCCGTCCTTGACGATGACGTTCGTCACGGAGGCCGCCCGTTCGGCGGGGTTGTCGACGTTGAAGCCCAGTGCCTGGCCTTCCGCCCAGCGTCCGACCGCGCGGCGCGTCGCTTCGGCAAGGAGCGCGTGGCGCCTGAAGGCGTTCTCCATGCCTTCCGCGAACAGGATGTCGATCGACTTGCGCAGCGCAAACAGCAGGTGCTCGGGCGGCGTGCCGCAATACTTGTGGTAGCTCAGCTCGCCGTCACGGAACGTCCAATCCCAGTACATGGTGCGCATGCCGGCCGTCTTGTGGGCGGCGCGTGCCTTGTCGCTGGCGGCCACGAAGGCGAGGCCCGGCGGCGTCATGAGGCCCTTCTGCGAGCCCGCCATCGACACGTCGACGCCCCAGGCGTCGTGCTCGAAGGGCATGCAGCCGAGGGAGGCGACGCAATCGACCATCAGCAAGGCGGGATGGCCGGCGTTGTCCATGGCCTTGCGGATTGCGGGGATGTCGTTGACGCAGCTCGAGGCGGTGTCGATCTGCACGACCATGATGGCCTTGATCTCGTGCCCCCTGTCGGCGCGCAGGCGCTCCTCGACCTGGGCGGGATCGACGGCCTTGCGCAGATCCTGCGGCAGCACTTCGACGTCGGCACCCATCATGCTCGCCATTTCGCCCCAGCCGATGGCGAAGCGGCCGCTCTCGAGCACGAGCACCTTGTCGCCGCGCGAAAGGACGTTGGAGAACGCCGCCTCCCATCCGCCATGACCGTTGGCGGCGTAGATGTAGACGCGGTTCTTCGTCCGGAAGACCTTGCGCATGTCGTCATGGCAGGACTGGCCGAGATCGAGCATGCCGCCGGAGTAAATATCGACGGCCGGCCGGTGCATGGCTTGCAGCACCTCGTCGGGCACGTTCGTTGGACCGGGGATGGAGAGGAACTCGCGTCCCGCGCGCACGGTCATGGGATGATCCTTTTCGTCCGAAGAGCGGTCCATCTCATACGTCGCGGACGGCCCAACGGCAACCGCGCGAAACGCGCACGCCCCAGTCTGCGTGCTTCGCCGGCCCTGCCAGGGCCCGCAAACGGCTGAAGGCCCGAGGTTTTTCCCCGGGCCTCCCTTGGCTCATCGTGTCTGACGGTGCGACGTTACTGGACCGACTCGACCGAAGCGTCGCTCAGGGCACCCTCGTCGACGACCGTGTCGGCTGCTGCGGCCTCCTCGAGGAGCGAAACGGCGTCCTCGAACTTCGGCGGGGTGTTGGCGAGCAGCGGCTGCACCTGCTCATAGATCGCCTTGGGGCACGTGATGCGGCCGATGCGGGGCACCTCGATCCAGACGAACTCCGTGCTCCACTGGCGGTTGACGAAAGCGGCGAGGCGCGTGTCGAAGGCCGCGTCGGGCGCTACGGCAACGGTCTGCTTGATGGCGGCCGGCGGCGGCGGTGCGGCGACACGCACGACCTTGGAGCCTTCTTCCTCGACGGCGACGCGCGACAGGTACTTGATGGCGCCATCGTAGTCGGGCTCGTCGCGCTCGACGTAGGTCACGAAGCGATCATAGGCGTGATCGGGGATCGTGATGTAGCCGATGGTCGGGATCGCAATCCAGAAGAACGCCCGGCGCCAGTGTCGCTGCAGGAACGGCTTGAAGCGATTGGCGGCGAACTTCACCGGAGCCGCCTTCACGGCCAGACGCGGCACGATGTTGATGGGCGGCGCGATGCGACCGAGCTTGATGTTCGTCGAACGCACCGTCGTGCGGAACGGCACGTTGCGCAGCGCCGGGTTGCGGATGAGATTGTTGACGAGGTTGCGGCCACGGTTGTTGAACCCGGCGAGATTGCCACGGTTGATCCCCGGCAGGTTACCGCGCTTCAGGCCGGGCAGGTTCAGCCGATTGTTGCCGAGCTGCGTATTGTTGGGCAGCCGGCGCTGCACGCGAAGCCGGTTCAGGTTCGCGTTGCGGTTGATGTTCAGGTTCCGGTTCAAGAGCCTGTTCCGGTTTACGACGGTGTTCTGGTTGAAGGTCCGCGGCCGGATCACAGTGCGATTGAACGTGCGTGAGCGGTTGATATTCACGCTGCGATTGAACGAACGGGTCGGCGTCCGGTTGAAGCTGCGCTGGGTGAAGGAGCGCCCGACGCTACGCGATCCGAAGTTGCCGGAAAACGACGGTCCGCCCCGCCGCGACTGTGCATCGGCGGGCTCGACCAGCGCGAGAAAAGTTGCAGCAGCAGCCGCGACTGCGAACAGGCAATTGAACTTGATGGTCATGGTGCTCTCCATCGAATGGAAGGCCTTCGAGATCGTGACCCCGCCCTGCGGCAACATCGGCGACCTCGGTGACTGGCCGATTTTGAACAATGTATATTTGCAATCGGCCTCGGCGTACAAACACGTTCGATCAACTCGACGTGAACGCCGGGTCATCTGCGCACGGAACGTGCAAATCCAGGGCCAAGCAAGGATATGGCCACATTGTGGACAAATTGCCGCACTTGCGCAAAATAAAAAGGAGCCCGGGCGGGCTCCTCGAGATGGTTCGGGCAGTCGGGGAAGGCGAAGAGCCGTCAGGCCGCCTCTTCGCTCGTGTCGCCGGGATTGCGCAGGACGTAGCCGCGGCCCCAGACCGTTTCGATGTAGTGCTTGCCGCCGGTCGCCGTCTGCAGCTTCTTGCGCAGCTTGCAGATGAAGACGTCGATGATCTTCAGCTCCGGCTCGTCCATGCCGCCGTAGAGATGATTGAGGAACATCTCCTTGGTGAGCGTGGTCCCCTTGCGCAGGGAGAGCAGCTCGAGCATCTGGTATTCCTTGCCGGTCAGGTGCACGCGCTGGCCGTTTACCTCCACCGTCTTGGTGTCGAGATTGACGCGCAGATCGCCGGTTTCGATGACCGACTGGGCATGGCCCTTGGAGCGGCGAACGATGGCGTGGATACGCGCGACGAGCTCGTCCTTGTGGAACGGCTTGGTCATATAATCGTCGGCGCCGAAACCCAGGCCTTTCACTTTGTCGTCGATCTGGGCCAAGCCCGACAAAATGAGAATGGGCGTCTGGACTTTCGCGACGCGCAGCATTTTCAGCACGTCGTAGCCGCTCATATCCGGCAGATTAATGTCCAGGAGAATGATGTCGTAGTCGTAGAGCTTGCCGAGATCGACCCCTTCCTCGCCAAGATCCGTCGTGTAGACGTTGAAACCTTCAGATTGCAGCATCAGCTCGATGCTCTGCGCCGTTGCGCTATCGTCCTCGATGAGAAGGACCCGCATGCCAATTCCTCTCTTCCCCGACCCGCTGCCCGAATTGTGAAGAGCGCGCAACTCGTAACGCGGCTCATTCATCCTTTAGAAATCTAAGGTCGAGAGGTTAACAAAACCTAAGGCATCAGTGCGTGACGCGCCTTTTTGATCGTATGCGGTACAATTTCGTTCGATCTTGCGATTCATCGCACTTTACGCACACTCACGGGGGCCACCGAACGATTGGATCAATGGTTGACCGCGAGCGCTGAACAGTCGCCTTCACCCCAGTTCCGAAGAACTTTGACGTGTCCGCCTCGAAGCCCCGCCGCGCTTGCGCTCCCCCTCCCGCAACGGCGCTCCGATTTCTGTTAGGTAACTGATTTGCGTGCCTTGCCATAGCCCAAGTTTGGAGTCCTGTTGGTTTCGATTCGGGGGGCGCCTGCATGCATAGGCAAGCGTGGCTTTACCGCAACTTAAGCAAGCCATAGTAAACGGGGACAGCCGCTATCGCGTTCGACCGAGGCGCTGGAACCTGGCGAAGCCGGAAGGCTCGAAGAGGTTTACCCCTGGTTGGCACGCTTCTTGTTTGGCACGGCAGTGTAGCGTTCACCGTGTGCAGGGGATGAGTAGAGTCATGAAGCCACGCGAAAGCACCCTTCGGATCTTGCGTTTCGAGGCGGCGGAGAAAGTTCGCAAGGTCTCCGACCTGGAGTCGATGATCCGCGAGTTCGACCAGATGGCCGTCGACCTGGAGCGCCAGGTGGCGACCGAGGAAGACCGGACCGGCATCAAGGATCCCGCACACTTCTCCTACTCCACATTCGCCAAGGCGGCCGCGCAACGGCGCATCAACCTCTTGGAGTCCGTCGACGACCTTCGCCTCAAGCTCGAGGCTGCGATCCAGGATCGCGATATGGCCCTCGAGAGCCTCAATCGCGCAGAAGACGACAGCAGTCGCGAGACACCGCGCCAACGTCGCCGCGGCGACACGAGCCCGCTCGTCCGCCTGGGCTGAGCGTGACGCCGGCGATCGTCGTGCCAGGAGGGTACTGACGCACTTCGCGGGTTGCGAGGTGCGTTGGCTTTTGTGGACTGGCTCGTGTCGCGCGCCACAGCCGGCGAAATTCGCCCTGCTCTCACCTCCCCCCGGTTCCCCGGCCAAGCGGGCGGGCCAGAGCCCGGCCGCGCCGAGCCGGGGTCCTTCCCGGTGCCGTCAGGGCACAACGCTGCCGCCGCATATGGCCACGTCCGTCGTGGCCCGCACCGCGATGGATCCCGGATCGCCGCGCGTCGCGCGCCGTCCGGGAAACCGGGGGAGAGGATTGGCACGGTCCCTAGGGAACCGGGTGAGGGGCGGATAGGGCGCAATTTCCGGGAAACCGGGGAGTGTGGCGTCGCGATTGGACGTCCGCTCTCAGCGCTGGTGGCAGACATGGAGCGGACCTTCAATCCGCCGCACCAGGCTGGCCCGCGCCGCGAAGCGTGTTAAGAAGGGCGCCAATCGAACGCAACGAGTGGACCCTGCCCGATGACGAAACGCCTCCCGAAGGATTGCGCCGACCTGTCCCAGGTCCGCGTCGAAATCGATCGTTGCGATACGGCGCTGGTGGAAATGATCGCCGAGCGCTTCGGCTACGTCGAGCGCGCCTGGCAGATCAAGCTCGGCCTGAAGCAGGAGGCCAACGTCCCCTGGCGCAACCAGCAGGTGATCGACAAGGTGCGGGCGAAGGCGACCGAGCGCGGCGTCCCCCCCGACCTGTGCGAAGCGCTGTGGCGCCAGATGATCGGCTGGTTCATCCAGTACGAGGAAGAGAAGCTGCGCTCGGATATCGAGCATTCCGACACGACCAAGTCCTGATCGCGATGCCGCCGGAACTGAAGGACATCCTTTTTCTCGCGCTGGTCAACCCGGCGACGATCCTGGTCGGCTACTGGGTCGGCCGGCGCGCCGACCAGATGCAGAAGATCATCGTCGGCGCCTTTGCCGGCGGCCTGGCGGGCGTTTTGTTCACCCTCGCCTGCATGCGGCTGGGCTTCGTCGCGCAACAGCCCCGCCTGCTGCCTGGAATTTTCGTTGCCGGCTTCCTGGCGTCTGCGTTCTGGTATTGGCTCGGCTTCCGGGTCGCAGGTCACCGGCGCCCCGGCAAAGATTGATCGGCCGTTGCACCGTTTCAGCGATCAGCCCTTGCAGTCGCTGCCGCCGCAACAGCACGCCTTGGGCTCGACGGCCATCTGTTCCAGGACGCTGCGATTGCCGCAGTAGGATTTCCAGTCGTCGGCCAGCGGATGGTCCTCCATGTCGTGCCGGCACTTCTGCTTGGAGCCGCACATGGCGCAGGTGCGCTCCAGGTCGCGCAGGAATTCGTTGCGGCGCAACTCTTCGACGTCGAGGCCCAGCAACTGCAGCCGTTCGAACAGCGGCAGGCGCTCCTCCTCGGGATGATGCGACAGCGCGTCGAGATCGGTGATCGACAGGCCCAGGTCATGGGCGACGCGGGCGAATTCCTGGGGCGAGAGCGCGTCCAGCTCGCCGCGTCCTGGACCGTGCTGGAACCAGCGATCCGCCCACGACATCAAACGCGCGACAGCACTCGGCTTTTCCTCGATAGCGCCGGCTTGCATGGCGACGACCTCCTCATTGGCTGTCGATCAGAATGCGCCAATCCGTGAGATTCGTTTTTGACCTTGGTCAAAACATGCCCTGCAATTCAGGGGATATAGCCCTTCTCCAGCGACATGGATTGGCGGCTGCGCTGCTTGCCCGACGCCGCCTGGACGGTGACGCTCCAGCTCATGTCGGTGCCGCGCGCCTCGCTCGTGGTCGTGCGGATCTCGGCGCCCAGGCTCTCACCGGGCGCCAGGGGGACGGGCGCCAGCATCGGGAAATAGAGTTGCTCCCAGTGGGTGGCGGGCCCGCGCGGGTCGGTCGCGAGCGTGAGTGCGGGAAGCAGTTCGGCTGCCCACCAAACGGCGAAGCCGTAGACGGTCACGGCCGACGCGATGGTCCAGCGGGCCTGGCCGCGGCGCGTGCTGCTCTTGACGGCTGCGAGATCGACGTCGTCCCAGCAGACGGCGCTCCGACCACCCTCGAGCAACTCGGCCGGCGCGATCTGGCGGACATAGACGTTGTTGAGGCTCATGTCGCGCGCAGGTCCGAAATCGAGACCGTGTCCGAGCCGATCCCAGGCCGTCAGCTCCGCGTGCAGACGGGGGGAGATCACGGGTGCGACGAACTGGCGAACCCGGCCCGGGACGAGGATGCCCCCTTTCTTCACGTGACGCGCACGCGCATCGATCATGGTCTCGATCAGGCTCTCCTCGAACGCCATGTTGCCGAGCGTTTCGGAGACGACGATATCGCCGCGCGGCGGGTCGATCATGTCCGTGGACCGACCGGGGATCAGCTCCACGTTGCGCAGCCGGTTGAGCCGCTTGACGCGCTCGGCCACCGCGCCGATCTCGGCCATCTCGTAGGCGTAGACCCTGCGCGCGCCGAGCTTTGCCGCAATGAAGGCGAGCAGGCCCGAGCCCGTGCCGATATCCACGACAACGCTCTCGCCCGGCCGGATGGTGCGGGCGAGCGCCTCCTGGAAAGCGGCAACGCGGACCTGGTCGGCGATCAGGGTCCGGTGGTATTCGATGCGCATCGTGCGGGCTGGCTCCGTTCGGCGTTGCCGCTGTCTCGTGTGGCGGATTGGAAGTCCGCTCCATTCTCGCGGCGGTCTCGTCGAGCGGACTTCCAATCATGACGCCACACGACGCCAATGTTCTTGCTCGTGTCCCTTTGACCGCAAAGTCCGTTCCGAGCCAGCTCAAGAATGAGACGGACTTTGCGGTCGGGACACTAGGCCAAGAAGGCCCCCGCTCGCAAGCAAAGCACGCGGGGGCACGGCAAGCGGGGGCTTGCGGCGGGCGCGCCGATGGCCGACGATCCTGCATCACTCCCGACCGAAGGACCGCGCCCGATGATCAAGAGCCTTTCCATCCTCACGCGCAAGCCGGAGCTCACGCACGAGGCGTTCCGCAAGGTCTGGCTCGCAGAGCACGCGCCGATGGTGCGCGCGGTGCCCGAAGTGAAGCGCTACGTGCTCTCCTTCGTGCTGGCGAGCCCCGACAAGGCCTTCGTGCCGATCCACGACGTCGCCATCGATGCCGTCGCCGAGCTCTGGTACGAGAGCCGCGCGGACATGGAGCGCGCCGCCGCCCGCCCCGAGATGATCGCCGTGCTGCAGAACGGGGCCAAGTACCTGGGCGGCATCAAGACGATCGTCACGGAGGAAGTGGACATCATCGCGTGAGCGGAGGCGGGCGCCGCACCGGGCTTCTCGAGCTGCTGATCGCCGCGCTCTACCGGGACGTCAGCACTACGGGGCCAGGCGAAATCGCGGGCCGCTGCGAGGCCGAAGCAGAGGACAACACCGTACTCCTCGACGTGCGAACGGCTGGGGAATTCGCCGTCAGCCACCTTCCGGGCGCGCGGCGGGTCGATCCGGCCGCATCGCCGGCCGCCGTCGTGGCGGCTGCCGGCGACATCGCCGGCCGGAGGGTCGTGTGCTATTGCGCCGTCGGCGTGCGCAGCGCCCGCTTCGCCCAACGCTGCGAGGGGCTACTGCTGCAGGCGGGCGCCGTCGCCGTCCACAATCTGTCGGGCGGCATCTTCCGCTGGCACAACGAGCAGCGCCCGCTGGTCGATGCGCAGGGCAAGACGGAGCGCGTACACCCCTACGCGCGCCCCTGGGACAACCTGGTCGTGCGACGGCATCTCCTGGCGACGACACCGCGCTGACTTCGCTCCACATCCATGACGTTCGCGCCGCCGGATCGCATTGGCGGATCGCATTGGCGATTTGACCCGATCCCCGCCGAGCGCTTAAATCGCGCCGACGGACCACCGCACGTCATGCGCCCCGCTGCGCGGTGTGGTGTGCTCCCAGACGCAAACCATTCTCGCTTTCAGGAGACGAACACGATGCCTGGTCCGCTGTCGCATATCCGGGTGCTCGACATGACGCGCGTGCTGGCCGGCCCGTGGTGCGGACAGAACCTCGCGGATCTGGGCGCCGAGGTGATCAAGGTCGAGCGTCCCAAGAAGGGCGACGACAGCCGCGCCTACGGTCCGCCGTGGCTGCTCGACGAGAGCGGCAAGGAGACGCGCGAGGCGGCATATTTCATGGCGGCCAACCGCGGCAAGCGCTCCATCACCATCGACATCGCCAAGCCCGAGGGGCAGGCGATCATCCGCGAGCTGGCGGCCAAGGCCGACGTGCTGCTCGAAAACTACAAGACAGGCGACCTGCCCCGCTATGGCCTGGGCTACGACGACCTGAAGAAGATCAATCCGCGCCTCATCTATTGCTCGATCACCGGGTTCGGCCAGACCGGTCCCTATCGCGAGCGCCCCGGCTTCGACTTCATGGTGCAGGGCATGGGCGGGTTCATGAGCGTCACCGGCGAGCGTGACGACCGGCCCGGCGGCGGCCCGCAGCGCGCGGGCGTGCCCATCGTCGACATCATGACGGGCATGTACGCGACCATCGCCGTGTGCGCGGCCATCGCCAATCGCGAGCGCACCGGCGAAGGCCAGGCGATCGACATGGCGCTGCTCGACACCCAGGTCGCCATTCTCGCCAACCAGGGCATGAACTTCCTCGCCACCGGCGTGCCGCCGGAGCGGCTGGGCAACACGCACCCCAACATCGTTCCCTACCAGGCCTTCAAGACGAAGGACGGCGACATCATCCTGGCCTGCGGAAACGACAATCTCTTCAATAAGTTCTGCGATGTGGCCGACGCCGCGCACCTGCCGAAGGACCCGCGCTTTGCCAGCAACGGAAAGCGGGTGGAGAACCGCGCGGCCATGGACGAGGTGCTGGGGCCGATCTTCCTCAAGCGCACGACGGCGGAATGGGTCAAGGCCCTCGAGGTGGGCGGCGTACCCTGCGGCCCGATCAACAATCTCAAGGAAGTCTTCGAGGACGAGCAGGTCAAGGCGCGCGGCATGCGCATCGAGTTGCCGCACGCCGCAGCCGGCAAGGTGCCCGTGATCCGCAGCCCGATGCGGTTCTCCGGCACGCCGATCGAACATCGTGTGGGGCCGCCCGTGCTCGGCCAGCATACGGACGAGGTGCTCTCCCAGACACTCGGCAAGAGCGCGGAGGAGATCGCCAAGCTCAAAGGCTCGGGTATCGTCTGAATTTGATTGCATACGGAAAATCAGATATTACCGTGCCGACGGGTCCTGCAGGCACGGCGATGTCGTCAATTTGCCGACGGCCATAGTTGCAGCGGAAACCACGTTGCAGCTATGGCTGTTTGTTTTGCTGCATATTTGCGCTAGAATTCTGCTTTCAATGGGAACGCCGGGTGCCCCTCGGCCGTTCTTTCCGGGTCCACACGGTCTGCCGAGGTATCGCTGCAATGAGCGCTCACGATTTCCCCGAACTCGACCGCGGGCGAAACGGGGCCATGCCGTTCGACACCAAGATGGATCAAATCCGGGAACTTCTGTTCGGCGAATTCAAGCGGGACAGCGATGCGCGGATCGCATTGATCGACGCCCGCGTGCGCGAACTGGAGAGCGGCCTGAACAGAAAATTGGATAGCATCCAGACGCAGCTCACGGCCATCGCCTCCGACCTCAAGAGCGATCGCCGCGCCTCGTTCAAGGAGCTGTCGGACAGCGTGTCGGAACTGGCCGACCGTATTCGCAGGATTTCGGGCGAATGAACCCGGCGGCCTCGCCGGCCCGCACGTCGCCCGTGTTCCACGCCCGGCTTGCGCCTCGACGGGGCAATGCCCAAACAGCCTGCATCGCAAAATGACACAACCGACGGTCACACTGCTGAAGGAGCTTCTCTTCGACGAGGAGAACCGTACGCTCAATACGCTGGACGAGCGGCTGCGGGCAGCAGACGAACGGGCGCTGAAGAGCGAGCAGACGATTGACGCGCTGGCGCACGAGGTCAGCCGGATCGACGGGCGCCAGCGGGAGGGTGACCGCGAGCTCGACACGCGGCTCAAGGATCTCGCCCAGCAGGTCGGCTCGGAGCCGATCTTCGAAGCGCGCGTGGGCAACGTGCTGCACCGCTCGATCGCCAGTGCGGAGAAAGTCAGGCATCGCGAGCTGGCGGATGCCATGGCGCCGATGGTGCAGCGGGTGTTTCGCGCCGAGCTGCGCGCCAAGACGATCCAGGACGAGCTGACGACGGCCATCTATCCCAAGCTCGGCGAGATGGTGCGCCGCTACGTGTCGAGCGCCATGCGCGACATGATGGAGACCATCAATCGCCGCCTGGACTCCGGTCTCAAGCAGAATGCCGTGGTGCTGAAGCTGCGCAGCCTGGCGACCGGCCGCTCGATGGCCGAGCTGGCGCTGTCGGACACGCAGAGCTTCAAGGTCGACGAGTTGTACCTCATCCGCGAAGGATCGGGCGAGCTGATCCATCACTGGACGCCCGACATGCCGCCGGGCAGCGACCGCGGCGATATCGGTGGCAATCGCGACACGCTGGTGAGCGGCTTTCTCACCGCCATCACCGCCTTTGCCAAGGAAGCCTTCGCGAGCGACCAATCCGCCCTTCGCGCGCTCGATCTCGATCAGCATCGCATCTACCTGCGGGCCTCGCCCGGCCATCTCCTTGCAGCGAAGTGCTCGGGGCGTCCGCAGGCCGGGGTCGAGAACATTCTCGACCAGAGCATGCTGGACCTGCTGAGCGCGCACCAGCGCATCGAGGCCCAGCATCCCGGTGACCAGGGCGCGCAAGCGCGGGATGCGGCCAAGCGCGAACTCGGCCTTCTGCTCGACGACTTCGCTGACCGGCTGGAGGGCGACATCCGTGCCGCAGAAGCCGCCGCACGCCCGCAGAAGGGTGGCTTTCGCCCGCTCAAGATCGCGCTTTGGCTGATCGGCCTCGCGCTCGCCGGTTTCATCGGCTGGAACGAGTACCAGTCGTTCGTGACGAACCGGGTGCAGGCCGCGGTCGACGGCGTCATCGCGGGCGATCCCATGCTGCGCGGCTATCCCGTGCATGCCACAGCACGCCGCGGCGGCGATCGTGTCCGTGTCAGCGGTCTGACCCCGACCGAGAGCGCGCGCGCCAATCTCCTCGCCGCGCTCGGGGCGGCCGTGCCGCATGCCACGTTGGACAATTCGGTCGCCGTGCTTCCCGCAGCCGACGTGGCCGGAGCACTCGCCACTGCCGAAGCCACGCAGGCGGGCGCGCGGGTGCGCGAGCGACTGCGGCTGCTGGATGGAAATCTCGCCGCCATCGGCTCCGCAATGCCTAGCGGTGACAAGCGCGATCTCGTCGATCGGGCGCGTGCCGGCGTGGCGAAAGCCGCCGGGGACATCGCGGGCGGCAGCGCGCAGCCGGCTTCGCGCGAAATCGGAGCGCGGCTTGCGGCCACGTCGCAGGCGCTCAATGCGGTCGCAGCTCATCTCTCCCGGGCGCTGGCCGCGACGGGTCGTCCGCAAAACGGCCTTGTCGCCACGCCGAAGGCCCGTTCGCCGCTGGCCACCAGCGAGGAAATCGCCGCGACGGCGGAGCGGATCCACGTGCTGGCCACGAGCATCGCGGCCAACGAGGTCGCCGAACGCCAGCGCTCGAAGTTGCTGGCGACCCTCGAGGCGCAGTCGCAGCAGCGCATGGAGCGCCTGACGCGAGACAACGCCGCCCTGGCCCGCAGCGTCGCGGACCTGTCGCAGAAGCTGGCGGCGATCCGCATTCCGCAGCCCTCGCCGCGGCAACTGCTCGAAGCCTTCATGCGCGATCACGCAATCTTCTTTTCGGATGGCGTCACCTACCGCGATGCCGCAGCAGCCAGCGCCACGCTCGACGCACTGGCGGCACTTCTCAAGGGACGCCCCGACCGGGTCAGGGTCGCAGGCTATACGGACGAGATCGGCGGCAAGGTCAACCAGCGCAATACGCTGCTTTCGATGCAGCGCGCGGACAAGGTCGTCGCGGCGCTGATCGAGCGCGGTGTATCGCGTCAGCAGCTCGTTGCGGTGGGACGCGCCAACACGTCCGATCTCGCGCCCGTCTCGGGCAGCTCGACCCCCAACCGCCGCGTACAATTCGAGCTGGGCTTCATCGGCGAGGGGGGCATTGCCCCATGATCTCCAAGAAGCTGCTGCTGCTGGGGGACATCGGTGTCGGCAAGACCTCGCTCGTCCGGCGCTTCGTGCTCGACGAATTCAACTTCGACTACCGGCCGACCATGGGTGTCGACATCTACCGCTATCGGCTGTGCGATCTCGGCCCAGCCCAGGACGAGGCCGTCGAACTGGTGATCTGGGATATCGACGGCAACTATGGGCTGGGCGTCCTCGATCACATCTATAGCCGCGGCTGCGCTGGCGCCCTCATCGTGTCGGACCTGTCGCGTCCGGCGACCGTGACGCACATGCTGGCGTTGGGCGAGGCCATGCGCGAAAAGATGCCGGGTCGCATCTTCTCCTACGTGCTCAACAAGTCCGATCTGTGCCGCCCCGCAGACGCGGCACTTCCTGCCGACCTGCACGAGGCCGATCCCGCGCCGGTGGCCACGAGCGCGCTGAGTGGCGAAAACGTCGTCTTGGCCTTCCGCGGTGTCGCAGAAACCATTCTGCGCCGTGCCGCGTGACGAAGGACTACAATGGCTCGTGAACAACCGGAAATGCTGCGGGCGACGTTCGATTTCCTGGCCGCGTCGGGAACGTGCGGCGTCGTCCTGGTGGATTGCGGCCTGGTGGCGGTCGAGCGCTTCGGCACTTTGGCCGAGGTCGTGCCGATCGGCCGGCGGATCACGCAAAGCGTGCCGGCCCTGATGGATCTCGATGCCGAGATCGAGGCGGTGCGGCAGGGAGGACGGCCGCGGCTCGCGCTGCCCAACCTGAACCTCGATGCCGGCACGTCGGGCTCGCGGCGTGTCAATCTGGCGCTCTATTGGAACGGCGCGCTCGACCGCTATCTCCTCGTTTTTTCCGAAGCGGCCTCGCACGACGAATTCGAGGTGGCCCTCAACGCCCAGATCCGGGCCCGCAACATCGCCGAAGCCGAAATCGCCGCCAAGTCACGCCAGATCGCGAAGGCGAACGACGAGCTCGTGCGCGCCAACGCGGATCTGGACGCATTCGCCGCCGTCGTGTCGCACGACCTGCGGTCGCCGTTGCGGCGGCTCACCTATTTTGCCGGCGAAGCACAGAGCGCCGTGGCTCAGGGAGATGCGGCAGCAGCACTCGACCATCTCGCCAGTGTCCGCGCGCAAGGCCGGCGCATGGCGACGATGCTGAGCGGACTTCTCGAATATGCGCGCTGCGGCCGCAAGATCGATGCCGCCGAGCCCGTGGAGACGCGCGACCTCATCGAGGAGATCGTCGCGGCGACCAATCGCGGCGAGTTGATGGAGATCCGGATCAGGGGGGACTGGCCACGCATCGTGACGCCCGTTCAGTCCCTCGACATCGTCCTGCGCAACCTGATCGACAACGCGATCAAGCATCACGACCGCGCCTACGGTGTCGTCAGCATCACCGGGCTGGCGGGAAACGAGCCGGCGCCGTGGCGCATCGAGATCACGGACGACGGCCCGGGCATCCCGCTCGCCTGGCAAAGCGCGATCTTCGAGCCGTTCCGTCGCATGGCAGAAGACGAAACGCCCACCGACGGAGCTGGCATCGGTCTTGCACTCGTCAAGCGAACGCTGGAAACCATCGGTGGGCAGATCACCGTGCACTCCGATCCGGAGGTTGCGCGGGGTGCCACATTCTGCATTGAATGGCCGAGAATCCTCACGGAATGATGCGGGAGAGGACAGGAGCACGCAAAAATGGCCGATCCAACCGGCGGAGACTACCTGACAAGGCGCAGCGATGCGCTGAAGTCCCGCAAGGATCTCCCGGACATCTCGGACTTCCTGGTCGTCGAGGATGAAACCTTCGATGCCGACCGCCTCTGTGCGACGCTGCACATCATGTTCGGCTATCAGATCCGGATCCGGCGGGCGACGACGCTGGGCGCGGCACTCGATTGCGTCATCGAGCGCGCGCCGCAGTTCGTTTTCCTGGACGACTATCTGAAGCCCAGCGACAACGCCTCGCATACGATCCCGTTCCTGCGGCGTTGCGGCTACGAGGGCCCCATCGTGGTCGTGAGCGGGGCGGTCGACCGGCAGCGGCGCGCGCACCTCCTGCGTGCGGGCGCCAACGACGTGATCCACAAGGACGATGTCGATAGCGTGCGGATCGCGGAGTCCCTGGGACGCGCCCTGACGTCGGTGGCGCAGCCCACCCCCTGAGCCACGGCCGGCCCTCCTGCGACCCGCGGCCCGGTGCCGCGCCCGGGCTCACAGGTTCAGCAGGATGATCACGCCCGCCACGATCATGAGGATGCCGACGCCTTCCCGCGATGCGAGGCTCTGGCTGAAAAGGCTGCGCGAGACGAGGCCGGCGAAGAAGATCTCGACCAGGGCGAGCGTGCGCACCTTCGCGGCCGATTCCAGCGCGAAGGCGAGGAACCACATCTGCGAGGCGAACGCCCCCATGAAGCCCGCCAGGATCGACGGGCGCCATGCCGCGACGATGGCGTTCAGAGTCTTGCGGTCGCGCAGCAGCAGATAGACGGTCAGGACGAGCACCTGCATCAACAGGCCGACCACCAGGGTGCTCGTCGCGTTGACCACGAAATTCGGCGATTCCAGCGCGCGTATGCCACCGCGATAGCCGACGGCGGAGGCTCCGAACATGGCGCCGGCCAGAAGCCCGAGAACGATCGGCTGAGCGCCCATGTCCTCGCTCAAGCGGCCCTTGGGCCAGGACATGGCCATCACGCCCAGCGTAGCCAGAACGATGGCGCCCGCCATCCAGAGCGTCAGACGATCGCCGAGGAAGACGAGGCCGAAGATGGCGACGTGAACGGGCTCGATCTTGTTGAGCGCGGTGACCATGACGAACGACTTGTGGCGCATGGCGGCGAGCAGCAGCGCGGTTGCCGCGATCTGCGTGGCAGCCCCCGCGAACGTCCAGGTGAGCATGCGCGGGCTCAGCGCGGGGAAGCTCTCACCGGTGACCAGCAGGATGCCGGCCAGGAAGACCAGCGCGAACGGCAATCCGAAGAGGAAGCGGACGTGCGTGGCACCGATCGTGCCGATGGTCGCCGTCAATTCCTTTTGCATCGCGTTGCGCAGCGTCTGGCCGCCCGCCGCGAGAACGGTGAAAACCGCCCAAAGCCATCCGCCCACGCCTGATCCCCGCGCTGCAAATCATTTCCCTGCGCGACGCCACACTAGGCCGCGGACATGTTCGATCGCAAGTGGATGCGGGCGCATGGGCGCAATGCGCGACGCGGCAGCCCGCCAACGCCACGCCGCAGCGCCAGCCCTGCGC
Organism: Hyphomicrobiaceae bacterium; assembly: GCA_041397775.1. GTDB lineage: Bacteria > Pseudomonadota > Alphaproteobacteria > Rhizobiales > Hyphomicrobiaceae. Next base: position 117,029 of record JAWKWB010000002.1, on the reverse strand, counting down.
CGGCTCAGCCTTCGAGCTTCCACAGGCCGGCCACGTCGCGGCAGGCGATGCCTTCCGCAGTGCGCGAATAGCCGGCGGCCGAAAGCACGACCACGATGTGGCGACAGATATGGCCGTTGCCGCCCCGGAACGACATCGTGGGCTGGATGACGCCGGAAATGCGGCCTTTACGCCCGTGCCAGACGTAGGAGGAGCCGTCGCCGGCCTCCGTCAGCGCCCATTGGATCGCCTCCAAGGTCGCGACCTCCTCGTCCTGTCCCAGCCGGTGGCCGATGCCGGCCAGCCTGGGACGTGGCGTGGTGGCGCCGCCCACGGGGGCGTTGGCGTCGGGACAGGAGCATTGGGGCCCGCTGGACGCGGTCTCTTGCGCGCTGGCAAGATCGGGCGCAATGAAAACGAGGGCGACGCAGAAGACGGCGCTGGCAAGCCCGCATATCAGGGTGGCCAGGGATTCACTGGAACGCATGGGGCACTCTACGCTTACGATCTACGATACGGGAACATGCGGCTCCCTGAACACGGGGGAACCGTATGCGCATGATGCCCGGTCATGGTTAAGCGAGGGTTGTCGTGCGTCTGGAATCGGGAAGGCCGCCGCCGCGACAACACGCCAGCCCAAGGAACGAGCACGATGAGCAAGACCGAGCCTGCCGATTTCACCGATGCCGCCGAGCCGTTCGCGTTGTTCGAGGCCTGGTTTGCCGACGCCAGCGGCAGCGAGCCGAACGATCCCAATGCCATGGCGCTCGCGACGGTCGATCAGGACGGGCTGCCGAACGTGCGCATGGTCCTGCTGAAAGGTATCGACGACACGGACTTCGGTCCCGATCGCGGCTTCGTCTTCTATACCAACTGGGAAAGCGCCAAGGGGCGCGAACTCACCGGGCAGGGGAAGGCGGCGTTGTGCTTCCACTGGAAATCGCTGCGCCGGCAAGTCCGCGTGCGTGGCACGGTGGCCGGCGTCACCGATGCGGAGGCGGACGCCTATTTCGCCTCGCGCGCGCGCGGCTCACGCATCGGCGCGTGGGCCTCGCAGCAGTCGCGCCCGCTGGAGAGCCGCTTTGCGCTGGAGAAGGCCGTGGCGAGTGTGGCTGCGCGCTATCCCATCGGCGAAATCCCCAGGCCGCCGCATTGGTCGGGCTTCCGGTTGACGCCCTTGGAGATCGAGCTTTGGCACGACCGGCCGTTCCGCCTGCACGATCGCGTCGTGTTCCGGCGGTCGCATCCCGGCGAGGGGTGGCAGAAGTCGCGCCTCTATCCGTGAGGCGCGACCCGCTGCAAGAGAGGAGGCCCGGCACGTTGGCGGGCGCCCCAAGGTCACGGGGTGGCGACGTCAGCCCTTGCTGGACCCTGCGCCCGATCCCTTGGAGACGGCGGTCTTGGCGAACATGTCCTCGGTGATGCCGGCATACCAGCCGACCGCCTCGGCATAGTTCTGGCGACGCTGCCCTTCCGGCTCGCCCGGCTGGGAGACGAAGCCGCCGACACTGGCCAGCTTGCCGTCCTTGGGGGTGTAGTTCGCGCCGACCTTGACGCAATCGTCGGGCGCGATCAGCGACCAGCAGGTATTGCGGAAGCGCGGCGGGAACTTCTCCTGCTTGGAGAGATCCGCGAGGATGTCGGCGGCCACGACCTTGCCCTGGCTATTGGCGGAGAATGCCGACTTGGGCATCTGGGACGCGATGGTGCTATCGCCGACGACGTAGACGTTCTTGGCCGCCTGGGCCGTGAAGTTCTCGGGATTGATCGGCACCCAGTCGCCCTTGGTCAGGCCGGCGGCGATGGCGATCTGGCCGGCCTTCTGGTTGGGGATGATGTTGGCCGCGTCGAACTTGAACGCCTGGCCCGACTTCGTCTTGACTTGCCGCGCCTTGCCATCGAGCTCGGTGACGGCGAAGTCGTCGAAGTCGGTGCTCAGGTTCAGCTCGATGATACCCTTGTAGTACTTGGCGAAGCCCTCGGCGAAGACAGGCTGCTTGGAGAACGCCTTCTTGGGGTCGAGGATGACGAGCTTGGACTTCGGCTTCCTGGTCTTGAGGTAGTGCGCGATCATGCACGCGCGCTCGTAAGGCCCGGGCGGGCACCGGAACGGATTTGCGGGCATGACCATGAGAAACGTGCCGCCGTCGGGCATTTTTTCCATGGCCGCATGCAGCATGCGCTTGCCGTTGGCGTCGGTGTCGTAGGCGTGCGGGAACTCCTTTGCGGCCTCCGCCGTATAGCCGGCGATGGCGTCGTACTTGATCTGCATGCCCGGCGACAGCACCAGCCGGTCGTAGGAGACCGTCGCGCCGCCGCGCGTCGTCACCGTGCGCTTGGCGGTATCGACGGCGGTGACGTAGTCGTGCACGACCTTGATGCCGAGGTGCGAAAGGCCCTTGTAGTCGTGCGAGAGGCTTTCGAGCGTGCGGAAACCGCCGAGGAACAGATTGGAGAAGAACGACGAGGAATAGATGGGATTGGCTTCGATCAACGTGATGTCGATCTGCGGATCCGTGGGCTTACGATCCTTGATGAGATAGTGGGCGACCGTCGCGCCGCCCGCGCCACCGCCGACGATGACCACGCGCGGTGCGCTCTGCGCGATCGCGAATGTGGACGAGGCGCCAAGCGTCAGAGACGCGGCCCCCGCTCCTCCCACCAGCCGTCCGAGTTCACGCCGAGAAATACCCGTCATACGATCCTCCTTTGGAAGCCGCTTCATTCCTCACCGGTGGCCCAGATTTTTGTTCATTTCTCGCACCGCACTGCGGCCATCCCGACAGTGCGGATCCATGCCAGCCGCCACACGGCCTCGCGCAGCCCCGCGTTCGTCCCGGCAGCCCGTGTGGACGCGACCGTCATCCGTACACATTAATATATTCATATGGCCTCATCCAGGGGACCGTTGTCGAGAAACCAACAGCCCCGGACAACTGCCGGGCGTGACAACATTTTAAGGTGCAATGCGCGCCCTGCAACGGTAAGAACGAAGGTAACGACAGCTCGCGTCGTGCGGACCAGCGAGCGGGGAGGTGACATGACCGGAGGGCATGTTCGGATAGGCGTACGGCGCCGCGACGTGATTGTCGGTGCGAGTGCCGGCGCGGCCATATTGGCCCTGATGCGATCCCTTCCAGCCTCGGCACAAGATCCCGCCAAGACGCCCGCGGCGCTCAAGGAATTCGACGCCGCCTTCAAGCAGATCGTGGGCGAGGGGAAGCCGGTGCCCGGCAAGCTCAAGCTCGAGATTCCCGAGATCGCGGAGAACGGCAACACCGTCCCCTACCTGATCACGGTCGAGAGCCCGATGACCGAGAACGACCACATCAAGGCCATGCACATGCTCTCCACGAGCAATCCGCAGCCCGGCGTGGCCTCGTTCACCCTGACGCCGCTGATGGGCAAGGCGTCGATCGCCAGCCGCATGCGGCTCGCCAAAACGCAGGACGTGGTGGCCCTGGCCGAGGTCAGCGACGGGCAGTTCCTCGTCGCACGGCGTACGGTCAAGGTGACCATCGGCGGCTGTGGCGGCTGAGAGCAAGAGGAGGGCGTCGCAGGACATGGCAGTCAAGCCCCGCATAAAGCTCCCCGCGAGGGCCAAGGTCGGTGAGGTCATCGAGATCAAGACGCTCGTCAGCCATGTCATGGAGACGGGCCAGCGGCGCGATCAGGATGGCAAGGTGATCCCGCGCATGATCATCCACACCTTCACGGCCAAGTACGACGACAAGCCGCTGCTGGAAGCAAAGCTGTGGCCGGGCACCTCGGCCAATCCGTACTTCCAGTTCTTCATGAAAGTTCCCGGTCCAGGCTCTTTCGAGTTCACCTGGGTCGACGATGCCGGCACGGTCATCAACGAAAAGGTCGAGTTGAACGTGGAGTGAGGCGACGGTCGCCCCCAACCCCACAAGCGAAATCGAAGAGCACAGCGAGGGAGACGATCGTGTCAGACGAGCCGGTATGCGCACAAAAGAGCCCCTATCAGGTGACATTGGAGGCCGGACGGGCCTATTTCTGGTGCACGTGCGGCCGTTCGGCCAAGCAGCCGTTCTGTGACGGCGCCCACAAGGGGACCAGCTTCGCTCCCAAGCGCTTCGTCGCCGAGGAATCGGGCACCGTGAACCTGTGCGGTTGCAAATCCACTGACGATCAGCCGTTCTGCGACGGCACGCACAACATGCTTTGAGCGACATGTTTTGAGCGACAACGGCAGGTGGCCGGCGCGACTTTGGTCGAGCCGGTCAACCTTGCCGCGCTTCGAAGGTGCACCTCGAATTCGTGTCTGCTACGTTCGTTCCCGAATGCGGTTTGAGAATCGGGCAGACGTCCCGGCCGGCCGCGGGAGGGGAGCAAGCGGCATGGAATATTTTCTCCAGCAGCTCGTGAACGGCATTACGCTGGGGTCGATCTACGGGTTGATCGCCATCGGCTACACGATGGTCTACGGCATCATCGGCATGGTGAACTTCGCCCACGGCGACGTGTTCATGATGTCGAGCTTCATGGCGCTGATCTTCTACCTCATCCTCACGCAGATCCTCGGCATCAGCTCGCTGGCGCTATCGCTGCTCATCGTGCTGATCCTGGGCATGGTGATGACCTCGATCTGGAACTGGATGATCGAGCGGCTGGCCTATCGCCCGCTGCGCGGCTCCTTCCGTCTCGCCCCGCTGATCTCGGCGATCGGCATGTCGATCTTTCTCGTCAACCTCACGCAGGTCATCCAGGGCCCCAACAACAAGTCGATCCCGCCACTCATCACGGGCATCCTGCACGCGGGCAACGTCGTCATCGCGATGAAGCAGATCCTGATCGTGGGCGTCACTGCCGTCCTGCTCGCGATCTTCTGGTACCTGGTCCAGCACACGCCGCTCGGCCGCGCCCAGCGCGCCTGCGAACAGGACCGGCGCATGGCGGCCCTGCTCGGCATCGACGTCAACCGCACGATCTCCATCACGTTCATCATGGGCGCGTCGCTGGCGGCCGTGGCGGGACTTCTCTACGTCGTCCAGTACGGCAGCGTGAACTTCGCCGATGGCTTCGTGCCGGGCGTGAAGGCGTTCACCGCCGCCGTTCTGGGTGGCATCGGCTCACTTCCCGGCGCGGTTCTGGGCGGGCTCATGATCGGCCTCATCGAGGCACTGTGGTCTGGCTACGTCTCCAGCGACTACAAGGATGTCGCCTCGTTCTCCATCCTGGCGGTGACGTTGATCTTCATGCCTTCGGGGCTGCTCGGCCGGCCCGAAGTGGAGAAGGTCTGAGCCATGGCGGACATCGCGCGATCGCAACCCGTCGCCTCCCCCTCATTCGCCAATGCCGTGCGCTCGGGCGGTGTCGCATTGCTCGTCGGTCTCGGGCTGTGCTTCCCGCTAGTGCTGATGCGGCTCGGCGTCGACTTCTCGAACCGCCTGATCGTCGAACCGCGCTACCTGCTCGTTGCGGGCCTCCTCCTCGTCGCCTACGCGATCGGGCTCAGACAGGGGCTGTTGGGCTTCAAGACGCATTGGCCCGGAGAGATCGTCTACGCCCTGGGCGCGGCCGTGACGATCTATGGCTTGTTCTCGCTCGTCTCGGTCTACAAGGCGACGCTTGCTGCGGCGCCCAAACCCGGTGGCGTGGCGGATCTGGGGCTCGCCGTGGCGGTTCTTGCGTCGGGATGTGCAGCGCTCACGGTCCTCGGCTACGTGCTGCATGTGGCGCGAGCGGCGTTGGCGGCGCCGGGCTCGGGCACAGGTCTGGCGCCCGCGACCCTGCGCAGGCTCGAGGGGCCCGCATCCTTGGGTGGCTTCGCGCTGCTGTTTCTTTTTCCCGTCATGGCCCTTTCGATCGTCGGACCGGCGGGCGCCATCAAATGGGTCGACAACTTCGGCGTCCAGATCCTCATCTACATCATGCTGGGCTGGGGCTTGAACATCGTCGTCGGCCTCGCCGGGCTGCTCGACCTGGGCTACGTGGCGTTCTACGCGGTGGGCGCCTACGCCTACGCGATCATCGCGACCAAGGTGATCCCCGCGACCTATCCCGAACTCGGCGTCTTCGCGTTCTGGATCTGCCTCCCCGTCGCCGGCATCCTGGCCGCATTCTGGGGCATGATCCTGGGCTTCCCGGTGCTGCGGCTGAAGGGCGACTATCTCGCCATCGTCACACTGGCGTTCGGCGAGATCATCCGTCTCGTGCTCGTCAACTGGGTCGACTTCACCAACGGCGACAGCGGCATTCTCACGCCGCGCATCACGTTCTTCGGCATCCCCTTCTCGAGTGCCACGGACGAACGCACGTTCGGCGACATCTTCGGCCTGTCGGGCTCGCCGACCATCTATCGCTCGATCTTCCTCTACTACGTCATCCTGGTGCTGGGGCTGGTCACCGCGCTCGTCACGATGCGGCTGCGGCGGCTGCCGATCGGCCGGGCCTGGGAGGCGCTGCGCGAGGATGAAATCGCCTGCCGCTCGCTCGGCATCAACACGACCAACACGAAGCTGACGGCCTTTGCCATCGGCGCCGGCTTCGGGGGACTGGCGGGGGCGTTTTTCGCGGCGCGGCAAGGCTTCGTGAACCCGAAGTCGTTCGAGTTCATCGAATCGGCCACCATCCTCGCGTTCGTCGTGCTGGGCGGCATGGGTTCGCTGCTGGGCGTGGCGCTGGCTGCGATCGTCATGATCGGCGGCACGGAATTATTGCGCGAGCTGGATTGGATGAAGCAGATCTTCGGCCCCTCGTTCGACCCCACGCAGTACCGCATGCTCATCTTCGGTGGCGCCATGGTGCTGATGATGATCTGGAAGCCACGCGGACTCATTTCCACGCGCGAGCCCACGGTGTTCCTGAAGGAGCGAAAATCGGTCGCGGGGACGCTCGTGAAGGAGGGGCACGGCTGATGCAGCAGGCTGCCCGCTTCCCGCTTCTGGCCGTCGAGCATCTGACGATGCGCTTCGGCGGCCTGGTCGCCGTCAACGACCTGTCCTTCACGGCCTATCGCGGCGAGATCACCGCACTGATCGGCCCCAATGGTGCGGGCAAGACCACGGTCTTCAACTGCATCACCGGTTTCTACAAACCCACGGTCGGGCGCATCGCGCTGATCAAAGGCGATGCCGGCGACGATGCGGTGGAGGCCACTACCGCGTCGAGTGCCCGCTGGAGCCCGCACGCCGAAACGGCGACAGACGGCGTATTCCTGCTCGAGCGCATGCCCGACTACGAGATCGCCGCCAAGGCGCGCGTGGCGCGGACATTCCAGAACATCCGCCTGTTCTCGGGGATGACCGTCCTGGAGAACCTGCTCGTGGCCCAGCACAACAGCCTGATGACGGCGTCGGGCTGGACGGTGCGCGGTCTGCTGGGCGCTGCCGGCTATCGCGCCGCAGAGAAGGCCGCGATCGAGAAGGCCGAGCACTGGCTGGAACGGATCGGGCTCGTGGACCGGGCGGACGATGCGGCCGGAGAACTGCCCTATGGCGCCCAGCGGCGCCTGGAGATCGCACGCGCCATGTGCATGGAGCCGGCGCTGCTGTGCCTCGACGAGCCGGCCGCCGGCCTCAACCCGCGCGAATCGGGCGAACTCAACGCCCTGCTCAAGTCCATCCAAGGGGCACACGAAATGTCGATCCTGCTCATCGAGCACGACATGTCCGTGGTCATGGAGATTTCCGACCACGTCGTCGTGCTCGAGTACGGCACCAAGATTTCCGACGGCACACCGGAATACATCCGCAACGATCCGGCCGTCATCGCAGCCTATCTCGGCGTCGAGGACGACGAGGTCGCGGCGGCCGAAGCCGAGGGAGGCGGGCGATGAGCGAACCCCTCCTGGCGATCCGCGGTGTCGAAACCTACTACGGCAACATCCAGGCCCTGCGCGGGGTCGATCTCGACATCGCCCGCGGCGAGATCGTGACCCTGATCGGCGCCAACGGGGCGGGCAAGTCGACGCTGATGATGACGATCTGCGGCAGCCCGCAGGCGCGCTCGGGCAGTATCGTCTACGAGGGGCGCGACATCACACGCCTGCAGACGCACGAGATCGCGCGCATGCGCATCGCCCAGTCGCCGGAAGGCCGACGGATCTTCGCGCGCATGACGGTGTTCGAGAACCTTCAGATCGGCGCCGAACTCGACAAGCTCGCGCACTTCGAGGAGGACCTCGCGCGCGTGACGACGCTGTTCCCGCGCCTCAAGGAGCGGCTGAACCAGCGCGGGGGCACGCTGTCGGGCGGCGAGCAGCAGATGCTCGCGATCGCGCGCGCGCTGATGAGCCGGCCGAAGCTGCTGCTGCTGGACGAGCCGTCGCTCGGGCTGGCGCCGCTGATCGTCAAGCAGATCTTCGAAGCGATCCGCGAGCTCAATCGCAAGGACGGCATGACCGTGTTCCTGGTGGAGCAGAACGCTTTCCATGCCCTGCGCCTGGCGCACCGCGGCTACGTGATGGTCAACGGGCGCATCACGATGACGGACACGGGCCCCGCCCTCCTGGCCCGGCCCGAGGTGCGTGCGGCCTATCTCGAAGGCGGCCGTCACTGAGGCATCCAACCGACGCGGCCCGTGTGCGACACACTTGCGGCCACCCCACCCCGATGCCTATCTGACGCATGGCCGCAGAAACGCCCGAGGAAATGCCCGCCATGGCACAGTCCGACCGCTGGCAGAATGCCCTCGCTCCCTCGCTCGTGGAGATCGAGCAGCTTGCTTCGGACGCATGGCAGCGGCTGCCTGCCGAATTCCGACGGCTTTGCGACGATGTCGTCATTCGCGTCGAGGATTTCCCGACCGAGGACGTTCTGGCGTCCCTGGACATCGAGGATCCCTTCGACCTGATGGGGCTCTACCAGGGCGTGAGCATGGATCGGCGGAGCGTCATGGACAGCCTGCGCGAGCCGGACATGGTCTACCTCTACCGCCGTCCCATCCTCGATTTCTGGGCGGAAGGGGAGGAGACACTCGGCCATCTTGTCACCCATGTCCTCATTCATGAGATCGGGCATCACTTCGGCCTCTCGGACGACGACATGGCCGCCATCGAGGCTGAAAGCACTTGACGCGAAGGGCGTGGGCAACCAGTGTACGATTAACGTAAACCCTGCCTATCGAAACGCTGAATTCTCAGTGGGTTGACCGGCAGAGTCGTATGGGCCGTCGCTACGGCTGCACGGGGCGGACCCGAACGAGTAGGCCTTCCGGCGGTGCGGATGGTCATGAGTTGCAATGACACTCCGAAGTGATCCGGCGTGGGACGCGGGGTACGTTCGGAGCAAGAGATGCGGGGCTAAGCTCTTGAAGGGCGACAAGAAACGCCATTTTTCGAGGCTCGTTGCGGCAGTCGTTGCAGGAGTGCTCGCAATCGCTGGCGGCCAGGAGGCGGTCGCTGGCCCCACACCTGAGGAATACGTCGCGCATGTGGGTGGCGACGCGCATATCGTGCTGCCCGGCGGGCTGAAGCTCGATGGCCACACCATGATGTGCGGCCAGCGCCCCACGGTTCTCGATGCTCAACTCGATGATTACGGGGCGGCCTATCCCGGCTTCCTGATTCTCAATCCGCGGCTCATGTCGCGCGTCCCCACCGTCGTGAAGAAGTGGATCTACTCGCACGAGTGCGGTCATCAATTCCGCGGCCCGGACGAGGAGACGGCCGATTGTTTCGCGGTCCAGCGCGGACGGCGCCAGGGCTGGCTGAAACTCGAAGGCGTCGAGGAAATCTGCAAGTTCATCGCACCGGCGAAGGGCGACAGCATGCATTTTTCCGGTTCGCATCGCTGCGAGGCCATGCGCAAGTGCTACGTCGACCCGAGTATTCGCTGACAACCGATCACCGAACGCGCGCCTAGTGTTCCGGCTCCGACACTTGGTTCCCCGTGCATCGGGCTCTGGACCAAGTGTCGGAGCCAGAAGGAACACTAGCAACACCATGAGTCTAGTGTAGCTTTTGCATCTGACGTTTGGTCATGGTCCCAGCCGCGAGTGGGTACCAAACGTCAGATGCGCTACACTAGGTTCCTCGTCGGATCGCGCCGGCCGGCACCTCGATCGCCACAGATTTCAGCGCCTCTGAGACCCGGTCTCCGAGGCGCTTTTGGTCTCGTGGCCCGTCGCTGCCCAAAATCCCTCTATGGCCACAGCCGCATTGAGAGCCTCACTCCGCCGCCTGGGTCGATGAGGAGGGCTTCCACGTCAGCCGCGGCTCACGCGCTGCCTTCGTCTCGTCGAGGCGCCGGCGCGGACTGAGGCGTGGCGCCTGCTTGAAGCGGCTCTTGTCGTTAGATTGCGACGTCGCGTCCTTGGCGAGGTCCTCGAGCGTGGCGACGAAGAGATCGAGGGACTGCTTCGATTCCGATTCCGTGGGCTCGATGAGCATGGCGCCGTGCACGACCAGCGGGAAGTACATGGTCATGGGGTGGTAGCCCTCGTCGATCATCGCCTTGGCGAAGTCGAGTGTGGTGACGCCCGTGTCCTTCAGCCAGTGATCGTCGAACAGCACTTCATGCATGCAGGGCTGGTCGCCGAACGGCTGGCTCATGACATGGCGCAGGCTGGCGCGCACGTAATTGGCCGCCAGCACGGCATCCTCGGAGGCCTGTCGCATGCCGTCCGCGCCATGGCTGAGCATGTAGGCCAGCGCACGCACGAACATGCCCATCTGGCCATGGAAGGCCGTCAACCGGCCGAACGGCTTGGCGGCGGTGTCGCCGACGTCGGCGGTGGTCTCGACGAGCCGGAAACGGCCCGCCTCGCGGACGGCGTAGGGCAGCGGCGCGAAGGGGGCCAAGGCCCCTGACAGCACGACGGGTCCAGAGCCCGGGCCGCCGCCGCCGTGGGGGGTGGAGAACGTCTTGTGCAGGTTGATGTGCATGGCGTCGACGCCGAGATCACCAGGCCGCACCTTGCCGACGATGGCGTTGAAGTTGGCGCCGTCGCAATAGAAATAGGCGCCCGCCTCGTGGACGACGCGGGCGATCTCGGCCACCTCCGGCTCGAACAGGCCGCAGGTGTTCGGGTTCGTCAGCATGATCGCGGCGACGTCGTCGGTGAGCGCGGCCTTGACGGCCTCCGCCGAAACCGTGCCGCTGGCACGCGCGGGCACGGACTTGACGTGATAGCCCATGAACGCGGCGGTCGCGGGGTTGGTGCCGTGCGCGCTGTCGGGCACCAGCACGACGTTGCGCTTGGAGCCCTTGGCTTCGTGGGCGGCCTTGATGGCGAGCATGCCGCACAACTCGCCGTGCGCGCCTGCCTTCGGCGACATCGCCACGGCCTGCATGCCCGTGAGTTCGAGCAGATAGCCGGCCAACGCCTCCATCAACGCGATGGCGCCCTGAACCGTCGCCTGCGGCTGGAGGGGATGCACGTCCGAGAAACCGGGCAGGCGCGCCATCTTCTCGTTGAGGCGCGGATTGTGCTTCATCGTGCACGAGCCCAGCGGATAGAGGCCGCTGTCGATCGCGTAGTTCTTGCGCGACAGGCGCACGTAGTGGCGCATCGCCTCGGGCTCGGTGAGGCCCGGCAATCCGATCGTCCCTTGGCGCTCCAGGCCGGCGAGCCGCGCGGGCTTTTGCGGACACTGCGGGAGATCGACGCCGGTCGCGTCGAGACGGCCGCGCTCGAAGATCAGCGGCTCCTCGTGATCGAGGCCGCGATTGCCCGTGAAGGTGGCGGCCTCGCTGGTACCGGCGCTGCCGGGGCTCGTGGGACGGCCTTGCGTGTTCATGGCCATGGGACGTCGATCTCCTCAGGTCAAACCGTTCATTCCGCCGGGTTGCAGCGCCTCACGAATAGGCGCGCGAGATCTCGGCATAGATCGCCTCGTGCAGCGCTTCGTTCTCCGTCTCCACCAACACCTCGTGGATCTCGGTGAGCGCGGCCGTCAGTTCGTCGATGCGGGCGAGCGGCCACGAGCGGATGGCAGACATCGCACGCGGCGTCAGGGGCTTTGCTGGATCGGACTTGAGCACGCGTGCGATCCGGTCCGTCCAGAGAACCTGGGCGGGTGGCGGCAGGAAGCCGGTCGACATCGCCGCGAGGTGTTGCTCGAGGGCCGATGCCGCGGCGAACGGATCGCGCTCGGCAGCCGCTATGTCGGCGAGGCAAGCCTCGAAGCGCACCCGCGTGTCGGCGAGCACACCCCGGTCCTCCTCGTCGAGCGGCATGGTCCAATCGCGAACCATCAAATCACCTCGCTCAGCGCGCGTGCATAGGCCGCGCGATCGTCGTCCGTGTTGATCTCGGTGGACGCGGCGATGATGAGATCGGCAACGCCGCTATTGCCCGGCAGCAGGCGCGATGCGGGTACCCCGCCCAGCACGCCCTTGGCCGCGAGCTTGTCGACGACGGTGGCGGCGTCGCCGGGCACGCGGAAGGTGATCTCGTTGAAGAAGGCCGGCGTCAGGACCTCCACGCCCGCGACCTGCGACAGTCGATCGGCCAGGTCGCAGGCATTGGCGTGGTTGATGCGGGCCAGCCGCTTCAATCCCGCCTCACCGAGCAGCGTCAGGTGAATGGTGAAGGCCAGTGCGCACAGTCCCGAGTTCGTGCAGATGTTCGACGTCGCCTTCTCGCGCCGGATGTGTTGCTCGCGCGTCGACAGCGTCAGCACGTAGCCGCGCCGCCCGTCGGCATCGACCGTCTCGCCCGTGAGGCGGCCCGGCATCTGGCGCACGTACTTGTCGCGCGTGGCGAACAGCCCGACGTAGGGCCCGCCGAAATTGAGGCCGTTGCCGATGGATTGGCCTTCGGCCGCCACGATGTCGGCTCCCATCTCGCCCGGCGAGGCAACGAGGCCCAGGGCGACGATCTCGGTCACGGCCACGACCAGCAGCGCGCCCTTGGCGTGCGCGGCGTCAGCGATCGGCTTCAGGTCGCGGAGGCTGCCGAAGAAACTTGGATATTGGACCACCACGCAGGATGTTTCCGCGTCGATACGCGCGGCGATATCCTCTACCCCCGTGGGATCGGGCGGCAAGGCATCGACGTGGGCGCCGCCGTAGTGGGCCAGCGTTCGCATGACGTCGAGGTATTGCGGATGCAGGCCGCCGGAGACCACCGCCTTGCGGCGCCGCGTAATGCGGTGCGCCATCAGGACCGCCTCGGCGGTGGCGGTGGAGCCGTCGTACATGGAGGCGTTGGCCACATCCATGCCGGTCAGCCGCGCCACCTGCGTCTGGAACTCGAACAGGTACTGCAGCGTGCCCTGCGTGATCTCGGGCTGATAGGGCGTATAGCTCGTCAGGAATTCCGAGCGCTGGATGAGGTGGTCGACCGTCGCGGGCACGTGATGGCGATAGGCGCCTGCTCCCACGAAGAACGGCACGTCTGCGGCTGCCGTGTTGCGCGCGGCGAGGCGGCCGAGCTCGCGCTCGACCTCCAGCTCGCCCTTGGCATTCGGCAGGTTCGGCAGCGCGGCCAGCAACTTGTCCTGCGGCACGGCGGCGAACAGTTCATCGACCGCACTCACGCCGATCTTGTCGAGCATGGACTTGCGGTCGGCATCCGACAGCGGCAAGTAGCGCATCAGGCGGAATCCTTCACCAGTTGATCGTAGGCGGCCCGGTCCATGAGGCCTTCGAGTTCCCCGGCGTTCGCCAGCTTGATCCTGAAGAACCAGCCCTTGCCTTCGGGGTCCTCGTTGACCGCTGCCGGCGTTTCGACGATGTCGCCGTTCGCCGCGACGACCTCGCCCGAAATGGGCGCATAGACGTCACTCGCCGCCTTGACACTCTCGACCACGGCACAGGCTTCGCCGGCCCCGACCTTGCGGCCGATTTCGGGCAACTCGACGAAGACGACGTCGCCGAGCTGCTCGGTGGCGTGGCGCGTGATGCCGATGGTGGCGATCTCGCCGTCCACGCGCACCCACTCGTGATCCTTGCTGAATTTCTCCACGGTCGATCCCTCTCTCAGGCCGGTTTGCGGTGATAGCGATGCGGTGCGAACGGCATCGGCACGACTTCGGCGGGCAGCGACTTGCCGCGCACGACGAGTTGCACCCTGGTGCCGGTCTTGGCGTGTTCGGCGGCGACGTAGCCCATGGCGACGGGGCCGTTGACGGTCGGGCCGAAGCCGCCGGAGGTCACGGTGCCGATGCGCAGGCCGTTGCCGGCGAGGATCTCGGTGCCTTCGCGGGCGGGGGCGCGGCCTTCCGGGCGAATGCCCACGCGGCGGCGCGCGGGTCCGTCCTTCAATTCGCGCTGGACGCGCGCAGCCCCGGGGAAGCCACCCGCCTCGCGTCGCCGCTTCTGGATCGACCAGGCGAGCCCCGCCTCGATGGGCGAAGTGGTGGTGTCGATGTCGTGCCCGTAGAGACAGAGCCCCGCCTCGAGCCGCAGGCTGTCGCGCGCGCCGAGCCCGATGGGTTCTACGAGCGGGTCGGATGCCAAGAGCGACCAGACCTTCGCCGCGTGCGCCTCGGGGATGGAGATCTCGTAGCCATCCTCACCGGTATAGCCGGAGCGGCTGACATGGCATTCGACGCCCGCCAGCAGCAGGATGCTGCCGGTCATGAAGGCGAGGTCGACGGCGCCGGGGGCACGGTTCTCGAGAACGCTGGCGGCAGCGGGTCCCTGCAAGGCGAGCAGCGCCCGGTCTGCCAACTCCTCCAGGCGGACGCCGGCGGGCAGATGGGCGCGCAGATGCGCATAATCGGCATCCTTGCAGGCGGCGTTGACGACCAGCGCCAGCCGCCCCTCGCTGCCGGGCGCGGAGGGCCGCGTCACCATGAGGTCGTCGAGGATGCCGCCGTCGGCGGCCAGCAACTGCGTATAGCGCTGCTGGCTTGGAACGAGCGCGAGCATGTCGGCTGGCACCAGGGCCTCGAGCGCACGGGCGGCGGTTTCGAAGCGACCGTCCTCGGCAACGATCACGGCCTGGCCCATGTGGCTGACGTCGAAGAGCCCCGCCTTCTCACGGGTCCACAGATGCTCCTTCAGCACGCCGAGCGGATACTGCACGGGCATCTCGTAGCCCGCGAACGGCACCATCTTGGCACCGGCAGCGATGTGCTGGTCGTAGAGCGGCGTACGCTTCAGCGTCGATGACGTCGGCTCAGTGGCCATCAATGGGTCCCGTCGATGCTTCACCCCCCGCGCGCCCGATTGCGCACGAGTGAAGCCCCCTCTGTCACGGGACCTGAGAGATTTGAGCCCAACGCCAAACTGCGCCGGGCCTTACCCCTTCGGTGGGCAGCCGAACGATGCTGCCGCTTTCCAGAGTGCCATCAACCAGCGGTCCTTCTGCCTGAGAGGTTCCGGGGCGGTTGCTCCTTCGGCGCCGGCCGCACTGGCGTGCTACGAGCCGGTCTCTCCCGCTGGTGTCGATTGGCTGGGCCTGAAGATATGGCGGCGCCGTCGGTTGTCAAGCGCATGTCGGCATCTTCCCCGTGCCCGTTTTTCCAGCCCGTCGGCGCGCGATCCGTTGACGCTTGCAGCCGGCAAATGCCAAGCTCCGCGCCAAATTCAGAGACCCTCAGGAGGAATGCCGATGGTTGCGCCGGTCGATGCAAGAACGCTCAAGTCGTGGGTTGCCGACGGCGCGGAGTACGCGCTCTTCGACGTTCGCGAGGTCGGTCCCTACTCCGAGGGGCACCCCTTCTTCGCCATTCCCCTGCACTACAGCCGCCTCGAACTCGACGCGGAGCGTCTGGCGCCGAACAAGGCCGTTCGCACCATCGTGTTCGATGGCGGGGAAGGCATCGCCGACAAGGCCGCGCGGCGGCTCGAAGCCATGGGCTATACCGATGTGCACGTCCTGACCGGAGGCGCACCTGCCTGGAAGGCGGCCGGGTATACGCTGTTCGAAGGCGTCAACGTGCCCTCGAAAGCCTTCGGCGAGGTCGTGGAGATCGAGCGCCATACGCCGCGCATCACGTGCCAGGACCTCGTGGACATGAAGGCGCGTGGCGAGAACATGGTCATCGTCGACGGCCGCACCTGGGCGGAGTACCAGAACTTCAACATTCCCGGCGGCATCAGCTGTCCGAATGGCGAACTCGCCCTGCGCATCGACCGGCTGGCACCCGATGCCAAGACGAAGATCGTCGTCAATTGTGCGGGTCGCACGCGCTCCATCATCGGCGCGCAGACGCTGATCGACTTCGGCGTCGACAACGAGGTCGTGGCCCTGGAAAATGGAACGCAGGGCTGGTGGCTGCTCGGCCTGCAAGTCGAGAAGGGCGCCGATCGCAAGGCGCCCGAGGCGGCAACCGACGACGCCGTTCTGACCGCCAAGCGCGCAAAGGCCGCCGCCCACGCCAAGAAGCACGGGGTCGGTACGGTCGCGGCCGCCGAGGTTCTGGGCTGGCTCGCCGATCCCGCACGCTCCACCTTCCTGCTCGACGTCAGGACGCCCGAGGAATTCGCCACGGGGGCGATCCCGGGCTTCGTCCATGCGCCGGGCGGACAGCTCCAGCAGGCCACCGATCAGTGGATCGGCGTGCGCGGCGGACGGCTCGTCCTGGCCGACAGCGACGGCATCCGTGCGCCCATGGTCGCAGCCTGGCTGCGCCAGCTCGGCCACGATGTATCCCTGATCGCCGACAATGCGCAGGCACGCGCCGCCTTCGCCGCCGCCGACGTCGCGGCCAAGCGCAAGCCGGCCTTCGACCACACCCGCATCCGCATGCGGGAGGCCTCGCCACAGGACGTGTCGGCGCTGCTGTGGGGCGGGGGCGGCATCGCGTTGGACCTGCGGTCCAGCGCCGAGTACCGCAAGGGGCACATCCCCGGGTCGGTCTGGTCGATCCGGCCGCGTGTCGCCGACGCCGTGACGGATCCCTCCAAGCCGGTCGTGCTCGTGGCCGACGATCCTGCCATCGCCAAGATCGCGGCGCTCGACCTGGCGGAGGCCGGCGTGGCGCATGTCTCGATCCTCGCCGGCGGCATCCGCGCGTGGCAGGCGGACGGGCAGAAGCTCAACACGTCGGAGACGACGCCGCCCGATCGCGAGCGCATCGACTTCGTCTTCCACACGCTCGGCCGCAACGAGGGCAATCTCGATGCGGCGCGCGCCTATCTCGCCTGGGAGACCAACCTCGTGGCGCAGCTCGATGCGCAGGAGCGGGCGAGCTTCCGGCTCTGACGCCGGTCGAACGACAATCCGGATTGAAAAAGGACGCGGGAGCCACCGGCTGCCCGCGTCCTTTACATATCCGGCAACGGCCGGCGGGGCAGCGTCGGTACCGCGCCGCCCCCTCGTCCGGGATCACCTTTGCTCTTGGTCCTGCTGGCTGAGCAGCGGCGTGATGCGACGCATAGTGACACGGCGGTTGGCCCGCTCGGCCTCTTGGGTTGGGACTTTCAGCTGCTGCTCGCCGTAGCCCTGCGTGACGAGGTTCTCCATGGGGATCTCGAAGTGCTCGACGAGGATCTGCGCCACCGACTCGGCACGACGGTCGGACAGGCTGAGGTTGTCCTCCTCGCTCCCCACCGCATCGGTGTGTCCCTCGATGAGGAACACTTCACCGGGATTGGCCTCGATCGCGCGGTGCAGCACGCGCGCCATGCGCTCGAGCTTGGGGTACTGGTCGGGCGTGATCTCGAACGAGCCGAAATCGAAATTGATGTTGTCGAGATCGACGCGGCGGACACGATCGCGCAGCGAGGGGCTGTAGCGGATTTCATCGAGCGAATAGGTGCGCTCCAGACGCTCGACCGGCGGCGCGGTCATGGCCGCGTAGATGTCGTCCTCGGAGGCATCGGCATAATCGACGATGTACTGCCGGCGTGGAACGGCGTGGGATGGCGGGGCCAGCGCGACCACGGCGATGGTCGCCAGCGCGGCAACACCCAGGCCGATGCCGACCTTGCGCAGGAAGCGCCGGTTGTCGACGAGGGTGACGATGCGCCCGTCCGGTGCGCGACGATAGCGGCGCAGCAGGCGGCCATTGCGATCCGTTTCGCTGACGACGCGCGTTCCGTCGGGGCGCACGAAGACCGTCTCCGTAACGCCGTCCCCACGGCGTGTCGACTTGGCTGCCGGCGCCAGGGCACGGAACGTCGTGCTCTCGTTGCGGGTGATGATCGTGCGGCCACCTTGCTTGATGATCGTGCGGTTGCCCGGTTCCTTGATCTGCGTGGCGCCGGACTTGGTTTTCGTCTCGACGCGCGCCTTGCGGATCTGGTCGAAGGTGCGCGGGCCTGCGATCGGGCGGACAGTCGTCTTGGCGCCCGGCGGGACCAGCTTCGTCGTTGGCGAAACCGGTGCGGGCTGCTTCGTGAACGTCTTGGGAGCAACGACGCTCGCGGGCGGCACGGTGCCGACCTTGGGTACGACGAGGCCTGGCTTGCCGGGCGGCGGCGGCGCCACGTTCGGGGTCGCGGTCTTGGGGGGATCGAAGCGCTTGGGTGCCGTCAGCACGGGCTGACGGGGCGGCGGCGGCACCACCTTCGGGGCAACGGTCTTGGGCGGATCGAAGCGCTTGGGTGCCGTCAGCACGGGCTGCCGAGGCGGCGGCGGCACCACCTTCGGGGTCACGGTCTTGGGCGGATCGAAGCGCTTGGGCGCCGTCAGCACGGGCTGACGGGGTGGCGGCACCACCTTGGGAGCAACGGCCCGCGGTGGCGGCGTGCGCGGCGGCACGGTGGCGACAGGCGGCCTGGGCGGAGGTGTCCGCGGTGCGACCGCGCGCGGCGGCGGTGGCACCGCCTTGGCGCCGGGGGCGATGAACTTCTTCTGCGGTGCGGGCGCGGCCGCCTTCGGCTGCGCACCGGGGGGTGGCGCCTTCTTGCGCAACGCCTTCTGCTTTTCTTTTTCTTTCTCCTGCGCCGTTTGGGCCGTTGCCGGCTGAGACGTCAATGCGCCTACGACGAACGAGGCGGCCATGACTTGAACAGTGACTGCCGCCACGAGGGTCGGCACGCGAGCCAAGGGTGAAGGCACGATTTTGTCTCCGCAGAAGAGCTTGCGCCGCGACTGGGGCGGGCGAGCGGACGCTGGTCGAGCGGCTTGTTCCTTTTGAGGCAGCCCATGCCACCCCGCGTCGAAAAAAGCGCTTGCAGGCCCAGAACGCTTAGAAGGGGTTCCAGGTCGGCCGGGCCGTGAAACGCACATAGCCGATGCTGGCGCCGAACCTCAGGCCGACGCCGGAGCGGATCGGCGCCATCACGACGTTGCCGTCCGTCAGCACCGTCATGCCGACGCCGCCGACGAGATAGGCGGACCCGTCGACGCCGCTGAAGCCGGAGAAGATGTCCAGTTCCTGCTTCAGGTTGTAGACGAGGAACATCGTCTTGGAACCCGACGCGCCGAAGTCGTAGCCGATCGACGGGCCGTGCCAATACACCTCGCGAACGGCACCGGTGCGCGTGAAGAGCTTGCCCTTGCCGTAACGGATGCCGGCAAAGAACGCCCCGCCGCCTTCGTTACCCAGCACATAGGCGCTCGGCCGGCCAAGGACGGAGAAGGCGTGCTCGATGACCGTTGCGAGGCCGGACGACACCGTACCGAAAAAGCCGCGAGACGCTTCCCGGATCTCATCCTTGGAAAAGGCCTGCGCGTGCTCCCGCACCTGCGGCATCGGCATCGGCGCGGGACGTGCAGGCGGTGGCGCAACGGGTGCCTGACCGCTCGTGCTGGTGCTCCAGCTCGTCGGCGGGGGCGGGGCGGGCTGCGGCTCTACCTTGGCCTTGGGAGGCGCCGGCGGCTTGGCGACCGCAACCGATTTCTTCGGCGGTTCATGCTTTTTCTGGGGCTCGGGGTGCCTGGCAGCCTGTGCCGGGGCGGACCCGCCCCCCACCAAGCGGTCGATCTTCGACAGCATGTACTGCGTCTTCACGCGCACGGTCGCCTGCAGTTCGGCGGCCGTCGATCGCAACTCGCCCAGCTTCTCGCAATCGGGCGTTCCCGACCCCGCGGCCTCCGCCAGACGGTCGAGCTTCAGGAGGAGGGCCGCCGCCGCGCCGTCATAAGCTTCACTCTTGGCGTCCGACAGCAGCACCGTGGCTTTCTGATTGGCTTCCTCCTCGCTCCAGGCGAGTTTTTCCCGCAGCCGCCGCATGGCTGCGTCGATCTTGGGGGTGTTCTCGGCGTTCAACTTGCGCAAGGCGGCGCCGGCGGCGTCCACCTCCTTGCGGAACTGCTCGGGCGAGCACGTCTCGGCCGAAGCCATGGCCGCAGGCACGCACAACAGCAGCGTGACGAGGGCAGATCGCAGGGCACACCGCATTCCAGAAGCTCCACCTGAAGCATCATCCACCTCGCTCGGCGGCCTGCCGGCAAGGTGCGAATCATCACGTCGATCCCAATCCCCCTGGGCTCCATAGCACAGGCGTGGTCGCCCCGGGAGCGACGAGTGGCCACGTCAGTGCCGCCGCGTCAGCCCAGGGACAGGCCGCCGTCGACGGCGATGGCCTGGCCCGTGACGTGTCGCGCCGCCGGCGACAACAGGAAGGCGATCAACGCCGCGACATCGTCGGGTTCCGCGATGCGGCCCAGGGGCGTTGCCGCTGCCGCCTTGGCCCAAGCCTCGGCGCCAAGCGCAGTATGTCCGCCGTCCTTGCGCGTATAGCCGGGCACCACGGCGTTGACCGTCACGCCGTGCGGGGCAAGCTCGGCCGCCAGCGCCTTCGTCAGCGCCTCACCCGCCGCCTTCGCCACCGCGGAGGCCGGAAACACGGCACCTGGCGCATAGCGATGCGCGACGAACGACGACAGGAAGACGATGCGGCCCTGCGAGGAGGTACACAGGGCCGGCGCTGCGGCCTTGCCCATGTCGAACAGGGCACCCGGCATGGCGGCCAGCGAGCGGTCGACGTCGGCGCGCGTCAGCTCGGCGACCGACCGTTTGTCCGCAAAGCCCGCATTGGCGACGAGTTGATCGAGCCGGCTCCATCGCGCCAGCACGTCAGCCACGAGGGACGCGCCGGCACCCGGCTCACCCAGATCGCCGTAATGCAGCGAGACGTGCGTGCCCGACGCCTCGATGGCGCGACCGAGTTGCATGAGCCTGTCGCGACTTGCCTCCCCCGCGCCTCGCGTATGCAGGGCAAGCGCGGCGCATTGCGGGGCGATCCGGCGCGCCAGCGCGGCGCCGATGCCGGACGCGGCACCGGTGACGAGGACGACGGGTTTGTCGGGCACAGGCGACATGGAGCCTCCCTCAGGCCTTTGGTGTCTTGGCGATGATGCCGGTGGCCGGCAGCCGCGGGCCACGTGCCGTCCAGTCCCAGAACGCCCGGCAGCACCTCTTCGTCGTGCTGGCCGGGCCAAGGCGTGGGGCGCATGCGATCGAGCCGCCCCGCTGCCTGCAGTTCCGACCGGCCACGCTGCTGCCTGAGACGATGCGTGCGACCACGCCCCGAGTTGTGCGGCAACGCCCGATGTCCCGCAAGGGCCTCGCCGGTCGCCCCTCCCGTCGCCTGCGGCATCCTGCACCCACTTTGCCTGAATTGTCGGCGAACAAAGGTGTTGCCCCAGGCTCGGTGTGGGGCTATTAGAGGCACCCGCGAGCGACGAACACCGCTCGTTTCCCGAGCCGGCCCACTGGCCGTGCAAATACGACGTGTCGGAGCGTGGCGCAGCCTGGTAGCGCACTTGCTTCGGGAGCAAGGGGTCGGAGGTTCGAATCCTCTCGCTCCGACCATTTTCTGGAATTACCACCCCAGATGCATCGGCGCATCGTTCACGCCGAGCAGCTTGGTGCGAACGCAGGTGGTCCGCATCCAGATCCCGTTCGATGCATTCCCGGTCATCCTCGATCATCGCGTCGGCGCGCCATGCGGAGTGCTCGGGCGCCTTGCTGCGGGTCCGACCATCCTGCGAGCCGGCGCGCGCCTTCAGCGCCGGCGGCTGTCGAATTCGATGCGCTCCAACGGCTCCAGCCTCGAGGGTTCCTTGAGCCAGAGATCGGGATTGCGGCCCATCTTGTGACCGACGTCGTAGAGTTTGCGCATCTCGGCCGGCTGGAAGCGGAGAGGGTCGTCGATGTCCTTCACATCGTCGGGAACGGGCATCATACGGAAATCGGCACGCGCCAGCCGTGTCGTGACATACGCCTGGTAGATGGTCTTGTAGGTCAGGCCGCGCATCAGTTCCGAGATCGATCGCTTGGAGATGCCGAGGACCGTCGCCGGCACCGGCGCCTTCGTGTCCGTCTCGAGCGACAGCTTGCCATTGATGAGCATGTAGACGGTCTTGGATTTCTGCCGGCCCTCGACCATGAAGGACCGCAGGAGGATCGGCGCCTTCACGCCACCGTCGACGTGCATGCGCGCCTTGCCGGGCTTGTCGCTGTGACGCACGTAGACCGGCTTGAAAAAGCCCGGGAAGGCCGCCGACGCGACGAGGACATCGCGATAGGTGTCGACGCGGTCCTTGACCCCGCTGGCGGCGATGCCTCCCATGTCCCAGACGACGATGGTGCCAGTGTCGAGGTCCGTCGTCGCCACGTAGAGACGCCGGCCCTTCCGGTGCTCCCGAGCGACGGCATCGAGGAGGCGTGTGGTGACGACCGTCTCGACCATTTTCCGAAATGGCGCCGTGTCGTAGAGGCTCTCCTGCAGCAGTCCGGCCAGGCCGGAATCCGTGTAGATGTTCTCTGCCTTGATCTGGGTGTAGAAGCGCTTGATCTCGTCGTCCCACTCGGAGCCGAGAAAGGCAAAGGTGGCGATCAGCGCCCCGGTCGACACGCCCGTCACGATATTGAAAACCGGCCGCTTGCCACTCTCGCTCCATCCCTTCAGCACGCCCGCGCCGAACGCGCCGTCCGAACCGCCGCCGGAGATGGCGAGAACATTGAGGTCCTTGGTGATGGCTGCCGGCAGCACTTCCGCGCCCGCGATCGTCGCGCCCGGTGGCGGCACCAGCGGCTTGCTGTCGGAGCCGAACAGCGGGATCGCGCCGAACGTCGCCGACGCCGCAACATTTTCGCCGTCCGGGCGAACCGCCGCCATGCAGCCTGCGAGCAGCAAGGCCGCCAATACTGCCGTCACGCCACGCTTCTTCATCACATGAGCCGACCGTTCTCACTCAATCGTATTCATGCGTCCTATATCACCACAATGTGTCCGCGTCCCGCAGCCGTTCGTTGCCCAGCATCAGCTCCGGGATGCTCCCCAGGCATCAATATCTACTGAAATTGCACTTCGAGTGTTAGGCTCCGATTTTTGCACCGAAGCGAAATCCGGGCAGCGGCGGTCACTCCGGTTTCGAATAGGCGCTGCAGTGGCTCGAAATGGCATTTTGCGCGACGACCGACGGCGCGGCGCGAGCGCGACCAATCAGACTTCTGGGCAACCCCCAAAAAAGGAAAGGGCCGCTTTCGCGGCCCTTTTTCATCCCGTCTGCTATCGCAGACTATGCTGCTTGTGAGGCGGTGCCTAGCAACCTCCGTTCGTCCTCGACAGGCGGTCCAGATCTGAGTGCGACACCGATATATCTTACGCGTCCTGCGATCTTCGCCTTCGTGACATTCAGGTCTCCGAATTCTCGTCCGAACGTGGGTAGTGCAAGCGGTTCCTTGTTCTGCTCTTCACACCAAGCACAGTAATCTTCGTAAAGTGCTGTTGCAGTCAGGCTGGAACCTTCCGATTCTTCAATCCGCTCCTTGTAGAAGCGCTCCACATCGTTTTCGGGAGCAATGAGTTTCTGAGAGGTTGCCACGGTCGTGGCGGCGATGCTCTTGTTGTCGTTGACGGCGGCGACTGCAGCTGGCTTCGCAGCCAGGGCGACAGGGGCCGGAGCAACGCCAGCAACGGCGGCAGGCTTCATCGCGGGCACGCCGGGAGCGGACTGCTCATGCAGGCGCCACTGGCTGAAGGCCACGAACATGCCGAAGCCGGAGCCGATTTCCAGCAGCATCGCGATGAACACCGTCAGCGCGGTCTGCACGTCCTCGGTCTTCATCGTCAGGCCGAGCGCTGCCGACAGCTTCGCCAGAACGGCGGCCTGCGGGTCTGCCTCGGACATGGCCGAGGGAGCGTCGACCTTGGCGAGCTCGCCCTTGATCGAGGCGATGGTGCGCGTCAGCTGATCGGACTGCTGTGCGGAAGCCAATTCGGCCGACAGCTTGTGATAGTCCTGGCAGAAGTCGCGCGCGGACTTGTTAGGCGTGTTGGTGCACCCGCTCGTCCAGCCCCACATCCGTTGCGTTTTCTTGCTGTCGATCTCGCTCAGCACGGCGAGCGAGGGACGATGCTGGGGAATCCAGCTCATCTGCTCTTCGGCGCGCTTCAGATCGCTACGCAGGTCCTTGTAGCTGGCCGCCTGCATCGCACGGTTACCGGCGGTGTCGAAGCGGTTCAGCGCGGCATGACCCAGCGCAGAGGTGAGCGAATAGGCCGTGACGACGACCCATACGACGGCAGAGGCCGCGGCTTGCGACCACATGCGATTGCGGATTGCGGCAAAGAAGAAGAACGGGACAAGCGCCTTGAAGCAGTCCGCCGCGGCCGATGCCGCACCATAGATCTGCCCATCCAGCTCGGTTTTTCCGAGACTGAAGCCAAAACGCCAGTTCATCGCAGCGGAGACGGCCAATAGCACGCCTGCTGCTAGAACTCCCAATACACCTAAGACGTGTCTCATTTGTCAGAGGCCCCCTAACCCCTCGGTTGCAGGCACACAACACGTGAACTGTGAATGCCTGCGGGAACGCGCACTAGAGAGCGCCAACCCGCTACGAACCCGATCCGACCACACTGCCAAGTTGCATGTCCGTGGTGTCCGCTGAGCCCCACTGGCGATTGCCGATCGCAGTGGACGGACGGGATCGAGCCCTCTCGCATGGGCTCTAACCGGGGTTTGGATCCGTTTCGTCCACAGGCACGCTTCTCCGCTGGAAAACGTGACGTGAAGACGCAACAAAACCCATTGACTCCGGACGCATTTACGAATCGTTAGTCTCTCTTACGGTTCTGTTAACGTGATTTTGCCTCAATGTCAGCCACTTCACCCGCCAGCGTGAATTTTCTCCGCGGCCGGCCCACGATGGCCATTCCGCGACGAGGCTGGTTCCATCGGCAACGCGGGGCGCGTTATCACCTGTTCATCCACAGGCGGGACGAGGTTTGTCCACAGAGGGCTTTGCGCACCACAGAATGTAGTGGTCGACATCGATTGCGACGCAATATTTAGAATTTCTCATTTGCAGCAGGCCCGGCTTTGAAAAAGGCTGCCACGATTGGCCGAACCACGCAATTTCGAGTTGCAGTGCCTCGCCATGTAACTCGAATATCACAGCAATGCCCGTAGATTTGACGGTCAAAGCCCCGCTGCCATACCTCCGTCCACGGCCAGCTCTGCACCCGTGATGAAGGCGGCGTCATCGGAGGCCAGGAAGACTGCGGCCTTGGCGACATCCTGTCCGGTGCCGAAGCGGCGCATCGGCGTCTTGTCGAGGAGCGCCTTGTTGAACATCGGATTGCGCAGGATGCGGGCCGTGAGCGCGGTCTCGATGAAGCCCGGCGCCAATGCGTTCACGCGGATGTTGAAGGGCGCATACTCGACGGCGAGCGCGCGGGTGAGGGCGGACACGGCGCCCTTGGTGGCGGAATAGCCCGCGAGCTGGCGCAGGCCGCGATGCGCCATGATCGAGGCCACATTGATCAGGACCCCATTTCCCGAGCGCCGCAGCGGCTCGAAGCCATCGCGCGCGATGCGAACGACGCCGTCGAGATTGATTTCGCGCATGCGGACCCAGTCGGCGTCGGTCATATGCCGGAAATCCGAACGCACGTTGATGCCGGCGTTGTTGACGAGCACGTCCAGCTTGCCGCGTGCCGCCGTCACCGTGCGCAACATGGCCTCCACGTCCTGGCCTCGCGAGACATCACAGGTCACAGCCCCGGCCGAGCCGCCCGCCGTGGCGATCGCGGCGGCCGCAGCGCTGGCTGCCTCACCATCGACGTCGGCAAGGAAGACGTGGGCGCCTTCGGCCGCGAGAGCCTCGGCCATCGCCAGTCCGATGCCATTGCCAGCCCCCGTCACGAGGGCGATGCGGTCTGCCAGTTTGCCAGTCATATGGGGCTCCCAGTCGCGGTCGTGGCGATGCGCGGGTATGCGCGGATATGGGGCCCCTGATACGAACGGGGGGCGGACAGGGCAAGCCTTCTCGTCCCGACACGTTAAGGGCCGATCGCATCGTCTTCAGCGGCCCTAGTGTGGCGTCGCGTCTTATTTGACTGATCCGTGCGGCAAGCTATTCGTCAATTAAGACGCGATGAACGCCACACTAAGTCCATGATTTTTCTAGTGGCTCTCATGTCGCACCAAAATCGGAAAGCGGTCCCGGCTATGATGCGATTTTGGCGCGACGGGCCACTAGGCGGGGCGAAGACGCCGGGCAGCGTGGGCCGCCTGGCGCAGCCCGCGACCGCCGCCACCGGCACATTGCGGGCTGGCTACTCCGCCGCCTTCGGGGGCGTCCACTTCTCGCGCATGGTGACCAATTCCTCCGCTGCGCTGGGGTGCAGCGCAATGGTGCGGTCGAAATCGGCCTTGGTGGCGCCCATGCGCATGGCGATCGCGGCCATCTGCACGATCTCGCCGGCATCGGGACCGAGGATGTGACAGCCCAGGATACGCTGCGTATCGGCCGCCACGATGAGCTTCATGAGCATGCGCTCCTCGCGGCCCGAGATCGTCCCCTTCATCGGCCGGAACTGCGCCTTGTAGAGATCGATCTTGCCGACGGCGGCGCGCGCCTCGGCTTCCGACATGCCGACCGTTCCGATTTCCGGCGTCGAAAAGACGGCGGTCGGGATGAGGTCGTGTTCCACGGACCACGGCTTGTTGCCGAAGACGCTATCGGCAAAGGCGTGGCCTTCACGGATGGCGACGGGCGTCAGGTTCGAGCGCCCGGTGACGTCGCCCACCGCATAGATGCTGGGGGCGCTGGAGCGTTGATAGGCATCGACCTTGATCTCGCCGGAGGCTCCCAGCCGAACGCCCGCCGTCTCCAGGCCCAGGCCATCGGTGTTGGGCTTGCGGCCGGTGGCCAGCATCACGGCCTCCACCTCCATGGTGCGCCCGTTGGAGAGCACCACGCGGCGTTGCTGCGGGCTCGATCCTCCCATTCCCGCCACCGGCTCCACCGCACGGATCGTGGCGTTGGTGACGATCTCGATGCCGCGGCGCTGCAATTCCTCGGTCAGGGCGTCGCGCATGTCCTCGTCGAAGCCGCGCAGGATCTTCTCGCGGCGATAGACGAGCGTCACCTTGCTGCCCAGGCCGGCGAAAATACCGGCGAATTCGACGGCGACGTAGCCGCCGCCCGCGATCACGATGGATTGCGGCAGGCGCTTGAGATGGAACGCCTCGTTCGAGGTGATGGTGTGCTGGCCGCCCTGCATGTCGGTGTCGATACTCGGCGCACCGCCGGTCGCCACGAGTATGACCCGGGCCGTCACCTCGCGGCCCGAGCGCGTGAGGCGCAGGGCGTGCGGCCCCGTGACCACGGCGCGCTCGTCCAGCGTGACGACGCCGGCACGCTCGAGGTTGCGCTTGTAGATGCCCTCGAGGCGAGCGATCTCC
Source organism: Hyphomicrobiaceae bacterium (assembly GCA_041397775.1). Lineage (GTDB taxonomy): Bacteria > Pseudomonadota > Alphaproteobacteria > Rhizobiales > Hyphomicrobiaceae. The sequence continues at coordinate 89,597 of JAWKWB010000002.1, read as the reverse complement.
TTGTCCTTGGCCGCGATCAACGTCGACCAGTCGAAGCGCGCCTCACCGACCGTCCAGCCGAAGCCGGCCGCATCCTCGAAGTCGTCGTGAAAGCGGCTCGCGTAGACCAGAAGCTTCTTGGGCACGCAGCCGCGGATGACGCAGGTGCCGCCGTAGCGGTACTCCTCGGCGACCGCAACCTTCGCCCCATGCGTGGCCGCGATGCGGGCTGCGCGAACGCCGCCGGATCCTGCACCGATCACGAAGAGATCGTAGTCGTAGCTCGTCATGCGTCATCGTGCTCCTGGCTTGGCCGCGACGGCGCTTGTCGCATACCCGCATGCTTTTGGGAATTGGCCGCCCCGAACGAGGTTTCCGCTTGCGAACCCGGCGCGCACCGCCGCGGGCGCGGCCGACTGCTACCCTGGCCGCGTGTGTGCCCGCTCCCTCCCGCGCTCACTCGTCGTCGTCGCGGGCGCTCCAATCGGCTTCGATGGTGAGGACGCCGCCGGGTCCGGCCACGATCGCCATTTCGGCAAGCCCCAGGAATAGCCCGCTCTCCACGACGCCGGGCACCAGTTTCAGGGCTTCGTCGAGGATTTCGGGCTCCTCGATGCGGCCGAACGCGCAATCGAGGATGTAGTTGCCCCCGTCGGTGACGAAGGGCTGGCCGTCGCGCTGGCGCACCGTGATGTCGCCGGTGCAGCCTGCCTCCTCGGCGTAGGCGGCCACGAGCCGCGTCGTTGCGAGATGGCCGAAGCGGACGATCTCCACGGGCAGCGGGAAGGCGCCGAGCTGGCGCACGCGCTTGGACACGTCGGCGATGATGACGAGACGGTCGGAAGCCGCCGCCACGATCTTCTCGCGCAGCAAGGCACCGCCGCCGCCCTTGATGAGCCGCAGCTCGTTGTCGAGTTCGTCGGCGCCGTCGATGGTGAGGTCGAGCTCGGGTGTCTCGTCCAGCGTCGTCAGCGGGATGCCGAGGCGCTCGGCCTGGAGCCGCGTCGCCTCGGACGTGGGAACGCATACGACGTCCAGCCCGCTCTTCACCTTCGCCCCCAGGAGATCGACGAGGTGGGCTGCCGTGGAGCCGGTGCCCAACCCCAGCCGCATGCCGGGCGTCACGAGTTCGAGGGCCTTCGCTGCGGCCTGTCGCTTGAAGTCGTCTGCGTTCATAGGTTCAGATCCCACCCATCAGCATGTATTTCAGCTCAACGAAGCCGTCGATGCCATGGGACGACCCCTCACGCCCGATACCCGATTCCTTGACGCCGCCGAAGGGCGCAACCTCGGTCGAGATGATGCCTTCGTTGATGCCGACCATGCCGTACTCCAGGCCTTCGGCCACGCGCCAGACCCGGCCGATGTCGCGTGCGTAGAAGTAGCAGGCGAGGCCGAACTCGGTGTCGTTGGCCATGCGGATGGCCTCTTCTTCCGTCTTGAAGCGGAACACGGGTGCGACCGGGCCGAACGTCTCCTCGCGGGCGCACTTCATCTCGGAGGTGACGTTGGCAAGGACGGTGGGCTCGAAGAAGTTGCCGCCCAGCGCGTGGCGCTTGCCGCCCGTGACGATCCTCGCGCCCTTGGCGACGGCGTCCTCGATATGCTCCTCGACCTTCTCGATGGCCGCCTTGTTGATCAGGGGGCCCTGTGCCACGCCGCTCTCGGTGCCGTTGCCGACCTTCATCGCAGCCGCCGTCCTGGCCAGCTTCTCCACGAACTCGTCATAGACGCCGTCCTGGACCAGCAGCCGGTTCGCACAGACGCAGGTCTGGCCGGCGTTGCGATACTTGGAGGCCATCGCGCCCTCGATCGCCTTGTCGATATCGGCGTCGTCGAAGACGATGAAGGGCGCGTTGCCGCCCAGTTCCAGCTCCACCTTCTTGATGGTGGAGGCCGACTGCTCCATCAGCACCTTGCCGATCTCGGTCGAGCCCGTGAACGTGATGCCGCGCACCTTCGGCGAGGTGGTCAGCTCCTTGCCGATCTCGGCCGACTTGCCGGTGATGACGTTGAAGACGCCCGGCGGGATACCGGCCTGGCGTGCCAGCTCGGCCAGCGCCAGTGCGGTCAGCGGCGTCTCGGTGGCGGGCTTGCAGACCACCGTGCAGCCGGCGGCGAGCGCCGGGGAGACCTTGCGCGTGATCATGGCGTGCGGGAAATTCCAGGGCGTGATGGCGCCGATGACACCCAGCGGCTGCTTGATCACGACGATGCGGCTGCCCTGCTTGAAGTGCGGGATGGTCTCACCGTAGATGCGCTTGGCTTCTTCCGCGTAGAATTCCGTGAACGAGGCGCCGTAGATGATCTCGCCCTTGGCCTCGGGCAGCGGCTTGCCCTGCTCGCTCGTCAGCAGATAGGCCAACTCGTCGGCGTGCTGGATCTGCAGGTCGAACCAACGGCGCAGGAGGACGGAGCGCTCCTTGGCGAGCATGCGGCTCCAAGTCACGAAGGCCTTCTCGGCCGCGTCGATGGCAACTTTCGTCTCGGCGGTACCGAGGCGAGGCACCTTGGCGATTTCCTCGCCGGTCGCCTTGTTGATGACGGAGATCTCGGGCGTGCCGACCCACTGGCCATCGATGAAGCATTGTGTCTTCACGAGCGACATCAACTTCTTATCCATGGTGAAACTCCTCGTACCTGTTCATCCCTCGCCGGGTGAAGGCGTGGCTGCGCGCCTGGCGCGCCTGGGTTACTCCTAGGCTGCCCGCCTTGACGGCGCAAGCGTGCCCTCCCCCGGCCTGTCGGCGCTGGCGATGCCCGCCGCTCCGGAGGGATACCGACCGGGCCGCATTGCAGCGCCGCCAGTCGGGTGATCGGACGGCAGGCAACGGGCGTGCTGCCTCAGAACGGCATGCTGCCCTTGATCGCGAAGTTGTGCTGCTGCGTGGTCGCGCCGAACTTGCCATCGTATTGAACGCGCAATGCCGCCCCGGCGACATTGAGCAGGTCGATGCCCGCGCCGACGTCGAACAGGACGCGATCGTAACGCGCCGTGGTCACGAAGCCGGCTGCCGGCGCGTCGACGAAGCTCGACGTCACGGTCGTGTCCGAAGCGTCGAGGAATGTCGCGCCGGCCTTGACGAAGGGCCGCCACGCATAGTCGCCGTCGTGAAGCTGGGTGCCCAGTTGCAGGGCCGGTGAGATACTCCACGTATCGGTCGTGACGCCTGCGACGTCGAGGGCGGCGCCACCGCCACCGCGCTCCGAATATCCATCACGGGCGATGCGCGTCAGCCCGCCATCGACCAGAGGCTTGAGATAAAAGCTTCCGAAGTCGGCGAGATAGGCGGCATGCAGGCGCCCCGCCAGGAAATCCGAATCCGCAGAGGATGTCGCGACAGAGCTGAAGCCGGCGAATGCGATCTGGCGCGCGGTGTCGTAGCCGCCCCAGCCACCCGAAACCGTCGCAGCCAGGAGCCACGGTCCATTCGTGTATTTGAGCACGCCGCCCGTCGAGACACGGTCGCCCGTCGTATGAGCGTTGAGCGACGTCGTGGCGCTCTGGTCGTAGCCCAGCGCAATGCCCGCGCGCCAATGCTCGGCCACCTTGACCTGCACCCCGGCCATGATCTGCTCGGTATGATCCTTGACGCCGGCCCGGCTCGCGGTTGCCTCCACGCTGGTGCGCAAGGCCCGGGCGCGCACCCAGACGCATTGGCCTTCCGCCCCCAGGGCGACGCCCTCCCCGTTCGTGGCGCACGACAGCAGCGCATTGTTGAAGCCACTGACGAACTGGATGTTCTGCGGGCTTTGCTGCGTGCCTGCCGGCTGCAACTGGTCGAGCGAGCTGCCAAGCGCGGTGGCTGTGGGAACCTGCATCAGCGCATTGGTGAGCGGACTGGAGCCGCCGCCGGCGACGAACGTGTTCAGGGCGCCGCCAACGCTCGCCTGGTTCTGGGTCGCCCCCTGGAAATTGACCGTCGCGGAGACCACGAGATCGTTGGCGTTGGGATAGAGCAGCGCGTACGTGACGGCGGCCGTATTGGCAGCCGTCAGGCCGTTGTTCGTGATGCCGCCGCCGGCATGCAGCACCGTGAACTGGCGTGTCAGGCCGCCAGCAGACGCGATGTTGAGCGGATTGACGACGAGCGTGCCCGCCAGCGTCGCCTTGCCCGCGACGTCGAGGCGTCCGGATTGACCGTTCGCCAGGTCGGTGTCGACGGCAAGCGTTCCCGCGGCGGTCTGCGTGAAGTTGCCGGAGAAGCGGGACAGCCGGCTGCCGAGCCTCACGGTGCCGGCGTTGGTGAACGTGGAGGTTGCGACCTTGGCCCCCGTCACGTCGATGCCGCCGTCGATGGTGCCGCCGTTGACGACGTTGAAGGCGCCATTGCCCGAGCGTCCGAGAAGGCCCAGCTCGAGGCCCCTGAGCGTACCCTGGTTGGTAATCGAGACCGTGCCGCTCCCGCTCGTGACATCGAGGGCGGTGCGGGCCTGGATGTAGCCGGAGACCTGGTTCGTCACGGTCGTTGCCGCACCAGCGGCGGTGGCATTGGTGGAGATGCCCGCATTCGCGCCGACGATGGAACCGATGGAATGATCGATGGCGATCGCGCCGGCCGTCGACGTCGCGAGGATGCCGCTGGCGGTCAGGCCGATGATGCTGTCGACCGACGTGACCGCGATGTTCGATCCCGCCTGGATATTGATGCCGGAGATGTTGCCGAGGATCGGACCGTTGCCCGTGAACGTGACGGTACCGGGCGTCACGACCGAGATGGCGTTGAGCGTGCCGCCGTAGATGTTCCTGTTGCCGCTGACGAGGACGTTGCCGCCCGCGCTGACATAGGCGCCTTCCGTGTTGCCGCTGATGACGGCGTTGTTCTGCAAGGTGACGGCGCCGCCGGCATTGACGGTCATGCCGACGCCGTCGTGACCGTCGATCTTGCCGTTGCCGGAGATGGTGACGCTGCCGGCCGTGCCGGCATTGATGCCGTTGGTGTTGCCGTGGATGTCGGCATTGGCATCGATGGTGATGCTGGGCGTGCCGCCGGTGAGGTTGTAGGCGTTGATGCCGTCGCCGGCCGCCCCCGTGATGTTGCCGTTGCCGGTGATGCGGACCGCACCCGCGCCCCCCGCCGACAGGCCGGCCGACGTCCCGGTCATGGGACCGTTGGCGGAGACCGTGGCGTCACCGCCCGTGGCATTGACGATCAGGGCGACGCCGTTGGCGGCCGTGAACGCGCCATTACCCGATGCCGTGACGCTCGTTGCGCCGGACAGCGCCACGCCGTCCTTGCCGCCCGCGGTCGCGCCGTTGTTGGTGTAGGCGACCGTTGCACCCGACGCATAGGTTGCGATGTCGCTGGAACTCGAGATCGCGGCGTTGCGGTCGATCACGATCGCGCCCGCACCAAGCGCGATGATCGCGTTCTGGCCGCCGACGATCCCGGCATTGTCGGCGATGGTGACATTGCCCGCCGAGGCGTTGGCGTAGATGCCGCTGCCTGTCTGGCCCGTGACGAGCTTGTTCAGGGAAATGTCGATGTTGCCGGAAGTCGTCGTGGTGCTGACGCCGTCGGTTGCGCCGGTAATCGCCTGGTTGGACTGCACGGACACACCGGTGCCCGCGTTGAGCAGGAGACCGGACGCGGTGCGGCTCGTGATCGCCGCGCGGGTCGCGGTGACGGCGATGCCGCCCGATGCGCTCGCGTTGACGCCATCGAGACGGGCGTCGATGCCCGCGACATCGCGGACGGTGATGGCGCCGTGCTGCGCCGACAGCAGGAGGCCGGTGCCGCCCGCCGCCGTATTCGCCGTGGTGACGGGGCCGACGGTGTCGACGAGAATGTTGCCGGCGGGCTCGCCCACCTGCTGGCTCGTCAGTGACGACAGGACGATGCCATCGACCACGGCCGTCACCGCACCGATGTTTCTCGCGGTCAGGTCGCCTGTCGCGGTGGCCTGCACGGCGCTGCGCCTCTCCGCCGTGATCGACGTTATGTTCTGCGCCAGGAAGTAGGACGTGATCGGCGTGCCGATCGCGGTCATGTGGATGCCGTCGAGGCCACCGGTTATGGTGCCGATGTTCTCGACCGTCACACCGCCGCCGCCCCAGCCGCGCAATGCACTGTCGAGGCCCCCGGCACTGCCGAGGGTGCCGATATCGTGGATGCGGATGGTGCCCGCATTCAGGATCTGCGTCTCGTTGCCGGTCCCGCCCGTACGCGCCCAGATGGCATTGGCCGTACCCGCGACGCTCGACATCGTGCCGATCTCGATCGAACCGCCGTTGGTCACGACGTGGATGCCATCGCCCTGCGATCCCAGATAGGGCGTTGCGGGGTTCGCGACCACGGCATTGCCCGTCACCGAGCCGCCACGCAGGATCGAGACGCTGCCGCTGTCGATGCCGCCGGGCGTCGTCGCGGCCGCGGTGACGAGGATGCCGGCCCCGCCGAGGACGACACCGCTGCCGCCGATCGCGACGTTTCCCGTCACCGTGGCAGCCTGAATGCCGACGCCACCGACCGCTGTCGCGGTGATCGTGCCGATCCCCGAGACGCTGGTCGCGCCCGCACCCGTCGCGATCGCGACCCCCGCCGTACTGCCGGAGATATTGCTGCCGATCGCGAGCGTGGCGGTGCCCGTGGTCGTGGCGATGCCGACGCCCGCGCCGCTCGCGTTGGTGATCGTGGCGCCGGTAATGCTCGTGAATGTCGCGGTGCCGCCGTCGGTCACCGTCAAGGCAACACCCGTCGCGAGGGCTGCGGTGCCGGTGGCCTTCACATCGAGATTGCCGGTGAAAGCGCCGGTCGTGAACTGCGCGCCGCCAGCCGGGACGGTGCCCGAACAGACGACCTGGGCGGGATTGGCGCCAGTGGGCGACGGCGCGCATTGCGCGAAGGCGCCGCCGCCCGCAGACGCACTCAGCGCCGCGACGGCAACGCCTTGCGCCAGACGTGCACCGAGGGCCCGGGCCTGTCCGTTCACATTCCGCCGCAGCGCGGTTCGCGACCCCTGTTCCGGAATGTTTGGCATGACGTCTCGCAGTTCGAATCAGTTGCCTTGCTCGGACTACTGTTCGTGTACGGCATTAATCACAGGTTAAAGCGTGCCCCACCCCACCCGCACCGGAGCGCGGCGCAGGTGCCTTCGCAGACGGCGCGGCCGGATATCCCGCAGCGTCGCGACAGCGCACCGTCCCGCTTCTCCAGGTCTGCCCCTTCGGGTCTGCCCCTTCGTTGCCTTCGCGGACATGGGCGACTAGCATTTCCGCATCATAACGACGCCCGGAACAACACGGGCCCAGAGGAGCGCCAGGAACATGAAATTCGGAGTTCTCTTCACGTCACAGCCGCACAAGGACAACGAGCCCTATCCGCATCAGGCCGTGCATGCGCGCGTGACGAAGGAGATCATCGCGGCCGACAAGCTCGGCTACGACAGCGTGTGGATCGCAGAACATCACTTCTCGACCGAATACGGCATCATGCCGGACGTCTGGGTGTATGGCGCGTATCTGGCGGCCCTCACGCAGCGCATCAAGCTCGGCATGGGCGTGGTGGTGCTGCCGCTCGCCAATCCCGTGCGCGTGGTCGAGAACGCATCCTTCATCGACGTACTGAGCAACGGTCGCCTGCAGCTCGGCGTCGGCTCGGGCTACCGCAAGTACGAGTTCGACGGCTTCGGCCTCGACTTCGAGCAGCGCCGCGACATGCAGGACGAAGGACTGGCGATCATCCAGGACCTCTTCCGCTCCAAGCGCACGAACCGCCAGGGCAAGTATTTCTCGGCCACCATCGACGGCGAGTACGAGATGCTGCCGCATCCCGTCCAGCAGCCCCATCCGCCCCTCTTCATGGCGGCTGGAACCGACCGCTCGATCGCCACCGCCGCCAGCAACGGCTTCGGCCTGATGCTCTCCACGCTGACACCGTTCGACGGCATCGCCAAACAGGTGGCGCACTATCGCGCCAACATGGAGCGGGCGACGGCGGCGGACCGCGCGAACCCGGCGTTCGGCCAGGTCAACATCGCCCGCTGGGTCTATGTCGCCGATACGGATGCGCAGGCCAAGAAGGACAGCGAGGCCGGCCTGATGCGCCACCTCAACCATTTCAACAGCGGCCACCAGTCCGGCTACCTCGGCCAGGTCTCGCAGGGCGAAGGCTCGATCACGAACGCCATGCAGTACGACAGCCTCGCGCGGTCCACGATCATCCACGGCTCGCCCGCAACCGTGCGCGAGCGCATCGAGGAACTGAAGCACAAGACCGGGCTCAGCACGCTGCTGGTGCACTATCCGCCCTGGTACGGCCCCGAGCGGATCATGAACTCGCTGGAATTGCTGGCGAGCGAAGTCATGCCGCGCATGACCCCGCCCGCGCAGGCCGCCGAATAGGTGCCTCGCCATGAACGCTGCCCGGGCCTCGACGCCGGCCCGGGCGCGCGACGCATCATGCGAACACGTGCGGCAGGTGCTCTGCGATCTGTGCCGCCAAACGGTCCAGATGGTTCTCGCGCAGGGGATGCACTGCGCCCAGTTCGGCCAGGAAAGTGGCCGGCGTGAGGTCACCCAGGCCCAGCGACCGGCACCAGCCTTGCGCCTGCATGAACTCGCGGTACTCACGCTCCTCGTCCTTGAAGGCGTGCGCGCGCGGCGCCACCCCCACCACCGGCAGGCGTGCGCAGACGGCCTCCGACAGCATCGTGCTCGAATCCTCGGTGCACACGACGGCCTCCACGGCGCCCAGCAGCTCCGGCAGCGTGCCCGGCCCCGCCGTGCGATAGTCGATGAAGCGCGCGACGGGCCCATCGGGATCGCGTGCGAGTGCAGCCATCAGATCGCCGATCAGTGCCGGGCTGCGGCGCGACGTGGATACGATCCAGTGCGTGCCGTGTTCGCGATGCGACGCCTCCACGAACCCCGCGAGGCGGCGCCACTCTTCGTCGGTATAATGGAAGAGACCGGACGTACCGCCCACGAGCAGCCCGGCCAGGCGCGGAATACCATCCGCGGGGAGCCCACGCATGCCCCCTTGCGCGAGCGTATCGGGATCGAAGCTGCCGGGCTTGAGAGCGACCACGTGGCGCGGCAGCCCCGCGTGCCGTTCGTAGGAAGAGACGACGAGCGAGAAGGCTTCCGGCGGGAAATGCCGGAGCGTGCCGCAGAAGATGTTGGCGGCGCCGGTCAGGCGGGCAGCCGCGACGTTGGCGGCGATCGTGTCACCGCCGGCCGAGATCACGAGATCGGGCTTGCCCAGTGCTGCCGCCGACAGGCCATAGCCCCAGTGCAGCGCCAGCGCTGCCGGCAAGCCGGCCTGCTGCAGCGTCGCGAGCAGGCGGCCGCGCAGGACGCGGCTCTTTGCGATATCGATATGCCGGACATCGACGGGCCGACGGCGCGCGATGGCGGCGGCCACACCATCGGCCAGATGGTAATGGCCGGGCCTCCGGTCCGACAGGATCACGACAGCAAGCGGCTTCATTGCGGCCTGCTCCAGCGCAGGAGCTTTACGGGACGTCGTCTTGGACAAATCCCGCTCAGCCCTTTGCCATGTCCTTGAGGGTGGTGGGTCCGCCGACCGGGCTCGACGCCTGCCGGCCGATCTGCGAGCCGGGCTTGGGGGGATTGCCCGCTTCGAAGCCGTCGAGCACCTTGCCCAGCAGCTCGGGCGTCAGGTCCTCGTAGGTGTCCTTGGTGATCTGCACCACCGGAGCGTTGGCACAGCAGCCGACACACTCCACCTCTTCCCACGAGAAATTCCCGTCGGCCGACAGGTGATGGGGATCGTGGTGGATGCGCGACTTGCACAGCTCGATCAACGCCTCCGAGCCACGCAGCATGCACGGCGTCGTGCCGCAGACCTGCACATGGGCTTTCTTGCCGACCGGCGAGAGCTGGAACATCGTGTAGAAGGTGGCGATCTCGTAGACGCGGATATACGCCATATCGAGCAGTTCCGCGACGGCGCGGATCGCGGGCTCCGTGCACCAGCCCTCCTGCTCCTGCGCGCGCCACAGCACGGGAATCACGGCCGACGCCTGCTTGCCAGCGGGATATTTCGCGATGGTCGCCTTCGCCCAGGCGAGGTTCTCGGGGCTGAACGCGAACGAGGCGGGCTGGTCTGGGTGCAGGCGGCGAACGGCCATGTCAGCAGGCTCCGGATGACAGGTATGACGAGGACGGCACGGCGCTTTCCATGGAAAGGCCGGCGATGGATCGGAGAGCCTGCGGCGCGCCGGCGGTCACGGCTTGCGACGCCGCGGCGATCCACAGGATGATGAGAAGAAGCACGCACAGCGGCGCCAGGATGAGCGCCAGCTGCGAGCCGACGCGGGCAATCGCCGTCCAGGCGAGTGCCGACAGACCACCGAGCAACGGCAGAATCAGCACCGTCGCGTCACCGCGGGCCAGCGCGAACAGCATGGCGACGACCATCGACAACACGCCCACGGCGATGGCCAATCCCGGCCGGTGCGCCTGCCATTCCCCCATGGGCCAGCCGTTGTGCCGCGCGAACCAGCGATAGGTCGCCACGTTCAAACCGAAGGCGAACGCCAGCGTGGCGACGACGAACATCACATTGACCAGCATGCGCATCACTCCTCAACGACCAACGCTACCGCGCGACGGCGCGCGCGGCGTCCATCGCACAGTGTCGCAGCCGATGCCGTTCGTCATGCGCCGAACGTCGAGATCGATAATTTTACCGTGTGCCGACATTACCTGTGGCCCCGCCGTCGCGGCCCTCGCCGTATTCGTTCACGACTGTCACTAAGGGCATGCAACCGCGATGGCAAGGGCGAGGATGCCCCAGGCCGGCGCTCATTGCAGGCAAGTCGGCAGCGGGCGGGCGCGTCAGCGGTGCTTGCCGGCGATGCAGCGTTGCAGGCAGCGCTGCCGTGCCTCGTCGCACTTCGAGCTGCCCTTGGTGGCAACGCGGCAGCGATTGTGCTCGGCCTGGCAGGCACTGGCGCAGGAATTGTTCTGCGCGAGGATGATGGCGCTCGCGCTTGCCGGCTGTTTGCCAGCCGTCACATCGCTTGCGGACTGCCCGGCGCACACCGGCGTGCCCGCCAGAACCGCGAGCATCACTCCCGACAAAAATCGCGTGGGCATCGCACCGCCTCCCCTCCGCTGGCCCGCCGCGCACCCGCGCAGCGGTGGCTTTACGTCGACGAGCGCACACTCCGGCGCGGGCAGCGTGTCCTGCACGCCGCGTTCACCGCCGGGTTTCCGATATTCGCGACCTTGGTAGCCGCAGGCAGATGAATACAGCCTGAACTGAAAAACAAAGGCGGGCAACCCGCTTCTCGCGTTTTGCCCGCCTCGATGGTTGCAACGCCAGTCGGCTTCGGCCTACTCGGCCGCGGCCGTCTCGACTGCCTTGCGATCTGCCCGTTCCATTTTCAGCCTTTCGGCGATCAGGAAACTGAGTTCGAGCGACTGCTCGGCGTTGAGGCGGGGATCGCACAGCGTCTCATAGCTGCGCGACAGGTCCGAATCGACGATCGCAACCGCGCCGCCCGTGCACTCCGTCACGTTCTGGCCGGTCATCTCCAGATGCACGCCGCCCGCATGCGAGCCTTCCGCGCGATGGATGTCGAAGAACTGCTCGACCTCGTCCCGGATGCGCTGATACGGCCGCGTCTTGTGGCCCGTGCTCGCGGTCACCGTGTTGCCGTGCATGGGATCGCACGACCACACCACCTTCCGGCCCCCACCTTCGACCGCACGGATCAGCTTCGGCAGGTGCTTGGCGATCTTGTCCGAGCCGAACCGGCAGATCAGCGTCAGCCGGCCCGCCTCGTTCTTCGGGTTCAGGATGTCGATGAGTTGCAGGAGCCCGTCGGGCTCGAGCGAGGGGCCGCACTTGAGCCCGATCGGGTTCTCGATGCCGCGGCAGAACTCGACGTGGGCATGATCGGGCTGGCGCGTGCGGTCACCGATCCACACCATGTGCGCGGAGGTGTCGAAATAACGCCCAGAACCCATCACCTCGTCGCGGCGCGTCATCGCCTGCTCGTAGCCCAGCAGCAACGCCTCGTGGCTCGTATAGAAGTCCGTCGAAACGAGTTCGCGCGTGTTCGCTTCCGTGATGCCGACGGCCTTCATGATCTCAAGAGAACGGCTGATCTCGGCGGCCAGCTTCTCGTAGCTCGCCTCGATCGGCGTGTCCTTCATGAAGCCCAGCGCCCAGCGGTTCATGTTGTCGAGGCTGGCGAAGCCGCCCTGCAGGAACGCGCGCAGGAAGTTGAGCGTCGCCGCCGACTGGCGGTAGGCCTGCAACTGCCGCTGGGGATCGGGAATGCGGGCTTCCGGCGTGAAATCGAAGCCGTTGATGATGTCGCCGCGATAGCTCGGCAGCTCCACGCCGTCGCGCTTCTCCACGTCCGACGAACGCGGCTTGGCGAACTGCCCGCCAATGCGGCCGACCTTCACCACCGGTACGCCACCCGCGAAGGTCATGATGAGCGCGGACTGCAGGAACACGCGGAAGTAGTCGCGGATGTTGTTGGCGGAATGCTCCTTGAAGCTCTCCGCGCAATCGCCGCCCTGGAACAGGAAACCGTTGCCCGCCGAAACACGCGCGAGTTTCGCCTTCAGCGACGACACCTCGTTGGCGAACACGAGCGGGGGAAACTGCGCGAGGCGCGCCTCCACGTCTGCCAGAGCCGGCGACGGCGTCACATATGGCATGCCGTCATAGGTCGGCACCTGGACGATCGGTTTTGCTCTCCAGCTATCGGGAGACCAGGGTGCGGGCATTGGATACTCCTTCGCCGTCGCCGGACCCACCTGAAGCGGTGGCCGGGCCCCGACGGCATGCGCCATTCACTACGTCGAAGGATTTCCTATAGAGGAAGTTTGAGCGCCCGAAAAGGCAATGCGGGCAACCGATTGCAGGTTGTGCGTGCACCCGTCTCAAAGCAGGCTCCGCGGCCCCAGGCGGGCAGTGCCGTGGCAGCTCGTATCGCACCTGCGGCGCCGTGATCCCCAGGCCTGGTGCGGCTCGCCATAGATCTGAAACTTCAATAGCAATTCCAATAGCATAGGGCGCAGGCGCGCCCCGCCGACCGTGCTGCCGTCGCGGGCCGTGTCAGGCGGCGGCTTCCAGCCCTGCCTGTTGTTCGAACCTCATGCCGGCGACGATGTCGCGGGCGAAGACGGCGGGGAAGTAGACGTGCTGGATGTGCTGTTGGCCGCACTCCGGCTTGCGAAGGATTTCGACACCGACATGGGGCCACGGCAGATCGGGCCAATAGTCGTCGAGCCGTTGTGGTTCCACCATGGCATCGAGTGCCATGAGCCGGTTGCGGTCGATCGTGGCCTTCAGGGTCTCGTAGTCGAGGGGTCCCCGCTCGGCGGCGTTGCGCGCATCGAAGAACGGCTGCGTCTCCACGAGGTTCTCGAAGTAGCCGGCAAACAGGGCCAGGCCCGCGATGATCCGGTCGACCTGCCCGGGAGTGCCGGGGGCATGGAGCGCCACGCTCAAGGCGTCATCATGCAGCGCCTGCTGGCAATACAGATTGAAGTCCTGGATGCGCCGCATCAACGCGAGCAGCTCGAACTGCGCGTTGGGCCAGACCTGGTCCATCCGGTCTGCACTGATGTGGCAGTAGAAGGGATAGAGCGTCTCGCCGCCTCGCAGCACGGTGAAGTGCTCCGTCATGCCCTTCAGCATCAGCGGCGCGGCATCCGCATCGAGGTCGCCTGCGACACCCTGCAGGGAGAGCATGTTCTCGTTCCGGATCGCGGTGGTGATCCTGCGCGCCTGCCCCAGCAGCGACTTCATGCGCTCGGACATGGCGGCGTGGCGATCCGCGGACAACTGCGCCGACACCTCAGGCAGCAACTCATGCTCTTCCGTGAGAGCTTCGGGCTGATTGAGAGACAACGCATTACCGAATGACATAGTGGAGTTCCCGACGCTCGACATTCCGCCCGGTCGAGACCTCCCGGGCGCCACATTCGCGCCAGTCTAGGCAGACCAACTTAATTGCCGATTAAGCCGCATCCTCCCAGGTGCAGGAATGCGTTCCTAGCGGGACCGATGGTAAACGCCAGCATGCCGGCGTCTGTGAAAGTCGTGCCGAATGGCGTACGGCGGTCATCGGACCGAAGCCGGAGGGCGTGGTCTCCAGCAGGTCCGCCACGTCGGCGGCACTGGGCATCGGCGCCCGTAGCGCATCGGCCTCCAAGCGGCCGAGCCTCCAGAACCAATGTCCCGTCTGGGCCAGCGAAACCCGCACCAGCCACGACCCGCCCTCGGTCCGCTGCCGCTTCAACGCCATCATCGCGCCAGCCGCCATGAGATAGCCCGAGCCATGGTCGAGCGCCTGTGCCGGAAGTTCCTTGGGCGCGTCCGTCTGGCCGAAAGCCCGCGCCTCCGCGATGTTGAGGCCATTGGCGTTCTGCACGAGGCTGTCGAAGCCGCGGCGGCCCGCCCAGGGCCCCTCGTGACCGTAAGCCGACAGCGACACGCAGACGATGCCGGGCGACAGCCCGGCCAGCCGTTCAGGATCGAACCCTTTCGACGCCATTGCACCGGGACGATAGCCCTGGACGAAGACGTCGGCGCCAGCGGCCAGCCGCTCCAGCGTTTCGCGGCCACCCTGCTCCGTCAATTCGATGAATGTCGTGCGCTTGCCGCGGCCCGTGTCCATGACGAGCAAGGGGGCGGACGGCAGTTTCGGCCCCGCCACGTGCAGCACGTCGGCGCCGTGGGCGGCGAGCGTGCGGCCGCACACCGGCCCGGCGATGATGCGCGTCAGGTCCAGCACCCGGATGCCCTCCAGCGGCCGCCGGCCCGGCTCGATCCGGCGCGGCGGCGCATCCCCGATCCGGATCATCTCGAACAGTGGCAGCGCGGCCACTGCCCGGCCCTGCCCGTGCGCCGCCCATTCCTCCGGCGTGCGCGTCATGGTGGCGACGAGCCCGCGCTCGGCTGCCGCCGTCTCGAGCGGCTCGCCGTCCCATTGCGCGATGGCCTTGCGCACGGCGTCGCGATCGTAGTCCGCGCCCAGCAGATCCAGCATACCCGAGCGATGATGCGGCAGGTTGGTGTGCAGCCGGATGTGGCGCCCGTCCCGCGTGGTGTAGAGGCCGGCGACCTTGTCCCACGTGCGCGGGTCGACGCCGGGCACACGCATATAGTGCTCGCTGCGGAACTCGATGGCGGCATGGTGCATGTCGACGGAGACGGCCTGACGGCTCCCCGTCCTCAGCCGCCAGACCTCGGCGGCCGCGAGCGCGCTGGCGGCAATCGAGGCCTGTGCCATCGTGCCGACGGCGAACGAGGATGGCAGGGCCGGTTCCTGCCCGGTCAAGGCCACGTGCTCGAGGGCCGACCGCTCGCCCCCGCCGATCGTCCAGACTTCCTCGAGGGCCGCGCGCGCTGTCATGCTGGGACTCCGGTAGCGAGGCCGCGACAGGCGGCCTCAGTCGGCGCTGATCCTCACGGGCCGGCGCAGGAACGCGGGGATGTGGTCGTTGCCCATGCCGAAGGGGGTCTCCTCGCCGCGCTGCCGGCCGCCTCCGCGCTGCTGGGGCCGATCACGCTGGCCACCCTCCTCGCGCCGAGGCGCGGGCTGTGCCGCGCGCGCGGGCCTTTGCTCACGCTCCCGCGTGCGCTCCCCCCGCTCGGCGCGATCGGGCCGTTCCGCACGCTCGCCCCGGGCCGCCCTGGGTGGGGCCTCGCGCACGTCGTCGGCGTGGCGGGCCGGCCGGTCCGAGCGCTGGGGACGATCGTCACGACGCGGGCGATCCTCGCGATGCGGGCGATCCTCCCGCCGCGGACGGCGCTCGGCCGCGCGGGCCTCGTCACCCTCCTCGCGCGGCGCGTCCGAACGCGCGCGTGCGCCCTCGCCCGGCGGCTCGCCCCGGCCACGACGGCCATCGCGACGGCGGCCACGATCATCGCCGCCGGCCCCTCTCGCATCGGCGCCGGGGCGTCCGCCACGCCTGCGGCCGCGCTTGCGGCTCGCCGCGTCGGCGATGTCCTCTTCCGTCGGCGGCTCGCCGAGCCACACGGGCTCCTCGCCCGTGAGCTTGGAGATCGCGGCGAGCGACTTCAGATCATCGGGCGATACGATGCTGACGGCGTAGCCTTCCTTGCCCGCGCGCCCGGTACGACCGATCCGGTGCACGTAGTCGTCGGGCTGCCAGGACACGTCGAAATTGAAGACGTGCGACACGTCGGGGATATCGAGGCCGCGCGCGGCGACGTCGGAAGCAGCCAGCAGCGCGATCTCTCCCGACCGGAACTTGTCGAGTGTCGCCATGCGTGACAGCTGGTCCATGTCGCCGTGCAGCGCGCCGGCGTTGAAACCGTGCTTGGCCAGCGACTTCTGCAGGATCGCCACATCCTTCTTGCGGTTGCAGAAGATGATCGCATTCCGGACTTCGAGGCTGCGCAGCAGCTCGCGCAGGATCTCCCGCTTCTCCCAGTCTTCGGTGCTGGCGCAGAAGCGGAAGCGCTGCGTAATGGTCTTGGCCGTGGTCGCCGGCCGCGCCACCTCGATGCGGGCGGGGTCCTTCAGGAACTGGTCGACGAGCCGCGTGATCTCCGGCGGCATGGTCGCGGAGAAGAACAGCGTCTGGCGCCGCGGCGGCAGCAATTTGCAGATGCGCTCGATGTCGGGGATGAAGCCCATGTCGAGCATCCGGTCGGCCTCGTCGATCACCAGGATCTCGACGCCCATCAGCATCAGACGACCGCGCTGGAAATGGTCGAGCAGCCGGCCCGGTGTGGCAATCAGCACGTCGACGCCGCGATCGAGCTTCTGCACCTGATCGTCCATCGACACGCCGCCGATCAGAGCGCCAGCGTAAGCGGCGATTGGCGCCGTGTATTTTTCGAAGCTCTGCGCGCATTGCGCGGCCAGCTCGCGGGTCGGCGCCAGGATCAGCGAACGCGGCATGCGCGCCCGCGCGCGCCCGGATTCGAGACGAGACAGCATCGGAAGGACGAACGAGGCGGTCTTGCCGGTGCCCGTCTGCGCGATGCCCAGGACGTCGCGGCCCGTCACGGCGACCGGGATGGCCTGCGCTTGGATGGGCGTCGGGTTGGCATAGCCAGCCGCTTCGATAGCAGCCACGACTTTGGCGCTGAGGCCCAGCTCAGCGAAGGTGGGGGTGTCCAAAAAGAACGTCTCCGTCACAGCAAGCGATACCGTTCAGCCGGCCTTCGTGCCGGTCGAACGGGCATGTTCGGAGCGCAGGGGAAGCTGAGAAAGGCTCAAAATGAGCGGTTCGAGAGCGTGCCGACCGGAAAAGTCACAAATGAATGTATGACCCCCCTGCGCTCAGCGAGCCCGTATCTCGCACACTTCGCCCGCAGATACAAGCCGATGTGCAAAGCAATTCTAGTGTGGCGGATTGGACGTCCGCTCCAGTCTCGCGGCGCACTCGGCGAGCGGACTTCAAATCAGGACGCCACACTCCCCCGGTTTCCCGGACGGCGCGCGACGCGCGGCGATCCGGGATCCATCGCGGTTCGGTTTGCGACGGACGTTGCTGCGCTGTGCTTCGACAGCGCCGCGAAAGACCCCGGCTCGGGCAGCGGCCGGGCTCCCGCCCGCCCGCTTGGCCGGGGAACCGGGGGGAGGCGAGACCAGGGCAAATTGCGCTGGCTGTGGCGAATAACTCTAATGCCTGCTCGTGTCCCTTCGACCGCAACGTCCGTTCAGAGCCAGCTTAGAAATGAGACGGACTTTGCGGTCGGGACGCGAGCGTCGCGAAGAAAGGGCGAACGAAGGCCGAAGCCAGCGCGCCCGATTCGATGCGACGGCGTCCGTCGAGCGGGCCCAGAGACTGAAGCGGGCCTCCCGCTACGCTTGCGCTACAGCGCGAACCCGCCATCGACGAAGAACGACTGGCCGGTGGTGAACGCGCTTTCGTTCGAGGCGAGGTAGACGGCGACGTGCGCCACCTCCTCGGCGGTGCCCAGGCGCCCCATCGGCTGGCGGTCGATGAACATCTGGCGCGCCTTCTCGACGCTGCCCACCTCCCGGCCCAATGCCGCGATGCGGTCGTCGAGAGAGGGCGACTGGATGGTGCCGGGGCAGATGCAGTTGCAGCGGATACCCTTCTTGATGAAGTCGAAGGCGACCGCCTTGGTCAGCCCGACGACGGCAGCCTTCGTCGCCGTGTAGACATAGCGGTTGGCGACGGCCTTCGACGGCCCCGCCCCCGATGCCATGTTGATGATCACGCCCTGGCCTTTCTCCACCATGCCCGGCAGGAAGGCCTGGATGCCGCGATGCATCGATTTCACGTTGAGGTCGAAGGAGAAGTCCCAGTCCTTCTCCGAGCAGTGCAGCGCATCGCCATGGTGCACGAAGCCGCCGCAGTTGAAGAGGACATCGACGCTGCCCACCTCCTGCGCCATGGCGTTCACCGCCGCCGTATCGAGCAGGTCCAGCTTGCGGCAGTCCGCGACGCCGGCTTCCTTCAGGCCCGCCATGCGCTCCAGGCTCAGGTCCGTGGCGATGACCCGGGCGCCTTCCCGCGCGAAGGCAAGTGCGGTGGCGCGCCCGATACCGGCACCCGATGCCGTGCAGAACGCCGTCTTTCCCTGAAGCCTGCCTGCCATGCCGTCCTCCCGTTCGTGCTGCTTGACCCCCGCCGGCTCGGCCGACCGGTCTGGCAGACACGTATAGCGGGCGCGGGAGCACCTGCCGAGAGGCCATGTCGACAGCAGGTCGACGCGCGTGGCGGATCGGAGGTCCGCTCCTTGCCGGGACAGGCGTATGTCCGATTTGCAGGGCGGTCTTGGAGCGGGCGATCGGGATCGAACCGACGACATTCAGCTTGGGAAGCTGACGTTCTACCACTGAACTACGCCCGCGATTGATGCTGAGTTACAGGCGGCCTCGGCGGCGGTCAAGCGATGCTTGCGATCCTCGAGGACATGTGTCGCCGTGTCCGCATCGCGTCGGGCTGGCGCGCGGGCGCACGTGGCCGCCCGGGGCGGCGCGTGCGGGACTGGCGGCGGGCTTTCGCGTCGGTGTAGGGTGCGCGCCCGGACAAGCATCGCAAGGAAGCGGACATGCGCCCACTCGAGGGAATCAAGGTCATCGAGCTCGCCCAGAACCTCGCCGGGCCGTTCGCCGGCGACATCCTCGGCCAGCTCGGCGCCGACGTGATCAAGATCGAGCGGCCCGGCGGCGGCGACGATGCGCGCGGCTGGGGGCCACCGATCCACGGCGATACGGCCACCACCTTCATGGCGGTCAACAAGGGCAAGCGCTCCGTCACCCTCGATCTCAAGGATGCGGACGCCATCGCCTGGCTGAAGGATCTCGTCCGCCATGCCGACGTCGTCGTCCAGAACCTGCGGCCGGGCGCCGTGGAGGAGCTGGGCCTGGCGGCAAATGACCTCCTCGCCATCAATCCGCGGCTCGTCTACGCCTCCCTGTCCGCCTTCGGGCACACCGGTCCCAAGGCCATGGACCCGGGCTACGAGCCGATCCTGCAGGGCTTCTCCGGCATGATGATGATGAACGGCGAGGACGGCGGCCCGCCGACCCGCGTGGGCATGCAGGTGCTGGACCTGGGCACCGGCCTGTGGGCGGCCCTCGGCATCGTCTCGGCGATCCATCGGCGCACCACCACGGGCAAGGGCGGCACCGTGGATGCGTCCCTCCTGGAAACGGCGCTCGGCTGGATGAGCTGCCATTTCGCCGGCTACAGCGTCACCGGGCGTCCGCCACGCCGGCACTTGTCGGGCAATCCCAACACCGTCGTCTTCCAGGCCTTCGACACCGCCACCAAGCCGATCATGATCGCCGCCGCCAACGACCGCCTCTTCGCCAGGCTGTGCGACGTGCTCGGCCGGCCCGAGCTGGGCAAGGACGAGCGCTTCGCGTCGAACCGCCTGCGCGTGGAGAACAAGCCCGCCCTGCTGCCGGTCCTCGAAGACATCCTGAAGACTCAGAGCTTCGAAACCTGGATCGAGAGGCTGGAGGCCGCCAAGATCCCCTGCGGCCCCATCAACGACATGCAGACGATGGACGCCGAGCCGCAGGTCGCCGCACTCGGCATCATCCAGGAGCTGCCGGACCGCCCGGTCCGCACGGTGCATCTGCCGATCTCGATCGACGGGGAGCGGATGCGGCCGGCGCGCAGCATTCCGGCAGCGGGCGAGCACACCCGGGAGATCCAGGCCGAGTTGGCGGCTGCCAAGGCCCGGAATCGATAACGGCGCCCCAAGGGGCGCCGTCACCGTCATCTCGTGTCGCGCCTCGGACAGCCCGAATCAGCAGACCGTCCACGCGCGCCGCATCAGCAGCCGCGGCGATCGAACTTGCGGCAGGCCCAATCCTGGCCGTCGTCGCAGCGCCGGTAGAGCTGCCGGCAGCTCAGGCCGTCGTCGCGATAGCCGTTCGCCTTCGCCGCTTCATTCAAGATGATTCCGCCCAGGATCGCCGCGCCGACGCCGATGGCGACGTTGCGACCCGTATTGTTGCGGCGACGGACATGGGGACCCGGCACGACCCTTTGGGGCGCCACGACCACTGGACCGGGCCTCTTCTTGAGGCCCCTGCGGTGCTGGGCGTCCGCCTGGCCGGACGTCATGGCCATGCCGAACATCAGCACGACCGCTGCCAGGGCCATCGACAGGAATTTCCTCATGGCAATCATCCTTGCGTTGGGCCGGCGCGCGCCGACCAGGGGTAAGCATCACGAGGCGTAACTCGTCCTTGCACGCATCACAACTCAAATTCGCGTCGACGTGGCTTCGAGGTGAACGCGGATTGCGCACACCGGGACGGACAGCGTGAGACGACATGCAGCGCCGTCCAGGGTTGCGCGGGTCGGGGCGCTGAGCTAACAGGAACTCAGGGCGAGGGGATGACGTGCGCTGCCGGTGCAAGCCGGTGTGTGCCAGTCCTCGACGGCCACTCGGCACCTTCGAAGAGAGCATGCATGCAGCTCGCACCCGGTCTGCTCAACGATTATCTACCGATCGTCATCTTCCTCGGGGTCGCGCTGGCCATCGGCCTGGCGCTGATGATCGCACCGTTCCTCATCGCCTACCGCAATCCGGACCCGGAGAAGCTGTCGGCCTACGAGTGCGGGTTCAATGCGTTCGACGATGCGCGCATGAAATTCGACGTCCGGTTCTACCTCGTGTCGATCCTGTTCATCATCTTCGACCTCGAGGTCGCCTTCCTCTTTCCGTGGGCGGTCGCCTTCTCCGATGTCGGCCTCTATGGCTTCTGGGCCATGATGGTCTTCCTCGGCGTGCTCACGATCGGCTTCATCTACGAGTGGCGCAAGGGAGCGCTCGAATGGGATTGATTCTTCCCGGTCACGACGGATTTGCACAGCCGATGCTCGACAAGCCGGGCGAAGGCACGGGTGGGTCCGGCCTCGTCATGCCGGGCGACCGCGGCTTCACCGAGCTGTCGAACAAGCTGGCCGACAAGGGCTTCCTCGTCACCACGACGGACGACCTCATCAACTGGGCGCGCACGGGCTCGCTCATGTGGATGACGTTCGGCCTCGCCTGCTGCGCCGTGGAGATGATGCAGGCGTCCATGCCGCGCTACGACGTGGAACGCTTCGGCTTCGCGCCGCGCGCCTCGCCGCGCCAGTCGGACGTGATGATCGTCGCCGGCACGCTGACCAACAAGATGGCGCCGGCGCTCCGCAAGGTCTACGACCAGATGCCGGAGCCCCGCTACGTCATCTCCATGGGATCGTGCGCCAACGGCGGCGGCTATTATCACTATTCCTATGCCGTCGTGCGCGGCTGCGATCGCATCGTGCCCGTGGACATCTATGTCCCGGGCTGCCCGCCGACCGCTGAGGCGCTCGTCTACGGCATCCTGTTGCTGCAGAAGAAGATCCGCCGCACCGGCACGATCGAGAGATGAGGCCCATCCGGGCGGGTCGCGATGCCGGCAACGGCACGACGCCCGCCCGATCGCTGCAAACGCTGAAAGCGCGCCGATGAACGCGTTCGCCAAGGTCGACAAAGCCGCTTTCCTGCGCTTCGCGGCCGCGCGCGCGGGGGAGCGCTACGAGTTCGTGCGGGGGCGCATCGTGCAACAGATGACCGGCGGAACGCGCGAGCATGGTGCGGTGGCGCGGCGGATCACCCGAATGATCGAGGATCAGATCGACTCGACCCAGTGGTGGGTGCTGAACGAACGCGGCGTGAGCACGTCGGAAACCGTCCGCTATGCCGACATCGTCGTGGAGCCGGCAGACGAGCCCAGGGGAAGCCTTGCGACCATGAGGCCCGCGCTCATCGTCGAGGTGCTTTCGCCGTCCACCTCCGCAGCCGATCTCGACCAGAAGCCGGCCGAGTATCTCGCCCTCGCCTCGCTCGACGCCTACGTGATCGCGAGCCAGGACGAGGCGGCCATGCTCGTCTACGAGCGCGGCGCCGACGGCACTTTTCCGGCCCGGCCGCGCGAAATCGAAGGGGCCGGCGAAATCATCTCGCTCAAGGGGCGCGCGTTCGACCTGACGCTCGCCCTCTCCGAAATCTACCGGGGCATCGTCTGATGCCTGTTCCCGACGACAAAGGAAGTGCCCAGTGACCAACCTCAGCGAGCACGCCTCAGCTGCCCTCGGTTCCGCCATCGAAACCGCCAAGACCGCCTATGGCGAGGTCACGCTCGTCGTCGCGGCCGACCGCATCCTCGAGGTGCTGACGAAGCTGCGCGATGCCCCCGCATGCCGCTTCGAACAACTGATCGACCTCTGCGGTGTCGACTACCCGGCCCGGGCCAAGCGCTTCGATGTGGTCTATCACCTGCTGAGCCCGCGCACGAACCAGCGCATCCGCGTCAAGGTGGAGACCGACGAGGACACACCGGTGCCCAGCGCCATCCCGGTCTTTCCGGCTGCGAACTGGTACGAGCGCGAAGCCTACGATATGTACGGCATCCTGTTCTCGGGCCATCCCGATCTGCGCCGCATGCTCACAGACTACGGCTTCGAGGGGCATCCGCTGCGCAAGGACTTCCCGCTCACCGGCTACAAGGAAGTGCGCTACGACGACGAGCAGAAGCGCGTCGTCTACGAGCCCGTCCGCCTGACGCAGGACTTCCGCCAGTTCGACTTCGAAAGCCCCTGGGAAGGTGTCGAGTACATCCTGCCCGGCGACGAAAAGGCCAAGGAGCCGCCGAAATCCTGACGGGTCGCCCTCGCACGGAAGGGAGTGTGCCGCCATGCCATCGCGCTCCGCCGTCGAGATCGTCCCCGACGACTTGAGCGCAGATGCGATCCGCACCCTGATCGCGCGCCACCTCAGCGGCATGCACGAGAACTCGCCGCCCGAGAGCGTGCACGCCCTCGACATCGACAAGCTGCGCGACCCGGCCGTGACCTTCTGGTCTGCGTGGACGGCGGGCGAACTCGCCGGCTGCGGCGCCCTGCGCCAACTGGACGCGACGCGCGGCGAGATCAAGTCCATGCGCGTCGACGATCGTTTTCTCGGCCAGGGGATCGGACGGCGCCTGCTCGCGCACATCCTCGCCGAGGCGCGCGGGCGGGGCATGACGAGCCTGTGGCTGGAAACGGGTTCGGCGCCGGCTTTCCTGCCTGCCCTGAAA
The DNA here is from genome assembly GCA_041397775.1 of Hyphomicrobiaceae bacterium. Lineage (GTDB taxonomy): Bacteria > Pseudomonadota > Alphaproteobacteria > Rhizobiales > Hyphomicrobiaceae. Next base: position 66,098 of record JAWKWB010000002.1, on the reverse strand, counting down.
CTCTACGAGAGCGCCGGCTTCACGCGCTGCGGTCCGTTCGGCGACTACACGCACGATCCCTTCAGCGTCTACATGACCCGCACGCTCTGAGCCAACGAGGAGCCCCATGAAACCGACCCTCGCCCCAGGCGCCAACGCCACGCACAGCTTCGTGGTGGACAAGGCCAATACTGTCCCGCACCTCGTCATGGATCGCTCGACCTTCGACGACATTCCCGAGGTGCTGGCCACCGCCTACATGGTGGTGATGATGGAAGGCGCGTGCACCAAGGCGCTGCGCCCGCATCTCGACGACAACGAGGGCTCGGTCGGCATCCATGTCGACGTCTCCCACCTCGCCGCCACACTCCCCGGCCAGACCGTCACGATCACCGCCGAGGTCACCGCCGTCCAGGGCCGCAAGGTCACGTTCAAGGTCGTCGCGCACGACGGCATCGACAAGATCGGCGAAGGCACACACCAGCGCGCGATCGTTCCGTGGGATCGCTTCAAGGCCGGCGTCGCGACCAAGGCCGCGCGCGTCGAGGCGGCACGGACGTGATCCCGCACGGCCAACATTCCGGCCCCACGGACAAGGTCCAAGCTGCGGCATCGGAGGGGTTGGCAAATCCCTGCATCCCCACTACTGACTAGGGGCGAAATTTCCTTCGTGCGTCGCGCGCGAGCCCCGCAGGAACCGTCCCCATGGCCGAGACCGAGATTCGTCCGTTCAACATCAACTTCGGACCGCAGCATCCCGCAGCGCACGGCGTGTTGCGCCTCGTGCTGGAGCTGGACGGGGAGGTCGTCACCCGCGTCGATCCGCACATCGGCCTGCTGCATCGCGGCACCGAGAAGCTGATCGAGCACAAGACCTACCTGCAGGCCATCGGCTACTTCGACCGGCTCGACTACGTGGCGCCGATGAACCAGGAGCACGCCTTCTGTCTCGCCGCCGAGAAACTGCTCGGGCTCGAGATCCCCAAGCGCGGCCAGCTCATCCGCGTGCTCTACTCCGAGATCGGGCGCATCCTCTCGCACCTTCTCAACGTCACCACGCAGGCCATGGACGTGGGCGCGCTGACGCCGCCGCTGTGGGGCTTCGAGGAGCGTGAGCGGCTCATGTTCTTCTACGAGCGCGCGTCGGGCAGCCGCATGCACGCCAAGTATTTCCGCATCGGTGGCGTGCACCAGGACCTGCCGCCCGAGCTGATCCAGGACATCAACGACTGGTGCGATCCGTTCCTGAAGACCTGCGACGACCTGGAAGGCCTGCTGACGGAGAACCGCATCTTCAAGCAGCGCAACGTCGACATCGGCAAGTTCACGCTCGACGACGCCATGGCCTGGGGCCTGACCGGCGTCATGCTGCGTTCGGCTGGCGCCGCATGGGACCTGCGCCGGGCCCAGCCCTACGAGTGCTATTCGGAGCTCGCGTTCGACATCCCCATCGGCAAGAACGGCGACTGCTACGACCGCTATTGCATGCGCATGGAGGAAATGCGCCAATCGGTTCGCATCATGAAGCAGTGCTGCGAGAAGCTGATGAGCGCGGAAGGCGCCGGCCCGGTCTCCGCCCGCAACAGCAAGGTGGTGCCGCCCAAGCGCGGCGAGATGAAGCGCTCGATGGAAGCGCTGATCAACCACTTCAAGCTCTACACCGAGGGCTTCCACGTGCCCGAGGGCGAGGTCTACGCCTGCGTCGAGGCGCCCAAGGGCGAGTTCGGCGTCTATCTCGTCGCCGACGGCTCCAACAAGCCCTACCGCTGCAAGATCCGCGCGCCCGGCTTCGCCTCCCTGCAGGCGCTCGATCCGTTCGGCCGCATGCACATGCTGGCCGATATCTCCGCGCTGATCGGCTCCTTCGACATCGTGTTCGGCGAGATCGACCGCTGAGCCGACAGTCGATCCCTCATTCGAGACAAGGTAACACGCGCTGATGTCCGATCTCCCGAAGTGCCCCAAGTGCGCCTGCGAATACACCTACGAGGACCGCGGCCTCTACGTCTGCCCGGAGTGTGCGCACGAGTGGAGCCCCGGCGCGGCTGCCGGTGCGGACGACGAGGACGCGCGCGTCGTCAAGGACGCCAACGGCAACGTGCTGGCCGACGGCGACAGTGTCACCGTCATCAAGGACCTCAAGGTCAAGGGTTCGTCGCTGGTCGTGAAGGTCGGCACCAAGGTGCGCAACATCCGCCTCGTCGACGGCGCGGGCGGACACGACATCGACTGCAAGATCGACGGCATCGGCCCCATGCAGCTCAAGTCGGAATTCGTGCGCAAGGCGTGAGACGCCAACGCGGCACGCTACTCGAAACGCCCCTCGCAATGCCATGTTCGCTTCCGCCGGGCTGCGTCGATCGCAGCCCGGCTGGTTATCGTGCGATCGAGACGGCCGGCCTCAGGCGGCCATGGCGACCTGCCGGCAGAAGCAGGACGCCTTGATGGGGACTTCCGCGCGTGCCGACGCCAGGTCGAGCCGCTGCTTGATCAGGGCCGACTCGGTCTTTTCGCCTCGGCGGGTCAGGCACTCGTAGAGGCCATGCAGCGACCAGAGATTGTCGGGATGCTGGCAGGCGCGGCTCAGCTTCCCGTCGAGGCCGAGGTCCGACCGGTAGACGGCTTCCGCCTCCTGCACGCGGCCCTGCTCGAGCAACAGTGCGCCGAGGGCGTGCCGGGTGGGCTGCATCCAGCCCCACGGCTCGTCATAGGGCAGGTTGTCGTCGCGTTCGACGGAGGCCCTCAGATGGGCGAACGCCGCATCGAAATTGCCCTTGCGATACTCCAGTTCCCCATTCAGCATCTCTTCCGCGACGCCGAGGAGGTCGACGACGGTGTTGTTGTGCACCCGGCGGGTCTCGGGCACACGCTGCTTGGCGGCCAGGAACAGCGCCTTTTCGTCTTCCGCCTGCCTGACATGGCCCAGCGCCGAATGGGCGACGGCCTTGGCATAATGGATCATCGCCACGTTGGACGCATATAGCTCCTGATCCTCCGGCAGGGACTGCGCGATGATCTCGTGCCATTTTCCGAAACGCACGAGGACGTGCTGCTTCATCGTCAGATAGCCCTCGAGGAAGTCGGCCATGGGGGGCGACTGCATGCGCAGCACCTCCTCGGGCACCGTGGCGACGAGTTCCTCGGCTGCGGCCATGGCCGCGGAATACTGGCCGAGGAACATTGCCCCGTAGATCGCGAAATGGAAATTATGGATGACGTAGATGAGATAAATCCCCGGATCGTCCGAATAGGCGAGGAATTTCCGGTCCGGGATCAGCGCTTTCTGATTGTAGACGAGGACGTCGCGGTAATGGCCGCACAGCACGTCCAGATGCGTCGGCATGTGAATGAGATGACCGGAATCCGGCACGATCTCGCGCAGGCGGTCGCCCACGCGCAATGCCTTCTGCGGGAATGGCGACATCTCCATGAGGTGAACGTAGAGGTGCAACAGGCCGGGATGGTCCCAGGACGCCGGGATATTGTTGAAGGCGTGTTCGAGAACGCGCATGCACTCGACGGTGCCGGCTCCCTCGGCCGGGCGGGCCGTCGGCAAGTCCCACATCTGCCAGGGTGTCTCGTTCATGATCGCCTCGGCAAAGACGGCGCGGACTTCGAGGTCGTTCGGATAGGCGTCGAATACCTTCCGCATCTCCACCGTGTAGGCCTTGTCCCACGGCGTCATGTCTTCGACGGCGTCCTTTTGCGGGTAGCGGGACTGGAGCGCCGCGATCATGGCCTGCTCGACGGAACTGGCCTTGGGCGCGAAACGCTGCGCGTTCTGCATGGCATCGAAGGACGCCGTCAGCGCATCTGCCTGCCGTGGGGATCATACAGGTGCCGTGGCAGGTTGTGCGTTGGTTGAAATGCCTTCAGCACTGATGCGCCATCGCGCATTCGGGGTTTCAGTGCGGTCTGGAAACACTTGATGGCCTCTGCGTGATTGAAACCGAAGAGCCAGTTGAGGCCGCGATCGAACCAGATCTGGGCATCGGGGGAGCGGGTCGTAATTTTCCGGCTGTAGGTCCCGAGGTCGAAGTATTCCATCATACCCTCCAAAAGCAGACTGATTATTCTTTGTGGATGGTTGCATCTCGAACATAATTCCAAATATCGGAACGGCAAATCAAATCTATTCCCGCGCAAAACCCATCCGGATATTCAGACGACTTCATGACTATTCCGCGCGCGACGCAATTGCCGGGCGTTCTCGCATCGCCCCGCGCGGGCGGGAACGAGACGAAATGCGGCGACCATCGGCCCGCCGGCCGCTCCTCTCGTGCCTGCCGGCCCGGGCCACCTGCATCGCCCCCAAGTTGCCCCCAGGTTTGACGCCCCTGCCGGCACCGCGCAAACTCACGTCCGGCACCAACGAAAACAGACGGCCGGGAGGACGACCATGCTCACTGCGGAAGACAACAGGCTTCTGACCCAGAGTGACGCGGGCACGCCGATGGGTGAGCTCATCCGGCGCTTCTGGATCCCCGTGCTCCTCAGCGAAGAAGTGCCCGAACGCGACGGCGCGCCCACGAAAGTCACCGTGCTTGGCGAGGAACTGATCGCGTTCCGCGACAGCACGGGCCGTGTCGGCCTCGTCGACCGCTACTGTCCGCATCGCGGCGCCAGCTTCTGGCTCGGCCGCAACGAGGAATGCGGCATCCGCTGCGTCTATCACGGCTGGAAGTTCGACGCCGACGGCCAATGCGTCGACATGCCCACGAGCTATCCCGATCTCAATGCCAAGGACAAGATGCGCATCAAGGCCTACCCCACGCGCGAGTGGGGCGACATGGTCTGGGCCTACATGGGGCCGCCCGAGCGCATGCCGGCGCTGCCCGAGATGGAGATGGCGCTGGTGCCGCCCTCGCATCGCTTCGTGCTCAAGAAATGGCAGGACTGCAACTGGGTGCAGGCGCTCGAGGGCTCGATCGACACCGCCCATTTCACCTACACGCATCTCGTCTTCGACAAGGGGGAGCACGAGAAGCTCGATATCGCCAGGCACCTCGTGCGGCCGATCCAGCGCATGACCGGCGACATCACACGCTGGATCGCGGAGGACCCGCGCCCTGTCATCAAGGTGGAGCCGCACGACGCGGGCCTCGTCATCGGCGGTGGTCGGATCACGGGCACCGACGACCTCTACTGGCGCATCGCCCAGTTCCTGATGCCGATCCACACCTACACGCCCAGCGCCATGCGCGGCCAGACCTACTTCGGCCAGACCTTCGTGCCGTTCACCGACGGCAACTGCTGGATCTACTGCTACGCCTGGAACCCCGAGCGCCCGCTGACCGAGGAGGAACGCCACAGCTTTGCCAACGGCGGCGCCATCTTCTCCGAAGTGGACGAGAACTACGTGCCGTTGCGCACGAAGGCCAACGACTACCTGCTCGACCGCAGGGCGCAGCGCACGTCGAGCTACATGGGGATCAAGGGCGTCTCGGAGCAGGATGCCGCCGTGCAGGACAGCCAGGGCCCGATCGTCGACCGCACGCGCGAGCACCTGGGGCCCACCGACCTCGGCATCATGCGCTTTCGCAAGCTCGTCATGGACAGCGCCCGCGATCTGGCCAACGGCATCGAGCCGCCGGCGGCGGCCCGTGCGGACCGCTATGCGGTGCGCTCGGGGGCCTGTATCACGCACAAATCGAAGTCCCTGTCCGAGGTCATGCAGGAGCGGTTCGGCGATGCCACGGGCTTCGTCGGCCGCACGGCCGCCGCCGCAGAATAACAACGGGAGACGACACGATGAGATTGAGCGACAAGGTAGCCCTGGTGACGGGCGCGGGCGGCGGCATCGGATCGGCCATCGCGAAACTCTATGCGCGTGAAGGTGCGTCAGTGCTTTGCAGCGACCGCGACGAGGCCAAGGCCGCCAAGACGGCCGCCGAGATCACCGCCGCCAACGGCCGGGCCCAGGCCTTCACGGCCGATGTCACCGACGCCGCGCAGTGTGCGGCGCAGGTGGAGGAGACGGTGCGCCGCTTCGGCCGCATCGACATCGTCGTCAACAGCGCCGGCATCGGCCTGCACAAGCTTTCCCTCGATACCAGCCTCGCCGACTGGAACCGGGTCCTCCAGATCAATCTGACAGGCTCGTTCCTCACCGCCCAGGCCGCCGCAAGACACATGCTGAAACAGGGCGGCGGCCGCATCGTGCAGATCGGCTCCATCTCCGGCCAGCGCGGCAACATGGGCGGCGTCGCCTATGGCGCCTCGAAGGCCGCCGTCATGCACATGTGCAAGGTGATGGCGGTCGAGCTGTCCCAGCAGGGCATCATGGTCAACGCCATCGCGCCGGGTCCGATCGAGACCGGCATCAGCACGCACGGGCCGACGCGCAAGAAGGGCTACCTCGACCGCATCCCGACCCACAGCTACGGCCACGTCGACGCCGTCGCCAATGCGGCCCTGTATCTGGCCTCGGACGAGTGCCAGTGGGTGACCGGCACCATCCTCAACGTCGACGGCGGGTATGGCGGCGCCGGCCTCTCCTACGATCCCGACGAGATCCGCTGAGAGAGGCGGCTGGCACGGGGCACGCGCCTCACTGATCGAAAGGCGAGCCGTCGAGATGCATGCGCATGGAGACGGGCTTGCTCAGCGCCGGCCGCACGGCCACGGGATCGGCGACGAGATCGATGCCGATGCCCGGCCGGTCGGGGATTTTCACGAAACCGTCCACGGGCTGGGGCGCCTCGTCCACGACGTCGTGCCCCAGATGCTTCTGCGTCGTCGTGAAGACGTTCGCCTCGAAGCCCGTGCTGAACTCCTGGATGGCGAAGTTGGGGATGCAGGCATCGAGTTGCAGGCACGCCATCAACCCGACCGGTGACAGCGGGTTGTGCGGCACGATCATGACGTTGTGCGCCTCCGCCATCGCCGCGACCTTCTTCGAGCCGGTGATGCCGCCGCACATGCACACGTCGACGCGCGCGTATTCGGCCGCCTTGCGCGTGAGGATCTGCTGGAACTCGTAGATCGTCGTGAAGCGCTCGCCCGTGGCGATGGGAACGTGGATCTTCTCGGCGATGCGGGCCATGGCGTCGGGATCCTCATAGCGCATGGGATCCTCGATGAACATGGGGTGATATTCCTCGATGCCGCGCGCGAGCACGATGGCCTCGGCGGGCGTCAGGCGGCGATGGATCTCCACGCACAGGTCCATGTCGTCGCCGGCGACCTCGCGCATGCGCCGCACGTTGTCGATGGCGTCGCGCATCTTCTTGATGTGCGGCTTGAAGAAGAGCTTGTCCTCGCCCTCGTCGAGAAACGGATTGATGTGGCCGACGGCCGTATAGCCACGATCCTTCTGACGCTTGAGCGATTCCAGCACGCCTTCGATGGACTTCTCGTAGACGTGGCCATAGACGCGCACCTTGTCGCGCACCTTGCCGCCCAGGAGCTCGTAGACGGGCACGCCCAGCGCCTTGCCCTTGATATCCCACAGCGCGATGTCGATGGCGGAGATGGCCGCGTTGATCGCGTGGCCCTGGAAGTAGGAGAAGCGATGCATCACGTTCCAATGATGCTCGATCGGGAACGGGTCCTTGCCTTCCAGATAGGTGGCGAACTTGTCGACGGCGACCTTGGACGCCTCGATATGGCCCCAGGCGCCGCCCTCGCCCACGCCGTGGATGCCCGCGTCCGTCTCGATGCGCACGAACAGGAACTGTCCGGCGTGGATCGACTGCACCTTCGTGATCTTCATCGTCATCCTCTCGGGGCTCGCTTTACGCGGGCGGGAGCGCCCGCCGCGTCGGTCGGCCGCCACTGATACGCCACGCAGCGGATACGTCAATGCGTTGCCATTTGCGCGTTCCAATTCCCGCCCTCATGCCCGGCCCGGCGACGCGAAAGCGCGCCAGCGCCGTTGTTGATTGCGCGCAAACCCCGGCCGGGGAACCCGATCTAGACTTCAGGCGTTGCAGAGGAAATTCGTCGGCCCGCCCGCGGGCCAGATCGTTTTTGCATCACGAAATCGTAGCCTTTCGATCCCTGTCAGTCTCGAGAGGAGCACAACATGCAAGCCGTCGAAATCCAGGATTATGCCCGCCGCCTGTACGAGGCGCGTGGCGCGAGCGCTGTGGCCGATGCAGCCCAGAAGGCGGCCGCATTGGAGGCGCTGGGGCAGAAGGACGAGGCGCAGGACTGGCGCCGCATCGAAGCCGCACTGCGGATGATGAAAGGACCGGGCACGAGTTGAAGGCCTTCCAAGCCCCCAACGGGCAGCCCCCAGCGTGTATGGCCACTTCCAGGACCGACAACGGGCGACGGAGACATCGATGCAGACCCCGGTGGAAATACAGTTCATCAACTTGAACAGATCGGAGGCGGTCGAAGCCCGCATCCGCGAGCGGGCCGATCGGCTCGAGCAATTCTTCGGACGCATCACGAGTTGCCACGTCTTCGTCGACGCGCCTCATCATCATGCCAACAAGGGCAACGCCTACGAGATCCGCATCGAGGTCCGCATTCCCGGCAGGGAGCTGGTCGTGAACCGGCGGCCCGGCGACGTGCATGCCCATCACGACATCTACGTCGCGATCCGCGATGCGTTCGATGCGATGGAACGGCAGCTCAAGGCGACGAAGGCAGACCCGCGCACCGCGCTCTCGGGACAAGAGGCGCAGTTGCAGGGGCGCATCGCGGAGTTGCAGCCGGCCGAGAACTTCGGGCGCATCGCCACGGTCGACAATCGCCTCGTCTATTTCCACAAGAACAGCGTCGTCGATGTCGATTTCGCAGAACTGCAGATCGACGATCCCGTCGAACTGGTGGTCGACAGCGAGGAGAGCGCCGCGGGCCCGCAGGCGAGCACCGTCCGCCGGATCAGCCCGAGCCGCTACATCGACCGGGCGCGATGACGCCTGCCGGCGCTTTCAGGCCAACGCGGCCGGTCCCGGCGGCGCCTCCTCCAGGAACTGCTGTACCGTGCGCAAAAGCAGCATGCGGTTGCGCTCCATGCCCATGGAGTGTGTGCCGCCGCCCAGGATCGCGAGCCGCTTCCAGGCCGCATTCGTGAAGAGCGGGAACAGCGTCTGCGCCATGTAGACGGGCGTATCGTTATCCCATTCGCCGACCGCGATGAGCAGCGGCACGGTGATGCGCGCTGGATCGTAGAGGGGGCGCCCGACGTTCCAGAATTCCGCCCCGTCCTGCACGACGCCGTTGGGCGCCCGGATGGTCTCGCCCTTGCCGGCGGGATCGAGTGCCGCGGTGGCCGCCCACCACTGATCGAACCAGCCGGCCGGCATGATGTCCTTCTTCTGCGTCTCGTCGAGACCGCCCTGCCGGCGCTTCAGCGTGCTGGCGCGATCGACGGTGCGATAGGCACCGATCCTGCCCTCGACGTGGATGGGCGAGGGGCCCGATTGCGTGCGGTCCCACACCGGCGCGAACAGAGCGAGGCGTGCGACATCGGCGTTGTGCGTCTGCGTATAATAGCTGGTGATCGCCGTCCCCCAGGACCAGCCGATCAGGCAGACCTGTGCCACGCCGCGCCTCTTGCGCACGAAATCGACGACCGTTCCCAGGCAGTCCGCCGCGTCCGGCGTGCGCATGAACGGCGGATTGAGATCGGCCGCCACGTCCATCTGCGCGGGCCACGTCGAGCGCCCGTAGCCCGGCAGGTCCAGGCAGTACGTATCGAAGCCGCGCGCCGCCATGTAATCCATCCACGACATGCCCCCGAACGGCAGCGAGAAGGTGAGCGAGCCGTAGGTGGCGCCATGCTGGATGATCACGATCCGCTCGGCGGTAAACGACGTCTGTCCCCGCGGCCGGGTGTTGCGGACGTAGATCCGTCCCCATTGCGCATGTGGAGCACTCAGATCCTCGTGCTCGAGCGCATCGTGTGGCGTGGTCATGGGATTTCCTCGTGGCGGCAGCGTTTCCCGGTTGGCGTCCTCGACCTTAGTCCGCCTCCCGTACCATGTCCCGGCGTTCGTCGGACGCGACGAGCGCGTTGCACTGGACAATGGCGCCTGCCTGTCGAACCATGCCGCCAGCAGCGCCGCGCACGAAATGAGCGGGGCCTCGCGAAACGCCAACCGGAGGAGCCCCCATGCCCACCCCGCCGCATGACGACATCACCACCTGGGGCCGGCGCATCCACGGGCCGACACTGCCCGGCGAAGGCATCCGCTGCGCGCGCACGTCCCCCCTGTCGCCGGCGGAAGTCGACGAGGTCGCCGCCGTCATCGCGCGCGGCCGCCGCGAGCGCCATTCCGTCGTGATGCCCGCGCATCTGCGCACGCGCGACTGGGGCTCGGTCATGGCCGTCATGGAGAGCCTCAATGCGCAACTGGGCTGGCCGTGTGGCGGCTGGAAGATCGGTGCGGCCAGCCTCGACGTGCAGAAGGCGGAAGGCGTGCCGGGGCCTGCGCCCGGACAGTTGCGCCGCGATGCCATCTTCGAAAGCCCGGCGAAGCTGCCGGCCGCACTCTTCATCAACTACCGTTGTTCGGAATGCGAGTTCGCCTTCCGCATGGGGGACGACCTTGCCCCCCGGCCCACGCCCTACGCCGAGACCGAGGTCGCCGAACGTGTCGAAGCGCTGCTGCCCGCGCTCGAGATCGGAGACACCGTCTTCGACGACTGGTACGGCGCCAGCGGCTATCTCGGCGCGCTGATGGACAACGGCGGGGCCGCCGCGCTCGTCCACGGGGCGCCGATCCGGGATTGGCGGGGCCTCGACCTCGCCAACGCCCGCATCGACCTGTCGCTCAACGGCAGGCCCGTGAAATCCGGCTACGGCCGGGCCGCCATGGGCCACCCCCTGACCTCGCTCACCTGGATGGTCAACTGGCTGAGTGCACGCGGCAAGACGCTGCGCGCCGGTGAAATCGTGAGCACGGGGACGTGCACGGGGCACTTCTTCACGGCATCCGGTGACCGGCTGGACCTGGATTACGGCGCCATTGGCCGCATCAGCGTCGAATTCCTGTAAAGCGCCGCCGCCCGCCGGGCCCGGCGACAGCCCGCCCGCGGCCGCGCCATGCGCGAGCCGGTAACATGGGCGCGTGGCCGGCCCGCCTCGGTGCGAGCCGAGCCAATGCCATGAAACTCCACTTCGATTCGCCTGGGCGTTGCCGGGAACCGGCAGCCGAAACCTGGGGAAAAGTCTCAGCACAGAGGCGATTGCCGCAGCCCCTGCGCGCATAAACTTCCGGCTACGACTTCAGGTGCGAATTCAACATCTTAGACAATTTACATAGCCACGCACCGCGTGTATGCGTGTGCGCCAGCGACATCGCGGCGCGATGTCGACCAAATGAAGGCGAGAGTATGAAGATGATGATCGGCGCACCTTCGCGTGCGCCCGCATAGGCTCGTCGCGGTTCTGTGAAAACGAAGGGTGGCTCGCTTTGACGAACATGCAACTGCTCATGCTGGGTCTGGCGGGTTTCGCCGTGCTCGGCGCAATCGTCTGGGTTCTGGCGCGCCCGCTCATGTCGGTCAGCCGCGCCATCGACCAACTCAACACGTTCGTCGGCAAATGGATCGCATGGGCACTCCTGGCCGCCGTCCTGATCAGCACCGCGAACGCCATCGTCCGCAAGGCCTTCGATACCTCCTCCAACTCCTGGCTCGAGTTGCAGTGGATCCTGTTCGGCCTCGTCTTCCTGCTCTGCTCGCCCTGGACGCTTCTGCAGAACGAACACATCCGCATCGACATCGTCTCGAGCCTGCTGCCCAAACGGCTCAAGAGCGGCATCGAATATGTCGGCCACCTTCTCTTCCTGATCCCGACCGGCCTGATCATGGTCTATACGTCCTGGCCGTTCTTCATGCGCTCGTTCCTGCAGAACGAACAGTCGTCCAACGCCGGCGGCCTTGCCGTCTACCCTTCCAAATTCATCGTGCTGCTCGGCTTCGCGCTCCTGCTCCTGCAGGGCTTCTCCGAGCTGATCAAGCGCACGGCCGTCATCCGCGGCCTGATGCCCGACACCCTGCTCGACGGACACCACGGCGCCTCTGCCGAACAGGAAGCCGAACGCCTGAAGCAGGCCATCACCGAGGAAGCCGACAAGCTCGCCGCTGCCGGCTCCGGCGGGGCGAAGTCGTGACCGCCCCCAGCGCGCTGCCGCGCCGCCCGTCCCATCGCACCTTCAACTCCACACGCCTCGGGAGTGTCGTCTAATGGCCGCCTTCATCGCGCAGAACATGGCTCCGATCATGTTCGCGTCCCTCGTCGTTTTCCTATTGCTGGGCTACCCGGTCGCCTTCTCGCTCGCCGCCTGCGGCATGCTGTTCTTCATCGTCGGCGTCGAGCTGGCCCCTCTCTCCAACGGGGCGATCTCGCTGTCGTGGCCACTCCTTCAATCCCTGCCTGAACGCATATACGGCGTGATGAACAACGAGGTGCTCCTCGCGATTCCCTTCTTCACGCTGATGGGGCTCATCCTCGAGCGTTCGGGCATGGCCGAGGACCTGCTCGACACCATCGGCCAGCTTTTCGGCACCATCCGAGGCGGCCTCGCCTATGCGGTGGTGTTCGTGGGCGCGCTGCTCGCGGCGACCACGGGCGTTGTGGCCGCATCGGTGATCTCGATGGGCCTGATCTCGCTGCCGATCATGATGCGCTACGGTTATGATCGCCGCCTGGCGACCGGCGTCATCGCGGCCTCGGGAACGCTCGCCCAGATCATCCCGCCGTCGCTGGTCCTCATCGTCATGGCCGACCAGCTCGGCCGCTCGGTCGGCGACATGTACGAGGGCGCCTTCGTTCCAGGCCTCGTGCTCTCCGGCCTCTATGCGACGTGGATCTTCATCTGCGCCACGTTCTTCCCGAGCGCCGCACCCGGACTTCCGCCCGATGCCGTGGCCTTCCGCGAGCCCAACCGCGCCTTCTACAGCTCGCTGGCGCGCGTCGCCAGCCTCGGCATCGTGGCCGGCATCGCCTATCTGTTCTACGGCTTCACGGGCGGCAATATCGGCAGCATCGCCCCGCCCAAGCAACTCATGTCCCTCGACGGCATGGAGTGGCTGGCGGGCACCGTGGTGCCGCTGCTCATCCTGGCCGCCATGGCGATCGCGGCGGTCCGCCGTTTCATCGACGGCAACGACGACCGCGGCCTCATGTGCCTGACGCTGCTGATCGGCGTTTCGGGCGTCGTCGGCTACCAGATGATGAAGACGACGCACTACAGGGGCGCCGACTTCGTCATCCTGTGCATGGCCGTCGCCATCTCGCTGGCCTTCGCCATCTCGGTGTTGAACTGGATCCTGCACAAACTGATCGGCATCCGGTTCCTGTCGCAGCTGGCGCAGCAGGTCACCTTCGTGATGGTGCCCCCGCTGTTCCTCATCTTCCTCGTGCTCGGCACGATCTTCATCGGCATCGCGACGCCGACCGAAGGCGGTGCCATGGGTGCCACGGGCTCCATCCTGCTCGCCATGTTCAAGCGCTGGCTGGACGACAACCCGCGCCGCTTCAATTTCGAGCTGCTGAAGTCGGCCATCGAGGCGACGGCCAAGCTGTCCGCCTTCGTCGTCTTCATCCTGGTCGGCGCGCGTATCTTCTCGCTGACCTTCTACGGCGTGAACGGCCATATCTGGGTGGAGCATCTGCTGACGTCGCTGCCGGGCGGCCAGGCCGGCTTCCTGATCGTCGTCAACGTGATGGTGTTCCTGCTCGCCTTCTTCCTGGACTTCTTCGAGCTGGCCTTCATCGTCATCCCGCTGCTGGCGCCCGCCGCCGAAAAGCTGGGCATCGATCTCATCTGGTTCGGCGTCATTCTGGGCGTCAACATGCAGACGAGCTTCATGCACCCGCCGTTCGGCTTCGCGCTGTTCTACCTGCGCTCGGTGGCCCCCAAGGAACCCTATGTCGACCGCGTGACCGGCAAGACGACCGACCCGATCACCACCGGCCAGATCTACTGGGGCGCCATTCCGTTCGTCATCATCCAGTGCATCATGGTCGGCCTCGTCATCGCCTTCCCGGGCATGGTGATGCACTACAAGAAGCAGGCCCCTGTGGTCCCGCAGGGCGAGATCCAGTTGCAGATTCCGGGCCTGGGCATTCCCGGCGTTCCGGGGCTGCCCGGCATTCCGGGCGTGCCGCCGATCCCGGGCGTGCCTGGACTGCCGCCCATCGGTGGGCCAGCTCCCGTCGGGGCACCGCCCGCACCTGCCGGCATCCCGGGCATCCCGGCGCCGTCGGTACCGCTCGGGCCCCCGCCGGGCCTCGTCCCGCCGGCTCAGCCCAAGCAGAGCGCTGCTCCGGCGCCCGTCCCCGCGGCGGCGGCTCCAGCGGCTGCGGCAACTCCGGCAGGCAACGGACCGGTAGTCGACTTCACCAAGCCGCCGCCGATGGACCTCTTCAAGCCCAAGAGCAATCCATAGGGCGAGGACGCTCCGCGCAGGCCGCCGTCCCGTCGGGATGGCGGCGTCCCCACCCGGAATACGAAAAAACCCGGTGTCGCGAGACACCGGGTTTCTCATTTCCAATAAGCGCCGATCGTCGCGGCCCGGCGGCATGCGTGAAATGCCGCCGACGTCCGCTCGATCTTGCCGCTTACTTCTGGGCGTTGCGGTAGCGGATGGAGTAGCTGTCCATCGTGTACTCGGCCACCTGCAGCCACAGGTTGGCGTCGTCGCGGAACGCCTTCTGGCTCTCCCACAGCTCCTTGAACGCCGGGTTCTTGGCGCTGATCTCGTCATAGAGCTCGTGCGCCGCCTTGTGGCAGGCGTCCATGACTTCCGGCGTGAACGGCGTCAACACGGCGCCGCCGGCCACGAGCCGCTTGAGGGCCGCAAGGTTACCGGCGTCGTACTTCGCCAGCATCCAATTGTTGGCTTCCAGCGTCGCGGCCGTGAGCACTTCCTGGTAGGTCTTCGGCAGGGCCGCGAACTTCTCCTTGTTGACGATGAAGCCCGACGTGGAGTTCGGCTCCCACCAACCGGGATAGTGGTAGAACTTCGCCACCTTGTAGAAGCCCAGCTTCTCGTCGTCGTAGGGGCCGACCCACTCGGCGCCGTCGATGGTGCCCTTCTCGAGCGCCGGGTAGATGTCGCCGCCCGCGATCTGCTGCGGCACGACGCCGAGCTTCTGCATGACCCGGCCGGCGAAGCCGCCCATGCGGAACTTCAGGCCCTTCATGTCTTCGACGGTCTTGACCTGCTTGCGGAACCAGCCGCCCATCTGCGTGCCCGTGTTGCCAGCGGGAATGAAATGGACGTTGTACTTGGTCAGGAACTTGTTCAGGAGATCCTGTCCGCCGCCGTGCAGCAGCCACGCATTCTGCTGGCGGGCGTTGAGGCCGAACGGCAGGCACGAGCCGAACACGAAGGCATCGTCCTTGCCGAAGTAGTAGTAGAGCGCCGTGTGGCCGCACTCGACCGTGGCGTTCTGCACGGCATCCAGAACCTGCAGGCCCGGGACGATTTCACCGGCGGCGAACACCTGGATCTGGAACTTGCCGTCCGTCATCGCAGCCACGCGCTTGGCGATATGCTCGGCACCGCCGAAGAGCGTGTCGAGCGACTTCGGCCAGCTTGCCGTCATGCGCCATTTGACTTCCGGGCTGCCCTGCGCGATCGCGGGCGAGGCCACGGCTGCGGCGGCACCGGCGCCGGCGACACCCGCCGTCTTCAAGAACTGGCGACGCTGCGCCGTCTTCTTTTCTTCCATCCTGGATGCTCCCTAGGCTTGCCAATACTCCGAGAGGCGCGACGGCGGCTTGCCTGAAGCATGCCTCTTCGCTCTCCATCCGGCTGCCGGCTTTCATCCCGGGGCCCCGGCCGAGGCCGCGAATCACGTCGCGATACGGCCGAAGTTCCCGCGTTTGGCAGCGGATCGGATGCCACTCATAAAGGAAAACATTGTTGTTCGTCATGCGACTTCATGGTGACAGCGCGGATATTTTTTTTCTACAAGGCCGTCAACGGAATAGCCAAGACTTCGCGCTCCGCTCTCCGGTTCAAATCCAATTTCCGAATGCCGCTGGAAAATTACTTTAGTGCGTTGATTTTGCATTATTTTATCGAAGGCAAATGTCCCTGCGCCCAATGCCCTCCGCGCACGCAGTACTTGGGTAGAAGCCAAGCTTCTGCCCTGGTCCCGCATCGCGAGTTCGGCTATGCCCCCAACAATCGCGCACGTTGTGCCATTCAGCGGTAGATTCATGCGGCCTCTCGCCAACGCTTTCGCCAACACGGGTCACTGTCCTGCGCGTCCGCCCCGGCTTTTCGGTTTCTCCCGATCGGCGCCATTGCGGCTCGCGCTGGCGCTGCTGGTGCTCGCGCTCCTTGCGCTCACCGCGCCTGCTCGCTGCCAGGCCCAGGACAACATCGCCCTCGGCGCCCCCGCCACGTTCTCCCGTCCAGCGCAGTATCGCCTGACGACGGACGCAAACGATTCCTCGCAGTTGACCGACGGCCGGACCGTTTTCGGCACGATGTGGCGTTCGCGCGAAGCCGTGGGCTGGGGCGGTTCGCCAACGCCCATCGCCATCGAGCTCGATCTGGGCATCGCGCGCCCAATCGGCGTCGTCTGCATCCGCGCCGCGCGGGGCCTGGAACAGGGCGTCGCCTTCCCCCGGCGCATCGACCTCTTCTCCTCCACCGACAAGGATGGCTACGTCTGGAGCGGGTTCATCGCCCCGCGCGACGAGGCGGGCGATGGCGGCGCGCTCTCCCGCACGTTCTGCTTCCCACCCGCCCGGCGCACCGCCCGCTACGTCCGGCTGCTCGTCGCGCCGCACGGCCATTTCTTCTTCAGCGACGAGATCACGATCTCGGCGGCAGACGGTGATCGCCCACCCACCGCTCTCGTCAGGGGCGGGGATCTGGCCCGCTTCGCCGCCGCCCAGCAAGGCGCCGCCCGGATGATCGGCACGCTTCAGGCGCGGATGGCGGCCAGCCCGGCGACGCAGTACCACGCGCCACGCCTCCGGGACATCGCAGATATTTTGAGCGGGCGTCTCCACGACATCGGCCTGTCCGATTTAGATCGGCTCCGCGAGGACATGTTTCGCGTCGTGGCCGCCTCCCGCCGGGACCAGCGTCTCGGCTTCGGCGCGGTCCGCACCGATCCCTGGCGCCTGGCGACGCCGGTTTCCGACGCGGCGGCGGTTGCCGCCGAGACGCCCCTTCTCCTCCCCCAGGGCGGCCACGGAGTTCTCGCCGTCGCCCTCTCGCACGCGGACGATGCGCCTGTCGTCGTGGAGGTGAAGACCCGCGTCCTCGGCGCGCCTGACGGCGCTTTCGCCATCACGGCCCTGCGCGCCGGCTTCGTCTTGCGCGGCGACGGCACGATGCTGGCGGACCCCCTCTGGCCTCTCGAGAAGGACCGGATCACCGTTCCTCCCGGCCAGACCGTCCAACTGTGGGTCGACGTCGCCGCGGCCGCCCAAGCCGGACCGACCGCCACGCTGGAGACCACCCTCACCGCGCGCATGGCCTCCGGACCCGTCGCGCATACGATGCGCACGCCCGTTCATGTCTACGCCAGGCCTCAGGCCAGCGACGCGCCGGCCGCCGTCGCCTGGGGCTATTTCGACTCGCCCCTGCTGGAGAACCGCGCACGCGCCGCCACACGGGACATGCTGGCCCACGGCATCGACACCGCCGTCATTCCAGCCTGGCACCACCTGCCGTTTCCCCGGCCCGCGTCGACGCCCCACGCGCGTCCCATCGGCGACTACGCGCGCTACGACGCGATCCTGCAGGCGCTGTGCTGCCATCAACGCTATCTGTTCTTTCTCGCCTTCAACGGTGATTCGGCACTGCGCCGTTTCCGCGACAGCCATACCTTCCTCAGCCCGGCCTGGAAGACCCTGTTCGTCGCCTGGATCCGCGAATGGACCGGGCGCCTGCGCGCGGCGGGCTTGGACGAAAGCCGTTTTGCCTTCTATCCCGTCGACGAGCCCCATCCCGGCGCCGAGCACGACGCGCTCGTTGCCGTCGGCCGCCTCGTCAAGGAGGCCGATCCAAGCCTCGCGGTCTACACCACCGTGCACCGTCCCGAGGTGATCACCGAGGACGTGCTGTCCGTCGTGGACATCTTCCAGCTCAACGGTCCCGCCGATACGCCCGAAACGATCGCGCGCCTCAAGGCCCGCGGCAAAACGGTCTGGAGCTACGCGACAGACGGCGGCGGCAAGGCGGGCGATCCCGCCGCGTTCTACCGTGCGCAAGCCTGGAAGGCATTCATTTCAGGGTTGAGCGGCATCGGATTCTGGTCGTATTCCGACATAGGACGAAGCGGCAGTGTCTGGAACGACTGGGACGACGTACAGCCCGATTTCGCAGTCGTTTACGAGAGCCCTGGGGGGCTTATCAGCAGCAAGCGGTGGGAAGCCTGGCGTCAAGGCGTGCAGGATTTTGCGCTGTTGTCGGCGGCGGCACGTACGTCCGTATCGCAGAGCGACAAGGCCAAGGTCGTGGACCTGGCGCGTGCGGGGCGTGGACATGTCGGCGACGAAGCGAGACTCACCGCCATCAGGCGTCGACTTGCAGACATGATCATGGCTAGCGGGCGCGCCGGCGACGTGATCGAAGGGGGAAATCGAGGGCACCGATGAAGCAGGTCCTGCAGTCTTTGAAAACGGGCGCAACCGAGATCGCCGACGTCCCCTGCCCGTCCGTCGGGCGCGGCCAGCTTCTCATCCGCACCACGCGCAGCCTCGTCTCCTCGGGCACCGAGCGCATGATCGTCGACTTCGGCAAGGCCGGGTGGATCGACAAGGCGCGTCAGCAGCCCGACAAGGTGCGCATGGTGCTCGACAAGGCCAAGAGCGACGGCATCGTCCCCACCATCGAGGCAGTTCGCAACAAGCTCGATCAGACAGTGCCGCTGGGCTACTGCAACGTCGGCCGGGTTCTCGAGGTCGGCGCCGGCGTGACCGGCTTTGCCGTCGGCGACCGCGTCGCCTCCAACGGCCGCCATGCCGAAATCGTCAGCGTGCCCGTGAACCTGTGCGCCCGCATCCCCGACGCGGTCAGCGACGACGAGGCCGCCTTCACGGTGGTGGGGGCGATTGCCCTGCAGGGCCTGCGCCTCGCCACGCCCACCCTTGGCGAAACCGTCGTGGTGACGGGGCTCGGCCTGATCGGCCTGATGGCGGTGCAGCTCCTGTGCCGCTCCAACGGCTGTCGTGTCCTGGGCATCGACTTCGACCGCAGCAAGCTCGATCTGGCACGGACGATGGGCGCGGAGGTGGTCGATCTGGCCGCGGGCGAGGATCCCGTCGCTGCCGCCGAACGCTTCTCGCGTGGACGCGGCGTCGATGCCGTCATCGTGACGGCCGCCACCAAGAGCAGCGAGCCCATGCACCAGGCGGCCCTGATGTGCCGCAAGCGCGGCCGCATCGTGCTCGTCGGCGTCACGGGGCTGGAGCTGTCGCGCGCGGATTTCTACGAGAAGGAGCTGAGCTTCCAGGTCTCGTGTTCCTATGGCCCGGGCCGCTACGACCCGCTCTACGAGGAAAAGGGGCAGGACTATCCCGTGGGCTTCGTGCGCTGGACGGAGCAGCGAAACTTCGAGGCGATCCTCGATGCGATGTCCGCGCGCCAGCTCGAGGTCGCCTCCCTCGTCTCGCATCGCTATCCGATCGGGGCGGCCGACGAGGCCTACGGCCTGCTCGGCAGCGGCGCTCCATCGCTCGGCGTCATGCTCGACTACGCGCCGGCCGAGGACGTGCCGGACGCAAACCTCAGGCGCAATGCGATCCGGCTCGGGGCCGCTGCGGCAACCGCATCCAGCACGGCATCGCCCGCGCAAGGCACCGTCGCAAGCGCGGCCCCGCCCTCGCTCGGCTTCATGGGGTCGGGCAACTTCGCATCAATCGTGCTGATGCCGGCCTTCAAGCAGGCGGGCGCAAGGTTGACCGTGGTCGCCTCGGCCGCCGGCGTCACGGGCCTGCAGGCGGCCCGCAAGCACGGCTTCGCGGAGACCACCACCGACACGGCCAGTGTCTTCGCGCGCCCCGATGTCGATGCCGTCGTCATCGCCACCCGCCACGACAGCCACGCCCGTCTCGTCGTCGCGGCGTTGCGCGCGGGCAAGCACGTCTTCGTGGAAAAGCCGCTCGCCCTGACGACGCCCGACCTCGACGCCATCGCGCAGGCCTATGGCGATGCGGCGCAGGCGGCGGGCCGGCCGCCGGTCCTGGCCATCGGCTTCAATCGCCGCTTTGCGCCGCACGTGCGCGTCGTCAAGCAGTTGCTGGACGGCACGACCGGCCCCAAGGCGTTCGTCATGACCGTCAACGCCGGGCAGATCCCCGCCAGCCACTGGACGCAGGATCGCGAGATCGGCGGCGGCCGCATCGTCGGCGAGGCCTGCCATTTCATCGACCTGCTGCGCTTTCTTGCCGGTGCACCGATCACCTCGCACGCCATCACCTACATGGACGCCCCCAGCGGCGACACCGCGACGGTGCAACTGGCCTTTGCAGACGGCTCCATCGGCACCGTGCACTACTTCGCCAACGGCAGCCGCGCCTACCCGAAGGAGACGCTGGAGGTCTTCGCCGCCGGCCGTGTGCTGCGCCTGGAAAACTACCTGAAGGTGACCGGCTATGGCTGGCCCGGCATGAAGCGCACGCGCGCATGGCGGCAGGACAAGGGCTACAACGCCTTCGCCGCTGCCTTCGTGGCGGCACTGGCAGGCAAGGCGCCGGCACCGATCGCCTTCGACGAGGTGATGGAAGTCAGCCGCATCGCCATCGACCTGGCACACGAGGGGAAGTGAAGAATGGCCAGCGCCAAGCATTGGATCGACAAGACGTTCTATCCCCGGCACCGCGACAACTGGGACGACTGGCTGTTCCGCGAACGCATCCTGCGCCACATCCGTCCCGGCTGCACCGTGCTGGACCTGGGGGCTGGCGCGGGCATCGTCGAGCAGATGGATTTTCGCGGCTTCGGCGCCCGCATCTGCGGCGTGGATCTGGATCCGCGCGTCGTCGACAATCCCATGCTGGACGAGGGCCGGATCGCGGATGCCGGCCGCATCCCCTACGAGGATGCGCTGTTCGACGTGGTCTTCTGCGACAACGTCCTCGAACACCTCGACGAGCCACTGACCGTTTTTCGCGAGGTTTGCCGCATCCTCAAGCCCGGAGGCGTCTTCCTCTTCAAGACCCCCAACAAGTGGCACTACATGCCCACCATCGCGCGTGCGACGCCGCACGGCTTCCACCAGTTCGTCAATCGCCTGCGCGGCCGGGCGTCCGTCGACACGTTTCCCACGCGCTACCGCGCCAACACCAAGGGCGACGTGACACGCCTCGCCAGGGAGGCCGGGCTGGCCGTCGCCGAGATCGAACGCATCGAGGGGCGGCCGGAGTACCTGCGCATGGCCGCTCCCCTCTACCTGGCCGGCCTCGCCTACGAGCGGACGGTCAACGCAATCGGCATGCTGGCCCCGTTCCGCGTCCTCCTCGTGGGCACCCTGCGCCGTCCCTGACCACGTGGGGGCGCCGCGACGCCTACGGCACCATGGCCGCCGACTTATCCCCGCGGGGCGCAGCGTGCGTATTTTCATGCTCGTGATCAGACAGGACACGAGCACACATGGACGCCACCCCCAATCTCGCGCTCCCGTTCATTCTGGCGGCACAAGCGCAGAAGCACGTCACGCACAACGAATCCCTGCTCAGGCTGGACGCACTCGTCCAGCTGACGGTTCTCGATCGAACCGGCACCGCGCCGCCATCGGCGCCTGCCGACGGGCAACGCCACATCGTTCCCGTCGGCGCCACCGGCGCCTGGATCGCCCGTGATCACGCGGTGGCGGCCTGGCAGGATGGGGCCTGGATGTTCTATCCGCCGCAGACGGGCTGGCGCGCCTGGGTGGACGGCGAGGCGATCGCCGTCGTGTTCGATGGCGCCGCCTGGCAACCGCTCCTCGCCAGTGCCGCCGCCAGCACGACGCTCGCCCGCGCGCCACACGGCGGCACGACCGTCACCGCCATCGCCGAGGAGGAGCTTGCGCTCGCCGGGGCTACGGTCGACAGCACGATCACGATCCCCGACCGCGCCCTGGTCCTGGCCGTCTCGACCCGGACGACCGAAGCCATCACGGGGGCTGCGTCCTACGACTGCGGCATCCCCGGTGACACCGCCAAGTACGGCGGGCTTCTCGGCACTGCTGCCGGCAGCACCAACAGCGGCGTCACCGGGCCGACCGCGTTCTATGCCCCAACGACCATCCGCCTGACCGCCAATGGCGGCACTTTCACCGGCGGAAAGGTGCGCATCGCCATCCATCACATGCTTTTCGGCGTCCCGACGAACTGATCCGACAAGGAGATTTCGCCCATGTCCGGCACCACGTCCGGCGTCCTCTTCACGCCCAACGGCGCGATGACAGATCTCACGATCTACCGCGGCAAATCGCTTCGGTTCGAGGTGATCTGGGGCGGCTCCACGCCGCTCGACATCACCGGCTACACCGCCACCTTCCAGGCGCGCAGCTATGCCGGACGGCTGATGCTGGAGCTTTCCACCGTCAACGGCCGCGTCAGCAACGGCGGCGCCGACGGGCGGCTGACCTTCGTCGCCCCGCCCGCGGCAACGGCCGGCGTCGATGCCGCGGGTACATACGAGCTGGAACTCGCCACGCCCACCGGCGACGTCTACCGCGTCATTTCCGGCCGCGTCACCATCGAGGAGGAGACCGTCCTATGACCGAAATCGTCGCCCATATCGTCGCCTCGTCCGTCATCGAAGCCGTCGTGGGAACGCCAGGTCCTGCAGGTCCCGTCGGTCCCGTCGGTCCGGAAGGCCCTACCGGTCCCCAGGGTCCCGCAGGCCCCATCGGCGCTACCGGGCCGCAGGGGCCGGCAGGCTCCGCCATCCCCAACCCCGCCCCGCTCGTCGGCGTCAACACGGTTGCAACCACCACCAGTCGTCTCGCCGTTTCCTCCCCCGAGAGCCTCTTCGACCATGAAGGTGCCAGCCACCGGCTGCGCATCAACAAGGCCGCGAGCGCGAACACGGCGGCCCTCGTCCTTCAGGATGCAGGTTCGCCACGTGCCGAAGTGGGGCTTTCTGGCGACGACGATCTCCGCCTGAAGGTGAGTGCCGATGGCGCGACTTGGAAGGACGCCTTCAAGGTCGACCGCAATTCGGGCGTGGTCACGTTTCCCAACTCGAACCTGGAGCTGTCCTCGCCGCTCAACCTGCTGCCGGATGCGGGCCGCTGCATCGCCGGCACGGAAGCGGCTGCCTTGAATGTCGTCGGCGGCTTCGTCGCTCCGGTATACTTCTACGTCTTCAACGGCGCCACGATCGGCGCCCATGCCAAGATGATCTACAATAACACCACCTATGGTGGGTCCGCCGGCACGCTCGATCCCGAGGTCGATGCCCTGATCAGCAAGATCCGCGATCCAGGCTATCGCCGCTACCACAGCGAGTTCTGGGTGGGGAAGCTGACCAAGGGCACGGGCACCGCGCTGCCGGCCGTGGTTGCGGGCGGCACCTACCACGTGAGCCTGTTCATGCGACGCCTGCGGCTCGCGGCGAGCACCACCCACTTCTATCTGCGCGCCAAGACGGGCAATGTCGTGGTGCGCTGGATGCATCCGGGCCAGACGATATTCGCCAACGGCATCGAGCAGCCGAAGGCCGACTTCCTGATTACGCCTGCCATGGGATGGACGGCCATCCGGCTGCAGGACGTCGTCCCGCTCCGCAGCTCGGTGGGCTACCAACCCGACTACTTCTATCTTTCCCAGGCCGTTACCGGCGACGAAGCGCTGTTCGCCCTGATGGCGGTTTCGAGTGGTATCAACAAGATCGACCCGGACATCGGGCTGATCCCCAATGTGTCCGCCTTCACCTGATGCGGACCCTGTCTGGCAGTCGCTGCATCAAGGGCGATCGCCAGTTCGCCCGCGCACCACGGGCCGACAGCGTCATCGATCGGCAACACCTTGCGAAAATTACGCCCGCGCCCTGCCTCGGACCTCCAAATCACCGTACACTTACTGATATTTCAAGCGTTTGCGAGGGGCGCGGGGCAGCGGCATGCCGACAGACGACTACGAACTGGCACGCCAGATCATCGAAGCAGCACTTCAGTCCGAATTCGTCTTGCCCGCCTACACCGGCAGCACGACCGATCTCGCCTACCTCAAGCAATGGGTCCTTGCTCAGGTCACGGCCATCTACGGCGTCGACGCGACCTTGTTCGACACCTCGACCGTGGTCTCCACGTCGGTGCTCCGCGATTTCGTGCATCGCGCGCTCTATCAGACCACCACGCCGAACGACTATGCCGACGTCGTCGCCTCGCCGTCGTTCCTGGGCTTCGACGACGTCGCCCGCTCCTTCCGCTATCCGATGTGGGGGCTGTGCAGCGAGATGGCCTGGCAGGAGTGGCAGGTCTTCCGCGCCTTCGGCTACCAGACCAACACCATCGCCACCATCAACGGCGATCTTTCCGACTGGACCGACAGCCACTCGATGACCCAGGTCTATGTCAGCGACCTCGGCAAGTACATCATCCAGGACTCGACATTCAATTTCATCTACCGCGATGCGTCGGGCTCCATCCTGTCGTTCGACGAGGCGCGTGCTGCAAATCTCGCCGGTGCCCTGTCGTTCGACGGCTTTGCCGATTACCGCTATTATTTGAATTTCGGATATCCCGCCCCCGAAATCAGTGCCTCTCTGCAGGATTATTTTCGACAGAACTATCTCGAAACCACGTTCTGGTGGTACGACGCCAACGGCAATCAAACGTCCCTCGTCACGGCTCTGTTTCGCGACAGCGCAGGCGCACACGATCCCGCAACATATCAAGGCGGCGTCTTCGCCAGCCAGGTCGACGCCGTTGCGGCCGTTGCGGCACAGCACGCCCTCGTTTCCAACTGGGCGGACATCGCAGCCGCGTTGCGCGATAGCGGCTACTATGTCTCCGGCTTCGCAACCGCCGACAGCAGCGGCAACCGTATTGCCGAATACCTCACCGTGCGGCTCTCGTCGGGCGCCTATCTGTCGATCGATATCGCAACCAACGCAACGCTGAGCGGCTCCTTCGACCAGATCAGCGCGGAAGCTTTCGGCGGCACCGTCGCCAACCCCGGCGAAGACCTGTCCGCCTTCACCGGCCCCGTCTACCTGCTCTCCGCTTCCGGCGCGATCTTGAACTCCGGCGTGGCACCGGTCGTCCCGAACGACATTCTCGGCACGGCGGGCAGCGACAATCTTCTGGGGACTTCGGCCTCCGATCGGATCATTGGCGGGGACGGCAACGATGTCCTCAGCGGCCTCGAGGGACCGAATTATCTTTCGGGCGGTCGTGGCGACGACACCTATTATGTGAACGCCATCGGCGACAGGATCATGGAATTCGCCAACGAGGGGTATGACATTGTCTATACGAACGTCACCCTCGTTCTCGACGCGACGAGCGAAGTCGAATTCATTGCGACCTATGGTTCCGCCACCACCCAGGCCATCAATCTCACTGGCAGCAATATCGCCAACACCCTCGTGGGGAATTCGGCCGCGAATATCATCGACGGACGCGGCGGTGCCGACCTGATGTGGGGCTATGGCGGCAACGATACGTACTTCGTCGACAATGCCGGCGATCGTGTCGTCGAACTGGCGGGGCAGGGAATAGACACGATCATCGCAAGCGTCAGCTACACACTCGACCCATCAAGCGAAGTGGAGCGGCTGCAGACCGCCAGCAGTTCTTCTACGGACGTAATAAACTTCTACGGCAACGGATTTGCGAACATCCTCGGGGGAAATGCAGCCAGCAACATACTCGATGGCGGCGGCGGGGCCGATGTCATGTGGGGGTTCGCGGGGGACGATAACTATTACGTCGACACGGCGGGAGATGTCGTCGTCGAGGCGCCCGGCGGGGGCCTCGACACCATTTATGCTTCCTGCGATTACAGGCTTCCCGACAACGTGGAGATCCTCAACCTCAAGAACGCCGCGATCCAGGGTGCAGGTAATTCCGGCGAATACTGGATCTATGGGAATGCGAACGCCAATATCCTCGATGCGAGAACCGGGACCGGCCATCTTTACGGCGACCTGGGAAATGACACCTATTATGTCGATAGCCTGTCGGACACCGTCTACGAGGCCCCCGGCGAGGGGATAGATACGATTTATGCATCGCTCGACTACACGTTGCCGGAGAATGTCGAAATTCTCAACCTGACGGGCACCGCCCTGCGCGGCGCGGGCAACGCGGGAACGTATTGATCTACGGGAACGCGGGAAAACAATCTCCTCGATGGACGAAAGGGCGACGGCCGCCTTTACGGTGGCGCCGCGACGACGCGTACTATGTCAACAGCACTAACGACGTCGTGATCGAAGCCGCCGGCGAGGGAAGGGACACCATCTATACCGAGGTTTCCTACACACTCGCGCCGGGCTCCTCGGTTGAAATGCTGTGCACGTGGGGATCGGCGACGACCTACGCGGTCGATCTGACCGGCAACGACCTCGCAAACACCATCGTCGGCAATTCTGCCAACAACAAGATCGATGGCGGCGCCGGCGCAGACCTCATGTGGGGCTATGGCGGCGACGACACCTATTATGTCGACAACGCCGGCGATCGTGTCGTGGAACTCCAGGGCCAAGGCTACGACACCATCATCTCGAACGTCAGCTATGTCCTGGCCGCCGGTTCGGAGATCGAACTCCTGCGGACGTGGGGAACGGCCAGCACCGCCGCCATCGATTTCACGGGCAACGCGTTGGCGAACACCATCGTCGGCAATGCCGCCGACAACCGGTTGGATGGGGGCGGCGGCAACGACCTTCTCTGGTCCGCCGCTGGCAACGACCGGCTCATTGGCGGCGCGGGCAACGACACGCTGAATGGCGGGCTTGGCGCGGACACGTTCGTCTTCGACACCGCACTGGATACTGCGACGAACGTCGACACTATCCAGGACTTCATGGTGGGCATGGACCTCATCGAACTCGACGGCGCCGTTTTTACGACGCTGGCGGCCGGCAGCCTCCAAGCCTCCGCCTTCATCGCAGCCTCCAGCGCCCAGACGGCGGATCAGCGCATCGTCTACGATGCGGCCACTGGCGCGCTTTCCTACGATGCCGATGGCAGCGGTGCTGGCACGGCGGTGCAGTTTGCCATCCTGTCGCAAGGATTGATGCTTACGCATACCGATTTCTTCGTGAGCTGACGGCGCGCCGACGGCGCTGGCCCTGCCGTCAGCCCGCCAAGACACGGCACCGTCAATGCCGTGGTGTTGGCGGCGCCGACCAGAACGCGCGGCCTTCGCGCGCTCGTCTCGCATCAAGCCCGGGGCGCTTGACCGCCTTCCTGCGTTCGCAGACAACTCGACCAGCCGTGCGGGGGAGACCCCACGCCACACGAGGACGCAGGATGCGCCAATGACACAGCTCGACATCGACTACACCGTTCTGGAGCGCTTCTTGCGCTACGTCGTCATCGACACCCAGTCCGATCCGGCATCGCCCACGTGTCCCTCCACCGAGAAACAGAAGGACCTGGGCCGCCTGCTGGTCAGCGAGCTGCAGGGCATGGGATTGGGAGATGCCCACCTCGATGCGCACGGCTACGTCTACGCCACCATCCCCGCAACGTCGGTCAAGACGGTTCCCGTCGTCTGCTTCTGCTCGCATATGGACACCTCGCCCGACTGTTCGGGCAAGGATGTGAAACCGCAGGTCGTCCGCAATTATCGGGGCGGCGACATTGCGCTGCCGGGCGATGCCGCGCAGGTTATCCGCGCCGGCGACCATCCCGCCCTGGCGAACCAGATCGGCAACGACATCGTGACGAGCGACGGCACAACGCTGCTCGGCGCAGACAACAAGGCGGGCGTTGCCGAGATCATGGACGCCGCCAGGTTCCTGATCGCGCATCCCGAGATCGCGCACGGGGCGATCAAGATCCTGTTCACGCCGGACGAGGAGATCGGCCGTGGCGTCGACAAGGTCGACCTGGAAAAGCTCGGTGCCGATTTCGGCTACACCGTCGATGGCGAGACCGCAGGGCAGCTCGAAGACAAGACATTCTCGGCCGACGGCATGACCGTGACGATCACGGGTGTCGCTGCCCATCCCGGCTTTGCCAAGGGCAAGATCGAACACGCGATCAAGATCGCGGCCGCGATCGTCGCGCGGCTCCCGCAAGACACCTGCTCGCCGGAGACCACCGAAGGCAGGGAGGGGTTCGTGCATCCGACCGGTATCTCCGGCTCGCTGGAAAGCGCGACGCTCAGCTTCATCGTGCGCGATTTCACCGAGCAGGGTCTTCAGGAGAAGGAGACGATGCTGCGGTCTGTCGTCGACGACGTCATGGCGGCCTACCCGCATTCGACTGCGACGGTCGAGGTCAAGCCGCAATACCGCAACATGAAGGAGATCGTCGACCGCCATCCCCAGATCGTGGACAACGCCATGGAGGCGATCCGCCGTGCCGGTCTGCCCCCCGTGCGCACCAGCATCCGCGGCGGCACCGACGGCTCGCGCCTGTCCTTCATGGGCCTGCCCTGCCCGAACATCTTTGCCGGCGAGCACGCCTTTCACTCGCGCCTCGAATGGGTCAGCGTGCAGGACATGCAAGCCGCCGTGCGCACGATCGTGCACTTGGCCATGATATTTGAGGAAAGGGCATAGGGCAGCCCATCCAGGGGATGCGGTGGAGCCGATGCACGGCTGGGCTCATCAGGGCGTGCTTGCACTTGGCCCCCGTGTGCCCTAAGCGCCCCCGGTGACATTCCTCAGCCGCGGACCCTCATGATCCACCTCGACAACATCGCGAAGCAGAGCGGCCACCAGGTCCTCTTCATCGGCGCATCCGCAGCCCTGCTCAGGGGCGAGAAGATCGGTCTCGTCGGCCCCAACGGCGCCGGCAAATCCACCCTCTTCCGCATGATCGTCGGACAGGACCAGCCCGACGAGGGGCAGGTGTCCGTCGATCGCGGCATCACCATCGGCTACTTCAGCCAGGACGTCGGCGAGATGGCCGGGCGTAGCGCCGTCGCCGAGGTCATGAACGGTGCGGGGCCGGTGAGCGAGGTCGCGGCCGACTTGGCCGAACTGGAGGCCGCCATGGCCGATCCCGAACGAGCCGACGAGATGGCGGACCTCGTCGACCGGTATGGCGAGGTACAAGGCCGTTTCGAGCAGCTCGGGGGTTATGCGCTGGAAGGCCGGGCGCGTGAAGTCCTGGCTGGCCTCAGCTTCTCCCAGGAGATGATGGACGGCGACGTCGCCAACCTGTCGGGCGGCTGGAAGATGCGCGTGGCGCTCGCGCGCATCCTGCTGATGCGCCCCGATGCCATGCTGCTCGACGAACCGTCGAACCATCTCGACATCGAGAGCCTGATCTGGCTGGAACAGTTCCTCAAGTCCTACGACGGCGCGCTGCTGATGACCTCGCACGACCGCGAGTTCATGGACCGGATCGTCGGCAAGATCATCGAGATCGATGGCGGCGAGCTGACCACCTATTCGGGCGGCTACGAGTACTACGTCCAGCAGCGCGCGCTCGCGGACCAGCAGCAGCAGGCCCAGTTCGAGCGCCAGCAGGCGATGCTGGCCAAGGAAATGCGTTTCATCGAGCGCTTCAAGGCGCGCGCCTCGCACGCCGCCCAGGTGCAGAGCCGGGTGAAATCGATCGAGAAGATCGAGCGCGTGGAGCCGCCACGCCGCCGCCAGACCATCGCGTTCGAGTTCCCGCCGGCACCGCGGTGCGGCGAGGACGTGGCCAAGCTCAAGAATGTCGGCAAGCGCTACGGCAGCCACGTCATCTACGATGGCCTCGACTTCCAGGTCTCGCGGCGCGAACGCTGGTGCGTGATGGGCGTCAACGGTGCGGGCAAGTCGACCCTCTTGAAGCTCGTCGCAGGCGCGACGGCACCCGACGACGGCTCGGTCACGCTCGGGGCAAGCGTCAGGATGGGGTATTTCGCCCAGCACGCGATGGATCTGCTCGACGGCGACGAGACCATCTTCCAGACGCTCGAGAATCAGTTCCCGAACGCCGGACAGGGCTCGCTGCGCACGCTGGCGGGCTGCTTCGGCTTTTCGGGCGACGACGTGGAGAAACGCTGCCGGGTGCTGTCGGGCGGCGAGAAGGCGCGCCTCGTCATGGCCATGATGCTCTATGACCCGCCGAACTTTCTGGTTCTCGACGAGCCGACCAACCACCTCGACATGGCGACGAAGGAGATGCTGATCGCGGCCCTTGCACGCTACGAGGGGGCGATGCTGTTCGTCAGCCACGACCGCCACTTCCTCGCGGCCCTGTCCAACCGGGTCCTGGAGCTCACGCCCGAGGGCCCGCACGTGTACGGCGGCGGCTATACGGAATATGTCGAGCGCACGGGGCAGGAAGCGCCGGGGCTGAGGGTGTGATGGCGCACCGGACGGCACCGCGCACGGCCCAGGGCGTGTCTTTGCCATCGGGGCGTCGACGTGCCTACCGTTGGTAGGCATAGCCGGATGCGCGCGGCGACAAGCGGCTCGTCCGGCGCATGGGCATACCACATCTGGAAAATGGTGCCCCAGGAGGGACTCGAACCCCCACTCCCTTGCGAGAACCAGATTTTGAGTCTGGCGCGTCTACCGGTTCCGCCACTGGGGCTGCGGCGCCTTTCGGCGCCGAGCCGCGCATGACTACGACCGGGCCCGGCAAACGTCAACAGCCGATCGCTGCAAGGTGGCCCCTTGCAATCGCGGCCCGAGCGGCTATGGCCATGGCGCGAGGGCGCGGGACAGCGCCGTGAGCGCGGGCGACCGCGCGAAGCAGGGACGGGAATGCGATGGATGGCAGCGCCAAGAGGCCGGCGGCAGTCGTGGAGGCCGCACTCTGGAGCCTGGGGACGCTGGTGGCCATCTCGCTCATCGCCATCGCCGGACGCGAGGGCGCGCGCCATGTCCCCACGCTGGAGATCATGTTTCACCGGGGCTGGATGGGCGTGGCGATGGTGGTGGGCGTGGCTGCCCTGGGGCCTGGTGTGCGCAGCCTCGGTACGGGCCGGCTCGGCCTGCATGCCTGGCGCAACGCCGTGCATTTCACGGCACAATTCTCATGGTTCTGGGCCTTGACGCAGATCCCGCTGGCGCAGGTCTTCACGCTGGAGTTCTCGCTGCCGCTGTGGCTCGCCCTCCTGGCACCGCTGGTCTTGGGCGAGCGGTTGACGGTCGCCCGTCTCGTCGCCGTCGCCATCGGCTTCGCCGGCACCTTGCTGGTGCTGCGGCCGAGCATGGCCGGCATCAACCTGGGAGCGGCTGCCGCGCTCTACAGTGCCATCGGCTATGCCTTCTCCGTCATGGCCGTGAAGCAACTCATGCGCACCGACAGCGCCTTGTGCGTGTTGTTCTGGATGTCTCTCCTGCAGTGCGTCTACGGCCTCGTCCTGTTGCAGGGCGCGCCATCCTGGCCCGCACCGGTGGCCCTGACGTGGATTGCGGCGATCGCCGTGTGTGGATTGACGGCGCACTTCTGCATGGCCCGGGCCTTCGCCCTCGCCGACACCTTGATCGTCGCGCCGATGGACTATCTGCGGCTACCCTTGATCGCAGTGGTGGGCCTGCTGGCCTATGACGAACCGCTCGATGCAATGGTACTGGTGGGCGGCCTGGTGATTGCAGCGGCCAACATCGGTAATCTCCTGGCCGAGCGTCGGCGCGTATCCAGCGCCGACGGCGACGCCCAGCATCACCGCGCGCGCAGCATGATCCGGCAGAAGTAACACCAGCATAGGGGACGACGAGCATGGCATCGGTGATGTGGAAGGAGCTGACCGCGGCGGACCTGCGCGAACTGGCAAGCCGCGACGCGACCGTCATTCTGCCGGTGGCCTCGATCGAGCAGCACGGGCCGCATTTGCCCGTCGGCGTCGATACGATCCTGTGCGAGGCCGTGTGCAAGCTCGCGGCAGAGGCCGTGCAGGATGACATGCCGATCGTGGTGGCGCCGACTCTGTGGTGCGGCATGGCCGAGCATCACATGGCCTTCGGCGGCACGTTCACGTTCGACATCCCCACCTATCGCGCGGTGATCCTGGCCTTCCTCAAGAGCCTCGGGCGGCATGGCTTCACGAAGGTCTTCATCGTCAACGGGCACGGCGGCAACATCAGTGCGCTGGCGGCTTTCCTGGCCGACTTCGAGATGGAGACGGGCCTGAAGGTGCGCGCCACGACCTATTTCGAGCTGGCGCAGCCGGGCATGCCCGCGATCCTCGAGGACCAGGAGCGCGTGCGGCACGCCTGCGAGGGCGAGACGAGCCTGATGATGGCGCTGGCCGGCGATCTGGTGCGCACCGAGCGCCTCCCCGACGCACACGGGCCGAAGTTCTCCACGCCGCGTCCGCTGGGCGTGGGGCGCAACCGCTCCTACAGGAGCTTCACCGAAAGCGGCGTCGTGGGCGATGCGCGGCGGTCGACCCGGGAGAAGGGCGAAAAGCTCGCCATCGTGTGCCGGGACGCGCTGGTTGCCGCCCTGCGCGACCCACAGGTGTGGGAATGACGGGGCCCGAAGGAGCGCGGCGGATCAAATTCGCAAGAGGCGCAGCCAGCGTGCGATATCGAGCAGGCTGATGGCGGCGGCTGCCACGTAGGTGAACGCGGCAGCCCTCAGGATCTGTCGCGCTGCGGGCATATCGGCCTCGGGGATGTATCTGCCGGCCTGCAGCACCGGTAGCGCGCGGCGGAAGCTCGCATCGAATTCGACCGGCAGCGTCACGGCATGCATGACGATGGTCGAGCCCATGATCAGCAGGCCGACGACGAACTCGAGAATCAGCACGTGCGGTGATTTCACGAGGATCAGGACCACGGGTGCGGCCAGCATCACGATAGCGCCGAGCCGCTGCAGCTTGTGCGCCTGCACCGCCATCTTCGTGCGCGCAGCCAGGGGCGCGTAGCCCGTGGCGTCCTGCATGGCGTGGCCTACCTCGTGCGCTGCCACGACGACCGCCGCCAGCGAGCGCCCGTTGAAACGCTCGGGCGCCAGCCGCACCGCCTTCGCCTCGGGATCGTAGTGATCGCCGGCCTGGGACGGCTCGACGGCGACGTGGGCGAGCTTCATCTCGTCGAGGAGATGGCGCGCCAGCTCGCCGCCCGTCCCCGGGAAGTCCGGCCGCGCCACGCCGTGCTTCTTCAGCACGCCGTTCACCCACATGCTCGGGAGCACGGCAAGGCCGAGCCCCAGGACGAGAAGTAGCAGAATGGGGACCACGTTGCGATGCCCTGGCCTTGCTCAGCGCCCCTTGAACTCGGGCTTGCGCTTCTCGGCCCAGGCGCGCAGGCCTTCGCGATGATCCTCGGATGCCGCGCACATGCGCCGCGCGGCAGCCAACGCCTCGGCGTCGAGATGGCCGGCGGCGATCTCGTTGAGCGCGCGCTTGGTTCCAGCCACGGCGAGCGGTGCATTGGCCGTGATGGTGGCGGCGAGCTGTTCGGCGCGCGCCATCAGATGGTCCGCCGACACGATCTCGTCGAGGTAGCCGATGCGCAGCAGTTCGTCGGCCCCGATGGGCTCGGCGGTGAGGAACATGCGCTTGGCCGCGCCCAGGCCGAGGCGGTTGACATAGCGGCGCAGGCCGCTCGGGTAATAGACGATGCCGAGCCGGGCGGCGGGCATGAACATGCGGCTGTCGGGTACGCCGATACGGAAGTCGCAGGCCAGCGCCACGTCCGTCGAGCCACCGTAGACGCCGCCATTGAGCGCGGCGATGGTGGGCACGCGCAGCAGCTCCAGCTTGTCCACCATCTTGGCGAAGGCGTCCGGATCGCTTTCCTGCTTGGGCTGGTCCTTGCGCTCGGCGAGTGCACCGATGTGATAGCCGGAGCTGAAACTCTTGCCGGTGCCCGTGATGATCAGCGCGCGCACCGAGGGATCCTTGTCGATGCGATCGAAAATCTCGGACAACACGACGAGATCGCCCGGCTCGAGCCGGTTGTGCTCGCGGGGGCGATGAAGCCGCAGGAGCGCGCGCCCGTCTGTGATCGTCAACTGCGGCGGTGTGGACGCCGCCTCGGGCGCGTGCTCGGCCATGGAGTGCTCCTCAAGATGCCTGGATGTCGAGGCCGAGCCGGTAGAACCGGTTGGCCGTGCCAGCGAACAGTTCCGCCTTCTCGGCCGCGCTCGCCCCTTTCGTCAAGAGCTTGCAGGCGTTCCAGAACACCGCGTAGCCGTAAGAGCCCTTGTCGACGGGGAAGTTGCTCTCGAACATGCAGCGCCGGGCGCCGAAGGCCTCGATGCAGGTCTCGATGTAGGGCTTCCAGGCATCGGCCAGCGTCCGGGACGACGGCGCCTCGGCCGCATCCTCGAAGCCGAAGCCGTTGATGCGCATGCCGAGCCCGCCGAGCTTGACGTGGACGTTGGGCCGTTCGGCGAGGCGCTTGATCGCCGCCGCCCAGACCGGGAACACCTCGGCACGCCGGCCGGCATAGGGGCCGAT
The DNA here is from genome assembly GCA_041397775.1 of Hyphomicrobiaceae bacterium. Classification (GTDB taxonomy): domain Bacteria; phylum Pseudomonadota; class Alphaproteobacteria; order Rhizobiales; family Hyphomicrobiaceae. Next base: position 31,713 of record JAWKWB010000002.1, on the reverse strand, counting down.
GCCGAGCGGGCCGCCGACATGGTCGAGCACGATGTTCGTATCGGGCAAGGCCCCTGCCATCGCGGCCAGATCGTCGATCTGGGGATGGTAGAGCCAGGCATCGAACGTCAGGCCCATGCGGCCGAGCGTGGCCACGCCCCGGCGGAAATTCGCGTCGCCCAGCACGCCTTGCGGCGGCTGATAGGCCGGGTTCATGACGACGGGATCGGCATCCCAGGCCGTAATGTGGCGAATTCCGCGGAAATGCCCGCCACCGGCCGCGACATGCGCCTCGAGCACGGCTGCGACGCGGTCGCCGAGCAGCATGTCGGCGTGGCCGACGATGCCGGCGTTGACCTTGGTCGCGCCATAGCCGCCGCTGGCGCTCATGGCGGCGATGCCGTTGACGAACTCCGTTTCTCCGACGGGCCGCATCTCGACGGGGCCTGCGGCCCGGTGCATGGCGCGGCACTGCACGAACACCGTGGCGACGACGTTGTGGCCGGAGCCGGTGTCGGCCAAAAGGTCGTCGAGCAGGTAACGCCAACCGGGCCGGTCCCAGAGGTGATGGTGGGGGTCGACGATCGGCAGGCCGGGTTCGAGGATCGGCTCGGTGCGCGTCCCCAGCCAATCCTCGCGGACGGGAATGTAGTGGATGTGGGCCGCCGGTTGCGAGGGCGTGGTGGACATCGGTGTCATCTCCAGATGGTGTCGCGGAGGCGGCGCGTTACTTGCGGCCCTCGGCGCGTACGTCGGCGAAGACGTCCTTGGCCACGATCATCGCCTCGCGGATGAGCGGCACGCCGACGTAGCCCGAAAGCTGGATCAGCACCTCCGTCAGCTCCTTCTCGGTCCAGCCCTGGCGCAGCGCGAACCGCAAATGGATGTCGAGTTCGGGATGCCGTCCGGTTGCCGCATCCGAGACGACGCATACGAGCGTGCGCGTCTTGAGATCGAGACCGGGCCGTGCCCAGAGCGCGCCGAAGACCGTTTCCGTCGCGACGTCGATGAATTCCTGCGTGATCGGGTCGGCGGCGTAGGCCTGCTGGTTCTTCTCGAACTCGGCGGCGCTACGCAGCTTTTTGCGCATGGCGAGCCCCTTCTTGTAGAGGTCGCTCTTTTCGCGTTTGGCCATGGGTCGTTTCCTCGGTGTCTTATGATCGTCTTTGCGTAGGCGCTGTCATTCCGCCGCGCGGGCCGGCAACACCGGCGCATCGGGCACCGGCATCGCGTTGGCGAGCGGGATCACCTCCTCGGCGAAACGGCGCATCATGCGATGGCGCGCCTCGCGCGGCACGTCGGCGGTCGAGTTCGAAACGATGAAGTAGTCGAAGCCGATCGCGCGCAACTCGTTGACGCGGCGTGCCACCGTCTCGGGCGTGCCGACGAGGTTGCGATCGAGGATCGGGTCGTTCTTTGCCGGATCGCCCATCTGCTTCATGTTGGCGAAGATCTTGGCGAATTGCTCGTAGCCCTTGATGTCGGCCCATGGCGTCGTATCGCTGGTGTAGTGCTCGGCCTGGAGCTGGTAGAAGCGCGCCATGTGGCCCCGCGCCTCCTCGCGCGCGGCCGCGTCGGTGTCGCCGATGAAGCACTTGGCGCTGACGGGCAGCGCGCCATTCGTCGGCATGCCGCGGCTGGCGGCTCGGGCCTTCCAGCGCGCGAGGATCTTGACCAGCAGGTAGTCGGGAAACTGGGAGAGCGAGAGCGGCGGCAAGCCGAGATCGGCCATGATCTCCGCGCTCTCCGGGCTGCCGATGGCGCCGAAGAACTGCGGCTTGCGCTCCAGCTTCGGCCGCACCGTGATCGGCCGCTCGATGCTGGTGAACCGGCCCTTGTAGGTGAACGGCTTGCCTTCGAGCGCGCGCTGCGTGATCTCCCAGCACTCGCGGAAGCGCTCGCGGCCCTCCGCCATGTCGATGCCGAGAGCGTCGTATTCGAGCTTTGCCGTGCCGCGTCCCATGCCGATCATCACATCGCCCTGCGCGAGGGTGGCGAGCGTGGCCACATCCTCGGCGAAGCGGACGGGATCGTACCAGGGCAAGACCATGACGGCGGTGCCGAGCCCCATGCCGGGGCAGGCGGCGGCGACATGCGAGAGGACGAGCAGCGGGTTGGGCGTCGGGTAATAGTCGGAGAAGTGATGCTCGACCATCCACACCGCGTCGAAGCCCAGCTCCTGTGCCAGCTTCGCGTCGACGATCGCCTCGCGATACATTTCCGCATCGCTGGCCCCCTTGTCGCCGACGGCGCCGATCAATACGGCAAACCGCGCCTGCTTCGCCATCCCTGGTCTCCCCGATATCGTTTCTCTCTCGGGATGGGAGGCTAACCCGGTGTTGCGATGCTTGTCACGGCCCCTCGTCGGCTCCGCGATCACGCGCCGACCAGAGGCGACCTCAATCGGGCGAGCCTTCCGCGATGAGGGCGAGATCCTCGCGGTTGTGGACGACGATCGTCTGTCCGGCCAGCGAGATCAGCCCTTCGTCCCGGAAATCGCTCAGCGTCCGGCTGATCGTTTCGCGGGTCAGGCCGAGATGGCTGCCCAGGTCGCGCTGCGTGAGCTTGAGATCGATTTCGACGCCGTCCTTGGCGGTCTGGCCGTGCGTTCCTGCCAGCCGCACGAGGCACGCCGCGACCCGGGCACTGCTTTCCATCGTGTAGCTTTCGAGCAGGTCGTTGGTGGTGCGCAGGCGATCGCACAGGCCATCGAGAAGGGCGAACATGGCGTCCGCGTTCTTGCGCAGGATCGGCAGCAGGTCGCGCCGGTAGATGGTCACGGCCTCGGTGGCCTCGAGCGACGTGACGTTGGCCGTGCGCTCCTTGCCGTCGAGCGCGGCGATCTCGCCGATGAGGGCTCCGGGCCTGACGAAGCCCAGCACCAGTTCCTTGCCTTCGGCGGTCAGCTTCGTCACCTTCAGGCTGCCCGATACGACCACCATCATGCTGTCGCCCTTCTCGCCCTGGCGATAGACGATGTCGCCACGCGCGAGCCTGACGACGACGGTGTTCTTCATGATCTCGTCGATCAGTTCGGCCGAGCACGATTGGAAAGCGCTGCGGGTCGACAGGATGCTGCGCGCCCGCGCCCGCGTATCGGCTGCCGAGACTTGGGCCGCACTGCGATTGCTCGTCATGGCGTTCGATGCTCCCGGTCGAGGATCAGGCGCGAATGCGCGGCGTGATCGGCTTGAAGATGCGCACGCCGTCGATGCCGAAGAGACGCGCGGCGAGCCGCCCCTGCGGGATCACGGCGATGCGGCGGACGGCGCTCGTCTTGTCGAGGCCAGCGCTCCTCAAGGGCACGAGCATGGCCTCGAAGGGATCGGGCACGCGGACGTCGCCCTCGGTCATCAACAGGTGCTCGTCCAGGCCGACGTCCGGCGTGGTCGTCACGCCGTCGAAGAGGTTGCGATACCAGTTGGTGTGCCTGTCCTTCCATTCGCCCGTGGAGGCGGGGCCGCCGTTCGCCTTGTATTCGGGGCTCTCGAAGACCTCGGGCCCCGCCACCTCGTGCAAGGCGAGCCACGGTGAGGGCGTGGCGGTGAGGGAACGGAAGCGCTGCGTGGCCGTGAAGCCCGGCACGTTGCGCACGAGCTGCGTGATATGCGTGATGTACCAGGTGTGCCAGTCGTGCTCGCGCGCCGCATCGCGGAAATCCATCTCGACCACGTAGATCATCGGTTCTTCTCCTCGATCACGTTCCGCCGCGGGATGCGGCTGCGATATGCTCGGCGGCCAGCAGGCCTTGGACACCTGCCCGCGTCAGCCCGCCGACGTAGGCGACGTGCGGGCCGCCCTCGAAGCCGCCCGTCGTCGAGCCGGCCGCATAGAGGCCTTCGAAAACCCCACCCGCAGCGCGCTCCATGCGACAGGCGTCGTCGACCCGAATACCACCCATCGTGTAGGTGATGCCCGCGCAAAGCGGAATTGCCATGAACGGCGCCGTCGCGATGGGCATGGGCTGATGGCGATCGGTGGTGCGGGGCGGTGTGAGCTGCGCCATGCTTGCGCCCGCCAGCGCCGCGTTATGCGCCGCGACCGTCCGGCCGAGCGCTGCCGGGTCGATGCCGGCTTTGGCGGCGAGTGCCGCCAGCGTGTCGGCGCGGTGGATCGTGCCGCCGGCGTCGGCGAGTGCAGGATTGGCGGCGATGCGCGCGGAGGCGCCGGGGCCATCCCAGATGCGGGCATCGAAAACGACCGTCGCACACAGCGGGTCGTCCATGGCCGCGATGGCGTTGGCGAGCGCGACACCGCCCACGCCCTCGTCGGTGATGCGGCGGCCGCTCGCATCGACGACGACACCGGCGAGTGCCAGCGCGTCGAGTTCGGGATAGGGCCACACGCGGTCGTTGGTCATGGCATCGCGGCAGAGGAGATGGCCGTAGAAGCGATCCAGTTCGGAGATGGCGGCGCCTGCCTCGAGCGCCATGGCCAGTCCGTCGCCCAGGCCCGATGCGCCACCGCGCTGCTTCACGGCGGCGGGAGCGGGCGCGATGTGGCAGCCGAGGCGTTCCAGATTTGCCTGGAAGCCGCCGTCCGCCAGGACGACGTTGCGGGCGTCGAGGCGGATCGCCTTGCCGCGCGAAGTCGCCTCGATACCGATGCAGCGTGTCCCGTCCATGAGCAATCGCCGGCCGCGCGTCGCATCGAGAATGCGACCGCCGCGTGCGCGGATCGCCTCACCGAGTCGGTTCAGCAGCACGTCGGGGCCGCGCCCCTGCCAGTCCTGGCCGGCGACGATCGCGCGCGAAGGCGACAGGATATGGCTCTGCCATGCGACCGCGGTCTTCTGGAAGACGGTCCCGCCCTCCCTCAGCCAGTCCACGAAGCGGCCCGCGTTTTGCGCCAGCAGATCGGCCCAGCGCGCGTCTCCGGTTCCGCGCAACGTGGCGTCGATGGCGGCGCGCAGCACGTCGGGCGGCGCGGCCAGATCGGTGAAGGCGAGATGAAAGACGCCGCCGGAATAGCGGGTGTTGCAGGGATAGTGCGCGCCGCCGCCTGCCTCGAGCACGATGACGGAGCACCCCAATTCGCTGGCGCGGGCGGCGGCCGTCAGGCCTGCGAGCCCTCCTCCCACGATGACGACGTCTGCGGCGCCCATGGCGGCTCCCGGTCGTTGAGCGGTTCTCGTCGAAGCTAAACGCCGGGTCACGACGGGAGCAAGCTGCAATCGCGCGGGACCGGCGGCCGGGCATGCCGCGCATTCTCGTTCATGCTTGGAGCGCGCACGATGGTGCGGCTATAGAGCGAAGCGTGAGCCGCGACAGTGCAAGAGGGACGCCGATGCCGACGACGATTGGAATGTACGAGAAGGGCTACGATCTTGTCGGCGAGAGGCTGATGGCACTCGGGCTCGATGTCGTCGTGCATACCTTCGACAAGGACGGGCGGTTCCTGGTCGAGGGTGAGCGCGTGGCGCCGGACGCCGTCGATCTCGACTATCTCTGGCTCAACCAGAGCATCACGTCGGATGGCGTCATGGAGCCGGTTTTCGATGCCATGCTGACATGCCGCTCATTGAAGGTGATGCAGACGTTCAACGCCGGCCTCGATCACGCCTTCTACAAGCACATGAGCGCGCGCGGCATCCGCATCTGCAACAGCAGCGCCCAGGGCGTCGCCATCGCCGAGTACACGATGGCGCAGGTGTTGAGCGCCGTGCACCCGATCGAGGAGCAACGGCGCATGCAGGCGGCGCGGCAGTGGAAGATCACGCCGTTCCGCGAGCTGTCGCAGATGCGCTGGCTGATCGTCGGGTTCGGGCCGATCGGGCGCGAGATCGCCAAGCGGCTGAAGGCTTTCGGCAGCAAGGTGACGGTGGTCCGCCGCACGCCCGACGCCAGCGACCTGGCCGATGCGGTGGGCACGTCCGCCGACCTGCCCCGCCTGTTGCCCGAGGCGGACGTGGTGGTCATCGCCTGTCCGCTGAATGCCGAGACGCGCGGCATGGCCGATGCCGGTTTCTTTGCAGCGATGAAGGAAGGCGCGATCCTCGTGAATATCGCGCGCGGCGGCCTTGTCGAAGACGCCGCGCTGCTGGCCGCCCTCGACAAGAACCGGCCTGCACTCGCCATCCTCGACGTCTTCCACGAGGAGCCGCTGCCGTCCGGCAACCCGTTCTGGTCGCATCCCAAGGTGCGCATGACCTCGCACACGTCCTTTGCCGGCAGCGGTGTGCGCGACAGGTGGCATCAGCTGTTTCTCGACAACATCCAGCGCTTCGTGAAGGGCCGGCCGCTGCTCAACGAGGTCGATCCGCGCTCCTTCGGCTGAGCGAGAGAGCGCTGTCCTTGCCGGATGCGCCCATATGCCCGAACATGCGCGCCGAAGAACGAAAAACATTCGGAGGCGCCCATGGATGTCGGAATGATGATGATCTTTGCCAGCTACGGCTGGGAAAGCTGCCCGGACGCGCAAGTCTGGGACGAGGAATTGCGGTTGGCCCAGATGGCGGCCGACCTCGGCTTCGACTGCCTGTGGTCGGCAGAGCATCATTTCAACGACTACTCGTTCGTTCCCGACAACATCCAGCTGATGACCTACCTGACGGCCAAGTGCCCCAACATCGACGTTGGCACGGCGGCCGTCATCCTGCCCTGGCACGATCCGCTGCGCGTCGCAGAGAACGCGGCCGTGCTCGACATGCTGGCCAACGGCCGGCTGCGCTTCGGCATGGGGCGCGGTCTTGCCCGTCGCGAGTTCGAAGCATTCCGGCTCGACATGAGCGAGTCGCGCGCCCGCTTCGACGAGGCCGCCCGCATGATCGTGGACGGCCTCACGACCGGCTTCGTGGAGGGTAACGGGACCTACTACAAGCAGCCGCGCACCGAGATCCGCCCGCGCCCGCAACACGCGATGGACGGGCGCATCTATGCGGTGGCCTCGAGCGAGGATTCGATCGATTCCGCCGCCAAGCTCGGCGCACACATGGTGATGTTCGCCGACCGGCCCTGGGAAATGCGCGCTCCGGGCATCGAGAAGGGCCGCGAGTTGCATCGCAAATACCATGGCACCCAGCCACCGGTCCCGATGCTGACGGAGTTCGCGATCGTCGGCACCAACCTTGCGGAGTGCGAGGAGGAGGCGCGCCGGTACCAGGGCAAGTTCGTCGAGTCGAACTTCTACCACTACGAGTTCCTCGGCGAGCACTTCAAGGCGGTGAAGGGCTACGACAGCTACCAGCAGAAAGCCGAGATCGCGCGCAAGGGCGGTGGCATTCCCGCCGCGATCGAAGGCTTCATGAAGGCGGCGAGCTGGGGAACGCCGGACAAGATCCTGCGCGGTCTCGAAGAGCGCCGGAAGCTTCTCGGCGACTTCGAAATGAACGTCGCCTTCCGCTTCGGCGGCACGCCCATGCACGTGTGCGAGCGCGGCCTGAAGCTCTTCGCCAAGGAGGTCCTGCCCGTCGTCAAGTCGTGGGAAGCGGCGCCGGCCAAAGCGGCCGAGTAGGCCGCAAATTCCGGCGGTTCGACTGATCTTTGCATGCGATCGCGGGCAGGGCGGCACGTCCGTCCCTGCCCGCTGCACGAGCGGCGCGGCTGACCTGCACTCCCGCGCTATCTCGCAACCCCGGTTCATGGCATACCTGCGATGCGCCGGTTCGCCCGCCAGCCTCGCTCCGGCCGTGCCAAGAGACCCCATGCAGCCGACACAAGCCGCGAGCCCGGATCATCCATCGTGAGCGCCGATCCCGACAAGGCCGTCTATGACCTGACGCCCGTAGGGCGCTTCATCGTGCTCGTCTCGGTGATCCTGGCCTCGACCTGCTACACGGCCACCATCCTGGTCGCGACCACACTGCTGCCCCAGATGCAGGGCGGCCTGTCGGCCACCCAGGACGAGATCTCTTGGGTGATGACGTTCAACATCCTGGCCACCGCCGTCGCCACGCCCATGACCGGCTGGCTGGTGGCCCGCTTCGGTCGCCGCCGCACCATGATGTGGTGCCTGATCGGCTTCACCGTCTCGACATTCTTCTGCGGCGCGTCCCAATCGCTGGAGTCGCTCGTCTTCTGGCGCATCATGCAGGGTGGCCTCGGCGCGCCGCTGATCCCGCTCAGCCAGACGCTGCTGTTGGATAGCTTCCCGCGCAGCCGGCACGGCTTCGTGCTGTCGCTCTATGGCATGTCCAACATCGTCGGCCCCGTGATCGGCCCGATGTTCGGTGGCTACATCGGCGAGGTCCTCGGCTGGCAATGGGGCTTCTACATGGTGCTGCCGGTCAGCATCATCGCCTATCTCCTGTTCCGCTTCTTCCTGCCCGCCGACGACCCGCAGAGCGCGCCGCCCCGGCTCGACTGGATCGGCTTCCTGTCGCTATCGACGGCCATTGCGGGCGTACAGCTCGTGCTGTCGCGGGGACAGCGGCTCGACTGGTTCGAGTCGACGGAGATCTGGATCGAGACCATCACGGCGGCGCTGGCGTTCTACATCTTCCTGACGCACAGCTTCACGTCCAAGGGCACCTACCTGAACCTCAACCTGTTCAAGGACCGCAACTACGCCATCGGCTGCGTGATCGTCACCTTGTACGGCATGCTCAATTTCGCGCCTGTCGTCTTGCTGCCGTCGCTGTTGCAGCAATATGCGGGCTACCCGGATTCGGCGATCGGCACATTCGTGGGCTGGCGTGGCGTGGGCAACGGCGTGGGATTCTTCACCGCCATGTGGCTGCAGCGGCTGGACCCGCGCTTCAACCTGGTGCTCGGCGCCTCGGTGCAGACGGCATCGGGGATCTGGCTGACGCGCATCAACCTCGACGTCGACCCCACCACGCTGGCGCTGAACAGTCTCATGCAGGGCTTCTCCGTCGGCATCCTGTGGGTGCCGTTGACCGTTGCGACGTTCTCGACCCTGCCTGCCCAGTTCCGGCCGGAGGGATCGTCCGTCTTCCACCTGTTGCGTAATCTGGGCTCGAGCCTGTTCATCTCGGTCGCCGTGGCCGAGATCATACGGTCCACGAGCGCCAACTACAGCCGCATGACGGAGATCGTCACGTCCTACAACAAGGTCCTGCAGTTGCCCTGGGTCACGGGCGCCTGGACGATCGACAGCATGCCGGGCATCGCGCGGTTGTCGAAGGAGATGGTGCGCCAGGCGACCATGATCGGCTTCACCAACGCCTTCCTGCTCTACACGGTGATGTCGGCGCTCGCGATCCCCTTGTGCATGCTGGTGAAGCTGCCGCCCAAGCGCACGTGATACTCAGGCCATCATGGGGACGATCATGGGGGAGCAGGGCCCTGCGACCTGACCGCAGGACCCTGCCGTATCACGCCGGGGAAGTGGGGGTTTGTCAGGCTGTCGCGATCCTAGAACCGGCGCCTTGAATGCGCTCTGAATGCTGCGTTCAGTCGCTGTTCATGCCTCGGATCACCGCCGGCCCGATCATTCCGCCTTCTTCTCGGGCACGCCCAGCGCATCGGCGAGGCGCGCCTTGGCCGAGCCGGGCTGCAACGGCTTCTGCTGGCTCTCGTGCGGTGCCCAGGCGGTCAGCGTCACGATCTCGAACGTGGCGAGCACGCGGCCATCGGCGCGGGCGAAACGCTCGGCATAGATCTCGGCGGCTCGCATCAAGGTCGTGCGGCGCAGAAACGTCCTGCGGCGGTCACGCAGGCTGTTGGAGGCGCCCATCATGCGGATGTCGCGCATGAGATCGAGGGCGCTGTCGTAGGCCACCTGCAGGCGTTCGCTATCGGTCACGGGCAGGGCGAAGCCGGCGCGCTGGAGCAGGCCGCCCAGATCGCGCACGTCGGCGAACGGCGCCACGCGCGGAGAGGCACCGCCCTCCAACTCCGATTCCGCCTGCACGAAGGCCTCGCGCAATTCCGCGAGCGTGCCGCCGCCCAGCAGCGCCACGAGCAACAGGCCGTCCGGTTTCAGCGCACGCCGCGCCTGCACCAGCACGCCCGGCAGGTCGTTGACGAGTTGCAGCGACAGTGCGGAGACGACGAGATCGACGCTGGCGGGCGCCAACGGCAGGAATTCCTCGTCGGCACACAGGTGCTCGCCGGGGCATTGCGCCAGGAGATCGGCCGCCGCTTCGAGATCGAGCATGGTCTCGATGCCCGCGACGCCGCGCAGGCGCCGCGAAAGAACGCCATGATAGGCGCCCAGGTTCACCGCCACGGGGAAGACGCGCCTGATGAAGGTCAGACGGTCCGCCAGATCCTCCGCGACGTGGCGCAGCAGGAAATCGTGCGCCGCAGCGCCGGCGGCTGCGCGCTGCTTGCGCCGCACCTGCAGGTCCCGGTCGAAGATGTCGTGATCCGACGCCACGTTTGCTTCATTCCTGCGGTTGCCAGCGCGGTGCGTGAGGGGCGAATATGACGCCTCGTCAGTGTACGTCCGCGAAGGTGGCCTCGACGATGCGGGATGAGTATCACAGCTCCGGTCGTAGGGAAGCGCAGACTGCTCCTCGCGCGGTGCCGGGCGCGCGGCTGCGAGACTTGGGCCGCCGTATCGCGGATGTCGTCGTGCCACCGTGCTGCGTCGCCTGTCATGCCCGGGTATGGGGACACGATACACTCTGTGCGGCGTGCTGGCGGCGCGTCACCTTCATTCGCGCCCCCGTCTGCGACCGGCTCGGCCTGCCGCTGCCGTTCGGCAGCGCCGCGGACGGCCCGCTGATCTCCGCCGCCGCCGCCGCTGCGCCACCGCGTTACGATCGCGCGCGGGCGGCCGTCGTCTTCAACGAGGAAAGTGTCGGGCGCGATCTGATCCACGGCCTCAAGTACGCCGACCGGCACGACGCGCGGCGGCTCTTGGGCCGCTGGCTGACGAGTGCCGGCGCGGATCTGTTTCCCGGTGCCGACCTTCTCGTGCCCGTGCCGATGACGCGCTGGCGATTGCTGCGGCGGCAGTTCAACCAATCCGCCCTGCTCGCGCACGAGGTCGGCGCCGCAACAGGCATCCCCGTCGCCAGCCAGGCCCTTGCCAAGAACAAGACCACCCCGCCCCAGGTCGGACTGACCCGCCTGCAGCGTGCCGAGAATGTCCGTGGGGCCTTCCGCGTGCCGCCGGGACACGTGCAGGCGATCGCCGGGCGGAATGTCATCGTCGTCGACGACGTGATCACCACGGGGGCGACGGTCGAGGCCTGTGCGATGGCGCTCAAGGCGGCGGGCGCGGCACGGGTCGACATCCTGGCCATCGCGCTCGTCACCAGGCCGTTGCAGGCCACGGTCTGAGGGCGGGCAGCGCAGGACTGCCTCGGGCAAGCGCGAGGGGCTTTGCCAAACGCTTCGGGATGCCTAAATATCCCCTCGGACAAGGGCAAAGAGCCCGAGAGGATCATGAGCATGGCCGATGTGACGATCTACACGACGCGATTCTGCCCGTATTGCGTCATGGCAAAACGCCTGTTGGGCAAGAAGGGCGTGGCCTATACCGAGGTCGATGTCGGTGGCGACCCGGGTTTGCGCGCTGAAATGGAAGAAAAATCAGGGCGCTACACCGTTCCGCAGATTTGGGTCGGGGCGGTGCATGTCGGCGGCTGCGACGACCTTCACGCGCTCGAAGCCGCAGGCGAACTCGATTCCCTGCTGGCTGCCTGACGGCATCGGGCGCGTTTTCCGGTTCCCGCATTCGCCGTCCGGCACGGTTCGCTTCGCCGCCAGTGCGGGACCGTCGAGGAACACAGGCAAAACGGATGCCGGCAGACCGGAGGGTCGGCCATAGTGCCGGATCAGGCACGGAGACGACGGTGATCAAGTATCAGCTCATCTGTCCCAAATCGCATTCCTTCGAGGGCTGGTTCTCCTCGAGCAGCGCCTATGACGCCCAGCGCAAGAAGCGGCAGGTGCGGTGTCCCGAGTGCGGCTCGGCGAAGATCGAAAAGGCGTTGATGGCCCCCAGCGTCGTCACCAGCGAGCGTGCGACCACCACGCGCGGGGAGCCGGCAGCCGTGCCACCACCTGCCGCCGCGCAGCACGTCGCCATGCCGCCCGAAGCGCGCGAACTGATGCAACGCATGCGCAAGCTGCGCGACGAGATCCTGGCCAAGTCGGAGTACGTGGGGCCCAAGTTCGCCGAAGAGGCGCGCCGCATGCACGAGGAGGACGCCGGCCAGCGCGCCATTCACGGCGAAGCCACGCGCGACGAGGTGGAGGCGCTGGTCGAGGACGGCATCGACGTGCTGCCCATCCCCGTTCTTCCCGACGACCACAACTGACAAATCGGGCAGTTGCATTTCCACCCGGTCTCGGTGCGACTTGCACCGGGCGGCTCACCGCGTATTGATGAGCGCTTGGGATAGTTTCGCAACAGGCAGCTTGGACAGATGAGCATCAAAACGATCGGTTACGTCGGCCTCGGCGTCATGGGTGAGGCCATGTGCCGGAATATCACGCGCAAGGGCTCGTGGAATGTGGTCGGCTACGATCGTGTTGCAGCTCCCATGGAGCGCCTCAAGGCCGACGGCGTGTCGGCGGCGGCGTCCCCGGCGGACCTCGTCGCCCAGTGCGACGTCGTGCTGATGTGCCTGCCGGGGGGAGCCGAGGTCGAGGCGCTCTGCCGCGGACCGGACGGGCTCCTCGGCCTCGTCCGCGCCGGCCAGACGGTGGTCGACATGTCCACCGCCCCGCCGCGGCTGATGCGCGAACTTGCCGACGCCTTCGCAGCCAAGGGTGTCGACTTCGCCGATGCCCCGGTCGCGCGCACGCGCCAGGCGGCGATCGACGGCACGCTGTCGATCATGGTGGGTGCCAGCGCCCCGGTCTTCGCGCGCGTGCAGCCGATCCTCGCCACCATGGGCGCCGACGTGACGCACTGCGGTGCCGTCGGCGCCGGCCAGATCGTCAAGCTGATGAACAACATGGTGGTCTACGAGACGGTGATGGCCCTTGCCGAGGCGATCTCGATCGCCGAAGCCTCCGGCGTCGACGGCAAGCTGCTGCTGGAAACGCTCTCGAAGGGGTCGGCGGACAGCTTTGCGTTGCGAAACCACGGCATGAAGGCCCTGCTGCCGCAGGAGTATCCCTTGCAGGCGTTCTCGGCGCGCTATGCCCTCAAGGATCTTTCCTATGCCGTGGACCTGGCGGGTGAGACGGGTGTGAAGGCGCGTGGCGCCAGCCTCGTGTGCCAGCTCTTCGAGGAAGCCATCGCACGCGGCGACGGCGACCGTTACGCCCCCGTCATCCGCCGCGTCATGACGAAATCCGAGAGCTGACGGGCAGGCGCGCGGGGCAACGCGGGTCTTCCCGCCCCAGCGCGCCTCACGCGACCGCCAAGTGCTGGCGGCCGATCCAGGCCAGGGTTTCCAGCAAGCCCTGTGCTTCCGCGGGGCGCGCCGTGGTCAACCGCAGCGACGTGCCGTCGCGCAGGCCGATGTCCACGATCTGGAGCCGGATCGGGCACGCCTGGCGCAGATCGAGCAGCGCCGTGATGCCGATGCCGACGAACAGCGCGCCGCCGATCAGGAATTTCGGTTCCGCGATGGTCATGACGACGGGGAGAATGAACAGCACCCCGAGCCCGATCATGACCACGGCCGCCGTGATCTGGCCGGAAATGTTGCCCTCCACCTCCTCGCGCTGGACGACCGAAACGATATCGGCGAGCGCGCAGGTCTTCTGGCCGATGCGCAAGGCCCGGCCGTCGCGGGAAATCTCCCAGATCGAAGGCGCTCTTGCCCAGACGTCGACCACGACCCCTCCTTGCGCCGCGTCGGGCGGCTTCGGCAACCCGGCGCTGACAACGTGTGATTCGCTCTCGCCGGCATCGTCAGGCCGCAACAGGACCACTCGGCGCCCGCGAGACGCCCGCGAGACGCCGATTGCAGCTTGCCAGAAGCCGGTTTGCAGGACCCTAACGTCAGTGTTTGCAGTGTCGCGACGATTAGGCTATCAGAACACCCAGCAGCACCCGTAGCTCAGCTGGATAGAGTGTCGCCCTCCGAAGGCGAAGGTCATAGGTTCAGATCCTATCGGGTGCGCCATCTGCCGGAAGACGATGGCTTGCAACTCGCTTTATTCGAGCGAAGGCCCCGCTGCGGCGGCTATGGCATGTCAGCCTGCCGGTTCGTCCAGTTCCAGCGGGAACGGCGTCGGCTGCCACAGGTGCTCGATCTTCAGGTTCTTCACGGTCGCCGCCTCCCACTCGTGCAAGAGGCGGGCGATGCCGGCGCGGTCGTCTGCTGCCGCCAGCGGGCAGATCGACTTGGCGCGCTGCATGATCGCGATCGCCTCAGGACTGTCACCGAACCAGTTGTCCGGCCAAAGTGGGAGCTCGTCGCGGCAGATGGCTCGCACCTCGTCGAGCCGCCCCCGCGCCGCTTCGACAATCACGCGGACTTCGGGGCGCCTGTCATAACCGTATTCGCGATATCCTTCGCGGTAGTTGGTCAGGTGAACGTAGTAGGTATCGAGTTCGCCGAGGGGAGAGTCTGGGCAGCACCGTCACCTCGACCGCCTCTGCCAGAACGTGAGGTGACTCTGGATCGTCGATCCACCACAGCTTGGCGAATTCTCGAAGCTCAGGAAATTGCCCCGGCCATGCCGTCGCGCGCGGCTTGTAGATGTCGCCTCCCAGATCAAAGCCAATCCGGTCGTTGAATTCGAAGAGGTGCATCACGGTCCAACGAGGATTGAAACGTTCACCGAGCGCGTGCGGTCGATGTAGATCGCCCGCAGGACGTGCCGAACGGGGCGGATGACGATCATGCGCCCGACCAGGGCCAGATCAGGGTGACGGGCCAAAAGAGGCTTGGCCATCCTCTTCACTTGCGCCGCAGTGGTCATCGCGCGGGCCTCGTCTCGATCAGGATGATGCGGTTGGTGCCGCGATAGCGTTTAAACACTGTGCCGACGATCTCGGCTGACCGGCGAGTGCTCAAGCCGCGCCGTCCGGTCTTGATATCGTAGACGCTGTCATACTGCAGACGGTCGACAAATGTCAGTTTCAGCACTGCCCGGCGGTCGGTCGGCCTGCCAGTACTCCAGAGATTAGGCGGGTCTGCGAGGAAGTCGAGCGCCGTTCTAAGTGTATACTCGAAGCTGCTCGCCGGACGCGCCAGATTGGCCATTCGATCCTTCACCAGAAGCTTCTCGTCTTCCAGCTTGCGCACGCGTTCCTCGTAGGTCGAGATCACGCTCGGCACCGACGCCTCGACTATCCTGTCGAGATAGGCTGTGACCGGATTGTCGATCTTCAGGATTTGCGCACCGAGCGCATTGGCCTGTGTCTCGGCGTGCTTGATCCGCCGATCGATACCATCCTGGCGGTAGGAAGTGCCCTGAAGATGAACCTGTTGGGAAGTGGGTCGGTGGGTTGACGTTCAAGGTTTGAACGGGCTAGTGAACCGGAACTGATGTTGCTGAGGGAGTACAACAGGCTTTGGATCAGGCAAAGATCACTGAGGTCCGAATTACGTCAGCTTTGCTCGCTGCGATTGACCGCGATGCAGCCGTGAGCCAGCGCAGCATCGCGCGTGAGCTTGGCATCGCGCTTGGCCTCGTCAATGCCTATCTCAAGCGCTGCAGCAAAAAGGGGTTAGTCAAGGTTCGGCAGGTTCCTGCGCGCCGCTATGCCTATTACCTGACTCCGAAAGGGCTCACAGAAAAGGCTCGGCTGACCGCTGAGTACCTAGCATATTCACTTTCCTACCTCCGCGATGCACGCGCAAGCAGCAAAGATCTCATAACGACAGCACGCCACCGACTGGGATGGAAGCGGATCGCATTGATCGGCGCGGGTGAGCTTGCAGAGATTGCGGTGCTCTGCGCCTACGAGCAAGAGATCGAAATCGCGGCTGTCATCGATGCCGCCTGGAACGAGGGACGGTTTGTGAACATACCCGTCGTTCGGACCGTGGCTGAAATGTCCGCCAATGTCGACGGCTTTGTGATCACAACGCTCGAGGCGCCGCTGTCGGCATATGATGACGCGGTAGCGCAAGTGGGTTCGGGCCGTGTCTTGGTTCCTAGAGTTCTCGGACTTTCCCTGGCTGATGGACATCCGTCTGCGGTCGTGAAAACCCGAGGGGGCGGCTAAGGACCCATCAGCCAATCAACCCGCTCGACCGAGCGTTGGCCGCGAGGGGCGGATTGCAGAGCGACTGATTGATCGCAAGTGTTCGGGGGCGGGGGCTTGCGTGTCCGAACGGTACCATCGTTGAAATCTCTGTTCGCTCGGAGCTTGCTTCAGTCGCAAGAGTATTCAACGCCAATGACAAGGCCATCATCAGGCCGATGACCAAAGGAGCTTTCTGTGGACCTCAAAGGCAAGCGCGTTGTCGTGATCGGAGGGGCCGGATTGATTGGCTCGCATGCGGTGGATCTTCTTGTGAAGGAGGACGTCCGCGAGATCGTGATCTTCGATAATTTTGTACGTGGCACTACGGAAAACCTCGCCGGTGCGTTGCGCGATCCACGCGTTACCGTCTTCGAGGCGGGCGGCGACATTACTCAAACCGATTTGCTCGACGCCGCGCTCAAAGGCGCAGACGGTGTTTTCCATTTCGCAGCGCTATGGCTGCTGCAATGCCACGAGTTTCCGCGCATGGCGTTCGAGACCAATGTCAAGGGCATGTTTAATGTACTCGACGCGTGCGTGAAGAATGGCGTCAAGCGGCTGGTGTGGTCGTCTTCGGCTTCCGTGTACGGTGATGCCGTCGAGGAGCCGATGACCGAGGATCATCCATTCAACAACAAGAATTTCTATGGCGCCACAAAGATCTGTGGTGAAGCGATGGCACGCGCCTACCATTACCGATACGGGCTCGACTACGTCGGATTGCGCTACATGAATGTTTACGGACCGCGCCAGGATTACCGCGGCGCCTATATCGCCGTGATCATGAAGATGCTCGACGCTATTGACCGGGGAGAAGGGCCAACCATCCTCGGCGACGGTTCAGAGGCATTCGATTTCGTTGCGGTGGAGGACTGCGGCAGGTCGAATATCTGTGCAATGAAATCGGGCGCGACCGATCAATGCTACAATGTCGGCACAGGTACGAGAACATCGCTCAAGGAACTGGCGGAGCGCCTCCTGCACCTGACAGGCAGTAATCAGGCGATCAAGTACGCTCCACGAAGCCAGGCGACACTCGTGCGCAACCGCATTGGAAGCCCGGCGCGCGCCAGCAGAGAGATCGGTTTCACTGCCGAGATTGGGCTCGACGAGGGTCTGAAGAAGTTGATCGAATGGCGTGCTGGCCACAAGGCCGAAGTCGAGCAACGCCGCGCTAAGGCGCAGATCTGAGTGCTCCTAAGAGCGAGATACGAGCCATGTGCGGGATTACGGGTTTTCTGCATCGAGACGGCGCACCAGGTGCGCCCGTTCGATTGAAGTCGATGACGGATGCCATCGCGCATCGGGGGCCCGATGGAGAAGGCCAGTACGTCGACGGACCAATCGGTCTTGGTCACCGTCGGCTCGCCATCATAGACCTGTCGCCGCTCGGTCGCCAGCCGATGACGACAACCGATGGGCGCTACTCGCTCACCTACAATGGCGAGATCTACAATTTTCAGGAGATTCGATCGGAACTGACCACGCGGGGCCACGCGTTCGTTAGCCGCACTGACAGCGAGGTTCTGCTTCATGCCTTTGCGGAATGGGGACTTGGAGCCCTGCGCCGGCTCAACGGGATGTTTGCTTTCGCAATATGGGACAAGGAGAAGGAAACGCTGACGCTCGCCCGGGATCGCTTCGGGGTCAAGCCATTGTACTACGCGGAAATCGGAGACACCTTTCTGTTTGGATCCGAGATCAAGGCACTTTTTGCGCATGGTGCGCTCAAAGCCGAACTCGACCCCGAGGGGCTCGCGGAATACCTCACATTCCAGAATTTCTTTACCTCCCGGACCATATTCAAGAGGGTGCATTTGCTGCCGCAAGGCAGCTATCTCCAGATCAAGAAGGGCCAGGGCGAGGCTCGGGCGCGCAAATACTGGGACTTCCAGTTCCAGGAACCGGAGGGTTGCACTTCCGATGAGGAATATCTCGAGGAGGTCGACCGGCTTTTCCAGCAGGCGGTTTCGCGACAACTCGTCAGCGACGTCGAGATCGGATCCTATCTATCTGGCGGAATGGATTCGGGATCGATCACGGCGTTGGCCGGCCGGCAATTGCCTTGGATACGCAGCTTCACGGTCGGCTTCGACCTGAATTCGGCGTCCGGCGTGGAGATGGGCTACGACGAGCGCCAGGCTGCCGAATACATGTCATATCTTTTCAAGACCGAGCACTATGAGATGGTCTTGAAGGCTGGCGATATGGAGCGTGTGCTGCCGCGCTTGGCGTGGCATCTTGAGGAGCCGCGAGTCGGCCAATGCTACCCCAACTTCTATGCGGCAAATCTTGCCTCGAAATTTGTGAAGGTCGTGCTTTCGGGCGCGGGCGGTGACGAGTTGTTCGCCGGCTATCCCTGGCGTTACTACCGGGCCGTGGTCAATGATGATTTCGACCACTATGTCGAGAAATATTTCGAATTCTGGCAGCGCCTCCTGCCAGAAGGTACGCGGGCGGAAATACTGGCGCCAATCTGGGACAGCGTCAAGCACGTCGATCCGCGCGAGATTTTCCGCGACGTATTTCAAGAGCATGCACCAGCGCTCACGCGGCCCGAGGACTACATCAATCATTCGCTCTATTTCGAGGCGAAGACATTCCTAAACGGGATCCTCGTCGTGGAGGACAAAGTGTCGATGGCGCATGGCCTTGAGAGCCGCGTTCCATTCCTCGATAACGATCTTGCCGATTTCGCGATGCGCCTGCCTGCGCGCACCAAACTCGGCAATCTGGCAGAGGTCGTGCGCCTCGACGAGAACGAGCCGGGCGGCAAGCAGGCTCGCTATTACCAGCGCACCAAGGACGGCAAGCAGATCCTTCGGAAGATGATGGGCCGCTATATTCCGTCACAGATCACCGATCGCGAGAAGCAGGGCTTCTCAGCGCCCGACGCGAGTTGGTTCAAGGGTGACAGCATCGACTACGTCCGCCGCCGCCTGATGACGCCCAAGGCGCGGATCTGGGACGTGCTCGACCGCAAGACTGCGCAAGGGCTAATCAACGACCATTTGGAAGGTCGCGAAAATCGCCGCCTCTTAATATGGTCGCTGCTCAACGTCGAACAGTTGATCGAGGCTTATTTATGAGGTTGGTAGTGGCGACCGCACGCGGCGTTTGCACAGCCATTGCCCCGATGGTGAACCTTCGTGCGCTGAAGGAGGGCTTGGCGCTCGTCTGGCGCCATCGCAGGTTGAGCCTCGAGTTGATTCGACGCGACCTTGGTAGCCAATTCAGTGGCCAGGCAATCGGGGGGCTATGGATCATAGCGCATCCCCTGGTGATGTTCGGGGTCTACATCTTTCTGTTCACTGTGGTTTTGAAGGTTAGGATCGCCACCAACCTCGAGATGCCGCGCGACTATGCCA
Organism: Hyphomicrobiaceae bacterium; assembly: GCA_041397775.1. Taxonomy (GTDB): domain Bacteria; phylum Pseudomonadota; class Alphaproteobacteria; order Rhizobiales; family Hyphomicrobiaceae. The sequence goes on along the minus strand of JAWKWB010000002.1, from coordinate 12,352 downwards.
CCTACATCCTGAGTGGCCTCGCGCCATGGCTGGCGAGCCAGCTCGTATTGGCGCGGGCCCCCACGGCGCTCTCTGCCCAGGCCAATATCGTCAAGCAGGTGGTGTTCCCGATCGAGGTGCTGCCTGTCGGCGTCCTCGCGGCCGCCGCTGTGCCGCTGTTGACCGGCCTCACCGTGATCCTGGCCTGGCTCTTCACGCACGGCGAGTTTCCCGTAACGCTCGTTCTGCTGCCGCTCGTCGTCGTGCTGCACGCCGCCTTCCTGCTCGGCATTGCGTATGCGCTTTCTGCCATTACGCCGTTCTTCCGTGACGTCAAGGACATCGTCTCTGTCGTCTCGGTGATCGGCGTCTACCTCATCCCGGCGTTCTACCTGCCCCAATGGGTGCCGCAGGCGCTGAGGGGGTGGCTCTATTTGAACCCATTCTCCTATATCGTGTGGATGTATCAGGACTGCCTCTACTTTGGCGCCGTGCGCCACCCTGAGGCCTGGGCCGTGTCGGCCGTTCTCGCCTTTTTCGGACTGGCGATTGGCATGCGCGCGTTCAAGCGGTTGAAGCCCTTTGTGGCGAATGTACTCTAAGAGCTGAGGCCCATGGCAGTAACTGGCACACAACCAAATCCTGAAACGGCACTGGCGATGCCCGCCGAAATGACTACTCATGGTGTGGCCGTGCCGGCGATCCGCGTCAGCGGCCTGTCGAAGGTCTACAATCTCTATTCCCGCCCCCTGGACTTGCTGCGAGAGGCGCTCGACGGGCAATCGCGCCACTCGGAACACTGGGCGTTGCGCGACATCTCCCTCGAAATTCCGCGCGGCTCGGTGGTTGGCGTCATCGGCCCCAACGGGGCGGGCAAGAGCACGCTCTTGAAGATCATCGCCGGTACGCTGCAGCAGACCAGCGGCAGCGTCGAGGTGAACGGCAAAATTTCAGCCATTCTCGAACTCGGCACCGGCTTCCACGACGACTACTCGGGGCGTGAAAACATCATCCTGGGAGGCATGTGCGCCGGCATGAGCCGCGAGGAGATCGCCTCCAAGGCTGCCTCGATCATCGCCTTCTCAGAGTTGGAGAGCGTCATCGACCAGCCGTTCAAGACCTATTCGAGCGGCATGAAGGCACGCCTCACATTCGCGACCGCGATCAGCGTCGACGCAGAGATCCTGATCATCGACGAAGCGCTTGCCGCTGGCGATGCCTATTTCGTGCACAAGTGCATGCGGCGCATCCGCGAGATCTGCGAAAGCGGCGTCACGGTCCTCTTTGTTAGTCACGGCACGTCGCAGGTCGCTCAATTATGCCATATGGCTGTTTGGATTGACGGCGGGACCATACGCGAAATCGGTCCATCTCGAGAGGTCACGCGCCTCTACGATTATGATACCCATATGCGGATGTCGAATAAATTAGGTTCGATTGTCAGCCTGGATATCTCTGACGAAGACGTGTCTGCACACTCCGCGGGACTACTCACAAGCGCCACCCCGCCTCGGCAAGGCGACGCTAATACGGATGACTCGCAAGCGACGAATAGTGATTTGCGCGCCAATTCAGAAGCAGCCGCACAACTTCCCGGCGACGATGCGTCTTCTGGCAGGGCCGCCAATGAAACACCAATCTTCCGAAAAGGTCCAGTCGTTATCGAGGCAGTGAAATTCGCAAACGAACTTCAGAATGGCCTCCCGATAACCCGCACCTGGGAGGATTTTTCCATTGAAGTTCACTATCGGTGCATAGGGGATAAGCCCGACGAAAAGCTCGGAATCGCGTTCGCCATAGAACGCGAGCGCGATCTGCAATTGATTGCGCAATTTGGCACTTCTAGCCTCTCGGGTCACGACACCAATGACACAAGCATCCTGCAGAGCAGCGAGCCACCCGCTAGCGAGGGGGTTCTGATCGCCAGATTTCCATCGTTAGAGTTGCTGGCCGGCGATTATCTCCTGTCTCTAGGGCTATTGCCGATTCGGTCCGGCCATGTCGATTTTTACGAATATCGCCATCGATTTTATCGATTGCGCGTAGTGACGTCGGGATATCCGTCAGGCGCTGTGTTCTATCCGAACGTCGAATGGCGTCATGTTCGACGCAATTGCGGCAATCTCGAAGCCCATCAGCGGCCTCGAGAAAATGGCGACGCATGAACGAGCTGGAGGAAGACTTGAAGAATTCAGAAGCCGGTTCGACGCGATCTGTGCTGCGCCGCCTCAAGCACGCGACGTCTGGTCTTGTGCGCGCACCGGCTCGGTTGCTGCGCCTCGCGGAGGCAGGTGACAAGCTGGCGGATCAGATCACCAACGCGGATGGAAAACTCAATCACATCTTCGAACGGCTCGAGAATATTTCGAGTCAACTGGCTGACAATCAGAGCGAGAACAACAAGCGAAACCAATCGGTCGTCGACGCGCTTCTCAGCGCAGGGCTCTGTGCGCGTCGACTGAGAGATTATCAAAAAAACCAATCATGGAACTCGGAATACGCTGCCGCCGAACAGCGGGGCATCGATGCGGCGTTTGCCGAAATGCAAGCTATCGATCCGGTTGCCTATCCTGTCTGGAGGACACTCTTCGAGAACGGAAAGCGCAGCTACTACGAGCAACGCGAAGCAAGTTGCAGCCACCGCGACCACTGGCATGCAAAGCTTTTCGGCGCATACGTTGATATTTATAGTTACGGCAGGCTACTCGACATCGGCTGCGGCCCGCACGGAGTACCATCCTACCTTTCCGCGTACGACCCATCTCTGATTTCGGGTTTGGAGCCGCTTCCTGCGACGACCACGCCGAACTTTGAGTTCGTGCGAGGTTTCAATGAACATCTGCCGTGGCCGGATCAATCGTTTCACACAGTGGTGTCTGGAACATCCCTTGACCATGTTTTGTCAATTGAGCAGTCACTTGCAGAGGTCTCTCGAGTCCTTGTGGATGGAGGTCGATATCTCGTGTGGCTTGCTTCAATCCCAGGCTCCCCCCCCTATGTTCCAGCTTCATCGCCGCCCATCCCAGTGGACGATTTCCATTTATTCCATTTCGATCGAGCTTGGATCGAGCCGATATTCGAGAGGAGTTTTAGGATAATTGATGTGACCGTTGTTAAACAGGTCGGCTTCGATCACATCTTTTACTGCATGGTCCCGCTCAAATGATGCGGCGCCGTTGCCACGAACTTCGGCGACGGCCGACGCCACTTCGGCGATATGGCGTCCAAAGCCCACTGTGCTTGCATTGGTCCGACGCCGGCGTAGTCGCACGGCTGGAGTGGGAGGAATTCGGCAGGACTTTCGAGTTCGGGGGCCCTCTCGACAGTGGGCGTCGGGGAATGCCGGCGGTGCGATATGTTTTTCTCCTCGCGCCGGAGCCGGATTGGTCTCAGCGAGACCGTCGTCGCACCAACGAAGCGGCGAGCCGCGCGTGGTTCCTGCGCAATCATGCGGGGGAGGGCAGGTGGATCTGTCTTACCGTCTGCTCGAGAAAATCGAAACGGGAGCCAACCCGAACTATCGTTTCGGCCCGCTCAGAGCACGATTGTTGCGACAAGAACACACGTAACTCAGCCATCGACTGGGAAATACGCCAAAGTTTCCAGACCACAACTAAATCATTGCTGTCAGCGCCGACTTCGAGTCTTGGAACGAATAAATGAACCTGCCGGACCTCACAACAAAGCTTGCTTGGCTACGCGAGTTCGAACGCACTCATGGGCGGCGCTTGCGCGTGCTGCACATCGGCAATATCGCCGCCAACGGCTACCTCAATGCCAAATTTCTGCGCCGCTATGGTGTCGAGGCGGACGTCATGTCACGTGATTATTATCACGTCATGGCGCTGCCGGAATGGGAAGATCTGGACATCCAGCAGCCGCACGGAGACGACAACGACCCTCGCTTCGCGCCCAGCGATCTCAAGGGCTACCGGCGGCCAGACTGGTTCTTCGTTGGTCCACTGCCGCTCTGCGCTGAACTGATCGAGAACCGCTATGCGCCATTGCCTGGTTTGCGCCACGCGTTTCGACGTCGGGTGTTGAGTGCGACACTGACAATCGCTCGCCGCTTCGCTGGCGATAAGACCGGCTCCGTCCTCGCGCTGGCGCCAGCGACTCCTGCATACTTCCTGAAACGCGCCATATCATTTGCGCTGTTGCGCATCAAGCCGGCACTAATTCACCTATATAACTTCGCAAAATCCAACGCTCCGCCGCCATTGCGCAGCATCGCCGGAAAAGTGCGGCGTTTTCTGTCCGAGAAGAGAAAACGATCCAAGCTTGTCAACCAACTGGGCACAGGCTCGTCGCATCCCCAACAATTGGCGGCATCCGGCGAACCACCTTCCAGCGCCGTGACTTCTGACCCGACAACAGCGATCCTCGCGGCTTTCGACCGCGTTTTCCCCCAGAGAGCTGATCGATTGACTGCGGCGGAAATCCAGCCACATCAAGCAACTGCCTCGTATTTTGAGCGGATCTGCAGACATTATGACATCGTGCAATGTTATGCGACAGAACCCATTTTCGCCATGCTTTGCGGAAAGCACCCCTATGTCGCTTTTGAGCATGGCACGTTGAGAGACTTCACATTGGCCGATACGCCTCTCGCCCGACTGAATTCACTGGCGTATAATCAGGCATCGCACTGCTTCATAACCAATGGGGACTGCCTCGAATATGCACAGAAAATTGGGGTGCGCAAGTTCACGCCGATGCCGCACCCGATAGATGTTGAGCAGCATCGGATGGAAATGGACCAAGAGATCGGGAGAATGCGTCGATCATTCGGGGCCGACGTTGTCCTTTTCTGTCCAGTCCGGCATGATTATGCCGTAAAGGGCACCGACGTGCATGTCCGCGCCATCCCGTTGATCAAGGATCGATTGAAAGCCCAAGGCAAGACTGTGAAATGGGTCTTCATTTCGTGGGGGCAGCAAGTCGCTGAAAGTCGGCGCATGATTGCCGAGTTCGAGTGCGAAGAAAATGTGATTTGGCGCACATCAATGAGCCGTCTCGCGATGATCAAGCACATTCGCGGGTCGGATGTTGTGCTTGATCAAATGGCGTTGCCGCATTTCGGCAGCACCGCCCCACAGTGCCTTGCAGCGGGAACCCCCGTTATCTCCAGCTATGAGCCGTCGAGCACTGCATGGATGTTCCCGGAGCCCGCGCCGATCCTGCCTGCATTCGATGAACGCGGCATCGCAGACGCAGTAGGCTTGGCGCTAGACTCGACATGGAAATTGGGTTATTCAGCGCGTGCTCGCGCGTGGATGGACCAGTTCCATAGTCCTGCCGCTGTTGTCGCTTGGCAACTTGAGGCATATCAAAAGGCACTGTCAGATGGTTGATGAGGCAGAACAACTCAAGCAAGTGTACGACGAAATCGCCATTAGTGGTGACGAGCGAACGACGGCATGTGACTTCAATCTACGTGATCTGGAAATTGCTTACGGACAGGAATACATTCGAGACGGCGACATCGTTTTAGACGCTGGCTGTGGTCCTGGCGTGGCGATTCGAGCCTACGCGAAAAGCCGTTCGATTAAAGCTCACGCGATCGATTATTCTGCGAACATGATCGCGCTAGCGAAAAAACTGACTTCTGAACAGGCGCCTGAACTGAAAATCGACTTCCAGTGTGCGTCGGTCATGTCCTTGCCGTTTGGCGACGCGACATTTGATGTCGTCACCACGCACCGATGCCTTATGGCTCTGCTGGACTGGGATCTTCAGCAGAAGGCCCTTCTCGAAATCAATCGCGTGCTGAAGCCAGGCGGCATGTACGTCATGATGGAGGGCACCGTCGACGGTCTTGATCGACTGAATTTCTTCCGTCGCAAATTCGATCTTGCTGAAATCGAGGCTGACGGTCGAGACCGCCTGTTCACAAAGAAGTTTGACGAAAAAGAGCTTCTGTCCTTCGTCCACCCACATTACGAACTTATCAGAACGCAACGCTTCGGGATGTACTATTTCATAACCCGGATTGTGCATCCGCTTCTGGCTGCGCCGGAGGCACCGAAGTATGATAGCAGGATCAACGAAATCGCCAAGCAGATAGCAAAGGTCGTACCCGACTTCGAGAGCATCGGTCACCTGGTCGGATTTGCGCTGCGCAAGCGAGCCACCTAAGTCGGCGCAGCATTTCGTCTAGCAAGCAACCGAGGGTGAAGGTGTCGACCCGATGATCAGCCTATCTTTTGATACCGATCACATGAGTGAGGATCGAATGTTAGCGTTCCTCGGCAGCACGACCATCCCGGGAAGGGCGACGTTTTTCTGCACAAACCAGTACGCATGCCTGTCGGAGACCCGACATGAACTGGCACCTCATCCGTACCTCGGCGAAGAGGCCGATTGGCCTCGCGAGCTATCGAACATGCGGCGATTGTTTCCCGATGCAAAGGGGTGGCGGTCGCACTCGTGTGTCTACAGTCATATTCTTGCCGAATGGGTCGGGCGCAATGGTTACCAATATGTCAGTACGCAGGACAACTTGGGCGCCGAAGGGATAGAACCAATTCGCGAGACCTTCGGCGTGTGGCAAGTGCCCATATACTACATGGATAATCTGGATTTCTCGGACGTGCGGTTCTGGGGAGCGAGTAGTCGCAAGCCGTTCGACAGGGAAATCATCGTGCGCAGCCTACAAGGGGCTGGTCTGTATGTATTTGATTTTCATCCCATTCATTTGATGCTCAATTCCCCAAGCTATGAATTCTATGCGGCCGCACGCGATCAGTTCAAGAGTGGCGCTCCAATCGACTCGTTAGCTTTTACTGGATATGGGGCCCGCAGTTTTTTTGACGAACTTGTCAACGAGATGCTGGCTCGCGACATAGAAAGCGCGACCATTCACGATTGTCTCAGCGAGATAGCTCGAGCGTGAATTGGGGCCCGGTAGTGAAGAGCGTAGCGGTTCTCTGATGCGAGAAAATCAGGAACAGGCCTTTGTCGTCGGAGTTGGCGAGGCCGGTTCGTTCCACATTCGGACTTTCGTAGCCGACGGCGAGCATATCATTGAAGGCGTTCTGGAAGCGGTCGACGGCAAGAACTGGTGGCCCATTATAGGAGGGGTTCCCTGCTTCCTCGTTAGCCAGTTGCGCCTCGATCTGGCGCAGTTCTGCAGGCGTCACGGGCTGGAGCTGCCTCCCGACGCGCCATCGCGCCCAGAAGCCAGGGATCAAGCCGAGACCAACAAGACCTTTTCCGACAAGTGGCGCAAGTTCAAGCAGTATGGCCTGGAACAGGAACACAAGACATTTCTGTTCGATTGGTACTGCAAGAAGTTGGGTGTTCCCGATCTTGACGCACTGAAAGCGTTTTATGCTAGACGGCAGCGCGTTCTCGAGGTCGGCCCCGGATCGGGTTTCAACACGCGCTTCATTGCCGAGAATTGTCCAGGCGACGTATTTGCGCTCGACATCTCCGACGCCGCGTTCACGACGTTCGAGAATACCCGCCATCTCCCCAATTGCACGGTCGTGCAAGCCGACCTGATGGACGCTCCGTTCGCCGACGATAGCTTCGATTTCGTCATAGCGGACGGGGTGCTGCATCACACGCCGAACACGCGCGCCGCCGTCGACGCGCTATACAGGAAGGTTTGTCCCGGCGGCCAGTTCTTCTTCTATGTCTACAAGGAGATGGGAGCCGCCCGCCGCTTTAGCGATCGTCACATCCGCGATGCCTTCAGCAAATTGCCGCCGGAGGAATGCTATAAGGCCTGCGAGGGGCTGACCGAACTCGGGCGCGCACTGTCGAAACTCGACGTGCGTATCAAGCTCGACAAGGCCATCCCCATCCTCGGCATCCCTGCGGGCGAGCATGACGTCCAGCGGCTCGTGTACTACAATTTCGTCAAATGCTTCTGGAACGATGCGTTCGACTACGAGACCAACAATATGGTCAACTTCGACTGGTATCACCCGCACAACGCTTGGCAGCATACCGAAGAAGAGGTGCGCGGCTGGTTGGCGGATCTGGGCGTCACGAAATTCCAGATCAACGATGCCAATCCGAATGGCATCTCGGTATTGCTCACCAAACCCGCCTAATTGATCAGAAGCGGCTCATTCAGGAACCCGAAGCACATGTCGTCGATCGTACTGACAGGGTATAGTGGTCTGCTAGGCGGCGCTGTGCTCAGACAATTAGCGGGTGCACACGAGGTGATCTGCCTTGGCCGCACACCGCCTTCGGCTCCGAACCCGGGTACGGCCCGCATTACGTTCGCCGAGGCCGATCTGGCCGGGACGGACCTCGCGGCAGCATTGCCCAAACACGCCGACGCAATCGTCCATCTGGCCCAGGGAGACGGGCACAACCGGTTCCCCGAGGCGGCAGAGCACGTGTTTGCCGTGAACGTCGGGGCGACGTCGCAATTGCTGAATTGGGGGCAGAAAGCAGGCATAACATGCTTTGTTCATGCGTCGACCGGAGGGCTTTACGGGACTGGCCCACAACCGTTCCGCGAAGCAGATCCTGTCCGGATCGAGGGGCCGCTGGCGCACTACCTCGCGACCAAGCGGTCGGCAGAATTGCTGGCTAGCGCCTACGAAAAGTACTTCAACGTCGTCGCACTGCGGTACTTCTTCATCTACGGCGCAGGCCAGAAGGCAAACATGCTGATGCCTCGTCTGGTCGCCAGCGTTCGGAGCGGCACGGCGATCAACCTGGCGGGTCAGGACGGCATAGAAATCAATCCGATACACGCCGACGACGCAGCCGCTGCCACCATCAAGGCCCTGGATCTCGACCGCAGCGCCACGATCAACGTTGCCGGTCCGCAACCGCTATCGCTGCGTGCTATCGGCATGGCGATCGGCAACGCCGTCCAGCGTGAGGCGCAGTTCAAGTCGACACCTGCGGCGACTGTCGGCCATGTTGTCGCCGACACGGCGATGATGCGTGAGTTCCTGGTGCCGCCGGAGATCGCATTTGCCGACGGTGTCGCGACGCTCTGCGGCTGACATGCGGGGCAAATTCGCGACCTCCCCTATCCAGGGACGCAACTGGAACATGGATGCACCTTTGCGCATTCTGCATCTTCCCGACGTGATTGGTGGCCATCCGCCGGCACTTGCCAAGGGCGAGCAGGGCAATGGCGCGGTGGCGCAGACCCTTTGCTACGATCCCTCGCCTTACGGCTATTCAGCGGACATCATGCTCGGCGGCGCTGGCAAGTCGTTTCGACGCAAACTATGGGAGCGCTGGCGCGCCTTCCTTCAGGTCCGCAATCAATTCGACGTCTTTCATTTCAATTTCGGCGCGTCGTTGCTGCACGCGCCGCGGTTGGGTGCGATCCTACCCGAAATGAACTTCTATCGACGGGAGGCGGCACGTTTCATGACGTTTCAAGGCGACGATGCCCGCCTGACGTACCCACCGGAGCTCGACGAGAGCCTAGCCGAGGAACGCCGTCGCGGACGCTGGAAAGGGGGCGACGTCACCCACGAGACCTACGTCGACCAATTGCGGCTGGCCAAGCGTCGCTTGACCATTCGACGCGCCGCGCGGCTGTGCGATCACATGTTCTCACTCAATCCCGATCTGCTCTCACATCTTCCGGCGCACAAGTCGTCGTTCCTGCCCTATGCGATCGAGCCGCCAGTCGTGCCTGGACTAGCACCACCCGACTTGTTGCGGCCGGCAGGAAAGCCGTTGCGGCTCGTGCATCTCTCGACTGCGCCAGCCATCAAGGGCTCCGGCCTGATCGAGAAAGCCGTGGCGGATGCCGCCCGGCACTGCAACGTCACATTGGATCTTGTCATCCAACAGCCGCGCGAGGCCGCATTGCGGCGGCTGGCCGCTGCCGACTACATGATCGACCAGTTGGTGCTTGGCTGGTATGGCGGCACAGTCGTCGAGGCGATGTATCTCGGCGTGCCTGCGATCGGCCGCATTTGTCCAGACCAAGCCGCTCGCGTTCCTGAGCTGTCGCGCGAACTGCCCTTGATCCGGACCGACACCACCTCACTGACGGAGGTGATCATTGCGCTTGCCAATGCTCCAGAAAGACGCCCTGGCTTGGTCGAGCGCGGGCTTGCATTCGCAAACAAGTGGCATCACCCCATGGAGGTCGCCAAACTGACGCTGGCGGCCTACACCGAGGCACTTTCGAAGCGGCGAGGTGAAAAGCCAAGTCGCGGGTAGAGGGCACTCCAGTGCCCGGCCATTGCTGCGGGCGAGTGGTAGCGCTCGGCGAAGCGCCGATTTGCCTCCCCCCAGTGGCGCCACTGATCACGGCTGCGGGAGATATCACGGAGAACCTGCTTGATCGTCGCTGGATCGGCCCAGTGCACCGGGCATTCGAGATAAGGAGGGAATTGCTTGAATGGCGCGTCAGCAGATGGCCAGTTGCGGCCAGTGATGACGATCTTGCCGAGCGCCATGCCCTCGAGGGCCGTCATCCCGTAGCCGGCGAGCAACTGATCGACCAACACGTGCGCGCGAGCCATGCGCTGCAGGACCTCGGCTCGCGGTCGCTTCTGCACGAGATCCAACTCGATCCTGACGCCCTCGGCCTGCAACTCTTGGACGGCCCGCTCCAAAAAGTCCGAGCCTTTGCAGTTGCGGTGATTGGGCGCGTGAAACAGACGCAAGGTCTCATCGGCAGGATCTGGATAGACGGGTGTCAGCGTATCTGTCTCAACGCCGTAGCACGTCATCATCAATGCATCATAGCGAGGCAGCATCATGATGTGGCTGAGGCAGCCGACAACCATATCCGCTTCCCGGCAGAAGAGATCTAGGCGTTCGCCCACGGCAGCGCTCGTGACTCTGAGCGCCGGATAATCGGCGAGCAGTCCAGCGCGCAAGGCCAAATCGGGAATGCGATCGTACGCCCATGAATCGTGGCCATAGGGAAATACGATAACCTTCTTGCGTGCTAGCTTTAACAGTTTGAGCTCTAAAAGCTGCAGAGGAGTGCGACGTAAAAAACCGCCATCAAGGTAGAGATGAAAAATGTCGGCGCGGCGGATGGCCCAGACAAATGCCGCTATCGCCTCAACCGTTCCGAATAACCGCCGAACGATAATATTGGGCGACGCCGTGCGCGTCACAACTCGGTCAAAACCATCTGGCACCGCAAACCCTACGTCAGCCACGGCGCCTGATAGCGCTTGATATCCTCGAGAGCGTAGCGCCTTGGCAAGGCTTGGCAAAGTTATAATGGAAGTTGCGCCGAAAAATAGCCGTGGCTTCGCCTCCCCCAATTGCGTACGGTGACGGGCACTCCACCGCTCGAAAAGGACAAAAGGCAGCAGTGCACAGTACAGGATGACGGCCACCAACTGCAAAAACTTGCGCTTTATCATGTTCAGCATGAATGATGGAGTACTTGGGTGCAGTACGTCTGGATCAGAACCGCGCCTCGCTTGCGGCGCCCAATGCATCCCTTCATTTCGTCAGTCCTGTGTGTAGCTTTCATAGCGATCGACTCGATATACGCGCTGAATGCGGCTGTGTCTTCGTTATATTGCGTCGCGTATAAGCAGATAGTGGACCAACTTGTGAGCTATGGCCGGAAGTTGGTGACGGGGGGAATCGGGAAGGCGGCATATCGTGGGGTTGCTTGACGACCTCACTTCTCCACCGAAGGAGCGATATGCCGTGCCCAACGATAACGTCGTGCGACTGATTCAGCCAGGAGCCTTCGACGATCAACCCACGGAGGTCTTGCGCAACGGGGCCCGAGCCCTGCTCGCGCAGGCAGTCGAGGCCGAGGTCGCCGGTTTCCTTGCCAAACATGCCGATCTCAAGACCGAGGATGGCCGCGCCCGCGTCGTCCGACACGGCCACTTGCCCGAGCGCGAGGTGATGACCGGCATCGGCCCGGTGGCCGTGCGCCAGCCACGTGTGCGTGATCGGGCGGCGACAGCCGATGATCCTGGCCGCATCCGCTTCTCGCCGGCGATCCTGCCGCCCTACATGCGCCGCTCGAAGTCGATCGAGACGCTGCTACCGATCCTGTACCTGAAGGGCATTTCGACCGGGGACTTCTCCGAGGCGCTGGCAGCCCTGCTCGGCAGGCAAGCGGCGGGACTATCGGCGTCGGCCATCGGCCGCCTGAAGTATGGGTGGCTCGACGAGCACGCGGCGTGGCAGAAGCGCGATCTCTCGGCCAGGCGCTATGTCTACGTGTGGGCCGACGGCATCCATCTGGAAGCCCGGCTCGAAGACGAAAAGCAATGCATCCTCGTCATCATCGGCGCGACGCCAGAAGGCCGAAAGGAACTCGTCGGATTCACCGATGGTGCAAGGGAAAGTGCGCATGATTGGCGCGATCTGCTGCTCGATCTGCGTCGGCGGGGGCTCGATGCACAGCCTGAGCTGATGATTGCCGACGGCGCACTCGGCTTCT
>JAWKWB010000001.1:0-2094 GCA_041397775.1 Hyphomicrobiaceae bacterium | reverse complement strand
TCTTCTCGCAGTTCGCGAACAACCGTCTGTCGAGGGTCTTCGCCAGGCTCGACGTGGCCGCCAGTCGGTAGCCAGCGCTCGGCATTCTTGTGATCGACCAGCAGAATATGGCCCTGATCCACTACTGCGAAGTACGACACCAAGTGTTTCGGCGGGGTGGCGGGTTTGGCCACGCGACAGAGCGCCACTCCGGACTCGACCCATGTGCGCGCGTCGTCGAGGTGGGCCTGTTCCACCGCATCACAAGCGGTGATGGCGTCGAGTTCCGATCGCACTCGGTCGTTCATCTGTATGCCTAACGTTGGCGAATCAGCCGCGCGCCGCCAGGCGTCACGCCGAACATGCCGGAGCGAATCATGCCTGGAATCGTGACTCCAGGGCCTGGAGGGATCCAGACACATGCGGCCTTCGCGTCATGGGACACCGTGACTCTTCCGTAACGCAAGCCGTATTCGACGAGCACGTGCATGAGCGCACGCGCCTTGGCAAGCCGCCCCGCCGCGTCCGGAAATACCCACGTGATCATCGGATCTGGCGAAAACGCGCGCGCAAATGTCACGACTGCGCGATCCAACGAACCGCGATCAAGCGGCCTGATGCCGGACATTGAACGGTGCTCCTCAGAGACGCTCACGTATGGTCTGGCTGACGCCCCGGCTTCAGCCGCGAAGGCCTCATGATGCGCCCAGGCCGCCGCCGGCTGCAAGCCGTGGTTAGGCTGCGAGTGACACTCGGCTGCGAACGCGACTCGTCAGAAGCGCGAGCAAGATGGCGGCGCAGATGGCTGCAGGTGCCGCGAGATCGGAACGAAGGCCACCCAGGTTGGCGAGCACCCAGATGATCGCAGCGATAGCCACGACCCCCAACCCCAGGACCGCCACAGCCGCCTTTCGCCACCGGCGGCGCGTCAGGATCGTGGCGACGCCGCAACAGATGACAAACAACCCGAGGATGATCGCGTGAATGACCAGCTTCCACGGCTCATTCAGGCACTCAAGAGTGTAGCCGCCTCCGGAGAACTGGTGCAGGCGCGCGCCCACGCAGCGCCCGCTCGAGAGGGTGGCATGAGCGCTGACTCCACCGCCCCCACCCGGATCGCTGTCGTAGGAGAAGCGCTCCAGCGGCCCATCAGGGGAGGCGAGCAGCCCCTCCGCCACCCACGAGTCGAGGCCAAAACCGCCGAACGCGAACCAGAAGGACTGGCCGGCCGCGACCGCGCGCTGCCCGCACGCAATTGCCGCGTAGACGGGCGCCGGATCGAAATCCGGTCGCGCGACCGGTCGTTTAAAGAGATCGCCGCACGATTGGGCGTTGGGACCCGTCCGCCGCTGGATACGCTCGAGTAGATCTTGGCGAACTCGAGCGTAGACGTCGGCGTGCGGCTGGGCCCAGGCCTCAGGAGCCGCATACACGAGAACGATGACAGCTGCAGCGAGATGGAACACGGGTAGCGTCGAGACAGCCTAACGATGCGGCTTCAGCCGCAGCGGCCTCATGATCCACCGGGCCGCTGAGGGCTGCAAGCCGATGTTAGACGGCACGTTGTTTTGCCTGCGAGGCACGCCCTTGGCGCACGTCATGGCTTCGTCTCGAGCAAGTGGTAGTCACCGGGCCGGTAGATGGTTAGCTGAATCTGGAGGCCCAGGGCGGCGACGGCCCCGAGCGTCGCGGCACACAGTCGCACCCCTTCGAAGGGGTGCCTCTCGTTGCCCGCCTGAACTCCGATGTCGAAGACGCGCCTCCCCGCCCCGCGCCACGAGCGCCACGCTTCGCCCTTGAGGGCCGAGACGCGCTTGATGAGCTGCTGGCAGTCAGCCTCGACGGAGCCGCGAGAGAGTCCGTTGAGAATCAGCAAGCGCGCCATCGGTCGACCGCTCAACGCAATTGGCTGATAGGCCCTTGGAAGCGCCGCCGCGAGCGGAGCGAGAGACCGTCGCGACGACACGACGAGGTCAGTAGTGATGTAAGAGCCCGAGAGCCCTGGCGCCGCTTTGCGACGCCGAGTTGCGTTCGGTCGCGCCCTTCCCATGTAGCTCGTTGTCCGTCTAACGAGCTCCGCGTAAGCCGCGGCGCCCAGGTGCTCGGATGATGCCA